>NZ_KI912107.1:8424-1208424 GCF_000517085.1 Saccharicrinis fermentans DSM 9555 = JCM 21142 | reverse complement strand
TTTAACCTTCCAAACTACCACTTCAATTCTTTTATTCTTCTGTTGTTCTTCTTCGCTACAAAGAATACCTCTTTTGCACCTATTAACTATATACCGTTCTCCATAGCCTCTTGGAATGGTAGAGTCTTCATCCACACCTTTCGCTTGTAGCAAACCTTCAACCTTTTCACCCATTTTTTGGGTTTTCATAAGGTTATCCAATTTACTACCCCGTGCATCAGAATGTGTATTTAATTTCACAACTATTTGAGGATTGCTTTGTAAGTAAGTGGCCAATCTATCTAAGGTTTTCTTACTTTCTTCCAATAATTCGTTACCATTGTAATACAAAATCATTCCACTGATATCATCCAGCACATTATCATTAAAAACAGGCGTCATAGATATACCTTTATCGTTAATATCTTTGATTTCCATAATATTAACAATCATTCGTTTTGAATTATACTCCCCTTCCTTTGAAAATACTAATTCAAACTCCTGTCCTTCTTTTTTAAATTCATCAGGAATAAGGATATTGAAATTACCATTGGCATCCGAAACAGCGCTTGCAACCTTCTTACCTGTAACGTCATCAAGGATCTCCACCTTAACTCCAGCAGCCATCTCATTATTAAAAGTAGATTTAATTTTGGTAGCCAAAGCTGATGGAAATATCGAAAGATCCACAGGCGCTTCCTTGACTTCTGGTTCCGGTTCTATTTGAGGTTCCGGTTTAATTTCTGGTTCCGGTTTCACTTCGGGTAATGCTGTTATATCAATAACATCACCCACCTGAGGTTCTGTCACCTCTTCCTTAACAATAGGAGCTTCATGTTTCGGTGTTTCTTTTCCAAGTATTTCAACATAGAATATATCATCATTGGCGCCCCTTCTGTTACTCGATAAAAAACCGCGATTAGGATTATTGGGGTTGATTGTATAGGAAAAGTCATCTTTAGAAGAGTTAAAAGGCTGTAACAGGTTTTGAGGATTCGTCCATTTACCATCCTTATATTCGGCCTTATAAATGTCTAGACCTCCATACCCCATGTGTCCATCCGAAGAAAAATAAAACTCATTATCTTTACTGAAAGAAGGAAACTGCTCATCCCCAAAAGTATTAATGGCCGGGCCAATATTTCTCATTGCTCCATATTTACCACCACGAAGACGTTCCACTCTATAAATATCTTTACCTCCCTCGCCACCTTTTTTATTAGACACAAAATACAAAAACTTATCATCGGGAGAAACTGCAGGCATGGCACAATCATACTCATCACTATTAAACGGAAGTTCAACAGACTTACCCCAATCATCACCATCATGTTTAACTTCAAATATTTTTAGTCTGGTATCATTCTTAACCCTCACCGATAAAGTAAAATACATAATACTATAGTCCGAAGTAAAAGAGATAGCTCCAATATGGTATTGAAACTGCAATTTTTCGGATAACAAATGACCGTTCTGTATTTCATCATTTACCAAATCACTATAATACAGATCCAAAAAAACCTTACCTGTTTTATCTACTTTACTACTACCATTATCCTGAGGTGCAGATGAGTACACAACACCATCCTTATAATAGACAGTACCAAAAGACTGTCCTCCCGTATACACAGCAGAAGGGATAACCCGCACATTTTGATTCACCTGGTTATGTTCCAGAGCCCATTTACAAGATTCAATTAAATCATTAATCTCTTCCACATTGACACCCACAGCCTCCGACTTTGCTCTTTCATAAACAGCCAAAGCCATTTCGTAACCACCTACCGTTTTATGTAATGTTTTCGCATAGGTTAACAAGTCCTGTCCCTTCAGTTCATCTTCCACCTCATTAAAACTTACAAAGGCATTATCAATGTCATTCAACTGAAAATAACAGTTGGCTATTTTTGTAGTTACGGCCTTACTGATATTTTCTCCTTCCTCTTTCGCTTTATTATAAGACATTAACGCAAGATAATACTCTCCTTTTTTGTATAGTTTATCTCCTTTTGAAATATTTTTTCCTTGCGCATCTAATGTCTGCATACCAACCAACAGCACAAGTGAAAAAATTATATAACGGGCAACATTCTTCATGATAAAAGATATTAGTTGAGTGATCCGGACCTGAGTCTTTCTTTCTGTCCCTGTAAAGGAACGGGTTAACAGTAATAAATCATTATAATTTTTAAACGAACAAATAAAATCATCCGCAAATTTAAAGCATCTTTAGTCTATAATCAACTAAAAATACCTAATTGATCGCATTCCGGCTCTCCGGTTAAAGGTAAAGTCGAATTGTAGACTTATCTCATGAGATCCATATTTCGCATATGTATTCAAATTATTAAGCGCATAATCGAAGGAATAGCGCACCGTAAACTGACGATTAATAATATATTCAGACAAGAAAACCATTTCTGATACAGAACGGTACGATACCCCTAACCACAAAGTTTCCGCCAAAAGAACATTTGCCGAAACATCAAATTGCAAAGGAGCACCGTACACCTCACGAAACAACAGGGTAGGTTTAATTTTCACGTCGCTCCAATCAATAACATAGCCACCATACAAGTACATGTGCATATTCTTAAAATCTAGCGTATTTTTATATACATCACCTGCTTCATCAAAATTATTAGAAAACATTCGGGGCACAGAAAAACCCGCAAAATAATCTTCACCGTATAAATAGGTACCAAAGCCTACGTTAAGACCAATTTTAGATTCCTTCCCACTAAAAAGCGGATCACCATATTGCTCTGTAATCGCTTTATTCCCGTCATAGACATATGAACTTACCCCTAATTGCAGACCAAATGAAATAAATTTACGTCTATCCATCATTAACTTATAGGAAGCAGATGCAAAAGCATCAAAGTTATTTGTAAAACCGATAGCATCATTGGTTATACTTAATCCCACCCCCAAATTCGTATCTTCGATGGGACCATGTACATTTAATGATTGGTTCATAGGAGCACCTTCAACACCAACCCACTGGCTACGATGAATCAGCAAACCACTGATGACATCACGTGTACCATTATAAGCCGGGTTCAACAAGCCCTGATTGGCTATATAATGATTATATTGAACCATGTCTTGCCCGTGGACAAAACATGTCGTTATAACAAGCACCACGCTTATAATTATTCTTTTCAATTGCATATATATCATGGTCAGTTTAATTATTCAATAGTTCGCTTCAATAATATCCACATGCGTAACAATTACCTCCTAAGTTCTATATATCCACTATATTCCTTCGTTTGTGGATCATCTTCGTCAGGCATATTCACTTTCACAGTATATACATAGAAATATGTACCATTGGGCAAATCGCTTCCTATGGAAACCATATTAGATGTAGTAGACTTCCCATCCCACCATTCTCCATCTTCACCATATATATCACTTTTTGAGCGATATACCAAAGTACCCCATCTATTGAAAACTTCAAGAGATGATTTTGTTGCACTAAAGACTCCAACTTCCTCGATACCTGAAATCCTGAAATAATCGTTAATTCCATCTCCATTTGGAGAAAAAGCATTGGGTATTAAGAATGATTTATCTTCATTGATATCTTTATTTCCTACAAAAATATACACCCAAGCAGAATCTACTCTAGGTCTACTTTCCGGGAAGTTTATATTTTCAATAGTATATTGAACAGAATCCATCCCAAAGAAATCTGGTTTCTTAGTATATATTAAAATACCCGTGTTATTATCAATGGATGCTGTACCAGTATTAAGGCTTATTTCATTGGATCCATTTGATGTGAAACTAAACCTTAAGTTACCAGAGATTGTGCCTATTACGTTTCCATCAGTATCAGTAATATCGGTAGCTAATGTATCTATTATAGGATTCCACTTATCATTAACACTATAATCTAACCCAGGAACCAATACTACTCCGGTATTCGTTCCATTGAGATTCAAATAGTCATCTACTGCCTCAAGTGGACTTTGTTCTAATATTACTGTACCATTCATTTTAACACTACATCCTTCTGCACTTGTCGCTACAACACTATAGCTACCTTCATCTGATCTGGTTCCGAAATTAAGCATATTACCAGTTCCTGCAATATCCACAGCATCTGGCGTAATTACCGTCTCGTCTAGGAGCAGACTATAAACATCGGTATTTACTGAACTTGAAAGAATTAGTTCATCAGTATCAACAAGTCCATAACATAAGGTCGTACAATCCAATCCGTCTTCTAGCTCTAAATCAAACACTTCAGGATTCTCATTTATAGTGATTGTAAACATATCTGTACTCAGTGCCTCGCATCCTGTATCGCCATTGCGAGCAATGATATAATACTCGCCCTCTGTAATTTTATTAACAAAATCAATATCGCTTCCGTCCCCTTTTATATATAGACCAAGAGAGCTATCATCAGAACGCATAATAAAATATTCGACATCACTTTCTGTATTTTTAATACCTACGGTTACACCGTCTTCTCCCTCGCAAAAAGAATCTCCTGACAAGACATAGCTTGGATCATCCGGTGCATCTTTAAACTCAATCATAACAGAACCCATCGGATTATCACAACCACCACTTTCTGACATGGCGATGACTTCATATATTTCAATACCTGTTTGATTCACTTTCCAATAAATGGAACCTCTATCAGCATCCGTTATGGTATCAAGAATAGCACCTTCTGAATCTGATTCTAACCTATAACTAACACCAGGATCAAACCCATCCAATGAGATGGTAACTTCAGTATTTTCGCAAACAGTATAAACATCCGCCAAAACATTATAATTAGAAGGCTCTAACTCTTCTTCAAGCACAATAACCTCATTATTATTGGTTTGTGCCACACAAGCATCACCCTCTCTTAACTTCCAGATCGTATAACTTCCTGCTTTCAATAAATCAGGGAAAGGTAGAACTTGTGGAACAGAGGTATCGGTATTGGTACCATGCACTTGACTCACCACATTATTACTTTCATCTCTCACCTGATAAATAACATCCAGTTCATTATTCTCCAATTGTAGTTCGATACCACCACTACCTGAACAATATTTGTTAGTAGCCAATGGAACGATGGTTTGTTCAAGCGGTTCACTCTCTTCAACAACGGTAATGCTACCATTCATATTAGAGGTACATCCCTTGTCACTGATGGCTATAAAACTATAGGTGCCTTCAGTGTTTACAACATACTTCAAAGAATCACTATCGGATCTACCAGGAATAATGGTTTCAACACTAAGCACACCACCTCCATTGTCAAATTGTAATCGATACGTAAAATCCTCTTCTGATCCTACAAGCCCTAATAAAGCACCACCTCCACTAAGATCACAAGTTATACCCGAACCGAACATAGAATAAGCGAGTGGTAATGGATTTACATTCAACTGAACACGATTAGCCATTTCCATATCACAAAGACCATTGACAGCCATCACATAATATTCTCCTTCGTCAATTACCTCAGTAAAGCTAATCGTAGAACCAGTACCTGCGATAGTTTCCAATGCAGTTGCATCACCCGCTTTCCATAATTCATAATTAACACCTAGTTCTGTATCTTCTAATCCAAAAGCAACTCCCGGGTCACCATTACATATTTCACCTGAACCTGTTACTTTTTGTTTGGCAATGGCGCCAGGCACATTTACCGCAACTTCTGAAGAAGCGTATATGCTACAACCATTCTTAATAGCCTGAATTGAGTAAATTGCACCGGTATCCACTATTCTATCGAAACCTACATCCGTTCCGTCTGTTGAAACCACGGAAGATATATCGATTGCAGGATAATAATCGGTTCCTACTTTTTTTACTAATATATATTCCACTCCAACTTCAGGTCCTTCCACATATAAGGAGTCTCCATGATCACATCCTGTACCGGCGTCTGCTAATTTAAGCGCTACATCCACTGGCAAGGGATTTTCAGTGATAACAAATGGACCATTCTTCATCACGCTACTACAACCCGTAATCCCATCGGTTCTTCTGGCCATAATGTTATATTCACCAGAAGCAGTAATAGTAAATTCTAATTTACTGTTATTCCCTTTTTGTGCAACACCTGTATTACCCAAATTGTCTTCCCACCAATATTCTACATCGGCTTCAGAGTCTAAAATATAAATACTAGTAGATTCTCCTGCGCAATAGGTATCATTATCATTATAGGCATCAAAAACACTAGGCAAAGCATCAATAACTACTTCAATTGGATTATCCATAGAAATTGAACAACCTACTTGTGGAACTCTTGCCTCCACCGTATATGTTCCTTCGGTACTCAAGGGTCCACTAAATGTTAATGGCAAGGCTGGCGTCGAAGCACCTGTTAAGGTTTCCACTTCAAGTCCATCATGTAATAAAGTATACGCTATTCCGTCTTCTTGACCATCCACACTAATATATACGCCTGATTCTCCGGCACAATAATGACCACTTGTTGGATCCAACGCATTGTCAGTAATAATAGAAAAGCTTTGTGGCAGGTCTACAATAGATACATTAGCCTGACCATCCATAGGAAACTGACAACCGGAAGAAGAAGCTACTCTTACTGTATATGTACCTTCGGCAGTTACTGTACCAAAAGAAATGGCGGCCCCATCTGCTCCTGGAACCGAAATACCAGTATCAACCCCATCTAAAAATAATATATAACTAACAGAATTATCTAAAGATCCATCCAGTTGTAATTCCACACCTGAACCTCCCATACAGTAACGGCCATCAGTGGGGTCACTTGAATCAGCTGGATCCACTACTTCCAAATTAAAAGTCACATCTGAGCCATCGCTTTTAATTTCAAAAGCTCCATTCATCAATCGCGTACATCCTGAAACATTATCTTCTGCCTCAATGGTATATAAGCCAACTACATTGTTCCCTTTAAAAGAAATGGCAGCACCTGTTCCAATCATTTGGTCCTCTTCTATGCCGTTCACCAATAATCTATATATAAAATCTAATTGCGAACCTGACAGATCAATATCGTGTCCTGCACCACCGTTACATCCTGTAGCAGGACTAGCACTAGGTGATGATAATGAAAAAGCAGTAGGCAAAGGATGACTTGTGATGGTCACTCTATTGTTCATCGCCTCTCTTTCGGCAGGAACAGATGCATAATAAGCCTCTACCCTATACTCATCTGTACCAAGTACATCATCCCATTGAACAGCTACCGGGCTGATAGAGCTATACGTAATAGCAGAACCCTCCAGGCCATCATCTGATGTTCTAACTAACTCATAGGTAATACCATCTTGCGGATCATCAACATAAACACTAGAACCACCATCCCCAGCACAATAGTCGATACGATCATCAATTACCTTAACATCTTTCTTCTCAATACCATCTAAGACAGTCACTGTTGTATTTAGAGAGGTATAACAATCAAAACTATTATAAGCATCTATGCTTACTACATCACCATCAACCAGAAGATCAGTCTGATAGACATTGTTAGTACTTCTTGCTTGCACTACGGTACCATTTACAAAAAATGTATACTCGTCACCACCTGACGCTGTAAATGTAAGCATCGTTCCACTAATCACTGTGCTAGATGGACTTACATTCAAAATAGGTACCGGTAAAGGATGAACAGTAGTAATAATTTCGGAAGTGAGACTTCCACAAGAACTAGAGCTATAACTTACAAGTGCCGAAACTTTTTCGCCATCATTCAAAGATGTTGTAACATATTGATTATTAGCATCTGGCCCCTGTACCGAAACTCCATCTACAAACCATTCAAATACATCTCCACCACTGGCAGTAAAAATCACTTCATCTCCAGCACAAATAGTATTGTCAGCATCAGAACTGCTAATAGAAACTGTTGGTATCGGATTAACAGTCAACTTAATACCCGCATGAGAAGCAGTACAACCTGTCGCATTGGTAACAGTAACGGTTACATTATCATTATCATTATCAAGTATGGTAGATAATATATAAACATCATTCACATCAGGCCCTTGAACAGATACACCATCCACAAAAAACTCATACGAAACACCTCCTGTAGCCGTGAAAGTCACCTCTTCACCTGCACAGATACTTGTTTTATCAGCAATCAGACCAGCAACAGGAATACTAATATTAATATCCACTGGAGCACTGAGCACACTACAGTTATTTCCATCGAAAACTTCAGCTTCCACTGAAAAATCAGAGCTTGCAGAATGCGTAAATGTATTGGTACCTTGAACACCCTGAGCCACACCATCAATATAAAATTGATATTGGAAAGGTCCGGTACCTCCAGCTGTAGCAGTAAAAGTGACTACCTCATTTTGACAAACAGTCGTTTTATCGGCAACTAAGTCAGACGTAGGTAATGGATTCACTTGTATCTTAGTAGCAGTAGAAGTACCAAAACAAGATCCTGCATAAGCAACAACTGTAATTTCATCCCCATCATTTAAAGTATTAATTGACAACAGATTAGATGTCCCATCTTGCAAAGTATCTGTTCCATTACGCATAAAAACATATCTACTAAATGTACCTGGTGTGGCTAAAAAGTCAACAGTTTCTCCTGAACATATTGTAGAGCCGCCTGAGCTTGTAATACTCAAAGTCGGTATAGGATTACTAATTACTGTCATCTCGATGGCACCAGAGGTGTGAGTACAGCCATTAATCACATCATTTACAACCACATAAACCTTATCACCATCCTGTAAACTAGAGGTAGTAAATACATTGGTGGAATTATTTTGTTCTGAAGAGTCACTAGCTCCTCTAACCAAATGAAAATCGTACGTATATGATCCTGAACCATCTGAACCAGAAGCATTAAAACTCACTGTATCACGAGCACAAATAGTGGTCAAGCCAGGTGATGGAGCACTTACACTAATAGCAGATGAAAGATCATTCACAATTACATCTGTGGAAGCAGAACCAACACACCCATTACCATCCGTTACTTCAACTGTAAAAGTTCCAGCATCGGATAAAGTAACCGAATTAATAACAGGATCTTTAGAAACATTACTAAAACTGTTAGGTCCAGACCAGTTATAAGATACTGTACCACTGACACTAGCAGACAAAGTCACATCCTCTCCTACACAAACGGGTCCATCATTACTTGCTGTTACAACAGGCAAAGCACTAATGGAAACAGCTAGGGTAGTTTCGTCACTACTACATCCGGCATCATCTTCCACCGTAACACCATAAGATCCTGCATCACTAACCGCAGCAGGGTCAATTGTTAAAGTAGATGAATTTTCTCCGACTATAACACTTCCATCCTTAGTCCATATATAATTTACATAATTATTAGTCCCTCCTGACGCTGTAGCAGTCAATACTAATGTTGTATTCAAACAAACCGGACTATTATAAGCTAAACTAACCGTAGGTCGTTCATTGACTGCAACCGTAGTAAAAGCTGTTGCATCACTGGAACAACCATTATCGTCAGTTACTGTTACAAAATAATCACCTGCCTGAAGCGAAGTAGCACCAGTGATGATGGCATTCTGACTACCAGCGGTGTAACTATTAGGACCCGTCCAACTGTAAGAAGAATAAGATCCTGAACCGCCACTTGCAGCAGAAGTTAATGAAATATTAGATCCCTCACAAACAGGGGTATTACTTGAGGCTATGATGGTTGGATTAGCATTTACATCTACATCCGTCGTAACACTTGCCTCACAACTATTACCGTCAGTGACTGTTAAAGTATAAGTACCAGCATCAGCCAGGGTAATATTATTGATAACCGGATTTTGATCGGCACTACTGAAACTGTTTGGGCCTGTCCAAGCATAAGAGATTCCATTGGGACCTCCCGAAAGCTGAATTGTTCCTCCTTCACAGACAGGTCCATCATTACCGGCTGTTGGCACAGGTAAGGAATGAATAGTAACTGCAACGCTCTGCTCATCACTACTACAACCTGCATCATCTTCCACTATAACCCCGTAAGAACCCGCATCACTAATTGCTGCTGGGTCAATAGTTAAAACAGAGGCGTTTTCTCCTACGATGGGGCTTCCATCTTTGGTCCATATGTAATTTACATAATTACCAGTCCCTCCTGAGGCTGTAGCCGTGAGTTCCAATGTTGTATTCAAACAAACCGGACTATTATAAGCTAAACTAACCGTAGGTCTTTCATTAACAGACACCGTAGTAAAAACAGTTGCATCACTAGAACATCCATTATCGTCAGTTACTGTAACAAAATAATCACCTGCCTGAAGCGAGGTAGCACCAGTGATGATGGCATTCTGACTACTAGCGGTATAACTATTGGGACCCGTCCAACTATACGAAGAATAAGATCCTGAACCACCACTTGCTGCAGAAGTTAATGAAATATTAGATCCCTCACAAACAGGGCTATTACTTGAGACTGTGATGGTTGGATTAGCATTTACAACTACATCAGTTGTGACACTCGCCTCACAACTATTACCGTCAGTCACCGTTAAAGTATAAGTACCAGCATCGGCCAGGGTAATATTATTTACAATCGGATTTTGATCCGTACTACTGAAACTATTAGGGCCTGACCAAGCATAAGAAATACCATTAGGCCCTCCTGTAAGATTGATCGTCCCTCCTTCACAAACAGGACCATCATTACCGGCTGTTGGCACAGGTAAAGAATGAATCGTCACTATAACAGTCTGTTCGTCACTAATACAACCAGCAGCATCCTCCACTTTAACTCCGTAAGTAGCGGCATCAGAAGCCGTTGTACTACTGATGGTGAGCGTTGCTCCTGTTTCGCCGACTATCTCAACATTATTTTTTGTCCATATATAACTTGCATAAGATCCACTGCCACCAGAAGCACTCGCTGTCAAAACAAGATTTGTACCGTTACAAACCGGTGCATTGTAGCTTACCGAAACAGTAGGTCGTTCATTTACTATGACAGAAGTAAAGGTAGTTGCATCACTAGAACATCCATTATCATCAGTTACTGTAACAAAATAATCACCTGCCTGAAGCGAGGTAGCACCTGTGATGATGGCATTCTGACTACTAGCGGTGTAACTATTGGGACCCGTCCAACTATAGGAAGAATAAGATCCTGAACCACCACTTGCAGCAGAAGTTAATGAAATATTAGATCCCTCACAAACAGGACTATTACTTGAGGCTGTGATGGTTGGGTTGGTATTTACAACTACATCTGTTGTGACACTCGCCTCACAACTATTACCGTCAGTCACTGTTAAAGTATAAGTACCAGCATCGGCCAGGGTAATATTATTTACAACCGGATTTTGAACTGTACTGCTAAAACTGTTGGGACCTGTCCAGGCATAAGAAATACCATTAGGCCCTCCTGTAAGATTGATCGTCTCTCCTTCACAAACAGGACCATCATTACCCGCTGTTGGCACAGGTAAAGAATGAATCGTCACTGTAACAGTCTGTTCGTCACTAATACAACCAGCAGCATCCTCCACTTTAACTCCGTAAGTAGCGGCATCGGAAGCCGTTGTACTACTGATCGTGAGCGTTGCTCCAGTTTCTCCGACTATCTCAACACTATTTTTTGTCCATATATAACTCGCATAAGATCCACTGCCACCAGAAGCACTCGCTGTCAAAACAAGATTTGTACCGTTACAAACCGGCGCATTGTAGCTTACCAAAACTGTAGGTCGTTCATTGACTACAACCGTAGTAAAATCTGTAGCATCACTGGAACATCCGTTATCGTCAGTTACTGTAACAAAATAATCACCTGCCTGAAGCGAGGTGGCACCAGTAATGATGGCATTCTGACTACTGGCGGTATAACTATTGGGTCCCGACCAATTGTAAGAAGAATAAGATCCAGAGCCACCACTTGCAGCAGAAGTTAATGAAATATTAGATCCCTCACAAACAGGACTATTACTTGAAGCTGTGATAGTTGGGTTGGCATTTACAACTACATCTGTTGTGACACTCGCTTCACAACTATTACCGTCAGTCACCGTTAAAGTATAAGTACCAGCATCGGCCAGGGTAATATTATTTACAACCGGATTTTGAACTGTACTGCTAAAACTGTTGGGACCTGTCCAGGCATAAGAAATACCATTGGGACCTCCTGTAAGCTGAATAGTTCCTCCTTCACAAACTGGACCATCATTGCCAGCTGTTGGCACAGGTAAGGAATGAATCGTCACTGTAACAGTCTGTTCGTCACTAATACAACCAGCAGCATCCTCCACTTTAACTCCATAAGTGCCCGCATCGGAAGCTGTTGTACTACTGATCGTGAGCGTTGCTCCAGTTTCTCCGACTATCTCAACACTATTTTTTGTCCATATATAACTCGTATAAGTTCCACTGCCACCTGAAGGACTAGCTGTCAAAACAAGATTTGTACCGTTACAAACCGGTGCATTGTAGCTTACCAAAACTGTAGGTCGTTCATTGACTACAACCGTAGTAAAATCTGTAGCATCACTGGAACATCCGTTATCGTCAGTTACTGTAACAAAATAATCACCTGCCTGAAGCGAAGTAGCACCAGTGATGATGGCGTTCTGACTACTGGCAGTATAGCTATTAGGACCCGTCCAACTATAGGAAGAATAAGATCCTGAACCACCACTGGCAGCAGAAGTTAATGAAATATTAGAACCCTCACAAACCGGACTATTACCTGAAGCTGTGATAGTTGGATTTGTGTTGACCGTAATAGTTTCTGTATTTTTAGAACTACACCCTGTATTTCTATTAGTTGCCGTTACAGTATACGTTGTAGTAGAAATTGGAGTAACGGTCCAGGTCGAACCGCTATGCGTGTTTCCCGCTCCATCATCCCATATATAATCCACATCAGGATCCATATCCGTAGTAGCACTAAGAGTAGATGAATTCCCTAAACAAATTTCAGGATCAGAACTTGAAGAAGTGATAACAGGGTTATCATTAACAGTAACAAGTATATCCCCGTTCATTTTCTTATAACACGAATTATTTAAAGAGTTTACTGCTGCTACATAATAACTTGTACTAACACTTGGACTTACAGTAAACTCTATTTCACTAGC
The DNA here is from genome assembly GCF_000517085.1 of Saccharicrinis fermentans DSM 9555 = JCM 21142. Taxonomy (NCBI): domain Bacteria; kingdom Pseudomonadati; phylum Bacteroidota; class Bacteroidia; order Marinilabiliales; family Marinilabiliaceae; genus Saccharicrinis; species Saccharicrinis fermentans. The sequence continues at coordinate 1,195,387 of NZ_KI912107.1, read as the reverse complement.
ACTTCCATTTATTAAAAAGCCGATATCATTATCATCCGAATCCTTTAATTGATAGTCTATTCCTGACTCAGAATCCTCTAACTTTAAAACGACAGATTCCCCTGGACAAATAGAAGAATCGACAGTGGTTAAATCAAACAATGTAGGTGTTTGATAAACAAAAGTATAATCAGATCCAACCACAAGCGGAGTATATCCAGAATCATAGATATAATAATCAAAATATATTCTTTTTCCGAAATACTTAGATTCCACTCTATCAGTATGAAATTGCAGGACAGTAGAGCTACCACTACCAACAACATCCCCCCAATCGGGATGATATTCAGCGCCTCCAACCACTGTACGTATTTGCCAAGTAACTATAGCAGCATTTGCTGGCAAATTGTCTGGCGTAATATCAACCTGCCCGGTTTCCGAACAGTAGCTATCAGCAATACTCGGATTCGAACCTCCAGCTCCTTTTAAGGAAGGAAATCCCTTTTCAAAAGCATCTTGATAAAAATCACCTTGAGCTTTAGAGTAAGCTTGCAATTCTTCGGTTGTTTGTCCAAAAGAAACCGACGAAACACCTAGTAAATTTAATACTAAATAAATGAATAGTGTAAGGTTTATTTTTCTCATCCTATAATGATTAATGACTCCTGGGTTCAATAATAAAATTCAATACAAATCAGGAATTAACAGAACAACAAAACGCCACCATTGTCCCCCAAAGGTAACGTATACGGCAAAATCTTTCATCTTTCACCCTAAATGTTCAATAAATATATCAAATTCCAATAAATATCTACTTTCAATAGACATTTTGTTATTTATAAAAAAACTTGCCGTTCATTTAGAACAAATCAAGTCTCTGTTTTCTATATTAATGCAACATAAAAACAACCATTTACAAAACAAAGGTAGTTTTATCATTTTCTACGAACAAACTGCTTATTAGTTTCAATACCTGGGTATTCTATATTTTTTTTTGTCAACTACGCATATTCGATATGCTATCACCAAAAATCAATGTTTAAAACCAACCATAAACAATCACCCAGTTATAATGCTTACATTCTATTTATCAGTACCTACAAACACTACACTATAATTCAGCCAATAAATACTGAAAGAAACACAGGCCAAAAATCAACAAGCAAAGCCCTATCCTATCACCTGCTTAATAAGCTTTCCCACCTTCGGATTTTCTTCCATTGCAATTCGAGCAACTTTAATGTAACTACTTATCCAATGCTGCATTACTACCGTATCCTTTTTTACTTTATGATTGAGCATTCGCACTACTCCAGTAATTTTAACGCATTCCGATGAAAGTGCATTCAGTTGTTTCAAACGGACTTTAACATCCTCAATTTCTTTACAACTCACACCGAACCCTTCCAATGTTTTTATATATTTTCGATTTACCAATAAATTATCAACAAATACACTTACCTGCGTCATCCATTTTTCATAAGTCCTTGCTCGGGCACCGGTCAATAATAGCGCCCCTTGCGCCTCCACATCATCAGAAAAAGCAATTCTTGATAACTTTAAAAATTTCATATATTTTTTATGCACCTCATTTTGAACTCTCTTCTTCTCTGCAAACATTCGTTTTTTCACGAGACTCTGCTTGGCCACCTCACTATTCAAACGTTCCAGTCCTTCCGCTAATCTCTTGCCTTCTGCCAGTTTTCTGCTGTCATATCCATATCCCCCTACTACTTTACGAATATCATCCACATTTACACTCATCGATGTAATATCCTTCAGCTTATACAAATATTCCTGCTTAGTATGTTTAGTATAATGCATATAATAAATTAATTGTATTTGACTAATTAAATTCAAAGGTCAGGAAATTTTAAATCATTGAGCAAAATAAAATTAAAAAATTCATTTTAACAAATAAATTCAATATTAAATTTTAATGTAAGAATCTAATATTTGAATGTTGAATCATTTTTATATTTAGAAACCTTCAATTAAATCTTAGAAATCGTATTTAAAAAATATAGAAGTATTAATTAAATATAAGAGATATTCATTTAACAAATAGACAAAATATATGGATATGAGATACTATAATTTAAAATCAATAATCACCACTTAGAATATACTTGTAAAATATGAGTAGATATAAAAGAAATGATTCTTAAAAGGAGATTCAATTAAATAAATCAAAAGGATTATATTTGTTGCCATTTAGCAATAGCATATTAAAACAACTTTAAAATGTATCTTTTTTACGAGCCCGATTTTTCAAGCAATGGCAATTGTCTATCCCAAGATGAATCAAAACACTGCATTCGTGTATTACGCCACCAAGTAGGAGATTTAATTTCGGTGATGGACGGTAAAGGATCTTTATATTCTGCTAAAATTATAGACGCAAATCCCAAGAAATGCCTACTTAGCATAGAAAAAACAAAACACGAAGAGCGAAGACCTTATGCTATACACATGGCCGTAGCGCCCACAAAAAACATAGATCGTTTTGAGTGGTTTTTAGAAAAGGCAACAGAAATGGGTATTGAAGAGATTACACCACTTTTATGCGATCGTTCCGAAAGGAAGGTAATAAAACCAGAAAGATTAGAAAAAGTTATAATAGCAGCCTCCAAACAATCACGGAAGGCATACACACCTAAGTTGAATACACTTACTGGATTCAGTGAATTTATAAAAAAAATACCGGCCAGCAACAGCTATATAGCACATTGTGAGGAGCTGCCCAAAGAGCTGTTAAAAATAGCATACAAAGCTCATACAGATGCTATTATATTAATAGGGCCAGAAGGGGACTTTTCTACTCGAGAAATTAACATGGCCATGGAGCATCAAATAAGAACCATTAGTCTGGGAAAAGAACGATTAAGAACCGAAACAGCTGCCACCATCGGGTGTGCTACGATAAACATAATCAATCAATAAAATCAAATATAATCGGCCAAAGTTTGACGTGCCAAGAAATCTCGAAACTCACACGCCAATGCTGCGGCCAAATCTCCCATGATACATTTATCAAACGGACATCGTTCTTTATTTCCAGGACAACCTTGAACTTCAACCGGACCTTCAATGACCTCATACAACTCCAAAAGAGTAATATCCTTAGGGTCTTTTTTCATAACAAACCCACCACTTGGTCCCCTATTAGAGGCAACAAAATGTTCCTTTGCCAATCGTTGAAATACTTTGGCCACATGATGCCTAGAACTGTCAATCACTTCAGCAATCTGATTGACATTTAACTTATGGTCAGTTTTAGCAACTAGAACCATACCATGCAAGGCAATAGAAGCAGCTTCGGATAGTGTTATAATTTTGGACATTTGAGACTATATTAATGAATGCTAAAATACCAATTGGTTGTTTACTGCTGCAAATTAAACGATTTGGATTGGTAAATAAAAGTCTTCCACAGTAAATTGAACATAAAAAAACCCGCACTTATAAAGTGCAGGTCTATTATATCACAAAAACGAGTTGCTTATTTGCTTTCTTCAATCAATGTTTTAGTAGGCAAATCACAAACTTCGGTTGGTCCAAAATATTGAATAGGACCAGGATAAACATATTTTGTATTAATTGCCCAATCTTCACGATTATCGGCTAAAGCCTTAAATGGTGCACCATCTAAAAGAACCAATGCCTTTTGAATCACAGGTTTCATTGCTCCATGTCGGCGCTCCATGTTCATCATCATAGTTACAGGTACTCCCCCAGCAATCCACTCATCAGCAGAAGCCGTTAAATTACGAACCGAAGCCATATAACCCGTTTTACCTTCAGCGATCAGAACAGAAGCGGTATATCCCAATGAATAGCAATAATCGGCATCAAAATTAGAAGGTGAAGCACAACGTCCTTCATAACCGAAGAAATGACCTTGTGCAGAGAACTTACCTGCATAAAGACCTGCCTTCTTCATTTTTTTCAGTTTTGCCTTCACCATATCGATCAATAATTTTTCTGTTTCAATCATAGAAACCTGCACATTTCCATGTGGATCACGGTCTAACATTAACTGGTTAGCGAAAGTATTCGGAAGACTTTTGAAAACCTCAGCCATTTCAGGGCTTAATTTTGTTACTACAAACTCTCTCTTCTCTTTGTTTGATTCAAAAGCATTCACTTCCTCTTCATGATGTGCCAACAAGTCGTTCAATTCTGAAATCAATTTTTTCATGGCAGGAATAAATTCCACCAATCCTTCTGGAATCAAAACGGTTCCGAAATTTTCACCATTAGCAGCACGTTTAGCAACAATATTAGCAATATATTCCACCACTTGGTCAAGCGTCATATTGTTCGCTTCAACCTCTTCAGAAATGATGGTAACATTAGGCTGTGTTTGCAGTGCACATTCCAAGGCAATATGAGAAGCAGAACGTCCCATCAATTTAATAAAGTGCCAATATTTTTTTGCTGAATTAGCATCACGTTGAATATTACCGATCAACTCACTATATACTTTACAAGCCGTATCAAAACCAAATGATGTTTCAATCATTTCGTTTTTAAGGTCACCATCAATTGTTTTTGGACAACCAATAACTTGAACCCCTGCATTTTTTTGCTTATAATATTCTGCTAAAACGCAAGCATTGGTATTTGAATCATCACCACCAATAATAACCAAAGCATTAATTCCTAGCGCCTTACAATTCTCAAGTCCTTTATCAAATTGTGCCTCTTCTTCCAATTTAGTACGACCAGAACCAATGATATCGAAACCACCAGTATTACGATAATGATCAACAATATCATCGGTCAATTCCATATATTTATTATCAACCAATCCACCAGGACCGCCCAGGAAACCATAAACTTTATTGGCCGGGTTGAGTTTTTTCAAGCCATCATAAATACCTGAAATTACATTATGCCCTCCAGGAGCCTGTCCCCCAGATAAAATTAAACCAACGTTCATTACTTCGTTGTTTGCAGAAGAATCTCCTGCTTCGAAGCTTAATACCGGCATTCCATATGTATTAGGAAAAAGCTTTTGGATATCAGACTGATCAGCGACTGACTCAGTATTTTTTCCTTCTACAATTTTTACAGATCCTTTAAGTGCCTTTGGCAACTTTGGAGAGTAACTCTCGCGTGCGATTTGAAGTGGACTTTTAATCATCTTATTCAAATTAAAATATAGTTTTTAGAAAATAATCTTACATAATAACTTTTCAATCAATTAAGTATAAACTCATTGCAACCCAACCGATTTAAACGTGTGCAAAATTGTTCATATTTTTTCAGATTAAAAAAAAATACCACTTATTATTTACGATTTAACACTTATTTAGACTCTTACACTACCAAACGAACAACACCTTTCTTATTACCTAATAATCAGACACAAAAGACTTAATCTCATAATCTTATCCAACCATTCATATAAGCCATATGAGAAATCATGTTGTATAACTATATTAATCCTCCCATCTTTCGATATTCGGCAGGAGTAGTACCTATCAGACGCTTAAAAATTCTCGTATAATACTGTTGACTATTAAATCCGGCCTCTTCACTGATCTGTTTTTGTGTTTTTGATGTAGTGATCAGTAATTCTTGCGCTCGTTCAATACGTTTGCTGTTGATATAATCATTGGGAAGCATTCCTGTAATTCTTTTAAACTGCCGAGAAAAATGATCTTTAGAACAACAAGCAATCTCGGCCAACTCTTCCAACTTAATCTCACGATATAAATGAGTAGCAATATGCTGAAACACATTGGTCAACTTATATTGCGTTTTTAGGTTCACTTTTTCGTTTAACTTACCCTCAATAAAGCGAGAAAATAATTGTTTTAATATGCCAATTGTTTCCAGTTGAACACTATTAGAAGAAGTGCTCATATTATTGGTAGTCCAGTTTCGTTGTTCATAAACATTGGGGTCTGAATATTTCAAGGCCATATCAGGATTAATTTCTAATAATCGTTCAAAGAGCAAGTAATCAATATCAAGAGCCTTTACCTCACTTTTTATAGAAATACGATCAAATATTTTTATTCCATCAGACAATTGATGAGAAAAATGCAAATAATACTGCGAAATCGAATCAACACAGTGATAGCCACAAAGAGTATAGCTTGGCACCAAATACAAATAACCAGGTTTCAACTGGTGCATTTTATTTTTAGGTGTGATTACACCCTCTCCATCCTCAATCAGATAGATACGGGAGAATGGACTAACTATGTTTGAATAATTCCACTCGGTACCCACCGTAATTTTAGAAGCATTAAAAATATGAACCCTTATATCATCAATTAATCGAGGCGCTAACATATACAATTGCATTTTTTGATCCGACATCAAATATAAACCTTATTATCGGATTAGTACAAAAAGCCATCGGATAATTAAGCCATCAAAAAACAATATCAAGGTAATTTAGCTTCATCTAATTATAACGATTAAAACATACAATATGACATCAAAAGAAAGAGTTTTAGCAACCTTAAACAGAAAAGATGTGGATTATCCAGCCTCATGGCTTGGATTGCCTGTTCCTGCTGCCATTCCTAACCTCTATCGCTATTTCAAAGTAAACAGCATTCCGGAACTTAAAAGAAATATTAACGATGATATTTGGCCCATTGAGGTTCCATACAACAATGCGCCTTTTAATGATGTTGGCTGTGCATTGCAATTTGCTGAGCTTACAGAAGGAGGCACACAAGATGAAAGAACCCTGACTGCGCCCGGATTCTTTAGAGGTAAAACCGATCCTTCAGAAATAGATAGTTTCAACTGGCCCAATCCATCCGACTATTTGGATATTGAAAAAGCAAAACAATCTGTCGAAGAGGTATCTGATGAATATTTTAAGATGGGCATTATGTGGAGCGCACATTTTCAAGACACATGCTCTGCATTTGGCATGGAAGATGCCCTCACCACAATGATGATGTATCCAGACATGTTTCAAGCTGTTATTAACAGAATCACAGACTTCTATCTGGAATTGAATGGCCTTTTTTACGAAGCCACAAAAGGTAAGCTCGATGCGGTATTAATAGGCAACGATTTTGGCAGCCAAACCGCACTTATGGTAGATCCAGACATGTTACGTAGCTACGTTTTCCCAGGAACCAAAAAACTAATAGACCAAGCCAAAAGCTACGGATTAAAAGTAGTACACCACTCTTGCGGCTCTATTTTTCCAATTATACAAGACTTATACGACATGGGTGTGGATATCGTGCATCCTATTCAAGCCTTAGCCTCTGATATGAGTGCAGAGCACTTAAGCAAAGAATTTAAAAAAGGTGCCTTTTGCGGAGCTGTAGACGCACAAGAATTATTAGTCAATGGAACACCAGAAGATATTAAAAAACGTATTTTAGAGCTTAAAAAGCTATTTCCGACTGGCCTCATAATATCTCCCAGTCACGAAGCAATATTACCCGACATAGCACCAGAAAACATTGAAGCTTTGTTTCAAGCAGTCAAACAATAAGTTTACCAAAAATTATATACTATGATATCTACAAATCCCATTTTAGGCACAGGATTACATTCCATAGGCGGAATGTCTGCCGCCAGTTGTTACATGCCATTTGAAAAGGTAAAAAACTGGTCTTGGGGCGTTTTTTGGATCATACAATCTATTTTCGCCTGGTTAATCATGCCCTTACTCATCGGATATTTAACCGTACCTGATTTATATACAGTTATAATAAGCTCTCCTCCTGCCGCCCTATGGAGTGCATTTTTACTAGGTGCTGTCTATGGCTTTGGCGGTTTGTCATTTGGTTATGCCATCCGCAACATTGGTTATTCTCTAACTTACACAATCTCAATCGGCATTTCTGCAGTATTAGGAACCATTATACCGTTAATTATAAAAGGTGAACTAGTAGAACAATTTTCGAAAAACGGAGGTGGTATTGTATTATTAGGGATGACGGTCTCCATATTAGGGGTAGCTATGTGTGGAAGGGCAGGTTTTTTGAAAGAGCAAAACATATCCCAAAGCCAAAGTACATCGGCCTTTAACATGAAAAAGGGCCTATTGCTAACCATTATTGCAGGTGCCTTATCAGCTGTATGGGGACTTTCTCTGGAGCTTGGCCAACCTATCTCAGATATAGCTGCCCAACATGGTGCTGGACATTTTGAAGGTAATGCCAAACTTATTGTTTCAAGTTTAGGATGCTTATTGACTAATTTATGTTGGTTTATTAATTCCACCATAAAAGATGGTTCCATCAAAGCCCTTTTTAACATCAAAGAAATTGGAAAAGCAAGATATTCAAAAAACTTTATACTCTCCATCATGGCAGGTTCCATGTGGTATTTTCAATTTTTCTTTTATGGTTTAGGCCACGTTAGAATGGGAAATTTTCAGTTTGCCAGTTGGGTATTACATATGTCAATGCTTATATTTTTCAGTTATATCATTGGCGTTATCATGAAAGAATGGAAAGGTGTTAACAAAAAAACCTATACCTTACTGATTATTGCCCTATGTGTACTGGTAAGTTCATTTGTAATCATGACCTATGGCAGTTACATAGGAGAACTAAATAGTCAACATTAACAAAAATGTAATAACGGCTGTTATACATTCACCTAACAGCCGTTGTTCTTCTCTTCATCTGTGTTTATTCAAACACGATCCCTTTCAAAACCAATTCAGCAGTGGCTGGATTAGTAGCTAATGGTATATTGTGCACGTCGCAAATACGCATCAACATATTGATATCTGGTTCGTGCGGATGCTTATCTAACGGATCTCTGAAAAAGAAAACCCCTTTAACGATACCTTCTACAATTTGGGCGGCAATTTGAGCGTCACCCCCCAAGGGACCTGATTGAACCCGTTCCACCTTTAATCCGGCATTTTGGGCATGCTTACCTGTTGTACCCGTTGCTACTATTTCTATATTAGCACTATCCAATACACTTAAATTTTTATTTAAAAAAGAAACCATTTCGGCTTTTTTACCATCGTGGGCTATTACTGCTATTTTCATATGATTATAATTTGTTTTTCAGTTGCCATATGGAACTCGCCGGATAATCATCCCCCTGTGTGAGAGATTACTCTCATGGCTCGTTTCATATGATTATAATTAAATTTTCAAAGGTCATAGATACCAAATAAATGGTTTGGTTAAACAAGAAAAGGATTGTTCACCGAACAATCCTTTCTTATCAATTAAGTATTCTCATTTATTTTCTCATTCTCAAATAAATTGCCATCATAGATATTTCCGTAAATAAGGAATACTATTTATGACCTCATTACTGATAAGCGAAATACTAACTCTTTAACAGCTCTACGATTTTATTTTTAATTGTTTGAGCTGCACTATTTTTGGCGTCAAAACCAAGTGCCTTATCTGCAAGACCATCAGCTTGATCGAATTCAACTTTGGCCTTCTCTTTAATAGCATCCCATTGATCACGATTTCCTTCTGTTCTGGTATTCAAAATAGATATTCCTTTGGTGAAATATTCATTGGCTTGTTTCACATAATGCTTACCAAGCTCTTTTTTCATATAACCAATGTACTTACTATTAGGAAACTCTTCAACTCCCCCTAACAAAACTTTTTCCATCTCATCCATTTTACCCATTGATTTATAGGCCATCCCTGAATAAAACGTAGCTACATCTTCTTTATAACCTAACTCCTTGGCTTTTGCATAATACTTAAGAGACTTTTCATTATCCTTAATTTTCCTAGCACAGGTTGCTGTATTATATAACATCGCAGCATCCATATCTTCCGATTCGTCCCAAACCTTTATGGCTGCTTCAAAAGAAGCCAATGCTGTTTTATAGTCCTTGGCTTTTAATGCAGCATTACCTTCGTTTTTTAATTCGGCTGCACTTTTCTCCTCTTGCGCATAAACAGCTCCTAACATGGTGAATAACAACAGTGTTACCGATAAAATGTTCTTCATAATCTTTGTCTTTTATTGTTTTATATTACGTGTTTACGATTTATGATTTGTAAAAATAACTTTTTTTTTAAAAATCTTAACAATCGTGAAACAATTCGTACAAAAAAATACAATTTTCGTGCCTACTTTAAAAGAAAGGCTTTTAATTCCTTTAAATTTGCACTCAGGCGTGAACTCTGTGGCACACCTTTCATAAATGCCTGTAAACGTTCAGGAACGACAACTGCCCTACCTATGACGGTCTCAACCACCTCTGGAAATTTAGCCGGGTGAGCGGTTTCTAAGAAAACTCCCATTTCTCCGCTCTTTAGTTTGTTTTCTAGAGCCATGAATGCAGTTGCTCCATGCGGATCCATTACATACCTACAGCTATCATCCACACGCTTAATACCCACTCTAATTTCGTCATCGGTATAGGATAACCCCTCCACCCTAGCACTAACCAAGCTATGATCTGCATCATACAAATCCATAATACGCACAAAATTACTTGGATCACCCACGTCCATCGCATTAGCAATTGTCGATTTAGATGGAGCCGGCACATATTCTCCCGTCACTAAATATTTAGGCACAATATCATTTATATTGGTCGCTGCAATAAACTTTTTCACCGGCAGCCCCATTTCTCGTGCCACTAATCCAGCTGTTAAGTTCCCAAAATTTCCACTAGGAACACAAAATACGACATCCTCTTTGATACCCGCCTTTTTTAATTGGGCATAGGCATGATGATAATACACCGATTGAGGCAAAAGACGGGCCAGATTAATTGAATTAGCAGATGTCAGCACCAACTGATCATTAAGTTCTTGATCTAAAAATGCCTCTTTCACCATTCGCTGACAGTCATCAAACGTCCCATCCACTTCTATTGAAGTAATATTTTTACCTAAAGTAGTAAACTGCTTTTCTTGCACTTGACTAACCAGGCCTTTAGGGTACAGAACAAAAACATTTATCCCTGGTACCTCGAAAAATCCGTTGGCTACAGCACTTCCCGTATCACCAGAAGTAGCTACCAGTATATTTATTTCTTTCTCTTGGTCTTGAACAAAATAAGATAATATTCGAGCCATAAATCGGGCTCCAACATCTTTAAAAGCCAAAGTTGGTCCATGAAACAACTCCAAAGAGTAAATATTCTTACTTACAGGCACTGTTGGGATAGGAAAATTTAATGCATCCTCAACGATGGCTTTAAAAGTTTCTTCAGGTATATCCGGACAAAAGAAGGGCTTCAAGACCTCAAAACCGATCTCTGGCAAGCTTTTATTTTGAATATCGCCAAAAAATGAAGCATCCAAATGCGGAATCACCTCCGGCATAAATAGTCCTTTATCTGAAGCCAGTCCCCTTAATACAGCTTCCTTTAAACTTACCTTAACATCTGGTGAATTGGTACTATAAAATTGCATGTTTTTTATATCTTATTTGAGATGTACATCTCCATGGACAAATAGTATTTTATTTTAAAAGCAATTGCATAAATTCCGGACCATAAATAGTGCCATAAGCACCTTCTTTGGCGGCATCCTCATTATACTCCATCACTGCATCCGGCGCTTGTCCCGGCTTAACAATAAAAAATGGCACCGCATCTCTGGTATGAGTTTTCAAAGCACACGGCGTTGGATGGTCTGGTAATAGGGCAATAGTAACAGGTTCTTCTATTTTCTCGACCTCCTCAACAAGGTACTTCACCACTCTTTCATCCAAGTATTCGATGGTTTTTGTTTTTAGAACATGGTCCCCTTCATGGCCTGCTTCATCACTGGCTTCAATATGTAAAAATACGTATTGATTCTCTTTCAAGGCTTTTATAGCAGCTTCAGCTTTCCCTTCATAGTTGGTATCATACAAACCCGTTGAGCCTTTCACATGAACACCTTTTAAACCAGCATAAGCCCCCAATCCGTAGATCAAATCTACGGCAGAAATCACCACTCCAGATTCAATTCCATAAAGCTCTTTCATGGTTGGCATATCCGGTGTATTACCGGCAGACCATGGCCAAATCATATCGGCAGTACACTTTCCTGTTTCCCTTCTTTTTACATTAATAGGATGATCCTTTAGGAGTTCCTTAGATTTTTGCATTAAATCCACCACAATATCTATTGTTCCTTGTGCTTCGCCCACTTTTGCTGTTGGAAAAACATCCTTGATAGGTGTTCCTAGCGCATCATGTGGAGGAACACAGTTTATTTGATCACTGCCTCCCTTAACAACCATTAAATGACGATAACTCACACCTGGATAAAAATGCACAGTTTCAGAACCTAATTTTTCCTGAAGAAATTCCATAATCTCTTTGGCCTCTTCGGTAGATATATGACCGGATGAATGATTCAATATTTTTTCATCCTCCACAGAAATCAAGTTACATCGAAAAACCAAATCATCCAAAGATGTCTTGACACCCATCGACGCAGCCTCCAACACGCCTCTTCCCCGATAATATTTGGCAGCATCATAACCCATCACCATCATATTGGCAACTTCACTCCCGGGGTGCAATGAAGGCGGAACCGTATCTAATAGACCTGATACCCCTTTGGCACACAACATATCGATATGTGGCGTTTTAGCCGCCATTAATGGCGTTTTATTACCTAATTCCTTTAGGGGTTCATCAGAAGCCCCATCTGCTAATATTATCAAATACTTCATTTTAACCATTTTAAATCAGACAACAATAACTTTTATTTATTCACCACTTTAATTATGTCGGCAAACACTCCTGCTGCAGTTACTTCTGCTCCTGCACCATAACCTTTTATTTGCATTGGATGTTCTTTGTAATGATCAGAGTTAATCAATATAATATTGTTACTTCCTTCCAGTTCGAAAAAAGGATGTTTGTGATCAACTTCTATAAAACCTACCACCGCTTTTCCTTGTTCCAGTTTAGCGCCATATCTCAGTTTCTTACCTTGCTCTACCAATGATTTTCTATGCTCTTCAAAAACGGTATCATACTTTTTTATTTCCTGCATAAATACATCCAAAGAGCCTCCATCCATATAATTTTTCGGAACAAATGGTGTCACCTCAATATCGCTCATCTCCAAAGCATAACCTGACTCTCTGGCCAAAATAAGAATTTTACGTGCCACATCGGTACCACTCAGATCGATTCTAGGATCGGGCTCACTATATCCTAAATCTTTGGCATCCTGAATAACTTTAGACAAAGGATTATTTTCATCAACGGTATTCACTATATAATTAAGCGTTCCTGATAAAACGGCCTCCAACTTCAGTATTTTATCACCACTCATCACCAGATCCCTCAATGGAGCAATTATAGGCAAGCCTGCTCCTACATTGGTTTCAAACAAGAATTTAACACCTTTGTTCAGCGCGGTTGACTTTAATTTCTGATACAAATCATATTGAGAAGAACTAGCAATTTTATTCGCAGTCACCACTGACACATTAGAATCTAACACATCCTGATAAATGGAGGCAATTGTTTCGTTGGCAGTACAGTCCACCATTACACTATTGGCCAGGTTATAATCTACGATACGATTTTTAAAATCTTGTAAATTAGCGGTCTCTCCCAGTTCCATCAAATCGTTCAATACATTTTTTACGTCCAGTCCCTGAGGATTCAACAACATTTTACGGCTATTGGTAATTCCTGCAATTCGAATATTAAGCTTATTATCATTTATTAATTTTTCTGCTTGCGCGTTAATTTTTTCAATCAACATTTTCCCCACCGTTCCGGTACCAACCAAAAACAGATTAATCCTTGAAAATTCAGACAGAAAGAAAGCTTCATGTACCGTATTCAGTCCTTTTTTAAGATCCTTTTCTTTTACTACAAAAGAAATATTTAACTCAGAAGCGCCCTGGGCAATGGCAAAAATATTGATTCCATTTTTCCCCATACTTTCAAACAAGGTACCAGAAACACCTGTAGTTCGCTTCATATTCTCACCCACAATGGCAATAATAGCCATATTCATTTCCACAGAGATATTATTGATTTGGTTCAATACTATTTCCGCAGCAAACTCATCCTTCACTAAATCAATCGCCATATCAGCGGTTTGAGAATCAATAACCACACTAATCGAATTCTCAGAAGAAGCCTGTGAAATTAGTATAACATTAATATTCTTTTGTGCAAGCGATTTAAACAAACGCATGGCAATACCTGTAACACCGATCATTCCAAGACCTTGCACAGTAAGCAAGGATACATTTTTAATAGAAGAAATACCTTTAATCTTTTTCCCTTGCATGGGTTCCTTTTGATCATTGATCAAGGTACCTTTTGCTTCTGGATTAAAAGTATTTTTAATTAAAATCGGTATATTTTTTTTATAAACAGGCAAAATGGTAGGCGGAAAAATCACCTTCGCACCAAAGTGCGAGAGTTCCATGGCTTCGGAATAACTCAAACGATCAATACAATAGGCGCGACTAATAATTCTAGGATCAGCTGTCATAAAACCATTCACATCGGTCCATATTTCCAAAATAGAGGCATCATAGGTAGCTGCAATAATCGCCGCAGTATAATCAGAACCACCTCTGCCCAATGTAGTTACTTCCTGATTCTTATTACTAGCAATAAAACCCGAAAAAACAGCCACATTCCCCAACTCTTCCTGTATATTTTTCAAACGGGTTTCGGTGGTTTCAAAATCAACAGAATCCTTACCGAACACATTATCGGTGACAATGTAATGCTGCGATTCAAATAAGGTAGCCCCCTGTATCAGTTCCGATACAATAAAAGATGAAATCCTCTCCCCAAAACTAGCAATAATGGCCTTACTTTTGGTAGAAACTTCTTTCAACAAGAACACTCCTTTAATAATGGTACTCACTTCCTCAAAAAGCTGATCCACTTTATACTTAATAGTTTGGGCCTGATCTAAGGGAAAAAGCTCACTTATTATCTTGTAATGCTTTTCTTTTACCTCACTGGATATATCAAAACACTCCTGCTCTCCTTTCTCGGCAAGGTTGGCAGCTTTAATTAACTGATCTGTTATTCCACCAACTGCAGAAACCACTACTATGATTTGTTCCTGTTGAGATTCAACAATATTTTTAACTTTTAATATACTCTCCGAAGAACCTACGGACGTTCCCCCAAATTTTAAGACCTTCATATGATTTGAATATTGATTAACCATATTAAAAGATATGGCTTTATGTTTTATACTATTATAAAAGATGATTGCGATTGCTCAATGAACTATTTCTATGTTTACATTAGCATTCTATTAAAATGCTTTTAAAACAATTCCAGGTAGTATTTATACGAATAAACCTCCTGAAGGCAGAAGAATAATAACTAGACCCCCCAAGGGGTAATGGCTGAAGTAATATTAGAGGTAATATGGGTTAATTTATAAACCATAAGCTATAAATGCATTTTGCTTTTATTTTATAATGCAAAAATAGGGATTTATTTCAATCGACAAAATTAAAACATGACTTTTGCTATGATTTTAAGCTTTGATAACAAAAATGAATCATTTACTTACTACGGGCATACCTCATTCGTTTCTCTTTGATCCGCATCAGCCAACAAGAACTTCTATTTTTTTAGCAACACGATCATCTCATCTATTAAGCATCCCAACATATCAAACCGACTATCTAACAACATATAAGGCATTTCACATCCCTAAATTTTTGTTGCCTTTTCAAAGTTATACTTCGAGATATTTCTATAATGAGATGGAGATTCTTGAACAAAGTAATACAGACCACCCCAATTATGCTTCACTTTATAAAATATCTTTTGATACTTTCCATTTTTGATAATCACACGGGTAATAACTTTCCCCTTTAATTCATGAATTTCAATGGATTTCCCCTCAGGATAAGAATCTTGCAAGGGAGGAAAATCAAAAGGTCTTTCTTCTTTAACAATTGACTTTATAGACTTGGAAGGCACTTTTGTTGAAGTCGACAGAGCAGCTCCTTTTTGTTTAATCTCAACGCTCTTCTGATAACGAATGGCACTTTCCTCTCTTTCTTTTAATAGTGCAGCCCTTGAGCTTTTAGGTTTCGCAACAATATTCTTTTTCCAAGCTTCATATTGCGTTTTGATCTGCTTCATTTTCCGTTGAATAATCAGCTGATAATCCAGATCGTAAACAAAATCGTTATCCTCTTTTGAATATTTAATTTTTGCCACAGGACGCTTAAAAAAAGCGGTATCCACCTCTGGAAAAGTAGGAAATAATTCCACCAAAATTTCATATGGAAAGATATTACTCTTATCTACTTCCTCGGGCAACTGCGTACTAAAACTTATTATTTTACTAATATATCCCGGCTTAGAAAACCGAAATTGAAAAACACCATTCCAGGTGAGATATGTCACAAAATCACCATTCACATCCACAGGGACTCGTTTCTCAGTGCCCTCCTTACTAATAGATAGGTTCACTTTTACCGCCTTACCTTCCCTCACATAAACAGTTCCTCTAACGGGGTACAATTCTTGTCCCAGAATAGTTAAACATCCAAGTTTGAAAATTAAAAATGCAACAAAAATTGTTTTTCCCATATTAGGTAACAACATTATAGGTCGCCCTAAAATAGAAAATTATGAATGAAATACCAACAATGGTGTTGTTGAATGAAAAAGCATTTTTTTGGCAATAGATGGATTTAACAATCTTGAAATAAGACTTCGTTTAAATGTGGTAAAGGCCAAAATATCTATTTGATCAGATAAAACAAAACTCTCTACTCCCACCCAAAAGTCCTCATTCTCAATCAATCTAAAATCAAGCTCCTTACCTATTTTATTATGCTCAAAATGATCCACAAGTCCATCCATTTTCACTCTATTCACCGCAACCTTATCACTACCAGTTATATGTGCACATTTCACCACCACATCAAGTGCTTTTATGATAGTGGATAACTTTTGTATAGAACCAAAGTCACTTTCTCCAAATACCGAAAGATATCCAATGCTATTAATTTTATCCAGCCCTTCATATTTAAAACACTCCGGAACAGCTAAAACAGGAACCTTGGCTCCTTCAATTATTTCTGCAGTGACACTACCTATCAAGTCCACAGCCTTTTTATCAGCCCCTCTAGTTCCCATCACAATTAAAGATGGATTATAGTGCTCGCTAAAAGCAAGAATTTCGTGCTCGGCTATACCACGTCTTATTTCAGTACTCACATTAATAGAATGAATACCCTGATTAACAATACGTTTTTCAAGCTCTTCTTTCATAAGTCGCAATCTCTTTTCAGCCATTTCTTTCATCTCAAAACTGAGGTCATCAGAATTGACATCATACACATAGGCATCACTGAAAGGGAGTCCAGTATTCATAGGTGAGTAGTAGGCATTAAACAAGACGAGTTCTCCCCTACTTTTCGCCACCCAATCAAACGCAATATCTACTGCATTCTGAGAATACTCCGAAAAATCAACCGGAACCAATACTTTAATTCCTTCTGTGGCTTCAACCTTAACTTTATTGGTATCAAATTCAGACGCATGAATGGCGTCAAAAATAACAAGCGCTTTTTGAAAATCAACTTCTTTAATATTAACCTTTACACCCGTAGACACGGCTCCCTGAACCAAATTAATATTCTCCAGAAAGCATTCTACATCCACGTTGCCCAATAAGGTTTTAATAAGTTGTGCTTTTTCAAATGACAATGTCGCTAAGGTAATTATTTTATCTTCCATCGCTTGTTTTGTTTAGATTGTTCCCTGCGTGTTAAAGTAATAAATATTCTAAAAAATGACAACACATTTGATCACTTTTAATTCTAACCTGATCTATTCATAATTGGTCGTGATAGGCATCAAAAAAGCAATAAAAAAAATCCAAAGTAGCGGTATTTAAGTTTGCAGAAATAGCAAACTATAATGAAACAAGAAACGGACCATGCGAAATATTTATCACACGTTAGTATACTTAACTTCGGCGAGTTTTATATGTTTAAAAATTAGCGAAACCATACTAAGCCATGCTGAATTCAATCATCGCTGAAAGTCCAATTATTTGGGTTGTCCATGTCGGTTTCATAAGACAATAAATAGGTCGCGTACCATAATACAACCCAATTATTCCGGCCGCTTGTATTTATTCCAGAAACCTTCATTTTTATCGTCTCCATTATAATATTGTCGTCCAGTAATACGATTATCATAGGCTTCCACCTCCACAACTTTCAAATAAACAGCCGTTTCCTGTCCATTGCTTTCCTCCTGTAGATATTGCACCGAGTTTAAGGCCAGCTTACCATCCTTCCTTTTATAATGCGTTTCGACCTTATATTTCAATGGTGTTGCATTTTCCTTACTAACATAAAAACTATTTCCATGACGAGATGCACCTATCCGCGTTGCTTCAAAGCTATTTTTTAATACCTTATTATTTTCTTGCGTCACCCATATTTTCCCTTTATACGTTGTTAATTGTGGATCTCCAGCATTTTGAACATCTGGCTTTTGGCAATCATACGAAAGCACCCACACAGAATCACCATCCAGCGCCGTTTCTCCCTCCACATTTACCTCAAAATCGTTCATTGATTCCACCGATAGTATGTTACCAGGATTACGCACGATATCCCAGCTTATCAAATCATCCATAAAAGTAAGGCCCTCCTTTAATAAAGCTACTTTTCTATGTGGATTATTTTGTACGATACGGTAATGGATATTTTGGTAGGCCTCAGCAAATGACCGTTCACCATATCCTTTACTATCTGTCAACAATACGATGGCTTCATCCATGAATGATTTACCATTCATATTTGTTACGGTACGCATATAGCACCGATAAGTATATGGTTGTACGATATAATTATCAGTAATCAGATGGGCCGCAGTACGGATAATCCCGTACCCAATCTTAGACTTCGCCGCTACATTTATCTCCGATATACCATAATTTACCGGTGCCAACTGTATCATTAATCCATCCTTTTTCGACCATTCTCTAACCTGATATACTTTTGATTTATAGCCAACTGCAGAAATACTGATTTGTTTTTCCAGCAAAGCTTCCGATAATTTAATCTCAAAATTTCCATCCATATCTGAGGCTGTTCCCAAATAAGTACCCTCAATACCAATATTTGCAAATTCAACAGCAGCTCCCGTTTCTGCATTAATAACCGTACCTGTAACGGTAAAATTTTGCGCAGTTAAAACCTTACCAATAATAAACAATAAAATAAAAGACAGACTGTATTTCATTACATTTCTATTCATCACATATAATTTTAATGCTTAAAAGTAAGAATAATACCGATTTGTTGATGATGATGTCTTTAAATTTATGAAGGAAATGATTAAAAACTTTGCTATTTTTGGAATCATAAAAAAACAGGATACTTATGAGAACTGTATTATTACTTACTGTAAGCACCATACTATTAAACAGTTGTGTAGTTTCTAAAAAGAAATACGAAGCATGCTTAGCTGAAAAATCAAAGCTAAACGAAGAGTTAAGTGCGAGCCTTAGCGAGAATAAGACCTTACAATCCAGAATAAAAACCAACGTATCGGATTTTGAATTGATGAAAAGCGAGTTACACTTAAGTAATGCAGTGAAGTCGGACGAAATTAGTGACTTATTGGTTAAGGTAACACAACTCACTGACAGCAATAAAGCACTTGAAAATAAACTAGAGGAGACTGTTAAACTATATCAGTCGCAGAAGCAATCCACCCAAACCACAGTAGAAGAACTCAAGAGTTTACGTTCCGACAACATCAAACTCAAAAGAGATACTGCCAGCATTAAATATGCATTAAAACTATCCAAAGAGAGATTTTCCAAACTCGAATACGAACTTACCCTTCAAAAAGAAAAGTACAATGCAGTAAGCAGTAGCAACCGTCAATTAACCAAAGAGATGGAAGTAAACAAGCAAAAACTACTCTCTTTTGAACAGCAATTGGTTAAAAACAAGCAAAAGATGGAGATCATCTCCTCCTCTTTAATAGAACTAAGAAAGGAGATGTTATCAGCCAAATCAAATAATAAAATCATAGATCCCAACAAGAACAAGCACATTGACAAAATGGCCAAAGAACTAGGTCACTATTAAAATTATTATTAACATATAATACAACAAGACACAGGTTGGCAAGGACGGGCATTGAGTCAAACATAGGCAAACTATACATCATTAAAATAGCAAAATGGTTTATGCTGACCATGCCTATTTTGATGCTGTTTTATAAGGATATGGGATTCTCTGACAGAGAATCATTTCAACTAAAGGCTTTTTACTCCATAGCCATCGTTATTTTTGAAATTCCATCAGGATATGTAGCAGATGTTATCGGTCGAAGAAAGACCTTGATATTCGGATCGATACTGGGAACGCTAGGTTTTTTGGTTTATGCCACAACATCGGGATATTACTGGTTTCTCTTGGCTGAAGTGACCCTGGGTATAGGACAAAGTTTTGTTTCCGGAGCTGATTCAGCTATTATGTACGATTCCCTTAAAAGTGTAGGGCGAGAAAAAGAGTATGTAAAATACGAAGGACGGAACTTTACGGTAGGTAATTACTCAGAGGCCCTGGCAGGTATCATAGGTGGTTCTTTGGCAGCAATACATATACGATATCCCTTTATTTTTCAAACAGGCATTGCATTTATGGCCGTTCCTGCGTCCATCATGTTGATTGAACCCATCAGGAGTGGCATTAGAAAGAAGCCCGGAATAAAAGATATATGGAGCATCGTATGGTATGCCACAATAAAAAATGCCAAACTAAGGTATAATCTACTTTATTCAAGCATCCTAGGTACAGCAACGCTAACCATGGCTTGGATGTATCAATTATACCTCAACGACATCGGTTTTTCTGAATATGCCATCGGAGCCACCCACACTGTTCTCAACTTAATTGTAGGAACAACAACACTCTTTGCCTATAAAATTGAGGCAAGACTTAAACCCCAAATGACCATCTGGCTAACATCCATCATTATTACAGGTAGTTATATTCTTTCTGGATTTATGGAGTCAGCCTGGATCTTGATTATTCTGGGTATATTTTATTTTAGTAGAGGAATAGCCACGCCCGTTTTGAAAGATTATATCAATCGAATTACTGCTGACGATATGCGGGCTACCGTATTATCTATTCGAAGTCTGATCATCAGAGCTTTTTTTGCAATTATTGCGCCAGTGGTAGGCTTTTTATCCGACACCTATGACCGTTCTTTCTCATTAAAGGTCATCGGTATCGTATTTACAATATTAGTCGGATCCTCCATTTTTTTGTTTCTCCGATCGTTAGAATCAGAAAAACCAACCTAAATTTCCAATACTAAATTGTCATATGCCAGCTGTATTCCCGGGGGTAATAAGGGGTTTTCTTCTGCATATAGGCCCAATTGATGCGACATATGTGTCACCAAGCCCATTTCTGGCTTGGCCTTCTGCAACACCTCTACAGCTTCGCTTAAACAATAATGAGAAATATGAGGTTCCTTCCTAACCGCATTCAAGGCAATCACCTTTGAACCCTTAACTTTATTGAGTGATTCATCAGAAATATAATTAAAATCTGTCAAATAAGAAAAGTCACCAATACGAAAACCTAGCACAGGTAAATTCATATGCATACCCCGAATGGGAATAACATGAACACCATTTATTTGAAAGGGTTTTTCGTCAATGACATTCAAGTTAATCTTAGGAACACCAGGATAAGGTTTAGGATCAAAAGCATAAGAAAACTCAACTTTTAATGCAGACAATACTCTTTTTTCGGCAAAAACATTCACCGGACTTTGCGTCACCCAGTTAAAAGCTCTTACATCATCCAATCCTGCCGTATGGTCTTTATGCTCATGAGTAAACAGAATACCATCCAATTTACGAACATCATTCACCAACATCTGCTGCCTGAAGTCAGGACCCGAATCAATAACAATATGAGTTCCATTTACTTCAATCAAAACAGATGATCGCAGTCGTTTATCATGCAAATCTAATGATTTACAGACTGCACATTGACAAGCTATCACAGGCACCCCCTGCGAAGTTCCGGTACCAAGAAAAGTTATTTTCAAAACAATTGCATTAATTTACAGGATAAAAAACACAAGAACTGCCTTTTACCAATGGAGATAATTTATGAATTCAAAGATAGTAATTGACCGCCTCATTTTAAACATAAAACAGGTTAAAACATCCAAACAATAACACAATATCTCAGAAGTGAATGATAAATAAAACAGTAACAGCGACCAAGGAAAAAAAAGACATACATAAAATGTAATAAATATTAGCAAATATTTTCTTGACCATTTTGGGAGAGCATCCTCCAACAACAATAATATTTTGTAGAGGAAAAATTACTCAATAAATTTGTACAAAAGAATGCTTACTTTGCCACGGGCAGCAACTTTTTTTTTTTATGAAAGGGAAAAATAATATAGGTAATAAAAATAAATCACTATTCTGGTTCTCATTAGACAATGCGGCAAAGATATTTCCCGCCATTCGCACGCAAGAGCACACAACGGTTTTACGGTGCACTGCCGTTTTACACCACAGAATAGCTATCCGGTACCTACTGGAAGCTGTTTCACTGGCAGAGAAAAGATTTCCCTATTACCAAGTAAGTTTACACCATGGCATCTTTTGGTATTACCTTGAAGAAACAAAAAGGCCTTTCACCCTAGCTCCAGACACCGGACTTCCCTGTCAAGCATTTAATAAGCATGATACCAACGCTCATTTACTCCGAATCCTTGTTTACAAGAACCGGTTAAGTATAGAATGTTCACATATACTCACCGATGGATATGGTGCTTCTCAATTTTTGATTTGGATTCTTGACACTTATCACTCCTTAAAGCATTCAGATACCATAGATAAAACGAAACTAGGCCTCGATAAACAATTACTGGAAGCAGAAACAGAAGATGCCTATTCAAGATACTTTAAGGATAATATTCCTTTTGCCGCACGGCTGTCAAAATCATTTCACCTGCCCTACAAATTAAATAAGAAACCTAGGTTTGATGTATTGGTGGCGATACTCAATATGCAAGAAATAAAACACAAATCTGCACAAAAAGGAGTCAGCATCACCGAATATCTCATTGCTGTTCAACTGTTTGCTCTACAACAGATAGCCACCCATAAAAACACATCAAAGAAAAGAGTCATTCGAATTCAAGTACCAATCAATCTTCGGAATATATACCCTTCGAAGACGATGCGTAATTTTTCACTATTTGTAATGCCTGAAATTGACACTCGTTTGGGAATATATTCATTTGATGAAATCTTAAAGATAGTATATCACAAGATGAGATTAGAGACCGATGAAAAATTAATCAGTAAAATAATTTCACGCAATGTTGGAGGTGAAAAAAAAATGCTTGTCCGTGGTATCCCGCTGATATTAAAAAATTTGTTTCTACGTTATAAATATTATACCGAAGGTGCATATCAATATTGCAGCGTTATCAGTAACTTAGGTAAAATAAAGGTTCCGGACAAGCTAAAGGATAAAATTGACTATTTTGTTATCACGCCTCCTCCCCCCAACAAAAAACTAAAAATCAATTGCGGAGTAGCAGGTTTTCACGACAAATTGGTTCTTAGCTTTGGTAATATCACACGCTCTAAAGAACTAGAGCGATATTTTCTAAGTTTCCTGACTAAAGAAGGTATGCACGTTCAGATCAAAAAACTAAGTGATTTATGAAATATTGTACAAATTGCGGAGTAGAATTAGACCCAAGCATGGACAGTTGTCCTTTATGCCATGATCTAAGTAATAAAAAAAGCTCCTTGGCAGAATCCCAAGAAACCAATACATCATTCACCTCCTCTCATGGAAAAAAAGAAAAAGAGAACCAAGTAAAAACAACACCAGAAAAACAGCTAAATAGAAAGCTTTTTTGGGAATTAACGGTCATTGTTTTACTATCAGCTACCATTATCACATTTTTAATTGATTTATTAACCAGCCAACATATTTCATGGTCTAAGTATACTGCAATAATATGTTTTGTTTTGTTTATAAACAGCAGTTTATTAAGCTTTTTCCGACATCAATCCTTAACGCTAACCCTGGGTAGTTTTGCTTCCCTATCGTTCTTAATATTGGCCATAGATTATCTGGGAAATGCAACCGGGTGGAGCTTTAAAGCAGGTATTCCACTTCTTTTGTTACTATACCTGTTTTTTCTTTGCTCCATTTTATTCATCAAAAAACTCAAAGAAAAAGGAATCAATATTATTGCTCTTATACTATCTTTGGCCAGTATCATATGCATGGCAGTTGAAATTCTTTTGGATTATTATTCTGGCCAAAAAATCACCATGGGCTGGAGCATATACGTGATCTCTTCAGGCATTCCCATTTCTGGCATTTTATTGTTTGTACATTATCGCATGAAAAAAGGACGAGAACTCAAACGCTTGTTTCACCTATAGAATTAGAATGATAAAAACAGAAGTCAAAAACGATCACAACAATGCCGTATTGAATGCACACACAAACAAGAAAAGCAGAAACAATAGGCAACAAAATAAGACTTAATGATCCAATTGCTTTTGTCTAAATTCAGATGGCGTAAGATCGGTATGCTTGCGAAAATACTTAACAAAATTTGTAGGTTCATCATACCCCAATGCAAAGGTAATTTCTTTGATAGACTGATGACTGTGTACCAACAATCGTTTAGCTTCTAATATAACCCGCTCATCAATGATTTGCTTAGGCGTCTTATCCAACAAAGTTGTAGTAGCTTTATGTAACTGTTTATCAGAAATATTTAATGCCGCGGCATAATTTTTAACAGACCTGTCTTTTTTAAAATTTTGTTCCAGCAAGTCCTTAAAAAGAACAACACAATCCAGGTGAAAACTAGGTTTCTGCTCCTTAAATCCTTGCTTTCGCATTTCCCGCTCTGCCTGTAACAAAAACACGTACAACATATTATGCAGAATATAATATTGGGCAGCATCAGCACTGCGTTTGAATTCCTTCTCCATAAAATCAATACAAAGGTGCAACTCCGAAGGGTTCGAATTTAACTTAATGGTTACAATATCATACCAATCGCTAAACAAAATACTACTATGCAAAAACAACATATCATGGTTATTTTTACTAAAAAAACTATCCGTAAAAATAATTACTTTTCCTTGATAAGCACCTTTTTTATCAAACAGGTTCACACAATTATTCGGCACAAAAATAATCATATTATCCTCCAAGTCCACGGGCTTAAAATCTACATAATGAGTACCCTTTCCTTTTTCAATCCAAAGAATATGATAAAACTGAGCCCTATGCGGTACAGTCATCAATTCATTTTTAACACTCAGGATACTTGATAAATCCAAGATTTCAAATTCATGGTTCAAACCATCTTTAAACGGATATTTTTTTATGGCATCACTCATTTATCTAATATACATTTAATTGTCATATAAAACTCACCGTCATTATAACTATTGGTCAAGTGTTCACTTCGTCGATCTCACGATACATATGACATATTTTACCTAAGGCCCACAAAAGTATAAAATATAGGATCTCCCGAATCACAGCAGAAGAATATTTCAAATTTTTCTTTCCCATCAATACCCACCATCCTCTTCATTTTGTATACTTTTGCCAGAAACATAAAAACTCAAGATGGAATATACCAAAGTAAAATTTAAGATATCGCCTATTTCGGAGCTTGCCCAAGAAATACTCATGGCTGAGTTGGCACAATTTGCCTTTGACAGTTTTGAAGAAACAGAATACGGTTTAAATGCATATATCCCCACCCATCAATACCATCTAGAAGAAGTAAAGAGCATTCAATTATTGAACAACAAGGAATATAGCATCAGCTTTGATGCAGAAAACATACCCGATCAGAACTGGAATGAGACCTGGGAGAAAAATTATTTCAACCCCATTGTTATTGACAAGCGATGTGTGGTTAAAAGTCCTTTTCACACGAATGTACCTACATCTGAATATGAGATATTAATCGAACCTAAAATGGCCTTTGGCACAGGCCATCACGAAACTACTGGTTTAATGATAAAGCATATTTTAGAGATGGATATTGCGGGCAAATCTATTTTGGATATGGGATGCGGAACTGGGATACTCGGCATATTAGCAGCTCAGAAAAAAGCCAAAAAAGTTCTTGGTATTGACATCGAAGAATGGGCCTATAACAATGTAAGGGACAATATCAAAATGAACCATATTGATCAAATGGAAGTACAATGCGGCAACGCCTCATTATTAGACAAAGAAACATTTGATATCATAATGGCTAATATCAACCGCAACATACTATTAAACGATATCAGTAAATACGTAAAAGTATTGAACAAAGGTGGCATATTACTATTAAGCGGATTTTACCAAAGTGATATAGAAATCATAGAAAAAGAATGTAATGTTCATAACTTGGTAAAAAAATCAGTAAAGGAAGATAACCAATGGGTAGCCCTTGCGTATATAAAGGCTGATTAATCTTTTTTTAAGAAGATTTTGGAACATGGAATATCTATATTCCAACATACAAGACTTAAGCGATGAGAAGCACATTTACCTTATTTATTTGCATATTAATTACCCACATAGCTTTTAGCCAAAGCTCATCACAGACATTTAGTGATAACACAGAAGAGTTCGTCCCTAAAATGGAGGAACTCTTTAAAACCGTTTCCGACAAAAAGTATGCAAAGGCGTACTTGGAAGAATTATCCGTTTTCTGGGATTCACCCGAAACCGATGAAGAGCAGAAGAAATTGATCATTAACAACTGTAATGCATTGGCGAAAAAGAAAGCACGTCCTATACCCGATTACGAAGCATACCTAAATGCGGTTCGTGTGTATTTGAAAGCTGACATTTCTCAAAGTTCTTTTACAGCATGGAACAATGCAGTGGTTGATCTCATAAAAAAACCGCGCTTACACCTTCGCACCATCAATACATATTTAAAAACTACTTCTCAATTAGTAACAGACAGCATTATCTTCTCGACCCCTTCCAACAAATGGAAAACCGACAATACTAACTGGACGCTCTCATATACCAACAAAGAACTAATTGCTCGTTTTCCAGCTCTTAACCTAACTTGCCACTCCAAAAACGATAGCATACGAATATGGGATACCAAAGGAACATTTAACTACAGTACAAAAATTTGGAATGGAGACAAAGGCAAGGTAACTTGGGAACGATCAGGATTTAAAGCCGAACAAGTAAGTGCCACTTTTGGCTCCTACTCATTTCCATTTAAACAATCCTATTTCGATATAGACTCAGTACAATTTTACAATACCATCTATTTTGATCATCCATTAATAGGTAGCTTACGTCACAAGGTAATGGATATTAAATCAACGGCTAACTCTACCTATCCACAATTCACATCCGTTGAACAGCGATTTAAACTGGATAATATTCATCCAGACATTAATTATGAAGGTGGATTCTCGCAATTCGGATCTAAGTTTTTAGGATCAGGCACACATGACAACCCTGCCACAATTACCATATACCGTAATGACACTGTTTTTTTAACGGCTAAGTCTCTTTATTTTGCTTTGCGCAAAGACCAGATACTCAGCAGTGATACAGAAGTTAAAATTAGCCTACAAACAGATTATATCTATCACCCAGGGCTGATTTTTAAACTGATGGTAGATAAAAACGAATTACACCTGATTAGAAATGGAGAAGGACTTGCATTGAGTCCATATTTCAATACCTTCCATAACGTTAGTATGGACATCGAGTTACTAACATGGAAAATAGGTAGTGAAACCATGGATCTAAAGATGGTATCTGGTGCAGCTGAAAACCACGGTGAGTTTGAGTCCTTAAGTTATTTTAGAGAAGGTTTCTATAACAGCTTGCAAGGTATGGATGCCATACACCCCTTACAAGGTCTAAAGAACTGCTCTAAGATGCACCATGGTAGACCTTTCACCGCATCTGAATATGCACAGATGATGCACCTACCGGAAAATCAAATCCGCCAGCAGATCATACAATTATCCTTCTATGGTTTTATCGGCTACAATGTAAACACCGATATGATAGAACTACGCCAACGACTATATGATTATTTACAATTTCGATTAGGCAATAAAGATTACGATGTCATTCGGTTTGTTTCCCATACACCTGGTAATATAGCCAATGCACAAATAGATTTACTCAACTACGACATCAATGTCAACGGCGTTAAATCCATATCCATATCCGATAATCAAAATGTAATATTCTTCCCCAAGAATGAACATATCCTCTTAAAAAGAAATCGAAACTTTGTTTTTGATGGAGCCATTAATGCAGGCATGTTAAATTTATACGGTGATGGCTTTAAATTTGACTATGACGATTTTCAAATAGAAATGAAAAATCTGGATTCCGTAAGGATGAAAGTTGAAACAGGAGAACTGGATTATTTTGGACAACCGCAAATGACCTATGTTAAAAATGCCATCGAAAACTTATCCGGTAATCTAAAGATTGACGAACCCAATAACAAATCAGGAAAAGATTTTCATAGCGAATATCCCATTCTGAATAGTGCAACCGAATCATATGTATACTACGATAAACCTGAAATTCAGGACGGACAATATGACAGAGAGAAATTTTATTTTAAGCTTGATACTTTTACTTTAGATAGTATTAGTAAGTTGAGTGCAAAAAACTTTGACTTTACAGGAACTTTTGTTTCTAATATATTTCCCACATTCAAAGAACAATTGACCGTGAGAAATGACTACTCTCTGGGTTTTAAACGTAAAACTCCGGCCGACGGTTATGCAGTTTATGACGGCAAAGCGACCTTTATTGCAGACATTGACATGAGCAACAAGGGACTTAAAGGAAAAGGAACACTTCAATATTTAAGTGCTACCGCCCAATCCGAAAATTTAGTATTTCTACCCGAAAATGCCACAGGACAAGCCTATGATTTCACGGTTAAAAAAAGCGAAGAAGGCGTTGAATATCCCGATGTACATGGAAAATATAACCATATTAATTTCTTGCCCTATCAAGACCAATTAATATCAAAATCGCAAGAAGAATCTTTCACCATGTATAACAACGAGGCCTCACTGGATGGAGAGCTAACCGTTGCACCCGAAGGATCCACAGGTAAAGGAACCTTTTACATGGACAAAGCCAATATCGTATCCAAAGACATGACCTTTGGTGGTTATTCGATGATGGCAGATTCCTCTGACTTTAATCTGGCAAGCAACTCCGATATTGACGAAGCAGTATCATTTAACACCACCAACCTTATATCCAATATAGATTTTCAAAAAAGGCAAGGTAAGTTCAAATCAATATCAGGAGGCAATCCTGTTAATTTTACCGACAATAGATACATATCCTATATCAATGAATTTTCATGGGATATGGAAAACAATGACATTTATTTAGGAGCCAGCGGCTCAAAAGGAAACCGTTTTGTTTCCACCCACAAAAAACAAGATTCTCTAGACTTTATGGTACCACTGGCTAGATACGATGTGGAAAATAAAATTATATATGCCGAGGAAGTAAAAAACATTCAGGTAGCAGATGCCAATATAATACTCAACGACGGATTATTAACGATACGCGAAAATGCCGATATGGCTCCCATTGACAGTGCTTCCATTGTCTTAGCAAATGACACAAACTTCACACACACCATATATAACTCTCACCTCAAAGTAGGAGGTAAGTTTAATTATTCAGGTTACGGAGAATACGATTATTATAACGGAGATGGTAAGAAGTTCACGCTACAATTCAGTAATATTGAATTAAATGATGATTTAAAGACTACAGCAGAAGGTAACATACCAGAAGAAGACATATTTACCTTTGATAAGAATTTCACCTTTAAAGGTAAAACAAAACTAACATCAACCTCACCACACCTTAATTTCGATGGTGGTGTTCAGATGTTACATCAATGTGCCGGTGGCCCACAAACCTATACTTATTTTAAAGCGACCATTGATCCAGACAGTATCGTAATTCCAATAGGAGAAGAACCCGTTGATTTTGAAAGAAAAAAGATATATCGTGACTTTTACATCACCAAAGATTCCTCTCATATTTACGCTACTTTTCTAGCGAAGAGGAAAGATTACAGTGACATACCCATTATTACGGCGGGTGATTACCTATACTTTAATGAGCAGCAAAACGCTTTTGAGATTGCTCATTTAGATAAAATACAAAACCCGGACACCACTGGTGTTTTATTTAGATACTCTAACTCAAGTTGTCAATTATTGGCAGAAGGTCCTTTGAATATGGGGGTTGATCTAGATCAGGTGTCTCTAAGAAGTGCAGGTACCATTATTGACAATCCAAAAAATGATAAGATATCTCTTACTACCCTACTGGGTATAGATTTCTTTTTTAACGAAACGGCCACCCAACAGATGGTGACCCGGATAATGGCATCAACGGCACCGGAAAGCAAACAGTCGGACAGCGGATTTAAAAAACGCCTGGCCGAATTAGTTGGTAGTAAAGAGGCCGCGGAAATCACAAAGCTAAAAAAAGAAGGAAAACCAATCGCATCTTTAAACGAAGTAGTCAACAACATGTTTCTATTTGGAAACATAGACTTTGTATTTGATGGTGTATCACATGCTTATATTGCAGATGGCACGGCAGATTTAACAATGATTAAAAACAATGTTATTAACAAAAAAGTAAATGTAAAAGCTGAAATAGTAAAGAAAAGAAGCGGCAATTCCATCGATCTGTTTTTAAGTTTTGATAAAGACACGTGGTACTATTTTGCCTACAAAGCAAAAATGATGTATACACTTTCTTCTGATGAAGCATTTAACACAACAATAAGCACCCTAAAAAGTGATGAACGAAAAGCGAAGTCTGGTGGTTTTACATTTATCCAGTCACCAGCGAGCAGATTAAACCGTTTTATTAAGAAATTTGGTCTTAGTCCTATTAAAACAAGCGCTGCTGCTTCAGGTCAAAGTATCAGTATTGATGAAGGAGCAGCAGAAGAAAGGTCGAAAGAATAGCACTTTTGATTGTTAGCAAATAAGATAATATTTTCCCATACCTATCTTTTTAGCTACTTTTACGCCATTTATAACATGAAGAAAATGCGAAGAATAAAAACCATATTAATTGCCATACTGACATCATGGATATCCCTATCATCACAAGATAGATCAGCAAGCGATTTTACTTCATATTCGTTGGAGGTATTTCCATTACACAATATAACACAACTGGATGTTAGGGCAAAACATGCACAGGTTGATCTGGTCAACTGGGACAAAGACTCCATCAGTGTAGAGGCGAGTATTGAAATTTATTCAGACAAACCCAATCTAGCCAAAGAAATGATGAATGAAATCAAACTAAAAACCGTTGGATACAGCAATACTTTGCTTGTAAAGACCAGCTTGGTTAAAGATTTCAATCGAACAATCCCATATAAAATTAAATACACCATATTTTTTCCTAAAAAATTAGGACTTAGAATTGAAAACATGCATGGCCGGGTTAATCTGGAAGGAGTGCATGGAGGCGTATTTGCAAATATCTCATACTGTGATATTCAGTTTGGAAAAATATCAGCCGACACAAGTAAAAGTGTTAATCACATTAATTTACTGCACTGTAATGGTATCATTAAAAGTTTAGGTTCATCCGATATAGAAATTAATAATTCCACCATAGAAATCCAGGAAGCTGATCATATCAATGCCATCACTAAATACAGTTTATTAAAAATTGGTCGTATTAAAGATTATCAAGGAAGTTCTCAGGTAGATAATATAAAAATTAAAGCTGGTGATTTTGTGACTATCAACAGCAACAACAGTATTATAAACGTTCAGAATTTTACCCAGAAAGCTTTATTCGAAGGACATAAAGGTTCCTTAATGGTATCCCATTCCGGTGGAAGTTTTCGGGAGTTAACCATTAACAACGAGGAAACACCCACCACCGTAAAAATAGATAGTAACACAAGCTATCTTTTAAATGGAGAGGTGTTCAATGGAAAATTTACACATACACATAAAGACCAACTTAAGGTCGTTACCGATCTCAACAAGATAGGTTTTAGTGGTGTGGTGGGTAAAGATCCGAATACACAAAGAAAAGTCATCATTTTCAACAAAAATCAAAAAGTAGAGTTTAATTAATCAAAAACTGTGTGACATGTCAACAACTGCCGAAAAAATATTTCTTCTTCGAACTAAAATGCTTCATTTAGGTATTGATGCCTTTATAATTCCAGGTAGCGATCCACATATGAGCGAGT
The DNA here is from genome assembly GCF_000517085.1 of Saccharicrinis fermentans DSM 9555 = JCM 21142. Classification (NCBI taxonomy): domain Bacteria; kingdom Pseudomonadati; phylum Bacteroidota; class Bacteroidia; order Marinilabiliales; family Marinilabiliaceae; genus Saccharicrinis; species Saccharicrinis fermentans. The sequence goes on along the minus strand of NZ_KI912107.1, from coordinate 1,163,157 downwards.
ATACTGCTGCCCATTGGAAAAAAAGAGAGTTTATATCTGGTTTTACAGGCTCAGCAGGCACCGTAGTGGTTTTGGTTGAAGAAGCAGGCTTATGGACCGATAGCAGATATTATTTACAGGCCGAAGAAGAGCTAGCGGGCAGTGGCATCACTTTATTCAAAGCCTCAGAGCCGGATACTCCCGACTATGTAGATTGGATTGGAGAACGCCTGAACCCCGGAAGCAAGATTGCTTTTGAGGCAGAAGTATTCTCCATTGATGCAGCACGTAAACTCTCCAAAAAATATAAACATTATGGTATAACCTTAGATCCCAACCAAACACTATTGGATGATATATGGGAAGGAAGACCTCCCCTTCCTGAAAATACCATATTTGTCCATGAAACAAAATATGCCGGTTTAAGCCGAAAGGAAAAAGTGGAGAACATCCGAAAAAAAATGCGTCAACAAGATGCATCCCACTATATTATAACAGCCTTGGATGAGATTGCCTGGACACTAAATTTAAGAGGGAACGATGTACCTTATAATCCGGTCTTTCATGCCTACTTAATCATCTCACTGGATGCCGTATATTTATTTATTGACACCCACAAAATATCGGCTTCCATTGGCAAAGTGTTGGCAGAAGATGACATCACTGTACATCTATACACTGATATCTTTAAATGGATAAAGGATATGCCGGTGGAATCAGGTCTGTTATTTGACCCTAGAACAACCAATACAAAAATATACTCACTGGTACCCAAAGAAGTGATTAAAATTGAGAAAGCCAGTATTGTTCAGGATCTAAAAGGTGTTAAAAATCAAACAGAACAGGAAGGCTTCAGAAAGGCCATGATAAAAGATGGAGTAGCCATGGTGAAATTTTTGCATTGGCTTCAAAACAATGTTGCTAAAAAAACAGTCACTGAACTTTCTGCCGCCCATCAATTAAAAAAATTCAGGGCCGAAAATGAAAACTTTGTGGGGGAATCATTTGGTGCAATATCAGGCTTTGCTGCCCATGGAGCCATTGTTCATTACAGTGTTTCTCCAGAAACCGATGCCACACTGACTCCCGATAACTTTTACCTCATTGATTCCGGTGGTCAATATCACGAGGGCACAACAGATATTACCAGAACCATTCATTTGGGGACGCCAAGTGCGCAACAAAAATCAGATTATACCATGGTTTTAAAAGGCAATATAGCCTTGGACACCACCTCTTTCCCTCAAGGAACCAGGGGTGTACACCTAGATATATTAGCACGCAAACCACTATGGTCTAAAGGGTTAAATTATGGACATGGAACAGGACATGGGGTAGGCTGTTTTTTAAATGTACACGAAGGGCCTCAAAGTATTCGCCCCAATGACAATGGTGTCGCCTTTGAAAAAGGGATGGTTACGTCCAATGAACCCGGACTATACAGAACTGGTCAATACGGCATCCGCATTGAAAACCTCCTTTTAACCATAGAATCAAACCAATCAGAATTTGGAGAGTTTTTAAAATTCGAAACCTTAACCCTTTGTCCTATTGATCTAAAACCCATTGAACCTAGTTTGCTTACCCATGAAGAAAAAGAATGGTTAAATAACTATCACCAAAAAGTATACGATACCTTATCACCTTTTTTAAATGATGAACTAAAACAATGGCTTCAGGAACACACAAAAGAAATAAATTAGTTTGAGATCTATTTTTTATGTTATCAGTTTGTATTCCGGTATATAACTATGATGTCTGCCCATTGGTGCACCATTTAGTTCAACAAACAATAAATACGAACCATTTGGTGGAGATTATTGTTATGGACGATGCTTCTATACCGGAGTATATCAACATAAATACTAAAATAGAAAAATACAATAATGTTAGTTTTATTAAACTGCGCGACAATATTGGAAGATCTTGCATTAGAAATTTATTGGCTAGTAAAGCTACATACAACTATATTCTTTTTTTAGATGGAGATTCCTCCATAAAACCTGACTTTCTGGATCGTTACATAAAAGCCATTGAAACAGATACCTATGTAATCTGTGGTGGCACTATTTATACCGACACATGTCCTGATCCCCATAAAATGCTTCACTGGAAAGCAGGTAAATTCAGAGAAAGTCATTCTGTTGAACAAAGGATAAAAAACACATATCAAAATTTGACTTCCAATAATTTTGTTATCAAGAGAGATATATTTGAACATATATCTTTCGATGAAAAAATCAAAAAATACGGTCATGAAGATACCTTATTTGGTATAGACTTAGAACTAAAAAACATTCATATCAAACACATTGACAACCCCGTAATACACTTGGGTATAGATTTAAATAAAGATTACTTAAAAAAAACAGAACAGGCCATCGAAAATCTGGTACAACTATTGAGAGAACCAAAGTATAAAATAGTCTTGTCACAAAGAATCAAGCTTCTTAGATATTTTAATTGGATATATAAAACAAAAACCGATGGATTGATAATCTTTTTTTTTACTTTACTAAAGTCCGCTATAACTCGCAATTTACTGAGCGCAAAGCCGAGCTTGAAACTTTTTGATTTTTTTAAGATAGGCTACTTAGTAACTACTTATAAATGCACAGAAATTATTCAAAGAACAGAACTTTAAACAATATATTCATGAACACACGATCCATAACACACGTTTTTTTTATCTTGATACTATGTTGTTACACTTCCTTCAGTAAAGCTCAAGGATACAAAATTGATGTTTCTGTAAAAGGATGGCAAGATACCACACTGATACTAGGACATTATTTCAACAAAAAGATGTTGGTTAATGATACCATTTATATTGATAATAACGGGGCGGGCACGTTTACAGGAGAAGAAAAACTACCTGGTGGTGTTTATATCATATATATGCCCGATCAAACATATTTCGATATCATCGTAGATGATGAACAGCACTTTTCTATTACCGCAAACAAAGAAAACCCGGTTCAATCATTAGTGATACATGGTAATAAACAAGAAAAGGCATTTAATGACTACCAGAAATTTATATTTTCAAAACAAGAAAAGGCAAAGGAGATACAAGAAAAACTAAAAGACAAAGACCAATATACAAAAGAGCAGCAAGATACTTTCAAAAAGCAATTGTCGGAACTATCTACTGATGTTCAGTCATATTGGGACAAGATATTACATCTACACGAAGGAACTTTCTTGGCCTCATTTATCAAGGCCATGCGTGAAATTGAGGTTCCTGACTTCAAAGCACTTAACCAACCAGACTCTGTGATACAGGTGAAGAGATATCAATATTACAAACAACATTATTTTGACAATATCGATATGAATGACGATCGTTTGTTACGTACACCTTTTTTTACGGGCAAGCTGGAGAACTTCTTCTCTAAAACGATTCTACAATTGCCTGACAGTATCGTAAAAGAAGCAGTGAGAGTCATTGACATGGCCAAAGGAAACAAGGATATGGAAAAATATCTCATTCAGTTCACCTTTAACTATGCCAACGAAAGCAAACTAATGGGAATGGATGCCGCTATGGTTCAGTTGGGCGAAAAGTATTACCTTTCAGGGATAGCCGATTGGGTAGACCAAGAATTTATTGACAAACTGGAAGATAGAATTACAAAACTTAAACCCAACCTGATTGGCAATACAGCACCCGACTTAAAAATGGTATCTCCCAACAATCAATATTACCGTCTCAGCGAAGTGTACGCACCCATCACTATATTGATATTTTGGGAACCGGACTGTGGACACTGTAAAAAAGAAATTCCTAAACTAAAAGAGTTAGTCTGGGATAAATATCAAGATGTGGGTGTGAAAATATTTGCCGTATTCACGCAGCATGAAAAAGAAAAATGGACAGATTTCATTGCTGATCATCAACTGGAAGAATGGATAAATGTTTATGACCCATATCATCAAAGTAATTTCCGTAACTTATATGATATTTATAGCACACCAGCTATTTATATCTTAGATGAAAATAAAAAGATCATTGGAAAAAGAATTGGTGCTGAACAGGTTCCTGATTTCATTGACCATCAGCTAAAACTAAACAAACAAGCTGCCGCTAGTCTATAGAATTTATCCCAAACTTCAATGTTCAACACAAAAGCTTATTGCTTAGTACGTACACAGTCGTTACAGCATACAAAGCAATCTGTTCACCAATAAATTACACACAGAATCATTATATAAGAATGAGCAAAACATATATATATTACTTTACATCGGTGGCGTTTCTCATGGGATTGATGGCTTGTGAGAACAATACCAAAGAGATACCTAATTCTGAAATTTATATCAATATGCCTGAAGATGGTTATGAGGTGAAAGTTAATGATACCATTGATATATCACCCAAAATCACCTATGACATTAACACTACGTATTCTTGGGTACTCGATGGTAGTCTTATTAGTACAGAAAAAGATCTTCGCCTGATTCCAACAGAATTGAATAAATATGCTTATCTGTTTTCCATCAACAATAGCCGTGGAATTGCCAGCATAAACATTAGCGTTCAGTCTATGTACAAAACAGACTTTGAAGAAATAGTGCTTGAAGAAGACACCTTCTGGACCAATACCGAAAATTACACTTCATTTATATCCGATCAAATTCAATTTGAATCAACGGGAAACTACGAATCAGACGAATGGACTGGTTTTACTTACTCTAATCTTACTGGTAGCAATTCGGATAATGACTACGAAAAATACAGCAGTTACGACGATCCAGACGAATATGATTCTGACATTTTTGGAGTAATGTTACTGGATGCCTACCAGCATCCCATCACATTGACCACTAAAGATGGTGAAGATCATTTATTTAAAAGTATCTCCATTAATAACGCCTACTATGTAGTGGATGCTATCAGTAACGGCAACAATGGCTCCAAAAAATTCGGTGGCGAAACGGGTACTGATACAGATTGGTTAAAACTTACTATTACTGGAATTAACAAGAATGGAACCACCCGTGGAAACGTTGAGATTATGCTTGCGGACTATACTTCGGGTAGTAATCGCTACAATACCATTTTAAAAGAATGGACTGCCTACGATCTTCAGAATATAGGTAAGGTATCGCGACTGGAGTTTGTGCTCAGCTCTTCAGACAGCGAAGGCGGAAAAATAAATACCCCGCCTTTTGTCTGCTTTGATGAAGTTAAGATCATTGAATAAAATAAAGACCTTATTCAACAAGTATTTTTTTATTGAGCCACGCATCTTCCAATTGTATTTTTAGTATATAAACCCCTGCAGGTATATCATTTAAGGTCACTTCAATTTCTTCACCACTTTTATTAATAGGCTGGGTAAATAATACCCGGCCACCCATATCAATCACTTGAACATGATCAACAAATTGTTGATTACTATTTAAATAAATAGCATCTTTTACTCCAGGTAGGTGATATAGCACCAACTCTTTCTCTTCTGATAAAACCACCTGAGTATCACCGTAGACTACCGATTCTGCCAACACATCTAACCAAAGCGAATAATGCATGCTATTATCGTATACATCAGCGGCCTTTTCCCATCCGGTGCTACTATGATAAACCCACATTGTATTGTTTACTTTGCTATCAGCAACAGAAACATACAGTGCAAAAGAATCTATTGGTGAGCCTTCATAATTGATTTCATAACCTACAAAAAAGCTACCTGTCACCTCTACTGGATCATCTAACTCCAGATAAACTTCTTTATTTTTGGTGAGCGATCCGATACTAATATCCTCCTTTTTAGACAACAAGGTCTGTGGAGATTCACTACCTTGCCATACCATCACATCAACAGTTTGTCCAGAACCATATTTATAGTCACACGGCATCATATAAATTCCTTTTATAATGGCCGATTTAATGCCTGTAAATTTTTCAGCAAACATAGTGGCTTGCATTACATTATGTCCGGCCAGATAGCCATCAACTGTGACATCTGAGTCGATGGCATCATCTCCTGTTTCTACATTACTTATACGCACAAAAGGATTATCCGCATAAGGATCGAGCCCTTCCAAGCTTTGGGCACCTAAATTTTGGGGATCGAGCCACGACTTAAAATGTGCGTTCTCCTCTGTATTCTTATCCCAAGCCTTATAAAACTGGGTAAAATAATCATTTATTGGATTACCACAATAGGCCTGACCTCCGGACAGTGTTCCAACTAATAGGTTGTTGGCATCAAATATGGGGCAACCCGAAGACCCTCTCTCTGTGGCTCCGGTGGTCCATTCGCTCACTCTCCAGTGAAAATTATCCACCTGAGCATATGGGCTATTTGACAAAAAATTATAGGTTGATGCTTCCAACTCACCACTAAAGGTTGAAATTTTTTTAACATCACCTTGCGGATGATGAATAGAAACAAAAGGTGCCGAAGGCGACGAACTCAAAGTCCAGCCTGCATAATAAGGTCTATAATAAGCCGGTGGCCTCTCCTCCATTTTTAACAATGCAATATCCAAACTATCCACTAGCACTTTCGTCTCTCCTCCAGTAATACTCTGTGAGCTAGTGCCCAAAGTTTGCAAATTGGAACCATCGATAACAGCACAGTGAGGCGATTCATAATTAAAAAAGAGTAAGGTAGTACTTCCCGCAGCATCCTCTTTCATGCAATGAGCTGCTGTAATCATATAAGGTGTTCCATCATTATTGGTATTATTAATCATCGTTCCAGTACAATAATCAACACCTCCAACCAGCATACGAACCACAGAACGACGAATATCCAACTGATTATCTGCATCATAACAAGAAATATCTTCGTTGCAGCTGCCCGATTCACCGAAAATTCCATATTTTAAAGAGCCGAGATCATAGAAACCTAAAAAATCATGGTTAACTGCACCAATCAATAATTCTCCATGAAAAGGAACATCTTTTGGTTCCTGGTATTCCACTACAACTTCATCACCGCGCACCGGTGCAGTTGGTAAAACACCCGAGGTCATATTATTTTCAGACGTAAAAGCCCCAATCATGTCGGAATAGTCTGTATTATAAATAAACAATTTCCCTCCTTCTGGTAATCTATATCTATCAAATATTAGATTAATAGTAAATGCACCGGGGGAGCTAATCAATAAACGCCACACTTTGGTACCATCTTCCAAGGTAGTCCAGGTTCCTGAATTATCAGGCGTATAGTTTACAGTATACTGATGTGCAAAAGTCAAGGCTTGTCCTTTACTATATTGTTCCAGAGACTTAAGCTGTTGTTGACTGGCCGCAAAGTGAAGTTCTTTAGCACAAGATTCAAGATCCGGGCTAAGTTCATATTTATAAATAGGACTACCACCATAACTAACCTGCCCCTGGAGATCAAAAGCCAAGTTGAACAACAGAAACAACCATAGTCCCCATTTTATATTTCCTTTCTGATCCATAAAATTATTCTCTATTGCTTTTATATTTAACGATTAGCGTTAACATCTTCCTTATTATAAACATCAACATCTTGGCTATGACCATTCATCTGAAGTGTTGATTTAACCTTTGCAACACGTCTTAAACGTCCTGTTTTACCCAACTTATAATGAACCAAAGCCCATGCCATCAAAATACTAGTGCCCAAAATTATAAATAATAATAATCCTGTTTCAAAATCATTGATTAAAAAATCATCCGGTATAGCAAAATAAAGCAACACTGAAATCAATCCTCGGGGAGCAATAAACACTTGTGGCAAAAAATCTTTTTTAACGATGAATTTAAAAAGCAGCCATCTTGTTAAAAACATGATAGCTAAGAACGCCAGAGCCCCCACAACAACTTTTGTTTTAAATATACCAGCAACAGTAATGCTCAAACCAAAGACAAAAAAGAAAAAAGTACGCACCACAAATGCACTTTCTGCTGTCAATAATTTAAAATCGGCCAACACCTGCTTCACTTTATTCTCTCTCAAAAATTTTTTCATCACACCCGAAAAAAAGATATGCCTATTTTCAAGTATCAGACCAAAAACCAGAATAATCAATAGCGAAGACATATGAAACACTTTACCCACTGCATATAGTAAAAGTAATACGGAAATAAACAGAAATAGTTTAATTTGCGTATTTATTCTTTGGAAAAAGATAATCATCACATAAGATAATACAACCGAAAGAATAAATGATCCACCAATATTCGATATCACATTAAGCCCTATTTTAGTAACTTGATCGGTATATACATTATTGATGACAGTATAAAAGAGTATCAACCCAAAAATATCAGAGAGGGTACTTTCGTAAATCAAAAACTCTTTCTTTTCTTCCTCCAACTGACTTACACTGGGTATCACAATGGCACTGCTAATAATAGAGAGTGGGATGGCATAAATAAAGGCCGTCAGAAAATCCAGATTAGTAATAAGAAATTGTAAACCATAGGCAAAGGCAAAAACATTCACAAACAGCGACACCAAAGCGATAAGACCTGATTTCCATATCATTGGCCACCTTTCTTTGGAGAGTTTCAAATCCAATGCCCCTTCAAGTACGATAAGCATAAGCCCCACAATACCCAATATTTCAAGAGGAAAAATCCAATCCACATCATCCACACCGATATTAAAAAAACGCTTTGTAAAAAAACCCAATAATATCAATAATATCACACTAGGAATGGCAGTTTTCTCAGACAATAAGGTAAAAAAATAGGACAAAATAATGATTAAGGCAGCCCCAATAATTAAAAAATACGCAATGTTGTTTGTGTTAATTAAATGCTGTAATGCTAATATATTCATATTTTTATGTCGTAAAATTTAAACGCATTAAAAAAAAAGTTGCCAATGATAAACACAATGACAACTACTTTAAAACGTTATTTGTTATTATATTGTTTCAGTCTATTGGTAAACTTTACAATCTATCTGGTTTCGCAGTACCATTAAGGCGTTCTGCATCAAAGCAGTCATTTCATCTTCACCGGGATAAACTGCCACGGGAGCAATAAAGTCAACCATATCTCTAATATACTGAACAACAAACTTATCGTGCGCAATACCTCCTGTTAAAATAATACCATTAACCTTCCCTTTTAATACAGCAGCACAGCCACCAATGGCTTTGGCAATTTGGTAACTCATGGCACTTAAAACTAATTTAGCATTCTCATTACCAGCTTCAATCATTCTTTCCACCTCTGTAACCTGATTGGTACCAAGGTGGGCCACTAATCCTCCTTTACCATTAATCTTTTTTTTCATTTCTTCAAAAGAATAGGCACCACTAAAGCATTCTTTCACCAATGCACCAGCAGGCAAAGTTCCGGCTCTTTCAGGAGAAAAGGGGCCATATCCATCGATGGCATTATTCACATCAATTACTTTTCCCTGGCGATGTGTTCCGATAGACACTCCTCCTCCCATGTGCGCGACAATAAGATTCAACTCTTCATACACAAAGCCACGGGTATGTGCAAACAATCGTCCAACAGCCTTTTGGTTAAGCGCATGAAATATGGAATGACGAGGCATGTCCGGACAGCCAGTGATACGCGCCACGTCTTCCAACTCGTCCACAACCACAGGATCGGCAATATAAGCTTTAGCGCCAGGTAAGGATTTTGCAATATCATCGGCAATGAGTCCACCTAAATTACTAGCATGTTCTCCGAGCACTCCAATTCTCAAATCACGCTTCAGGTCTTCATTGACCACATAAACACCTGATTGTATAGGTTTGACCAACCCTCCGCGCCCCATTACACAATTGATTCGATCTATGTCAATATCAGCCTGTATCAATTCATTTAAAATCACCTCTTTCCTAAACTCGTATTGATCAGCAATGGTATCGAACACAGCCAAATCGTCATTTGAATGTTTAATGTTCTTTAAAAAAACAGATTTCTCATTATCGTAAACCGCAATTTTTGTAGATGTAGATCCCGGATTGATCACTAAGATTCTAAAGATTTCCATAGATTATTTTTCAATGATTAAGAATTATTTTCAGCCATCAGACAGGCCAAAGCTAAACAATAGTATTTAGATCTAAAACTATCACTTCGTGACATAACAACCACAGGGTGGGTTGTACCCTGAATGAGTCCGGCCAGTTCACCTCCTCCAAACAACATAATACTTTTATAAAAAGGATTGGAGGCTTCCAGCGACGGAAACAATAATATATCGGCCTCTCCCCCAATAGGTGTATCAACGCCTTTGGTTTTTACACTACCGGGATCACATGCCAGGTATACATCCAAAGGACCATCCATGATACAATCCTTTATCACACCATTTTCGGCCATTTTACACATTCTTTCATATTCCAATGAATTTGGAAAGTGAGAAGATACTTTCTCCGAAGCACCAATCAAGGCCACTTTGGGCTTTTTTATACCTAACTTATGGGCCATATCTATGGCATAATTGGCCATAGATACTTTTTGCTGCATTGTTGGAAACGGCAAAACAGCTGGGTCTGTAAGAAATAACAACTTATTGTAAGCGGGTAATTCGATGGCACAAACATAACTCAATACGCTATCTGGCCGCAACAATCCGTTCTCCTTATTTAACACGGCCTTTAAAAACAAGTCGGTATTGATCAGTCCTTTCATCACAATATCGGCCTCCCCCCTATTCACCATGGATACCGCCAGTTCTGAAGCTTTCTGATGACTATCACAATCTATTATATCATATACTTCTGCCTGTTTCAGAAATTCATGGGGTAATAATGGTAATATTTTGCTACGATTACCCATTAAAACAGGATGTATAAAGCCATCTTTAGTGGCTTGAATAACAGCATCGATGGTGCTCGTATCCTCTGCAATAACAACGGCCACTTTAAACTTACGTCGAAGCCCCATTACATATTGAGGAATTTGATCCAATTTATTTATTCGTTTTTCCATATGTTTAAATTTAATTTGTCATTGCTCACATGGATTTCGCCATCATCATCCTTTCCCTGTGTATATGAAATAATACCCATGGCTCGTTTCATAAGTCTAGCCTAACACAGCCAGTAGTATACTATTATATTTCGATTCTTCCGAATCGCTTCTGGAGGTTAATACAATGGGGGCTTCGGCACCCAAAATAACCGATGCTACTTTGGCTTTAGCAAAGAACACCAAAGTTTTATAAAGTACATTTCCTACCTCAATATCGGGCATTAACAACAAATCGGTATCACCGGCCACTGAGCTGTTGATATTCTTTTCTTTGGCACTTTCAAAACTCACTGCATTGTCAAAAGCCAAAGGGCCATCAATAATACAGTTTTTGATTTGGTCGCGCTGATTCATCTTGGACAACAAAGCTGCATCCATGGTGGCCTGCATACTTTCATTAACCATTTCAATGGCCCCCAGAACAGCTACCTTGGGTTTAACAATCCCCATTTTATTTAAATAAGCTACCGAATTATTTATAATAGCAATCTTATCCTTCAGGTTAGGAGCAATATTCATGGCCACATCCGTAATAGCCATTAATTTATGATAAGTATCCACTTCGAATAAGGCAAAATGAGAAAGCAAGGTACCTGTACGCAATCCCCATTCTTTATTAAGCACAGCCTTCAACAAGATAGGAGTGGCCACTTTCCCCTTCATTAAAATATCGGCTTTTTTTTCGTGCACCATCCTAACTGCTAATTCTACACACTTCTCATAGTCCGGTTCATCAACAAATGTTACACCATCAAAGCAATATCCTTTTTCGGCAATTATCTCACGTGTTAAAGCCTGGTCTCCTATCAATATTGGAACAATGATTCCTTCCTTAAAAGCTTTATAAACGGCATTAAGCGAATGTGCATCTTGCGAAACAGCCAGTACTAAAGTTTTAGTCACTTTATTTTTTTTAATGAGATGTTCCAGATCCGACAACTTTTTAAACATATCCTACCTTTTAAATAAATTTTTACCTTATAATATCTCGATTTGCTGATCCTAAAAATACGGTTGATAAAGCACTATAAAAATGACTTTTATAAGCAATAAAGGTGCAAATACCATTTCCAGTTGAAGCAGTACTGCACCTTTATTTACTTTTATTGCGAAATTTGAATCTATCTATTAGCTAATTCCTCAACAATTTGCCTTGTATCCTTAGCAATTACGAGTTCTTCATCGGTAGGCACTACCATGATTTTCACCTTGCTACTGTCTTTACTCACAACCGCTTCTTCGCCAAGGACTGTTTCATTTACTTTATCATCCATCTCAACGCCCATATATTCTAGTTCTGAACATATTTCCTGGCGAAGGTAAGTGGCATTTTCACCAATTCCACCTGTAAATAATATAACATCAACTCCCCCCATGGCGGCAGCATAAGCACCTACATACTTTTTAACCCTATAAGCGTACATGTCCATACCCAATATAGCCATTTTATCACCTTTAGCAGCTGCAGCCCTAATCTCACGCATATCAGAAGAAATACCTGTTACCCCCATCAGACCACTTTGCTTATTAAAGAGCACACTGGCGGATCTTGTACCTATCATTTCTTTATCCATGATATAGGTAGCTGCGCCGATATCCAGATCCCCGGCGCGCGTACCCATCATTAACCCTTCAATAGGAGTAAAACCCATGGAAGTATCCACAGACTCTCCATTTTTAACGGCCGAGATAGAAGCACCATTACCCAGGTGACATGAAATGACTTTGGCTTTAGCATAGTCTATACCTAATATCTCACATGCCCGCGCCGACACATACTTATGACTGGTTCCGTGGAAGCCATAACGTCTGATACCATATTTTTGATACAAAGAATAAGGTATAGCATACATATAGGCATGTTTAGGCATTGTTTGGTGAAATGCGGTATCAAAAACACCTACCTGAGGAACACTCGGTAACAAATGTTCGATAGCCGATATTCCACTTAGATTAGGTGGATTATGAAGCGGTGCCAAATCGATGCACTCATTCATTTTATCCACTACCTCGTTGGTGATAAACACACTTGAATTAAAGGTTTCCCCCCCATGTACCACACGGTGTCCTACTGCATCAATCTCTTCCAGATTTTTAATACAACCATGTTTTTCACTGGACAACAGACCCAAAATATAATCTATACCTGTTTGGTGATCCAAAATCTCACCTTCCAGTAGTACCTTTTCACCATTTTCTTTTTCATGTTTTAAAAAAGAACCTTTGAGTCCAATTTTCTCTACAGCTCCCTTGCCCAACACATGATGACTATTGTCATCCATGTTGAATAACTGATACTTAATGGAGGAACTACCACAATTTAAAACTAATATATTCATTGGTTATTTTCTTACTATTTAATAAACTGGCTTACTTATTCCAAAATAATATCACCATTTTCATTGTACTTATAAAAACCTTCTCCGGTTTGTTTTCCTAAACGTTTGGCACGTACCAATCTCTTAATCATTGGACTCGGCTTATACTTTGAATTTCCGAACTCTTCATATAAGTTATCCATCCATTTAGAAATTTTATTTAAACCAATGATATCAGCGGTTCTAAAAGGACCGAATCTCATACCTAGGCCCACATTCATTGTTTTATCAATATCAGGCAGACTAGCAATTCCCTCCATCAATACCTGACAAGCTTCATTTAACAAGGTAACATACAAGCGAACACTCACTAGACCGGCAGATTCCTCCACGGGAATAACATCTCGGTTAATTAACTTAACAAAAGTATATACTTTGTTATACACTTCTTCTGAAGTATATAAACCTTTGACCACCTCAATAATTTTAGCCTCAGGAGAAGCTACAAAAAAGTGTAAGCTAATACATCTGTCGGGCTTTTTCATTTCAGAAGCCAACTCTGTGATAATAATAGTGGTAGAATTAGTAGCTATGATCGTATCTTCACGCACGATCTCTTCCACCTTTCTAAAAACCTCTTTACGCTCCTCAATACTTCTGAAACTTATATTTGATTCAGAACGAATCGCTTCAATCACAAAATCACAGTCGGCCAAATCTTTATAATCCAAGGTGCCGTTAATACGACTCATAATAGCTTTTTTCTCACCAGCCGTCAGTCCCCAGTTCTCGATTCGGTTATCCAATTCTTTACCAATATTGGAAATAGCACGTTCAATATTTTCCTCAGACAGCTCTAGAAACACCACCTCCATACCGTGCCAACCAGCAATACGGGCAATACTTTGCCCTTCCTTACCACATCCAATAACACCAATTTTAGAAAAAAGTGTAGTCCCTTTTTTCTTATCTTTGCTTAACGCATAACCTTCAATAGGTTCTACTAAAATTTCAGCCATTTATATTGTTTTTGTTTTTACAGTTAAAATATGGACCGATTTGAGAATCCATTCACATACTACTTTTCAGATCAAACGTTACCTGCTGCTTGATTTGCAGTAATAGCCACCAAGTTAACAATATCACTTACAGAACATCCCCTGGACAAATCATTGATAGGAGCAGCCATTCCTTGCAATACAGGTCCTATAGCCTCTGCATGTGCCATTCGTTGCACCAATTTATAGCAAATATTACCCGTTTCCAAGTTAGGAAACACCAAGACATTGGCTTTTCCTGCGATCTCACTGTCTGGAGCTTTTTTAGCACCAATTGCCTCCACAATGGCTGCATCAGCTTGCAGTTCTCCATCTATCTTCAAATGAGGATCCATCTCTTTGGCCAGACGAGTAGCCTCAACCACTTTGTCAACCATCTCATGCTTTGCGCTTCCTTTGGTAGAAAAACTCAACATGGCCACACGCGGTTCCATACCCACAATAGACTTTGTTGTTCTTCCGGTAACCACGGCAATTTCAGCCAACTCACTGGCTGTTGGATTGGGATGCACGGCACCGTCAGCAAATACTAACATACCATTGTCGCCAAACTCATTATCTGGTAGAATCATAATAAAAGCACCAGAAACAACTTTGATACCAGGTAAGGTTTTTACAATCTGAAATGCAGGACGAAGTACATCTCCTGTTGAATTTTCTGCTCCTGCAACTTCTCCATCAGCATCTCCACTCTTAATCATCAAAGTAGATAGATACAAAGGATTTAACACCAATTTCTCAGCTTGCTCTTGGGTTAGACCTTTGCTTTTACGTAAATCCATCAATAATTGAGTATACTGCTCCTTCTTATCATGATTTTGAGGATCTATTATTTTAGCCTGCTGAATATGACTCAAATTAAATTTATCAGCTTCTTTAGCAATAGCATCCGGATTACCAATCAAAATAATATCAGCAAAACCTTCTTTAATAATTGTGTCAGCTGCTTTCAGCGTTCTTTCTTCTAGTCCCTCAGGTAGGACAATTCTTTTTTTGTTTTCTTTGGCCTTGGCCTTCAGTTTGTTAATGAACTCCATTTCAGGTATATTATATGATAAATTTATTAATTAAAATCATTTTTTAATTCGTACTCAATCACTTCATTAATTGGCACATACTATTATAGAATAACAATCAATGCGATATGACAACATCCGCAAAAAAAGGATGTTCACTTATTTACTTGAAATTCAGCTATAAATTTCTTAACTTATTATAAAAAATTTTAAAGATGGACCTGCAAGCTGTATTTTCAAGACTATTTGCCGATTATATATCGTTAAATCCTTCGGTCGGTAATATTCATTCACTGTTAAAAAGTGAAAATGAAGAAATTCGAAATGACCATATTGCATTCAGAACGTACAATTTACCAAAAATCAATATTGATGTGCTTGCCAAAGCTTTTGAAGTTAGAGGATACAAAGAAAAGGGAAATTATCGATTTAAAGAAAAAAAATTAACAGCAAAACACTATGAAAATGATAAAATTCCTCATGCACCCAAAATCTTTATCAGCCAATTGGAATGCAAAGCACTCAGCCAGACGGCGCAAAAACTCATTAACAAACACTATTTAAACCTATTACACCACCTATCCTTGAATGATGAACTCATATTTGCACACAACCCTGTGCCAAATCTTAGCTACAGAAATTTTGAACAATTACGGGCAGAATCAGAATACGCCGCCTGGTTATACGTGCACGGCTTTAGAGCCAATCACTTTACCGTATTGGTTAACCCTCTAAAAAGTTTCTCATCCCTGGAAATGTTGAATGATTTCTTAACAAAAAACGCCATTGAGCTAAACAGTGCAGGCGGAATTATTAAGGGCAGTAAAGAACAGTTTCTAAAACAATCAAGCACTTTAGCCGATAAAGTAATGATCGACTTTATTGAAGGTCGTTACGAAATACCGGCCTGTTATTACGAATTTGCCGAACGCTTCACGCTTCCAGATGGCCAACTGTTTCAAGGATTTATCACCGGCTCTGCTGACAAAATATTTGAAAGCACCCATTATCGAAAGTAAGTCAAATATACAAAAAAGAAAAACCAATTTAATTTTACAAATAAAATAAAAACCCTATCTTTGCGGCCGATTATATTAATCTGCATGTAATCTCTTATTGAACAGGTGGTTCACGTAATATTGCATGTATTTGTTAAATGCAATCATATTTTAAAAAAATGGATTTAATTAAAATTGCCGAAGACGCATTTAAAACTGAAACAAAAGAAAGACCTTCTTTTGGAGCAGGCGACACCATCTCTATATCTTATAAGATTAAAGAGGGAAATAAGGAACGTATCCAGATTTTCAAAGGTGTAGTTATTCAGATTAAAGGTGCAGGGTCAGCTAAAATGATGACTGTAAGAAAAATGTCAGGAAACCAAGGGGTTGAAAGAATTTTTCCTTTAAATTCACCTTTCATCGAGTCAATTGAAGTAAACCGTTATGGTAAAGTTCGCAGAAAACGTATTTACTACTTGCGTGGACTTACGGGTAAAAAAGCCAGAATTAAAGAAAGAAGAATGTAAGAAACTCTTCATAAATAAAAATCCCTCTTCAAAAATTGAAGAGGGATTTTTTATTTCTAAGAATAGGATAATTCTGTGTCGATAAAATCGATGCCACATCATAAAACATTAACCCTTATAGCTTCTCCTTCAAAAGAACAACCTGTTCATTCCGAAGACACTAAACACAGATGCCCTACTTCAAGAGGTTCTTATACATCTGATACTTCAGTGGATTTTCCATCTGCTTAAACACATCGGAAGGAATACATGCATTTTTTTGTACTGATTTCAGAACCTTATTTGTTTGAGTACCTGAGCCCTTAATTAAAGAAATCGCAAAAGAAGTAAGCACTTCTTCACTATCCCCTAATTCGTATTCATAATTATCATTCATTTCATAATCAGGAATCAACCCTACACTATAATCGATTGAATTATCCACATTTTCCGCTCTCATAACTATAGGCTGCATGGCCCAGCTATGCTTTTTTTCTTCATCATAAATAGTTATAGAACCATAATATTTTCCGTGTGATTGCTCCCCTATTTGAACAACATTCATATATGGAGACAAGCTATAAATAACCATTTCGCTGGCAGAAGCTGTTCCGCTGGTTGTTAAAACATACAAATTACTCAAATCTAAATTATTGCCATTGCTTTCGAAATAATCTTCAAACTGCTCGGTATAAGTATCGGGGTACATATTTTTTATAGCTTCATCTAAGGCCTCATTATAAGCTGTTCTTAAAAATAACTTACCCACGCAAGAGGCCGGACAAATCATACTAGCCATCAGTTTAGCTGATTCAACAGATCCACCCCCATTATATCGCAAATCTAAAATTAACTCAGAGACACCCGCATTCTTAAAATCAGAAAAAACAGCTTCTAAATGATCATCAAATTTACTAATAAAACTTGTATAAGCTAAATATCCAATCTTTACCCCATCCACATCAAACACCTCTGTTTGCAGCACCGGATTAATATTCAACTCTTCAGCTACCAAATTAACAGTAGGGTTTAAATCATAAACAATGCCATTCTCAATAGTTCCCAAACCAACATTTAGTTGTTCATCATAGAATAAATCCGCGTAATTATCTTCAGTAATCCACCCACCATTTATCGCCACTATCAAATCACCTCGTTTCAGACCAGCCTTATCAGCCGGCCCATCCGGTTCAACATATTCAACAAAAGCGACTACACGATCACTTCCCTCTTCCAAGTAATATCCTTGCAAAGAATACCCCATTTCCACCCTAACACCATCAAAATAATTATTTAATTCGTCTACATCATCAGTGATAAATGACCATTTATCAATTTTTTCATATAACAACTTATTAAAAAAGTCTTCACTATCACTTTGTGTATTAGGATCCAAAATAGGCATTTTAGTATTCCACAAGTAATAGTTATTCATATTGTCATATATAAAATTATTCACCAATAACAATTCCGGATCAATATCCGTATCGTTATCAGTATCTTCACAAGCCATCAGTAACAAGGAACCGAACACAAAAAAAGCGATAAGCCTCAAAAAATTAAAAATCCTCATAATATCAATAAATAATGAATTAAACTATATACAGAAAAGATCACAGATCATTTATAATAATCCGTATTTACACACTAACTCAGCAAGAGCACAAAAAAAGCCATCTCAAAAAAGACAGCCCTATATACAATGGTCAAAAAACCCACCTAATTTATTCATGAGATATTGCCGCGAACATCTAAAAGACAAAACGGCATTTTTTAGTTTTTAAAATAATTTACTATTAAAAAAAAGAAAAGTAGCATTACCTCATATCAAAACTGTTTCGGTTTGTAATAAATAATAAAGAGGGGGCTGACTAGTTAGTTAAAATGATATAAAAATACTATTTCCCCTTCAAAAGCAGGCTTTTTACTTCCTTCTATTTCCATAACCACGCCTATATTGGCCTTGGTAGTTCCTCTCAGATTTTTAACATCCACCACTTTAGCCACCAATCTCACTTTTGAGTCCACCAAAACAGCCTGATTAAACTTAAGACTTTCAATTCCATAGTTTACTTGCAATTTAATATTCTGCACCTCAACAATTTGCTCCCACAAAAAAGCCAATAGCGAAACCGTTAAATACCCATGTGCAATTGTATTGCCAAATGGAGATTCTTTCTTTGCTTTCTCTGGATCAGTATGAATCCATTGATGATCCATGGTTGCTTCTGCAAACAAGTTTATCTGCTCCTGTGTGATTATATGATAATCTGATTTTCCTAT
This sequence comes from Saccharicrinis fermentans DSM 9555 = JCM 21142, assembly GCF_000517085.1. Classification (NCBI taxonomy): domain Bacteria; kingdom Pseudomonadati; phylum Bacteroidota; class Bacteroidia; order Marinilabiliales; family Marinilabiliaceae; genus Saccharicrinis; species Saccharicrinis fermentans. The sequence continues at coordinate 1,144,060 of NZ_KI912107.1, read as the reverse complement.
TTCTTGTCCTTTTAAAGCTTCCAGTTCTTCAAAGCTTTTAATAATCATTTGCGCCATATACAATTTATAATTTATTCTACAATTTCAGCCAAAGATAATCTTTTTATTAAAATAGCCACCCATACAAAAAAAGCATAATCAGCACAGACGAAGATCTGCCTTGATTATGCCTAGCACATACATTGATTTTTCAAATACCCATTTAATCACAACAAACACAGTGACAAAACAGGTAGCTACAAAATACTATTAACTCGAAGCCATTTGAACCAATTTAGAACTTACTTGGATTTTCTTTTGTTTGGCCAATTCCTGATTCAACTGAAAAGTTAATTTGCTATTAACTACCTTAAAATTTACCATGGCAAATTTAGGCATATAGTTTTGCTCTTCCGTGATTGTCATAACAGAATTGGCACCCAGCGCCTCCAACTCCTTTTTGGCTTTAAACAACTTTTCTCGCGAAACGAACACAATATGACAATCCTTCATCTCTTCTGCTGATTGCACCTCTACAACCGCTATGGTAGCCATACCAACATTTTTACCATTAATTGTTATGTTAAGTTCATCATATATGGCTTGGTTTGTCCCGAAAACACCTACTTTCATTGTTTTTATAGACTCCTGTCCAGGCCATTTTATATACCTCATAAAGTTAGCTATAAAAGAAGCCTCCACCTTTTGAATTCGCACCTGTGCGTCAACAAAATTAAAGACAAAGACAAAAGCCAGTAGTACCGATAAATTTTTAACCTTCATTTTTATAATCTATTTAAATTCTATTCATTTCAAAGATGAACCATTTCATCAGATAAGATTGATCGCTATTTTTTTAATATTACGAAGCTGAGACCAAATAGTTTACCATTTAACAAATTTTAATTTACGCTACCCTACAAGACCATATTACAAAACCATATTACAAAATAATAGTGAACCATTTCACACCATCATTAAATACCATAACTCATCAATTTTAGAAACACAGCTCACTCATAATACAAACATAAACAACTAGTAACAAAGACCACCTCACAACAATCAGTCCTGTCACATAAGACAAATAGCTCCACAAAAATGTTAAAAAACTAAACTAGTAGGGACTGGTAGGTATTATATGGTTTTTTTTTGTTATTATTGCAACAACATAAATAAAAATTAACAATTTCTACATCCCATTAACACATGTAGAATACGATAACGATGATAAAAACATTTTAAATTTTTAATAACACATTGAAATTATGGCACAAATAAGTTCATTAATCGAAAAAATAAACGGAGGAAACAATCCTTTTTTCAAAGAATTATATGGAACAGACGCTACTGTTCTTAAGGAGCAAAGCGAGCGTTATATCCAATACATGAATGAATTTAAAAGCATCTATGGCTCGGACGATGTAACCTTACTAAGTTCACCTGGACGAACTGAAGTAGGTGGAAATCACACCGACCATCAATTAGGTCGCGTTTTAGCAGGTGCAGTAAATCTTGACAACATAGCTATTGTTGCACCCAACGGCACAAATAAAGTACGTATAACTTCCATTGGCTTTGATCCTTTTGAAGTTGATTTAGATGAATTAGAGATTACAGAATTTCAAATCACACCAGCAAACCTTGTGAGAGCTATTGCAGCAGGCATCAAAGAACTTGGTTTAAAAATTGGAGGATTTGATGCAGTGATTCATGGATGTGTTCCCGAAGGTTCAGGCCTAAGCTCATCAGCATCCATTGAAGTATTGATTGGTGCAATTTTCAGTAACCTATTTAACGACGGTAAACTTGATCCTGTTGACAATGCCAAAATTGGACAAAAAGCAGAACATGCCTGTAAGAAATTTTGTGGTTTAATGGATCAGACTGCCTGTGCAGTAGGGGGATTTATCACAATTGATTTTAAAGACAAAGCAGATCCCAAAGTAAAAGCTTTAAATTTCGATTTTGCTAAGACAGGTTACTCATTGGTAATCACAAACACAGGAGGAAGTCATGGTGGTCTTGACGAAGAGTACAACGCGCTCCCAGGAGAAATGAAATCCGTTGCCAAGGAATTAGGCCAGGAAGTCCTTCGTCCATTAAGCATGGAAGATATTGTAAAAGGTATACCTACCATTAGAGAAAAAGTTGGAGACCGAGCTTTACTTCGCTCTATACACTTTCAGGGAGATAATGCCCGCGTAGTAGATCAGGTAAAAGCCCTTGAAGATGGTAAATTTGATGAATTTTTAGCCTTGGTAATTGAGTCTGGTTATAGCTCTTACATGTACAACCAAAATATTTTTGTGGGTGGCGAATCCAAATACCAAAATGTTGCATTAGCACTAGCTCTCAGCGACTTGGTGTTAAAAGGTAAAGGTGCGTGGCGCGTTCATGGAGGAGGCTTTGCCGGAACCATACAAGCCTTTGTTCCAAACGATTTATTAGACAATTACATTTCTACTTTAGAATCAGTATTCGGAAAAGGAAATTGCCACAAGTTATTTATCCGTTCCAAAGGTGCGGTAGCCGTAGAATTATAGTACAAACAAACAGAAAGCAGCTGAGAATATCACTCAGCTGCTTTTACATATATGTTAAACTAAAATAATTTAATTATCATGGGGAGTTCAAAAACGAATTATACAGTTCCATTTATTATCATGTCATTTTTACTATTCCTATTGGGATTTGTGACATGGATGAATGGTATTTTAGTTCCTTTTTTACAAAAACTATACGATCTAAAACCAGCAGTTGCTCAGTTAGTAAATGCGGCATTTTTTAGTGCCTATATAATATCCATTCCAGTTGGAGGGGTCGTAAAAAAATTAGGCTACAAAAAGAGTGTGATCATAGGTGCATTAATTACAGGTATTGGTAGCCTTTTATTTATTCCTGCGGTTACTACTGGTTTCGGCATGTTCTTATTTGCTCTTTTCGTAAGTGCCATTGGCATTGTTGTTCTACAGGTAGCAGCCAATCCATATGTGATTGCATTAGGTAGTCCTGAAACGTCATCGGCTCGTTTAACATTGGCCATGGCCGTTAATTCAGCGGCAGCCGTTCTTGCTCCTTTTGTTGGAACAGCACTGATCATGAGTAAGGTAAGTGGTGATCCTGTTGCCGATGCATTATTGGCCAGACCACCTTATTACGTTTTAGGAGGAATTGCCGTATTAACAGCAGTGCTTCTTATCTTCATGAAACTACCTGCCATTTCTGATGATGATGCACAAGAAGGTGGTGGCGAAGAAAGATCTGCATGGAGTTATACACACTTGGTACTGGGTTTTGTAGCAATAGGCATGTACATGGGATTGGAAGTAGGTGTAAATTCGTTTTTATATAGATATATGGAAACAAAGATAGGTCTGAGTGCCGAGGATATTAAATTTTGGATGATGGCCTATCCCTTTGGATTTGTTATTGGTCGTTTAGCCGGAGCCGCCATATTAAAGAAAAACTCACCCAACAAGGTACTGGCTATTTCATCAGCCTTAGGTGCTTTGATGATACTAATCACTGTTAGTACGGAAGGTTATGTTGCCTTAGGTTCAATTCTAGCCACTGGACTATTCCATTCTATCATGTGGTCTGTCATCTTCGACCTTTCATTAAAAGATGTAGTTCCAAGTGCTGCCAAATTAGGATCTGGCATCCTATGTACAGGCGTTGTTTTTGTAGGGCTATGGACGTATGTAATGGGAAGCATCGAAGCCATCTCAAATATATCAACCGCTTATATGGTACTTTGGGTTTTCTATGCGTTTATCATATACTTTGCCTTGGCAGGATCAAAAATCAGAAAAAAAGTAGCTTAATTTTTTCAGAGAGCCTATCTTTGGATAGGTTTTAAATTAAAAACAAAAAGATATGACAAAAGCTTCTGACGTTTTTACGCTAAAAAACGCTAATAATATTGAAGTTACCTTTATTGGAAGAGGTGGACAAGTGATTGGAATTAAAGTTCCTGATGCAAAAGGGCAAATAGCCGATGTGGTTATAGGCTACGAAAATGTGGATGCGGCCTTAGCAGGAGATGGTTATTTTGGTGCACTTTGTGGTCGATATGCGAACCGTATAGTGGAAGGTAAGTTTGAACTGGATGGAACCAAATACCAGTTGGATATTAATAACGAGCCTAACCATTTACACGGAGGTAACGATGGCTTTAACAATCGTGTGTGGGATGTGAAACCATATGCCGACAGCAAATATGCACAAGCATACAAATTATCTATTGTAAGTCCTGATGGTGATCAAAAATATCCTGGAGAATTAACAGTTAGTGTTATCTATGGTTTAACAGACGACAACGAATTCGTTATTGATTACACTGCAGAAACAACAAAGCCTACCATTATAAATCTTACCAGCCATGCTTACTTTAACTTAAAAGGAGCAGGAACAGGTACCATAGAGAACCATGTTCTTGAGTTAAATGCCGACAAATACACCCCTATTTCGGCTGAGTTGGGTACAGTAACTGGTGAGATTGCCGAGGTAAAAGGTACAGCCATGGACTTTGTAGATGCCAAGAAAATTGGTGAGGCTTGCAAAAGCGATGACCCACAAGTGAAGCTAGTGGATGGTATTGACCATAACTTTGTAATCAATAGTTACGACGGCCGTTTAAAACTTGCCGCCCGATTAACTGATTCGGAAAGCGGACGCGAAATGGAGGTATTCACAGATCAACCGGGCGTACAAATTTACACCGGAAGTCATTTCGATGGAACAGAAACAGGAAAGCTTGGCACTCCTATTGTAAAATGGGCAGGCGTGGCATTAGAAACACAAATCTTCCCTGATTCCCCCAACAAGGATCATTTTCCAAACGCTGTATTAAGACCAGGTGAAACATATAAACACACCTGCGTTTACAAATTCTCATAGAATATCCAGCTATATTTTACATACGAAAGGTCATCCTGTAAGTCAGGATGACCTTTTTTATTATAAAAAAAATTGAAAACACGCACTATCCTTGTTTATTTGAATTTTTTTTAACTTTTTTATCTCACTTTATAGAAAATTAGCATTTATCACTTGCATAATTTTCCTCTAGAATTAAATAAACTACTTAAAACTACAAAATGAACACTACTAAAAAAAGCAATCTTTTACCAATTGTAATGATGATATTACTATTTGGTATGATTTCATTTGTCACCAATTTGGCAGCTCCCATGGGAGTTGTTGTAAAGTCGCAGTTCGGTGCTTCCAATTTTCTGGGAATGTTAGGTAACTTCGCAAACTTCCTGGCCTATGCTTTTATGGGAATACCAGGAGGTAAACTGTTGGAAAAAGTCGGGTATAAAAAAACAGCCCTATTAGCTATTATCATTGGCTTTGTTGGCGTGGGCATCCAATTTTTCTCAGGAGTAGCTGAAAGTTTCTTTGTGTACCTATTGGGAGCTTTCGTGGCAGGTTTCTCCATGTGTTTATTAAACATTGTGGTAAATCCAATGCTTAACACTTTAGGTGGTGCTGGAAAAAAAGGCAATCAATTGATTCAAGTAGGTGCTACCTTCAACTCGCTTACCGGGACCCTTACCCCTATTCTTATTGGTATGTTGGTAGGTGTAGCAACAAAAGACACCGCCATTAAGGATGTTAACCCAGTATTGTTTATTGCAATGGGCGTATTTGCCTTGGTGGGTTTAGTTCTTTACTTTGTAAACATACCAGAACCTCACATTATTAAAGATGGAGAAGTCAAAGAAAAATCGGCTTACAGTGCATGGTCTTTCCGTCATTTTGTTCTGGGAGCTATTGGTATTGGGGTATATGTAGGTATAGAAGTTGGTGTTCCTGCCACCTTAAACTTATTTTTAGCAGATGCAAAAGCTGGTGGTTTGGATGCAACAACAGCCGGCTTTGTTACAGGAACCTACTGGTTACTAATGTTAGTTGGCCGTTTTATTGGCGCATCTATCGGAGGTAAGGTATCCAGCAAAAGCATGCTAATTGTAGCCTCTTCTGTAGGTATGATACTAGCTTTTATGGCCATTATCTCACCCACATCTACTACCGTCTCTATTCCATTATTCCAAAGCGGAACCAGTGGTATTTCTTTTGGCTTAGCGAATGTGCCCATTAATGCCATGTTTCTTGTATTAATAGGACTATGCACATCGGTTATGTGGGGTGGTATATTTAACCTTGCAGTGGAAGGCTTAGGTAGATTTACAGCCGCTGCTTCAGGAATTTTTATGACGATGGTAGTTGGTGGTGGAATTTTACCTTTAATTCAAAATGCAGTAGCTGATAATATGGGCTATATGGTATCTTACTGGGTACCATTTATTGGTTTAGCCTACATGCTCTATTATTCTTTGATAGGAAGCAAAAACGTGAACCAGGATATTCCCGTGGAATAAACATAGAAATTTATTATACTAAAAAGGCCATCCAAAGAATTTTGAGATGGCCTTTTTAGTGTTGTTTAAGCCAAATAACACCATAGATTTTCTGGTAGATTACTCGGTTCATGCATATTTTTTATGCTAATGTTATATTTTCGTTAATTCGCCCGAATCCACAAAACCACTCTCATTAATTATTATTTTTACCACATTATCAATTCTATAATATTTTGTTAAATACATCACCTCTATCGAGCGAAAACTTCAACATACAATGAAAAAGAAAGATGTCATTATAAACGGTGCTACGGAACTATTTGTTGCCAAGGGGTTTTCTGCTTCTACCAATGAACTAATTAGCCGCGTAGGCATTGCCAAAGGAACTCTTTATCATCACTTTAAAAGTAAAGATCAGTTAATCGTTGAGATATACAAAACCCTGATGTTTGAAATTGAGACCGAATGTGTTTCAGAAATGCTTGAAGAAGAAGATCCTTTAGCCTATACAAAGGATGTATTTGCAAAGATAGTAAGATGGTTTATCAAGAACCCAAGTAAATTCCACTACATCAACAGTTTCGAAGCCAGTCCTTACAGTTCAATACACGCCCTTTCACTGAGGGAAACATTGAATGGTCCTCAAAAAAACATTATGCAAAAAGTAAATATGGGCGTCATGAAAAACTATAGTACTGAGCTTATTACATTCTTTGATTTTGCATTTACGCGGTCCACCGCCAATTATTTCTTGTCACAACCGAATCCCATGGGAAAATTTCGTCAGGAATTTGATGAGGCCTTTGACTTATACTGGAACGGAGCTTCCAGATAACATTCTTAATACACCCCCCTCAAAACAATAGGGTGATATTTTTTTTAATAAAAAAAAACACTCCACCCCCATTTATACCCATCAACCAAACTGTCAATTTTACTGCATTTTTCCATTTTTACTTTTTTTAAGTTTTTTTTCATTTAATAATTAAATGCTGTATCCCCGTGATAACATTACGATAACGCATTCTTAATGATTATTAAACCGACTTGTCAGTCGGTTTTTATGATATTTGCGCCAGAATATTCATATATTTGAATAACATTAGCTAGTTTTTATTACAACCTAAATTCAATCATTTTCATCATGAAACACTTAATCGCGAAACTTTATGTGGTTGGTATACTACTAACCCTTCCATTATCAGCAATGGCACAGATGACCACATCTGGTATCAAGGGACGGATTTTCAGCAATGAAGAAAGCCTTCCTGGAGCAACTGTATTGATAACCCACGAACCAACAGGTGCCCAATACGCTACTATTACAAACGAGTTAGGTCTGTACCACCTCCCTAATCTTGCACCCGGAGGCCCGTACACCCTCACATCTTCTTTTATTGGCTACCATACCTTTGTAAAAAAAGAAATCTACTTAACATTAGGTCAGACTATGCAATTGCAGATTCCTCTGACTGCCTCTACCACCAGTCTTGATGAAGTTCAAGTAATAGCGGTAACAAGCGGCGTATTTGATGGCAATACAACAGGTTCCAAAACCACCGTATCTCAAGAACGTCTTAACACCATGCCCACCATCAGTCGTGGAGTAAGCGATTTTGCCCGCTTAACACCTCAAGCAAAAATCAACGAGAATGGTGGAATTGAAGTAGCAGGTCAAAGTAGTAAGTATAATTCATTTACGATTGATGGAGCCTTACAAAATGACGCCTTTGGATTAGCCAGTAGTGGCACCAATGGTGGACAGATAGGTATCAACCCAATGAGTATGGACATCATTGATCAGATGACCATATCCTTATCGCCCTATGATGTAACGCAAAGTGGTTTTGCAGGCGCAGGCATCAATGCCGTAACAAAAAGTGGTACAAACCGCTTTAAAGGTTCAGGCTACGGCTACTACCGCAATGAAAATTTGGCAGGAAAAACACCAACTGATAATTCTGAAATTGAACGGAAAAAATTAGATGAATTTACATCCAAAACCTACGGTGTGACTTTAGGTGGACCCATTATTAAAAACAAATTATTTTTCTTTGCCAACGCAGAGTTCCAACGTGACGAAACACCCAAACCATTTGACTTTAGTGATTATGCTAGTAACGCAAGCACTCCTGCTTCAAAAGCAGATGTGGATGCCTTAAGAAACAAAGTTAGCAATGACTATGGATACGATGCAGGAAGCTATGAAAACACCACAGAAACCCTGGATGCTGAAAAACTATTCTTTAAACTGGATTGGAATATCAATAATAATCATAAATTTTCCATTCGCCACCAATACTCTAATGGGGCTAGTATTTCTCCTTCAACATCCAGCTCAAATGCCATTAGATTTTCTAATTCCGGTATAGATTTTATCTCCACTACAAACTCAACCACCGCAGAATTAAACAGTGTATTCGGAAGTAAGTTTGCCAACCAAATGCGAGTAGTTTATACCAATGTTGATGACAACCGCGATCCTATGGGATCTAAATTTCCATACATCTATATACAGGATGAAAATATTTCCTTGGGTAGTGAGCAATATTCTACGGCTAACCGTCTAACGCAAAAGACTTTTACCTTTACCGACAACTTTAATATTTATGCAGGCCAGCATAATATTACCCTTGGTATGCACCACGAATACTATGATATGTTCAACGTTTTTATCCGTCAGAACTATGGATATTACCGCTATGACGACCTGAATACATTTATGACCGACCCTAACAATTACAACCGATACGACAGAAGTTTTTCGTTACTGGATAATGTAACAGGCGACGACACCGATGCTGCAGCAGAATTTAAAGTATTACAACTTGGTTTTTATGTACAAGACGATTGGCAAGTAAACGACCGATTTAAATTAACAGCAGGTATCAGAATGGATTTACCCTTGTATTTGGATGATCCCAATACGAATGATGATTTCAATAATAATGTCATTCCTTTTTTAGAAAATAATTACGATGTGGATTTTGAAGGAGCAAAAACCGGACAAATGCCAGATGCCACTCCTCTTATTTCACCCAGAGTAGGTTTTAACTGGGATATTCATGGTGACAAATCCATGCAACTGCGCGGTGGTGCCGGTCTATTTACTAGTCGCATTCCTTACGTATGGCCTGGTGGTGCCTATAACAACAACGGAACAACTGTTGGAGGTATGAGAGTATACGGAGGATATGATTTTGAATCTCAATGGGACAATCAGCATTCTTTGCCCATCGATGCTCCATCCGGTCAGATTGATATCTTTGCCAAAGACTTTAAAATGCCTCAGGTTTTCAGAGCCAATCTGGCCTATGACATTAAACTTCCTTATGGCATCAACGGTACCTTTGATTTCACCTATACCCAAAATGTGAACAATGTAACTTACCAGAACCTTTTGGTACAGGACAGTGGTGAAGAATTAACAGGAACGGGAGATAAGCGTATCATCTGGGAAGATATTTCTAATGAATTAGATAACGAAGCCAGTATTGCTGGTGACTATTCGGGAATCTACTTAGGCACCAACACCAGTGAGGGACATAGTTTAAACCTATCTACCATGTTCGATAAAAGTTGGCAAAATGGTCTTTTTACCAGCGTTGGATATAACTATGGTGTTGCAAAATCAATGAATGATGGACAATCATCACAAAACTCATCCCAATGGCGTGTACCCAATCAAAATGGACGTAACAACCTTGATTTAGGTTATTCGACTTATGACCTGGGGCATCGCATCATGGCCAATGTATCTTACAAATGGGAGTATAGCAATTTTGCCAATTCTACCATTTCATTGTTCTATAATGGACAATCAGGCGGCCGTTATTCTTATGGTTACAATAATGGTGTTGCTTCGTATGCAGGAGTTACAGGAGATAACACGGACGGATATGAATTAACCTTATTGTATGTTCCGAAAAACCAATCTGACATCAACTTGGTAGATGTAGAGATAACAGAGAATGAAGTTAAAAAAACCTATACTGCGGCTCAACAATGGGCTGATCTGAATGCCTTCATTAATAATGATGATTACCTAAGCGATCATAGAGGAGAAGTTGTAGAACGCAATGCTCAACGCATGCCTTTTGAGCATACGCTAGACCTTAAATTTATGCAAGAATTTAAATTCAAAGTTTCTGAAGATCGTGAAAACAAGCTTCAATTGACGCTTGACATCTTCAACTTTACAAATATGTTGAATAAAGATTGGGGAAGAATGCACTACGCTGTTGGAGACTATGGAACCTATCAACTATTAGAATTCCAAGGCTACGAAACAGGAACTAATAATCCTACTTATTCCTACATAAACAAAAGTGGTGACAAAACCTATGGTATTGATGATAGCGGATTACAAAGCTCGCGTTGGCAGGCACAAATTGGTATCCGATATATTTTTTAAGAATATCATGCTTTTATAGAATTAGATATCATATTTAACAAAGAGGACTCCCTTCATAGGGAGTCCTCTTATTGCATTAAAAACATTTATTACTCAATTTTATCACCTTACCGAGGTTTTCTACAACATTCATTATAATCAATTTCTCCCCCATGAAAAGTTATAAAACAGCGTTTATTTTAATTTGCTACTTACTCATATACTGGCCCATTCAATCGCAACAAAAGGATTCACATCAAGCACAGCCTTACGTCGTTGTGTTATCACTGGATGGTTTTCGTTGGGATTACACACAAGACATCGAAACACCAAACTTCGACCGAATGGCTCAAATAGGCACCAAGGCCATTTCTTTACAACCCTCTTTTCCCAGCAAAACCTTTCCTAACCATTACACCATAGCCACCGGATTATACCCAGGACATCACGGATTGGTCAACAATTCATTTTATGACAAAAAAATAGATATTACCTACAAAATATCCGACCGGAGCACAGTAGAAAATAAAGCTTTTTATGGCGGAGAACCCATATGGAATACCGCCGAAAAACAAGGAGTAAAGGCGGCCTGTTTTTATTGGGTAGGTTCAGAAGCACCCATTCAAGATATGCATCCATCTATTTGGAAAAAATATGACCATCACTTTCCTTGGGAAGCCAGAATAGACAGTGTTATTTCTTGGTTATCGCTACCAGCTCCACAACGCCCCATTTATTAATGTGGTACCTGCCAGAGCCTGACGGTGTGGGACACCAATACGGTCCCCAAAGCCAGGAGCTACATGATATGGTACAAAAATTAGATCATTTTTTAGGCACTTTCCTTGATCGACTAGAAAAGCTACCCCACTATCCCAATATTCATTTAATAGTAACTTCCGACCATGGCATGGGAGCAACCAGTTCTGACAGGTATGTGGATTTAAAACCATATATAAAGAAAAAGAATTTGGAATATATGATACCTGGCAATCCCGTTGTTTTCATACAACCTAAAAAAAACAAAGTCAACAAAATCTATAACAAACTAAAAGATATCGCACACATTCAGGTAACGAAGAACTTGGAAAGGCCCGAGCACTGGCATTACAATAACGTAGAAAGAGCAGCTGACCTGGTAGTTGTAGCCGATTCATCGTGGAGTATTGGGTGGGATACATTACCTACAGCCTGGCACGGAGGTACCCACGGTTATGATCCAATCAATTCAGATATGCATGCCATTTTTTATGCCATGGGACCTGCATTAAAAAAAGCCTATGTTCACCCCACCTTTGAAAATGTAGACATTTACAATTTGATTGCTCACTTGTTAAACATAAAACCGGCACCCAATGACGGCAACTTTGAAAGAGTAAAAGGAATGCTCCGGGAATAAGACAACGAACGCGGTACCTGGCCAAGCGAACAAGCTACCTAAAAGCAAATAATATCAAAGAAGAAACAAGGTCAATTTCACGAATTAAATATCTTTGCCCAAAAATTGATAAGAAAGATGGAATATATTGAGTTAGATATAAAACAATTGATTTATGAATTATTAAATGGCAAGATAGTACCCTATAGTGTAGAGCTAAACTGTGAATTACTGGATTCAGATTTACACAACCTATATGGAACCTATATATATCATAGCGACGAAGCAGATGGTACGGTGAATGTTGTGGCAGATTTTCATTGCAAATTAATAGAACACAACAAGCATCATTCAAAAAGTGACATTTATTCCAAAGGCAGATTCAAAGGTCGGTTTAACTTGGAGCACAAATGTTTCTTTGAAGGAGCATATGAAGTAAGCATCTAAAAACACCTTCGCGCCAGCAATAATAAGCTTGCTCCAAGGAAAACATACAAACACCCTAAAGTTTTGCTTCTTCCATAGTCTGCCAGGCTAAAGAAACTTTTTTTTGACAAATTCATCAAAGACTTCTTTATATTGCTTGCTTATGGGAATGCGTTCTTTACCAAAGATAATTCGATAACGTTCAATGGTGGTAATTTTTTCAAGATTCACAATAAAAGAGCGATGAACACGCATAAAGCGATCAGAAGGCAAGCGTTGTTCCACCGATTTCATTGTTGCATAAAACACAATGGGTGTTTGTTCCGTTTCGGTATAAAGTTTTACATAATCTTTCAATCCCTCCAGATAAAGAATATCTCCGTAATTTATTCGTTTTAACTGCGCATTGGCTTTCACAAATAAATAATCCTCATCGGACCTTAGCTGTTTGTCGGGCTGTTGCATGGCCAGATCTATCCAATTAAAATGCTTCTGTGCATGCTGGGTAGCATCCAAAAAAACCTCATAACTCACCGGTTTCAATAGATACCCTAATGCGTGAAGCCGAAAGCCCTCTACCGCATATTTTTCATATGCGGTGGTAAATATCACCTTACAATTTTCATCCAAAGTACGTGCAAAATCAACACCTGTAAAATCTGGCATCTGAATATCCAAATAGATTAACTGAACCGGATTGCTCTGCAAATATTCCATAGCATCTATAGGGTTATCAAACTGGCCTTTAAGTTCTAAAAAAGGTGTTCTATTAATATGCGACACAATCAACCCCAGGGCCAACGGCTCATCATCGATGGCAATACAGCTAATTTTTTTCATATACTCTAATTAATTACAAATTTTTAAGCCACTATTTCAGTGGAGCTATTAATATTTTTCTCTCTCGGGTCAAGACATATGTAATCTTGACTGTAAGGCGTTTTATTTTTTACAACGCTATAAATTGTTCTCAACATTTTATTTGACACATTATTCATAATTAAATAATGAGGTTTGCCCTCTAACTTTTTCTTTTCGTAATACAGCCTATATTCTTTATTGTGCTTGACAGCAGACTTAGCACCCATATAAAGGAGAGCCTTTAGTTTTCGATCTCCAAACGGGCTTATTTTTGCTTTGCCGACCATCTTTCCTGACGCATTGGGGAAAGGGCAAATCCCCACATATGAAGATGCCTTTCGAGCGGTGTCAATCACAAGAAAGTTCCCTGTTTTAATAATCAAATCCGTGGCTATAACAGGCCCTATTCCTTTTACGCTGACAACTAGTTCATAATTGTCGTTCAGTTCATTGTTTGCCGTTATTATAGCTTCTATTTCACTTTCTACTTCTTCTATCTCTTTGTTTAAATTGAATATAGCTTTATCTGCATATTTATGTGCACTTACGCTTTGTATGGGCACATTGGAACGACCGTGCTCTCCTGTTCTTAAAACCTTTCTTGCCTTCACTAATTGAGAACGCAGTGTATACAAACTTTTCAATTCAACTATCTCTTCTGAATCGTACTGCTTGTATTTTAACTTATCAAAGAATCGCTCTCCATATTCTCGTATTCTAGCGGCATCTATATCATCAGACTTTCCCTTTATCATACCTAGGCTATGCTTTATGGTATAACCCGGTATCAAGGCTATATCTATTCCTAACTGGTTGCATAAATAAACCAATAAGTCTCCATAGGAACCTGTATGCTCAACACACAATACGGCATCTTCTGATACGTTCTCTAAGAACTTTGATATGGCACTTAGTCTGTTCTTCACTTGTTTCTTCTTTTCTTTTCCATTCTTGTCAATAAAGTTTACATCAAACTTTTCCATTGATAAATCAATTCCATATACTTGCATAAACATTTTGTTTTATGCTCCGTATTGAGTGGCTAACATCGTGATAGTGGGTTCTGCCCTAAATACTCTCTGGCTTTTACTCAATAATCTGCTGTTCTTAATATGAAACTTAGATTCAATCTATCTGTTTAATAAAGTTAACGCAGCAGATGGAGCTTTTTAACCAATATAAGGGTATTATTTCTTATTCATTTCTAATAATATTTTACGTACCACAAACTAACGATATGTTTATAATTTGTTTCTCAGTTGTCATATGGAACTCGCCAACATTCATCATCCTTCAGTGCAAGAACAGCGCTTTCATGCTACTTTATCATGAGTAAAAACAGTCATATTCTCAAATAATTTCTTAACAAGCTTCCAATGGAACTATTAAACAAACGCTAAATACATTCTCATCCTCATCCATTTTTAAAACAGCCCTATCCCCATAAATCAAATGCAAACGTTTTTTTATATTAACAATACCCAGTCCACCACTCTTACTATCATCTACATTCTTTTTCGTAGGCACACTGTTATTACAAGTAAAAATAATCTGTTTATTCTCTTCCTTTAAACCTATTTCAATAAAAGACTTCTCACGATAACTTACACCATGCTTAAAGGCATTTTCAATAAATGGAATAAACAATAAGGGAGGAATATGCGTCTGCGGATGCTTATGCGTAATATTCACATCCAGTTGTACTTTTGAGCTTAAACGTTGCCTCATCAGATCGATATAGTTTTGAATAAACGCAAACTCTTTACTCAATGCAATGGTTTTAATATCCGATTCATATATTAGATAACGCATTAAAGCAGACAGTTTTTCAACAGAACGCTGAGCTTTATCTCCATCAATAGCTATAAGCGCATAAATATTATTCAAAGCATTGAAAAAAAAATGGGGACTTATTTGATTCTTCAAGAATGCCAGTTCCGTATCTTTATGTGCCTTTTCTTTTTCATGCTGCATTTTTTCGCTATGATTAAGCTGTTTAATAATGGCTATTCCGGTACTTGCGCTAAGCACCAAAACAAGTAAATAAAAATTATCAATAAGCTTGGGATGTATAGTGAAATTGGCCACTTTTCGAGCAGACTCCATTCTTTTTAAAGCCAGACGCTCTCTCACCCCCTCAAAATCCAGTATTTCATACCCCATTTGCACCAATATGATAGTAGCTATGGCAAATAAAAAAATAGTGACAAAAAAATACCACTTTCTCTTTAAAAAGTATAGTCGGGGCACTATTAAGAGGTAATTGGTATAAAAGGCCGCCATCATAAATATCATTTGATAATAATAGCCATATTTCCAAAAGACAAGGCGATTATCTGATTGGTCAAACACAAACAAAGGTATGGTCATGACAAACAAAATACCAAGTATATGCGGTAACCATGATCTGAATTTTGATATATGAATTTGCATGCGATAAAGATAAAATAATTTTAATTACTCATGACGCAAGGCCACTATTGGATCCAAAGCCGAAGCTTTACGCGCAGGATACCATCCAAAAAACACACCAATAAAGGAACATACCAAAAAAGATAATACCACCGAGTCAGAAGTAACCAATACGGGCCAATTCAAAATACTTTCTACTGCGTTGGAAGCCACATATCCCAGTATTACACCAATAATCCCCCCCAACACACTCAATAAGATAGCTTCCAATAAGAATTGCATCAATATATCCTTTCCTTTACCTCCTATGGCCAAACGCAAGCCTATTTCCCGAGTACGCTCTGTAACCGACACATACATAATATTCATAATCCCAATTCCTCCCACCACTAATGAGATAGCTGATATAGAGCCCAATAGAACCAACATCATTTCAGAAATAGAACCAAAATTACTAATCAATTCATCTTGCGTACGAATTTCAAAATCATTATCCTCTGCATCTTTCAGCTTATGCGATTCACGCAATAAGGTTTCTATCTCAGAACTTGCTTCATCAATTTGATTTTCATCCTTAGCCGATATCACAATATCACGCAAGTGGGTTTCACGGGTAATTCTTTTCATGATCGTCGAATAAGGAGCCAAAATCATATCGTCCTGATCCTGGCCGAATGTATTATTTCCTTTCTCCTTAAAAGTTCCAATTACTTTAAAGGGAATATTATCAAACCGAATACTCTCTCCAATGGGATCCACCCCCACACCAAAAACATTCTCCACCACCGTTTGCCCTAACACACATACCTTAGCAGCTGTCTTTATTTCCTGACTGTTATAAAACCGTCCTGTGCTAATCTCATATTTTTTTATCTGGGCATATTCTTCATTGCCACCACTTATCTCCGTTGGCCAATTATTTGATCCATATACTACCTGACCAGAACCTTTCATTCCTGGAGACACAGCCTCCAGGAGAGTACTATTTTTCTTCAAATAAGCCACATCCTTCTCTTTCAAGGTTTGTGACGATGTTCGTCCTTGCTGCACTCCACCTTTGTTTCTACTGGCCGGCATCACATTTATCAGGTTGGTTCCCATGGAAGCAATACTTGATTTAATACTTTCATTGGACCCTTGACCAATAGCCAACATGGTAATCACGGCTCCTACCCCAATGACAATACCCAACATAGTCAGAAAAGATCTCATTTTATTTCTCTTAATAGCTGCAATGGCTATTTTAAAAAGATTTACAAATTTCATCCGCTTAATTTTATTATTTAATGACCCAAACCATACCAACACATTAATTCTTCTAGTATATCAGAAGTTTTCTCAAGACTCATTCTCTCTCTTGACTTTCATACCAATACATTCAATAAAGTGAAACTCAAGAACAATCCCCATCTACTCTTGCCCACCAAGGACTATTCACTCCTACACTTGGTTCAATATATAATCATCATTTTTCAAGGCCTCAATGGCCTTTTGAGCACTCAGTGGATTCTCTGTTCTAAAATCCTTTATAAGACGCCCATCTCTAAACAATATATTCCTTTTTGTAAAAGCAGCAATATCCGGCTCATGTGTTACAAAGCCAATGGTGATACCCTTTTGATTCAACTCTTGAAACAAAGCCATAATTTCAAATGACGTACGAGTATCCAAGTTACCTGTAGCCTCATCGGCCAATATAATCACAGGGTCATTCACGATCGATCGTGCGATAGCCACCCGTTGTTGTTGGCCACCAGACATCTGATTAGACAAATGTTTCATTCTATCTTTCAGACCTACAGCCTCCAAGGCAGCCTCTGCCTTTTCCCTTCTTAACTTGCTATTAATTTGAGGGTTATACAACAGCGGCAGCTCCACATTTTCCAAAGCGGTTGTTCGGGGCAATAAGTTATAAGATTGAAAAACAAAGCCCAGCTTGGTACTCCTTATCTCTGCCAGTTGATTTCTTTTTAGGGTTTTTACATTGATCCCATCGAGCCAATAATCACCCTGTGAAGCCTTGTCGAGACACCCCAATATATTAAGCAAGGTAGATTTTCCCGATCCACTGGTTCCCATTATGGCCACAAACTCACCTTTGGTAATCAATAAGTCCACCCCTCTAAGCGCCTTAACAGTCTCATCTCCCACTTGATAATTCTTATGGAGATCTTTTATTTCTATGATTTTATTATCGCTCATGATTTACCTTTTTATGCGTTCGCAAAACTTAGTGTAAACTATCCTCTTAATTACAGTCCAGGAGAATGAGTATTTACAAACCGATTCTCCTTTCATACATTTCATACTACCTTGGAGGACGCCCACCTTTGCCCTGACGTGATGGTAGAAAAGGACTCGACGATTGCCCTTCACTACTATCCGCTTGAGCATTCTCTTGGGTTTCCTCTTCAACGCCTTCACGCATGGCAACAACAACCTTATCTCCCTCATTAAGGCCGGAGACAATCTCCACAGTGTTGCCATCATTAATACCTGTTTCTATATGAATGGGTTTAATCATATTACCATCTTTCACCCACACTGTTTTTTTCGAATCATCCTCTTGTTGCCCCATCCTAGAACCAGAATCTAACGTTTCCTTACCAGCTCTATTTCCTTGGCTCCCATTGGGTCTTTGACCACGACGTGCAGGACGCTGATCCTCAGGAAGTGACTTAAAGTAGGCCATCATCATTTCCCTCTCCGGTGTAAAACGCAATGCCTTACCGGTTACCAACAACACATCGTTGGCCTCTTCCACATAAGCCGTTATACTAGCCGTCATACCCGGCTTCAATTTTTTATCAGGGTTAGCCACAATAACGATCACTGTATAAGTTATTACATTGGATGATTCATTAGGTTGTAATCTGATTTCCGATATCTTTCCGGTAAAAGTGTCATCCGGAAAAGCATCCACAGTAAAATCAACATGTTGTCCTACCTTCACCATACCTATATCTGCCTCATCTACATCAGCCTCCACCTGCATTTCACTTAGGTCATTGGTAATCGTATATAACTCTGGCGTACTCATACTGGCAGCCACAGTTTGTCCTTCCTCCACAGCACGGTTTAACACCACACCATCTATAGGCGCATAAATATTAGCATAACCCAAATTACGTTTGGCTTTTTCTACGTTGGCTTTGGAGGAGCTTAAATTCGCCTCACTGGTTTTATAGTTATATACTGCCAAATCATAATCACTGTCCGACAACACACCCTTATCATACAAGATTTTCATTCTCTCTAGGTTACTTTTCTGATACTCATATTCAGCCTGTGACCTATTAAAATCTGCCACCGCATTCTCTAAGGACGACTTTAAGGTTGATTTATCCAGTTCTGCAATTAATTGTCCTTTTGTTACAATGGAGTTAAAATCTACATATAACTTTTCAATCACGCCTGACACTTGCGTCCCGACCACCACGGTGTTGGTTGCTTCCAAGGTTCCCGTAGCCGTAATCGAATTATTAATTGAACCACGCTCCACTGTAGCGGTCTCAAAAGCATAACCCGATTTGCCTTTTCCTACGAAGGAATAAATCAGCACGGCCGCTATCGCTATACAGGAGACCAATGCATAAATCATTATTTTTTTCCGTTTCATCTTCAATATATTTTAGTACCCTAATTAATCCAGTATTCTTATTTATTAAAACACATTCAATGCGCTAAAGATCACTTTGAATCAAAAGCTTCCTCTTATTACGCCAACTCCTGCAAACAACACAATATCACGCTTCAGGAAAGCACTCATTTTTTAATAATCCAGTTGTTCACTAGGAAGATATGGTAGATAGGCATTGTTAAAAAGCAATGGCCTTACCCATATAATATTCTATAATTTCTTTTTGCAAAACCATTTCGTACTTTGCCTTTGTTAGGTTATTTTCGGCTTCTATTAAATTATTTTTTGAAGTCAAATAATCCACAGAACTTAACATTCCCTGAGAAAACATCTCTTCGGCCAATTTAAAAGATTCTTGCTCAGCTAGATATTGTTCTTTATAGGACAAGTAAGCACTATTGGCAGTTTGTGCATCAGTACAAGCCTGTTCTATGGATTTACGCAAATCATTTTTTGTGTCCACCAGGTTAAAGCGATAATTATCTCGCGAAATAAAAGCTTGCTTTACTTTATTTTTCACTTCTTTACGTTGATATATAGGTATAGACAAAGACAATCCAATAGTAGGTGTCAACTGATTAGATAGTTGTTCATTGAAACCAAGATCAGATCCACTATAATAATTACTTTGCACACCCCCATTTAAAGATAGATAAGGAAGCGCATCTACCTTTGCCAGTTGAATATCCATTTCTGCGCTCTCCAAATCCAGCTCAGCTGTTTTAATACCCGGCTGTATTCCTAAAGCCACATTATACACAACAGCAGGATCTGTTTCCATACTCATTTTCACAAAGGATTGTTCATTGGGCACCATAATGTCAAATGAAGAACTCACTGGCATGTTCATTGTTTGCATTAAGGTAACCAACGCAATTCGTAATGTACTCTGTGAAGATACCAAAGCGGCCTTATCTGCAGAATGCTGCGATTTAATATTTAGATAATCCGCTGGTGACATAACCCCAGCCTCCCGTCTAATGGTAGCCTCTTCTAATTCCTTTGCTGTAGACTCCAACTGTGACTGGGTATTCTTCATCTGTTCCTTGGCTTGCAAAACAGTGATGTAGTTAGCTAGGATGTCCAGACTCAACAACTCCTTTTCGGTCTTCACTTCCGTTTCCGCTGCCGAAACATTCATCTTTCCCTGAAGTATCGCATTTCGTATTTTCGCTCCATTATATAATACAATATTAGAACTTAAAGAAACATTCATATTATTATTGGTTTCCCTGTTCCAGCCAGCAGTGCTACTGTCATAGGTATTATTGGAACTTACTGATTCATTGGCCGACAAGATCAAATTAGGACCACGTTCTGCCTTTCTTTGCTCCAATTGAGAATATTGACTGAGCACGTCATTTTCGGCCCTCCCAATCATGGTATTGTTTTCAAGTGCATAACTGATACAATCGTCCAGCGAAAATAGTTGTTCCTGCCCATGAACTGGTACCATAAATACTACAAATAAGATGGGCACGAATAATTTAAATATGTTATTCATTGTTGAAGCTTTAATGATTGATTTACACCACAAATCTTCAACAATTCTATACTTCAATCAATATAATTAGACCGTTGCATACATCTTTTAGAAGTTTGAATACTTTTACCCGACGAATGAAACATAGCATCATAGACAAAAGGTGACCTTTGATATTATAAAACCAGTACAATTACCCGCTTCATTCTTCATTTGAATATATATCTTTGTCCTATCAACAGACATGAAACACACCTGTAAATTTCATCATCCGATTATACACTTACGAATGGTGGCATATTGCATGAGGTCTCATGGTTCCATTGAAAACAAATTTAGACAGAGAATGAGGGAAATTGAATTATTGGCACCCGGTGGAGATGTAGATAGTATTAAAGCAGCGATTATTGCTGGAGCAGATGCTATTTATTGCGGTTTAGATAAATTTAACGCTCGCAACAGAGCTGCCAACATTAATTTTGATGAATTAAATGGTGTTATCAGGTTGGCACATTCACATCAATGCCAAATATTTTTAACACTTAACATCCTTATTCTGGAAAATGAAATTCCAGCCTTAGTACAACTACTCAATAAACTCTCTCATACAAATATAGATGGAATTATCGTTCAAGATTTGGGCTTACTCTATATCCTCTCCTCCTACTTCAAAACACTACGCATTCATGCATCCACGCAAATGACCACCCATAATGCAGGTCAACTTCAATTTTTGGCTCATATGGATGTAGAAAGGGCTAATTTATGCAGAGAGTTGAACCTGGCTGAAATTAAATATCTAAGCACCCAGGCAAAAAAACACAACATGCAAAGTGAAGTTTTCATACACGGTTCACAATGCGTTTCATTTTCAGGCATCTGTTATATGAGTTCAGTTATGAGCGGTCATTCAGGTAACAGAGGCAGATGCAGTCAACCTTGCAGAGACCGGTACGCAAGCACACAAACAGCAAGACAATATCCTTTAAACTTAAAGGACAATGCTGGCTATCATCAAATAGGTGCACTTTACAATGCCGGCGTAGACTCCCTCAAAATAGAAGGGCGAATGAAAAAGTACGATTATATTTATACTGTGGTCAAAACCTATAAAAAACAAATAGAGAATTGGCAAAAACACCAAGAACTACTTCATGAAAAAGAGATGCTGTACAAGGTTTTTAACCGCGATTTGTCCAACGGCTACCTCACAAATAAAATATCAAAAGAGATGTTCATTGATAATCCCAGAGACTATTCTATCCTACGCCTAAAGGATCAAACTGCCTTTAACAGCACGTTAACAAGGCAGCAAAATGAACTATATGATGAAAAAGAAAATATAAAGCAGCTTGTTAAAAACAAGATTCAAGCATATAGTATAGAAAAACAACCGGTGCGACTCCAAATATCCGGTGAAAGTGGATTACCCTTAAGAATATCCGTACAAACAACTGATCACTCCTTTGAAATACACTCAACTATTTTGCTTCACCATCAAGGTAACGAGCCACTAAACGAGCACATGCTTCTCAAACGTTTAAAAGCCATCAACAACAGTCTGTATTATATCTCAGAAATTAATTTGGATAAGCTTAAAGGAAGACTATATCTACCCTTTAAAGAATTAACTTCTCTCAAGGACCAAATTCTTTATTTACTCGGTGTCACAAAGAAAAATACAACATCAGTTCAGTTAGCACCCATCGATAGCATAAACCAAATTACAGCGCCATCTCTATCAGTTATCATATCTTCCCAGCAAGATGTTTCTCTTATTTCAGAGACCGACAGCCCACTTTATTTTAAGCTTCCCAGCATGCTAAGGCACCAACTACAAGCGTATATCGACATCTTTAAAGAAAAAAGCAATCTTATCCCTTGGTTTCCTACGGTATTAATGGAAGATGAATATACCACCGCCATTGAATTCATAAGAAAGGTACAGCCCAAAGTCATGGTCACTGACAACAGTGGCATAGCCTTTTTTGCCTATAGAAATGGCATCAAATGGATTGCAGGACCAGCCATGAATATTGTAAATTCCTATAGTCTGCAATGTGTAAAAGAAAAATTCAATGCCTCAGGTGCCTTCATCTCAAACGAATTAAGCCGTGTACAAATCAAAGGCATTCACAAACCAACTGATTTTAAACTCTACTACAGTATTTACCATCCCAATTTATTAATGACATCCCGACAATGTTTTACACAACAGACCATAGGATGTCCTAAAAAATTTGTAGATAGCTATTGCATTGATCAATGCGAAAAATATTCTACCATCACCCATTCCACCGGAGATACTTTTTTCATTGAAAAAACCAAAGGAAACTATCACCGTATCTATAGCCATCAACACTATCTGAACACAGAAATAGTGGATGATAAGCATCAAAAATTTGATTCATTTTTCATTGATTTAAGTAAGGTCAAAACAGATACAAAAATAAAATGCAGCAATATTGAGCTCATACAACACTTTACGCAAATTCTAAAGGGAGACAGTGAGGCGAAAAAATTATGTCATCATGATATTCACCCCACAACAAATAAACAATTTAAAAAAGGAATTTAATTACTATCATTTTCGTATATTATGATCCTACTTCGACATGTGTCAAATAACCATAAGAAAACACAAATAAAGAGAACCTATCAGTTGTTGGATCTAAAAAGAAAATGAAGATGAAAACCAAGCACAGTTCAACAAACATATATAATAAAAAGGGGCATCTAACTAAGAAATTTTATTTCAAGGAATTAGAAAAAGTTCAACTAGAATTGGTCAAACTTCAGGAATGGATAAAATTCAAGGGTCTTAAAGTTGTTATTATTTTTGAAGGCAGAGACGCAGCTGGCAAAGGAGGAACCATTAAGCGAATAACTCAACGTCTGAATCCTCGCATTTGCAAAGTGGTAGCATTACCAATGCCCACGGAGCGTGAAAAAACCCAATGGTACTTTCAACGCTATGTACAACATCTGCCTGCAGCTGGAGAAATGATTTTATTTGACAGAAGCTGGTATAACCGTGCCGGAGTAGAAAAGGTCATGAAATTTTGCAGCCATGAAGAATATGACGAATTTCTCAGGTCATGTCCCGAATTTGAACGTATGCTCATACGCTCTGGAATTATACTCATTAAATATTGGTTTTCGGTGAGTGATGAAGAACAAGAAAGCCGTTTTAAGGAACGTATTAATAAACCTTTAAAAAGGTGGAAGATAAGCCCCATGGACATGGCCTCACGTACCCATTGGGTTGATTATTCCATCGCAAAAGATAAAATGTTTCAATACACCGACACCAAACAAGCTCCCTGGTTCGTTGTGGAAGGAGACGACAAAAGAAAGGCCCGTTTAAACTGCATCTCCCACCTTTTATCATCAATACCGTATGAAAGTATTTCCTATAAAAAACTAGAACTACCACCCCTGCAAGATAAGGTTGGATATATGCGCCCACCCAAAGACGAACAAAGCTATGTTCCGGAATTTTATGACCATTCAGTAAAAAAGAAGTAATCCAATATGCCTGCATTATTTTTTCAAAAGCAGGCATAAGGATAGATACAGAAAGGTATATACCTCTCCATGAACCACATCTATTTATTTTGAATGCAATTCTCTAACTAAACGGACATAATTATAAAAGCGCTCCCCCCCTTCACCTGCCGGACCATTCTCATGTTTGGTATCAAATCTCACAGCACCTGCTCCATGAAAATCTAAACCATTTTTATTTACAGCACGCCCAAAGGAAACATACCAAGCATAATAATATGGTTTTCCCTTTTGAAACCTAGCTGAAGTACTTGACCAAAAATAAGGATAATCTTTATCTCCATTCTCATTGATAATTTCAGAGCAATGGAATACAGGATTAATGGCAGGTCTATCCAGCTTGGGATCTTTTGCTCCTGGCGCATAGTTATACTCCACTATTCCTTGCAATTCTTTTATGTTAGGTAATCGCCAATCCCTATAGCCCGCAAGATCTGAATTTTCGGCATAAGCTAAAGCATCTGGCCAGTTTAACCCCATTTCACTATCATTTTTTGACCACATTAATCCACTTGAAATATCCGTAATTGTACTATCTCCATTATCAACAAAGTTATTGAGTCCATAGACATCTCCACGAACTGCCCGTACATGTTTTAACATTGGATTTCCCTGAGGTCTTCCATTGGCAACCGGTGGTGGAGGTGTTCCATTGCGAGGTCCTTGCTCATTGGATGAAGATGTTCCTTTAAGACGCCCTGTCTCATTTGCTGGAGGAGGCGGAGTTCCTCCCGGCCGGTGTTTACCTTGTCTTCTATTACTGGGTGCAGCGGCTGGATATGCTTTAATGTGCCCGGTAGCAAAATTAACACCAAAAGCAGCATTAAATCCGCCTTCTTCTGTATGTCCTACGTATTTATTACTCGACCAATATTGCTCGCTTTTGTCAATATGAACATTATCAACCAATGAAAAATAATTCAAATCAATATAGGGCCAACCTGCATTAAAATCTGTAATTGAAAATAACTCTTTAGCGCTAGGCAATCTCCAGTCATCATAGCCACCAAGCTTCAAGTTTTCACAATAATCTTTGGCTCCTTGCCAATCAAACCCTTCCTCAGTAGGAATTTCTTGCCACATAAGATTGGAATTTAAATCAGAAACCGTTCCATCCCCATTTTTTCTATAAGACATTACTTGTCCCTTTAAATAATAGCCATCCTGCCCAAACAGAGCATCACCAGCTTTCACTCCATTCATTAATTCTCCATCAACTCCATAAGAAGATAACTGTCCTGTAGCTATTTGCACATAATTCGCAGCCTCTTTGTTTGTTATTATATCTTTCTTTTCTTTATGCTTCAAAAAGCTACATGCTGTCACAAAAAAAACACCTAAAAATAATAAGCCTATTTTCCCAAGTCTATCCATTGTCTTTATTTTCATCATAGTTTAATTTTATATAATGAAACAATGTAATCACTACTTTCACAACGGTAAAAAAAGATCTGCTGTTTGAATAATTTTAACTACAGGAGAAATAATTTCACCTACTAACAATACATATACACCAAAGATTTTGGAAATATTTAGTTATAAAACCGAAACTTCAAGCTGCAATCATTTTCACAATGCATTTATGGAGTTAAACGTACTTACGTGCCCATACGTACAAAATATTACCGATGAAAGTACAACAAAACATAGCCGTTCCGATAGGAATCAGATTATCAGTTCTGAAAAGAGCCATAATACTTCCAATGATAAAACTTAAGACAAATCTAGTAATACCTATGGTGGCATTGGCAGAGCCACTTACGTGAGGATTAATATTTAGTATCGCAGCTGTTCCGTTTCCAAATATTAAGCCCAGGCTTCCAACAAAAACAACGATACAGGCAAAGACCCATTCAAATGAAGGAGCAGACTGTCTCACCACAATAAACAAAGTTACTCCTGCCATCAGCTGGAGCAACATACCAATCCCTAACAAAAATCCAGGTTTCTTCTTTTTCAAGAGCATCGTATTCACCAAAGACAGCAAAATGTTCAGAACCACATTAGCTCCAAATAAGAATGGAAATGAAGCCGTTTCGACTCCGAAAAACTCTATATAAATAAAAGAAGCACCAGTAAGAAAAATGTACAAGCCAGCCATTGAAAAACTGATGGCAAATAACATGATGACAGATTGTTTATCAGAAAAAAATATTTTATATTTCTCAAACAACTGTTTCACTGAAACCTTCTTGGTTATCAAAGCTTTTTCACGAGACTCAGGGATGAGGATAAAGAAACTAATCCATAACAAAACAGAAAAAGCAAACATAAAATAAAAAACACCTTGCCAACCTTGATGCTCTATTAAAAAAGCACCGATAACAGGAGCAAACAAAGGAGCTAACATCATCATCATGCTAATGATAGTAACAAAACGGGCCACTTCTTTTCCAGTAAACCAGTCGCGGATAAACACATTGGAGGTCACAGTAGCAAAACCTCCCCCAAAAGCCTGCGTGAAACGCAAGATTAAGATCAATTCTATGTGGTCACAAAGAGGGATCAACAACGCAGAAATACCATAAATAGCCACCCCTAAAACGGCTATAGGTTTACGCCCAAAGGAGTCAGACAAGGGGCCTCCCAAAAAGTTACCTAGGGCAAACCCCAGAAAATATAAGGTAATGGTTAGTTCAATTACACTACCATGAACACCAAAGAATGTAGCCATCATAGGCATTGCTGCAAGATAGGAATCAATGGCAAAAGGAGATAGTGTGACCAAAGCAGCCAACATGACCGTTAACAACAATGGTTTTCTTTTATGAATATTCAGCATGTAAAAATAATGGTTATATATCTATATTAATTCTTGAAGGTGCAAAAATAACACTCTTTTTATTTTTGCTCTCCATTTACCTGTTTATAATGGAATTCGATATGATTGGAGGGATAAAAAAAGAACAAAGTAAATAAGTTTAAAAGATCGCGCAATATGTGATTTACAAGACGGCTAAAATAACCTCTAAATCCGGATTTACGCATGGAAAAAAGAACTGCAAAAGCCGTCAGTAAACCATAAAGTAATAAAGGCCATACACTTTTTAAACAGACTATTACTATCAACATAAACAGAAGCACAATCCATGTTGGATCGCTGGTCAGCACTCTTTTTAAAACATATATATTACACCAATGATCGCGATATAATATAGCACGCGGAAAAACATACGATCCATCTTTAAAAGACCGCCACATTCGTTTTTTATCTTTATAATCCACTGTATGATGATAAGCCATCAACTCTTTTTTCCGTAACAAAGGAATCCCCTTCTTTGCCAGTCGATATCCCAAATCTAGGTCCTGACCTTTTTTGTATTTATTTTTCATACCACCCACGGCCATCCAATGCATTCGTTTGATCGCAAACAAACCTCCGGTGGTAAATTGAATGGTATCCTTTTCTACATAGATCTTTCGATAGAAATCCTTTCTCAGAAATTCACCTTGATCATTATAATAATAATTCATAAAATTACCCGAAACAAACGCATACTTCAAGTGACCACATGCATCCAAAATAAGACTTAAGAAATGAGTACTAACTTCCATATCTCCATCTAAAAAGATAAGACTCTCGCCTTTAGACTCTTTAACTCCAATATTACGTGCAATTGCTGCATTGTAGTGATCGGTAATAACAAATGCTTTTACCGAAGGAAATTGCTGAACTATTTCTATACTATTATCAGTAGAGTTCGAATCCACATAAATAATCTCAGCATTCAACTGGCATTCTTTTATTGCTTTGAGTGTACTCTTTAAACATAGTTCCAAACGCCAACCTTCATTACGTCCAATGATAATAAAAGAAACCAGCGTGGCTAAAGTTTCGGAATCAGCTATACAATCTGTTTTCATAAATTTGCTATTAGTCGAGAAGGAATGATCACCATTTATGTGCTTAACCCGAAAAATTCATTATAAAATCTATTACAACTTAAATTACTGCCAATAAAGTCACTTGTTAATTCATATGAAAATATGAATTCTCATTGGTCATATGGAACTCATCACCTTCATCATTTACTTGTATGAGCATGACAAGTATCAAAATATTATATACTATTCACCTATATTTTATGAAGTATATTACGTTTTTTATAAAAAGCATAAACGGTTCTCAATAACTGCATAATAAAACCAATTAAAAACACTCGTTGAGGTGCATGCGACTTATAATACCTATACCACATTTTTAAACTCGTTTGCGAATATGGGTTAAAAAAAGATTTTAAAAAAGTAAAAACAGATTGCTTTACAAAGCTTTTACCACCACCTGTTTCTTCGATATACGAATGAACCACCACATCGTAACTAATAAAACACGGATAACCAGCCTTTTGAATCCTTAAGGCCAAATCATAATCAGAAGCATACTGCGGATATTGTTCGTTATATCCATTCACCTCATTAAAAATAGAAACCGGTATCAAGGTTCCCCTTCCGTTTAAACATTTGGTAGGGTGTAAGCCTGTCATATTTTCATGCAAAGGAGAAAAAGCCTTATGGTATTTTAGCTCCTTGGCTTTCCACCAGATAATATCTTTAATACCCGAAAAGAAAATATATGTTTGCTCTTTCTTTATCAAATTAAGCGATCCAATAACAGCTTTAGGATTTTGGTGATGCAATCTAACCAGCTTTTCGATGAGCAAAGCATTAAAATAAGTATCGTTGTTTAAAGTTATCAATAAATCGGCTCCATGTTCTATGGCAGCCTTACATCCTTGGTTCATGGATTTAGTCCACCACCAGTCTCCCGTTCCTTTAACGACCACTACTTCAGGAAAAAAGCGTTTCACTTCGTCCGAGGTACCATCCGATGAGCCATCATCCACTAGTACGACTCCTATATTTTGACAAGTTTGTTCCTGCAAGAGCTTCAAACATTGAAGCGTATAGGCCTTGCGATTAAAAACGGCTATTACAACAAATATCTTCATTTAATTATCAGGTATTATGGACTTCTTCATCCTTACAGTACAATACAGGTATTAAAGTCATCGCAATAAAAAAAACTTTGGTGAAATAAATTTGCGAAAAACCGATCAACAATATAATTATCAAGGCAAAAAAAGCCATCCGTCTATTCACATCGTAAACCCTGCACATACGATAGAAACCTAAGTAGATTAGGTAAAAATAAATCAAAAAGGCTATTGCCCCATACATAACCAGATGATTGGTTACACCATTATTACGGTGTATTGCACGGGCCTCTGTCTCACCATGAAAACGGGTTGACTGTGATCTACCCATACCTAGCACCGGATGCTGCATAAAGTCATTGATATCGATTTGGGCACTTTTAAAGCGAGTATTATAAGTGGCATCGCTATAACTCATTTTTCGCACCACTTTACTACCCAAAAAATCCACACTAAAAAATGCAATTATTCCAGTTATTACAACGATGGGTACCAAAACATAACGCCGTAATAGGTCACGATTCAAAACCAGATAAAAAGATATAAGGACCACCAGCACCAACAATCCAGAGGTTGAGAAAGTACTCAATACCCCTAGCATTAAAATTCTATTCTTTTTGTTATTCAGCTGTCCCGAAATAATAATATTGAACAATAAGGCTACCATTAAAAAACCAGAAAAAGCCCCAGGTTCCCAAAAAGGACCGGAATTTCTTTTAAGCCACTCCAATCCTTCCCCCTGCGCATTAAAGGTATAAAGAATTACACTGGGCCAGATTTTATAGTTTGTTTCTTTAATCAGCGGGTTACTAAACAATGGAGCTATGCTATTTTCAAAAAAATGTTCAATGGATCCCACATACGATAGTACATAAAAGAAAAGACTGGTCCAAACCGAGAAAACAAGTATATCTACATAATAGGTCATCATTTTTTTTCCTACAGCTTTAATGCTCAAATAAGCAAACAGCACCCGCACATGAAGACCCAAATAAGTTTGTATAGGAAACTCATAGAACTTAAGCATTTGTCCCACCTGGATACATAGGACAAAAACCACGTAATAAATAAAAAAACGATCCACATTTCTTTTTCTTCTAACAAATATAAAAGCAGGCAAAGCCAGCGAAACAATCAACATGGCAATATGAGCCTTATAAAAAAAAGGCACGCCCGAGAATGCAACCAGCAGGTAAACCAGCAAGTAATCTGTTATTTTTGTTACATTAAGCATATTTCATTTAAGCTAATCTTCAATGAATTTGAACTGCAGCTCCATATTAATTTCAATTAAATCAAAGGCATAAGCTTATCATCTGTTTAAAATAGATTCATACAATTGCGCATATTTTTTTGCAATATCATGAATGGAAAAATGATCCATGATATATTTTCGTGCATTGCTCGACAAATGACTATTTGTAGTAGTCTCAGCACAATATTTAATTCCTTCAGACAAATCCACCACATCCCTATACGCAGCCAAATAACCATTTGTTCGATGCTGTATCATATCGCTGTTACCACCCACTTGAAAAGCGACAACCGGAGTTGCACAAGCCATGCTTTCCATAATTAAATTAGACAAATTTTCCTGCAAAGAAGGTACTACCGTCACATCAACAGCCGACATATATTCAATCATACATTGGTCATCATTGATTTCTCCCAAAAAACGGGCCTTGAGTCCACCTATCCTATCATAACTACATTTTTCTCCTATCACCACCAACTCGTATTCATCGGCATTCAATAATGCCAGTGCTTCACTTATATAAGCATAGCCCTTTCTGGATTCAGACAGAACATCAACAGCTGCAAATAAAATAAGCTTTTTATCAAGTGGTAAATTTAATTTTTCTCTACAAAGCTGTTTATCTAAAGGAGTAAAATGATCCACATCAATTCCATTGGGCAATTGCACTGTTTGAGCTTTTCTACCTATCAAACTTTGTGCTGCGCAATCTCTCATCCAGCCACTTAGTCCCACTAAAGTAACATTTGGTATACTATACAAGACCTCCTGTTTTTGACATAAATGACGAAAACTCAAACCAAATTCCCCATCGTTATTTAATAACGGACAATTTCCACAACCTACAGTATACCTACCACACATGACATCATAGTGACAACCGCCGGTAAACCACCACATATCATGTAAAGAGATCACAATAGGAATTTTTATATTTTTCAGATGCAACAAATCCATATAGCCCCGATTGATCCAATGCAGATGAATAATATCTGGTTTTTCTTTTTTGATTCGTCGACGTATGGAGTGTGCAGGATGTCCTAATGAAAACATCTCTTTGTACCCACCCGCACTACTTTTGATGGCAATTTTTTCAAGATTAACATAAACCTTTGTCAACTTTTTCTTCCACTTTTCCCTATGAATATCAGTAACCGTTTCATCCAGTGTTCGTTTAGCACCCACCCACATTTTACTTTCAATACCACATTGTAGCAAACCTTTATGCAGGCGATAAGCTGCACGGCCGGCGCCAAAGAAGTCTTTTCCACACAGTTGAAGTACTTTCATGCGTTCAATTCTATTAATATTTCATATGATTATAATTTGTTTTTCAGTTGCCATATGGAACTCACCGTGATAATCATTCTCCTGTGTGAGAGATCACTCTCATGGCTCGTTTCATATGTTTATAATTTGTTTCTTAATGGTCATATGGAACTCGCCGTGATAATCATTCACCTGTGTGAGAGATCACTCTCATGGCTTGTTTCATCCGTTAAAAAAAGCGAAACCTCACTAACCGGTGCAAACTTTTATCATTCTCCTATGTGTCCAATTATTTACTTTGGTCATGCCAGGCTCATATAATCAATCAACTTATCCACATTATGTGCTAAATTAAATTGCATATTAAAATACGCGCTCCCCTTAAGCACCTGCTGACTCACATCCATACCAGCCATAATAGCCAACAAACATTCCTCCATCCTTACAAGATCCCCCTGAAAACAAAATCCCATATGCTCTCTACTAAAAACATGATCAGGATCCACATTCAGGCTCAATATCAAGGTACTAAAGAACCAGCTTTGAATAAAAGTATTAGGCATTCCTTCGTTCAAGCTCGTATTCACATACACACGAGCCCTGGCAAACCATTGATTCGCTTCTTGATAGCTTACGGATCCCAGCACACTTAAGTTATGAGGTGTATCCTCAGTTAAGAAGCTATCACAGGCCGATCCGAGCATCACAAAATTCCAATCACGATATATTTCAAATTTCTTTGCCAACTCCACAAACAAATGTGCTTGTTTTACCAGTGTATTATTACCTACCCATAAAATTACTTTTTCCTTGCTTTCATTTACCTCCTTCAATAAAGAAAAAGAATTTGGTATAATGATTCCCTTCCTATTAAAATCTGATTCATAGGCTTGCAGTTGAAATTGATTTTGACAAACCACCTTATCTACTCTTTTCTTAGCCCACTCTATCAACCTATCCAACAAAAAAAAGTCTGCTTTACGTATCCATTTTTTCAAGAAATTGGTATAGCTGTACTGCTTAAAATACATACTATACTTATTACGTTGTGCATCAGAATCACCTGCTAAGGCAAAAATCATATTTTTCCCTTTTTTCCTTGTATACCAATAAGTAGATGCTGTAAGAGCAAAATCTGTTCGCTGATAATAATAGAAAGAATTTGTTTTTTTCAATACCTTTAATACATCCCAAAACTCACATATACGTATACTCCTTTTCCTATAGTAATGATATTGAATTTTACGATTAAAAAATGAAGACTGCCTAATTTCTTTCTCATGTCCCAGTCCGGCACAAACTACTTCCACCGTCCATCCCCTATCTAAAAAAGCCTGCGTAAGGTAATGCACCTGTATTTCAGCTCCTCCAGTACTAAAAGTCACAAAGTTAGGAATCACAAAACAAATACGATTATTATCAAGACACATAGACCACTACTTTTAAAAAAAACAATTAAGCGTTATTGTATTTATTGTAGTAATCATACTTATATTTTTTCCCTTCAAGTTTACTACCATTTAGTACCAGTCCTATATTCTGAATTCCCTTTTGTCTGGTCTCCTGTAAAACAGAAACCAATACTTTCTCGCTAGTATATTTTTCTCTGACCACGAATATATTCACATCAGCATATTTCATCAACATAAAACCATCACTAAGTACTCCAATGGGGGGAGTATCAATAATGATATAGTCATAATTAGCCTTTAACACCTGGAACAAGTTAGCTGTCAATTCATTACCAATTAACTCCAAGGGATTAGGAGGAATCACCCCTGGTGCAATAAAATCAAGGTGAGGAATTTCGGTACCAATAATAATTTCATCGATTTCTTTATTTTTTAGATAATAAGAGGTAAGACCGCCTTTTTTATCATGAATAAAATCACTGAACTGTCCTGATTTTCGCAAGTCATAACCAACGATAACAGTTCTTTTACCCAAATTAGCGAGGGAAATACCGAGGTTATTGGCCACAAAACTCTTACCCTCACCGGCGATACACGAAGAAACCAAAATTGTTTTATGAGCTGCACCTTCCTTAAAAAAGGATAAGTTAGTTCGTATGGTTCGAAATGTTTCTGTAACAACAGATGTGGGATCATTATGCACAACCAGCTTACTACCTTTGACCTCACTCTTTAAAATAGACCCTAAAAATGGCAAATCCGAAAATTTATCCGTAAAAGCCTGTTCATTTTTTATTCTATCATCAATAACATCCATCAACACCAATACCATTGCGGGTAATACGAGTCCCAGAAAAAAGGCCAGGGCAAAATGAATTTTAGGATTGGGAAAAACCTTTTGGAGCATGCGTGCCGGCTCAACAATTAAATGTTCTGGCAAGTTTCCGGCCTTCGCTATTTGAGCCTCTGCCCGTTTTTGAAGCAAAAAGGTATATATGGCATCATTAATATTAAACTTACGCTGCATACCCACTAACTTTCGTTCAGTTTTAGGCAATGCTTTTACCTGCACTTCCAATTGATTAATCTGATCCTGGAATTTCGCCACCTCCCTTTTCAAAGACTCTTTGGAAAAAATAATATTATCCACAATACTATTTCGCAGGTTTTCAATTTTTATTTCCAGATTCTTAAAAAAAGGTCCCTTTTGTTGTTTCCTGGCTATCAAGTCATTTCTCTGATTTGACAATATCAGCAGGTCCCTGATAAATTCATTTAAAGTCACATTGGTCACTCCCATGGAAGATGGCACAACAATATTACTATAATCATCATCCTGCTGAAAATAGTCATCCAAATATTCATAATAATTATAAGCTCTTTCTGTTGTACTTTTTTGAATCTCCAATTGCTGCAATCGTTCCATCACACGCGTTGCTTTGGTAGTAATATCCATCACTTGATTAGAAGCTCTGAATTCTTCCAGGTTATTTTCGGCGAAACTCAAAGAATCAGAAATTTCCTCCAGCTGACTATTAATAAAAGCGATGGTGTTATAGGCCAAGTGATTTTTTCGTTCCAGATTTTTATTCAAATATATTTCGGTCAGGGTATGAATAAAATCAACCCCTTTAGCTGGCGAAGCGGATTTCAGAGCCAGCTGAACAACACTCACTTCAGGATTTACCGGATTCACTTTTAACTCATTTTGATAGCTACGCACCAGGTTTTCCACATCAAACAACTTAAAAGCATATACTTTGCCAGTAATGTGCTTTAAGTTCACATGTTCATTTAAATAAATTCTAAATTTATAATCCTCTCCTTCAATTACTTCCGATTGAAAAAACTCTTCTTTTACATCAATACTTTTTTCGGTCTCATATCCCACCCCAGAAGAATAATTTATAACACGGTAATTGTCTTTATTCGCAGACAAAATAAATTGACCGTCCTCTTTAAAAACCACCTCGAACTGGGTATCTATAATTTGTTGATGTGAGGAATCCACCATAACCACAAAGGGCGATTCCTTATAAATCTCTTTTTGCAAGAGATGATCATTTACGTAATAAGCCGTTTTTAAATTTAATTGCTTTATCGTTTGACGTATGATAGGAGATGATTTTAAAATTAACATCTCATTTTGATAGTTCTTTTTTTGATCAAACAAATTAAAGCTCTGGATAAACTCCATGGCCTTTTGACCTTCGAGTCCCACGTCCTCTTTGATATAAATACTGGAGGACACTAAATACTTAGGCGGCAACACCTTAATAGAAACAAAGGCTAACACAAAGCAAAACACCAATGAAACAGCAAACCAATACCAATTTCTCAGTAAATGCTTCAACACCTTATTCATATCAACATATGAATTATTATCAGTATTATTTTTTATACTCATTGTTTCACATAGTTAGCAACCAAAATAACGGTTGTAATTGAACTTAACACTACAGCCCAAGGGAAAGCAGCAAAACCCCAATGTCTTCTTTTTAGTGGTTCCACATAGATAACATCATCAGGTTGAACATATAAATCAGCTTCTCCTAACAAAGCTATGTCCGTTAAATTAAGTTTTTTTCGAATTACTTGATGGTTTGAATCTCTAACAATCACCACTTCCTTTCGGTTACCATATTCGGATATATCACCTGCGAGTCCCAAAGCTTGAAATATACTCAAATACTCGGCGGCATAAAAGTACCGTCCGGGTCGGTTAACACTGCCCAATACCGTAATACTTTTATTTACAAAGGTAATTTTAACAGAAGGGGTATTCAGATAATCACCCAGCTCTTTACGAATTTTTTCAGATGCTTCATCTACTGTTAAGCCTTCAACTTTCGTTTGCCCCACGATGGGTAACTTCACAGCTCCATCTTTATTCACCGTATAAGATACCATGGCCAAATCAAGTTCAGAACGTCCTCCTCCGTAACGATTGGGATCATTGTTCATAAAATTGATATTACCATCATCAAAACTCGAAACCTGAATATAGATTTGATCGAATACTTTTATCGTATTCTCTGATTTTACATTATCAAATGTTTTTTCAGCATTACTTATATCAATATCCTGCAAATAAATGACATCTTTCTGCGGAACACATCCGAAAAAAAATACGGTGATAAAAGAAAACAAAAGAAATTTTCGCATAAGTTAGTTTTTCATAAAAATGATTCCCTAAAATATTCAATCCATCTCAATATCTACCTGTTTTTTTTACAAAAAACCTATTTTTTATTACCAAAGGAAGAAAACGACTTCATAAGATAAATATATATCAAAAAAAGGGTATCTAAATAAATAGTTACCCTTTATAATTAATGCGGTATTATAGTACGATATTATGCCGTCTTAATTCTATAGCTAACATCAACTTTTCCTTTGGCGATGGCAGTCAATTTACTTTTTAACAATCTTTTTTTAAGAGAAGAAAGGTGGTCAACAAATAGTACTCCTTCCACATGGTCATATTCATGTTGAACTACTCTAGCTGCAAACCCGTCTAATTCTTCTTCCACCAATTCAAAGTTTTCGTTTTCGTATTCAATCTTAATTGAAGTAGGGCGTTTTACTTCTTCGCGTATACCTGGCAAGCTGAGGCACCCCTCAGATTCATTGCATTGATCATCTCCCGATTCTAAAATAATAGGATTGATCAAAACACGCTTAAACCCCTCCAACTCAGGAAAATCTTCTGCCATAGGAGTCGCATCAATGACGATTAATCGTATGCTTTTTCCTATCTGAGGTGCCGCCAAACCTATTCCATCTGTATGATACATGGTATCCCACATGTTATCAATCAGTTTCTCCAAACCTTCATAGTCTTCATCAATCTCATCAGCCACCTTTCTCAATACTGGGTGCCCGTAAACAGTTACTGGTAATATCATAAATTCAAATTTCCTTTTTGTTCCAAATACGATTGCAAAATAATAGTAGCACTTACCTTGTCCACCAAATTTTTATTTTGTCTTGCTTTTTTTTTCAGTCCTCCATCAATCATAGCCTGAAAAGCAATTTTTGAGGTATAACGTTCGTCCACCCACTCAACAGGTATATGGGGGAATTTGTTCTTTAAACGATTAAAAAAAGGTTTTATATACCGCATTGATTCGGAATCTTCACCCGAAGCCTGTCTGGGATATCCCAATACGATTTGCTCCACATCTTCTTTCTCAAAATATTTTTCCAAATATTCGATTAAAGTATGTGACGGAACGGTATCTAAACCATTGGCAATAATCTGAAATGGATCTGTTACCGCAAGTCCTGTTTTCTTTTTTCCGTAGTCAATAGCTATTATCCTACCCACATTGATTGCTTTAGAAAGCAAAAGTAGTTGTTTTTGGCAATACAACAAATTATCCAAATATCAATTATTTACGAAAGCACTGAATATCCTTTTTTTGTTGCACAATAAAGGAATTTCCTGGGAAGAAATAGATAGGCACCTTATCAATAACTTACGCAAAGATCTGATTAGAATTTATCAATAAAGCTTGGTTTAGATCAGGTATAATACTTCATACAAGACAACAAATCGGACACCTCCACCATGGCAATTCCAGAGGAGGTATCTGACATGGCATAAGGAAGGACTAGCTTATTATGATGGATCAAACCACCACAAGAATACATCACATTAGGCACATAACCTTCACGTTCGCTCTCTGTTGGTTTTAGCAGAGGTTCTTCCAGTCGTGCGATCACTTTGGTAGGATCATCCAAGTCGAGCAGTATGGCTCCAATAGAATATTGTCTAACTGGCCCCACTCCATGTGTAATCACCAGCCAGCCTTCTGACGTTTCCAAAGGGGAGCCACAATTTCCAACTTGAATAAACTCCCAAGGTTCAGCAGGTTCCTGTATAAGGCTATACTCATGCCAAAAATGCAAATGATCAGAAAACATAATATAATTATTCTCCCCATCCTGACGAGAAAGCATGGCATATTTCCCATTTATTTTACGTGGAAAAAGAGCCATACCTTTATTCTGAACGCCGCGTCCATTTAAGGTAATCATATTAAACTGTCGAAAATCCTTTGTTTCAATCAATTGAGAAAGAATAGAGTAGCGATCATAAGCTGTATAGGTTGCATAATAGGTCGATTCGCCATTGTCATCAAAAAATTTAACAAAGCGGGCATCTTCTATACCTCCACTTTCATTTTCCGACACAGGGAAGATCACCCTTTCCGACACCTTACTATTCTTACTAAAGCACAAGGTGTAATTGGAGTTAGCCAACCAATATAACATATTTATAGAATGGTCATTCACCTCAAAACCCGGATCCATAGAAATTACACCAATACTTACTTTAAGCTCCTGATAAGTAAATGAGTTAGGTATTAGTTCCAGAACCTTTTGGCTTGTGGCATCCCAAGCCTTCAATTCTTTCAATTTTAAAGCAAACAATCCTGCATCATAAACAGGATCATGCAAAATACTATGCGTTTCCACGAATTCACTAACCGGGTCAAACAATACGGAATCATTTTCGATGGTTCCGGTTCTGAAAACGATAGATGATATATGCCCCTCTCCAGTGGCTCTAAAACTAGTAATAAATCTGAGGTGCCCCTTAGGCATACCTTTCTGATTAGGATGCGGAATCATGGAAGGATTGAAAAGGGCGGCTGACTCGATGGAATATTCCATTGTAAAATAGGCCCCAATAATCTTCTTTTGGGTGATACTCAACTTAGAAACATCGGCCATATAATCAGCTACACGATCAAAATTCTCATAGAACTGGGCATCAATATTTTTATGCCGGTCAGAAAACTGAGCATGTATCTGTGACAAAAGTTCCGAAGCTCTGACCTCGTCAAGAGCCATCACTCTTTTTATAATATTATCGATACGCTGCACCTCTCCGGGAATGTGAGGTCGAGTAATCACACGTGAATCGTCTCTCACAATTCTGATTTTTTTTCTCTTGACAATTTCGTCAATCTTTTTATTTTGTTTCATGATTGTTAATAATGTACGGATTGCTCCGTTACAAATACAAAAAATTTATTTTATTGCAATATTTTATGATATACATCTATATAACCTTCCACCATCTTTGCTTGACTAAATTTTGCTTTAGCCCACTGATGGCAGTAGGCTCGATCTATTGATTTCACTGCATTCAGTGAATCCACTGCCTCCTGTATATCATTGACCAAAAAACCAGTTTTTCCCGATTGAATAAGTTCTGGCATAGACCCTCTATTAAACGCAACTACCGGTGTTCCACACATCATTGATTCAGCTACACTTAAACCAAAAGGCTCATCAAAATGAATGGGGTGTAACAAAGCATAAGCTTCTCCTATTAGGGTATCTCGACTATCTGGTCCTGAATTGCCCACATACACAACATCTTGATCGTTTATATAAGGTTTTATTTTCTCATCGAAATAAGCCTGATCTTGAATTAGGCCTGACAAAATAAGTTTTCGCTTGGCCATTTTCGAGATCATAATCGCTTCATAAGTACCTTTATCCGGATGGATTCTACCAAAATACAATAGGTAATCTTTGGGTTTTGCACGATATGTGAAATCATCCACATGAATTCCGTTATAGACAGTCGCTATATAATCTAATGCTGCACTCCTATCAGCATAACTAATGGACACATAGTGGCATATATCGTTATATTTCTTATAAACGGGAATAATTTTGGGTGAAGAAAAGCCATGAATAGTGGTTAGCATTGGCGTATCAATCAGTCTGGCATACGTTAAGGGTAAGAAATCAAAATGATTATGAATCAGATCATATTCATGCGCATGTTCCATCAGATGGCTAATATGCAGGCACTCCCACACTTTCGCATCGAGGCTTGGGTCCTCGGCATAGGCCGTTTCCGAAACATATTCCAATTTTCCCTTAGTGGATGAATTACCGGTTGCAA
Organism: Saccharicrinis fermentans DSM 9555 = JCM 21142; assembly: GCF_000517085.1. Classification (NCBI taxonomy): domain Bacteria; kingdom Pseudomonadati; phylum Bacteroidota; class Bacteroidia; order Marinilabiliales; family Marinilabiliaceae; genus Saccharicrinis; species Saccharicrinis fermentans. The sequence goes on along the minus strand of NZ_KI912107.1, from coordinate 1,103,749 downwards.
ACAATGTAACGTCGATTCCATTTTTCACCAATCCTTCCGCAATATTAGAGGCCACTTGCTCCCAAGGACCATAATGTAACGGAGGTGTTCGCCAAGCGATAGGTGCTAAAATAGCTACTTTCATATGTTTATAATTTGTTTCTTAATGGTCATATGGAACTCGCCGTGATAATCATTCACCTGTGTGAGAGATTACTCTCATGCTCATTTCATATGATTACAATTAAATTTTCAAAGGCCATATGGAACTCGCCCAGATTAATCATCCCCCCTGTGTGCGAAACAATTCCCATGGCTCCTTTCATTTTAAATTTAAATGGCTTTTCTAGGATGATTTAAACAATGATCTACCAACTCATCTATAACTGCCGTGCCTACACACATGACTTTATCGGCACCGCCCCAGTATAATTTTAATGTACCATCGTCTTCTGGCACTGCCGCACAAGTAAAGACGACATTATGCACATAACCTGTAATCTCATACATCTCTTCTGGCTGTAGGATCCATTGATCACCGACGGCAATGATACGAGAAGGGTCGTCTAGTTCATGAAGCGCAACACCCAGACGATACACACATCCGTCCATGGTAGGAAATACACCATGATATATATTCAGCCACCCCCGCTCTGTTTTGATAGGGGGTGCCCCCGGACCTATCTTCATTTCATCCCAATGATACTGAACCGGTTTCATAATTAATTTAGATTCTCCCCAAAACCTTAAATCGGGCGAATAAGAGATCCAAACAGACCAAGGTGATATTTCGGAGTGAGGGCGATCCAACCGAGCATACAGACCATTAAACTTTTGCGGAAAGATAACCACGTTTCGGTAGTCAGCTTCTGTAATCATAGAAAAACGCTGGACCGTTTCAAAATCTGTTGTCTTAGCTAATCCAACCCTTACTCCATGACGCGAGTACGCGCTATAAGTAATCAAATATTCACCCTCCATAAATATCACACGCGGATCTTCCACCCCATACTCTTCGTATGCCTTAAAAGGTTCCTGATCAGAAGGAACCATAAAAGGCTTGGCTCTCGCCTTAAAGTGAAAACCATCTTCACTTTCGGCGAGACCTATTATACTGCGCCCATTGAATAAATGAGAACGGAATATCATCATATATTTCCCTTGATATTTAACTACACCGGCATTATGTACCGTGGCTACTGGATAGGGGATATCCTCCTTTTGGAGGATTGGATTTTTAGCGTAGCGTTTAATCAACATGACTTTCTTTATTATATTTTGAATTTAGTTCATCTTGCATTCCTATCTCGATTCTACGAATGAGATTCTCATTGACTGCTTCGTTATAAGCATCTTCCACAATCAATCTAGATATTTGGTAAGCCAGGGTACTTTCGGCACCCTGATTTAGGTTAACACCATCCTCCTCCAGTCCATCACAACAACCATGCGTGCTTCTATCATATAAACATATTCCTAAATCGTTCTCACCCAAGAACCACAAAAATGATTGAAAAGTAGCTTGCAGATATTTTCTTTCTTGTGTAACATCGAATGCCTGACGAAACATTAACACCATGGCCATGGTATCAATAGGCTGTTGGTCGAATTGGGAACGCTCCCCTCCTTTTTTATACCACTTATCTGACCCGATAGTAGAAAGATGTCCATCAATAAAGGTATTTTCTGAAAGAAAATCCATAGACTTAAACGCCACCTCACGCAGGCGACGATCATTGACTATCCGAATAGCATGTAGGAGAGCCAAAGGCAAAATACCATTATCATAGGTCAATTGATCTTCGAACCAATGCCATTCTTGAGTACAGTGGCTATCAAAGGCATCGGCCAATTCAAATGACAAATCCTTTAATATTTGAATCATTCCTTCATCATAGGAATGACTTTTTAAGTATGCAGCGATACCTATCACCACAAGCGCCACACCCCGTACCGATTTGAGACCTTTAAAATGGGGAACCGCTTTCATAAAAAGCGTTTTACCCATTTGATAGGTGGCATCATCCGGCGCATTACCAAGAAGATACCCCAAGGCCCAAATGGTTCTTCCAAAAGCATCTTCCGATGTTTTTTCAGGTAAAAAATGCCGGTCATAGGCCAAGAAATTATGGAAGCTACCGTCCTCATTTTGCATATAATGAATATAGCTCAAATAAATAGATATCAACGACTGTGCATCCTTATCCTGGAATTGTTGATAAGCCATTAGACACATGAGTAAAGCCCTGGCATTATCATCCAAACAATATCCCTCATTAAAATTTGGAATATCAAATTTAGCATGCTGTAAAATACCCGTATGATCACTAAGTCGCTTGACATGCTCCATTGAAAATGGTGGAAGCTTATCAGGATCAAACACTCCCCTACGGGATTTCTTTTTGGGTGCATTTTCAATAATGGCTCGCAGCAAATGATTGTATTTTGAACCTATTTTAGGCCACGTGATTTCTTTTCCATAATTAAAGGCATTATTTCGAATACGACTCATGATATCTGGATTATCCAACAACTCCATCAAAATATCACGCAACTGATCTGCTCTTTTAAAATCAAACAACCTACCTCTATCATGATCTAATAATTCCTCAGCATGCCAGTAAGGTGTGGAGACAACAGCCAGACCTGCCCCAACAGCAAAAGAAAGTGTTCCACTGGTAATCTGTGCCTTACTCAAGTAAGGAGTAATATAGATATCTGAGGCATATAGGTATTTAAACAATTCTTCCTGACTCACAAAACGATCCACCATGATCACATGCTTCTCTAGGTCAAGATGCTTAATTAATTCCATCAAAGCTATTCGATATTCATCACCAGAACTTCTTAAAACATTGGGGTGCGTTTTGCCTAACACCACATACACCACTTCTGGATGTCTTTTTACAAGTGCCGGTAAAGCCTTGATGGCCGTTTCAATACCTTTATTCCTACTTAACAAACCAAAAGTAAGCAATACCTTTTTCTGCTTAAATCCCAGTTCGGCTTTCACGTCAGTCCTATTAAAACGATGGTCGGGTACACCATGCTCAATCAACTCAATTTTCTCCTTGGGAATATCATATATATGAAGCAAAAACGAAACCGCTTTATGGCTCATAACAATAATTTTATCTGCCACTTCCCCCATTTTATACATTATATGACGTTGCATAAAGGTAGGCGACTGAAGTACGGTATGCAACGTAACCGTAATAGGAACAACCAGCTTGTCCAAAAGAGAAAGAAGATATACACCACTTTGGCCTCCGAAAATTCCAAATTCATGTTGCACCATACAAACATCGGCTCCGCTATTGTTAATGTATTCAGCGGCGCTAAGATAGTCAGACTTACATTCTTGTCGAATGGTCATCCTTACTTCAGGTGGAAAAGAATAGCGCTGCTTTTCGTCGTTCATTGCGATAATAAAACTCTTTTTAGCTCCATTTACTCTATCCAATGTTCCAACCATCGAGTGGTACAAGTCTTGTGTAAAAGTACCAATTCCGCACTGACGCGGAGGATAAGTTCCTATGTATGCAATTTTCATAATATATAAGTTTTATTTTAGATAAATTTGTCTTTAACTATGCATGACTTACATGCTTCAAGATCAAACGCCCTAAAAATGTGAAAGACACCTTCAAAAGGAAGTATTCAGGTTAAAATGTACCATCGTAACCCACTCGTTATTGGGAATCACCAACCTACATCAATGAGTAATTCCAATTCCCAGTTTCAATATTGTACAGTGATGGCTGACATCCATATCGAATAACCATTTTTTTTGCAATGAAGTATTCAGATACTGAACTCTGCCATATAATTTAATTCAACGCAGCCAAACTAGAGAGACCACAATCTTTTTCTAAGTTACAGAATTTTAACCAATTATCCTTTACAATCACTCCTTTCTTTACCTTTCGTTAGCTAAATAACATTAAACACCAAATATTTTAAGTTTATAAATCATAGTAAATACTATGAAAATAAGTGCAGCATAACATTTTCACAAATGATCCTCCACACTAAATATTAAGTTTTAATACAAATTGGCTATTACACCGGTAGTTATGTTTTGAAGTAATAGTCCAATTTCTATTTGCTTCATAACACGATATCACATGCAGTAGTACAGACTTTTAAACCTTGAGCCCACACGTGTGGGCTCAAGGTTTAAAGCATTATTAATAGTGACACGAATATACAAATAATTTGAGAAAAGGACAAGACTATAAAAATTTCTCAGTAGTACAGTGAGGGCAAAGAAGGATCAGTTCATAATGCAGATTCTAGCTTGAGCATGCACTTAACAGTCCTATTTTTATTTAACCCGAAAAATGCATTAGAATTCGACACGTGAACGAAAAGTGCAATCAATAACTTGTTGAAATAAGATAGCACAGCTATAGTGAATCTAAACCAGTTCTCTGTCGACTTAATTGAACGTGCCTTTTATTCGTAAGAGATTTTTTAATGCATTTTCCGGGTTCATAGCTTCTCGCCAATGCCGGCCCCGGGGCTATTGTTCTGGCCAACCCTGCAGTCGATATATTGATAATTAAGCATTTAAACGAGAATTACTCATTAGTTGAAAATTATCGAATATGCTTATGGAAAATTATCACCCTCTATATTTTAATTGAAGATACTCCATAGATTGAAAAGTCCCCAAGCTCACACTCTAAACCTTATACCTTAACCCCTTCAACTCGCTACCTTAACAACTCACCAACTTAATATCCCTTCTGGTAAAAATAGAGCCGCTGGTAGCTCCAATGGTAGTTCTTCTTTCACAATTTATTTTATCCGTCTCTATTTAGTGGCTGCAAGAAAACGACTGTTTTTTCTGTCTTTGATAAGAAAGTTTCAAAGACAAGGCTTTTGATATTTTTGAAACCAAGGAGTTTACTGATTAAATGACTGTTTCAAAAATGAGAATAACGCAGTGTTTAGAGCTTTCTTGCAAAGACTATTTAACAGCTAAATAAATACTTATTTTTCAACAGACCCAACTTTTGTACGTGATCCCAATAGCACCTTCCTTCAAATAAAATAAACATAACCAATGAAGCTCAAGAGTAAATAGATACGAGTCTTCAGAGGTGACCAGTAGTAGAGGTCAGAGACATTCGTTGTTAAATAAATCATGGTTCATTACAAGAGATATAGAAATGAGTAATACATCCCTACGCCGATAAATACGATGGATACGACTCTTCGAAACCAACGCTCAAAATTTTTCATACCATCATACATCTTACCAACGGAACCAACACTAAAAGCGAGTATCCATGCAAAAACAATCACAGGAATACCAGTGGCAAAAGCATATACAATAGGCAAATAAAGTCCGCTAACACTACTAACAGTCATTGGGATCAACATTCCAAAAAACAAGACACCGCTATAGGGACAAAAAGCCAGTGCGAAAACGATTCCCAGCAGCAAGACACCCCAGAATCCCTTATTAGCCTTATTCTCCATTTTATCACTTAAACCAGAAACGCCGGGTATACTTATCTTGATGATACCCAACATAAACAAGCCGATTATAATGAGCAAGGGGCCAAGCATCTTTTCTCCCCATTCCTGTAAAAAGCCGGTTAAACGAAATTGACCTGCTCCCAAAAAGAATAATATACCCAATAAAGTATAACTAATACCTCGTCCCAGGGTATAAACAAGTCCGTTAAAAAAAACAGTTCTTTTACGCTCTATATCCTTACCTATAAAACCGATGGCTGTAATATTTGTAGCCATCGGACATGGACTAATGGCGGTCATTAATCCCAGGATAAAAGCAGACACAAAAGGAATTTGAGAATTCTCCAAAATGTTACTTAATACTTCTTCCATTAGAAAAAATTAGTTTAACATGGCTTCAACCGTTAATACCAATTTATCTTGTAACTTATCTGGATTAGTACGAGCATTCATAAATGCAACATTGGTAAGGTTCACTACCTGGTCTCCTTTTACTACAATCAAAGTTTGTCCTTCCACCTTATATTTAGCAAGCAAAGGATTCTCTTTATCCTCTTCGCGATTGATAGATGTAAAAGACACTTTGCCATCATATTTTTCATTAAGTGTTTCTGCAGTAACCTTTTCCACAGCCATACAAGTAGCACAACGGCGTGTTGCATGGAAATAATAAGCTTGCACCTCACTTGATTGAACATTGGTTTCGGAAGAGCAACACGCTGTTGAGTCGACATTAGTCTCGGCACAGCACGATGTTGAAGCCTCTGTTTTCACTTTTTGATCACAGCATGAAGCAGTTTCTTGAACCGTCTTTTGGTTCGCGGTACTAGATGTACAACTTTGAATACCCAGGCTTAAAAGCGCCATTGATAATAGCTTAATAAGTTGTTTTGTTGTTACTTTCATTTTCATTAATAATTACTAGTTATACAAATCTATTTAAAGGATCTATCTTTGAAGCGCCACATCATCCCAACGTTATAGTCTATCATATACTCCCGTTATAAAATGATGTAGAACGATAAAGTTATTGTAAAAGTTTTTTTAACTGATCCAATTTAGGCACGCTACCCTTTAATACGACCTTACCATCCACCACCAAAGCAGGTGTTGTCATAACGCCAAACTCCATGATTTTAACAATGTCTTCCACTTTTGTTACACTGGCCTCAATACCCAATTGTTCAACAGCTTCTCTTGTTACCTTTTCCAGGCTTTTACACTTGGCACATCCGGTGCCCAATACTTGAATTTCCATTTCTATTCATTTTAATTAATATACAATTTCGTTATTCGCAAAACAACGAACATTAGATTTAAATTTTTTTAGATTCTTAAGAACTCCTTAAATAAAAGCTGGGCTTCCGCCCAATTTTTCTTATTAATACAATATTTAATTCGGGGGGTTTCTATTTCTCCCTGTATTAGTCCTGCCTCCTTCAGCTCTTTTAAATGCTGCGACAGGGTAGATTTGGCAATACTTAACTCTTCCGTTAAGTCACCGCTATAACAACAAGCTTGTTGCGAAAGCAGGTTCAAAACATAAATTCGAACCGGATGCCCAAGAGCTTTGGCATACCTGGCTATACGTTGTTGCTTTACGGACTCTACTTCTAATTTAAAACTCATACTCAATAACAGTTCGTATTTTCACGAACAAAAATAACTACATTTTTTGAATAAATACAAGGAAAAGCATATTTAATAGCTTTTCCTTGAAAATAACGTTCTAATTTCAATGGTAGGAATAGATTTTATTCTTCATCGAAGTACCTTCTACAGACAAAGGAGCAATATCTAACTCCTTTTGTTTCCTTAATGTTCTGTCTGATATAATTATTTGAAAGGGATCCTGCTGCTTCATTTTCTCTTTCAGTTCTTCGATGCTCAAACTTTTCACCTTACCATTACTATAAAACTGGCTTGAATAACTCTTTGTTCCCAAATAATATAGGGGTTCACTGCTATCCCAATAATCCTCAATAAGATATTTATCTGTATTGCTATATTTTTCAAAATTATTATTTACCAAACCAAGCATTAAAGTCAGCGCAGCTAAACACGGCAATACCAAACTAATAATAACGCCTGCTTTTTTATTCTTCAGCTCATCCCAATAATAAAAAACAATGAGCGCAATAGGAGGCATGACAGGTAACACATAGGTATGTATCAAACTTTTAGAAATGGTAAAAAACATTGGTGTCCACAACAGCCATCCCAATAGAAATACCAACCACTTATTTTTTACAACATTTTTTCTATCCTTCCATAGTTTCACAAAAATCATTTGCACCCATGGCAAAGCCATTCCCAACAAAAATAGCCAAACGATCCCGAGGGGCTGTGTCTTCGGAAAACCATATTTATCGCCCTTCCACGAAGAATCAAAAAAACGTTTAAAGTGCTCCCCTACGATAAAATAATCAATAAACCCCTCACTATTCTTCTCTGCCAGAACATACCAAGGAATAGCTGTCAATGCCAATATTGGCAAACCAATGAGCCATGGAATACGCGTTAGCAAATTTTTGAACTGCCCGAACAATAATACCCAAACAAAAAGAGGAGGTGCAGTAAGGATAATAACGATAGGTCCTTTTGCCAGCAAACCAAGTCCCACCCCCACAAAGAGCAGATACCCCCATATATTTTTACGGGTACTATTGATTTGTTTCCAAAAAGCAACCATTACCAATGTGATAGACATCAACAAGCTGGTATCTGTTGAAACCACACCTGCATGCAACAAAAATTGAGGTAGAGTAAACATAACAAAGGCGATCACAAAAAAGCTTTTTCGCTTATCCTTGACCAGTTTACAAAGCAGGAAAACCACCAGTACACTCAACAAAAATGCAGGAAAACGCACTGCAAACTCATTCACACCAAAAATATTCATACTCAAAGCAGATAGCCAGGTATTCAAGGGTGGTTTTGCCCAAAACGGAACACCATAATCAATTTGGGGGGTGATCCAGTTATTGGTTTCGTACATCAATCTGGCAATTTCAGCATAACGAGCCTCTGTTTTATCCATCAATGGCAAAACAGCATTTAACAACAATCGCAAGAGAAGGATTCCAACAACACTATTTCTAAAGAACTTTTCGCTATCAAACACTTTTTTTAATTCTGACATTATATAATTTATTTATACGATATAAATCGAGCCACATTTTCAAGAAGTACGTCATTTTTACTTTAGAATCGTCTTTATCCACCCATGCTTTCAATGGAATTTCTCGCGCAATCTTACTCATTTGATCCGCATTATATAACCTTTTTATCCTAAAAAAAAGTTCCACATCAAAAAGCCATTTAGATATAAACTGCTCTTTAAAAATAACTTGTGCCAATTCTCTTTTAAAGACTTTACATCCACATTGTGTATCGTACACCTCAACTCCCAAAATAATAGAAATTATTGTAGCCACTATTCGACCAATGAGATGACGATATAGTTTTCGATCAATTTTATTATCAATTTTTTGAATACGCGAGGCAAAAGCAAATACTATATTTTTTTTATATGCTTACTTACTTTAACACAAGCTTTAAGCGAAGTAGCCAAATCCGAATCTAAAAACGCAATTTTATCAAAATCCAGATTATGCTTATAGCAATATAAAACACCACTCCTTACAGCTGCGGCCTTCCCTCCATTACTTTCCAGCACATTAATAAAGATACGCTGGGGGCAACTTTCTTTTATTTCTTTTAATAGCTGCAGCGTGTTATCCTTAGATCCGTCGTCGGAAAACACAATTTTACAACGGGTATTTTTTTTCATAAAAGAAATAAACTCATCTTTTGGAAGACGCTCAAACTCATTATAACATGGTACTACTATTGCTAAATTATCATCCATGAACTTCATCTACATTTTTCATTTACAAAACCATCAACTTCATAACATATACATAATGAGCACTGCACCGTTGCTTCACAAGTAAAAAAACACATGATTCCCAACCAGCTAAAAGAGTCAAAAGTAACAAATGATTTTATAATAATTTTAAATTTTATAGTATACCATTAAATTTGTATTGCCTTTACGATCTCATCACAAATGGCTAACTTACCATTTACTAATGTTGTGCTGGTGATGATCCCCTTTAAGCACAATTTTTCGTCAGGCAATCTATAAATATTTTGATAGAACATAGTCCGCACGCCTTTTTGTTCACATCTCAATTTGACAACAAAACGATCATTACTTTGTAAGGGAAATTTATACTGCAAATCAGCTCTGGCTACAACAGCTTTTATCCCACGGTCATTTAAATCCTTAAAATTCAGTCCCACTGTTTGCAAAAATTCGTGTCGTGCATGTTCTAAATAATTTTGATACACGGCATTATTAACAATCCCTTGGAGATCGCACTCATAATCTCTAACTTTAAATTCCAATTGAAACACACAATTCTCCATAAGTTGCTTTTAAGCTAAAACAGCAATTTTTTCTTTAATTAAGCCCACGAAGGTGTCAATATCTTCCTCCTGCGTATCAAATGAAGTCATCCATCTCACTTCTGACTTGTCAGGATCCCACATATAAAAGAAAAATTCTTGTTGCAGGGCTTCAATAATCTCTTCGGGAACAATGGCAAACACACCATTACTTTCTACCTTCTGAGTGATTCTTATTTCGGGTATTTCACCAAGCTTAGCGGCTAGTTTGCGGGCCATTTCATTGGCATGACTAGCGTTTTTATACCATAATTCATTGCTAAGCAGTGCTTCAAACTGAGCGGCCGTATATCTCATCTTAGAATGCAGCTGCGCTGACTGCTTACGAATATATTTTACCGCTTGTGTATTTTGATGAAAAAACAACACAGCTTCACCAAACATCAATCCATTTTTAGTTCCGCCAAATGAAAGCACATCAACACCAGCATCCACTGTCATTTCTTTAAAAGAACATCCCAAGGAAGCGGCTGCATTAGCAATTCTCGCGCCATCCATATGTAAGTACATGTTATTTTGGTGCACATATGCTGCAATGGTTTCAATTTCGCGGATAGAATATAATGTACCTAATTCTGTAGCCTGTGTAATACTAACCAACCTAGGTTGAGAGTGATGCTCAAAGTCAATACCATGCATATACGCTTTTATCCCCTCCACTGTCAATTTACCGTCATCTGTCTTAACTGGCAAAAGTTTACATCCGGCGTGTTTTTCCGGCGCACCACACTCATCCACATTAATATGGGCTGTTTCTGGACATATTACTGCATGATAAGGTTTCGCTAGAGCCTGAATAGCCATCACATTGGCTCCGGTACCATTATAAGCAAAAAAAACATCTGTCTCTGTTCCGAATATTTCTTTAAATTTAAGGATGGTTCTCTGAGTAATATCATCATCACCATAGCCCACTGCATGACCCACATTTACATTTTGCAAAGCACGCATCACATCAGGATGCACTCCCGAATTATTATCGCTGGCAAAGCCTCTTAATCTTGACATAAAAAAAAATTTAATGCCCGAATTTGCAAATAATTATTGAAACCCAATACTATTTTGCATAAAAAAAGCCGGCACCCATACGTACCGACCTTTTCAGTCAATATTAGAACAAGCAAATAAATTAACTTTTTCCTTCAATCCATTTTATAATTTCCTGATCATCAGGAGAAGTACGGGGAGACAACACTTTTACCAACTTACCTTTTTCATCAATCAGATACTTCTGAAAATTCCATTTCACACCACTATCCTCCACTCCATTACGTTTCTTCTGCGTTAACCACTGATAAATGGGCGCCATATCTTCACCTTTCACAGATACCTTAGCCATCATGGGAAAAGTCACACCATATTTTTTCGTACAGAAGGATCTAATTTCCTCCGCAGATCCCGGCTCTTGTTTCATAAAATTATTAGCAGGAAAACCAATGATCACAAAATCATCACCTCCATATTTTTTATAAATGGCTTCCAGCTGCTCATACTGACCCGTCAATCCACATTTTGATGCAGTATTTACCACCAATACTTTTTTTCCCTTTAGCTGAGACAAAGAAAAATCTTCTCCTTCCAGTGTTTTTACTTTAAAATCATAAAAAGAAGTCTGGGCATTCATCCCAAGTGATATAATAGACATTGCAAGGCAAAATAAAATTGTTTTATAATTACAGTTCATGACATTCTTATTAAATAGTTATAAACAATTAACCTCTATCCCCTTACTTTTGTTTATATTTTTATTTACAGTCCATATTCCTTGCCATATTTTTCCACCACATAATCAACATCCTTATCACCCCTTCCTGATAGATTTACCAATATGGTTTTCTCTTTACCTAATTTAGGTGCCAATTTAACGGCGTACGCCACTGCATGAGCACTTTCCAATGCAGGTATGATACCTTCAGTTCTCGACAACTCAAAAAATGCCTCTATAGCCTCATGATCTGTAATACTTTCGTAGGTAACACGCTTGATGTCTTTCAAATAACTATGCTGCGGACCGACACCGGGATAATCCAATCCACTGGCTACTGTATTCACAGCGGCAGGCTCTCCATTCTCATCTTGCAATAGGTAACACTTAAAACCATGAATCATACCTGGCTTACCCAAGGTTAAGGTAGCGGCATGATCGCCAGTCTTAAAGCTAGTACCGGCTGGCTCTACCCCATAAATATTTACATCCAGGTCTTCGAGAAAAGGAGAAAAAAGACCGATGGAATTTGAGCCACCGCCTACACAAGCGATCAAATTATCGGGCAATTTACCTTCCATTTCCAACATCTGTTCCTTCGCTTCTCTTCCTACTATCGACTGAAAATCACGAACCATCATAGGAAAAGGATGGGGTCCTACCACCGATCCAATGGCATACAACTGATTAACGGGATCTTTTAGGTAGGCTTCAAAAGCAGCATCCACTGCTTCTTTTAATGTCTTTAAGCCGTGTGTTGCAGGTATCACACGCGCACCCAATATGCCCATTCGGACCACATTGGGATGTTCTTTTGCAATATCTACCTCCCCCATATAAATATCACAATCCAAACCAACAAGGGCTGCTGCAGTGGCTAAAGCAACTCCATGCTGACCAGCACCTGTTTCAGCAATAATTTTTTTCTTGCCCATTTTTTTGGCTAAAAGGGCTTCGCCAAGACAGTGATTGATTTTATGTGCTCCGGTATGATTGAGGTCTTCTCTTTTAAGAAAGATTTGTGCCCCTCCTAATTTGTTGGATAGGTTTTTAGCGTGAAATAACGGAGATGGGCGGCCGGTATAATGTTTTTGTAAATATTGTAATTCCTCGATAAAAACAGGGTCGTCTTTAATCTGTTCGTAAGCTTCTGCAATCTCCTGCATAAGTGGCTCTAGCATAGGGGGAACAAAACGACCTCCATACTCACCAAAGTAGCCATTTACATCAGGCATTACTGAGGCTTGCAGCAATGATCTGTCAATATTTTTCATAAAAGTATAAATGAATTATTTAAAATTTAATGCGATAAACACAATATTAATCGAATAATTTGACAACACAAAGAATGACTCAAAACATTAAAAATATTTTTTCTATGTAATTATTGAATCCATCGTCCACCCAATATATTGAATGGTTGATGATGTAACTCGAAATGCTTTGAAATGATTTATCGTTTCTGATAATATGCTCGTAAAACCGCGATCGCCTTGCAAAATCGGCATGTATTTTACGGACGTTTTAGGTAACCGTACATTTATATTGTATGATCATTAAACACGTCGCCATCATCCGGTTTACCAATTATAATTATGCCGTGTACATGATTTGGCATTACCCTAAAATTCCGTGCGACACACAATCCTAACCCACTAGACCAGCCGTACTACCACCTCAAGTGCGCCCTTGAACCCGGATGATGTATTAGAACTTCGTCGTGAGCGTTGAAATAGCAACAAAAGAAGGCTTTTCTGAGACGAGGCATAGCTCCAGCTATGGTGAGTTGAATAAAAGTAACGAAGTGACTTCTTTTGAAGCCATTTTAAGGCGTAATAGATTTTCTAATGCATTTTTCCGGTTTCATAGCTCTCTCTCCAACGCCGGCCACAGCTATTGTTCTGGCCAGCCCTGCGGTCTTTTTCTGATAGTTCCATATACGTATGGAAGATATCTATTAAATGAGAGTTCTTGAATATGAATTTATATAATTGAGAACTTCTACGTTCTACTTGGATTTGTTTTCAAAATTGAAAACCTTTTTTTATGTATGGAGAGGATGATTTTATTCTTTTGAAGCCTTCGCCAGATTTTATTTTCAATTATTCCATCGTATTAACAACACTTTGTGCCTGAGCAACCACCGCTTTGTACTCATCAGGTGTTAAATCACTAAAAAAGTATTTTACAGGATCTACTTCCTTCCCATTCACATGCACCTCATAATGTAAATGAGCACCTCCCGACAATCCTGTACTTCCAACTTTACCGATCACCTCACCCCTTTTAACCAGCTGTCCTTTTTTGACCAATTGTTGACTCATGTGTGCATATAAAGTCAATATACCATAGCCATGATCTATTTCCACCATTCTACCAAAGCTATTTGAAAAACGAACAGTGATAACTTTACCATCAGCTGATGCATAAATATCTGTTCCTGTATTAGCCACGAAATCAACCCCCTCATGTGCTCTCCATCTTTTTAAAATCGGATGATATCTACGCGGAGAGAATCCTGAGCCAATTCTTTTCAAATCCCAGTTTGCCACAGGTATTATCGCAGGTAAATGTTGTAAGCGATCTTTGTTTACCAGACTCTTTTTAAAAAGCTCTCTATAAGATCCCTCCTGCACATTCATTTTGGCCACCAATGCATCTAACTGTTTAAAAGAAGTAATCACCTCTTCCGGAGTCCCGACATGCTCCATATCCTTATACTTATCAGTACCTCCAACACCAGCTTGTCTAACCTCCTTATTTAAAGCATTCTCACCAAGCATTGTTCTATACAAACTGTCATCCATAGCAGCCAGATGCTCTAATGTGGCATTCACTTCATCCATCCTGTTATATAAGAGCTCATACTTACTCTTCATACTTTTAATCTGCTGTGCCTGCAATTTTTCTTTTGGCGTTGAATAGCCTCCAAGAGCCATTACCAAATAAGCAACTATGCCCACAAAACCACCTGCCAACACATAAGGTAAAAATTTCTTTGCTCTGGCCTTCAACGAAACATCAACAGCAATGTAAGTCAAGGACTCTGGGTCAAATATGTACTTATTCTTAGCCATATTTCTTTTATAATTTAATTCTACGCTTTGTGTAGATAATTTTTAACGGTAAAGATATATTTGTTCATTGTCAACAAAACACTTCCGGTTGTTTATTGACCTCCCAATATCTTTTGGTCAAATTGCTGATTTTATTACGAAACCCAATGCAAATAGTTTCATAAACCATTGATAAAGACAAATAAAAACCTTACTACAATTGGTTTACAGACTCATTATTGGCAAGTTTATAATCAGAAATAAGACCGAAAAATCAGGAACTGTCATCTGAATTTTGACAACATTAACCGCAAATATATAAGAGTTTATCAAATCATACAATAAAAGCGCATTAAAAAATACACTTTTATTCAGTTATCATATTTATATTTCTTACTTGCGTCAAGAAGCAATGTTTTAATTTTGGATTTCTTTTTGCCAAAAATGCATAGGAGGATTGCATTCTTTAAAACCTATTTTTTTATAAAGGTTTTGTGCTTTCACATTATCATAGCGAACCTCAAGTGTAATCTTACAATAGTTATATTGGCTACCGTATTGAGAGATCAAATTTAGCAGCGCTTTTCCTGCTCCCTTCCTTCTGCAATGAGGCGATATAATAAAATCATGGATATTGATTAAAGGCTGTGCCTTAAAAGTAGAGAATCCGACGAAACAGTTAGCCAAGCCCAAATATTGGTTCGCATCTTTCAGCAAAAAACCAAGATAATTACTTTGCACACTTAAGCCCTTGATTATCCGATGCCCTAACTCTTCCGATAATGAGGTATTTAATCCCATATCATCCAACATATAGTCATTCATTAAATGCAACAAAGCACATTGATGTTCTTTCACACTTAAGTCGACCTTAACCAGTTC
The DNA here is from genome assembly GCF_000517085.1 of Saccharicrinis fermentans DSM 9555 = JCM 21142. Classification (NCBI taxonomy): domain Bacteria; kingdom Pseudomonadati; phylum Bacteroidota; class Bacteroidia; order Marinilabiliales; family Marinilabiliaceae; genus Saccharicrinis; species Saccharicrinis fermentans. The sequence goes on along the minus strand of NZ_KI912107.1, from coordinate 1,088,164 downwards.
AAAAGGTTTAAATTCATTTACCATAGTAATCCCTGTTTATTAAATTCAACATCACACCACGCTCCATTGACCCATTCTTTCAAAACTTTAAAACCAACGGCACTCAGTGCTTCGGCCACAAATGCATACCCCACCTCTAATTTTTCGGGATAGTGAGCATCACTATTAATGGTAACAGGTATTCCTTTCTCCAATAGCAAAGGAAAGATTTCCACTCCAGGAAATAATAAGCCATTACGCTCGTATGATTTGGTATTGATTTCAACGATGATATTCTTTTGAGCAATACAATTCAAAGTATCATCTATCTCCTTCAAATACCAGTCATCATTTTCATCAAATTGAGGCGCTGTAACATTGTGCATTTTAATTTTATCGAAATGTCCAATTATATCAAAATGTTGCGTTCGAATCATTTCTCTACTCAGCTGAAAAAAACGTTGCACAAGTGCCTTAACGTCCCCTTTAAATATCTTATCTAGTCCATCCTTAAAATCGTAAAAACTACCATCCACGGCCCAGGGTGTACCATTGTCAAAATGATCGACAAAATGAATTGAGCCAATTTTATAATCCAGGTTAATACTTTTTAAAAAGTCAGCATCCGGTCCAGTAATGTGCGGTATATAATCTATTTCAAGACCAGTTAAAACATTTATTTCTGACTGATACTTAAACTTTAGTTTCGCTATTTCGTTCAAATAATTACCCAGCTCATTGGCCTTCATTGTCCAAAAGCACTCAAAAGGAACAGGAGCATGCGATGATATACCAATGGCTTTCATTTTGTATTTGATAGCCTGCTGAATATATGCTTCTATTTGCCCGTTACCATCACAATAATTGCAATGTCCATGATAATTAGTCCACCCCATTACACAAAGTCATTTTTAATTAAGCATCAAAAATCAAACATTTTTTACGTAAATCAAACTTTAGACCGAGTATTTCCCAAAAAACATTGCGTTAAAAAAGTTTTATACATACCAACGATATTAACTATACATTGATTAACTTTGCGCTCGTTTTTACAAAAGGATATTATGGGTTTTATTGAAGAGATACAACGTAGAAGAACATTTGCTATTATCAGTCACCCCGATGCGGGTAAGACCACTTTAACCGAGAAGCTACTTCTTTTTGGAGGTGCAATTCATGTGGCCGGTGCTGTAAAATCTAACAAAATCAAAAAAACCGCCACATCCGATTTTATGGAGATTGAAAAGCAAAGAGGTATCTCCGTAGCAACTTCTGTTATGGGATTTGAATACAAGGATCACAAAGTAAATATTCTGGACACACCCGGTCACCAGGACTTTGCAGAAGATACATTCAGGACTCTCACAGCCGTTGATAGCGTAATCATTGTTGTTGATGCAGCCAAGGGAGTTGAAAATCAAACCCGTAAATTGATGGAAGTATGTAGAATGCGAAATACACCTGTAATGGTTTTCATCAATAAAATGGATCGACCTAGTAAAGATCCTTTTGATCTATTGGACGAAGTGGAAGAAGAGCTAAAAATTAAAGTTCGTCCATTAAGTTGGCCCATAGGAAACGGAACATCATTTCAAGGTGTTTACAATCTTTTTGAGCATAACCTAAACCTCTTTGAAGCCAGCAAACAAACTGTAGAAGAAAGCATTGCATTTGATGACATTAACAATCCTGCATTAGAAAATATTATTGGAGAAGAGCCTGCCGGGTTATTACGTGAAGAGTTGGAATTAGTAGAGGGTGTTTATCCCGAGTTTGCAGTTGACGATTACTTACATGGAGAGTTGGCTCCTGTATTTTTTGGTAGTGCCTTGAACAATTTTGGTGTGAATGAACTATTAAATTGTTTTATAGAGATAGCCCCCAAACCACAACCCTCCACTACAGATACCAGGACCATTGCACCCAACGAAGACAAATTTACGGGCTTTGTATTTAAAATACATGCCAACATGGATCCCAATCACCGAAACAGAATTGCCTTTGTAAAAATATGCTCTGGCACTTTTGAAAGAAACAAAAACTACCTACATGTACGTCAAGGCAAGAATTTTAAATTTTCCAGTCCTACTGCATTCATGGCTGAAAAAAAATCAATTATAGACAAGGCTTATCCCGGAGACATTGTAGGCTTACCAGACTCTGGCAACTTTATTATTGGCGACACCATTACCGAAGGTGAAAAAATTAATTTCAAAGGTTTACCCAGTTTCTCTCCTGAGTTATTTCGCTATATCGAAAACGATGATCCCATGAAATCAAAACAACTGGCCAAAGGTATTGATCAGTTGATGGACGAAGGAGTAGCCCAATTGTTCACCAGTCAGTTCAACGGACGTAAGATTATTGGTACCGTGGGAGCCCTTCAGTTTGAAGTTATCGAACACCGATTAAATCACGAATACAATGCCAAATGCAGATATGAACCTATCCACCTGTTTAAAGCCTGTTGGATAAGATCAGAAAACGATGCACAGTTAGCCGATTTCAAAAAAAGGAAAAACCAATATATGGCTAAAGATAAACAAGGCAGAGATGTATTTTTAGCAGATTCATCGTATATGCTACAACTTGCTCAGCAGAATTTCGAAGACATTGAATTCCATTTTACCAGTGAGTTTTAGATTCGTCCAAATAAATAAGTAGATATTTGCGTATATTTCAGGCCGGATAAATGAGTTTTTAAATTACATTCGAATATTTTTATGCTAAACAAGATATTTATTACATAGCTCATGTAACTAACTATCAACCATCAACGATTTGCATTTGCCAAAATATTTAACAAGTAAATGTAAATTCATGTGTTTATTCCTAACTTTTTTACCAAATTAGGGTATAATATAAATTACTAAGGAAAGAGAAAAACACAACCATGGATACACAACTAAAACCCGGACTACATCTCTCCAAAAAATTTAATATTTCGGAGAATGACTTGGCATCAACATTACAAACGAGCAAAGTACCTTTTGCAGCCACCCCCTCTCTAATTATTTTAATGGAAAGGGTTATTTGTGAAATGATTAGTACGCATGTACCCGAAACCTATACCTCTGTAAGCGCCGAAATAAACATTAAGCATTTAATACCGGTTGCTGCGGGAGATCAGGTAAGCTGCTCTGTTCACCTTAAGTTTGTTGAAGACACAAAACTTTTTTTTTGATTTTGTCATCTTTAATCTAGAAGAAGATGTTGTAGCAATAGGAGCGCATGAAAGAGTATTGGTAGAAACAGATACATATTAACATCCATTTAAAAAGTATAAACTTTTACATCTTGCTTTTTTTCCTTTAAATAGCGATGGATAATAATTCTGGCATCTTGATTGTCATCATATGATTGAATAACCGTCATGGCATCATCCAACGATTCAAAACTTGCACCACTTTGAACCCAACCAAACCCCTTAAACCTACCATCTTGAACTACCACGACTGAGTTCTCATTCACATCACGCCCCACATCAACCATTAAAAAGTTATTAAACTCAAAGGCCAATTCTTCAACAAAGGCTTTCGCTCTCTTGTTATAATCCACAGGTGCCTCCAAATGAATACAAGCGCCTTTACATTGTTTGATTTGATATTGAAAACAAGCATCCGTAGAGTTGGATAAGCCACTTAATTTTTGGCAGAGCGTATACTCCTCTACCTTTTGAAAAAGAAAATCTCTGGCTGCCTTATCCGATTCAAAAGAAGCAATTGGATTTACACGTCCATCGTTTCGTGCGATATGAAACCGTAAATACCCCTTGCGATCTTTAAAGCAAAACAATCCAAAATGCATCCTATTGCGCTTTTGGGTCTTATTATAAAGCGGTTTATTCTTTTTAATTTCAGCAGACTCCTTCAACAACGCTACTAACTCACTTCCGGTCAATTCAAAAGTCACATCGACCACCTCTTGTTTCATCCTCACGGCTTTTTGGGCCTTGGGATTTCCTAAATGAGTTAACACCCTCTTTTTTATATCTTTACTCTTTCCTATATATATTAAGTCTCCCTTATCATTGTAAAAATAATATACACCTACTTTATGGGGCAATTCACTAAGCTTACCCACTTTAAAATCAGGATGCAACCCTTTAACAGAAAATAATTTACTACCTTCCATAGGAAGGATGACCCCTCCATTTTTATCCAATAAAATTTCAAATAACTGCACAGTAGCCAAAGCGTCTCCAGCAGCTCTATGCCGGGCGTCATTGGATATTCCATAGGCAGTACAAATATTACCAAGGCTATAAGAATCAAGACCTGGCAATAATTTACGGCTTAATTTCACCGTACAAAGCGTCTCTCTATCAAAATCATATCCCAAGGCTTCAAATTCTGCCTTTATAAAACCATAATCAAATGAAGCATTGTGTGCCACAAAAATGCTCCCTTTGGTTATCTCCACTATTTGTTTAGCAACCTCATAAAATTTAGGAGCATTTACCACCATTTGGTTGGTAATTCCGGTTAGTTGGCTTATAAAAGGAGGGATAAACTGTTCCGGGTTTATTAATGAAACAAACTCATCTACTACCCTATGCCCATCATGAAGATAAATGGCTACTTCGGTAATTTTACCATTTTTAAAATTTCCGCCTGTTGTCTCAATATCAATGATGGTATACATATAACTGTTCCTATATTTCTGATAATCTGCAAAGAAAGGAATAGATACAATTAAGTGCAATAATATACCCGAAATTATTTTACAATTTTCGATATCCCAAAGCGCTAAATCCCTTGATATTTCTTGCTAGTCATAAATATTTAACCTACATTTGTTCTAAGGTTTTGATAAAGGTAAACCGCATCAGTTTTATTTAGATTGTTAAACTCAACACTACATTAAAACCGAGTAAAGTTATTTGATCTAAGGGCGGGCCTCACCTTCGGGTTATCATTTGTGGTACGGAGGATTACTGCAGATCATGTACACTCAAATCCTGTATACAGGAGTTTAAATAGTCCATTAATTGATGCGGCCGGCATAAAGGAGCTGTCTTGATTTATTTAAGACAGCTCTTTCATTTTTACTCCAATTCAAATTTAAATACAGTAGCCAATTCATTTAAATCTATTATACCCTCCAATTGCTCTCATAGAAATACGTTTCCCTGCTTTTGGCTTTCCAAAAAAGAAAGCATACATTTTTATGACAATGATAATTCGGCGAAGCCTGATCATGACAGCCTTTAAAACAAGCCTTCCCGACTAAAAGTGCGGGTACCAGACACTTCCATATGCAGATACACTATAAGGTCCCCAATGAAAACAAATACCAAGTTTAGCATCAACAAACCATTCTGGTGCAGCTTTATGTTGCATCAGCGACTCCCAGCTGGCTGTATAATCTTTAACCCCTCTGAGCGTTTTTAACAAATTTCAGCCTTTTTTTGGGCAAAATAGGACTTTTTTCTGATAGTTTGGATTTATATATAACTGATTATCAGCTATGAGATTTTCGAAAACTCATTTGTAGTACCCCCCCGATGCCGCATGTGTGGCAGTAAAACAAGTTGGTTAAGTTCAAACTTTTTACTAATGTAGTAAACAAAACCCAAACATATAACTCATGAGTCGAAATTATAAATTCTATAATCCCCAAGGGGTATATTTTGTAAGCTTTGCCATAGTAGAGTGGTTAGATGTTTTTACCAGAAACAAGTACAAAGATATTTTACTTGAGAAGATAAACTACATACATAATAATCCGATAGGAGAAGGTTTAGTGTTTCAGTCAGAAGACTATGTATAGAGTAGTGCAAGAGACTATAGTGGAGAATCTGGTTTATTGGAAGGAGTGATCGTAATTAAGTAGAAACCACTCATGGCGACAGTCGAGTAGGCACAGGGAATTTCACCCCATGCCTCTCACAGCACCGTACGTGATAGTCTGAGACTGTAAACTCAACTCTGTCAAAAACGAATTAACGAAGGGAAGCATGTAATGAGTACTCTAAATATTATCAGAAACAAAATCTTGGCAAGAATTTTTGCTGTTGTAAGAAGAGGCACTCCATATGTGGATACATATGGATATGCCTCTTAATAAAATATTGCTCTTTATATTTGTTTTTGTCTTAGAATACGGGGGGGGGAACTGAAAAATAATATATACAGACCATATTCAAAATTGAAAAGTTAAATCCATCACCATAGGTGCATCATCATTACCAAAATAGTATTCCAAATTACCATGTGGTCCCATGGTATTGGAATTCTGAAATTTTGTACCGATAGCCGGTATATTCATCACAAAAGAAATATCTCCTTGCGGGAATAAGGGACTCACGCGCCCCTTATGATCTCCTTTGGGATTTTGGGGAGTTAACATTCTCAAATACGTATGCGGCGTTCGGCAATAAACCGTAAAACCATTATTTTCACGTCCTTTAATTTTTGACCAGTAGATATTCGAGAAAAATCCTTTAAACTCAGGATACACAAATCCCGACTCCCCAGTAACCGTATTATTATAGTCATTTTCCCACACCTGAAATCTTGTTCCTTTCATTCTATTTCGCCATACTCGATACGGTCCATCCCCCAACCATTTCATCCCAGCCACTTCCGACTCAGGAAACGAGAAAGTAATACCCCGATAAGCTTTCAGATTTCTAAAACCCTTCAATTGAACCTTGAGGTCCAGCAAGCCATTGGTATGCACGGTGCATTTAATAACATCAGACCTTTTTTCTCGAATAGTTGACCACACAGGCATCCACTCAGATGCTTCAAACACCACTTTAATCACCACACTATCTTTATGAGTAGTAACAACGAGGGAGTCAATTTCATCATTTTGATTTAAAATAAGGGGTCCATTATTTAGTGGGATAACCCGATCCCCCTTTCTCACTTCCTTCAACAAGCCTGTTTCTTTAGAAAACAAATAACTAACATTATCAGTTTCAACTTTTATGACTTGCTGACTGGTATTCGTTTTTATGCCGCCAATGGTGGAATAATCAATATATTTACGATTCATTCTTTTGGGAGAAGCGACAGGATAACTCCATGTGAATATCTCTTTACCGTACGGATCCCTCGCCTTCAAGTACAATACATCGGCCAGATGCCAATTATCAGGCATAGTTACTTTAAACTCCCCTTTTGACATGGGAGCTAAATTAGGTAATTGAACTTTCGTTTCTGACAATAAGCGGTTCCCAGCCATTTCATCCGGACCACAAAGCTCCACCCATTGAGCAGTCATATCACACTCCCCGAGATTCGTATAGCTATATCTGTTTTCAATTCTAAAAAGGCCATTAAAATCTTCACGGATAAAGCGATCCTCTATATACAGGGGTGACCACACTTCCTTAATGGTAAAATAACTAGCTTCCTTTTCTCCATTGGGCCCAACAATTCCATCAGGCGCCTTATTACCCTGCAAATCTATTTCTCCGTTTTTATCTGTTCGTACAATTCCTTCATCTGCAAAATCCCATAGAAAACCACCTGCACTCAAGGGCATATCCCACATCATTTCCCAATAATCCTGCAAACCGGCACCATGACCACCATCATATAAACCGTGTAAGAATTCAGTAGGAAACAAAATTTTATCTTTGGTATACGCATCATTAACCAAAGAATGATACTGGCTATAATGAATTGTATTTGTCTTCCGAAAAACTCCCCAAGGATGAATCACTTCTCTATTTTGAATATCCCATTTGGAAAAATCATCATCGACTTCACAATTCCAACCTTGCTCATTTCCGTTGGCCCAAAGCAATATACAAGGATGATTCACATCTCTAACAACAGTTTCTTTAATAATCTTACGCGCTATTTTTGTATCCAGTATTGGGTTATGCCAAGTGCATATTTCATTTATAACAAACAAACCCAAGGAATCGCATACATCCAAAAAGTGAACATCAGGTGGATAATGTGCCATACGAACAGCATTCATATTCATATCTTTTATCATTGTTGCCTGTTCAATACTCCAGGATTTTGAGGTAGTACGCCCCGACACGGGATGAAAAGAATGCCGATTGACACCTTTGAACTTTACCCGTCGCCCATTCACATAGATACCATCACCCTCCAACACTTCAACAGTACGAAAGCCAATTCGTTGACTTACTTTATGCAAAGGCCTACCGTCTTTATCTAACAAAACAAATTGAAGAACATAAAGGTGAGGGCGCTCTGGATTCCAGGAAAGTATATGATTCGCTTGCGCGCTCACACTCCACTTTAACTTACTTTTTTCAAAAGAATTTATTTTCAGATCCTGAATCTTTTGCCCATCCAAGTCATACAATGCAAGTTCCAACCGATCCGCTTCTTTCGCATCCACCCATACATCAGCAAAAATTTCACCATTCATTTGGGCATTTATAGCCACACGATCTATATTCTCTTTGGGTGAAATCGTCAAATACACTGGCCTATAAATACCTCCAAATATCCAAAAATCGGCTTCTCTTTCGGCATGATTAACAGACTCATTGGCTGAAACCTTATTCACTTTTACCTCAAGAACATTTTCTGTTCCATACGCTAACAAACCAGAGATAGGATATTTAAACTCATAAAATGCACCTTGATGTACACTCCCTGCGGATTTTCCATTTATCTTTACTTCACAATCCGTCATGACACCTTCAAAAACAATATCAATGTCCTTATCCCTCCATTCCTTAGGCACCATAAACTTACGTTTGTAAAGACCATACTCGCTGGCACGATCCTCCATAGGATCGCTACCATAATTATATGCCCCAAAACCCTGTTGCTCCCAACACGAAGGCACTCCTATTTTAGTCCATTTACCACTATTCATACCTTCTGAACAATAAAAATCCCACTCCACCATATCATCATTACCTGTACCGGACAAATATTTAACCTTTGTATCCGTAGTTATTTGGTCTCCCTTAGAACATACAACAAACTGAGATGTGAACCAAGCCTTGGAATTTGTTTCACTCACAAGAGCATCATTGACTGTGGCGAGTGCCATATAACCATTGAAAAATAAATTTAGACATATAAAAATCAACTTAAAAACCATCACAGTACAAACCTTACTCATATAAACACTAATCATATTAAACAAATAAAAATTATCTAACGCACGCATTCTTCTGACGAATTTACATGGAATCAATAAAATACTTATCTTTAACATGACCTTAACGGTAGTTATAACGGTTCTTAACGTCACACAAGTACCTGTTTAAATGCACTTTATAACATACAGCGCAGAACAAACAAAAACAACAGTTAGTCCTTTAAAAGAGTCTACAACTATGCTTTCTAAAGAAAAAAAACTTGAATTAGCAAAAAAAATTACCCAAAGTAACACATTCAAGAATGCCCCAACTAGCATAGCTTTACTAAAGTACCTTGTACAAACCAATATTGACGAACGTGAATTAAAAGAAGGCATCATAGACATTGAGTTCTTTGGAGGCCAGTCAGACAAAGACAAAAACAACCCTAGGGTAAGGGTAAACATTTTTAATCTTAGAAATAAATTACATAAGTACTACCTATCAGAAGGTATAAACGATTTATGGCAATTAAAAATTGACAAAGGTCAATACAGACTCCGCTTTGAAAAACAAGGATTACAACAAAGGCACATCATCAATAAAAAGTACGTACAAGCAGTACCTTATCTACTACTAAGCATTCTCATTACCGTTCTTATTTTTCACAACTTAGCAGATTCACCGCCCCAAATTTGGAAAGCTTTTTTCAACAACAATCACACAACCAACCTATTTATTGGGGATGCATTTGGCTATGGCGGAAAAACGATATCTGGCTTACACGGATGGACGCGTGATTTTAGCGTTAATAGTCTGGATGATTATTATGAGATGGTAGAGCAACAGCCCCAATTAATATCAACAACCAGTCCAACAGATTACTTTTATTCCAAACGGATGGCAGAAAATGCCACCCATGATTTATCACGTTATTTCACAAAGTGGGGCAGAGATTTTGAAATTAAATATGCCACCCGTACTTCTTTTTCAGACATTAAGAAGGACAATACAATTTATGTAGGCCGGTTAAAATACCAAAAAAACTTTACTTATTTATTCAATGAAGGAAATCCCTATTTCAAGGTAAAAGATCGCAGTATAGAATTCTCTGGTCATCCAATATTGAAAGACACTTCATTTGTAGTTAGCACCAATGAAACAGATCAAGATTATGCAATAGTTGCAAGAATTCCCGGTCCCCACCATACAGAACAATTTTTATTCTTTTCTGACCATGATATTGGCGTAATGGGCACCGTTGAACTCTTCACTAACGAAGACGCTATTAAATCATTCGCTACAAAACATCTGAAGGACAAATCCTATTTTGTAGCCATTTATAAAGCCAAAGGAAAAGAAAGGATCAATCTAGACATGAAAGAAGTACTCATCGTTCCCTTTGAATAACACGCAAACAGCTAGACCAGTTTATGGTCTGTATTTATTTATTTGTTTACGGTTCCATGCTTCATCGTAATCACTATTAAGCTGGCTTGGTACCGGAGCTTTTGTGTCTACAATCCAGTCATCCATTGATTTTTTCATTTCTCTCACAATCTCAGGAAGCTGCTGTGCTAAATTGTTGGACTCACTTATATCCTCTCTTAAATTAAAAAGCTCAACCTGTTCATCTTCATAATAATAGATCATTTTCCAATCGCCTCTTATCATGGCAGTACCAGGTCGCGTTCTAAATAGAGGATCTCTATTGACCCCTGACTTTTTTGAGTAAGCCTGTAAATATACCGGAAAATGAAAAAATAAAGACCGTTCTTCCAACTCTTTATTTTCCAATAAGAGTCCTTTTAAACTTACGCCATCAAAGATTTTATTGGCTGGAATCTTAGCCTGAATAATATCGCGAAAGGTAGGATAAAAATCCATATTCAAAACGGGAACATTCGTTTTTCCCGGCTCAATATACCCCTTCCACTTTATCGTCAAAGGAACACGAATGCCTCCTTCATAATAAGCCCCCTTTCCTGCTCTCAAAGGCCATTGCTTACTGATGGCAAAAATACCTCCATTATCTGACGTAAATACAATCAGAGTATTATCTAACTTTAAATTATCTATTTTATTTAAGATACGACCTACACTATAATCCATACTCTCCACCATAGCTGCATAATCAGCTCTATGATGTGCTTCAGTAGAAGCTTTAGATTTATACTTTTGGACAATCGCCTCTTTACCCTGAATAGGTGTATGAACAGTATAAAATGGCATATACAAAAAAAAGGGATTTTTCTTATTATTCTCCAAAAAGGTGATTGCTTCATTGGTCAGTCTGTCTGTCAGATACTCTCCTTTAGGAGCAGGCAAATCAGGATATATATAAGGTGCAAAATAACTTTTAGGGTGACCACTAGGACCTCCCCCCACATTAACATCAAATCCTTGTGTACATGGATTTTCTCCCAAATGCCACTTTCCAAAATGCCCCGTCACATAACCAGCATCTTTAAACATTTCGGCCATCGTATAAACACTATCTGCCAAAAATTCAGTGTTTTTAATAGGAATCAGCTTTCTGCTTTTTACATTACCTCTATCAGATGGAGAAACCGTATAAATACCTGTTCGTGGAGAATTCATACCCGACATTAATGCTGCCCGACTAGGTGCACAATTGGCAGCTCCAGCATACGCATTAGTAAAGACCATACTTTCTTTGGCTAATTGATCAATATTAGGCGTTTCATAGTATTCACTTCCCATAAATCCACAATCAGTCCAACCCATATCATCCACCACTATTAGCACAACATTGGGCAAATCTTTGGGTAGCGATGTTGAATCAGATCTATACATACAAGCTGTTAACAAAAAGCCCAATGCTATAAAAATGACCAATCCTCTTATCATAACAATATTCATAAAAAAAAGACTGTCTCAAAAAAATCATACAACCAACATAACTTACACTACATAAATTACATCTACATATCTTTTATCTCTGAGACAGTCTCTTAGTTTACATTAAAGTAGTACGCCTATAAAAACAACAGTACAACCTCCCTAACACAATCAATAATTTGTATCCGTAACAAACTTTCTATTAATGTCCACTTAAAGTACTCCCTTTAAACTTAAATGTATCAGATTCCGTTCTAGCACTCTTCAAAATATCTTTTATTTTGGCCACTACCTCAGGATTTTCATCTGCAACATCGTTGCTTTCAGAAGGATCTTTACTCAAATCGAACAGCTCAAAAGTAGTTTCAGCAGGATTAGCTACATGGTAAACTACCCCTTTCCAATCACCCATTCTAACGGCCTGTCTTCCACCCTTTTCATGAAACTCCCAATACAAATAAGGATGTTTTTGTTGTTGATCACTTCGTCCCATTAATTCAGGTAAAAAAGAAATACCATCCGTTTGTGTATTTAACGAAATCCCGACCAATTCAGCAAATGTGGGCATCACATCCCAGAAAGCCGAGACATGGTCACTCACACCTGGTTTAATATGTCCTGGCCAGTAGGCAATAAAAGGCGCACGAATACCACCCTCATACAAATCTCGCTTATAACCTTTAAAGGGACCATTACTTTTAAAGAAATCCGGATCAGCTCCTCCTTCTTGATGAGGACCATTATCGCTTGAAAACATAACAATCGTATTATCAGCGATTCCAAGTTTTTCAAGTTTATCAATAATTTGTCCCACATAAGCATCAGACCTTACAATCATAGAAGCAAAAGCCGCTTTAGGTTTTTTCTGTGAGGCATACTTCCATATTTTCAAACTTTCGCCATAGTCACCGCCTTCTGCTGCCTCGTAAGGAGTTTCGTCAAAAGCATTTTCCAATTTTTTCCAAATTGTATCATCGGGTGAAATCAATTCTGCATGGGGCAATACCAAAGGCACATAGGCAAAGAATGAAGTATCCTTATTGGCTTCGATAAAATCTAATGTGGCCTTTTGAATTTCATCCTGGGCATAAGTCTGTGTCGTTTTCCAATCATTACCTTCCATAGCTACTTTCTCTTGATTATGCCACAAGTAAGGAGGATAATATCTGTGCGCCATTCTCTGGCAGTTATATCCATAAAACTCATCAAAACCTTGCATATTAGGATCTCCTTCTGATCCAGGAAAACCTAAACCCCATTTACCAAAAGCACCCGTTACATAGTTGGCTTCCTTCAATACCTCAGCAATGGTTACTGCTGAAGCAGGTATTGGATGCTGACCTTCAGGTTTCACTTCCAGGTTCCCACGCACCGGAGTATGGCCTGTATGCTCACCTGTTAATAATGATGAACGAGAGGGAGCACACACTGTAGACCCGCTATAATGTTGTGTAAACTTCAAGCCCTGTGCCGCCATCTTATCCAGATTGGGGGTTTTAAACTTCTCCTGTCCATAACAACTTAAATCACCATATCCCATATCATCTGCTAAAATATAGATAATATTAGGTTTACTTTTTTCATTTTCTACCACAGCCTTTTCTTTAGACTGAGAAGAATTACAGGAATATAAACCCAGAAATAAAAGGCCTATAACTCCATGCACCATGTTTTTTTTTATTCTCATTATATATCTATTTATTTAATATAGAGGAAAGCCTTGCTAAACTTTTCCTCGTGATTATTTCTACCACTCTTCATACCTTAAATCTAATTCTACATCCTGACGCAGAATTCTTTTCACAAACAACCTTATTTAGCTTATGATTAAATAAAATAAGCTCATATACTACAAGCTATTTGATCAAAGATATACACTTTACCAAAGACACCTTGCCAATCAAAATGCAATTAATAAGAGTCATACTTCATTTTACTATCATATTGATATACTACACCTTACAATATCAAAAGAATTATATATCATAATAATTTGAATTATTTCTCATATAAATATATATCAGAACCAACACAACTAAAGAAAGTATTCGGTTTATCATTAATACAGAATACCATATCTAAGCAAGATGATATCCAAAGGAGTAGTCTTCTTTTCTTAATAAAAAGTGGCTAGGAAAGCTTGAATAATGTAGAAAAGGAAATATGAAAAACAACGACCTTAACCCCACAAAAGGCATTAGAAAAACTTTTACAAAACTCCAATGCCTCATCCGGGATTAAGATCACATCTAGAAAAAATGACTTCAAAGCAATTTACAAAGTGCTTTTCCGTTCACCCTCTTGGTATTGAGATGGCGTTACGCCAAACATCTTTTTAAAACAAACTCCAAAATAGCTAAGATCGTTGAAACCGCATTTATAGGCCACCTCTGAAATTTGAAAGGCTCTATTTTCAAACAACTGTGCAGCACGTTTCAAACGAATATTACGCACAAACTCACTGGGTGAGCAGCTTGCCAAATTTTTCATTTTTCGGTAAAGCATGGAGTTACTAACCCCTAATTCATTGGCAAAATCTTTAATAGAATATTCTGTATCAGACATGTTCTCCTCCACTAGTTTCTTTGCCCTGTTAAAAAATTCCTCATCCAAGGGAGTGATCTCTATATTTTCAGGTTCAAGATTAAGGCTGGCATGTGTTTTTTCACGTTGGTTCTGAAAATCTGTCAATAAAGCACGAATACGAATTATCAAGAGCTTCATATTCACAGGTTTTTCAAGATAAGCGTTCGCACCAGACTGATATCCAGCTAACTTATTATCATCACCAACTTTAGCAGTCAATAAAATAACCGGTATATGACTGGTATGAATATTACCTTTTATGGCCTGACATAATTCATGTCCATTCATAGAAGGCATCATAACATCCGATATAATTAAATCCACCTCTTCTTTTTCGGCCATGAGCAAACCTTTTTTTCCATCCTCGGCTTCTAATATCCGATACCGTGATTCCAGTACTTTTTTCAATGACTGCCTAAACTCTTCGTTATCTTCGACCAATAAAATCGTTTTTCCTTCTACTGAAATTTTATCACCCTCAAAGATATTGCAGTCCTCTATTTTAATTTCTGTATCCACCATCGTACTCCCATCCAAGCTCTTTAACTCATCCACCTCACTATGCACATAATCTTCATTAAAACTTCCGTCGATGGGCAAAGAAACTGTAAAAAGAGTACCCATTCCCTCTGTACTTTCAACTTGAATACTACCTCGCAAGATATCCACCAGACTCTTAGTCAGACTCAGACCGATACCAATACCTTCGGCCTGAACACCCTTTTTATTTTTTACTCTGTAAAAACGATCAAACAAGTACGGCAATGCATCCTCAGGTATACCACAACCAGTATCTTTCACCTTCATAACAATATTGTGTGCACCTAATTTTTCCAGTGAGAACCATATATCTCCATTGTCAGAAGTATATTTTATCGCATTTGACAATAAATTACGAATAATTAATTCACACTTTTCTTTATCCACCGTACCTGCTAAGCCATCTTCAATATCTACAGAAAAATTGATCTTCTTTTTTCGGGCTATAAGCTCAAAATCATTCGCACAGCCAGATACAATCTCACTAATATTCTGCTGATTCATACTTACACGCATACTATTGGCCTCTACCTTTCTAAAGGTAAGCAGCTGTTTAATTAGTCTTTCCAGTCCGGCAATACTTCGCTCCATAACAGAGACAGTATTATCATCATATTCTTTCGTTTCCTTTAAACTAAACAGAGAAGTAGACAATATTGAAATAGGTGTTAGTAATTCATGTGATATATTGGTAAAAAAACTTAATTTATAATTATTCAATTTCTCTGATTTAACCCTTGCCACATGCTCCAATTCCATATTTTGCTTTACACGTTCAATTCGAAGTCTTTGTCTAAAAATCAATCCTGCAATCATTCCAATAATAATAACATACAAACCAATGGCCCACCAGGATTTATAAGGAGCTATAGCCACCTTTATTTTCAGCTTAACAACATCCTCGTTCCATACCCTCTGACTATTAGAACCTTTCAAGAGAAATGTGTATTCACCAGGGGGAATATTACTATAATTGGCACTACGCATTTTAGCGTTGGCAAATTTCCAGTTCTTATCCAGGCCCTCTATCATATAAGCATACTGATTGGCTTCCGGGAACGTATAACTTAAAGCAGAAAATGAAATAGACACATCATTTCGCAAGTGATCGAGATAGATAATACTATCTTTTAAACTTGCTAAGTCATAAGGTTCTCCTTCCACCAATACATCGGTGATAACTACAGGGGCTTTAATAAAATCAGATTTTATTCTATGCGGTTCAAAAATATTAAATCCGTTATATCCTCCAACATAGAATATTCCATTATCGTCCTTATAAAAGGAACGCGGTAGGAACAAATTACCTTGTAAGCCATCTCTGTGAAAATAGCTCTCTGAAGACAATTCGGGTTGTTGCACCCATATCTTAGAAATCCCTTGATTACTAGTTACCCATATATTGTCATACTTATCCTGATTAATTCCATAAATTACATCTCCAATAATATTAGTCTCAGGATTAGGACGTAAGATAATATCACTATTAAGATCAATATATTTCAGGCCATTCCCCTTTGTTCCGATCCATATCCGGCCACTATAGTCTTTAAACAAGCACACAATCTTATCTTCACAGTTACTCCACCTTTCAACCTTAATATCGCCCTTATCAATGGTTAGCTTATACAAACCATACAATTCAGAAGCAATTAATACACTATGATTGTCAATGGATACAATGCCTGTAATTGAAAAGGTACCTGCACTTCCTCCTGTCTCCTTTTTTAAATCGATATATCGACTTTTCCAACGATTATTTTTTCTTTTTATCAATAAATTCAGACCATTTTCAGTACCTGCCAACACGGAGCCATTGGGTAGAGTATTCAACACATTAACTTTACGTCCTCTGTATTCATCCCATTTGAATTCATTACGGATCACCTCCACTTTTTTGGTTTTGACATCCAGGAGCACGAGTCCATTATACCTTGTCCCGATCCACAATAAAGAATCTCTGTCCCACATAAAATCCATCACCGTATTTAAATTGATGAACTCATCCAACACTTTATACTCAGGAATATCTTTATAATGTTTAAACACTTTCTCATCCATATCGTAAACAACAAAGCCCATACTCAAGACTCCCATCAGCAATCTACCTTTATGGTCAATTACAAAAGAGTGGACGGCCTGATTTCGTCTCTGCGGAAACAAATTAGGAATTTTTAAATGCTCAAACTTATTCCTTCCTAATATAAGTTTTTCAACACCTCCCCCTTTAGTGCCAAGCCATAGTATATTAGAATCATCATTAATGATACAATTAATAATGGTACTGGATATGGATCCCTTTTTATCCTCCGGGGTAGGATTTACAATTTTATGATTTTTACTTAAGGGATATTGGATTACAGATAAACCATATGGAGTTCCAACCCATATGTTACTATAACTATCTTCATGAATAGCCAAAATAATATCACCTGCAATGGAATTAGGATCAGCATTTTCATGCACAAAGGTTTTAATAATATGGATGCTATCTCCGGAAATATCCAAAACAAAAAGACCTTTATCCCAACTACCAACCCATAAATATCCCCTACTATCAATAAACAGGGCATTTGTTGCTAATTCATAACCTACTTTACCCTTTGACTGAAACAGCGTATAATTGGTAAATGATTTTTTATCAGAATTCAGCTTCAATATATTATTTGTCCATGAACTAATCCATATTTGGCCATTACTATCTTCAACTATTTGCTTAGTATTATTAACACCTACATTCTCATTTTTAGCTGGTCGCAATAAAGAAACATTTTCTTGCATCGGGTCAACAACAAAAAAACCCGTTTGTGCTGTTACATACACTGTTCCATCAGAAGCTTTTATAACGTAATTGAGTTTAGTTCCTTTAAAGTAATCTTCTGCAAATTGCAGAATGGGTTCAAAAAATTTATTAAAAGCATAAAAACCATCATTGGTAGTTACGTAATAGTTACCATCTTGATCCACATGGATGCAAGTAATTACGATACCATATAATTTACCTAAATGATCGTGATTTTTAAAGGATTCAAATTCATAACCATCGTACCTGACAATGCCTTCAGAAGTACCAAACCAGATAAATCCATTTTTATCCTGAACAGTACTATATACTTCATCAGACAATAATCCTTGCGTATTATCAATATGTTCAAAGTATAAATTATTATAACCCTGCGCACATATAGCGTTAAATATTAATAAATGTAGATATAGTAGATTTCTAAATTTCATACCTTTAAAATTGATTACATTACCCTGGTACACATGCCTACAAAGCTAGAAACATAAATACATTACTCATTTTTTTAGCAAATTGAATAAAAATTCCTCCACACTCCAAAGCACACATTTATCCTTCTTTCTTTTGATTTTTATTTAATATCGATCATTTCACTTACAAAACAAAGACAATTCTTTAACTCAAAACAATCTCTATCAATTCATACAATAAGAAAAGACTGTATTGGCAAAATCCTCTTATCAACAATCTTCTATCAAATAAGGATAATTAATGGGCAGATATTGTTGTGCAAATATCCAAATTTTATCCAAAATACACATTTATTTATTTATTGCTCATAGTTCATTTTTTATGAATTATAGTTCACACCCTGCCAATAACACATTTTTAACTGATATATTATAAATATAGATATATCATCAATAAGTAAATAGCTTAGTATTTATAATATTTGAATTTGAAAATTAATAGTACCATTTCAATAATTAATATATGATACATTTATTTAGAACATTAACAACTCTGGTGGTCTTATGTATTACAATACATATGACTGGTCAAGATTGGAAGAACATCAATATCTTGCAGAAGAACAGGCTCGATGCTTCATCCATTATAATACCTGCATCAACAGTGAGCGAAGCCACAAAAGCCGATGCTGTAAGTTCAAGCTATTATAAACTATTAAATGGCCAATGGTCATTTAAATATTCAGAAGGGCCTCAAAGCAGGCCTATTGATTTTTACAAGACAGATTATGATGTTCAAAACTGGGACCTAATAAATGTACCCGGCAACTGGGAATTACAAGGATATGGCATGCCCATGTACCTCAATCACCCCTTTGACTTCTCTCCCAACAAGAGACCTACTCCTCCGGTTCTTGATTTTATTCCGGCAGAAAAAAACCCGGTAGGTTCATACAGAAGAGACTTCGAGGTTCCTGACGATTGGGATGGTCGTGATATCATCTTACATTTCGGAGCGGTAAAATCAGCCATGTATGTATGGGTGAACGGACAAAGCGTAGGATATAGCCAAGGATCTAAGACCCCGGCAGAATTTGACATTACGCCATACCTTCAAAAAGGCCCAAACACATTGGCTGTAGAAGTTTATCGCTGGAGCGATGGATCCTTCTTAGAATGTCAGGATTTTTGGCGCATTAGTGGTATTGAGCGTGATGTATTTATCTATGCTACTCCTAAAACAAGGGTTCGCGATTTTAAAGTAAATGCAGGATTAAGCGAAAACTACACCAATGGTGTATTCTCTTTGGAATTAGATATACAGTCGCAACAAAAAAGCACAGGCTTACAAGCATCATTTCAATTGTTAGATGGCAACAAAGAAATCATTCAATCATCCATGCCATTAAAAGTAAAAAACCACAAAGCCAATGTAGTTTTCAACCACAACATCAAAAACGTAAAAAAATGGTCTGCTGAATCTCCCAATTTATATCGTCTTGTTATTTCATTAAAAAACAAAGACAATGAACTAATAGAGACTTTCGGAGAAAATGTAGGTTTTAGAAGTGTGGAAATAAAAGACGGCCAACTGCTGGTAAATGGTCAAGCCGTGCTTGTAAAGGGCGTTAACAGACATGAGCACGACCCTGTAACAGGCCATTACATTAGCAAAGAATTAATGGAACAGGATATTCGTTTGATGAAAGAATATAACATCAACACCGTAAGAACCTGCCATTACCCTACAGATCCATATTGGTACCAATTATGTGATAAATATGGCTTATATGTCATTAACGAAGCAAATATAGAATCACATGGTTTAGGAGCAGCCCTACAAGCGCCTTACGATTATCATATTGCAGATGATCCCGCATGGGAAAAACCACACCTGGACAGAATTGAAAGAATGTATAAAAGAGACAAAAACCATCCTTCGGTTATTATCTGGTCCATGGGTAATGAAGCAGGAGATGGTGTTAATTTTGTGAAGGCTTATAAATGGCTTAAGTCCCAAGACACCCGTCCGGTGCAATTTGAACAGGCCGACAATAAACGGCATACCGACATTGTATGCCCCATGTACGCCACTGCCGAAGAAATGGAAAATTATGCACGACAAACGGATATTTACCGCCCTCTCATTCAATGTGAATACGCACATGCCATGGGTAACAGTGTAGGAAACCTACAAGATTATTGGAATCTAATTGAGAAATACCCAGCCCTACAAGGAGGATGCATCTGGGACTGGGTTGACCAAGGTATATTAAGTAAAGATAAAAACGGCAATGACTACTTTGCATTCGGTGGTGACTTGGAGAAGCCAGGCACACGTAATGACAATAATTTTTGCATAAATGGGCTGGTTTCTCCAGTACGTGAACCCAACCCACATATCTATGAGGTGAAAAAAGTGTACCAAAACATTTCGGTAACCAAAGGACATAGAGCAGGTCAGTTTTTTATCAAAAACAAATTTTTCTTTTCAAACTTAAACAAATACAACTGTGAAGTCAGTGTTTTGGTTGATGGAAAAATAACACACACCAGCCATTTTACGGATCTTAATATTGCAGCCCAATCAACAGAGGCTATTACGGTAAA
Source organism: Saccharicrinis fermentans DSM 9555 = JCM 21142 (assembly GCF_000517085.1). Taxonomy (NCBI): domain Bacteria; kingdom Pseudomonadati; phylum Bacteroidota; class Bacteroidia; order Marinilabiliales; family Marinilabiliaceae; genus Saccharicrinis; species Saccharicrinis fermentans. Next base: position 1,067,343 of record NZ_KI912107.1, on the reverse strand, counting down.
ATTACCCGAGGACAGTAAAAAAGACGTATATGTCAACTTTTCCTTTGTTTTAAAGGATGATGATGGATTACTTAAAAAAGGGCATGAAGTTGCCAAAGAACAAATTTTAATAGCTAATGCCGCACCTAAGGTGGGTATACATGCCGAAGGTAAACTTAAAGTAAAGGAATCAGAAAAGGGATGGAACATCAAAACAGAAACTTCATCACTTAACTTTGACAAGACTAAAGGTACATTTACGAATCTAAGCATCAATGGGAAAGAGTATATCCAAGAAGGCCCCCAACCTGATTTCTGGCGTGCCCCGGTCGATAACGATTATGGATACGGGATGGTGAAGAAAATGGGCGTATGGAAAGAACAAGATAAAAAGGCGACAGTAAGTAATATAGAAGTAAGTCAGGAAAAAGGAATGCTAACTTTTAAAGTAAGCAAACGAATGGAAGACGTATTTGGTGATTTCATAAGCACCTACAAAATAAATGGTAAAGGGATCATTCAAGTAGACCATTACATACATTTCGACCCCAACAGAAAGACCGTTTCAATACCTCGCGTAGGATCACAGATACGATTAAATAAAGATTTTAATCAAACACAATGGTATGGCCGTGGTCCTCATGAAAACTACGCAGACCGATACACCAGTGCTTTCATGGGAACCTACCAGTCAACCGTTGACGACATGTACTACCCTTACATTCGTCCTCAGTCAAATGGTTACCGAATGAGTGTTAAATGGTTAACACTTAATAATGGAGCGCATGGTTTAAAAATAGAAGCACGAAACCAGTTAGGCATACAAGCACAATATTATGAACATGATGACTACGGTAACGAACCCAAAAAACAAGCCCATCATCAATATGATATGAAAAAACGAGATTACATTGTGCTGAACCTTGATTACGGCATGGCAGGCATAGGTGGTGATACCAGCTGGGGAGCCACTCCGCACTTGATTTATCAATTATTAAGACGAGAATATAGTTGGGGTTATACGATTACTCCCTTTTAATTTCCAGAAGCGTTATCCTCCTAAAAAAACAAATTTTCGGGAGGATAACGCCTCTTATCTCTGACCCGTTTAAGTTAAAAATATTCTGCTTACCCACTTAATTCCTTGAACTAATTTTACATATAAGCAAGTTCATTATGCCCCAAAATATCGCTTTTCATTTTATTTGGATAATCGTTGCTTTACCAATAATAAGTAAGGCTCAAAACAAAATTGTATACAGTGCTTTTATTGGCAATGGACCAGAAAGGTATGGATACAACAGAATGGGTGATCATTACAAATACTTTTCACCACTCCATAGAATAAAAAAGAAGCCCCTCCAACTATACTATTTAGTCTTTGCAAGAAAACTCCAAATACTGCGTTATTCTCATTTTTGAAACAGTCATTTACAATCAGTAAACTCCTTGGTTTCAAAAAAATCGAAAGCCTTGTCTTTGAAGCTTTCTTATCAAAGACTGAAAAAACAGTCCTTTTCTTGCAGCCACTATTTATGAACACCAAGGACCATTTGTTTCGTGATAACACATACTAATAAACGGGTCATGGACAAAGTAATGAACCAATCGTTGAAATAAAATAAATTATCAACCAAACAGTCAAAAACATCTAAATATAATTCATATGAACAGAAGAAATTTTCTTACATCTACACTTTTAGCAGGCGCAGGAGCTATGATCTTACCTGGATGCCTCAGTAACTCTAAAAATAACATACCTCCATATTTAGCCAGCTATAATGATCTTTACAAAGTAGATCCACGTAAAGCATCAACAGAGTGGTTTCGTAATGCACGCTACGGTATGTTCATTCACTACGGTTTGTATTCCTTATTAGGAAGAGGAGAATGGGTGCAGCTAGCAGATAAAATACATGTAAACGAATATGCAAAGCTAGCCGACCGTTTCAAGGCAGATAAATTTGATGCTGACTTCATTACAGATCTTGCTTTACAGGCCGAAATGAAATACATCAATATCACAACCCGCCATCATGATAGCTTTTGCCTTTGGGACAGCCAATACACTGATTTTAAAAGTACCAACTCTCCTGCCAAAAGAGACTTAGTAGCTGAATTATATGAGCAGTGTAACAAAAAAGGACTTGCTCTATATTTATACTATTCACACGGTCGTGATTGGCGTCATCCGCATGCACCTAACAACGACAACTGGGGTGGAAATGCCAGACCTAAATATGAGACAAAAGAACCCTATTATAAGTATGGAGAAGAGCATGATATCAATATCTATGTAGACTTTTTATACAATCAAGTCGGTGAACTGATAAATATGTTTCCCAACATAGGAGGAATATGGCTAGATGGACAAGGTGTACCTGCATCAGGAGACTTTGCAAAGTTTAGACTACAAGAACTATACGACTTGGTTCATGCCAAACAACCACATACTTTGGTTTCTTATAAACAAGGAGTCCTAGGCACTGAAGATTTTCTGGCTCCTGAACGTAAATATAAAACAGAAGGACTGCCAGAAAAGCCATTGGAAATATGCGACCATTTACAACGTAATAAATGGGGTTATGCGAAAAATCATGATGGTAAGCATAAAACAAAAGAGGAAGTCATTAAAATGTTAAAACGTGCCAGTCAATACCCCGCTAACTTATTGTTAAATACCGGACCTCTCCCCTCTGGTCAAATGCACCCCGAAGATGTAAAAGTACTACGTGAGGTAGGTAAAGAAATTAAAACCAGAGGTTGGGATAATTTATGGGAGCATGTTTAGCATGTTTTTTTATGCGACGAAATTGGCATTATGGTAATGGATGAAATATTTGATGGATGGAAGAAAAAAGCAAAACATGATTATGGAGTTCGTTATTTCAAAGAGTGGTGGCGAAAAGACCTAACAGATTGGATAAAACGTGATCGCAACCACCCTGCTGTAGTAATCTATAGTGTTGGAAATGAAACAGGAGGCTCTGTGGGCAAGGACATTGTAGAACTATTTCATCAACTGGATCCTTCACGTCCTGTAACATCCGGTCATTCCGGATCAGAATTTATGGATATACATGGCGTAAATGGAGCTAGCGAAAAAACAAACTACATCAACAACCTGCCCAAAGACAAAGTATTTATTGGAACAGAAAATACGCATACATGGCAGGTACGAGGCTATTACCGAAGTAAAACATGGTATCGTGATGGTAAAAACAAGGCAGGTCTAAGTCTAACTAAAGATTTAACAGAAAATGGTCCAGAAACCCTCAACATCAGGTACAGTTGCAATAGCACAAATAATAATGGAAGGGTAGTAAAACTGATTGTTAATGGAGAAACAATACAATCAGAATTACTGTTACCAAACACTGGCTCCTGGGGCAAGCACTGGGCTACAGTTTCCGTAAAAATACAAATTAAAAGAGGTGCCAACACCATTCAATTAGTAAACGCAGGAATCGGAGGCGCCTACATCGACGAAATTTTCTTTGGGAAATACACAAACACAACAAAATGATATATATATATATAATTCTTATTAGCATTATAGCACTAACAACAAGTTACGCACAGAACAAAAAACCTAACATTATTTTTTTACTGTCTGACGACCAAAAAGACAACACGTTTTCGGCCATGGGACATCCATACATTAAGAGTCCCAATGTTGATCAATTAATTAAAAATGGCGTACGATTTTCAAACACCTATGTAGCAGAGCCAATTTGTGCACCCAGCAGAGTAGCTTTTTTTACAGGCTTAAACGAACGCATGAGTGGAGTTGGATTTACCTCTTCCTATAAGCTAACAGAAGAACAATGGGCCAACACCTACCCTGAGTTATTAAGAAACAACGGCTATTATACTGGTTTCATAGGCAAATTTGGTATAGAGTATTACACATTTAAAGGAAAAACAAACAGTAAGTTTGATTACTGGCGCGCCCATGATGGTTGGGCTAAATTCTGGCCTAAAACAGCGAAAAACTGTTCCGAATACTTTGACTCCGGTGAAGATATCATTACTCCAGTAATGGGAGAAAGCATCGTAGAATTCCTTGACCAAGCACCCTCTGAGAAGCCTTTTTGCTTGTCTGTTAGCTTTTCCGTTCCACATGGTAGTCAAATAAAATCTATGTACCCAGGAAATAAGGACGCTGCGGATTGCATGATTCCTGCAAATGAATATGAAAAACTAAAAGGTCATCCTTTTTACGATACCTTGTACCGAAACTTGAATATTGAAATACCAAAAGAAACAGCTACTGATCCATACGTATATATACCCAAAAACGTATTAGACCAGAATAAAGGTAGGGCAAGCAATGTTTATAAGTATGATTACAACCCAATATCGTGTAAAGAACACCACATACGCTACTACCAGCAAATTTCAGGCATGGATAAAGTAATAGGTGATTTGGTGGCAGCTCTAAAAGAAAAAGGACTCACAGAAAACACCATTATTATTTTCGCAAGTGATCATGGATTATTGATGGGAGAATACGGCATGGGCGGAAAAGCCTTGCTATATGACCTAGCTGCAAAAGTTCCTTGTTTTATTTACGATCCACGCCTACCAGAGGAAGTAAAAGGGACAACCATTGATAACCTGGTTTCAAGTTTAGATATCCCAAGCACCATACTTGATTACGCAGGTATCAGCAAACCTGAATACATGCAAGGAAGCAGCCTAATACCACTGTTAAACGGAGAAAGTAAAAAGTGGAGAAAAGAATTGTTTCTCGAAAGCCTTTATACAGGCCGTGATAATCCAATTTGTGAGGGTATAGTTGACGGAAAGTGGAAGTATATACGTATGTTTCAAATACAAAAAAGAAAATATTCAGAAAAAGACCTCGATTTTGATAATTTAAAACCTGACTTCGAGCAACTTTTTAACCTGCAAGAAGATCCTATGGAAACCAATAATTTAGTGAGTGTTTATGAAAACACTTCTCTCCTAAAAAAATTACGAAAAAAAACAGGACGCTATTCGTCTCAATTAAACAGACAAAGAGAATCTTATAAATCAGACACACACACAGTAGCACGTTAGCTTCATTGTCATCAGAATTATAAAACTCCAATAAGTTAAATCCCTTAAAAGGGTAGGATCAATTGATCCTACCCTTTTTTTATATAAAACTGACATGCCCAAGGCAAATAATTAAACACACAGCCTAATGATTGAAATTGCACTGGTTAGTGAAGTTTCGTTAATTTTTAAACATATGAAGAGCCCACGGGAATGTTTTTGCACACAAGGGAATGAGTAAATTTAGCAAGTTCCGTATGACCATTGAAAGATAAACATAAGCATAGAAAATAAGAATAGAAACTTTAATGTAATTGGCTATTTTATAAGCATTGTGTTTTTTATAGTATAATTTACTATTATATTTGTTGAAATAACATTTATTCAAATAATACTAATTTAAACAATCTTCATCATGAAATTCATCTTTTTAGTTCTAATCTGCTCTATGGCCATAAGCTGCGAACCTCCCACTTCAGGTATAAAATTACTAGATAAAGAAACCTTTTCCACCACCATCAAAGATAATAAAGTCACCCTATATACACTTACAAATAACAAGGGCTTAGTCTCTGAAATTACGAATCTTGGAGGCCGAGTAGTTTCCTTATGGGTACCCGATAAAAAAGGCAGATTAACAGACATTAATATTGGTTTAAAAACAGCTCAAGAATATACAACATCTAAAAGCCGTTATTATGGAGCCATAATAGGACGCTACGGAAATAGAATAGCCAATGGAGCATTTTCTATAGATAGTACAACATACCATTTAAATTCCAACAATGGTGAAAATTCTTTACATGGAGGCCCCACGGGCTACTTTGATAGAATTTGGAACGCTAAGCAAACTGCAAAAAACAGGCTTGAATTAAGCTATCTATCAGCAGATATGGAAGAAGGTTACCCCGGCAACCTGAACATCAAGGTTATTTACGAGTTGACCTATCAAAACGAACTGAAAATTGAATATTTTGCCACAACAGATAAAACAACACACATTAATCTCACCAACCATAACTATTACAATTTAGCTGGTGAGGGGAGTGGTAGCATCACCCAGCATATTTTATATATCAATGCCAACAGCTACACTCCTGTAAATGAATCTTTAATACCCAGTGGAGAAATCGTTCCGGTAAAAGATACCCCCTTTGATTTTACCTCAGCCACAAGAATTGGGGAGCGTATTAACGATCCAAATATCCAGTTGAAATACGGAGCAGGATACGACCACAACTGGGTATTAAACAAAAAAAGTGACACCCTATCATTGGCTGCCATCATAAAAGAGCCCATTTCCGGCCGAGTAATGGAAGTTCTCACTAACGAGCCAGGATTACAATTTTACAGCGGTAACTTTTTAGATGGAACAGACACTGGCAAACACGGAAAATCAATTACATACCGTTCTGCTTTTTGCTTAGAGACCCAACACTTCCCTGACAGTCCCAATAAACCTCAATTTCCATCTACCCTACTTGAACCCGGCAAAGAATATTATTCAATTTGCATATACCGATTTAAAACAGAATAATTAAGGATGGGCACTTGTAAGTATGTCCATCAAGTATATATTTTGGCATATATTTTACCAATCATTCTCTTGAAAAAGGCGAAAACAAAGAAGGATCCCCGTCAGAGAATCCTTCCAAATTGATTCTTGAAAAACTTTTGGGGAGTTCCATCAAAAATCAGAATCATATTTATTATCACAATTATCTAATCTTAGACCCCTTTGTTGCGAAGAAAATAAGATATAAATAATACACGAACAAACAAGCGATACCAGCCACAACAGTTCCTGTCATAGCTTGAATTCCTCCCATAATAGGAGTAAGAATAGCTGCACCAATGACAGAAGTAGCAATCACACCCGAAGCCACATCGGCATGAGGACCTAAATCCTCCAAGGCCAGACTATAAATAACCGGCCACATAATTGAATGGAATAAACCAGTACCTAAAAACAACCACATACTCACATTTCCATTCAAAGTAATAGCCCCCACCAACATAGCAGCACCACCCATGGCACACAAAGACAAAATTGTCGATGCCTTATATTTTTTCAACACAAAAATACCCAATAAACGCCCTACCATCAGGCCTCCCCAATAAAACTTCAACATATCCGTAGTAGACGTTTCGATCACCGCTCCTTTAGTAGCTGCAAAATCAGCAAAAAAACTAGGAATGCCGATCTCAATACCCATATAAACAAAAATAGCTATTGAGCCCAACCACACATGCGGGTACTTAAATGCACTTGATTTAATTTTAACAGAATTTGTCTTTTCATCTCCCTCTTGCTCTCCTTTTATATTAGGCAACTTCAAAAAGAACATAATAAAAAGAATTACAGTAGTAGCTATTCCAATTCCCACAAAAGGATTTATGACAATATCTCGAATTGCTGAATTTTCTAACACCTGACCTTCACCTAATTCCGGCACTACTAATAACATCGAAACAAAAATAGGAGCAATAACAGTTGCCACTGAATTTAGTGCATTCGTTAACGTTAATCTACTTGCAGAACTTTCTTTAGGACCAAGAGCTACCACATAAGGAGCCGCAGCAACCTGAAGGATAACCACACCAATGGCAAAAATTGACACTGTACTTAAAAAACCATAATACCCAAATCCAACACCTGGTATGCACGCAAAAAAACCAATGGCTATTAATGCCAATCCAGTAAAAATTGAAAAACGATAACCAATCCTTTTAATTAAAAAACCCACTGGGATTGAGAGCGCATAGGCACCATAAAAGAAGGTATTAGGCAATTGCTTTTGTACATCGTTTAAGCCAAAAGCTTCTTTCAAAAACTCAATCGTAGAGTTATTCATTGTCGTTATAAATCCAAACAGGAAAAACAAAGACGCCATTACAATTAATGGAAATAGATATTTATTTTTAGACATAAAAATTAGATAAATAAATGATAGTATATAATTTCATTTTAAAATCAATCTTTTATTATGCAGATATTCTTTATACAACAAGTAAATCATCAAAAAACAACTTACTAAACTTAATTAAAACAAGAACAAATCCATTTGTTTTAACAAGCCTTTCTATCGCTTTTTTTTGATAACTTTTTACGATTTCCCTCTACTATTGAACTTTCTTGCTTATCTAAATAATTTTTAATAAACAAGTACGACGTTCCACTTACTAACCATTTTGCATACTTACTAACTCGTTTCGTTTCCATCATAAATTTATTTAAGGATTTAGATTATTAAGAGAAACTAAAGTATATTACACCTTTATATTAACAACTATATATTACTATATAACAAGATTATAAAAAACTGTAAATTAATTAAAACTCCTAATTACAACTTTATAAAAGTATATTATACCTTTATAAAATACAAGAAAAAACTTCACTAAATTCGCATACTTTTAAATAAATTTCACAATCCGATCACTCACCCTCATTTCAGTTTCCTCTTTAAACTTATAGCAAAACGCGCCTTTACGAGACTCGGTAGTATTTTTAATACTTGTCTTTTCCAAAACGCCCAAAGACAAGATCTTCTTACGAAAATTAGCTGGGTCAAAATCTTTTTGAAAAATAGCACCATACAAACTCCTCAGTTGATTCAGTGTAAATAAATCAGGAAGTAACTCTTTGCCCACCAACTTCACACTTGCATCCTGTTGAAGTTTAAACAATGCCGACTGCACCATACTTTTGTGATCAAAAATAAACTGAGGCATTTTATCAACCGGCCACCAATGAGCTCCATGATCACGCACCAATTCTTTATCATATTTATCTATATGCACCAAGGCATAACTCACCACACTAATCACCCTAGCCCCGGGATCCCTATCTGGTCTGGAGAAAGTAGATACTTGTTGCAAATAAATATCTCTCAAACCAGTAGTATTAAGCAAAACTCTTCTGGACGCATCCTCCACCGATTCTTTTTCCTGGACAAAACCACCCAGAAGAGACCAATTCCCAAGCGAAGGTTCAAATCCCCTTGGGTAGAGCAGTAATTTTAAGACTCCCTCTTCATAACCAAATATTACACAATCTACAGCGACATGATATCTTGGATGCTGAATATATTGATTATCTTGCATATTAATTATTTTTGTATTGACGCATAAAGGTAATTCTAACTTTGCATTACACAAAACAAAAAAACTCATCCAAGACAAGCTCACTAAACACAAAGGCGAGAAAAGATATCACAAGCTTTTCCCGCCTTAGCAACATTAGTCTTAATAAATAATCACAACTCACTTTCGGTAAATGCACCTAATTTAAGGTATTTATCATAAATAGTCCCATAAACCTCTACATTTTTTGCATTTGGCTGATATACTTTTTCGAAACCCTTACCCATTGCCTTCTGCGCATCTTCCACCCTATCATAAGCTCCACCAACAACAGCAGCAAACATAGCCGCCCCAAAAGCACAGGTCTGATCGGTAGCCGCCACCTTCAGTGACATACCTAAAACGTCGGCCAATATTTGCATGACAAAAGGTGATTTTTTAGCCACGCCCCCCAGGGCTATAATCTCTTTAATCTCAACCCCCTCACTCGCAAACCGATTCACAATTGCTTTCGAACCAAAAGCCGTTGCCTCTACCAAGGCTCGAAAAATACCTGGTGCCGAGGAACCCAATTTTAAGCCAGCAATAGAACCTGTAACTTCCTGACTTGCATCAGGAGTTCGGCGTCCATTCATCCAGTCCACAGCTACAATAGTAGATTCTTCAACAGGTATCTTCATGGCTTCGTTCGACAATTCAACAATAATAGCATCCATAGTTTCCTGCATCAACTTAGTCTTTATTTTATCATTAACCAAAGTCGTTTTTGCCAAAATATTCTCAATTGGCCATGCCAACACATGCTTAAACCACGCATACAAATCTCCGAAAGCAGACTGTCCGGCTTCCAATCCCACATAACCTGGCACTACAGAACCATCAACCTGACCACAGATTCCTGCAATTAGCTTATCCCCAATCTTATCATACTCTTCAATCATAATATCACAAGTAGAAGTTCCAATAGCCCGAACCAATACATTCGGAGTTACCTCACCTCCTACCGCCCCCATATGACAATCAAAAGCACCAACCCCCACTTTAACATTCGTTGTAAGCCCCAACCTTTTAGCCCATTCTTTAGATAAATTACCTACTGCAACATCACTGGGATAGGTATCCTTATATAAGCGCTCCCTATAACCATCCAACACAGGATCAAGCTCCGATAAAAATTCCTGAGAAGGGAGCCCACCCCAACCTGGATGCCACATTGCTTTGTGACCTGCAGCACAACGGCTGCGTAGAATTTCCAACGGATTTTGATTTCCGGTGATCAAACCCGGTAACCAGTCACAATGTTCGACCCATGAAAAAGAAGCTTTGCGAACAGTTTCATCCGAACGCAACACATGCAATATCTTGGCCCACACCCACTCTGAAGAATAAATACCACCTTCAAACTTGGTATAATCCTCACTCCAACGAGCGGCTAATTGATTTATTTCTGCAGCTTCCTTCACTGCGGTATGATCTTTCCAAAGCACAAACATAGCATTTGGATTTTCGGCAAATTCAGGCAACAAAGCCAAAGGAGTACCCTCCTTATTCACAAGCACCGGAGTACTGCCGGTCGTATCAAAGGAAATACCGATCACATTATCAGCTACACCTTCTCCCGCTTTTTTCAGGGCATCATTTACTACATACTCCATCACCTCAACATAATCCAATGGATGCTGACGATACAGATCCTTCTCCGGAGCGCAATACTTCCCCTCCATCCAACGAGGATAATATTTTACAGACGAAGCCAACTCATTTCCATTTGCCACATCAACAACAACTGATCGCGCAGAGTCAGATCCATAATCCAATCCTATTACATATTGCTTTTTCATTTTTTTCTCGTTTTTTTTTCAAAAAGTAACACCAAGACAAATTCCACCCACACCAAACACACTAGCATAAAACCCTAAAGTTCAAGGCTAAACAATCACATTTTACTTATATATCATCAAATTCCACCATCGCCTTTATAACCCCATCCTCATAATTTGCAACATTTTCAAAAGCTTCCGAAGCAGCCTTGAAATGGTAATTATGCGTAATGAGCCTCTCAAAATAAGAAGGCTCCTTTACTATCATTTCAATAGCATCTTCAAAACTATTATTCTGACGACGCACATTTTGAACACAAATCTCCTTACGACGCATCAAATTCATATTAAACTGCAGGCCCTCCGTCTCTGGAATCCCAACAAACACTAACTTACCGCCTGATTTTAATAACCGCAATGCCGCATCAAGCGCCTCCTGTTTACCACAACACTCATATACCACATCATAACCCACTTCAACCTCATTCTTCAGCATTTCTTCCTCACCTGCCTAATACCGGTTATGTTAACTGCTTGCATGAGAATAAATTTTGTTTTCACTTGCCACATAAACCCGCGTCACCTTGACAACTTCATATATAATAAATAATTAATTCTATTCCACTATTTCACGCCACACTAAAAATAGAGCTGCCCAGATATAACAAAACGTCCTTTATACCTAAGCGGTCAGCTCATTCACTATTAAGAATCACCTTTGACCATAATATGCATTAACTCCGTGTTTACGATTAAAATGCTTCTCTACCAGATGACTATTCATATCCGTTTCCGGATTTACCTGAAAGGTTATCTGATCCATTTTTGCAATTTGCTCCAGGACTACACTATTATGCACCGCCTCATTGGCATCTTTTCCCCATGAAAAAGGTCCATGATTTTTTACCAAAACACCTGGCACATGCAAGGGGTTCCTATTATCAAAAGTCTCCACAATCACTACTCCCGTCTCTCTCTCATAATCACCTTTTATTTCCTCCTCTGTCATAGATCTGGTACATGGCACATCCCCATAAAAATAATCAGCTTGCGTAGTTCCCAAAACAGGAATACTCTTTCCTGCCCGAGCCCAAGCTGTAGCATAAGTAGAATGCGTATGAACCACAGCTCCAATGGATGAAAAAGCCTTATACAATTCAAGATGCGTAGGAGTATCAGAAGAAGGCTTCAAATCGCCTTCCACCACATTTCCTTCCAAATCAACCACAATCATATCCGATACTTTCATCACCTCATATTCCACTCCACTAGGCTTTATAACCACCAAACCCTCGTGTCGATCAATGGCACTTACATTACCCCATGTGAAAATAACCAGACCATACCTTACCAGATCCATATTGGCCCTATAAACTTCCTCTTTTAATTCTTCTAACATCACTTCTCTTTTTTACCAGAAATAAATATAAAAGGCCACTGTAAAGCCAAGAATTACAACAGTATGAACCACATCCCACTTATTCCAACTGGCTCTAGACAAAGCTTTTTGCTCAGGAGTCGAAGTTCCAAAAACCAAACCTTGAATTTTTTCTTTGCTAGGCGCCTTGGTATACAAACTCACCACCACAACCACTACGATACACACCAATAACATATATCCACAGAAAAACAACCAATTGGTATCAAAGAATACGGACTTAAACAAGCTATCCCCTGCATCTTGCACTGAATTATAATACACCTTAGCACCCAAGCGTGTAATACCAATAATAAAACCAGACATCAGACCCCAAAATCCACCTTCAGCAGACGCACGCTTCCATGTTATACCCATTAAAAAAGCCGCAGCAATACCAGGAGCCAATACAGACTGAACATCTTGCAAATATTCATACAAAACATCTCCAATACTGCGCATAATAGGGATCCACAGAATACCTAACGCTACTATAATAATAGTAGCTAACTGACCAATCTTGACCAGTTTTTTTTCAGAAGTACTCGGTTTAAAACGCTTATAAAAATCGATCGTAAATAACATAGCCGAAGAATTAAACAAGGATGCCAGAGAACTCATTAATGCGGCCAAAATACCACACACCACCAGTCCTTTAACACCTGCAGGTAACAATTGAGCTACCAAAGAAGGAAAAGCAGCATCTGCACTTGGCAACACATAAAGTTCTCCATTCAGCATCACATCACCTTTGGCACCCATTGCATAAGCGATCATACCCGGTATAAGAAACAAAAACACAGGCAACAACTTCAAGTAAGCACCAAAAATAGTTCCTCTACGCGCCTGTGTTTCGTTTTTGCCTGACAGCACCCGTTGAACAATGAATTGATCAGTACACCAATACCAAAAGCCGATAACAGCCGAACCAATCAACGCCCCCAACCATGGAAAATTTGAATCGCGGTTATCACGTATCAAGTTCACCATACTATCGCCATAATCATTCACTTTTGTTGCACCACAAATCTCAAGCATTTGTTCCCAACCACCTACCGCCTTTAAACCAAGCACAAGAATAATCAAAGAGCCCCCCAACAAAATTGGTGTTTGTAACACAGACGTATACAACACAGATTTCATACCTCCAAATATGGTATATAACGCAGTCAACAAAACCAAGCCTATTGCAGAAATCCAAAAGAAATCAATCCCCCACATCTCTTCAATCCCGAACACCTGCTGAAAAACCAATCCGCCGGCATAAACCGTTACTGCCACCTTTGTAAGCACATAACTTACCAAAGATATCAATGACAATACCGTTCTGGACTCTTTATTATATCTTCTTTCGAGAAACTCAGGCATTGTCAGCACCATACTTCTTGAATAAAATGGCACAAACACCCAACCTAAAATTAATATCATCCAACCTTGTATTTCCCAATGTGCCATTGCCATCCCGCTTGAAGCCCCTGCACCAGCCAAACCAATCAAATGCTCTGATCCGATATTGGAAGCAAAAATAGATGCTCCGATAGCAATCCAGGAAGCATCACGTCCTCCCAGGAAATAATCCTCTGAATTTTTATTCTTTTGACTAACTACCCAAACAATAATAGCAATTAAAACAACAAAGAACAGTCCAATAACAATCCAATCTAACGTAGACATTTTTTCAAACCCGTTTAGTTAACAAAAATCACATATAAAATACACCTACCAACACTAGGCTTCAAGTAGACATACAGATAAATAAAAAGCTACTGTTGAGCATTTCATATGTTCAAATTTATTTTTCTATGGCCATATGGAACTCGTCAGGATTAATCATCTACCTGTGTTTGAATCCATTCCCATAGCTCATTTCATATGGTCTATAAAAATTATATTCCTTTGGCTAAATGATAATAAAGGTCATTCCACTGAAGCTCTTTCTTAAAAGCTGAAATAGTAGTATCCTTATCGATAACAAGCGCCTCAACACCAGCAATCTCGGCAAAATCCAACAGATCTTCGACGCTCAAATCGTACGAAAAACTTGTATGATGCGTTCCTCCTGCTAAAATCCAAGCCTTTGCACCAACTTCAAAATTTGGTTGCGGAATCCAAAGTGCACTTGCCACTGGAAGTTTAGGGAGTGCCTTTGATGCAATACAGTCCACTGCATTAATAATCATTCGAAAACGACTTCCCATATCAACAACTGTAACCGCAACACCAGGCCCAGTCTTACTCGTAAACACCAAACGAGCCGGATCATTTTTTCCACCAATACCCAAAGGATGAACCTCTAATTTGGGTTTATGATTTGCAATTAAAGGACAAACTTCAAGCATATGTGCTTGAAGAATGGAACTATTTTCTCCATCAAAATTTAAGGTATAATCTTCAAGAAAAGAACAACCATTAGGTAAACCTTGTCCCATATACCAAACGGTACGACACAAAGCAGCCGTTTTCCAATCTCCCTCAGCACCAAACCCATAACCATCAGCCATCAGGCGTTGACAAGCCAAACCTGGTAATTGATCAATACCCTCCAGATCATCAAAGTTTGTGGTAAATGCCTTGGCTCCTTTATCCTCCAAAAACCTCCGTAAAGCAATTTCAATTCGAGCTGCATTGGCAACCTGCTTCCTATCTCTTCCTCCTTCCTTACAATTATCTGCTAAATCATAATGCAACTCATATACTTTCAGCAAATCTGACACCTCTTTATCCGACACCTCATTCTGCACCGCCACCAATTCAGCAATAGGACTATAATCAACATGATACCCAAAGACACGTTCTGCCTCCACTTTGTCTCCATCTGTAACAGCCACATTATTCATCTGATCACCAAAACGTATAATCAGCATATCCTGAGAGTCAGCCCAGCCAGCCGCCACACGCGTCCATCTGGCAATTTGAGAAAGCACTTTAGCATCTTGCCAATGCCCTACAACCACCTTACGATTCAAACGCATCCGAGCCGTCATATGCCCAAACTCCCTATCACCATGCGCACTCTGGTTCAAGTTCATAAAGTCCATATCAATATCATCCCATGGAATCTCCTTGTTATATTGCGTATGTAAATGAAGTAAGGGTTTGTTCAACTCTTTTAGTCCATGAATCCACATCTTAGCAGGAGAAAAGGTGTGCATCCAAGTAATAATACCTATACAGTTTTCTGCACAATTGGCATCCTTACACATTTGATGGATTTCTGACGAACCTGTACCTGTAGCCTTACAAATCACCTTCACAGGCAACTCTGACGCCTCATTCAATGCAGTTACAATTTCCCTGGAGTGTTCAACAACCTCATCAAGAGTCTTTTGCCCATATAAATGCTGACTGCCTGTAACAAACCAAACTTCTAATTGATTTAATGCTTTCATAATTACCGATTTTAACAAAAACTGAATATTATAGGATAATACACTATATTATAAAAATCTAAAATTCAATATATAGTATCTGACTACTTTACATTTTACACAATATTATTAGTACACTGTACTATTATAAAGTCAAAAAAATACAACGGAATTTACTCGCTAAATTTTCACTATTCTCTCAAAAGATTTTTCCTTTGCCCCTTCAATAAATTTAAAATAATACGCACCACGTCTCGACTCTGTTGTATTTTTCTCATCTAAACGCTGAAGAACCTTTAAAGACAGAACTTTTTTCCTAAAGTTACCAGTATCCAATTCTTTTTGAAAAATGGCCTCATACAACTTCCTAAGCTGTAATAGCGTAAACTTGTCAGGCAACAACTCGCTTCCCACTAATTCCAATCCAGCCTTTAATTGAAGTTTTTCCAGTGCTTTATCAACCATTTCTTTATGATCAAAGATAAATGCTGGCAAAGCTTTCATAGACCACCAATGCGCACCATTTTCTCTAACCTTATCAGAATTATGCTTATCAATCCTTATCAAAGCATAATAGGTAATACTAATAACCCGGTCCTCAATATCCCTTTTTGGCTCAGTAAAAGCCTGCACTTGCTCAAGGTATATCTCATCCAGTCCGGTAATATTTTTTAGAATTCTCCGGGCAGCTGTATCCGACGATTCGGTCTCTCCAACAAATCCCCCAATTAACGACCACATTCCTTTTGCTGGTTCAAAACCTCGATGATAAAGCAATAACTTTAAATCATCATTGGTATAACCAAAAATTACGCAATCTACAGCTACATAATATTTCGAGTATTTATTGTACTTTTCGCCCATATAAATCATTCAATACACAAATATAATAATAGTATCCTATACTATTATTATATTTGTTCTCTTTTTTAAAAAAAAATAATTTTCAAGGCTTCCCAGTAGAAACACAAGCACATATTTCTTATTTCATAGGCACAGGCCCCACATATGAATTTTTAAGCCCCCCTGTATCGATCATAATTTTTTGAATGATCATTCCTGGATCCACCG
Organism: Saccharicrinis fermentans DSM 9555 = JCM 21142; assembly: GCF_000517085.1. Taxonomy (NCBI): domain Bacteria; kingdom Pseudomonadati; phylum Bacteroidota; class Bacteroidia; order Marinilabiliales; family Marinilabiliaceae; genus Saccharicrinis; species Saccharicrinis fermentans. The sequence goes on along the minus strand of NZ_KI912107.1, from coordinate 1,050,556 downwards.
AATAAACTTTCAAGGTATGTTTACCCAATTTATCAACAAAGACCTTTGATTTATTAATCGCCGTATTCCTCATCACATTTTTAGCCCAATTCCGAGAATACTCTTTTACATCATTGTCAATCACCATAATTTCCTGATCATCAACTTGGACACCATACCGGGTACCATGTTCTTTGTCCTTAGCAAACAAAGGCAACATAAAGGTGTGGATGCATATTTCACCAAACTTATTTACATAAAAATCATATTCAACAAACGATCCTTCCCCAGAGTTACACAGGGCATTACCAAGCTGAAGAGAAGAATTACAATAACCTAAACCATTAATTTTTTGAAATTTAACGGTTCCATTTTCATTTTTACGATGAAATTTCGCAGGATTAATACTAATAACGCCATTATTTTCGGTATATACAAGAGGATCCTCAACCTGGTTTTTAACTGCAGACACTTCAACATTGACAGTTTGGTTTCCATCAGAGATATACACAAGGCCTTTTAAAATCTCCACATTAGGAAATAAATCCCAGTCAATACTCACTTTTATCCTATCTTGCGTCTTCACGGCACCCTTATCTTCACTTAGTTGAATCCACTTTTCAGATGCCTTTGCATTCCAATTAACGATACCTTTTCCTCTATTATATATTTCAATAAAATAAGTATCCTCAAAACAATGCACAAATTCCGGTAATCTTTTCGGCGAAACATTATCCAACTGTCCTTCCACAAAAACCGCTAACTGAGCCGAATCCTTCAATACAATATTTTCAGTTGGAGGTAGTTGCACTCTAGGCAAGAAACCAGGTGCAGTCATCATACCATTCCATTTACCATTCAGCAAGTTATTATACTCCTCTGTTATCATAGCTAAACTATCATGATACAAACTAACATCCCTAGCCAGCACATTGGTTAACGCTCGGTTACTTTTTGCATACCATCGGTTTTTCTGGGCTATTAACATTTCATGATTATATAAAGAAGCCCCTTTAACGGGATAATATACCCATTGAAAAAAAGCAGCCTTTTTATCTTCTGGTAAACTCTCCAATATAGCAAAGGCTCTATTAGAAATTTCCTTATAATCATTCAAACGTCTATCCGCCTCCTTGTAATTAACAAAAGAAAAATCCGTATCCTTAACCTTTTCAATATCGAATAAGCTATTCCAGACCCAATCACCAGTCATATATTCAGGTTTTCTTGTAAAACCATAATAATAGTATCTATCTAAGATATAAGTCAAATCCTCTTTATACTCTTCTCCCAAAAAAGATGTAAGCATATTAACTTGGTAATCATTGATATTGTCAAAATTAAACTGTTCCATATCCCAAGCCATATCCAGAAAGAGTTGCATACCCATTTCTCCAGGTTTAATATCACCAACATTAACCAACCAATACTTATTTGCCCCTAAAGAATAAGCCTTATGCATTTCGGCATACATAAGTGCAGGCGGCGTTGTATTTAACCATAAATAATCATTGGGCCATCCCAGGTAAGACAAGTGATAGTAAACACCAGCTCCCCCCTTACGCCCAAGTTCTTCGGCATTGCTCATTCGTTTTATATAGCCATAATTATCATCCGGCCAAACAATTGTAATATCTTCAGGTATTTGCAAACCTTGTTCATAAAGACCTAGCACCTCCTTATAAGGCACAAAAATTTGAGGTATCTCATCGATTGGTTTATCAATATATTTAGTAAGCAATGATCTTTGGTGCTTTATAGCCTCTGCAAGAGTTTCTAATTTTTCTTTATCAGAACCTCCTTTCATACCTTCATCATGCATTCCTCGCAAAGCGATGGTATAAATATTATCATTATTATGGGCTTGTATTACACGATTTTCAAGAGCTCGTTCCATCTCCACTCTATTGGTTTTATAATTCCATTCGCCCTGGGTATTTTTATCCCACTCACTGGCATTGTTGTATAAAAGTGGCTCACAATGACTCGTGGTAACCATAATTCCATACTTATGAGCCATTTCCATATTACCAGGAACGGTATAAAAAGCTTTCGTACATTCATGCATTGCAGGGGCAAACATATTGGCTTTCAAACGCAAAAGCAATTCAAAAATCTTTTCATAGGTATTAGGTCCAATGCTATTTACTTCTGGATCCATATTACTTGCCGCCCAAGGATGAAGCCCCCAATCCTCATCGTTCAGGAAAACACCACGATACTTAACCGTAGGAGCCTTGGAAACATATTTTTCATTTAGCAGGTAGAGCAGTTTATTTTTTTGAACAGGTACATCAGCCCAATAGTACCAAGGCGAAACCCCCATTGCTTCAGAAAGAGAAAAAACCCCATAAGCAGTTCCTCGCTGATCACTTCCTACAATAACGAGGGCTTGATCTACCCCCCTCATGGGATTCTTAACCGTTTGAATAAGGAAACGCTCCCATTTATTTTCAATTTCATATACATCGATCTTTTTCTTAGAGATAAGTTGATCGATCAGCGAATTTTTACCAATAGTACCAATTATTATAACATGTTGTTGAATCTTTTTTTTCGATGCAATAACAACTGGTTTTTTACCACTCACCGCTTTAATATCAGAGGCTAAAAATTCTGCTGCCTTACCCACAACGGCAGCATCATTCATATCAAAATAGATAGATGTGACCGATTGTGCCTGGGCAATAGGATAACCTTTACCATCATGATTTGATATATTAATTTGGGCAAATAAAACCCTAGGTATTAACAACAAACAAAGAAAACAGAATCTCATAATAAATTGTATTAAGAAGTTTTTATTAACAATTAACGATAACAATTTACCCAAGGCGTAGCCTTGGGTAAATTAAAAGATAACATTTATTTTTATGGGTAAATATTAATTATAACCCGGATTTTGTTCTAGAACAGCACCAATATTGGCTTCAATTTCACTGGCTGGTATAGGCCATAAATTATAGGTTTCTGTCATTCCATCAACCATATCGCGATAATAGGGATTACACTTTTGTATCCTATCATATAGTTTTCCTAAACGCATCAAAGTCAGCCTTCTTTTTTCCTCCACACCTAATTCACGCATTCTTTCATCCAGAATATAATCAATATCAACATCTTGCGGAGCTACTGGGTTCGCATTAGCCCTGGACCGAACAACATTAATATCTGCTGCTGCTTGATCCGTTTTTGTTAAGCCCAGATAGGCTTCCGCTCTCAGCAGGTATGTTTCAGCCAACCTAAACATATATTGATCGGTATATGTTGAACCACCTATTCCTTTTAAGGTAAATGTTTGAGCATCTGCATAAACATTGGCAGGATGATTATTTGGTGTTGTACACTTAGATTGGTATGCATAAAGCTGTCTGGATGGAACCTTATCGGCCAAAGCAGGGTCTTGAGTAGAAACAACTTGACCATAATAGGAAGAATTGGGATTCGTACTTACAAACGCACGAACAAAATTATGATTTGCATTTCTCATATCATTGTCAAAATCACTTTCCCATATAGTATTAGAAAAATATCTGGTAGAAATGGCCCATCCAATTCCTCTACCGCCGGAATAATCACCAATGGGCCAGGAAAAAGGTTTTTGATCATTCACACGAAAATCTCGCACAAAAGGACCGTGATGACGCTCCAAGACAAAACCACTCCTTGAGGTTGACAAAAGATTTCCTCCGGGTACATCTGTTTCAAACTGAATAACCCATATCCCTTCGGTATTACCAGATTTTCTATTTTGGTTATTACGCCTGTATAAATCCCAATACACATCTTTATCAATCTCTGTTGCCCGTGTTCCGAATCTATCTTGCATTAAAGCAGTAGCAGGATGATTAATTACCATGCTAGCAGCGTCAACTGCTTCTTGGTATTCTCCCGCAGCAAGATATACCTCAGAAAGCAAATGATAAGCTGCCAAATTATGTATTTCACCATCGGTGACCTCAGTAATTAATGGAAGATGAGTTGCAGCTTCATTTAAATCCTCTATAACTTGACGAAGAACGTCTTCCTTACTAGCTCTTACAAAATCATCCTTAGGCTGCTTTATTTCATTCAGTATTAGAGGAACACCTCCATACAAATAAACCAATGTTCTATAGGCCAAGCTCCTAAAAAACAAGGCCTTTGTTTTGTAGACAACCTGATCCTCTTCCGCTAATTCCGAATCAGGAATACGATCTATGACTGTATTCGATTCTGTTATAATTTTATATAATAAGCCCCAATGATCCTTTGCAATTCGTCCGCTTGGATCATATGCGGTTCGCATGGGTGAGTGACGATTTGCACTTTGTTGAGGTTCACCATCAAAAACCAAATCAGTTCCATACAAATAATCAAAAGGATGACTCTCATCACGGTCGAAAAATTCCCTACGTGTTAATCGGTATAAATTATTAATAGAGGCATCAAAATCGGCACTCGTTACAAAAGAGTTTTCAGCACTAAAAAAATCCAAGGGAGTCTCTTCCAGGAAATCCTCCTCACAAGAACTCAAATGCACAAAAAAAAGTAATGCTATAATATATATATAGTTTTTCATATGTTTAAATTTTTTAATGATCAGATGGAGCGCACCACAAAGATATTTTCCAGTATAAAAAATACTATATCCAGGCTCGCCACATCTTTGATTCTGTTTAGAATGTTAAATTAAAGCCCATAGAATATCCTTTCATCACGGGTCTTCCTCCTGTTGCTAAACCAGATCCTGTTTCCGGATCCCATCCCTTCCATGATGTCCAGGTAGCTAAATTTTTACCACTTACATATATACTCAAATCCATCACATTCAACTTACGTAGAAATTTACTGGGGACATTATAAGATAGTATAACATCTTGCAGTCTAACAAAACTACGATCATAATAAACACTGGGAGAAATAGTTGGAGTTGAAAGAGATCTTGGATATTCTCCAACCGGGTTACCTGGTGACCAATAATCAATATCACTTACATAGTTCCATATTAAAGTATTTGTACCCCTTGATATAGAGCGTGTATTATTGCCCCTATATCCATCTTTACCTCCCTGAATAGTATTTAAGAAAATACTCAATGAAAATCTCTTGTATTCAAATTTATTCATTAAGCTGGCACGATACGCCGGCTCCGATCGCCCCAATATTACTTTATCATCTGTTGTAATTTCGTAATCACCTCCATCCTGATCAACAATTCGATAGGTTCCTGGATAATAACCTGGGGGTATTTCATCATCAAGCTGATAAATTCCATCTACTTCATAATTATAAATGCTACCTAAAGATTCTCCAATAAACAGGTTACTAGCAACCAAGTCATCTTCTTTTCCATCACCATCATTATCTGCACCAATCAGCTTACTCACTCTATTTTTGTTGGTTGAAAATGTAAAAGTTGTAGTCCACTTAAAATCTTTCTTACGAAAGTTTCTCGTGTTTATCATACATTCAAAGCCAGTATTCTTCAGTTGTCCTACATTTGTACTAATCTTATCAAAACCAGACATTTTTGGCAATGCAACATTAAATAGTAGGTCATTTGTTTTATTGTTATAATATTCAACATTACCGCTAACACTATTATTATACAAGGTAAAATCTAAACCAAGATTAATTCCTTTGGTTCTTTCCCATCGTAAATTGGAATTGCCCAACGATGAGACTTCCTGACCAATTAATGTTGAAGCCCCATCACCCAAGACATAAGCATCGAAAGTTGATATTTTGGCCAACGAATTATATCTATTTGTAAGATTTCCACTGACACCATAACCCATGCGCAATTTTAAATATTCAACCCATTGGGGGGTATTGAAATCTTCAGTTAAAACCCAACCTAAGGCAACAGAAGGAAAGATAGCATACTTTTCATCCTCCGCAAAACCAGAAAAACCATCTCGACGGACAGTTGATGTCAATAAGTATTTATTTTTGAACTTATAGTTGACACGTGCCATTTGGTAATTAAAGGCCTCATCCCAAGCATCTGAATATACAAATTGATTCGTACCTAATTCAAGACTATTATAACCCAAATTTAACCTACTAAACTCTTCTGATTTCGCATTTGTATACGATGATTCTCTTTTAACAGCGCCATACAGCAACGTTGCCGTAATATTATGGGTATTAAAATTTCGGTTAAAGGTTAAAATATTATCGAAGGTATAGTCATAATATTCATTTATATTTTTATAGGCCTCACCAGTCAAACTAGCACCGTACTCACTTGCCAAATTATGCTTGTCTATTCTGTAATTATTACCATAATTAAAGCGATACGAAAGTCCTTTCACATAAGGAATATCAATCTCACCATATATATTTGCAAAAAAGTAATTATGGCGTTCATAATCATCCACCTCACTACCCATAAAAGGATTTGTATCTTGGGTATTAAATGGGTACGGAATCAATTTACCTTCTTCATCATAGGGAACTAGGAGAGGCGATTGAGTCATCAAGCGCCAAAGATTAGGTTCTGCCCCATCATTATTAACAAACGAACCAAAACTCTGAATGCCTAGCTTAAGCCATGACGTAGCTTGTGTTTCCAGGTTAACTCTAATACTTTTTCTTTTAAAATCATCATTAATTACATAACCACTTTGATCGGTTAAGCCACCTGAAATAAGATAACTAACATATTCTCCGCCCCCAGTAACACTTAGCTGGTATTCTTTTATAAAACCAGGGTTTGTACCCTTATCCCACCAGTCATAATCATTTTCCAAAAGGTTATCATTTTCATCCAGAAAAACAGCTTGAAAATCATCAGTGACATCATATTGAGGGTCTAAAGAGCCATCTTCAAGGTATGCCTTATCCCAATATAGATCTCTAACATGTTCAATATATTCTTCTCGGTTCATAGGGCGTAGACCAACCGTTGGACGCTGAGTGGTATAAGAAGTTGATAAGTTAATTTTAGGTTTTCCTTTCACACCCCCCTTCTTAGTGGTTATAAGTACAACTCCATTACCGGCTTGCGCCCCATAAATAGCTGTTGAGCTAGCATCTTTTAACACATCAACAGATTCTATATCATCAGGATTAATAGAAGACAAAGAACTATTATAAGGTACTCCATCTAAAATAATCAGCACATTTGAATTACCCGATATTGTACTTGCTCCCCTTATGGATATGCTTGGAGTAGCTCCTGCACTTGTAACTTGCCCAATATTTAATCCGGGTACAGAACCTTGCAATGACTGCCCCAAATTTGTATTAGGAGATTTTTTAAAATCTTCCATATTGGCACTCACAACAGCCCCAGTAAGATCTGATTTTTTCATAAAACCATATCCAACGGCAACAACCTCGTCCAGACTAACTAACGAAGACAGCATCCTTACATGAATAACACTATCGTCAACGATTATCTCTTGAGATTCCATACCTATAAAAGAAAATAACAGACTACTACCTTTTTCTGCATTCAGATTAAAGTTACCATTGATATCCGTAATGGTACCAACATTAGTCCCCTTTATTAAAATAGTAACGCCTGGCACAGCTTCCCCTTGCTCATCAACCACTTTACCAGATACAGACATTTTTTGCTGTTGGACTCTTGCTGTTGACGCAGTGTCAAAATTCTCAGTATCAACAATAATTATACAATCGTCCAGCAATTTAAACTCAACATTTTTATCCGAGAGAAGCGATCTCAACAAATTTGCCACCCTTTCATTTTCTACATTTACACTTACAACAGCCTGGTCATTAATGGTATTTTTATTATAGAATAGGCTATACTCTGTTTGAGATTCGATATGATCAAAAACATCCGACAATGTAACATTTGATAAATTCATCGATACTCTCTTTACTTGAGAAAGAGATGATTCGCCATGCATAACGAAGGTTGTTATGAAGAACAATAGAGCAGCAATTTTCATAACCCGAATAGGTTTTTTGTACCATGAAACAATACTATGGTTCCGTGGTAAACATTCATTTTTTTTCATAAATTTGTAACGTTTACTGTGATTAAATGCGCCTGCCATTATAAAGCAAGCTGTTTATTTACATTCGGGAGTCAGTTGCAGCTGACTCCTTTTTTTATTACTTCTGTATTAATAAAATGTGCTTATCATCTATTTCATATTCGATATTTGTTGATAATTGTAATATATCAAGGGTTTTAATAAGTGGATTTTCTATGTCAATGGTCCCCCTATATCTATAATTTTTTATAGAATCAGAGGCAAAATTTATCGTCACATCGTATATTCTTTCAAGTTGATGTGCAATATTAAGTAATGATTCATCTTTAAATTTGATTTCACCAAGATGCCAAGCGGTAAACAATTCAGTATCAACCTCTATCATCTCCATTTTATCATTAGACACAATAACCTGAGTTCCCGGAGTCTGAATCTTCTCATCTGAACCACACACTGTTTTAACACTACCCTCTTCGAGTGTCACAACAACTTTATTGTTCCTGTCATATGATTCAACATTAAAGCTAGTACCTAAGGCAGTTACATCTACCTGATTTGCGCTTACCACAAAAGGATGATCTTTATCTTTTTGAACGCTAAAAAAACCTTCCCCTTCAAGACTAACAGCCCGTGTATGCAAGCCATAATCAGACGGATAGATTAAAGTACTACCTGCATTAAGCCAAACCCTAGAGCTATCCGGCAAAACCACAGAAGTAACATCCCCCCTGCCTGCAAAAACACTGGTAAGTAATATTTCTTTGTTGTGCCCCCTACCAAAATACAACACAGCACCCGCAAGAATCAACAACAAGATAACAGCAGCATATTTATATAATCTTTTCATTTTATTTGTATGCTCCAATAGGTCATTCAATATAAAAAATTTAAAACTCAGTAATCCTTCATTCAAATCACGACCTAACTCTTCTTTTTTTACATTCGCCATCCACGTTTCTTTTATTTTACAAAATTCTGCATAATGAATATCATCCCTCAACCATCCCAGCAATTCTTTACGCTCAGCATCGGAGGCTGTATTTTCTAAATATTTTATTATTAAATCGGTCATTAAAATTGGCTTTTATAATGAGTACAACTAAATAGATAAAACCCTACCCCGGATGATAACTTTTTTTTACATTATTTTATTTTTTTTGCTATAAATTAAAATTAGCATTACTTTGCAATTGATTATTAAACCATCTATTTCTTATAATTTATATGCACAGTATTCAATTCAGAAATAAATTAAAGAATGGTGATTCTAAGACTTTTGCATCTTTTTATATAAAAACTTATCCTAGACTCATTGGTTACTGTAGTCTTTTCATCAAGAACTCAAAACAAGTTGAGGATATTGTTCAAGATTGCTACGAAGACATATGGAGACAAAGAAAAAAAATTGACACATCTAAATCGGTTGAAAGCTTACTATTTGTCATGCTTCGCAATAAATGCTTGAATTTTATAAAAAGTGAAAAAACACATCACGATATATATTTATCAGATGAATTTACTATTCATGAACTTCAATATCTCTATCAGTTAGATTTTACGACAAACGAAGGCTCCAGCATTGAAGAGGAATTAGTTGAATCTCTACAAGAAGCCATATCCATTCTTCCTGAAAAAAGAAAGAATATTTTTATTCAATGTAAAATTAATGGTCGCAAACAAAAAGATGTAGCTGAGGAGCTAGGCATAACAGTAAAAGCCGTGGAGAAACATATCAGGCAAGCTAAATTACAACTTCAAAAACAATTAAAACTACAAAGCACACAAATTGCCATTGTACTTTACATGTTATTAAACTAAGCAAAAGCATCAATTATAGTTATAATTGCCCCTAATAACAACGGTTCTTATAAATTCATTGGGCGGCAAATCAGCAAGCAAGCCCCCTTAACTCTCTTACAAAACGTAGATTTACACATGCCCAACCAAGAACAAATACGATTTCCAGATAGACGCAGATCATCCATATAATTTATAAAAAAAGGCTGTTTCCATTATGGAAAACAACCTTTTATAAAAATTAAATCAGCAATAAAATATTCAACTTAGTAGATTTTAAATTCATGATCTACCGGTTTAATAACAAACTCAAATTCATAATCCTGATACGGTATTCTATATTCTGGTCTTGGTAATGCTCCCCAACTGGTTATACACCCTAATCCCATTTGTTTTTGATCAATACAAATAGTTACAAAATCACTCTTTACAACTTGAGGCATATGCCTTTGATCCTTTTCCTTTCCATCGTCTAAGTCATCAATCGTATAATTTAGCGCAGACATTGAGAAAGTACTATTAGAATTTACACAGATACCAAAGCCTGAAACATCTACCTGTTTCCACCACCTAATATCAGATTTAGTACCAGTTTCCTGTGGTCGAATATAGGAATAAGCTTGCTCATGAACCTGTTGTTGATACAAGCCTACAAATTCAGAATCTTTTCTATCCACATAATTTTCACCAGGACCTCTTCCATAATAGCTAATAAAATCATAACTACCAGGCATTTCCAACTTCATCCCAAAGCGAAACATATCTGAAACACTAGCATTATCATCAGCCAGCAACTGTTGTTTAACCATCAGTTCACCATCATTATTAATGAGGTAGTTCAATACTAACTGAGCCGAAACTTCGGGCATGTCATACATAGCCGTTATTTCAGCCAAACCATCTTTATTCAGTTTGCCATCAAGTGATTTTAAATCCATTTTAGGATTTTTCCACACCGCATATTTATATTGCAGTCTAGCTCCAAAATCATTATCAGTAGGTGCCCTCCAGAAGTTTGGCTTTAAGGTGGCCCCTTCTTTTAACACTTCTTTTCCATCAACAATGTAACGAGATAAAAAACCAGAATGCCGGTTGAAATCCATCTGAAAGCTTTCTCCCAACACCAACAAATAATTAACATCATTTTCCACCAGTTCAGGAGAAGTAAGCTTTTGATTAACATATTTATTATTGGCTATTTGCAAAGCCTCAAACTGATACTCCTTAACAACTAACTGTTGACGAGCTAAGGTTGCGCCTGCATCAAGTCCCTGCTCTTCTGATTTTAGTTTATAAGCTACATTTATAAAAACTTCTTTTGCATTTATTTTATCCGTAAGCCCAAGATCTAAACGGATACTATTTTTTTGTTGGGGCGCCACATTCAATTCATTTACAATACCTGTTTTAAGCACTTTTCCATCACCAACAAGTTCCCATTGCAAATAAAAATCAGACAAATCTCTAAAGAAATATTCATTAAATATTTCTATCATACCATTTTCTACATCGATTATTTTTGTCCATATTGATTGATAATAATAACCTACCTCATAAAAATGTGGATTTGGTTTACGATCAGGACTAATCAATCCGTTATCCAAAAAGTTATTATCAGATGCGTCGTAGGGATTAAAATCACCTCCATAGCCATAAATCAGGTTTCCTGATTTATCTTTCCAATGGATAGATTGATCCACAAAATCCCAGATAAAACCACCTTGATACATAGGATACTTACGAACCAGTTCCCAATATTCTTTAAAACCACCTTCAGAGTTACCCATTGCATGAGCGTACTCACATTGTATTAAAGGTTTTGTTTTATCTGTTGCCTGACCGTACTCTTCACTACGCTTATAATCATAGTACATGGGACAAAAGATATCCGTATAGTCGTTTTGACCTGCTTGTTCATATTGCACTAAGCGAGATGAATCATAATTCTTAATCCATTTATAACACGCTTCAAAGTTTCCACCAAAACCTGCTTCATTACCCATGGACCATATAATGACTGCTGGGTGGTTAAAATTACGGTACACATTACGTTGATTACGCTCCATATGCGCCTTAGCAAACTGTGAGTTTTTTGCCAAGGTAGCATCTCCATAACCCATTCCATGCGATTCTATATTTGCTTCCGCAACGACATAAATCCCATACTCATCGCACAAGTCGTACCACAAATTATTGTTTGGATAATGACAAGTTCTAACTGCATTTACATTAAATTTTTTCATCATCAGGATATCCTGAACCATTCTTTCACGAGAGACTACGTAACCTCCATCTGGATCCAATTCATGTCGATTAACTCCTTTAATCAAGATAGGTTGACCATTCACGCACAGCTGATTATTAATTTTTTCCACCTTACGAAATCCAACTTTTAATGGAATAACCTCCAGTATCTTACTACCTTGCTTAACAACTGCAGTTAATTTATACAAATTAGGCGTCTCTGCAGTCCATTTTAGAGGATTAGCAACCTCCATATCTGTGGTTATCATACCCGAACCGGTCACATTTTTTTCGACCACAGTCTTACCTTGCGCATCCGACAAAATAAGATTTACATTAGCCTTACCTTTCACATCAAGCTTTACCTTTAATAAACCGTTTTTATAATCACGATCTAAATCAGCTATCACTTTAATATCTTCAAGGTGGGTTTTATTACGCGCATATAAATAACAATCTCTTCCGACCCCGCTAAATCTCCAAAAGTCCTGGTCTTCTAAATAAGACCCATCACACCAGCGAAACACTTGAAAAGCAATCAGGTTTTTTCCAGGCTTTAAATACTTGGTCAAATTAAACTCAGCTTCCAACTTACTATCTTCACTATATCCCACATATTTTCCATTCACATACAAAGAGATATTAGATGTAACAGAACCAAAGTGAGCAACAATATCTTTCCCCTTCCAACTAGCAGGAAGTATGATTTCTTGACGGTAGGTACCTACATGATTATTCTCTTCAGGAACAATTGGCGGATTATTTTTATACTGACTTCTCCAAGCATAACCAATGTTTACATATTGAGGATCACCATATCCATTTAGTTCCCAGATTCCCGGAACAGGCATTTTTCCCCAATCCATATCATTATATCCCACTTTATAAAAATCGGTTGGACGTTGCCATGCATTTTCCACCCAATTAAATTTCCATGTTCCATTTAAACTCAAATAATTAGATGATGATTGCTGACTGCTATTATTGGCAGCTTCTAACGATTCATAAGCAAAAAATGAACTGTGCATAGCAGCCCTATTAAATGCATTCACATTTGGATCTTGCCACTTCTGGGCAAAAAGACCAGGACTCAAAATAATTAGAGCCCCCATAAATATCTTCTTTATCATATCAGCTTTATTTAAAAATTTGATTTCTCTTCAAAACAACATTTACAAATATTCTCTTATAAACCACGAACTCAATATATATAAAAGTACCCGATTATAAGGTGAAAAAATCAACTTGTTTCTTTAACAAAACAGCATGCTCCTTTAATTCTTCAGAGCTAGCAGAAAGCTCTTCAGATTGAGTGGCATTAACTTGTGCCAGGTTATTAAGATTTTTCAAGGCTTCAATCATTTGTTCTGACTTATAACGCTGTTCGTTGCTAGCCATTGCAACCCCATCTATTTTCACATCAATTTGACGAAGGTTTGGCAATACTTCATTCACAATCTGTCCACCCTCTTGCGAATACTCAACCCCTTCTTTAGAAAGTAATAAAATACGGTCTGCTGCTTGTTTACTTGTGGATGCCAACTCTTTCACCTGATTGGCAACCACACCAAAAGCTCTCCCTGCCGAACCAGCGACGGCCGCCTCCACAGAAGCATTCAGTGCCAATATATTCGTTTGAATAGCAATACCAGTCACTTTTGTTGACTCACCTTCAATCTCCATCGATTTTTCAATAATTAATTGATTACGGTCAGCCATTTTTTCAATAAACTGCATGGAATGGTTGGATAGTTGTTTTGTTTCATTTGCATTTTTTGCATTGTTATTTATATCACGGGCCATTTCATCAAGCGTTGCGCCAATTTCCTCCACAGATGCAGCCTGTCCATTGGCATTGTTCGACATTTGCTGTGCACTATTATACAATACATTACCTGTATCTTCTAAAATGCTCGACATTTGAAGCAAACTATTTACATTTTTACGTAAAGAATGCAACATGCGTACAAACTCTTCTTTCAACTGACCAAACTCATCTTTGCGCAGACTATTACCCAATAATTTATTCAATGCTAAATCTCCCTTTGCTATTCTTCCTGCAATGGCAATTGTTTCTTTGAGTCCTCCATGAATTGAACGAATAATAAGAAAAGCGATCACAACTGCAAAAACAAGAGAAAGAATAATTGTGCCAACTATCATAAAAATATTTTGACGCAATTCATGACTTAGGTACTCCTTAAATCGTCCGGAGATTATATCCATGCTTGTTACCGCATCAAAAGTTACTCTTTCTATTTTCCAATTGGCCCATCCTGTATGTTCATGAACCGTTTTAAATGTTTGCATTGTTTGTCCAAAATCCTTTACCAACAGCTGCATTCGCGCAGGAAAAACAGAGGATTTCACTAACTTAACAATTTGATTATAGGCATCATCAATGAGTGACATATCCTTTTTAATCCCCTGATGCAAAAGTTGATGATATAACTCCAAATGAATTTGATCAAGTGCCTCATCAAAAAGCATCCTTTGCGAAAACGATAAGGATGCTTTTTTATACAAGATGGTCATTTCGTTCTCCAAATTCAATCCTCTATTAACCAAACTATCATACAGCATCGATGATTCAAAATAATCTTCTGTATATTCAGATAAGCTAGCTATATCTACATAGGCAGAATCAAATCGGGCCATCAAACTGTCAGTCACAAACGGCCTTAAAGCTTCTAAACTTTGTATAGCCAACAACGACTTTTCCCGGATAATATCCGGTCTATAATCATTCCGGTCGAACCGATATGCAATATTATGTTCATTTACTACACGAACATCAGAGATCACATTTTCTATATACCCTTGTATTACAGATCCTTCCTGCGTACTTCTTATGGCTAATAATCCAAAAACACCTACAATTAGCATCAACACAATTAATATGGAATAACTAATGATTAAACGCTTACTTACTTTAATATTATTCAAGCTAAACTTAATGTTTGGCATTTGTAGTCTCATATATGCTATTAATTGAGTAAAAAATTAAAACCGGTGGCAAATAAACATCATCATTGTATGTGGCAATTATTTGCTCCGGCCGTATTGATCTCACATGACTAAATATTCTTTTTAAAGGTCATCTAAGCTGAGCTATTCATAAATTATCATAGCTTATTTCAGATGATGTTATACAAAAATTAAGGGCTTGGCACAACCGGAATAATATTTCCTCCTTCATCAAATTGTAGTCTATCCACACATACTTCCCTATGAAAACCTGCGGCATCACCCATTTTTATTCCGTCCGGACGTTGAAAACGATGGTAAACAATATACCATTCATCCTTACCAGGAACTTGTATTACAGAATTATGGCCTGTACCATATATTCCTTTCAAATCATCTCTTTTTAAAATCAAATTTTGATCAGGGATAGAGATAGGACCCGTTGGAGACTTTGCTATCCCATAGCGAACCCGGTAATTGGGACTACGCGTATCATCTTCAGACCATAGGAAATAATATAGTCCATTACGATAAAATACAGATGTTCCCTCTCTAAATGTATTATCAGGAGTTATTACTTTAGTTGTTTGAGCTTTAATAGATACCATATCTTCATTTAATTCAGCAACGGCCATATACCCATTTCCCCAGTATAAATATGTTTTTTTAGATATAGGATCTTCAAATACATCCGGATCTATTTCTTGTCCTCCGCTGACACCATCCGGATGCTCATACACCAATGGTTTTCCGGTATCCTTAAATGGCCCATCCGGATTCGAAGACACTGCAACTCCTATTTTTTGTGCTGCAGTGTAATAGAAATAGTACCTATATTTTTTGCCTATCTTTTTTTCAATAATACAAGGAGCCCAAGCATTTCTATCAGCCCATTTTACGTGTTTTTTTAAATCCAGAATGATTCCTTCATCTTTCCAGTCCACCATATTTGTAGATGAAAAAGTTTTAAAATAAGTACCCGACCAACCTTCAAAACCGTCCGATGTTGGGTATAAATAATATTTATTTGTTTTGTTGGAAAATATCATATCCGGATCGGCATAGAATCCTGCTAAAACAGGATTACTACCCAACTTAATTTCTGCATCAAAACCCTGCCCCCATTTATCCAATAAGGCATCCATTTCACTTGAAGTTACAGGAATCACTGATCCATGCCGAGGGTGAAAGTCCATTTTAATCTCTTTATCAACCAAAGAAAAGGTCTTTAAGTCCTTACTTTTAGCAAATTGATATTTACCTACTGTATACATATCATACATTAAAATATAGGAATCATCATTTATCAATTTAAAAATTCCTGAACCCTCAACTGGATTTGATGTTTGTTGCAGGTAGTCATCTTCCTCTATCCATTTACCAGATGTAAGAGAAGTACTGGTAGCTTTTTTGATACCATTACCATGGCCTTCTGTTTTATAAAACAGATGGTACTTCCCATCTTTATAAACAATATCACCATCAATACATGACTTTTTATTAGCAGGGAAGAACAGTTGTTGAGGTCGTCCTTCAATATCTGTAAAGTCCTCATTGGCGTAAGCATAGTAAATAACATCCGCCCCTCCTTCGTACATCATCGACCAATAGATCAAATATTTCCCTGCTTCTTTATCATAAATTGTTTGAGGAGCCCATACTCTTTTTAGTCGGTCTTGTGCGGAGTATTTCTTTTGTATATTCACCACCGCAGATGACCAATGAATTAAATCTGAAGATTTTAAAAGAACCATTGCTCTATTCGAACTCCAACCATTGGCCGATACCATATCAGTAGCCACCATATAAAAGGTTTTACCATCTTCACACCGTAGAATATGTGGATCACGAACACCACCTGTAGAACTTATTTCTCTGGAATTAATAACCGGAGCGTCATAATTCAGTGCCGTAAAATGATAACCATCGTTACTCACTGCAAAATGAATTTGCTCCTGATCCATATTATTGCCGCTAAAATATGCGAATAAGTAACCCACATACGAATTGGATTTATCACTTTGTTGTCCATTAACAATTGCCAAGCTTAGCACAAATAGACAAACAGCTATAAATAATAATCGTTTCATATACTCTAATTAATTACAAATTTTTAAGCCACTATTTCAGTGGAGCTATTAATATTTTTCTCTCTCGGGTCAAGACATATGTAATCTTGACTGTAAGGCGTTTTATTTTTTACAACGCTATAAATTGTTCTCAACATTTTATTTGACACATTATTCATAATTAAATAATGAGGTTTGCCCTCTAACTTTTTCTTTTCGTAATACAGCCTATATTCTTTATTGTGCTTGACAGCAGACTTAGCACCCATATAAAGGAGAGCCTTTAGTTTTCGATCTCCAAACGGGCTTATTTTTGCTTTGCCGACCATCTTTCCTGACGCATTGGGGAAAGGGCAAATCCCCACATATGAAGATGCCTTTCGAGCGGTGTCAATCACAAGAAAGTTCCCTGTTTTAATAATCAAATCCGTGGCTATAACAGGCCCTATTCCTTTTACGCTGACAACTAGTTCATAATTGTCGTTCAGTTCATTGTTTGCCGTTATTATAGCTTCTATTTCACTTTCTACTTCTTCTATCTCTTTGTTTAAATTGAATATAGCTTTATCTGCATATTTATGTGCACTTACGCTTTGTATGGGCACATTGGAACGACCGTGCTCTCCTGTTCTTAAAACCTTTCTTGCCTTCACTAATTGAGAACGCAGTGTATACAAACTTTTCAATTCAACTATCTCCTCTGAATCGTACTGCTTGTATTTTAACTTATCAAAGAATCGCTCTCCATATTCTCGTATTCTAGCGGCATCTATATCATCAGACTTTCCCTTTATCATACCTAGGCTATGCTTTATGGTATAACCCGGTATCAAGGCTATATCTATTCCTAACTGGTTGCATAAATAAACCAATAAGTCTCCATAGGAACCTGTATGCTCAACACACAATACGGCATCTTCTGATACGTTCTCTAAGAACTTTGATATGGCACTTAGTCTGTTCTTCACTTGTTTCTTCTTTTCTTTTCCATTCTTGTCAATAAAGTTTACATCAAACTTTTCCATTGATAAATCAATTCCATATACTTGCATAAACATTTTGTTTTATGCTCCGTATTGAGTGGCTAACATCGTGATAGTGGGTTCTGCCCTAAATACTCTCTGGCTTTTACTCAATAATCTGCTGTTCTTAATATGAAACTTAGATTCAATCTATCTGTTTAATAAAGTTAACGCAGCAGATGGAGCTTTTTAACCAATATAAGGGTATTATTTCTTATTCATTTCTAATAATATTTTACGTACCACAAACTAACGATCTGTTAATAATTTAAATTTTTAATCCATACCCCAACCATATTGTATCCACCACAAGCCAGATACATTGGTTGTACTCATTTTAAATGTAGTATGATCGAGTGTTTGAATACTATACCAATCACCTTCGCGCAAACCAGGCCAATAAACACTCTGTACCCCCCTATCTCTAAACAACTTAGTAGAAACCTGTATATAATCCACCTCATTATCAGTATTGGCTGCACCGTTATAATCTTTACCTTGTGTCATTGTGCTACCAAACTCTGTAACCACAGTCCGGCTCGCATAATCACCAATACGATTCAACCAGTCGTTTTGCCATTCCTCTGCCGATCTTTCTGCCCAAAAGGCGTAGTTATGCAGTGATAACAAACAGTTAGAAAAGCGACTATCCGCTCCCAGTGCTGTTACATTTTCAGAATACCCTTTTCCTCCCAACAGAATACGTTCGTGGGGTATATCAGAAAATTCATTTAACCACGACTCATACAAGTCTGTTAATTCCGATAGAGAGTATCCGTATGGTTCATTCATAACTTCAAAATACACCCCTGCATTTTCACCATAGTCCTTAATAACAGTAGACCACATGACCCAAAATTCAGAGATATTATCCACCTTGCCATCTCTACTGCTTTCACCTTCCCAATAAGCTAAAATTACGCGCATTCCTTTAGCTATTGCTTTATCTATAGCACCTTTATAACCATTCCACCATGTACTGCTTACCGTTGCGTAATTAATGGGTAATCGAACCGTATTGGCCCCCATATTATCCAGGAAACCCTTCATAACATATTGTGCATCCGTCTGCACCATATAATATGAATCCCCACTGGTAAGTCCACTGGGAACCAATAAATCATCCACAAAGTTATCACGTTTATCCGCCCAATTCACACCTCTAATGGCTTGCGTAAAATCGATATTAGCAGCAGGATTTTCATTTTCCGTATTGTCTTTATCATCAGGTGCAATATTATCACCATCCGAGTCACCACTACATCCATATAATAGAAATGACAATGCCAAAAGACTAATTATTAAATTCTTCATCATCCATTTATTCTTTTTAAAGCGATATGAGACCCATCTTAACCCTAAAAATGAATTAGAAAATCTATTACGGAGTTCTAATGCACCATCCGGACTTCATCCATCAATATAGCGTAGTATAAAATCTCACATCTGCATTTCACAATAATTTATTCCATTACGATACTAACAACAGAACGAGCTGGTACATTCACATTCGCACCATTCACATTCGTCTTTTCCAGATTTTTATCCTTTGAAGTAACATAGCTAGTTATGGTTACATTCTTTTTATCCTTTAAAAAATAATTAAATGATAGCGTGTTATTCTCGTTTCCATAATTAACGACAACAAAAGTATATTTGCGATCATCCGCAGATTTATATCCACTTATCATTAACTGATTCATTTGCTCCTTCAATGACAATTTATTGGATAAGTTTGTTAAAATACGAATCATTCCGGGCTGCACAAAACGCGAATAGTTACCTAATACCCAAAGGGTTTTAGAATCCCGAAAATATCCATCTTCACGTAGATTTTCATATTTCGTCTCCCCTTTTTGCTCAGCACCCAAATCAATATAAACCAAACCATCTTTATAATCCATGGGTGAAACCGCCGTCCACCAACTCCATAAGGAAGCATCAGCCAGAGCCAGATCCGCATGAATAACTCTTGCCACATACAATGCGGTTGCCATACCTAGGTCTCTTTTGTTACCTCCACCAATATCTTTGTGTTTTTCAAGAATACAAAATTCGCTTTGCCAATAAGCTAAATCCTTATGATATGTATTTAGATAGTTTTTTAACTTACGCCTCACTTCTATTAAAGTATCCAACTTACTCGTAGTAAAGTAGCTATGTCCCATTACCGCATTTTTAACATTCGGAAGGTTCATTATATAACTATCTGAAGAACTGTCAAATAGTTCTTTCAGTTGATTATCTCGGTTTTCATATCCTCTCTTTTCATATAGAAACTGGAGCTGTGCAGCCTCAGGGACTGCAATTTTAATAGCTGGAAATTGCTGTGCCAACAAAGGACTCAGCTCATTCACCAGTTGAGCAATTTCTTTATTCCTGGCAGGGGTACCTTCCTGGGTTGCGGGTGCTTTCCAATCCCATTGCGGCTCATTAAAAGGGCTAACATAATCAAAATTAACCCCAATACTCTCAAAATACTTACAAACTTCCACTAAAAAATGAGCATAATCATCATATTTATCGGCTTGTAAATTATATCTATCTCCTCCAGGAGACCATCCCTTGCCATTTTTTGTATACTGAACAGGAGGTGTATTGTTAAAAGCAAGCAATGATTCAACACCTCTTTTTTGAGCAGCATGTAAAAACCATTGTTGTCCTAATTGCCTATTCCAGTCGTAAGTGCCATCAGAATTTAAGAAACACTCAGCTCTTCTCCAAACATTAGGGATCCCACTTTGGTCTCCTTGTTCAGCTGTTCCTCCTCCGATATTAAAACGCCATTGAGAAAGACCAATACCTTTCGGGTTTCCATTTTGATCAATCTCTTTACTAAAAAGTAAGTCTGCAATGCCTTCTCTCTTTGCCTCAGGCCAATTTGCTCCTACAAACTGAATGGTCCAGCAATCTGACGCCCCAAAACCTTCCATGGTTTGATAGGTTTGATTTTCATTAACCAATACCTCTTGTGCCGCACCACCGGAATTATTATTGGTAGAACAGGAGCAGACGATAACAAAAATTAGAGCCAGTAATGTTATTGTTTGTTTTATATACATGGTAGAAAGAATTGATCCAATGGATTTACAAAAAAAGAGCACACCCAAACCTAATATGATAAACCTGAAATCTCGCTGAACACCTACCCTTAAACATAAAGAATGTTGTATAATTCTTTCTTACTCAGGTTTCTCATACGAAGAACCTGCCAAAGAAACGCAAAGTTAACAAGCTTACAGACTAAATTTAAGACACTTACTTACACTAAAATTTCCAATGGATATAATGATGAATAAGGTTGGGTCTGCATACAGACCCAACCGTTAATGCAATATGTTAATAATTTGGATTTTGAGATATCACTCCATTACTACGATCAATTTCTGACTGTGGGATAGGCCACAACTCATGCCTACCTTCTATAAAATAGCTTCCCTTGTCCTGGCTCTCTTTAGGATGAATGGTTTCATATTCATCCGTACTTTCCTCTGTATTATACTTTACAAAGTAACCTTCAGGTCCCATCGCTAAGTCAATCATAGGCTTATTCGTTACAGGATCTACTTGACGACGCAAATCGAACAAACGCTGACCTTCACATGCCATTTCCAATCTTCTTTCCTTCCAGATAGCATATAATAAATCATTCCCTGTAAGATCATCTTTATTACCCAAGCCAACACGACTACGTATAGTATTTATATCACTATGTGCCTGGTTCATCTCTCCGTTAAAATAAGCGGCTTCTGCTCTTGTTAAATACATCTCTCCCAAGCGAAGCAAGACAAATGGCAAAGGAATATGTCCATCCTTTTTAGCGAGCGACTGGCGCATAGCAATAGGTACATAGAACTTCCTCCAGGTTCTGCCCGATTTATTGATATCTATATTATACTGATAATTAGGATTTAATTCCTCATCACCATAAACAGGTTCACCGTAACGTATAATGGTACTTTTTCTTCTCACATCATCACCTTCAGAAATAAAGGCATTTTCGAGATGAGAAGAAGGAACACACCAACCCCAACCATCCATAATCTTATCTTCTTCATCACTGGACCAAATTTCGGAACGTGCATTCATCACAACAGAAAACATATTTCCAACCGAATAATCCTGATTACCACTTGTTTGCACTTCAAATATAGACTCTTGACCATTGTGATTATACACACTCCATATATCCACAAAATTTGGTTCCAAAGCATAACCTCCAAAACGGATCACAGTATCGGCATGGGCATAAGCTTTATCATACTCTTTCATATACAAAAAAGTACGCGCCAATAAAGCATGACAAGCATATTTTGTCACTCGTCCAACATCTGATCCGGCAAACCTAGATGGAAGAACATTTGCTGCCTCCTGAAGATCTAGTACAACTTGCGCATACACATCAGCCTTTGGAGAACGTGTTTTATTTAAACTCGAAGTACCCAACGGCTCTGTCATCAAAACCACATCCCCAAAATTTTGTATGAGCTCCCAGTAGGTAAAGGCCCTTAAAAACTTTACTTCAGCGATATATCTTTCTTTATCCTCATCTTCAATAGGTGAAGAGGGTATACTTTTCAGCGCTATATTACAATTGTTTATATGGTAATATTCATGCACATAATGGTCGGCTAATTTTGCAGGTGCATTAGAAGCTTCAATGGTATAGTGAGCAAAAGGATATGCATCACCAGGATCTTGACTTAGGTTTCCCATCCATGCATCATCACTAGCCATATTATTGGCTAAGAACAAATATTGTTTCCACCAGTCGCTATAAAAAGTTAAGCTTTGGTATAAGCCATTTACATAGGCCTCACATTCGTCATTTGTTTGAAAATAGTTGTCAACAGTTTGTTTTCCTCTGCTGTCTATATCTATAAAATCTTCGCAAGATGTAAACACTCCCAAAAGAACTGCTATAAGATATATATATTTATTTCTCTTCATTATTTCTCAGTTTAATCAATAATTGAATGTTCGATTAAAAGTTAATATTTAATCCTACCAAATAAGTTGGCAACACAGGGTAGGTCCATCCACCAAATCCGGTATTCAGTGCGTTACCACCCACCTCAGGCTCTACACCTTGATAATTTGTTACTGTTAACAGATTTTGTCCTGACACATACACTCTACACCTGCTTAAACCTGCTTTTTCCGATAAACTTTGAGGTATGGTGTAACCCAGCTGAAGATTTTTTAAACGTAAAAAAGAACCATCTTCCACATAAAAATCACTAAATCGGGTATAATTTTGATTATTATCCACATGCGACACGCGCGGTATACTATTACTGGTACCCTCGCCATGCCATGCAGTATTAAGTAAACCTGACTTCACATTACTTTCTGAAGCTGTAGTACTATACAAGTCATCTTTTAGTTCATTCACCAGATCATTACCAATACTGGCATATACATTGGCCAAAAAGTCAAAACCCTTGTATGACAAACTAACATTTAGTCCTGTTGTAAAGTCGGGCCATGGACTACCAATTTTAGTACGATCCTCACCGGTCAATTCTCCATCTCCATTTACATCTATAAAACGTATATCACCAGGTTGGGCATAAGGCTGTAACAAAACACCCTGATCGCTACTATGCGAATTCACCTCATACTGATTCTGAAACAAGCCATCGGTTTTATAGCCAAAATAATAACCTGGCTCATCTCCCACAACAGTTTTCGTTTTTTCATCTGTGCCATAAACTACAGGAGCTGTGTTTGACAATTTGGTCATCTCTACCTGTCCGGTCATCGCTGTTAAGGTCACATCAAAATTCAATTCACCAATATGATCCCGATACGACAGAGCCAATTCCCATCCTGAAGACTTCATTGATCCAATATTAGACATAATGGAAGAATAATTAGGATAACCACTATAGTATGGATATGGCATTTCGAATAACATATCAATGGTCTTCTTTTGAAAATACTCTACCGAGGCCGTTGCTTTACTATTAAACAAGGTAACATCAGTACCAATATTAATATCTTCTACAGTTTCCCACTTTAAATCTTCATTAGCCAACAAACTGGGAGCAGTAGTATTCACTACAGACGCATCATCACCCATCACATAATAGCCAGTGCTCAGCGTTGATAGAAATAGACCGCTTTCCAGGCCTTGGTTACCCAAACGTCCCCATCCCATACGTATTTTCATATCATCCAAAAAATTGAAACCACGCATAAAAGTTTCATCGGAAATACGCCATGCCGCAGAAAGAGAAGGGAAGGCTCCCCATTTATTATCTCCCAAAAATTTTGAGGCACCATCAATTCGGTAAGTTCCTGTTAAATAATATCTATTTAAAAAATTATAAGAAACACGCCCTAAGAATGATTCTATAGAGTTTCCCCATTCATTACCATAAATTTTATCATTACTTGTCGCAGCATCTAGCTCTCTCAACAACTCTGAATTGTTGGGTATATTTTCCTTACTACCTTCAATATTGCTATAGTTCCACTTTTCAAGGGTAGCCCCCACCATGGTAGTTAAGCTGTGGGCATCTTTCTTCAATGTATAGGTGGCTGTATTTGTCCAGTTCCAATATTTATCAAACTGATAATCTCTGGAAACAGAATTCACTGCATTCCATTCATGTGCACCATCAATCACAAAATCAGGTATAAAATCATCTGCATGATTAAATTTAAAATCACCATTAATTTGCGACTTAATTTCTAAATTTTCAATAGGTTCATATGTCACATATAAATTAGAGGCCGCTGCATAATAACCCCCATTTCCAAAATTTCGGGCATCTCGGGCAATCGGATTCCAGGTATACGTATAGTAAGAACGTTGAAAAATACTATACTCATTCAAACCAGCCTGCTCTGCTTCAGGTCGATAAATAGGTGTAATCGGATCAATAAGTAAATAATCCTGATACCAGCTTGGCGTGTTATCCCATTTTTCTCGACGAGGATTCATCATTATACCAGCCTTTACTTTATCTGAAAAAGTCCAGTCTAATGAAATTCTTCCGGTAAATCTTTCCCATTCTCCCGAATTATAAAATGATTCCTGATCAAAATAACTTAAAGAAACGGCATATCTAAATTTTTCACTACCCCCATTCGCTTGAAATGAGAAGTTTGTTTGCGGCGAAAGCTTATTAACACCTTCCCCCCACCAATCGGTTCCTTTACCCAAAGAGCTCGGATCATCAAAACGTGCATCCAGGTTCACATTTAATAAAGACTGATTCATAATTTGGGCATACTCAGTAGCATCGGCCATTTCATACGGCTTTTCAAACACTTGTACGCCATAGCTCAAATCAGCAGAAAAATTCGTTTTACCATCCTTACCTTTTTTGGTGGTAATTAAAATAACACCATTGGAACCCCTACTACCATAAATAGCAGATGCCGATGCATCTTTTAACACATCCATTCTTTCAATCTCATTCGCATTCAAAAAATTGATATTAGTACCCATGGGTACTCCATCCACCACATACAAAGGTTCCGCACCTAAAGTTACAGATGTAAAACCTCTAATCAGCACTTTAGGAGCACTACCCGGAGCACCACTACCTGAGACCACTTGTATTCCAGCAGCTTTTCCTTGCAAAGCCGACACCGGATTACCCACGCTCATTGTTTTGAGGGCATCACCATCTACAGACGAAATAGCACTGGTTAGATCCTTCTTCTGGGCTTTACCATAACCAATAGCCACCACCTCATTCAATGAAATAAATTCTTCTTCTAAAACAAAATCATAAACCGAACCAGATGCACTCACAACTACCGTTTGTGATTTATACCCAATAAAGCTGACATGCAATGTTTCACCAGCTATGGCGTTTAAAACATACTCTCCCTCTATGTTAGTAATAGTACCATTGGTCGTTCCTTGTATAACAACAGAAACCCCAGGGACTCCATAGCCTGTTTCGTCCGTAATTTTACCCTTAATGGTTTTCTCTTGAGCGAAGCCAAAAACAGGGATCAATAGAAGTAAGGTCAACAAACCTATCTTATTATATATTAATCGTTTCATTCTTATAAATTGAATATTATTTAATGTATCAAGCTAATTTCCGGTGAATTGTGCACCGGAAATTTTGTTTTTTCTCAATCTACTTTAACAGCTTTAGCTCTGTTAAGATAACTGTCAAAAGTAATGGTATATCTAATGCGCGAAGGCACTTCCATAGTCACATTATTACCGCCTTTTAATACGGTCATTTCTGGATCTACCGACCTGTCAAACCTCCAAAATGGATCAGGCCACCAGCCCCAAGGATGTTGTGGTTGGAATATCATTTCTACTGTACCTTCCATATCTAAAGTTTTTGTAAATCGATAAAGGTTATCTGGATCACGATCAAAGGTAACAGGATTACCTGTTGACCAATTTTGATCAGGATATTCTGGAAACCCTTTACCTACGATTCCAAGTTCTCCTACCCACGTACTATTAATATAATCATCATCATCAGGGAACTCCGTTTTTGATTCAAAGAACCAGTAATCTGGCACAAATTTTTCTACACTAAAAGTTAGCTCATTAACATCAATGTTAATGCGATAATATCCCACTTCAGGTAAAATGATTGGCAGCGCTTCTCTTGAATCAATAAGTTTTTCACTATTTGAAGGATCTATTCCAAAACAATGCGGATCAAAACTAGAAGTTTGAGGAATAAACTTCACTTCGGTATTGGCAGCTGCGGAATAATACTCGGCAACAAAAGTATTAGACCCAGTAGTTTCAATCAACATTGGAACACCAAACAGGTCAGACACTAGTTCTGCATCCGTCTCAACATCGGCCAAATACATTTTTTGATATACAAAAGAAGCCTCCACTGTACGCATTGTGGTAACCAACAAACCTGCACTATCGGCTACTGTGAAATTAAAGTGATAACTTTGTTTTTCTGCGGGCAACATCACTGTTTGGGCATAATCATACAAACTTACGCCCATACCTACAAAAGAAATACTATCATAGAAGTTCAAGTTTTCTTCTTCTACAATCAGGTATCCCAATTGACGATCATCACTTATCGTACATAATAGATCAAGAGGAGTTTCTTCAGTAGGTTCAATGGTCAAACCATCTACCGGACTACTTACTTGAAGCACCGGATCTACGAAGTCGCCATCCATAAAAACTTTTAAAGTTTTGGATGTTATAAGTCCTCCTAAGTTTGTAACTGCCACATCAATCTCAAACTCTTTGTCTTCTGCACTCTCTGGAATCAAAAAACTATAATTTAGATCATATGCCTTAATAATAGCATCATCCTTATTTAGTTCTATTACTTTATCAAGATACCACTCATCAATTTTCAATGATATGGATTTAATACCAACTTCATCTTCAATACGGCCTTCAATAGTAAATGTCCTTCCTGGTTTACTATGAATTTTATCTGCTGATAAAGTCAGAACAGGATCAACGGTAGCTGTCCATTTTTTATCGTCATCACTATCACAAGATGACATAAAGAATAGAGCGGCCATTAATAAAACTCCTACCTTCCCTAATTTTAGTTTTCTCTTCATAACTTAAAAAATGTATTTATTTTCATATGATTAAATTTATCTTTCAGTGGTCATTTAGAACTCACCAACATTAATCATTCCCCTGTGTGAGAAACAATTCCCATGGCTCGTTTCATCATTTCCAAATCAAAGCGCTTATATTCACAAATAAACCTTATATTTCAGTCGAATTTTTGTGATTTAGATTCATTTATTATCACTTTTAATTCAAATAGAATAAAAAGCACCTAGGTTCAAAACATACTTTAAATACTATATATCAATGCATTATCATATATTTAAGATTGTTTTTTAAGATATTCTTTCATAAATGATCTATAATTAAGAATCATGCAGATACTATTTTTAATAATTTTTGATTTTTTTATAAAAAAAGTCTTAAAAACTTAAACAATGGCAAGTATAAATAACTCATCATATAGTCATCAAATAGTTATAATGTTCCTTATTGCATGGAATATTTCAATTCCAGTTTGGTCTAACAATGAATTACCCTCAGAAACATATTCAGTTTCTATGATATCAGGCAATGAAGGGTTACCTACAGAAGAAATAAGAAAAGTATTTAAAGGATCTAATGGCTATATGTGGTTTGCCACACCAGAAGGTCTGATTCGTTATGATGGTTATGAATTAAAATTATATTCAACTTCAAAATATCTAACCCAAGGATTGATCACAAATAATTTTTCGGACATTGTTCAAACCACCGATGGAACACTATGGTTTGCGACGGATCATGGAGTGGCAAGGCTAGATGAGAACAATGAAACCTTTTCATTTTTTAACACCAATAAAAAAAACTGGAAATCACAATCCTATAATAAAATTAACACCCTAGCTACCGACGCTGAGGATAACATTTGGATAGGAACAGGTGGTGGTGGAGTTTTAAAATTAAACACAAAAAACAATCATTTTGAAGAATTCAATAAGAACGACTCCAGAATAGACATGTCCTCAGAATGGATCGTTAAAATATATTGCGATAGTCAAGGAAATACCTGGATTACAACATGGGAAGGTAACCTGATTATTATTAATGAAAAAAAAAGGATCTACAAAACAATTCAAGGCATTACTAAGGATCTGCTATTCTCCGAACACACTCCCTATTCCATACATGAAACGAGCAACAACAAATATTGGCTTGGCTTATGGGGAAAAGGACTTGTTTGTGTTTCACTTGCACAAGATTACCAGTTAAACCTAGAACACAAATTAAATAACTTAAACAACAACAATATTATATACGACATAGATATAGATAAAAAAGGTAATTTATGGTTAGGCACAACCAATGGAGTCATTCAAGTACAAAAGCCCCAAAGTGCATCTCCAGAGGTAGTATTAATCAAAAACATCGATTCAGAGCCCTCATACAACCTTCAATATGAGGTATTTTCTATATTATGTGACAACAATAACTTTATTTGGGCCGGAACCCTCACAGGCGTATATCTTACCAATCCTTTTTCTCAAAACTTTTATACATATATTATCCCTCTTGAAACCAATAAACTTTTAAGTCAAGCTGCAACAGCTATTACAATCGACCCCCAAGGCCATTTTTTAATTGGACTCAGAGGTTATGGTTTTGGAGAATATTCGTTCACTGACAATTGCTTTATTCCCTATACCTCGCATCCAACCTACAACAAACTCAATCCAGCACTAAATACTATTAATTGTTTTTTATGGGACAGTGATGGTTACCTATGGCTTGGAACCAGATACCTAGGCCTCATTAAATATGACCCCAAAACTGGTCATTCCATAGAAATCAACCAAGACAATCATGTTTTTAACTTCAATGCCGAGACTGTTGTTGATCTGCTTCAGGATCATTTGGGTAATATATGGGCAGGGACAGAAAAAGGAATTTATAAAATCATCAAACACTACCCCATTAAACTTGAAAACTTTAGCATCGTACGTTACACACACGAAGAAGATAACCCCCACTCCATTAGTAGTAACCTGATTTCAAAAATAATTGAGGATGATAACAAACAACTTTGGATCGCAACATTTGACAAAGGAATTAACAAGTTAAAAACGAGACTCGAAACCCATTATCCTGTACAATTTGAAAATTTAAATTCCAGCACTTCCAAACTATTCAAAACCTCATCTCAAATAAGCACCATGTACAAAGGCTCTGATGGGACAATATGGATAGGAACCACAGGAGGCAAGCTCTTAAGGAAAAAAATGAACAACAATAATTTCAAGCTTGTAAAAGAGGTGGATAATATTATTGGAGAAACCATATTCAGCATCATTGAAGATAATGACCATTTTCTTTGGGTAGCATCAAGTCAAGGACTTGTAAGGATTGATCTAAATAAAGAATCCATATCCTACTCCATATTCCCCAAATCAACGGAACTTTTGAATAATAATTTCATCAGAAATGCCATATACAAAGACACAAATGGCAAGCTCTACCTCGGGGGTAATAAAGGATTTAACGCATTCTTCCCCCACTCTATCGTTCCCAATCCGTCCATACCTCATGTGGCCATCACGAATATCAAACAGGGTAACCAAACTATTAAAATGCCCACTAACAACAACCCTCTCATATTAAACCACACCAACAATACACTCTCGTTTGCTTTTTCCGCATTATCCTATGCTTCTCCTGAAAACAACCGATATGCCATCATGCTGGAAGGAGTTGACGATGATTGGCGATACATTAAAGCATCCATCAGAGAGATTACATATGCTAATTTAAAACCAGGAGAGTACACACTAAAATATAACGCTTCCAATAACAATGGCCTTTGGAGAGCAGAAGCGCGTCAGTTAAGGATCCGTGTAAATCCAGCCTATTATGAGACCTGGTGGGCCATTACGCTATACTTTATCATCATACTCTCCTCCCTACTATACATTATTTTAAAAGAACGAAAAACAAATAAAATAATGAGAGCTCTGGAGATTGAACATATTGAACATGAAAAATCAGAGAACCTGCTTAGTTTTAAAAAACAGCTCTTTGCAAATATATCCAACGAATTTATTACCCCACTCAATGTACTCAATGTTTATATTGAAAATTGGAGAAATATTCATACTTCCCCCCCCCCAACAGGACTTACTATTGGCACAACGTAACATCAACAGACTCATCCGATTTAACAAACAATTTTTATATTATAGTGCCGCCGATACTGAAAAAATAGAATTGAACATTAAAATGGAAAAACTAGACCTCTTCACTTCCAATGTATGCGAAAACTTTAGTCTCTTGATGAACAAAAAAAAGATTCAATTCTCTAAAGATATTCAGCTAAATCAAAATGAAACCTGGTTCGATACTGACAAACTTGACATCATTTTATACAATTTGTTATCACTGGCATTAAAGGACACTGCTCAAAAAGGATCTATAAATATACAGGCCTATTCTACCATCAGAGACCATGAGGACTATGCTACATTCAAAATAACACACACATATCTGGCATTAAGTGATTTAACCCACGAGTTGACCCATGATAAAATAGAGCATCTATCGGGAAATATTAACATTGGTTTGGCCATTACCAAACAGATGATTGAATTACACAGAGGACAATTAGAATTTTCCACAAGCAAAAACGAAAGAAGCATCTCCTTTAAAATACCAACCTCCTATAAGGCTTACCAGGACTTAAATCCGGTTATCAGCAACAATACCCAAGAAAATATCAATTATCTAAAAAATAAACTTGAAATTGAAGAAGAAGTATTAGTAAACCTGAAAAACCTAACAAAAGAAACAGATAAAAAAAGCACTATTATCATCATTGATCCAGATCATGATTTGCGCCGAATATTAAAACAGCAACTATCCACATTTTTTAGCATCAAAGAATTTAGCAATGCACAAACAGGCTTAAAAAACATTTTTAAACTATCTCCTGATCTGATTATTTGCGACACCTTTACATCACAACCTTTTACCGGAATGGATCTTTGTAAGGAAATAAAAAAATCACTCAGTCACTCTTTAACCCCAGTGATTATATTGTCTGGCCAGCCTTCTGAAAGTGAAAGAGCCCTATGTTACAAAGCAGGAACAGATAGCTACATTGCCAAACCAATTGATATTAATACACTGCTCATTAGAGTACAAAACCTCATAAAGCAGAAAATAGCTACGCTTGAGTCCGTTCCTACACCGATCAATCGTTTTACTAAAACGATTAACAAAGGGAAAGATATTTTTTTAAATGAGATAAAAACGACTGTAGAAAAAAATATCTCTGATCCACACTTTGGAGTAAATGAACTGGCAAAGGGGCTCAATATTAGCAAATCAATGCTATACCGAAAACTAACCAACAGCATTAATCTCTCACCCAATCTCTTTATAAAAAAAATAAGACTTTTGAGAGCCATTCAGCTACTTGAAGAAACGACACTAAATATTTCAGAAATTGCAGAACAATGTGGTTTTAATGACATCAGCTATTTTGGTCACACTTTTAAAAAAGAATATGGTATTTCTCCTTCATCATACAGACAAAACTTCCATAAATATAGTAACAGAAATGGGTAAACGACTTATTTCAAATCACCATAGTATCTGCTATGCCTGATCTCCACGAGTTCTTGATTGATTGCACTTTTAATTCTCATAACGAAGTTCTAATACATCATCCGGGTGCAATAATTTCAGAAGGCAATTCAGCGGTGTTGTTGATGTAAAGTTCTTCTTGTTCAGATTAACAAAAATATTTGCACGACAACTATAAGCAACATTTATACCCAATTTTTGGCACTGAGCCAAATATCCTGCTAGCTTACCAGTCTCCCTTTCTTATGTACCAACAAATCACACGGGAGAGCCTCGCTATTTTTTTGAATTAGCTCTTCGCTTTATCGCCAACTCCCTGGTTGTCAAAGGGAATTGAGAATGTTCCGTTCTTGCATTTTTCAGAATATTGAGCATTACATTTAATTGCGCAGGTTCTTTTTGCGCCAAATTATTTGTTTCTCCCAAATCCGTTGCAAGATTATATAATTCAGGTTCACCTTCCAACCTATAAACCAATTTCCAATCATCTTTTCTAATGGCTTGAATGGGCCCTTGACGCTCATTAAACTCCCAATACAAATAATGATGTTTTTTTTGTTCAGTGCTTTGTCCAAACAGCTCAGGCACAAAAGAAATACCATTAATATCCTTACGACTTGGTTCAACACCAGCCAACTGACAAGCTGTTGGCAAAAAATCCCAAAAAGCAGATATATGCTCACTGACTGCTCCCGGCTTAATTTTTGATGGATATCGAACTATTAAAGGTACCCGAATTCCACCTTCGTACAATTCTCGTTTACCCCCACGCAACGCACCGTTACTGTTAAAAAAACGATCTTTCTTTTCAAATTCAGGACCATTATCACTGGTAAAAAACACGATTGTATGATCATCAATCCCAAACTCTTTTAATTTTTCAAAAAGAACTCCCAGATCCCTGTCCATTCTAGAAATCATACCAGCATAGGTGGTATTTCCTTCCTCATCATTTTTATAATGTCCCTTTGTATTCATCTTACGTTTGGGCCAACCAAGATTCATGTATGGCTCCTTTGATTCTTGGGGCACTGTTAATTCTAGATGAGGAATGGTTAATGCCAAATACAAATAAAAAGGATTATCTTTTTCTTTTTCGATATAATGTAAGGCTTCATTTACAAATATATCATGCGTATACTTCCCTTTTTTAGTTTTGAAGTCATTCCCCTCTAGTACATAAGGTTCATTATTTCTATACAAGGTATCCCAATAATAATGATGCGCATCACCATGAGTTTTGTAACCTAAAAAATAATCAAAACCATGTTCAGCTGGCATATTTAATTTACTATTACCTTCCGAAAGCCCCCATTTACCAATCACGGCCGTTTTATACCCTGCCCTTTTCAGTTCGCTGGCTACTGTCAATTCCCCTGGCTTTAAGTTCACGGGTTGACCACTTTCGGTCCACAGCGGATTTCCACGCACAGAAGCATGTCCTTGATCATAGCCAGTCAATAAACTAGCACGAGATGGCATACAAACAGTAGAGCCAGCATAGTGATTCGTAAAACGAATACCTTCAGCAGCCATCTTATCCAGATTGGGTGTTTTGATTTTTGTTTGACCATAACAACCTAAATCAGCATAACCCATATCGTCCGTCATTATAAAAATAATGTTGGGTTTAGCACTCATTTTAGACACCTCCTTCGATTTGCAACCTGCAAAAATTAGAAATGACATACATATTGACAACAATGATATTTTGAGCATAGTTTAAAACAATTATTATTTCAGGTAGGCTAAGTCACTAAGAAAAACAATAAGAATATTATTTTAATCTTCCACCACCATACTTCCCCACCACTCATTACCAGGGTTAAAATCTTTTGATAGAAACTTCATTCTTTGTTTTTCAAGTCGTGGCAACAACTTTTTCTTCACTTGTTCTAGTTTTTTTCTTTCTCGTTCTGCCGTCCATGTGGGATCTTTTTCTGGGAAACGAGCTCCCATTTCGTGAAGCATTTCAAAAAGCTTGGTACTCATCTCTTTTACACGAGCATTGTGTTCCTGTGCCAGGTCATTAGATTCGCCCATATCATCTTTAAGATTATAAAGTTCTTCACGGCCATCTTCATAGTAGTGAATAAGTTTCCAGTCTCCTATACGAATGATGGATGAAGGTTCACCTCCTTGGTTTCCATAGTGAGGGTAATGCCAAATAAGCGGACGTTCAGCAATCGACTCTCCTTTTAAAAGAGGAACCAAGCTCACACCATCAACATGCTCCTCTGGTTTTAAATCGGCACCGGCTAATTCAAGGAGCGTTGGATAAAAGTCAGTTCCTACAACCGGAGTACTGCATCGTTTTCCATTACCCATTCCCGGCACTTTAATAAAAAAAGGCTCTCGGATACCACCTTCATACTGATAACCTTTACCTCCACGTAAAGGTAAATTAGAAGTAGCATAAGCATCTCCAGCCACAACACCTCCATTATCGCCTGTAAAGCAAACAATGGTATTATCATCCAATCCTAAATCATCCAGCGCCTTAAGAACGACTCCAACAGCATCATCCATTGTTTCCACTAAACCACCATAAATAGGGTTATCTTGTGTTTGTCGCATGGGTAAAAAATGCCCCATTTTAAAGGCCTTAGGAGCAATACCCATAGCCTCTGCTTTATCACGATATTTAGCCCACTTTCCTTGACTCGTCTGGATAGGTCCATGCACTGCATAAAAAGACAGATAAGCAAAAAATGCAGTATCCTTATTATTTTTTATAAAGTTTGCTGTTTCTCTGGCCAGACGCATTGAAAGATTTTCTCCATCCGGACCGCTTTTTAGATTTGGATTCTTATAAGGAGCAAAATATCCTCCAGAAGGACTACCTGCATCCCATCCACCTATATTAATATCAAAACCATGATCTTCAGGCCATGAACCTTTTTCTCCAATATGCCATTTCCCAGCAAAGAAAGTCTTATAACCAGCTTCTTTCAAAGCTTCTGGTAAGGTGGTATATTCCAATGCCAAACTATGTTTGTATTCCGGGGGCAATAGTTGCGTTGCCCTTCCTCTTTTACTCCATGCCTCTCCTGTTTTAGCCCCAATCCAATCCGTAATCCCATGGCGCGCAGTAAATTTACCACTCATGATACTTGCTCGTGAAGGACTACATACCGAACAAGCGGCATATCCATCGGTAAAAAGGGTTCCTTCATTGGCAATACGGTCAACATTAGGGGTCTCATAATACTGACTACCCATAACACCACAGTCTGTATAACCATAGTCATCCACCAATATAAAAAGAATATTGGGTTTCTTCTGTTGTGAATTACTTTGCTCAGATTCTTTTTGTTGCTTATTTTGACAGGAAAATAAAATAAGAACAATGACGGGCAAAAAAAAGATTACTTTTTTCATGTTTATAATTTTTCTTTTAATAATCACATGAAACTCGCCCCGAAGACATTTCTCCCTGTGAGAAATAGCCTATCATGGCTCACTTCATGTTAATTTTTATTTTTAATGGTCATTTAAAACTTCCCACAATAAATCATCTACTCCATGAGAGAGTGCATTCTTTAGCTTATTTCATACAATTTCTAATTATTAATAGATATCAAAAATGCATGACATATTGTAAACTACACATGATTCAAAATACAATCCTAACACGTTTTCCGGTAGTTCACACAAGTTGATAAAATTACCTATAATATTTGACATCTCTTCATACAAAAAATATTATCAGCATATATAACAGCACACATCCACTAACTATTTTATATGCAAATTCTTATGAGGAGGCAGACTAAAAATAGACTTACCATTGGTATTTACAAAACCTTTGAATGCATAAGTTCTCCCTTTTTTAAACTTATCCTTAGGTATATGTACCGTAAACATTCCATCTTGCAAATCGGATGACTCATACAAATCTTCTTCAACATTCAAATATGAGATATCACTGACAGAAACACCATAACGAACATTTCCATCCCGCTTAATATTTTTAAATTGAACAGTGACACTAAAAACATCCTCTCCTTCAACAATGTCTTTTACTTCAATAAGAATTTGGTGATCACGTTTAATCACTGTAGCAATATTCGGGTAAAAGTTACACTCCCCATCCTCATTATAAGACTTCACAGTATAATAATAGTTATCCTCATGTTTGGCTGTTCTATCCAAATAATTATTCATATCTATATCTTCAGCCAACACTTCAAATTGGTGAAGTTTTTTACCTCTATACAATCGATATTTAACATGGGGGTGAATCGTATCCTGGGCTACCCATTCCAGATATACATGACCGTCTGCCGTTTCTTTGGCAGAAATATTTCTCGGAGGATAAGGCAAGTTCTTTTTACAAGACACCGTTTCCGCAAGTGAGTTCTTTCCCGATCCTAAGCCGTTATACGCAGCCACTGTAATATGATACGGGACATCATATTGAAGTCCTTCAATACGATAACCAAACACATTTTTCGCATCATATTGAACTATATTTTTTCCGTCATTGACAGCCACCGTATAGCCTGTGGCATTTTCAACACTCTTCCACATAACTGTAATCGTGGTATCTCGTTTGGCTGTTTTAAATATCATCGGTTGTTCAGGAAGTGCATACCTTAGGTGAACCAAAGGAGACAATGCACTCTCACCTTCCCTGTTAAATGCTTTCACTGCCAAATAGTACTGCTGACCTTTCACAAGGCCCGATACCTTAGCACTCACCTTGTCTGCTCCGTTTAACACAATTTCCTTATTCAGATTATTGACATCAGTTCCGTATATGATCTTATACCCTTTAGCAATATCCCTTTTCCACCACGTCAACTCAATTCCGTCATCAACTACTTTTGTTTTATATATACGTGGTGCTGATGGTGCATATTTTTCGTTGGACTTCCATTTAAACAGAGTCACGGAATAAGGTCTAATGATTAAATCGTTACCTTTCAATGTTTGTTGATATGTTGGGATGTTTTTGTTTTCGGCAAGCTCTGAAAACATATATTTGGTCATTACTTTACCTTTAAGTACTTGGTGATCCATCCATACCTCCGTGGGCAAATATTGATCTGAACGATTCGTTACAAGCAAGTAATCATAACCATTAATACCCTTAAAAGCCCTGGCATACATTCCATCCACCTTTTTTTGATTCAGACCCAACACTTGAACATTATTTTCGATGCTTGTATTCCAGGTATAAACACTGTTATTGGTGGCTTCATGAATCATTTCAATGGCCTTACCCTCATCATCTTTTTTGATTCCGGTGAGCAGTTCAGCAGTATTTATTTTTTCTCCATTTGCATAAGCGTCCTTGATGACCTTGTTAAAGTTTTTAGCGGGTCGATACTTATTACTAATCTCATGACTTCCGATGTAAAAAGCATTCGGGTGCTGTAATTGGCGTAGTGTATATTCTGCATTATAAACAGCAGAAACAATACCATTTAAAGGGGCATTCCAAACACCAAACTCTGTAATCATTAGAGGTGCTCCTTTCCATGTATAATCTTCAATCTGTTTCATTGCTTTAGGAGAAGTAGCTTCAATCACTTTGGTATTTACCCTTTTCAGTCCTTTGGAAAAAGCTTCTTTACCGCCTACATGTGGAGCATAAGAATGTTTCGAAAACACATTCCAGTAGGCACCATTCTCTTCCTGGTATTTATGGATCTCCTTCATAAAACCCCAGATACCATCCCAAGTACAGTTTAATGCTAATTTTGCATCTGGAAATACTTCCTGAATAGCCTCTGCGTAAGGCTTCATCTTAGTTGCATAATCGTATCCATCATTCCACCAATAACGGTCACGGTGAGGCACATAGAAATAAGGCTCATTACAAAACTGCCACGCTTCTACTTGTATATGATTGTTCTTGCAAAACCGAGCTAACTCTTTAACCACTTCAGGAGTCTCGGTAAATCCATTGACTGTAATAATTAACTTACCACCCACTTCTCCCAGTAGTTCATATAAATCGATTAAACGATGCGGACCTTTCACCTGAGTAAATTCATATCCCGTAAAAAATGGTTTGGGATGGTCAAACATCATAATATAATCTTTATCATACAAACCGGTAGCACTGTTAAATGCATCACCCATGGTACCTGAAAAATAACGTAACCAGCCCGGTTTTAAGCCATGCACTGCTTTTCGAAAGTCTGGATGTGAATAGCTCCATACCTTATCGGCTATTCGAACATTGAAACCACTGCATCCTTCTTGCAACGAATGGCCATTTGTAGTGTCGATGGTAATCTTTAGTTTATTACGCTGTCCATACAAACTGGAGACACCTAATAATAGTGCAAATACAATCACTCCAACAACTCTCTTGGAGGCTTCTACATTTTTATCCATATTAATATCTTTTATGATTCAAATTTAATACGGATAATACCATTCCATTATAATGCATTTCTCAAAACATAAGAGAAATACGTAAGTTATTCTTGCTTATTATTCATTCCATATGTATCATCATTCACGCAAATATAAGTCATTCATTTTCTGCAACGAAGCATTTAGCACATACACAACAATTCGTAAAAAAGTAACCAGAGGCAGTGTTCAGAGACTGCACAAAACAATATGCACAACCGCTACCCCTGGTATTTTAGTCACCTTTCAAAGAAACACTATTGGGTATATTCCATTTCAATGTCATTATTGCGTACCTCTTCCAACTTCACTTTTATATCACTCCCCTCACCTTTAAAATTCAAAATACGAAAGATTGCTACGATGTTTTTATGGTCAGTTTCCGAAAGCTCATCATAAATAATATCACATGCGGCAGCCAAATGCAAAAAGAAATTACCTTCGTGAACCATTACTCCGGTAGTCGCAGCCCCTACTGAAAGATATCCTTCCTGTTGATCCGTTCAGTTTTGTATAAAATCAATTAGTTTATCATAACATTTCCTTTCCCCAGTAAGCTTATATGCAAGTGCTAACTTAAAAGCCATTTCGCCATCACTGGCAACACCCAAATGAAAATATGCAGCTTCCGATAACAAATTGGTAACTTGCAAATGATACCATACCGTATCATTTGCTCTTCCAGGTTTAGATAGGGATTCTGCTTTCAAATAAGACTTACACAAACCTCAGAATACATCGCTCGCTTTGGTCTAAAATGTTTTTTGACACAATACTCATAATGTACTTGCACATCTAGCCCATTATATCTATTGCACTACAATAATTTTTTTATCCATAATTTGGGCAGACGACTTTCCTATCTGCACTTCGTACCGACCAGGATTAACAACATACTTTTGCTTTTCCACACTCCACCAAGCCATATCATCCATTGAGAAACTCAATTCAACTTGTTTAGATTGACCTTGAGCAAGAGATATACGCTGAAAAGCTTTCAATTGACGAACTGGTTGATAGACCTTTGAGTCGAGGTTTGTAACATAAAGCTGAACCACTTCGTCAGCATCCATCGTTCCGGTATTGGTCACCTTCAATACGGCGGTTACCTGCTTGTTCTGTCGTTTGACACTCAAGTCTGAATAATCAAAAGAAGAATAACTTAGTCCAAATCCGAAAGGATAAGTTACATTATCCTTCATATACATATACGTTCTACCTTTACTGATCTCATAATCTTCAAAATCAGGCAATTTCTCAGGGTCGGTATAAAATGTAAGCGGAAGGCGTCCGGAGGGACTTACCTTTCCGGTAATCAGTTCTGCCAAAGCATAGCCACCCTCTTGACCAGGGAACCATTGAAGAAGAATACCAGGCACCACCTCATTGAGTTCCGCTAGCTGCATTACGGTTCCTCCGTTCAAAACCACCACCATATTGGGATAAATAGCTGCCAAAGACTTGATTTCCTTCATCTGCTCCTCTGGTAAAATAGAATTCATCCGGTCATGCGATTCTTTTGACATTCTCCATGTAAGTCCACCCACATAAATAAGCAAGTGATCTTCCGGATTCTTCATATTTTGTTTTTGTTGAGGCTGAATCCATTTTAACTGCGCTTTTGCAGGTTCTGCTTCCCTATTATAGTATTCGACCTTTAGATCTACCGCCTTTCCTGCCTCCAAGAAAACGCCCTTTGACTCCAGTGAGTTGGGGGCTTTGGCGCTCCATACATCAATGATTTTCTCCCCGTTCACCCAGACTCTTGCACCACTAATTGCATCCAATGAAAAATAATGAGTGCCTGTTCGATTAGGCGTCAACTGTGCAGTCCAACGTGCCGAAAAAGTAGGTTGGGGGATTTCTGGATCAATATGTGCCAAAGGTTTGGGCAAATCCAAGTCAATAGTACGATCGATGCGCACAGAAACAGGTTTATCTTCCAATTTTATACCAGAAAAATATTCCCCCAACACACCTTTAGCGTTGGATTTTCCTGGCACATTCAAGTTCCCTTCGGGAATAAACAGCCAGTTTTCGCCCAATTGACCTTTTATTTCGTATGTATCCCCTGCAATGGCTTTCATACCCAACAACGGAGTCGCAGCTACACCTGCGGCATTACCACTATAAGCACCGAAAGGCGCATCATTTACATAAGGTCCTGCAAAAAGAATGGTTTTATATTTTTCGGGAGTAGCCGGAAGAACACCATCCTTGTTTTGTAATAAAACAGCGCCCTCACGGGCAATTTGTCTTGCAATAGCTAAATGAGCATGAGAACCCACCACATCTGTTGATATTTTCGTATATGGGTTATCATCATCGCTACGCAACAGCCCCAGCTTGATACGTGTTGCCAGATTACGGATAATAGCCTGATCCAAGACCGACTCTTTAAGTATGCCTTGCTCAACAGCTTGGCGTGCCCATTCCCGCTCATTCACATGGCTACCTCTATCAGACCCGGAGTACATATCTACTCCTGCGGTGATCATCATCATTGCAGCTTCCGGACCATTTTTGGCGTAGTGATGTTTTTCGACCAAATGTCCTGGCACCCCCACATCTGTTACTACAGTTCCAATAAATCCCCACTCTTTACGTAATACATCACTTAACAACCATTTATTAGAAGAACAAGGAACCCCATTTAATCCATTATAGGATGACATAATGGATTCCACATCTTCACGCGCTATCACATCCCGATAAGCAGGAAAGTAATATTCACGCAATGCCCTTTCCGAAATATCAGGTCGCACATATAAACGATTATGCTCTGTATTATTGGCCACAAAATGCTTTATAGTGGCCACAGTCTTTAAAAAATCCGGATGATCCCCTTGCAAGCCACGCACAAAAGAACAGGCCAATTCGGTAGTTAAATAGGGGTCTTCTCCATAGGTTTCTTCCGTACGTCCCCAACGTGGATCTCTAGCCATATTAATCACTGGACTCCAAAGTGTTAATCCATGATAACGTTTCACCTGATCCGTTGGAGAATCAGCATGATGCAAAGCCCGTGCTTCATCACTAATGGCATTCGCCATATCTTTTATTAACTGTGGATGCCAGGTGGATGCCATAGAAAGGGGTACTGGAAATTGGGTGGCCTCACCACGACGGGCAACTCCATGTAGGGCTTCATTCCACCAATGATGCCCAGGAATATGTAAACGTTCAATAGGCAGATTGGTCATTTCTATTAAGCGGACTTTTTCTTCTAAAGTCATTTGCTTAACTAATTTACTAGCTTGCTTGGTTGCTTTTTTATGCAAAGCTGTCCTGTCCTGTGATTTTAAATGCGTTCCCAATAAAATGGTCACACTGTAAATCACTAAAGTAAATAATTTCCTCATGGTATATTAAT
Organism: Saccharicrinis fermentans DSM 9555 = JCM 21142; assembly: GCF_000517085.1. Classification (NCBI taxonomy): domain Bacteria; kingdom Pseudomonadati; phylum Bacteroidota; class Bacteroidia; order Marinilabiliales; family Marinilabiliaceae; genus Saccharicrinis; species Saccharicrinis fermentans. The sequence continues at coordinate 1,008,662 of NZ_KI912107.1, read as the reverse complement.
AGATCAAAAATTGTTTTTAAGCATCCTAAAAGTCGTTCCATTCATTATATCCCGATAAAACAACTATCTTTTAATTGACTAAAAATCATAAAGATTCCATCACTAACTTCACCACACTTGCCATTTTATTGGGGGCTTGCAGTGGAAGCTCTATGGAAATACCGGAATTTATTTTTCTTATTTTTAATTTTTTATGGGGATTATTTAATAGACTTGCTCTTTTAACATTCACCGCCTCATTTAGCAGAAGTTTTCCATCCGAAGGCCAATCAAATACAGCGAGATAAACAATAACACCCTCTTTGCTTACTTTTTTAGTACAACGTCCCCAAGGCAGTTTCCCGAAGGGGCTGGAGGAAGTCCCATAAATTGACTCTCCATAAATATCTAACCAACGTCCCACTTCCTTCAGTCGTTCTACTGAGCGAGCGGGAATAATCCCCTTTCCTGTGGGGCCCACGTTCAGCAAAAAATTCCCTCCTTTGCTTGCAATATCAACCAAGCTATGCACCAAAGAGTCGGCCGATTTCCAATTATCATCCGTTTTATGATATCCCCAAGCACCATTCAATGTCATACATGTCTCCCAAGGTTGAGGCTCTCCTCCTGCCGGTATTTTTTGTTCCCTAACTGCATAATCACCAAGTTTATTCCCTACCCTCTGATTGACAATACATGTAGGATCCAGTCCATGAATTAAAGCCAATAACTCTTCACTCTGTTGCTTGGATATGAGTTCAGGAGTATCAAACCAAATAATAGCAGGATGATATTGATTTATGAGTTCAATCATTTGAGGCTTTACCTTTCTTTCAAAATACTTAGAGAAATCTTTTTCTGCTTCATTGGGGTAATCCCAAATATTACTTCGCCAACCGTCTACGGAATTACAATCCGGATCATGCCAATCTCTTCCCAAAGAATAATAGACCCCAAACCTTAAACCCTCTTTTGCACATGCTTCACTTAGTTCTTTCACAGGATCCCGTTTAAAAGGAGTCCTTTTTACAATATTGTAATTACTACTCGGACTATTAAACATAGCAAAACCATCATGATGTTTAGAAGTTAAAATCATATATTTCATTCCCGCATCCTTTGCAATCCTTACCCATTCATCCGCATCAAAATCAACTGGATCAAACTCGTTTGCAATTTTTTCATAGTCAGCAATAGGTATTTGAAGATTACGCATCATATGCTCAGAACGACCATCTTTTCCATTCCAAAAACAACCGTCCTGTGCGTACAAACCCCAATGAATAAACATTCCAAATCGAGCCTCCTTCCACCACTCCAGTCGTTTTGAAATGATTTCGCTGGATTCCCGCTGTTCCAGCTTTGCATTGGCAAATTTATCTCCCGTATCAATGGTTCCATCAGCATTCACCTGCGCTTGCATCATTAATGGAATTAAAATCAGTAAAACAATAACATACTTCATATTTACATTTTTTTGAATGATTATATGATACTCGCCAAAATTAATCATACGCCTCTGTGTGAAGTAATTCCCATGGCTCGTTTCATAATAAATAATCTAAGTTTAAGAACCCAAATAAGCCCCCTGTTCCAACAAATTATTTTTCAACTCATCATATCTCACCTCACAGGGCTTTATATGATGAATCGAAGCCAATCCTGCTAAAACACCAGCTCCCTGTCCAATGGCCATTGCGATGGGAGTTACTCTGATAGCAGCACTAGCATAATGATCAGCACCTATGGCACGTCCGGCTAAAATGAGATTATCTATCTCATTCACCAACAATGAATCAACAGGAATATAATATATACCCTCGTCTCTTAAATGAACAGAATCAGTAGTCTCCCCATCCGGAGAATGGATATCAATCGGGTAACCACCTACCGCAATCGTATTTTGAAATTTTCTTTCATTTACCAGATCCTCAGAAGTCAATACGTATTTAGCATGCGGATGACGCGACTCTCTAATACCAATATGTGGAGCCGTACCCACCAATGTGGCCTTTTCAAACCCAGGTGCATACTTACGCAAAAACTGAAATATTTCAACACACTGTTTGCGTCCTGCCGTTTCTGCTTTGCTAATATCGAAAGGATTGGTAGGATCCATTCCTAAAATACGAGAAGTATTAAAAATAAATTCGCCTTCAGTATTGGTTTCAAAAAACAAAACATTATCTCGTGGTATAGTCACCTCTCCTTTCTTCTTAGCTTTCTCCCATAAATCATAAAAGCCCCAAAGCGATATTCTTCTCGTTCTATTTAAGACCTCTTTCTTATCTTGTGTACGTATTGCATCATCAAATTGATCCCAATTTTCATACATATACTTTCGTAAAGCATCCGTATTTACATTTCCTATCTTCACATTCATGGTCAAAGGTTGTGATTTATTATCTTCATCTCTTCCCAAGGTAAAAGGAACACCAGCTAACTTGACTAATTCGCTATCACCACTGGCGTCAATAAACTGTTGAGCTTCTACCTCCTGAATACCACCTCTGTTATGAATAGAAAGCGAAACAATCTCTCGATTCTCTGTACGCACTCCCACTAATCGTGTATGATATAAAATCTCAACGCCTGATTCTAATACCATATCTTCCAATACCACTTTAAGCATCTCAGCATCGAAAGGAGTTACTGTAGAACAATATCCTGTTCCATCTAAAATATGTCCAGGACTAGCACCTAGTTTCACTAAACGCTCAATCATTTCGTTGGGTGACCCAAAAACCAACTGTTTCCCGGCACGATTATGAAAAGTCATCATGGGGCCTACTCCCATAGCTGTCAAGGATCCCCCTAAAAAGCCAAACTGCTCAATTAGAAGCACCTTAGCTCCAGCACGGCCAGCTGCCATGGCTGCATGACTCCCTGATACTCCGCCCCCAACAACCACAACCTCATAGGTTCCTATATTTTTTATTTGTAGAACTTTCATATGTTTATTATTTTTTAGGAACTATCATATCATAAAATATAGCCATCATAATAACCACGAATGCTCCAACAGGGAACCACCAAAAAAAACTGATACCCTCCATATGCATCCAGCCTATACAAGCAATAGCTAATAAAGACCCCATAAGAATACCCATAAAAGAACCACGGCGCATTAAGGCTAGAAAAGCAATTCCGATCAATGTTCCGTAAGCATACCCGGGCACTTTAAATCCTAAAGCCAACAAACCACCATCCTGAAAGAAACTAAATCCATAAGCCAATAATGCCAATATCCCCCCCCAAACAATAATAGCCATCTTAGAAATTTTAACCACTTTATCTTCGTTCATGAACTTTAATCTCGGAAATAAAATACTTCCAACCCCCATTACACTTGTCTGTGAAAGAGCAGTTAATGCAGAATCGAGGGTAGATATACCTGCAGCAAACATTGCAGCAATAATAAGTCCTGAAATACCATTGGGCAAGGAGTTAACAACATAATAAGGAAAAATACGATCTGGTTCTTGCACCATAGAAGCATTTATTTCTGGAGAAAGAGGATTGATATGATAGTAAGCCACTAAACCAATACCTACAAATGCCATTATCCAAGTGGTAGCGACGCCTATTACAGAAAAGCCCACCGCTTTACGCGCTTCTTTGAGATTCCTGCAACACAGAGCCCGTTGGGTAACAACCTGATCAACAGCATTGGAACCAAACTCAAAAAAAGTACATCCCAAAATACCTACCCAAAGCGTATATGTTTTATGTGGATCCAACGAAAGATCCAGTAATGTTAGCTTAGCTTTTTGATCTGCTATGACTATCATCTCACTTAAGCCACCAGGAATATCGCCTATGGCATAAAACAGTGCGAACAGGGCACCAAATATAAATATTACAAACTGTAAGGCATCGGTCCACACGACGGTTGTGATACCTCCAATATATGACCACACTACAGCAAAAGCAGCAATAATACCAATACACAAGATAGTACTTTGTCCGGTAATTACACTCAAAACCAGAGCAGTACCCAGCAAACGAACACCCTGACTCATGGTTGCCCCCACCATAAAGAAAGTACGAGAAAGCTGACTAACTCTAATACCTAATCTATTTTGAATAAAATCATAGGGACTGTATATATGATCCTCATAATACTCTTTCAGCAATACAAAAACCATCAATATATTTCCCAAGGCAAAACCAAAAGTCATCTGTAAATAGCTTAAATCACCATGGAGCGAAAATACAAATGCGGGCACCGCAATAAAAGTAGCTACACTAGTTTTGGTCGCTATAAGGGACAAAGATACTGTCCACCATGGCAAATTATTACCACCACGAAAGAAACCATTCAAACCCTTATCTTTATTTTTCACTAACTCCCCAAACACAGTAGTTCCCACTAAAAACACCACTAAAACAATCCAATTCAGTGAACTAAAATGCCCCGAAGCAATTGTCGGCCGCTGAGCAAACAACACAGGAAGACACAAAACAATCAACCCTATGCTTGTAATTACTTTTTTCATTTTTCAACATATTACAGATCCAACATCCTCTTTTACAAACAATTATTCCACTATTTTATCTTGTTCTATTTTTTTCAGGCGCAGCAATGCTTCCATATAATAATAATCCGCATAAATAATAGGCACATCAATTTCTGAATTTTTAGGCATGTGCCCCACCGAGTGTGTAAGGATAGCTTGATTCTCATCACCGCAGGTATATTTATCTGTAGACAGTATGCTTAACAACTTAAGGGCTGCATTATAATACCTTTGTTGATCCGTTTTCTCCATTACCAATCCTGAAAGCTCAAGCATACCGCAAGCAGCCACAGCGGCCGCAGAGACATCTTTAGGCGTATTGGGAATAGCGGGGTCATCGAAATCCCAAAACGGAATTCCATCTTCAGGTAGGCGTTCCAGGAATCTATCACACATCTTCATGGATGTTACCAGAAAGTCCTTGCGTTTTGTTTCTCTATATGCGATGGCAAAACCATAAATACCCCATGTCTGTCCACGTGCCCACATCGACTCATCGGCATAGCCCTGATGTGCTTTCCCTTCGATGAAGGCACCTGACTTATCGTCGAGAGAAACCAGATGATAAGCGGAATAATCAGGACGAACAATATACTTCATTGTCACCTCTGCGTGACTCTCTGCTATATCATATAAGCGTTGCTCTCCTCCATTTTTCGCTGCCCAAAATAGGAGTTCCAAATTCATCATATTATCAATAATAGTATTGTGAGGATATTGAGGTTTAAAAGGCCAGGAATGAATACTCCCCACATTAGGATTAAAAAGAGTAGCTAAGGTATCAGCTGCAGCCAGTAATATTTTTTTATATTCCACATTACCAGTTAAACGATAACCATTACCATAACTTGGCAACATTTGAAAGCCAATATCATGATCCATAGCTGGGGTATAAGCAATTTCTTTTAATGAAGCAGTAAATCGTTCCGCTTCCTTCTTCAACGCCGCATCACCTGATGCTTCATAGGCATACCACAACACTCCCGGCCAAAAACCACTGCACCAATCTCTAACACCCACACACTCCCATTCTTTATTTCCCGGGGAAATGGTTCTGGGAAAGGTATCTGAAGAAACTACGGTACGCACCACTTCTTTAATTTTAATAATATTAGATTCAAGTATTTTTTTCGAATCCACTTTTACTTCATTATTAGAGCTTGTATGGCAACGGACAACCCCCATTAAAACCACCAAAAACACACAAAAAACTACTGTTCCTTTCATAATTAAATATAAATTCATTCCTCAAACACATCATCTAAGCTATCCATAAACACCTCATACATAACATAAATAGCTTTGATAAAAAGCAAATATTTGTTTTTTAAACCCGGGAAATGCATTAGAAAATCTATTTCAAATTAAAATTACTGTCAATCAAAAAAACTACTCACGCGTGTTATACCTATTCAAAGCAAGTTATTTTCCTAATTTTTGTAAATTATTTACAAGGTTAATTTGAACCAATTCATAGTTTCATACGAATTTATATTCATGAGAAAGGTGCCATTTCAATCAAGGCCTCGCAGTTTTTATAGAAACAGTTTATTTTTTAGACAAAAAACAAAAAATTAAATTTCAATTACTTACACCACAATAAAAGTAGCATTTTATAAAATGAGACGTTCCAACAGGATAGAAAAAAGGAAGCATTGGCTTTCTTCAGCCCAAAGAGAATTTCGTTTGGACAAGAACAATAAAAAACAAATATTTTTACACATCAAGTCCTAATAATATCATTTATTAACTTTACTTAACTGTAAAATCCAAAAGAAAGAAGCTATTCGAAAAGATACTTTTATTGCCACCGGCAATATCATACCATAAAGTAGTCAAAAATAAAAAAAGCCAGGAACCAACCAATATAAAAAATATAATACCCCATATAAACCCAAGTCACTTTCGCAGGAGATGTTCCTCCAAGGATTTACATTCAGTTAACCATTCGGTATCGAATAAAACTATTGGGGCTTCTGAATGGAAGAAGCGTACTCAGAGGGTGTTAAACCGGTCACTTTTTTAAACGCTCGATTAAACGAAGACTTAGAATTAAACCCACACTTTTCGGCAATTGTGAGTAAAGTAAACTTTTCATATTCCGGTTTTTGCAAGCACCTTTTATATTCTTCTATACGATAAGTATTTATAAAATCAGTAAATCCTTGATTTAGGTTTTGGTTGATCGATTGAGAAATATCGTGTAACGAAACATCCAGCGCTTTAGAAATATGAATAATTTTTAAATCACTATTTATATATACCCTAGACTCTTCTAGATACTCTTGAATTCTCTTTAACAATGCTTTACTATCCTTAGTAGTAAGATGAGATGATTCATACCTTCTAAGATCATTATTTTTATCTGAGATCATATGCGCTAATTTCTTTCTATAGCCCATTATAATAAAGCCCAAATTAAAAACCAGCATTAACAAAACAATAAACACCAATACTAAAGCAAAAATACTACTATGCCATTGATGTTTAATAAGTATAGGCAAGCGCAGAACCGAACCAACGATAACACCCGACTCATTACTAATAGCCACATTAAAGATATATGAACCAGGATTAAGTGCATTATAAGACACAGTATTCTTATTATTTACTTGAACCCAATCGTCGTCCTTACCAACCAGTTTGACCACATAATTCTGATGGTGTTCAAACTTATTATTTACATTTACAAAACGAAATCCTACACTATTGTAATCACCCGGAAGTATAAGTGAGGTTAAATCTTCAACAGGTCGATGAACGATACCTGCCAACTCCTCATTTAAAATCTTACCTTCAACCATAATTTCAGTAATAAGAATACTATCGAGCTCCTTTCTAGGAATGGTTTTATTTGCATCAATAATCACCAATCCCTCTTCATTACCCAACCATACATCTCCATCCTTATCTTTCACTGAAGCCCCCCTACAATATATAGTACCTGGTAACCCTGCTGAGGTATAAAAATTATTACAAGAGTCTTGTTTGTGATGGTATAGGCTAAGACCTTTTAAAGTACTAATCCAATATGAATCCACACCTGCTTCAACAATAGAAGCAATAGCATCGTTACACAATCCATTACCTGTTGAAATATGGTTTAAACGATTAAAATCCTTATCAAAAACAAAAACTCCACTTTTCAATGTTCCAACCCACATTGTACCATGAGAATCAAGATACAAACATACCACTCGTACATCTTTACCAAAATCCAGTTTACAAACTAATTTTAATTTATTTTCCTTATACTCATAAACATGCACACCATTATCACCTCCAACCCATATCCTGTTATATCTATCCACTTTAATATCAAACACCAAGTCATCATTAAAAACAGAGTTAACCATAGTAAAAGAGTTAAGCTCACCCTCAGCACTATACATTTGAACTCCATTGAATCCACCTATCCACAAGTTACCTAAAGAATCTTGATCTAAAGCATAGACCGTTTGTTTATGAAATAGATGATCCTGCCAGAGTGATAATTTTTTTGTTTGCAATGAATAACTACTAATTCCACCTTCGTAAGTCCCTAAAAGTATCTCATCCTTATATCTTAAAAACTTTAATATAATTTTTGAATTCAACGTTGTATGATCCTGTTCAAAAAACGTAAGTTCTTCGTTGGGTGAAACAACATACAATCCGTTTCGTGTACCTAAAAATACCTCATCATTTTCAGCAAGATAAATTGAACGAACACTTTTATTTATTAGCTTATCATTTATTGTATTGTTCGCATTAAAGATCCGTTCCGATAACAAAGTATAGTTCACCCCTCCCATGTAGGTTCCTATCCACAAAACACCTTTATCATCGACTTCCATAGTAGTAATGGTATTGGAAGATATGGAAGAGCTAATATGTTCCTTCTGTTCAAAAACTTGCAATTCATTTACTTTGGAATCATATACCATGAGTCCATCTGAATCTGTACCAATAAAAAGCTTATCATTGGCACTTAACAAAGATAAAACCAACACATGATCCAGTTCATTTAAAACGCCAAACTGCTGACTGCTCAAGGAAAAAAAATTCACACCATCTCCCTTTCCTAGATAAATACGATCATTCATTTTAGCCACACAATTATAGCTCTGTGCAAATTCTGCATCATGATAAATTAGTATCCTATCCAAACTGATATCATATTGCACAAAACCGCCTTTGGTGGACAAATACACCTGATCATCATCCACTACTAAGCCTGTAACAAAATTTAGCAAATGATACGGTTCCGGATGAAACAATATGGGCGTTACTGCAAGGGTGTGGGTGTTAACAGCATAAAAGCCAACATCCGAAGTAAAATAGAGAAACCCTTCCTTATAATATTGTATCTCAGTAATATTAATTTGTGGTTGATCGGGAATAGAAAGTCGAGAAAACTGTGATGCAATGCGATTCCAATAATACAAGCCTTCCTCTGTCCCTATCCAAAGCACTTTATTTTCATCTTCACTAAAACAGGTGATACTTTTATGCGCATTGTTAAAATAGCTACTAAAATCCTTCACCTCATAACCATCAAAGCGATTCACCCCTCCAAATGTTCCAATCCACACATATCCATAACTATCAATATAGGTAGACTTTATAGCATTCGTAACTAAGCCATCATCCATGGTTAGGTGTTCAAAAAACAACTTTTCGGAACATACATTGGTGAAAAAATGAAGAAAAGAAATAATTAACAAATACCTGTTTAACATGAAAATATCATTCATAGAGGTAAAAAATGATTCTAGCGACAAACTACAAGATTAATAACATTCAAAATTATTTCCAATAAAATTGAATGATAATTTTACGCCAAAATACCTATAAGAAACCCTCATTATTTCATTATTTACAACCATCAATCATACAAAGCTGGCTGCTGTTCTAATTTTCACGTTTGAGAAAGACTCACTGATTGCACATTTTGCCAGATTGTATCCCCTCACAACCTTCATAAGTAACCTTGTTCTACCATAACACTATTATGAGGTTATCGTCAGCTATAAATACTCCGAAATAACACGCGCTACTTCTTTACCTTGCGCTGTAAATCCGGCTTGATTATAGTGTACATTTCCCGGAGCCTGCGCCCATTGCTTTTGATGAGGTAAAGTAAATGAATAAAGATCATTGATGATAATATCAGGATAGCTTACCAACACTTCTTTAGCGGCACGATTATATTTGGCACTGTCGCCTTTAAATCGTCCTTTTGAATTTTCAGGAACTGATGTTGTGGTAGCAAATATTATAATGGCCTTAGGAAATTGAGTCTTCAAATAATGGCAAATCTGATTTAAGTTTCTTTTGTACTCCTCTAATGACGAAACTTGTTTTCCATTTTTATCCAAATGCCTTCCCTTAAGATATTTCAAATCATGCAAGCCCACATTAAAATGAATTATATCCCATTTAAAATTCCATCCATTTTTTAAGCCGGGCTGAAACATGGTGGAATGCAATTTTTCCATGTTTGGAATAAAATCACGACTAGAACCTCCATTTTTAAATAATCGATAAACATTGGCCTTACCTTTTAAACATTGTTGCACCATGGATGTGTACATAATGGAAATGGAATCTCCATAGATAAACACATAAGGCTTTTTTTTGATGGGACTTACATAATCAAAGGCATCCGTTTTATATACTTTCGCCATATTACCACATAAGTTATCCCAAGTAATTTGACAAATGCTATGATCTATTTTTCTTCTTTTGGCACAGAATGCATTAGGTGCAACCGCCAAACTCAATGCGCCTGCTCCTAATAATTGAACAAATTCCTTTCTATTCATGTTTTTTTGTAGTTTTCCTTCTCTAGCAAGATTAATAAAGCAAGATTCCGCGTAATACTGCAACAGCAGCACGGTATCACTCATCTGTTTTGAGCGTAAAATAAAAACATTTTCGTTTCCGCCCCAATTTTTGAACATATTATTTATCAACTTGAACCAAGTCAATTTATTTTCGTCCCTACTATCACATAGCTATACCAAAAAACTACCTTACAGAAAGCAGCCCCACAGAAAAAAGAAGCTCAAAAATATTATTAATACAAACTTCTCTTCTATTTCTATTGTTTTATTCCACTATAATAATATCCCTCAGCTCCTCATCTAGATAAACATCTCTCCCACCATCTAAGGATAATGTAAATACAGGAATAAGTCAACAATTCATATTTACGAATATCAGACTATAAGATATATATAAAATGTGCACTACTAATACTAACAACTACCTCTTTAAGTATTTCACAAAGAGGTAGTCTTCATAAGCTAAGGACGAAGACCAGCCTCCACCTTCACCATTTCCATATCATCAAGATAAAATGTCTGCGTGCCAGTTACTCCAGGATTATATTCTGGTTCAACATAAAACGAATATCGGCTTGCCGCAGGTTTACCTGCTCCTGGCCACGGAATCACATCAACCGATATTTCAACAATTTGTGATATAGTCACCCACTCCCCCCTTCTTACGTCTTCTAAATTCCATAAAATATTAGGTGTAGATGCCCAACCATTGCTACTATTAGCAATATCGGTACGTAATATTTTTATATTAGATCCGTCCTCTATAAAAATTTTATGAGAAATTCTATAAGACCCCGCCGATATAAGTCCATTATCAGCCAAGCCTACTCCATATAAGTTTTTTGAAGTATTGATGGTGCCATTAAATTTCATACTTGCCTCACCCGAAAAATACATAGACACATCTCTACTCCAATCAGGGTTATTAACATCTTGAGCTCCTACCCAATATCTCAAAGCCCCTCCTGCATTTAGCCCTCCTACACCTTCAAAACCTGACCATTCTTTCCATTCAGCTAGTATATCTTCACCACCCATAGGTATTTCGACCATTTTATCAGAAAAAGATTTTAACAAGCGATCGTCTACAGAACGAATAGTTGCTTTTGTTTCGTCAAAACCAATAGTAATGATATCATCCCCATAAACAGGTTCAGCCAACGTTAATTCAATACGTGTAGCATTAGCCGATGAAATAGTAATCGCCGTAACCGGAATATCTTCATCCATCCCTTTTCCCTCATTTTTCACATGCACTTTAAAAGCATCCTGAGAATTGTCACCCAAGTCTTTAACTTCCCCTGCAACATTAAAAACCAAAGAATTCTGGCCAGTCCATACAGCACCATCTGCATAGGTAAAAGGTTGAGTAGACTGCACTACATTAATCTTCATCGGGATCAATTTCTGTGCTGAAGCTGCAGGAGCCCCAGAAGCTGTCCTCTCAGACTTTAAACTCCCCAATCCTACAGTTGAATAACCATAAACATTAAAAAACACCAATGCTACAGAATCGGTATAAGTAGAGGATACTGCCTGATTTTTAATGAGCCATGTACGTCTATCAGGCTGTACTAGGTGCGCATCTTCCTCTTTTGTTAAATCAATCAACATCAACCGATCACCCACCTCTACATCCACCGATGTCCAACTTTCAGACGCATTCACATCCACATTATCCTCTGGTCCAACCTCAATAAGCACTTCACCTTCTGAGATCAAACCTTCTTCGTTTTCAATTACCCTACAAACTTTAAATGATGGTTTAATATCACCATAAACATCAACAACAAAAGATGTATCAATCACCCAGTTTCCATCTTGTTCTTTTGCTTCCAATGACCTAACACCACGATAAGTCACTTTTTCATCAAAAGTATTGACCAGTTGTATTGTTGTTCTTCCGGGCTTAGTAAATAACACACTAACCGCCTCTTCTTCAGAAGTAAGCCCCAAAGATTCATCAATAAAACTAATCAAAGAATCACCTTGAACAAATCCATCCTTTAAAAAATAGCTTCCTTGCTGAATGATCCATTTATGACTCAACTCACCTTGAGAAGCATCAATAAAAGCCATCATTTCACCTTCCGACAAATAATATTCTGTCATGGTTGGCATGCTGGTATACCAAGTCACTGCCGTAACCGGACATGGAGCTTCATAATTTTTTTCACAGGCAGTTAGGCCTAATAGAATCAAAAGTAAAGTGTATATCTTTATATTATTCATTATTCACAATTTTAATAATTATCATTCGTATTACTAAAGATCGCTATTTGAGAGTGTTTCAGTTGAAGGGATTGGATACCAGGCATGCTTCTCATAAATAAAATTTAGCGCAGCCTGTTGGTAATCTCTTATTTCCATTCTATCATCATCGCTCACATCCTCAACATTTGTTACTGATGACCACTTTTTCCATTTATTGGCATTATCACCATTTCTCACATATACATTTGCAGTCCACCATTTTTGCGCAGCACGTTCTTTAAAAATAGCACCATCCTCTAACAATCCCCAGCGACGTAGATCGAACCAACGAATACAATGCCCTTCCACAGATGTTTCCAAAGGTTTTTCGAAATATCGAAAATGTTTCAGTAAAGATTCTTTTGTATAAGCAACCTCATCATATGTATGTGAAGCATCTCCATTGCTCTTTCCTAATAACACAAGGGCCCAACGTTTACGCACCATATTAATGGTATTGATGGCCTCTTGAATCTTATTTTGGTAGATATAACACTCGGCCAAATTCATGTATACCTCACCAAGGCGGTTCAATGTTATATTTTTCCCGGAATGCTGTTTACCTCCTGGCAAATCAGATTCATCATCAACTATATCATGATTAATATAGATCTTGTATCTTGAAAAACCATTTTGTGTACGCTTTTCGTTTTGTGGAAATCCAATTTGATTATGTGCTAAACCGCCATAATAACCTGTATATTCATCTTGGGTCAATGCAATTATTGCAGAAGCTCGCAAACTCACTGGTCTATCAACATAATTACCCGGACTATCAGGATCTTCGATCCTATTTCTAGGATCCAGCATATCCAATTCTTCACTCAAATAAGCATGCGTGATCCAAATAGAAGGAAATACATTATTGGCATTTGAACCCTTTCCATCAAATATATAAGCTAAACGATTACTCAACCGATCTTCCACCCAGGTATTATACTCTGCATTAATCGTATTTGAAAAAGCAATTTCAAAGATAGACTCTTCATTCATTTCTCCCGCCGTTGTAAAAAGCAGAGACATATCATCAACCAACTTATATACACCACTATTTATGACAGACTCAAACATTACAGTAGCAGAATCCACAAGAGAATCAATCACATTATTGGGATTTTTCAAGGTAGCTTCATATAGATAGCTATTACCTAAAATGGTTGCAGCAGCACCTTTGGTTGCCCTACCCTGATCCGAACTATCATCATACTTCTCAGGCAAATTTTTGTAAGCAAACCTTAAATCGTCCCTAAAAAATCGAATAACCTCCTGTGATGAAGAAAGAGATTCATTCATCTCTTCATACGTTCCTGGCACTTTATTTTTTATAATAATTTTACCATTATTATAAGTACAGTGCAGATAAAAGTGATACAGACCACGCAGAAATCTCGCTTGAGCCATTTGAACAATCCAACGGTCATTATCACTTACACTTTCCATATTCTCTAAGCCCTCAATCACTTGATTTGCCCTCAGTATTCCCATATAAAGAATTTCCCACTTTTGTTGCACTCCCTTGGTTGTGTTAGTATAAGCATGATTATGCCAAATGGCTCCCTCTCCAGAATAAGTCGGACGTCCAAAACCGGGGGTAGCTAAATCACTTCTAGGTGCTTCTTCTCTTATGTTTAATGCATAATCACTAACCAGTGCTGCGTATGCTGCTGTTAAAGTAGCACTAGTTTGATCTAAAGTAGCCCAATACGAATCTTTATCTGTCATATTTGGATTTCTTTCTTGTAACCAGTCTGTACAAGAAGAAAAAGCAAATACCATGCATATAGCAAAATAATTGTATATTCTAATTTTCATTTTAGCCTTATTTAAAATTTTAGATTTAATCCTACTGAATAAAGAGAAGTAACTGGATAATTTCCTTTATCCAAACCTCTATTGGTCACACTACCTCCTACCTCTGGGTCATATCCTTCGTAATGAGTTATCGTTAAAGGATTTTTTGCAGATACGTATAAACGACATTTGGAGATATTCATCTTTTGGATCCATCGTTGTGGCAATGAATAACCCAAAGTCACATTTTTTAATCTAACATAACTACCATCCTCCAGCCACAAATCAGTATAACCATTGTAATTAGAATGGGTACCTGGTTCACCTCTATAGGCAGGAATATCAGAATTAAGATTGATAGGACTCCATTGCGAAGTCATATCTCGGTGTCTGCTCCAAGCATAAGCTGTAGCTTTAGCTCCATTCATTATCTCATGCCCCACAGCCGAATACCACTGCATTGAAAAATCAAAACCTTTGTAAATAGCTGTTATATTCAATCCTGCTTCATACTCAGGTAATCCACTGCCTCCATATTGTCGGTCATTATCAGTTATCGCATGGTCTCCATCCATATCCATATATATAAGATCTCCCATTTCTGCAGTAGGATCAATTTGCTGATATTCCGCCAACTGCTCAACTGTCTTAATGACACCTCCTGTCCTAAACAAAAAGAAAGCACCTGCTTCATATCCTTCAGCAATGGCTGTCACCTGCGATTGAGTTTTCTTACCTGCAATTAAACCACTATCATCCAACAAAGTAAATCTCTTCAGTCCGTTTATTTTGGTAACTTCATTGTTGTTCGTCGAGAAGGTGCCACTCACAGTCCAATTTACTTTTCCCGTTTTTGCTTTGTAACGCAAGGCCAATTCAATCCCTTGGTTGGTCATGTCACCCACATTCAGTATCACCTCTGGATCAGTAAAATTTTCCATTTGGACATTGGGTAATGAGCCGTTTGAACCTGCCACTTCAATGGGCATCAACAT
The DNA here is from genome assembly GCF_000517085.1 of Saccharicrinis fermentans DSM 9555 = JCM 21142. NCBI lineage: Bacteria > Pseudomonadati > Bacteroidota > Bacteroidia > Marinilabiliales > Marinilabiliaceae > Saccharicrinis > Saccharicrinis fermentans. Next base: position 993,296 of record NZ_KI912107.1, on the reverse strand, counting down.
ATCTTCTTTACTGGTCTTGTAGTATTCAACAGTTAAAGTGATTTTATTATTCAATAGAGCCATATCAAAACCCACATTGGATTGAATAGAAGTTTCCCATTTTACATTTGCATTCGCAAAACTAGTTTGGGCTAATCCATAGCTTTGTTCCCCCCCAAAAACATAATCGGTACCACTTACAATCCCTGCCGAATAAGAATATGGTTCAAAACTTTGATTCCCCACTTCTCCATAACTTAACCTAAGTTTTAAAGAGTTAATGGTACCCTTTAAACCATTAAAAAAATGTTCATCAGAAAGGTTCCATGCTACAGATGCTGAAGGAAAAGTTCCCCAAGTATTTTCCTCCGCAAACTTAGACGATCCATCATGCCGAACACTAGCACTCAATAAATATTTTTGTTTATAATTATACTGAACCCGTCCTATAAATCCTATCAACTTATTCGTATAATCATTACTCAATGAACTGGCATATGGATTCGCTACTGCACCATCTAAAACCTGGATATCATTATTCTGAACCCCATCCTGAGACGCACGGAAACTTTCGTAGGTATATTTCTCCAGCGAACTTCCTCCGTACATAGTAAGGTTATGATGATGAAATGATGTACGATAAGTAGCTCCTATATTTGCATTATAAGAACGATTTTTACCTGCGTCATTCTGAACATAACTATCTCTAATTTGATCACTTGTTAATTCTCCTTCGGCATTATACACTTCGGAAAAAGGACTAAAACGCTTTTGATAGTCATTCATTGCATTTACTGCAACTCTTGCATTTAACTCCAGACTATTAAACAGTTTGTATTTAACATTAATATTTCCAAATGACTTATTTCGCGATTTTTTGTTGATATCTTTAAAAGTATCAAGCACCCAATTGACATTTAAGGACTCATGATCTCCAGGTGCATAAATAGGATCATCGCTAGAAAAATCCAGACTTTGATTTGTAGGATGATATTTAATCGCTTGAGTGATGATACCTCCCGGCGAATAACCCGTTTCTTCCAGTGAAATGCCAACAGCCGCATTTATCTGCCATTTATTATGCTTGTAGATCGTATTAATTCGTGTATTGAGACGTTCAAATCCTGAGTTGATGACCACTCCTTCTTGATTAAAATAGCCAACAGTAACATTATAAGACATATCCTTAGTTCCGCCAGATAAATTCAGATTATAATCTTCAACGACAGCATTATCAATAAATACAGCATCTGAGATATCAGTATTGTACTGAAAATAATATGGACTTCGCAGCATAGCAAGTCTGATATTATCATCCATTCCAGATACACCATCATAAATATTATTCATTTCAAGTATATCGGCATATACCTGTTCAGAAGAATTCATCAACGGTGTACCTGAACGAATATCCTGAATACCATAGCTAGCATCTATGCCTATCTTCATTGACCCTGCTCTACCTTGTTTTGTGGTGATGAGTATAACACCTGCTGCACCACGAGTCCCATAAATAGCACAAGATGCTGCATCTTTTAAAATATCAATAGTCTCTATTTCGTTTGTACTCAAACGGGGATCACTCTCTTGAGGAACTCCATCCACGACAAACAGAGGCGTATTACCGCCTTCTATTGAGGTTATCCCTCGAATTAATATTCCAGAACTCTCCCCAGGTTGTCCAGATGATGCGCTAACATTAACACCAGCTACCAAACCTTGAATGGCATTCCCTAAATCAGAAGTCACAATTTTTTCAATTGATTCTGATGGTATCTGAGCTACTGCCCCAGTTAACTCCTTCTTTTTAACACTTCCATATCCGATAGCTACTACCTCATCAAGACCAATTAACTCGGGAGCTAATTGAATATTTTGTACTGGTTTGGACACTATAATCTCCTGGCTTTTCATCCCAATAAAACTATATAACAATACATCTCCTTTACTTACCGAAATGCTGTATTTGCCTTCAATGTCAGATATGGTACCTATAGCAGTACCCTTTTTTACAACAGTGACACCGGGAATAGCTTCCCCATTGGAGGAGTCAGTAATTACTCCACCGACCTTCATATCTTGAGCCAACAAAACAGAGCTGAAGAACAACAAAATACCTATAGTAAAAACCACACATCGTTTTGTCACCTGCTTTACAACATTCATAACTCTACTTTTCATAAATTGATTTATTTTTCACATTACACTTCTTAGAAATATTAAACTATCACACTAATTTTAAGTCTATCAAAAAATACATTCCACAAAAATGAAGACGCTCTAATAGGCGCATATACACCCCACTACCATCCACTAACAACCTAAACATCATACAAATACAACCTTCATCAACCTAACAAAGATGCATCTATATTGCTATAATTAGTTTACTAATCTTACCTTCTTATAACATCATTTTATCCTATACAACAAGCACTTTCTATGAACTGTCATTTAACATACGTCAATGACATCTCTTTTACTGCCTAGAACTTACACATAGGCATGGTCCCAATATTAAATCTGGTTTGAGAAACACATTTAATAAATCGTATGCCTAAGTTCTAATACATCAAAACAAAAGGGAGGGGAAGCACAATACGGTTATCGCACATGTGCAAATAAAACAAGTCAATACTTTAATAGAAATTCAAAAAAATAAAGACACAGAAATATCAAGAATAAAAAAGGAGTTCCCCTTAGGCAACTCCTTTTTTATTTATTTTCTACTCTCTAACACTTTTTCCTTTTTATTTACATAATCAAGAGGAGCCTGTTCTAGAATCTCTGTCTCAAAAGTCTGTTTATAACCGGGCAATATACCGTCATTCCATAGTTGTTCATCTTTAGCCGAATAATACCACAATGGTTTAACATGACTTTCACTCCATTTTTTGGTTTCGGCTATCATCTGTTCAAAAATTTCAGGATATCGTCTTATTGAATTGCTTTGTTCCTTCATATCTTTTTTGATATTAATTAATAACCAAGGCTCATTGGCCATACGAACAATTTTCCAATCCCCTTTGCGAGCGCCCACATCACAATATCCTTCACGGTAACGCAACGAAAATATCATTCTTTGTTTAAATGAGTCTTCATTCTTATCAAATAAGACTGGTGCCAGGTTTAAACCATCCAATTTCTTTGATTTTGGTAATTTCGCACCTGCCAGATGGGCGAAAGTAGGGAATAAATCCAATGCTGAAACAGGTGTATCCACTTTTTTTCCAGCCAAAATACGATTTGGCCAATGAAAGAACATAGGTGTTCTAAAACCACCCTCCCAGGTATCTCCTTTTGTCCCTTTCAATGGTGCATTGCTGGCTCCATGATCTACACTACCTCCATTATCGCTAAAAAACACAATCAAGGTATTATCAAATTGATTCGTTTCTTTTAAAGCAGCTACAATATTTTTCACACCTCTATCAACCGCATAAACCATTGCAGCATAGGTTTGACGTTTCTTATCCTTTATATGAGAAAATTTCTGAAGATCCTCATCTTTAGCTTGCAATGGAGTATGAGGAGCATTGTAAGCCAAATATAGAAAAAAGGGATTTTCTTGCTTTTCAGATTTCTTAATGACACTAATCGCTTCCCTAGTAAATGCATCTGTCAGATATTCCTTTTCAGCCACCTCTTTATCATTATGCAAAAGAGGCTTAATATACTCTCTAATGGGATATACACCAGCAGCACGTTGTTTTTCATAGGCAGGTATAAATCGTTGCGGAAAATATTCATGGCCTCCAGCCAAAAAGCCGTAAAACTCATCAAACCCTCTTTCATTCGGCCGAAAACCAGATGCCCAACCCATGTGCCACTTACCTATTGCTGCTGTATAATATCCAGCTTTTTGCAACATTTCGCTCATAAAAAGCTCCTCTTTAGGAACTCCTTTATCTATCCTTACGCCCACGTCTCTTAAATTGTATGGAGTACCAATATGATGCGGGTAGCGCCCTGTCATAATAGATGCACGGCTAGGACCACAAAAGGGATGGGTAACATAGGCTGCATTTAATATTGTTCCATTCTTAGCCAACTTATCCAGCGAAGGTGTATTAATATCAACAGAACCGTTAAAGCCCACATCTCCATAACCCAGATCATCGCATAGTATAACCAGAATATTTGGTTGAGACTTTCTTATTTTCGTAGTTTGTGCTCTTAAAGATTGAAAACACAAACATAAAAAAAACAATAAAATTGATAAGAGAAACTTATTCTTTTTCATAATATATTCTTTAAAATATTCAATAACATAAACTATCTTTCTTTCCTTAAATTACTACTTTATCTCAGCCATATTACCCTTCCATCCCTCATTAAATTGCTGTAATAAAGTACGTACAACCTGAGGATTTTCTTCCGCAATATTTTTTGTTTCAGATGGATCGTTCATATGATCAAACAACTCGATAAAGATAGGTTCAGCACTTGCGTCCGTGTAATCCTTCCATACGATAAGCCGATATTTTTTTGTACGCATTCCATATCCCATCAAACGATTTTCAAATAGATTTCGATTCCATCTACTCCCTTGTTGAACAATAATACGATCTTCAACTTGATTTATTAATGGACCAAAATAAGTTTCGCGCATTCCTTTAGAAAGTGGATTTGCAGCCCATTCCCTTAGTGCGGGTGTAGGAAACTGACTAAATACAGCTTTCTTCCAATCGTGGGTAGGATTTGTCAATAGAGGAGCGAAGCTTTGTCCCTCCAGGTGACTTGGCTTATCTACGCCTGCTAACTCACAAAGCGTTGGATACATGTCCACCAACTCCACTAAGGCACCGGTTTTTACACCCCTAATTTCATCAGGCATATTAGGCGCAGAAATTATCATCGGTACACGTGTAGCAATTTCATAATTAGTGGCTTTTCCCCACACTCCCATTTCTCCAAGATGCCAACCATGATCGCCCCATAAAATAACAATTGTATTGTCTCTAACGCCAGCCTCCTCCAACGCCTGCATTACCTTACCAACCTGGGCATCGGCATAACTCACACAAGCTAAATAACCATGCTTTAATACACGAGCTAAAGAATCACTAATACTTCCGAACTTAGGAATACCTGCCCTAGCTCTCATTTCAAAAGAAGGGTGTAATCCCATGGCAGCACCATTAATTGGTGCCTCTGTATATGAAGACAATGAGATATCTTCACGATCATATAAATCCCAATATCTTTTAGGTGCCACAAAATTCAAATGGGGTTTTTTAATACCAAACCCAAGAAAAAAAGGTTTTTCTGGATTTTTAGCCAACATATCTTTTAGTGTTGCAATTGCGGCAACAGTATTATAACCATCTTCATAGGTCTCATCTGGCACATCAGCACATTCAAATGCAGGCCCTTGAGCTAAACCATTTTTAGTAGCATCTGGACCATATTTAGCCACCATTTTATCACGATCCCTTTTCCAAAACTCTTGATTTTCTTTCAATGCGAACCCCCCTTTAGTAGGTAGTCGCTTGATGCTTGGTTTAAGCGGCAACCTACTCCATGAAAAATCAGGGTCATTATATTTACCATGAAAAACTTTCCCCAAACAAACTGCTTCATAACCAAACTTAATAAACTGTTGAGGTAAAGTAACAATATCCGGGTTTACATCACGAAAGTCTGTGTAATTTTCAATCACTCCAATAGATTCAGGCCGGGCACCAGTCATTAAACTGGCACGTGAAGGACTACAAATAGCTTGTTGACAATAGGCGTTCTCAAACAGTAAGCCCTGCTCAGCCAATTGATCAATATTAGGCGTAATAGCAATGGGTGAACCATAACATCCTAACTCCGGTCGAAGATCGTCAATGGCAATAAAAAGTATATTAGGTTTCTTTCCTTTACTCTCATGTTGTACTGATTTAACATTGCAAGCAAATAGTGTCACTACTGCTAATAAAAATACAGGTATCCTTTTCATGTGTTTAAATTTAATTTTCAATGGCCACATGAAACTCGCCATATTATTCATAATTCTATGTGTGAAGTTTTTTATCATGGCTCGTTTCACATATCCTAATATTTCAACATATAAATACGTCATATGCAACGAACAAATTAACACTCTTTATACAGTTCCGACATCATCAAAATTAACCCATTATAATAAGATTTTAACTACTTTATTAATAGCATCACAACCAACATCATCTATGATGCAAAGAAGGAGTAATCCTATCTTTAGGTAACAAGCATAAATAGTGTCGATGAACCTTTTATTTCAACACGTAATAAAAAATAATATACCTTGCACAACACTTCGAACAAAAAAAAGACCGCCTACAGGCAGCCTCCTTTTAACCAGAAAAATGCATTAGAAAATCTATTATGAAGTTCTAATGCATCTTGCAGGGTTTAATAATTTTTTTTGTGTACACGCTAAATTAGTCATTGCCAGAAAAAACAGTCGTTTTCTAGCTTTGATAAGAAAGCTTCAAAGACAAGGCTTTCGATATTTTTGAAACCAAGGAGTTTACTGATGGTAAGCGACTGTTTCAAAAATGAGAATAACGCAGTATTTGGAGTTTTCTTGCAAAGACTAATTATAAACTTGTTTTTCTTCTATAGTAGTATAAAATTCACTATAGGTAGTATCCACAGAAATAGCCACTCCATACCAAAGGGTATCAGGTTTCAAATCATTTTTCAGACCAAATAACCTATAAACATTTGTTATTAAAGTATCCTTACCAGCATCTGTAATAGCTGGTCGTTGAATAGCATAGCTCAAGTCAAAACGAGTCGATGAAGATTTATCTACAAAATCGTAATAACTAAAACTATTGAGTATATTGGCATTAACATATTCAATCAACAATGGCTTTTCTTGATATATTTCTAAGGCGAAGGGCGCACCCTCACCATCTATATCCGTTGCTGAATACACAGGAACTAGTTTAACGCTAGATTCGGGCCATTCCGATTCATCACATCCTCCTAATAACATTACAAAACCAACCACGGTCAATATATTTAGTAAATTTTTCATACGTTATAATTTTCATTTGTTTATAATTTATTTTTAAGGCCATCTGAACCAAGCCAATAGCAAAGAGTATAAATAAACTACCAGCATCATTAAATCACTAATTTTTGAATTAAGGCCTCATTTCTAATTTAGTAAACTCAATATCATCAATATACATAATAGCGTTATCGCCAAGCACATCCGCCTTGTTAATTTGAAATATAAATTTACTATGATCCCCCAAAGAAATTTGCTGAGTTAGTCTTACCCATTTACCTTTTTCAATAGAAGATAAATCCCATGTCAAAGGTAACCAATCGGGAGTAGATAGGTTAGTACGTAAAAACGCAATATTTGAACTTTCTTCCATCCATACCTCGAGACTCATTAGATATTCACCTTCCTCTACACCAAAAACATTCGGTGCAGTGCTTTGAATTTTAGCATTATTTCCAGGACTACTAGCTGTGTCATAAACATATTTAAAACCATAACTCCCTGAAGAAGACTTTTCGGTATTAATAAACCATTGATTGGCATGCTGAATAAACCAACCATCACCTCCGGCTTCTGCTCCATAAAAATCAACATCCGCAAAATTTTGAGTATACATATCTACCCCAACTGGGCCAAAGTTCTCTAATATTTTATCATCAGCACGCAAAATAGCACCCTTCGTATTATCATAAGAAACATATACTTGATCAGAATTATAGATCGCCTCACTAAGCTTTAGTTTAATAGATGTAGCATCTTCGGGATTTACTTCTGCTTTAGCCGCTGCTATATTTTCTTCAAAGCCAGATGCAGCATTCAACACATGCACCGTAAAAGCATCTTCAACACCTGAAAAAGATTTCATTTCACCAGACACATTCATGATGATAGATTCATCTTCATTCTCCTTAATATTACCAGTATATACAAAAGGTTTAGCAGATGCTATCACATTAACATTAAAAGGTATCACTTTTACAGCTGAGGCACTTGGCAATTCATCATCACTCACCCTTTCTGCTTTAATAGATCCAACCCCCTTGGCTGTTGTATACCCCAATGTATTAAAATAAACAATTGCTACAGAGTCATTTGACGTAGTCGATTTTTGCTGGTTAAATACAGTCCAAATCCTACCTGTAGGTCTATCTTTAGTGGTTAAATCTACAAATTTAAGACGTCCTCCCATTTCCACATCTATACTTGGCCAAGTCTCAGCTTTATCTGCATCTGGCATATCCGTTTCAGTAATACTACAAACCTCTTTTTCCTCAATAATATTACCATCATAGTCTTCCACTAATTGATAAACTTTAAAAGCTGGCAAGACATCACCATATACATCAACCAAAAAAGTAGTATCAATCACCCAAACACCGTCTTTATTCACTACCTCAAAAGGTTCAGATCCGTTAAAAACAACTTTTTGATTAAAAGTATTATACAAACGCACCTTATTAATTCCCGCTTTATTAAAGAGAATATGAACAGTAGCATCGTCAGTAACAAATCCTTTTTCTTGATCAATAAACAAAGGCAAAGAATCATACTGACTAAAACCTGCCTTCAAAAAGTAGTTCCCAGTTTCAATACTCCATTCATGACTTTCATAACCTTGAGATAAATCCACAAAAGACATATAATCGCCCTGATTTAACTTATAATCTCCATTATTTTTTTCGCTGGTGTACCAAGCAACATCGGTAACCGTACCTGGTGCTACATAATCATCTTCATCGCATGCTACCACAAATAACAAGGCAAAAAGCGGTAATAATATGTTTAATTTTTTCATTGAATTATGCTTTAATTATCTATTATTTGTATAAATTCGGATTGCTCACTTCCTCAGTTGCAGGAATAGGTAACCAGGCATGTAATTCATAGTTGAAATTCATGGCTGCCTGCTCATAATCCTTATATACCTGTCTATTACTATCTCCTGGATCGATTGCGGTAAGCGTACTGTTCCATTTTGTTTTTGTTTGATCTTTAGGTGTATAATGATCAGACCAATATACTTCGTTTGCTTTCTTTTTAAAGTTTTCCTCTAATTTCCCCCATCGTCTAAGATCAAACCATCGGATGGCATGCCCTTCAACTGATGTTTCCAGCGGCTTTTCAATATTCATTAATCGCTCCATCAACGATTGCGCATCATAAGAAACCTCATTATATTCATGCTCCGTATCACCATTACTCAATCCTATAAGTTGAAGGCCCCACCTGCTACGTACAGCGTTTATCAAATCTAAAGCGCTTTTTACATCATCTTTTTTAATGTAACATTCGGCCAACATCAGATAAACATCTCCCAAACGGTTAACCGTTACGTTTTTCCCTGAGTGGTTTCGTCCTCCGGGATTATCATTTTCATCTGTTAACAGGTCATGATTCGTGTATTTTTTATAACGTGCGAATCCATTTTGTATGTTAAAAGTTGCTTTCTCCCATACTTTCTTGCCGTAATAAGACGACTGCTCATCTTGAATTAAAGCGATCATAGAAGAAGCTCTTAGTGGCACATCACGTAAAGTCTCACTAGCCGGATCTTCAGGATCGGAGAGATAATAATTCCGACTATCTTTACTGTCCATTGGTTCATTTAAATACTCCCACGTAATCCAACAAGAAGGAAAAAAAGAAGACGATGTATTTGCATAGCTATCGGCTGCCAGTCGGTTAGTAGTACGATCTTCCACCCAAGTATTATATTCTGGACTAAACTCATTAGAATAAGCTATTTCAAAAATAGACTCCTTATTAAATTCACCAGCAGTTGTAAATAAAAGCGAAGGGTCTTGAACCAATTCATATCCATATTTTGCAGACACATTATTCACCACATCCTCAAATTTAACGATCGCAGAGTCAATTTCATTTTCATATAAAAAACTAGTTCCCAAGATGGTTGCTGCGGCACCTTTGGTAGCTCTACCTATCTCTCCCTCATCTGCCCAACTCACTGGCAAATGTTCATATGCATAACGTAAATCAGACCTGAAAAATGCGATTACCTCGGCCGAAGCTGATACAGGAATATTATACTCAGCTGTGGTTTTCGGCACAAAGTCCCTGATAATTATATTTCCCTTATTAAATGACGAATGCAAGTAAAAATGGAAAAGCCCTCTTAAAAAGCGAGCTTGTGCCATTTGCTCCTCCCATTCCTCATTATCAACCGATCCCTCTAGTCCTTTTAGACCATCAATAACCTGATTAGCCCGAAAAATACCAAGGTAAAGCGATTCCCACTTTTTAGTGATATACGTATTGGTATTGGTATAAATTTGATTATACCAAACAACGCCATCACCACTATATGAGGGGCGTCCGTAGCCTGGAAAACCCATATCTGAACGCCAAGCTTCTTCACGAATATTTAACACTCCATGATTAAATAAACTACCATAAGTTGCAATTAAAGTACCATCTGTTTGTGTCAAATTTTTCCAGTACGAATCACTATCAGACTGATTCGGATTTGTTTCTTCTAACCAATCGTTGCACGACACTGTAAGAGCAAGAACAACAACGAGTGCTAAATATTTAAATAATTTATATGTCATGATAAATAGATTTAGAAGTTAAGATTTACGCCAACAGTATACAGAGAAGTAACCGGGTAGTTTCCTTTATCCACACCCCTACTCTTCACATTACCACCCACTTCCGGATCATACCCAGAATAATCAGTAAACGTAAGTGGATTTTGAGCCGTTACATAAAACCGACATTTATCAATTCCCCAGCCACGTGTTGATACTTGTGGCAAGGTATATCCCAGGGTAATTTCTTTAAGACGCAAATACGTTCCATCCTCCAGCCACAAATCGCTATGTCCTTCATAATTGAAATGTTTATTAGGCTCTCCCTTATAAGAAGGAATCGATGAGGTTGGGTTTGCTTCTGACCACTGATAAAGCAAATCTTTATGTCGTCCCCAACCATAAGCAGTAGCCTTGGCACCATTCATAATTTCATGCCCTATGGCCGAATACCACTGCATTGAGAAATCAAAACCTTTAAAGCTGGCCTGTGCATTCAAGCCCACCTCGTATTCTACCAATCCACTTCCGCTGTATACCCTATCTAAATCAGATATTAAGCCATCTCCATTGGTATCTTTATAAATTAAATCACCCATTCGCGCATCCGGTCTAATATTTTGATATTCAGCCAATTTCTCATGTGAATCTACGATTCCATTTGTTGGCCTTAAGAAAAAAGCACCCGCTTCATAACCTTCAGCAATAGCAGTTACCTGAGACACTGATTTTTTTCCAGAGATAAGTCCTCCATCATCCAGCAATGTAAACCCTCCCATACCATTAACCTTTGTTACTTCATTTTTGTTAGTACTGAAAGTTCCATTAACACCCCAGCTTACACGACCTGTTTTAGTTCGGTATCCCATCGCAAACTCTAAGCCTTGGTTGGTCATATCACCCACATTCAACACCACCACCGAAGATTTAGGATTGTGCATATTTACATTGGGAATATTACCTGTTGAACCCGGCAATTGAATCGGCATTAACATATCTTTTTTGTTGGTATTGTAGTATTCCGCAGTAAACGTGAGTTTATTATTAAAAAAAGCGATATCCATACCAATATTAGTCTGAATCGAGGTCTCCCATTTAACATCTCCATTGGCAAACTCAGTTTGCACATAACCATTAACTAAGCTATTATTTTGCCCTCCATCTGCATTTTGAGAGGTGAAAATATAATTGATTCCAGGTGTAATACCGGCCGAATAGGTATATGGATCAAAGCTTTGGTTACCAACAGTACCATAACTCGCTCTTAACTTAAAATTATTAGCCACCTCTTTTATACCTTGCCAAAAGCCTTCATCAGATACATTCCACCCCAATGAAGCAGATGGGAAAATACCCCAACGATTATCACTTCCAAATTTTGAAGATCCATCACGCCGAATACTTGCACTTAGCAAATATTTACTTTTATAATCATATTGAATTCTTCCGATAGAGCCGATTAACTTATTAACGTAATCATTATCCATCGAGCTTGCATAAGGATTAGATACCGCTCCATCCAAGCGATCTATTTCATTATTTGAAACAGCTGTTTTTTTTGCTTCAAAACTATCGTAAACATACTTTTCAACCGATTGACCTAAGAATACGGTTAATTTGTGCTTATCAAACTTTTTTTGATAAGTTAAACCCGCATCCAAAGTCAATGCGGTTCTTCTGCTACTAAGATCCCATACATAACTATTAGTAGAAGGATCTCCAACAAGCTCCCCATCTACATCGTACACTTCCTGATATGGACTAAATCTATGACGGTAATCATTGGTAAACGAGTTTCCAATACGTGTAGACAAATTAAGATCCTTAATTAGCTCTAAGTTGATATTAAAATTAGCAAAAGCTGATGTGCGATGATTTACATCTGTATTTCTAAAACTATCCATCACCCAATTCACACGATTGGATTCAAACGAATGACTGGTATTCAAAGCCTCATCGCTATCCACATCTATCATATTCATTGTAGGGTGATACTTAATTGTTTGGGTAATTATCCCACCAGGAGAACTCTTCTTTTTTTCTTGTGTTAGACCTACATTGGCATTAATACGCCATTTACCATGACGATAAGTTGTATTAGCCCGGGTATTAAATCGTTCAAAACCTGAATTAACAATTACACCTTCCTTATTAAAATAGCCAGCAATTACATTATAAGAAATATCCTTGGTTCCCCCCGAAACATTAATACTATGCTCCTGCACGGGTGCATAATCAATAAACACCAAAGATCCGAGATCTGTATTATTCTGAAAACTCTCTGAAGTACGCAGAGTACTTAGATTTATATCAGTATAGTTCGTTCCGTTCAGGTTTCGATGATATAGAAAGTCTGCATAAGTCTGTTCAACAGCATTCATCACAGGGGTACCCGATCTAATATCTTCAACTCCGTAACTACTATTAACACGCACTCTTAGGGATCCTGCCTCACCTTGTTTAGTAGTAATAAGAATAACTCCTGCTGCACCACGCGTACCATAAATAGCTGCCGAAGCCGCATCTTTAAGAATATCGATGGTTTCTATTTCATTGGTACTCAATCGAGGATCACCTTCCTGAGGAACGCCATCCACAACAAAAAGTGGGGTATTACTACCACTAATAGAGCTTACACCTCGAATAAGAATATTAGAATTTTCTCCTGGGGCACCAGAATTAGCGGTCACATTTACACCTGCCACTAACCCTTGCAGTGCAGCCCCAAAGTCAGAGGTAACCACACGCGAAATATCTTCAGATTTAACCTGCGCAACAGCACCTGTAAGCTCCTTCTTTTTTACACTTCCATAACCAATAGCAACCACCTCATCCAAGCTCACTACATCTGGTTTCATCGAAACATCCACTATTTTTCCCCTCACTTCTTTTTCGGTCGACTCCATACCAATAAAACTAAATTGGAACACATCTCCCATTTCTGCTTTGAGAGAATAATTTCCATCCATATCAGTAATTGTTCCCAACATTGTTCCTTTAATTACGACACTTACACCTGGTATCCCCAAACCATCGGCCGAAGATACGACAGTCCCGGTAACCATCATATTTTTTTCCTGTGCTTGAATACTCCAAGTCATCATCAATATTATAGTCAAAAACAGGTATCGAGCCATCGTTTGACTAAATTTCAACATCTTGTATTGTTTCATTATTAATTAGATTTTAGATTTAAAGTGCATTTTATTGTTCTCCATTTGATTTAAGTTTGCTCAACACTGTCTACATTCATCCTCACAACAGATAAAACTCTCCAATAAAAATGAGTTACCCACCTGTATCCCATTCTGATGAATCAAAACACCCTACTCATTCATTTAAATTCAATATCTCCAGACGATTCATCCGTTACAATCAATTGCTTTGCCTTGCCACCATAGGTATTATTTTCAAACACCACATTTTTAGACACATCAACCGTAAAAGCTGGTGCATCGGGAAATAACTGAGGAAATGTTCCTGAATTTGATATTGTATTTCCAATAAATTTAAAACCATCTACATTGGCTATCTGTACAATCATGTTGTCAAATTGATTAAAAATATTATTAGATATTTCAATATTCCGGAATGCCAGATTCGTATTGTCATCATCTGTATCTAAACGAATTACGCCACGTTTATAACCACTATGCTGACAATCTTGAAATGTATTATTCTGAATAAGTACATTTGAAGCACTACCGGACTCATACCAATGGCTGCTCTCTACAGGAATCAGTATGGCTTCCATCTCAGTACTGAAATAATTATCTTCAATAATTGTTTTTTTAGGTGTAGAAATAAGCAATCCGCGAGCTCGATTATTAGCTATATTACAATTTTGCACCCACACCTCAGGATAGGCGGATAGGTTTTCAATCAGATCACCTTTCTGTATACCTTGAGGTAACTTTTGATGAAAGGTAATAATCTGATATCGTCCATTGAGATACTGAATGTCTTTTACGGTAAGTTGGTCATATGGATCAAAAGAATCACTTAACCTGACCAAACCAATGGTATCAGAAGGAACACCAATAACAAAACCCTTTTGTTGATGATGTCCCATACGCACTCCTATACGATATTCATCTAATACATCCTCTACAATTTGATAAGTACCGTGTATATTTGCTGCATCGTCTAACTGATTATTAAAAGTACAATTTCTTAAAATCACTTTCCCTCGGCATCCAACAAAATGCGTAGCATCAGCCGTAGTAGAAACCATCCGACCTTTAGAAGGCGTGATATTAAAATTATCAAGTGTTAAGTTAGCTGAGTTTTCTGCAATAATACCCATTCCTCCTGCATGATGTACATTGACATTTTGAGCATTAAAACCATCTGTTGTTGTTACTCTAAAAGCAGGAGCTACCCTATTAAACCCTTGCTCCCCTTTCATGGTAAGAATTAATCCAACCTGAGGAAGTAACTTTCCATGATTATGCACACGCACAAGTCCCTTTTTAATTTCCTCGACAAACAACCTATCTTCTTTACCAAGCTTCTTATATTCCGGAGCCCTGAAATCAAAATCATACTTGTATTTTATATTAGAAAGATACCTACTTGTTTCTGCTTTTTTTATAGTGGTTAAGTTCGTATAAGCTTCTGTATTAAAAGCGATGGCAGAACGTTGAGGATCATACAAAATAGATTGTCCAATATTATGTTCATAATATTCCTTCACAAAATACAATTGATGATTTCGTATTTCATAAGGATACGCTTCGGATATTTGCATATCAAAAGTTCGATTTTTTTCATCACGAGCCACAATCAGTCCTTCACTATGGAATGGATTATACCAATCGATCGATAAATTCTTTACCGTTATATTATGACTTGCTTGCACTAAAAACGGCACCATGATGCCATGAAAAATAAATGTTGAACCCTGGCCGTCAATGGTTAAATTTTTAAAATTTTTAATGGGAAAAGCTGTACTTACCATTACATCACAATGATTAGAAATATGACAATATTCTTCTAATCCCTTATCTGGGTAAAAATGATATATTCCTTTTTCAAACTTGATTTTTGATATATTTTGATTCGAGTTTAATATTTGGGCTAACACATCTGGTGTAGCGTCGTCAGAAATTTCTGTACCAAAGCTGAGAATCATAGAATTATCAATCGTCTTTGAACAACCATATTGAAAAAAAACAAGCATTATCCATACAATCCATTGCCTATTAACTAGTATTGTTTTTACCATAAGTAATGTATCTTTTTATATTTCTTAATTTATTATTTACAAAATTTCACTTTTAAAAAATCTATATTTAACTTATGGGTAATAACGTTGTACTCATGGGTTAATATGTACAAATAAAAAGCAAGTTCAAAGACTAAAAAATACACAACAACACACTGATTAATAGCACATTGTTCATTATTTTTACAAAACATACTTAACCTAATTTAATTATGAATTGTAATAATAGGTAGCCCCAAAGTATATAGAAGAATCAAAACTGTTTAGGTTTGGAATCAATCATTAACGCATAAACCAGGTTCAACAAACACACCAATATACGATCATATTTTTATGCTAGATCGTTATACTCTGCACTATCTTGGCATCAATTGAGACTCTATTTGAATAAATGCAACACCATATTTTTCTAAAGAGATCTCCGACATCACCTTTCTGCCTGTGAATAAATCCGTACCAGTTACATCCGAACCATCTTTCCTGTAGGACACATGAATTTTAGTTTGATCTTTTCCTAAGTTTACTACAGATAAAAAAAGCTTACCATCTTTATCTTTCACACACTTCCATGCGCACACCTTCTTAGAGCTCTCCTTTAATTCTTTCACCTCAATTTCAGGAAGCCCACCATTATCATCTAATAGCGCAAACGCTTTATTTTTATATTCATCGATCGATGAAGCTTTTTGCACATGCTTACCTATTAATCCCGGCATAGCAATCCCATACTCATTCTTCTTCAAGCTTTCATCATCCACAATAACGGTTCCTCCTTGATCTGCATAAGCCTGAAGAGCATCTAATTCCGTTTGAGTAACAAATTCTGTGTTTCGAACAAGTATCATATCCCAATCGTTATGATTTTGTTTGTTAATAATATTTTCTGTAGCAAACCCTATGGGAACCCCTTCAAAAAAAACATGTTCATAAAGAGCAAATAGACCATCCATATAATCAGACTTATTAATAGCCGATGTTTCAGAATAAAAAATACGTATTGGCTTACGTTGGCGTTGCATAAGCACAATCTCTTCACTAAAAGAATTCAAATCCATTAAAGTGGAAGTTACTTCATTTAAAACACGAGGCTGTTGATTATTAGAACCGCCATAGCCTTTACCCGGGTTTCTATTCAATGATCCATCCGTTTTTCGAGGCCAATACCAAATTTGACTGGCACTAAGCCCCTGAACATGTGCTTGCCAAAATGTTGCTCGTGCATATTGAGGGTTCATATATAAATCTCTCGAACGTCCGGTTGATAAGTAATGTGCTTCAGAATTAAAAATAATTTTATCAGGACTAACAGACTTTAGAAAATCATAGCTCATACACATTTCACGCCAGTCAAATGAGTAATCATGTTCCCAATCCTGAGTTGGTCCCCACATTTTATTATAAGCAGCGCCTGCATCATTACCTATGATCTGACTCATATTAGTCAAGGCCTCCAAATCAATACCATGTCCACGTTTATTATCAGACCAGAGGTTAGGCATTATCTTAAGATGAACTTTTGCACTAGGATCATATCGAAGTATTTCAGACTTAAGCCAACTATACCATTGTGTAACACGATCATTATTAAATAAGATCCAGTCATACCATTGAGCCGTTCCTTGCAAACGGATATCTATTGGAATAGATATTTTAAGTTCATCAAACGAAGCAAAGTCTGTTTTCCAAAGTGAATTAAGAACCGCTATAGTTTGATGTTTTTTCTTCAACCATTTTTTAAACTTAGCAATGGTAAATTCGGATACTGGACCACTTGCCCAATCAAGTTTATCGCCATTTGTGGTTGTATAAAAATGAGGTTCATTGCAAAGCATATAGCCAAGTTCGCTATATTTTTTCCCTGCCATATAAGGTACCGTACCCTTTATCAAAGCACCCATCATTTTACGAGCACCAGGATTATCAATATCATAATTGGTATAAGTATCTTCACGCATCTTAAAACCCGGACCATAAGCTTTCTCTGCCCAGTCAGGCACATTTTTATTGTTAATAAAAATAAATCCCAGACGCCCATCAGGCTTATTTCTCAACTCAGTTAATTTTGCAGGATTTATATCACCTTTTTTATTGATGACATATGAAGGCGTCAGAAAAAAACCATCTTGTGCGCCATAATACTCCATCCAGTTACTATCCTCCTGTTTCCAGGTATAATCAGCTACAAAAACCGGGCGCCCATTGAAAGTAAGCAAATCTCCCTCATGCTTCACCCTGGCCCAATCGATCTTTGGTGTTTCTTTTCGTACAATTTCACCACGCAGTACCTTTTGAACAGTTATGATGGAGCTATCTAACATTTTAATCACATCATTACGCTCCCAATCCGCTAATTTCTGAGCCATTTCTTCAGCTTGATCCTTATAAATAGAAACAAGTTTAAAGTACTTCGTATTGGCAACCACGTTTTCCTCATCCCAATCGGCAAATGTTAAATAAGTTTGTGCCGTACAAAGCGTCATTTTTTCTCGCTCTACGGGCAAGCCTTTTTTTTCAGCCTTAGCAACTTGCTCTTTTAATAATTTTATTTTTTGCTCAGCTTGCGAATTTAGACTTTGGGAAAAAACACTCAAGCTAAAACAAAACACCATAGCTGTACTTAGTAACAATCTATAAACCTTCATGATTTTTTAGTAATAATTAGTTATGTAGAATATATATATTCTAAAGGCAATATTCATATATTCAGTTCCACATATGTGCCTCTCAATAAATTTCTTGGTTGCTGGAATAAAAAAAGGCGAGAGATTAAATAAATCCCTCACCTCTAGGTAATAAAAATGAAATAAATAAAACTATTTAGATTTTAGATTTTTTTTTTTAACACACAAGAACAATTAACGATAGCATCGAATCTCAAACAATTTGGCATTTCTTACTCCATAAGTATCATTTAATATAATTCGAACAGCAGTAACTTTTACTGTATCAAAATTAAATTTAATCAATCGTTTCATATTTTTATTGAGAGATCCAACACGTATCCATTCTCCACTAACTCGTACCACGAGTTCAAGCGATTTAATAAGTTCTTTGGGAATATCATTCCAAAAAGAATCGCTCACTTTAGAATCTTTACGCATCATTATATTACGTCTCAAATTGGTATCACATTTAATTTCTACAGTTGAAATAGTAACTGGATTTTTCCATTCCAATTGAACCTCTGCTGGTAGCCCATCAGATTGCCAGTGATGCACCTCATTATTAAAATCACGCGATATTCCATCCAATAATAAGCTCACATCTCCTGATGACGTAGAAGAAGCAAAAACTAGCGCAGATTTTTTGGCCAAATCATTAATATCTCTAGCAGGCCGATTGGGGATAAATGCATCCTCTCTTAATAGTTTTTCCTGTAGTTCATTCATATATTGGTGTGTTATATCGCGCGGAAAAATATTTTTTTGCACACACATAGCTGCTGCAATACCCACCGCATGCCCCATCAAAGCACAAGTAGCCATTACTCTTGTGGAAGATAAGGCAATATGTGTTTGACTGATATTTCTACCAGCAAAAAACAGGTTTGAAATATTTTTAGAATATAGGCTTCGGTAAGGAATCTCATATACTTCTGAAAACCTTTCATGAAAATAACTAGGAGGTTCCTTCAAGTTTTCAATTCCACCGGGATTATGTTCATCTAACGACCATCCCCCATAAGCCACTGCATCTGAAAAATGTGTATGCCCAAGCAAATCCTTTTCTGACAGAATATAATCACCAATAAACCTTCTGGATTCACGCATACCTGGGATGGAACCTACCCAATCCAATGCTAAATTCTCTGCTTCAGGAAACTTACCAGAATTTTTAATATAATCCCAAACGCCATACATATATCCCATTAATTTATGTCGAATAATTTCTCGCTCACCAATGATATCATCATCACTACCTACCTCTACCCACCATATTCCATCTTGATAAGCTTTAAAGTTACGCTTGGGGTGCGATTTTTCGGCATCATACTTTATAGTATAGGAAGGGGGGTCAAAAAAAACTGGTTTACCCATATCTTTTGATAACATCAGAAGAGTTGCCCCCATTTGCCAGCCGTCGGCCACTTTGGGAGCATATTTCTCCCCAAATTCAGAGGATGCCTCCCTACCTGTTCGATACAATGCTCCAGCCGAAGCTGCCAGCAAGCCATCCCCGGAACAATCAATAAATTGTTTCGCATGTATAATATATTCTGTTTCCGTGGTAATTTGCCAACAATGCGCCGACGCAATTTTATCACCTGACATAATGGCTCTTGTTGCTTGCGTATTCAGCATTAGATCAATATTATCTTCCTGATAAATAAAGTCATATAACACATGATCCCATACGGCAAAAGATTCCTGTGGATTAAAAAAACGATTATGAAGCAATATTTCCTCAATGATCCCGGTTTCACGTTCTGGGAAATTGTCTGGTTTTAAGTGAGTAACTCCATTAACATGTACCCTCATTTCACTAGATGCATTTCCTCCAAGCACTGGCCGATCTTGTACCAAGACAACTTTTGCTCCATTCCTAGCGGCTGCCACAGCTGCACACATTCCTGCTAATCCACCACCCAATACTGCCACACCATAAGTCACCTCTTTCTTTCTTGTGGGTTCTCTCATTTCTCCAGTACCCATACTCAGCCAATTATCAATTGTTCTATCAGGCTTTATAGGTCCAAGCCCTGCTGCATTCACAACGCTTGGCACAAGGCTAGCTCCCAAAGCACTAGCTGCACTTTTTCTGAAAAAATCTCTACGTTTCATCTTTTACTATTTTAGTTCCATCATTCAATCTACGATGGAATAATATGTAACAACCAGGTAATAGGCATAGAAAAGTCAATGGGACATTGCAGACTTCTCATTCCACCCTCCTTTAGATTCATTTATCAACCTTTGAACCAGTTGTGGTTCACGATCCGCAATATTTTTAGTTTCCAAAGGATCCTTGCAATGATCATATAATTCTACAAACACGGGTGGTGCATCCTGTTTTCTGCGATCTTTCCATAAAATCATACGATACCTATCAGTACGCATAGCATACCCCATCATATAATTTTCAAATAATTCACGATCCCACTGAACACCTACTTGTTCTTTTATGCGCTTTTCAACTTTAGAAATCAGGGGGCCAAAAAAGGTTTCTCTCATTCCAGGTCGTAACGGAATGGCTCCCCATTCTCGTAAAGCAGGCGTTGGAAACTGACTAAATACTGCATTTTTCCATTTCAGGTCTGGTTCCTTTAATAACGGAACATAACTCTGCCCATCCAGATGTGTAGGCAAATCCAGCCCTGCCAGCTCACAAAGAGTAGGGTAAACATCAACCAATTCTACAAGTGCATTCGTTGATTTACCACGTACTTTATCTGACATTTCAGGCACACATATAATCATAGGCACCCGGGTTGCTATTTCATAATTCGTTGCCTTACCCCAAATACCCATATCTCCCAAATGCCAACCATGATCTCCCCACAATATAATAATAGTATTTTCACGAACACCAGCCTCTTCAATGGCTTTGACCATACGACCAATCTGGGCATCTATATAACTAACACAGGCCAGATAAGCATGTGTACATTTACTAGACAAAGCAGCTCCTAGTTCCCCCTCTTTAGGAATACCAGATCGAACACGTAACTCAAAAGAAGCATGCAATCCCATAGCGGCACTTCCTTGGGGCGCTTTGGTTTGCATTGCATTAACAATATCCACCGTATCATACATGTCCCAATACTTTTGAGGAGCCACCCAATTTAAATGAGGTTTTTTCATTCCTAAACCTAAAAAAAAGGGTTTATCCGGATTTTTAGCCAACATATCCTTTAAAGTAGCTATAGCCAAATCAGTATTATACCCATCATGATAGGTTTGATCAGGCACATCTGCAGATTCGAAAGCCGGGCCACTTGCCAATCCATATTTGGCTTGCTCACCATACTTAGCAAACATTACTTTTCTGTCTGCCTTTTGTATTTCAATATCTTCCTTCAATGCAAAGGTAACCGGTTTAGGTAATTTTTTCACAGCCGGAGCATCTCTAGCTGGTTCTCTGCTCCACGACAAAGTATCCAAAGCATCATCACCATGAAAAATTTTCCCACAATAAACCGTTTCATAACCATTATTACGAAAATACTGTGGAAGAGTAATGACATTGGGCATATCACTCTGACGCAATAAGGTATAGTTATGCAAAACGCCTAATGATTCAGGACGCACTCCCGACATTAGACTGGCACGCGAAGGACCGCAAATAGCCTGTTGACAAAAGGCTCTTTTAAACAATAAACCTTCACTAGCCAATCTATCTATATTAGGAGACCGAGCAACAGGCGAACCATAACAACCTAGTTCTGGGCGTAAATCATCCACCGCCAAAAATAAAATATTAGGTTTTTTCTTATCTTCTTGCTTTACTTGAACGCATGCAAAAAGCACAAAAATTAAAAAAAGGCTTGCTATTTGTAACTTCATTACTCTTTTCTTTATTCCCAAATGATAGGTAACCATACAGACATTTCGGAAGTTCCACGATTACTCCAAGAAAAATAAGGAATTAACTGCGTTTTCACAGTCTCCCACTCAGGTGAGACCAACTGACGATACATTCCCTGTTTTTTATCCTTACGTAACTTTAAATGTGTTTGAATAGTGGTTAAACCCCCTAAGAAATCAGATTTATATTCTGGAACAAAATCATTATCCCGCGGCAAGTACACATCAAGAATTTCTGTATCTTCTGGTAAGTCGGGCGATTCAATACAATAGACCACGGGTCCACGTTTTACAGCAACCTGATTACGCACCTCTTCTATTCGTGGATTTCCCTCCATAAGTTGAACATTCATAGGCATCGAAACAGTTACAACATCACCTTTTTTCCAATTCCGTTCCAACTTTAAATAAGTACCTGGATTTACTTTCTTATCAATATACTTTCCGTTCACCTGTATTTTTGAACCTTTGGCCCATCCTGGTATCCTTAACAATATCTGAAAAGCTTCTTTTTTACATTGATCAACCGTTATCTTTACATCACCATTCCAAGGATATTGCGTTTCTTGCCTTAATTGAATTTTTGAACCATCTAGCAATCGAGTATTCAACCTATTACCTCCATAAAGATTAACAGCTAAACCATTATCACATAAACTATAGGCCCACCCCGATAGTTTAGCAATTGTACGAACAAGATTTGGAGGACAGCAAAAGCATTCGATATATGGCTCACGGTTCGCAGATTCTGTAGACGAATAATCTGTATGGTAATGCGTTTTTCGTAATGGATTCGTATAAAAATAATCTTTTCCCTCAATGCTAATACCAGAAAGAGCACTATTATACATAACTAGCTCCATAATATCCGCATACTTAGCCTGACCATGGACTCCCAGCATACGATAGCTAAACATGGCATTACAAATATTAGCACAAGTTTCGTTGTAAGCTGTAGCATTGGGCATCATATATTCATTAATAAAACCTTCATGCACCATGTCTACACGCGAAGACACTCCATGATGCGTTTGTCCGCATGCACCTGTTATATACATCTTTTTATTCACTACATTTTCCCATAATCGATCCAACGCATCAATCAATTCCCTCTCACCTGTCTCGGCATACACATCTGCAGCTCCAGCATAATAGTAAAGAGCTAAAACAGCATGTCCCACCGCTTCTGTTTCTTTTCGTAAGGGCCTTCGTTCCTGAACCATATCACCAATATGCTTATAATTAGCATGTTCATCAGGTTTTACTTTTGATTTACCCCTCATATTAATAAACAATTCCGCCAATTCGAGATACCTTTTATCATGTGTGGTGCGATACAACTCTACCAATCCCATGATTTGAGTTTGATTAAAACCAAAACGCTTTAAGCTATCTGGTTGCGGCATAAATAATTTATATAAATAGTCTGCATTTTTCACCGCAATATCCAAAAAGTTTGTTTGGCCTGTTACGCGATGATGAATACAAGCACTTGTATATAAATGTCCAGCATTGTATAATTCATGATATTGACGGTTACCGAATCTCTTCAAACCCTTTACTTCAACCTGAGTTTGTAGATAACCATCACTTTGTTGAGCCTTGCCTATTATGTCGATATATTCATCCAATTGTTTCAGAATAGCTGCATCCTTGTTATGGGCATAAATGTACATAGCAGCTTCCATCCATTTATAAAAATCCCCATCATGCCAGTTCATGCCCTGGTGGTCTCCGTCCAGTATTCCTGCAGCAATTTTAAAATTATTAAGAGCATGCCCTACATCTCCAGTCAAAATATCACCCATATGAGGAACCATGGTTTCCTCACAGACTTTAAATTTGTCGGCCCAAAAACCACTGGTCCATTGGCAATCGGATATATTGATGCTTTTAAATTGCACATAAGGACTGTCTCCATTATTTATGATGCCCTGCTTTTGAGCTATAGTGCTCCCCATAAAAATAAAAGCACCCATAGCCATCCATATTTTTTTCATTTTTAAGATTTTAACCATACTACAATGTATTCAAAAACTATATTAAATCTTACCATACAACAGGCATAAACACAGTCATTTCTGACCGTCCTCTATTGCTCCATGAAAAATAGGGTACCAGCCTTGTTTTATATGATTCAAAAACCGGTTTGCGAACTGTTTTGTACATCTTTTCTTTATTACTATCCTTTCTCAATAATAGCGCAGCTTCAACGGTTGTAACACCCCCAAGTAGATCACTATTAAAAACTGCTTTTTGAGGTACTTCACCATTTAAATAAACATCTACAATATCCGTTCCTTGGGGAAGGTCGGGAGATTCTATACAATAAACTATCGGTCCACGTTTAATAGCTACTTGATTGCGTACCTCTTCTATACGAGAGTGGCCTTCAACAAGGTTTATATTCATAGGCATATCGATTACTACCTCGTCGCCTTTTTTCCAAGCTCTATTGACAACAGCAAATTTTCCTTCTTTCACATCAATACCTGCATCCATATTATTTACCGTAATACGTGTTCCACGCGCCCAATTAGGAATTCGTAGCGTAATATCGAATGCACCTTTTTTACATTTATCAATCGTTAATTTAATACGACCTTCCCATGGATATTTAGTAACTTGTGTAATCTTTAATTCAGAACCATCTAATAACTTCGTATTCAACTTATTTCCTCCATATAAATTAACAGCAATACCATTGGCCGTTTTACTATAGGCCCAACCGGATAATTTACTTACAGTACGAACTAAATTTGGAGGGCAACAGAAACATTCTAAATAAGGCTGACGTTCAGGGAATTCAGTATTCATTTTACTATAATCTCTTGCTCCATCAATAACGCGTAAAGGGTTCGCATAATAATAATTTTTACCGTCAAGACTTATACCAGAAAGACCGCTATTATACATTACGAGTTCCATAATATCGGCATATTTTGACTCTCCATGAATATCCAACATACGCTTACTAAACATAGAATTACAAATATTAGCACACGTTTCATTGTAAGCTGTCATATTGGGCATCATATATTCATCAATAAAACCTTCCTCTATCATCTGTCGGTTTGTTGAGGCACCATAGTGAGTTTGTCCAACAGCACCAGTTACATACATTTTTTTATCTGTGACATTTTCCCATAAACGATCCAAAGCGTCTAGCAACGCTTTCTCACCTGTTTCGGAATAAACATCAGCAGCTCCGGCATAAAAGTACAAAGCCAAAACTGCGTGCCCTACTGCTTCATCCTCTTTGCGCAAAGGTGTATATTCCTGCACCATATCACCAATAGGATATCCTTCTGTAGCTGGTGTTTCTTCTACTCTATACTTACCTCGATTATTAATAAATTTTTCTGCTAATTTCAAATATCTTTGATCTCCCACCGTACGATACAACTCAACAAGTCCCATAATTTGCGTTTGATTAAAACCAAAACGACCATATTTCTTATCCTCAGGCATAAAAATAGTATATAGATAGTCAGCATGTTTTATGGCTATATCTAAGAAATTACGCTGACCAGTGACACGATAATGAATACAAGCACTTGTTAACAGATGCCCGGTATTATACATTTCATGATACTTACGATTATCGTAACGATCTACTTCGGGATTTAACTGAATCTGTGTCTGTAAATATCCATCCTCTTCCTGAGCCTTACCAATAATACGTATATATTCATCCAACTCCTTCAGTAATTTTTTATCTTTTGTTTGCGCATATACATACGACACCGCTTCCATATATTTATAAAAATCACCATCGTGCCATCGCATTCCATGGTGATGACCTTCTTTTTCACCAGCTGCAATTTTAAAATTATTTAAAGCATGTCCTGTATCTCCACACAATACTTCGCCCATATATGGAACCATACTTTCTGTTGCGGCTTTAAATTTATCTGCCCAAAAACCTTCGGTCCAGATACAATCGCCCATGTCAATACTTTTTAATTTTACATAAGGACTATTTGCATTATTAACAATCCCTTTTTGTTGCGCCGATGCAGCATGAAGAACAACTAGGCTTAACACCAATAACATTATTTTATCCATTATTCTAATTTAGATTAATTTACAAACTTATTTTAAACTATAAAGAAAATACCCACCAGCGATACATTAGTACTCCTATGTAAATAACGATATCACCTCAATACAAAAGATCATTTTATTGCGAAACCTCAAAACAAAGGATGCTCTTAGTATCTGTTAAAAAATTTAGGCATGAGTCTTATTCATCCATTTTAAAACACTTGATGCAAATATGAAGAAGTTACACCGTTTAGCATAAATAAATATTAACCTAATATTACAATATTTTACCTTGTTCGTGAAGTTGAATCACTATTATATGATCATCGCAAAATCGAGTAGGTAAAGGAATTACCCCCTCGCCCTGTTGAGACCACACGAAATAAGATAATATTCTTTCGTTGCGTACTGCCTGATTTACTTTATGGTATTACGGTTAATATTTGGGCGTTCCCATTCTATGGCTCGGTTGCCCCACCAAGTAAGCCTTATATCAGATTTCTGTGCGCCAATACTTCAACTTTACTAATGGCTTCTTTCAGATTTGTAGTGCTCACAACGCCCTAGCCAATCGCTAGCGCTTTCTTTCAACTCGGCGCACACAAAGACTTACATCTCGCCAGACTATTACCATGCCCAGCATACCAAAAAAGGCCGTTTCATAAGAAACAGCCTCCTTTAAGTATATCAGACTGATATTAATAATCGTAGTTCTGCAATAAAGAAGGAGCTTTTTCAAGCTCTACAGAGGGAATTGGTAAATAATAATGCTTGTTATACCATGGCCTTGTAACTACTGTTTCTTCAACAAAGGTCAAAGACCCATCATCAGTTTTCGTCCATTTTAAACCTTTTATATCAAATCCTAAGTGGTCGTCTTCCATCCACCGTCTTTCATCAAAAAAATTATGACCTTCAAAACAAAGCTCTACTCTTCTTTCTCTTTTAATAGCTTCCAGAAGCTCGTCCCCACTAGCTGTAATCTCAGGTTGCAGAGCTCTTGTAGAAACCTTATTAAGATACTCTCTGGCGACTACTTCCTGGCCTGGAATATGGTATAAAGCTTCAGCATAATTTAAATAAATTTCGGCCAAACGATATAAAATATATGGACGTTGAGGTGAAATACCTCCTGCTACATCAACACTTTCATCTTGAAATTTACGGATATTATAACCTGTTTTTGACGAGTGCGAGGTATTACCTATACCTTCAGGAGAGTCTAAGCCATGAGGGAATTTATTCACGTCATCTGATAAATAATACTGAACATCACGACCTCTAAATTGAGCTCCATTAAAAAGTAGGTTTGCGTAATACCTCATTTCACGATTTGCATTGGGATTTAATGGGTCAAACGCAGCACTCGTTGTTCCACTCCCATCCTGCATATTAAATTGCAAAGCAAAGTTATGTGTAGGTGAAGATAAGCCCCAACCACCGTAACCATTGGGTGATTGTGTTTGATCCCACAATGAATTTGCATCTGTACCAAAATCATAATATGCAGATCCATAAGGTCTAGCAAACAAAATGTCCTGGTTGGGAGATAAGAACAACTTCTGATATTCCTCTGCATCCGCTACAGCAATCAGATCACGTCCTTCCACTATGTCTACAATTTCTTTCGCAGCATCTGCAGCATCTTGCCATTTAGATGATTTTGTATAAACATATAAAGGATCATTTGCGGGTGCAGATGAAGGATCGTGCAGCTTACTGGCTGCATACAATAATATACGTGACTTCACTGCTAAAGCCGACAATTTAGTCGCTCTACCAAACTCTGTTTCGGGACGTGTTTCCGGAAGAATGGCAGCCACTTCATCTAATTCACTGACAATAAAGTCCACACATTCTTCATAACTATTACGCTCCAAATTAAAATCATCTTGTAAACCTAATGCCCGGTTCATAATAGGTACACCCCCATAATAATTTATTAATTTGGCATACAAATTTGCTCGCAAAAATTTCATTTCCGCTTTCAGCACATTGACTCTTTCAGCATCCACACTCATTGCCACACTGTTGTCTATTCTATCCAAGAATTCGTTACAAGAACGAACATAATCCCAATAATTACTCCATTTTTGCAACCACACGCCCATACTGCTGGGTGTAATCCCTACGCTCCGTAATTTAAAAAGATCCAAATTATTAAAATTAAATTTTGCTTCAAAAGAAGCTGCTTCAATATTAAATCTCCTACTCCACCACTGAAAACGGTTTACCCCCCAACCCTCGGTACTATTGTAAGCTGTATAAACTAAGCGTTCCACTTGGTCAGGGTCTTCGTATATTAAATCTTCGGCAAAAGCATCCTTTGCATTGGTTTCTAAAACGTCTTCGCAACTGTAACTTACCAGCAATACGAATAGTATCAATAAATATGTTAATTTTATATTTTTCATGTTTATTCCTTTTAAGTGCTCAAATAGATTAAAAATTAAAATTCAGCCCAACTGTATATGTTTTCAAAGAAGGATATTTACTTTTCCTAAAGTCAACATACCCTGTTGCTTCGGGATCAAGACCCAGATCATAAATATCAGAAAACATGGTAAGCAAGTTATTTCCTCTTACATATACCTTTAGAGTACCAATTTTAATTTTATCCTGTGCAAAAGTATACCCCAGCTCCAATTCCTTCAATCGTAAAAAAGAAGCATCACGCAACCATAAATCGGCTCCTTGAAAATTATCTGCTGTATTCAAATTACCACTATATGCATCTCCTTTAAGAAAGGCCCTTGGGTATCTCGAATTACGGTTTTCAGGTGTCCATCTATTCTTGTATATAAAGTCAGGCAAGGCCCCTTTTTCTTCAAAATATACGATCATCTTTGCCTTGGCTTGTCCTTGGAATAAGAAATTAAGGTTAAACCCTTTATACGCTGCACCTCCATAAATACCAAACTGAATTTCAGGTACGTCCGAGGCATACGAACGAATACGGTCATTTGAATCAATCTTTTTATTTCCATCGGTATCCAAATAGATGGGTTCACCTGCTACAGTACCTGGTAATTTCACCTCAGTGGCATCCACTTGTTCCTGATCATAAAAAATACCTGCCGTTGGATAAATGATATAAGAGTCCATTGGATGTCCTTCACGTTTACGCCACTCCGGGACATCAGCAGGCTCATCCAAATACACTACTTCATTTTTTGCCTGGGTAAGATTTGCGCCCAGGTTATAATTAAAATCATCCATTTTATCATTCCAGGCCAACTCAAATTCCCATCCAAAATTATCCACTTTTCCCAAGTTCTCCTGTGGCAAGGTTAACCCAGCAACATCTGGAATCGAAGCATTCCTTGTAATAAGTATGTCTTCACGTTTCTGATAAAAATAATTGATATCTCCCGACAATCTGTTATTGAGCATAACGAAGTTCAAGCCTAAATTTTTCATATCTGCAGTTTCCCAAGTAATATCAGGGTTAGGAACATTATCGCTCGAATAGCCATTGTATCTAGTAGCAGGTACACCAAACAAATAATAATTAGGCTGAGCCACATTGGTATTTCCACTATAATTATAGCGTGTCAAATACTGAAACGCACCAATACGATCATTACCCATAATGGCCCAAGATGATCTAATTTTTAGAACGTCCAACCAAGCATCCGACCAATCCATAAAAGACTCATTGCCCAGTGACCAAGATACAGCGGCTCCGGGAAAGGTTCCAAAGCGATTTCCAGGACCAAAATTACTGGAGCCATCATGACGTAATGTTAGGTCTATGAAATATTTTTTTCTATAATCATAACTGATGGAACCAAAATAATTAAGTCTTCCCCATTCGGCCGAAATTCCATTCGATTGTTGCGCATCATCACTTCCCGCAAATAACTCAGAATGGTCTTTTGTTGGAAAGTCCTTTTTTTCAGCCCAAAACTCACGTTGATCGGAACTCATTTGTTCTATCCCTGCAAACGCACCTAATGTATGTTTCTCATTAAATACTTTAGAATAATGCACTGTTGCATTTAACATCAATTCATTAAATTTCCAAAAAGACTCTCGCAAGATTCTTTTGTTACCACTTTGCGAATACCCTGTTGACGGCACATAGTCATTTGATCCTTCTTGAAATTGATACACAGTCCAAGGTGTGTACCACGATTTTTTATCATAACTCATTTTCCGAATTCCAGCAAAGCCTTTTGCTCTTAAACCACTAACAAATTCTGATAAATCCCAATCAAATGAAAATTTTGCACGAATATCATTATCTACTTTATTCACGAATCCTGACTCATTGCTAGACATAACATACGGATTCGAACCATTTTCTCCTCCCCAAGCTGCTAAACCATTGGGATAAATAGCCACTTCCGTAGGTTCATTTACGTAAATATGTTTATAAATGTAACTCTCTTCCACACCAGGTTCGTTAGCATCTCCAAATCGACCAGACAAATCAATACCCAATTTCAAATTTTTGCAAATATTTATATCCAAATTCGAACGGACTTGATATTGTTTAAAATTAAGATCGCCAGACTTATACATACCAACCTGGTCTAAATAATCTCCACTTACAAAATACTTAACGTTTTCATTTCCTCCAGAAATAGACAAAGAAGTTCTAGATTCTGGTGAATAATCAGCAAAAGTCACATCAGACCAATTGGTACTAGGATAATTTGGATCATTTCCAGCTGCATACTTGTCTATATCTTCTTGTGTAAAAGGCAAAGCCTCTCCTTTTCGCTCTGCAGCTTCATTTTGCCAAGTCGCAAACTGAGCAGAATTTAGCAAGTTAGGCTTAGCAGAAAAACTAGACACATTGTAAGAAGTGGATAAGTTGATGGAAGGTTTTCCTGATTTTCCGCGTTTAGTAGTAATCAAAATAACTCCATTCGCTGCTCTTGCTCCGTAGATAGCAGCTGCCCCATCTTTTAATACAGTCAATGACTCAATATCCTGTGCAGATAAGTGAGAGAAGCTTCCTGCGGTAATACCATCAATTAAGATGAGAGGTTCATTGTTATTTAATGTAGATTTACCTCGTATTAGAAGCGTTACATCACTAGAACCTGGGTAACCTCCCTTATCGCTTACAATTAATCCAGGAATTTTACCCGC
Organism: Saccharicrinis fermentans DSM 9555 = JCM 21142; assembly: GCF_000517085.1. Taxonomy (NCBI): domain Bacteria; kingdom Pseudomonadati; phylum Bacteroidota; class Bacteroidia; order Marinilabiliales; family Marinilabiliaceae; genus Saccharicrinis; species Saccharicrinis fermentans. The sequence goes on along the minus strand of NZ_KI912107.1, from coordinate 961,877 downwards.
TAACGATTTTTCAAGATCTTTACTGGAAGTTCTTTCGAGAGTTTCAGAATTTACCGAACTAATAGAGCCAGTAACCTCCCCTTTTTTACGTGTTGTATAACCAATAGCCACCACCTCTTCAAGGCCGATATAGCTGCTTTCTAAAACAACATTTACCATCGATTGATCAGTAATAACAATTTCCTTTGTCGTCATTCCTACAAAAGAAACCACCAACGTAGAGCCAACAGGAATATTTGTTAAGGAATAATTTCCATCGATATCCGTAATTGTACCTGTAGTTGTACCTTTAATAACAACCGTAACCCCAGGTAAAGGCACCCCCTCAGTATCCCGAACAGTACCAGAAATAGTTTTAGACTGAGCCATTGCGGAGGACACACCAAGCGATAAACACAAAAAAGCAATCATTAAAAATCTTAACATCAATAAAGATGTGCAACATCGAACAGAAAAGATAAATTTTAATCTTTGATTTTGGATTATTTTCATAGGTTTACATTTAGAAATGAATTATATAGTGATTTTTCATTTTTAACTTTTACAGGGAAGTAGTGCAGTACTTTCCTGTTTAGTTATTTTTATTCGCAAATACGCATTGTACTGCTGTTCTTGAATTTGCATCACAAAGATATATTTCAACTTAAATGGATAATCAATATAAATTAACCTTTAATGACATTATTTTACCCTATTTAAAATTTGACATAAAAAATAGCGACTAGGAAACTTTAGAGGAGGAAGAATAGAAAACTGCGCGTAATAAAAATAGAACTCCGCAACATGTACCCATAACATATAGTGCAAGAATAAACCCAACTAATATTTTTAAAGTTGCAATCATTGGGCACCAATGATGCGTGAAAATTAAAAGTGCAATCAATAAAGAACATATTGAGACCAGGCATAGCACAATTATGCCTCATTTCAACAAATAAAACACCACATGAAGATTCTTACAATTTAGTACGGTAAGTGTTAGGCGTGCAACCTACAATTTGCTTAAACTGCTTGTTAAAATTAGTAACAGACTTATATCCTACCCGATAACAAACATCTGATATTGTTATTTCTTCTTGAACCAATAAACGAGAAGCGTTACGAATACGAACTTCATTCAGAAATTGCACATATGATTTATTGGTCATTTTTTTAAAAAAACGACAAAATGAATTGGTAGTCATACAGGCTACATCAGATACATCTTTCAAGCTAATATCTTTAAAATAATTATTAGAGATATACTTGATAACCTCATCCAAACGAGGAGAATTCTCCGTGGTATATTGACGCATATCGGCTGAAGATAAAGTCCTTTTTTCTTCAGTAAGAGACAAGCGGCAAAGAATGTCTAAAAGTTTCACAGATTGTTCTGCCGGCGTCAAATCAATGATACACAGCAATTCGTTATGCAACATCCTACTCACATCTTTACCAAAACTCACTCCAAATTTAGATTTTTCCAACAATTGATTGATTTTGGAAAACTCAGGTAAATTAAATGTATTTTCTCCTATAAAATCTTTAGAAAACTTTATAATAATAGTTTTTACTTTATTCGTCTCTTCTTGTTTATAATACGACGAATCGTTACGCCATAGATGAGGTAGATAAGGTCCTACCAATACTAAATCACCCGGGAAAAAATGAGAAACACTATCACCCACAAAACGAATACCATTACTTTTAGAAATATATAACAGTTCAAACTGAGCATGATAATGCCACGAAGAATCTAAACATGGTATTTCTTTTTTGGTAATATCAATCCGCTCATTTTTAAAGCTATCGGTATTTTTCAGTATTAGTTTCATGTGTTTAAAATTATCATTCAATGGCCCCACGGAACTCACCAGTATTAATCATTCCCCTGTGTGCCAAACAATTCCCACGGCTCGTTTTATCTATCACAAATAATTAACATATAAAAGTATTATTCTCTTTTTTTTAAAATGCAATCATTTATCACCTACCCTTGGTAACTCAGGATCCACAAATATGCTAAAATACGGTAAACATTAACCTTACATATATTAACCTGTGTTTACAAAACATTCTCATTATCAGTTATGGGGTAAACAATACAAAACTAAAAAAATATACGTACTGCCATTGGGTGGATCCCAAAACATAAAACAACTTAGTTTTTCTCAAAAAAGAAAGCTTTTTTGAGAAAAACTATTGAATTACTTAGATACTTTCATTCTAAACTGAAAATTATAATTACCTGCTTTTAATCTTTGATGATCAAGCGGACTAGCACTCATTCCTCCCAATCCAGCCTGTCCCATATTTATATTTACCGTATAAAAACCCTGCTTCTGCAAGTCATAAGTATGTTGTGCCTTCTCAATATTTTCGGCTGAATAAGGCCATACAGAAAATCCAAACAAAGGCTCAGCCATAAACTCAATTCCCCCCTTGCCTTTTTCACTCATTTTCAACCAGCGTACATCTGTACGGTTACCGTTTTCTTGGGGCTTGGCATAATTATAAAAGAGATCACCGGTATTAAACTGATATTCATCAACCTGCGCATTGCGTTTGCGATCTATATACGTTTCATGTGGTCCGTTACCATAATAGGCTGTCTGCTTATATTTCGACGACACACCTAAAGTCACACCAAACTTAACCAAGTCGGGCAGAGATGATGCTGCATTCAAATGCATCTTTACATCAATAACTCCATCACTAAAAATAGTATAAATCGTTTTCAAAATAATGAGATCATCTAAATGTTGATTTACAACAATATCGAGCTCAGTATTCTTTTCCGAATTAACTTTAACAGAGGTTGTTTTAAGTTCAGCTTGGGCACGCTGCCATATTTTCGCCTTATTGTAAAGACGCCTAAACCTAGAGTCATTATCGGTCAAAGGGCGCCAAAAATTAGGTCGTAATGGTGATGACAGTTGTTCTTTACCTTTCACCACATAAGAAACTAAATGACCATTTAATTTGTCAACACTGGCAGAAAAATCTTTCCCTTTTACCTGAATAACATCAGAATTCTCTTCCCATTTCACGAGTGATTTAACGCTTGACATATACAAGTATTGATTAGACTTACCTCTCATCAGTATTTGATCCGTAGCTATTTCATACCCTTTTTTACACCAAAGACGATCCTCTAGCTCATGTACACTCAAACGCAGCCAGTATTCACACTCGTTTTTAAAAGCCATTGGCTTAAATGGAATATGGATAGAACCTACCGAACTAGGAGCAATATCTTGAGGGCTCAACACTCCTGATTGCAATTCTTTCCCATTTTCAGAAACAGACCAACGTAACTCATACTTATTTAGGTTTGTAAAAGCGAAACGATTGAATGCTCTTATATCGCCATGCAGCACATCCTCATCTTCAAACGAAAACGGTTGAAATACATATTTACATTCCCAAGCATGAGGATTTGGCGTTCTATCAGTAGCAAACACACCATTTAAGCAAAAATTTGAAGCATTGGGTTCGTCTCCAAAGTCGCCACCATAAGCAAAGTATGGCTGACCACTTTCATGGGTTTTCATGATGCCCTGATCAATCATATCCCATATAAAGCCACCAATTAAATTTGGTCGTACTCGAATAGTATCCCAAAATTCTCCCAATGTCCCTATTGAATTACCCATGGCATGAAGATATTCACACATAACAATAGGACGCTTAATATGTGGACTTCGAGACATATTATTAAGTTGATATAATTTAGGATACATACGACTCAATACGTCAACATATGAAGGATCGGTAGGATTAGACATATAAGGCCCACGGTAGGCATCTTTCACAAACGCTCCTTCCTTATAGTACGGACTTGTAGGATCACCTTGAGCTCCTTCGTAATGGATAAAACGCGAAGGATCAAAATCTTTAACCCACCCTGCAGCAGCCGCAAAGGCAGGACCAGTACCAGCTTCATTTCCCATAGACCAAGAGATAACACAGGGGTTATTTTTGTCTCGTTCTACCATGCGAATAATACGACTCAAAATAGGAGCTGCCCAAGAAGGTTGTTGAGGAATATAGCTTCCTAAATGATGGCACTCTACATTAGCTTCATCCATCACATATAAACCATACTCATTACATAGCTCATAAAAAAATGGATCATTGGGATAATGAGAAGTACGTACCGCATTAAAATTAAACTGCTTCAGCAACTCAACATCCTTACGCATATCATCACGAGTAAGTGCTTTCCCACGTACAGGGTGATGCTCATGACGATTCACACCCATTAACTTCACCTCTTTCCCATTTACTAACAAAGCATTATTACGTCCAAACTCGATTTTTCGAAAACCTATCGACTGGCTTCTAACTTCAACAAGCTGCTTATTCGGATCCCTTAGTTCGAACACCAATTTATACAAATAAGGTTCCTCTGCCGACCATTTACGAGGTGTTCTAACGTTGGCTTCCATCATTCCCCATTTTGTGATATCCCGTTGCGGCCAGCGCTCATTATAAACTGCACCCACTGAAACAGAAGACAAATCTACTACTTTGTTATGATCCGCATCATATAAGCTAGCTGATAATATCCAGTCGTCGAGGTGATCCGTTTCTTTTTTTACCCACACTTTAGGGCGTACTTCTAACTTTGCATCCTGTATATTGGCATCAAACTTTGTTCGCACATAAAAATCGTTCAACGAAATTTTAGGCTGAACCAAGAGCATTACTTCTCTATGAATACCACTCAAGCGCCACATATCCTGATCCTCAAGATAACTACCATCACTCCAACGAAATACTTGAACAGCCAATCTATTGGTTCCTTCCTGCAAATACTGGGTCACATCAAATTCGGCAGCCAGTCTACTACCCTGACTATACCCCACTTCCTTACCATTCACCCAAACATAAAAAGCAGAAGACACTCCCCCGAAATGTAAAATTACTGATAAATCTTTCCATTCCTTAGACACCTCAAAATCGCGATAATAACTCCCCACAGGGTTATTACGATATATTTTAGGTGGGCGAGGAGGCATAGGTCCCATGTAGTTTTGCTGACTCTTGGGTATATTTAAAATATCAGGTGTAAAAGGATAAATAATATTAGTATAAATAGGCTGTCCATAACCTTGTAATTCCCAATTGGAAGGCACAGGTATATCATTCCAATCGGCACCCATAAAATCTGCAGCCATAAAATCTCTTGGACGTTTCTCCACACTGGGAACAAACTTAAATTTCCAGGTTCCATTTAATGATTTCATACGTGCCTTTACCCTTTTACCAGAAAGAGCATCATCTACATTTATATAAGAATAAGTAGGTATCCGGGCATGCATCTTATTTTTTTCGTACATTAATTCGTTTTCCCAATCGTTTTGGGCATAAATCAACGGCACAGCAATAAATAACAGTAACCCAAGAGAAATAATAACTCGCTTCATATTTATTTCTTCATTTATAAGTTTATCTTACAACTCTACCAGAAGTAGATCCGTTCATCAATGTCTCCACTTCATCTCGAGATACATAATTAAAGTCACCATTAATAGAATGACACAAACAAGAAGAGGCAACTGCAAATCGAATAGCATGCTGTGGCTTGGCCAACTCAGGTGTATTAAGAGCAAAGACCAAAGCGGCACCAAAGGAATCACCCCCTCCTACACGGTCAATGATATTTTTTATTTGGTACGGTGAATATTTACCATCTTTTACAGGAGCTAAATGCATTTTTTTCGTTTTAGCATCAAATAACATAGCGCCCCAATTATTATGTGTAGCAGAGAAACTCTCGCGCAAAGTAATAGCTACCTTTCTTACATTAGGAAACTGTCGTACAATCTCCTTTGCTACCCCTTCGTATTTATTTACATCGAGTTTGGCTTCCTCTATATCGGTATTCTCAGCAGAGATACCTAGTACATCATGAGCATCTTCCTCGTTGGCAATAACTACATCCACATAGGGTAAAATTGATCGCATCGTTTTTTCGGCCAATTCTGTTGCTGTAGTACCATTTTGCCATTGCCACAATTTTTTACGGAAATTTAAATCACAAGATACCATTAAACCTTTCTCTTTAGCCGTGCGCACAGCCACTTCTGTTGCTTGTGCCGACACCTCTGAAAGGGCGGGTGTTATGCCTGTTGTATGCAACCACCCCGCATCTTTTAACAAAGAAGTCCAGTCATACGCATCACCCTTTGTCATAGAAACTGCAGAAAAGTCACGATCATACATCACTTTACTAGGACGCTGATTAGCTCCTCGCTCAACAAAATACAATCCAAAACGTCCGTAATTAGTCAATTTAATACCAGAAGTATCTACTCCAATACCCTTCAATACCGTTACACACGCTCCGGTCATTTCATTATCGGGGAGTGCAGTAACAAATCGAACATCACCTCCCAACATAGCAATAGATGCAGCTACATTAGCTTCGGCACCCGCAAAAGTCATGTCAAGTTTACCTGGCATACTTTGTCTAAAACGCTGAAAATTCTCGGGACAAATTCGTCCCATAATTTCACCAAATGTTATTATTGTTTTCATGTGTTTAAATTTTTCTTTCAATGGTCATATGAAACTTGCCAAAACGAATCATCCCCCTGTATGATAAATGCTTTATTATGGTCGTTTTATATGCACAAAAATCATTCACAATGGTCTTATACAATTTCCTATAAAAATTATTCATCTTTGGATGAAGGTTCTCTAACATACTTGTCTCACTAATTCAATAAATGGCACAAGACTTAGAATTTTTGTCAGAAACCAAACAAATCCACATGAGTCTAATTATTTCTAATTCTTATGATTAAATCCCTAATATTCTGTGCATTTAATTTGATAGCCTCCCAATTTTCTGCTTGAATAAGAGAACGTTTAGCCACCCATGAACCACCGATTGCAGTAATTAATGAAGATTTCAAATAAGAAGACGCATTATCAATATTACATCCACCCAAGGGGATAAAAGATAATCCTAAATATTGATAAGGAGCCACCATATTATTTAGATGCACCATACCGCCAGCCGTTTCTGCAGGAAAATATTTAAGCACTCTACATCCTTCCTCAACAGCTATTTCAATATCTGATGGGGTCGCAACTCCTGGCGCAAAAGATAAGCCTTGTTTATATGCTTCTGCAATAATTTTAGGATTACAACCAGGAGCTACGGCAAAATCGGCTCCTAGATCAGTAATAGCTTTCACTTGATCAACGGTTAAAACCGTTCCAAAACCTAAATTCATTTCTGGAACTTCCTTTTTTATTATACGAGCTGCGTCCATGGCAACAGATGTACGGAGTGTTAATTCAATAGCATTCACGCCCCCTTCAAGAAGAGCCTGGGCAACCGGAACTGCATGTTTCAGTTCATCCAATACCAATACCGCTATTATACCACAATCATGTATTTTTGTAATTATCTCAGGCGACATAGCCCTTTGTGCAATAGGTTGCATATATTAAATTTTTAAAAAATCGTTGAGTCAACCAACCTCGGGGCAAGCCCACGAGGCATGAAGTTGAAAACTAAATTCATTAACGAGGCAAGCCTCGAGGTATTATACCTTTTGGCGGCGCCAATAAAATTATAGCGCAATTGTTATTCTCTTTTTTATTAAGTAATCGTTTAAAGCCAGGTAAGAACAATCATGACCAATTCCACTTTCTTTAATACCGCCATGTGGCAAATAGATGGCATATTTAACGCCATTCACTTGTACTTCACCAAAGTCTAATTCTTCAGACATTCGACGAATTACTTTTTCGTTTTGGGAAAATACATACGACACCAAACCATACTCTGTTTGGTTTCCGATTTCAATAGCTTCTTCAACATCAGAGAATTTCATCATGGCTGCAACTGGGCCAAATATTTCTTCTTTAAAACATCTGCTATCTCGTGTAACACCAGTCAAAATAGTCGGCTCCAAGAAGAAGCCATTGGGTTTATCTTCCGGAATATTACCCCCTAAATGAATACTAGCCCCAGCAGCTACATCATCTTCAATCATCTTTAATATACGTTCTCTGTCACGCAATGTAACCAAAGGCCCCATATCAGGTTTCTCCTCAATACCAAAACCTACCTTTAATTGGTTTGCTTTTTTCGTAAACTTATCAAGAAACTCATCATATACATTTTCATGAATGATAAATCTATTGGGAGATACACATATTTGCCCACAATTGCCATATTTAAGGGCAATACCAATCTCCACAGCAGTATTAATATCAGCATCCTCACATACAATAAAAGGTGCATTTCCTCCTAATTCTAAACTAACATGCTTTACTGATGTTGCTGAATCAGCAATCACCCTCTTTCCTGATGCAGAAGAACCAATCATAGTCAGCACCTTTGGTATCTTACTCTTCGTCATGGTTGTTGCCACCTGTTCAACCGGCCCACTAATAATATTAATAACACCAGCCGGAAAATTTATTTTAAACAAAATTTCACCAAGTATATATGAAGACAGCGGAGATAATTCAGAAGGTTTTATAACGATGGAACAGCCAGCAGCCAAAGCAGGACCTACCTTATAACCTACATTGAGTAAAGGAAAATTCCAGGCCAGATAAGCCACAGCTACGCCGGCCGGTTGATGAACTATTTTATGTCTATGCGTATTTTCCACATCCGGAATAATTTCATCGTGCATATTTCGCATAGCTTGAGGATAAAATGCTAGCCCATCGGTCAATAACTGAACATCCTCAGCTGCCGCTTCGTACGATTTCCCCATCTCAAACATAATAGCTTTACGCAATATATCTTCATAGGCAAGCACTTCATCACGAAATCGTATCATCCACTTCGTTCGTTGCGCCAAAGAAAAACGCGACCACACTTTAAAACCCTTATCAGCTTCTTTCAATGCCCTCTCTGCATCACCCACTCCAGCTGAAGCAACCTCAGCCACTACTTCTTGGTTCGCAGGACAAACCACTTCTTTCTTATCTCCCGAAATGGCATCCCTAAGTTGGCCACCTATATACATTTTTTTATATCCGAAATTCATCACACTATTCTTTTAAAAGATATTTACATAACACATCTTCATTTAATTCAAATCCGAGTCCTGGATCATCAGAAACAATGATTTCACCATTTTTCTCAACCATTTTTGTTGTGGTAAGCTCTTCTCGGAGACCATTCTCTGTCCGATCATATTCTATCTGATTATACGGCATTTTCAAACGTCCTGGGATACTATCCAAATTACTTACAAAATGCAAGGCAGCAGAAATAGCGATACCTGTACCCCAGGTATGCGTAACAACCTCAACTCCATATACCGAAGCTAAAACAGCAATACGTTTGGCCTCTGTTAATCCTCCTGTTGCACAAATATCGGGTTGAATAATATCTACTGAATTTGATTTTAACAAGGTTTGAAAACCGTAACGCAAATATTCACATTCTCCTCCTGCAATTGGAATAGTAGTCTTACTACGCAATTCGGCATATTGCTCATAGTATTCGGGCGATATTGGCTCTTCAAACCAAGCTATATTGTATTTTTCTACGGCATTTGCCAGTTGAACAGCCTCTCGCAAACAATACGCATGGTTGGCATCAATCATAAGTGCCACATCGGGTCCAATGGCCTCACGAACCATCCTAACGTACTCAATATCCTCCTCTATTCCTAGTCCCACTTTCATTTTCATAGCCTTGTATCCTAAGTCTGCATATTCTTTTGCCTCATTGGCTAGTTTCTGTCCCAAATTATCGCAATTAGAATAGTACATACCTGTAGCATACGGCAAAATAACATCACGTTTTTTACCTCCCAACAACAAATGAACAGGTTGATCACATATTTTTCCTTTTAGATCCCAAAGAGCCACATCAATAGCACTCATGGCCGAAACCAAGATACCTCGACGCGCAAAATCCAAGGTTCTCCGATACATAATACTCCAAATCGTTTCGGTCTGCAAAGGATTTTGACCCAACACATAAGGAGTCAAGTGTTCAATTCCGGCTTTCACCAATTTCGCGGGACCATAACCTTCACCCCAGCCCACATGTCCATCATCACAAGTGATTTTTACAATACAAATTTGTCGTTCACAGTACTCCCATTGCGAGAAATAAAAGCTTTCCTTCAATGTGTCAGAAAGAATAAAACTTTCTATTGATGTAACTTTCATATGATTATATTTATTTTTCAAAAATTATACGGCAGGTATATAAGATCCTAGTATTTAAGTTTGGTATGAACCATTTAATTTACTCCATTTGCATATCCCAGCACCACGGTAGCAACAATCAGAATAAACAAACCAGCCAATAACCAAATAAAAGGTACTTTTGCTCCTTTCCATTCATTATTTATATAGGCCCACACATTACTCACTATTAATGATACACCCAGAAGAATAGGCCACCCAATAACAGGCCCCATTCCTCCCATTAGAGTAGCTCCCTGCCCATAAATCCCTAATGCACCAAACCACAATAGACCAGCCACTATAGACCAAACATAAGCTTTTGAGGAATGAGAAACAGCAAATGAACTCCATGTTTTATTTTTTGCAAGAAGAAAGATAGCATATCCTGCATTCATCAGGTAAGCTCCCATGAGAACAACTACCCATACAGCCAAACTACTATTACGAGGCAAAGCACCCACCGATTCAGCTATTATTCCTACGGATTGCGCATTGACAAAACCTACATTAAGAAAAGCAGATAACACCCCACTAACAAGCGCAATAGCGATACCTTTATTAAGGTTTATTTTTCCACCTGAAGTATCACCGATTAGTTTATCCCGTTTAATTCCTGCATATGCAGATACCGCTACACCGAACAACATAATGACTACCCCCACTATTACATAAGGAAAAGCAGGCAAACTAATAGCATTATCTATTTGAAAAAATGGGATTAAGCTTCCCACTGCAGAACAGGTACCCATTACGATACCATACGTTAATGAAATACCAATATAAGGAATACTTTTACCAAACATAATGCCCCCAATACCCCAAAGAAAACCAAATAACATTCCTATTATTATGGCTTGGGAAGGAGCCTTTGCTATCACTTGAAATAAATCAGGGACAACTATCAAAGCCCAAACGACAGGTACAATAATCATTGCCACTGTAGCATGGACAAACCACCAAGCTTCCCATTTCAAGGGAGACATAAATTTCATACCCAGACCAAACGAACCCTGGAAAATACTCGCAAATAAAACGAGTAACAATGGTATAAATGCAAATTCCATAATTGTATACTATTTATATTTTATACAAATGAAATGGAATTTTAAGAAATCAAATTCGCTTAATTTATCTAGCCATTACACTATTTTACCCTAAACGATACCAATTATATGAAAAATCAATTTTATTTAGCTTATCAATCCTCCATTTTGCAGGACAAATCAATTAGTATTTTTGCAAAGGCAATACCTAATCTTCTTTGGCCTTCTGTATTGTAATGTACATTATCAGTATGCTTAGGATAATCAAGCCATGGTGATTTTGGTACTGTGGTAATTATTCCCACATGAACATCACTCTGGGCAACATTCACCATTGCCTCTCTAACCATTTGAGGACCTTGTGCAAACCTTCCATAATTTGAATTAATCTGTCCCATTACAAACGGCATATCCGGGATCTTAAATTCTTTACGATAAGCTTCTATCAATTTATTTAGGTTCGTTTGATAACTACGCGCACTCACTTCACGGGCTGCATCATTTTCACCTTGCATCCATACCATACCTAATATACGATATAATCTACCATTGTTTTTGAGATGTAATAATTGTTCATGTATAATATCTACATGTTTTTTAAATAATTGCAGATTTTGTTTCATCTCTCCTCGCTCTAACTCCAAGGCTTTATCCCGCGACCATTCCGGATTCCATGCGCCATAAAGAGAAGTACCTCCTTGTGCTAATTTTATAAACAAAAATTCTTGTTTTGGATAGGCTTCTGCTAAAGTAACACCTAAAAGCAATTCAGGTCCAAAAACTGCACCAAACCCTCGTTTTCGTTTCTGAAAAGTAGAGTATGTATAACTCAAAGGTCTGGGTGGCAAGCCATCAACACTCAACTCAACCCTTTGAGATGCTACTTCAATACGTTCTCGAAGCGTACTGTCCAATTGATAATAATTGCCGGCTCCAGCCATATTAGATTGCCCACCAAGTAAAACAACATGAACAACATTTTGAGCAATACTATTTAATGAAATAATACTGATAACAACAATCAAATATAATATCTTTCTTTTCATTTTATTTTCCATTATGAAACTAAAAACTCTACTTTTACTACGTTCTATACTGTGATTGATTCTGGAATTGTGGTAATAAATAATTTAGGAATAAGCCAGAATAAATAAGCTCTTATTACAAAAAACTTTTATATTCTACATAATACTTCTGTACAACTCTATTTTGTTTTTGATTAAGCGTCTGATTCAATAAAAAATAATAGGCACGCCTCGAAACTATAATATCTTTCTCCAACAAAGACAAAGCTAATTCAATACTTGCTTTTGAGTTTATATTATTTTGATCAGCAATATTAAAGAGCAAGTTTAACTCCTTATAAACATCTGCACCTTTAAATAGAACAAAAACATCATCCATAAAACGGCCTTCAATTTGAGTCAAAGAACCCGACATAGATTTCAAAGCTGCTAATCTTATTTCCGAAACAGAGCTACCACACAACTCATATAAAACATTCTGGTATAACTTTACAGGTAACTGTTCCATATATGCAATACCTATTTTTATCAATTGCGGATAGAGTAACATTTCATTCAATACCATATCGGAAATGGCGGGCTTATAAACATGTTCCTTTGTAAACCACTCAATGGCAAAAATTTTAAATTCCAAGCTATCCATCAATAGATACTCCACGGCCTTTTCCTCTGTAGTTTTCTCAATAGCAACCCTCCTCATATAGCTCTTCACATCACCATAAACGTAATGCCACAAGGTATAGCATGTTAAGGCAGCACCTTTTACAGCTTCGCCATCATCAAAAGCAATGATAGTAGCTCCAGAATACCCATCTAATTCAAGTCCATGCTCAACATCATTTTTTTTAACGATATCGTTATATGATAATTTGTTAAAACGGGCATTTTCATCATTTAATATTTCATGCAGTAACTCATAATCTTGCTTCACAAAAGGCTTTCCATCATTTTTCTCCAATGTCACACCTTCAGGCAATTCATAACGCAAGTATTGTCCCATCACATTCCAAAATAAATGTACTGTATCCACACTACAAACATGCTCTGCACAATAAACGGACAACACATCCATATTAAATCCAACAAGTCGGTTTTGTTTATCATAAGTTTCACGCAATTCACAAATCAAACTATCCTCATAAGCAGGATGAGACAATACAATTCGGTGCATCTTTTTCTCACGACTTTTGGAAATACTATTTACTTTTTCGTATGAGAAACTAAACAAAAAAAAAGTCAAAAAAGCCCATATTATTTTACGCTGCACCATTACGAATAACATCTCACTTCAAATAACTTAGCATTTTCATACCCCCAAGTATCCAACAAGGTAATGCGAACAGCCGAAGTTTTCACCTGTGCAAAGGTTGTTTTAATAGAACGCGTAATATTCTCCTCTATGTTTGACACCTCAACCCATTTACCCTGATCACGAACTTCAATTCTAAGCTTTTTTATTAATTCGGGAGGAACATCTAATAGCTGTTTTTTTTGTATATATTTGTCTGGATTTTTATGCATCATCAAATGACGATGTACATTGGTATCACCTTTCATTTCTACTTTGGATATGTTCACTGGCACTTTCCATTCCAATTGCAACTGGGCAGGTAATCCATCTGTCTCCCAATGATGCACTTCGTTATCTCTATCACGAGACACACCATCTATCAACAACTGAACGTCACCTGAAAGCGTAGACGAACCCACCATTAAATCTGCGGTACGTGCCAAATCTCTTTTATCCATAGCCGGCCGCTTAGGTATAAATACATCGTCGCGCAATAACTGTTCTTGCAAGTCATCCATATATTTGGTACGTAATTCTCGCGGGTTAATTTCCTTTTTAACACAGATAGAAGCACCCGTTCCTACAGCCTGTCCCATTAAAGAGCAAGTAGCCATAACGCGCGTGGAAGAAAGAGCAATATGTGTTAAGCTTGCATTTCTTCCTGCAAAAGAAAGATTTGAGATATTCTTGGAATACAAAATACCATACGGTATCTCATAAACTTCAGCACTTCTTGCATGAAAATAACTTGCAGGTTCAGTCATATTTTCGACACCTCCAGGGTTATGCTCATCCAAAGACCACCCCCCAAAACCAATTGCATCTTTAAAGTGGCGACACTTTAAAATATCATTTTGTGTAAGCATATAGTCTCCCACAAAGCGACGTGACTCACGTCGTCCGGGGATAGATCCCACCCAATCTAGAGCAATATTTTCGGCTTCAGGATAATTACCCGAATTTTTTATATAATCCCAAACACCATAAAAATAAGCCATTAATTTATGTCTAATATCCTCACGATGACCAATAATATCAAAATCATCGCCCACTTCAATCCACCAAAATCCTTCTTTAACCTGCTTAATACGTCGGTGCTTGTCTTTAAACGCGGTTTCGTGGTCGAAAGGAATGGCATAATCAGGTGCTTTAAATGGCATGGGTCGCCCCATATCTTTCGTAATCATCATGATACAATCCCCCATAGTCCATCCATCCGGACGATCAGGCGCATATGACTCACCAAATTCATCCTTACCTTCACGTCCCGTTCGATATTCAGCACCCGTCATAGCTGCCATTAAACCATCCCCTGAGCAATCAATAAACTGTTTTGCATAAATGGTAGTCTCTGTTTCATTCGTCAAACCCCAACATTTAACTGCTTTTATTACATTATCATTCAAAAGCACATCAACAGCCTGTGTATTAAGTATTAATTGCAGATTCGGTTGACGCGTAACATAGTTATATAGCACATGATCCCACACTGGATAAGATTGCTGCTTGTTATGAACCCAATTTTCAATGAGAATTTCTTCAACAATACCTGTTTCCCTTTCTTGAGGAGCACCATTAACAGTAATACGCATTTCACTGGATGCATTACCTCCCAACACGGGCCGATCCTGAATTAATATCGTTTTAACTCCATTTCGTGCAGAAGATACGGCCGCTGAAATGCCAGCCATACCACCACCAACAACCAGCACATCGCATTTTACCGTTTGCTGTCTCTGCGGAATTCCCATATTACCAGTTGCCACCTGATACCAATTATCTTTTGATCGGTCATTTCTCCCTAAATCTCTTGCAGAAACAGGACCTGCAATAGAAAGTAAGCTAGCTCCAGCAACACCTTTGGCTCCCTTTCTAAAAAAATCTCTTCTTTTCATATACTCTAATTTATCTTTTCAAAGGTCACATAGAACTCGCCAAAATCAATCATACTCCTGTATGTGTGTGGAACACGTTCCCGTGGCTCGTTTCATATGTAGATTATTATAAAGTGATCGCTATTTTTTTAAGCATTGTATAAACACGGTTTGATTTCAACTAATAAATGTAGCTTACCTGGAAAAAGAATATATACCTGAGAGTAAATTAATTGTTTTTATGGGTACATAAAGACAAAAAGCATCAAGAACAAATAAAGTTAGTCGTTTTAAAACAGTCTCCTTCATGTGCGAAGGTGGTCAGTTTAAAAATGTTCAAGATTATAAAATTAACACCCTTAAAATGATAAAAACCTCCCTTATCCTCCAAAGAAGATAAGAGAGGTTTATTACAGTCATATTCACCCTATTTTTTATAAATAAGTCTAGAATTATATATCCACTTAGCAAGGGAATTTAGATTTGCCAGAACCACAATTCTTTTACATCCATTATTATTTATTGGTCTTTCACAATTGTACACAAAATACATACTATCATGTAACTTTACCCCAAAGGACAATGCCAATAAAAAAAGGAGTATATTTCTTTATTATTTAACAATCTTTTTAGTAACACTATTTACCTTATTAGCTACTTTAACTATATACAAACCTTGAGGTAGAAAATTAATATCTAACTCGATACATCCATTAAAAGATTTTGAAAGCATGACTTTACCATTTATGTCATAGATGTTTACATTAGTTTTGTCATCAGAAGTAATTATTAAAATATCATCCGCACTATTATGACTTACTTTTAACATACCAGTAGCTCCAGAATCTATATTCCGAGATGTTTCAGAATTCTTTTTTTGAATTTCAACATCGTTAGAAGGTTCATATACACTTGCACTTTTAAGTGTTGAACAAGCACCTAGATTTCTCCATCTGCCACAATTTCCAGGGGTACAGTTTCCGTCCGTTCTAGATTTCCACTTCCATTTAGTACCGTTATAAATTACTTCATCAGACAATGAATATGTTGCAGTTGATTTCCAAGTATCATCACAAGTATTAGTTCCCTCAGTAGACCTTTTCCAAGTTCTTACATATTCTACTTGCATTGTAGTTGGAAAACCTGCTGGTCTGCTTTCAGTTTTAATAGCTTTTCTTTGCCCGTTTATATATTCATAATAAGGCTCCCTCAATCCTAACGAAATAACCAAATGCTGCTGATGAAATTGATAAATAGATTCTGTAGGGTCGGCTGTAGCAACCAATGCACCATCAATATAAAACTCAATATTATCTTTTTCCCATAAACACCCATAAATATGATAACCACTTCTTGGATCAAAACTTGGTCCAACACCTCCTCCTGTCGTTTCTCTAACAGAAGTTCTTTTGCCTGTGGCATCAGCTCTTATGACATTCCAATCTATTAGTTTAACATTTCGTAAGCGTTGCTGTATTTCGGGAAAATCAATTTCGTTATATTTTATTGTTTGTCCGTTATAAACTATGGCAGGTTGCCCTATGCTATATGTCCAAAATGCAGGGCATACACCCGGGTGTTGAGGGGCACCCTTCATTTTCACTTCAAAATATCCATATTTAATGGATTGTTTACTCCTAATAATCCCAGAAGTAAAGTATAGTTGTTCTCCTCCTCGTATATGCTTGTCCCAATCTAGAGTTAATTTTAATTTTCCATTACTAACTTTTGTACGTTCTGGTTTCCATGACCATGGCCCCCAGTCAGCAGGATCATGTTCCCATTTACCAGTGTTTAATCCACCATTGAACTCATCCGAAAGAGCATTTTGCAACTCCCAATTTCCCGACAACCCAAAGGGTTGTTGTGCATAGGTCGAAATGCATAAAAGCATAATTAGGCATTGTAGTATAATTTTCTTTTTCATTTTTACCAAAGTTTAAATTATTGTTTATCAAAAATAAAAACGTTTGGTTCGGTAATTATCGTCAATATTACCTAACATTAGTCAAATATTATCTTTATTAACTTTTGATTCACACATATTTAGTCGTTTTTAAACAGTCTCTACCATATGCAAGAGCAGGTTAGTTTAAAAGTGCCCAGGATTATAAAAAAACACTATTATAAATGGTAAGCCCCTCGAACTTGGCTACCTCAAGGGTTACCATAATTTTATTTTGCAATAGTTTAACTATATTTTAAACTTAAACCCAACAGGCTTGTTTAGCCTCTAAAAATATAATATCATGGCGGCATTAAAAACATTTTGATTTGATGGTTAGCGAGGGCATGACCAACACATCGCACGGCGAACCTTACACCCTGTCGTATATTAATTTATGATGCAAGGCGCAGTAGCTTCCGAGGGGGTCGTTGATAACCACTATATTGATACTACCCATTGTTTACAAGTTTATTCCACTCGAAGCTCATCGATTCCCAAACCATCATCCTCAAGGGCTTCTAAACGAATTGTGTTTGCACCTACCCCAAAGTAGGCAAACGTTTCAAAGGTGTCCCATTGGGTTCTGAATTTATCAGTAGCAGGCATCCTTATTTCTTTCGACTTACCATTTACAGTTAGTTTAACTCTATAAACAGGTCTGATCTTTTTATTTGCACTATATCTGATTTTTAATGTAAACGCTCCTGCACTTCCGTCATTTTCCTGATACCATTCAACGTATCCACCACTATTACGACCAAAATCAAGATATCCAGTACCCTTAAAACCCATGCCTTGTGTAGATTTATAGGCTATATTAAATGTAGCATCCTCGGCCTGATCACCTCCAGGGTTTACTGCCTGTTGAACGGCATCCCAAACAAATCCTTCATCTTTAGCAAAGCGCTCTTCCATGATGTAAAGTGCTTTACCATTGAGAACTACCAATGCTTTTACGGTGGTACCCAATTCAACTTCAAAAGGAGATTGATAAAGTTTGGAATGAAAATTAGGTTCTGAACCATCAATGGTATAATAAACTTTAACATCAACTTTAGTAGCCTTACCTCGTAAGGTCAACATTTGGGTATCAATACTTACTTGCTTTGAGATAACCTGTTTCTTTTCGCCTAAAATACAGGTAGCTAAAAGTGAAATATCACCATTCTTTGCTACAGATTCTATGTAAGCACGTGTCAGTCCATAAAAAGCGATACGATCAGAAGCCTCAAAATGCTTCTCCACATCAATCGGACTACCATTATCCAACGCTCTTATTTTTCCATTTCCTATCACATGAAAATAAGTACGATTTTCACCATAGGGATAAAATTCACCATTAGCATCTGTAGTGGTCACACGCACCTGAACAATATCCTTTCCTTCATTAGCCAAAGGCTCCCCGTCGACTGATAGAGAAATTTTAGAAGGAGGACCAGCTGTACGAACTGTCTGTTGCGCTACCTCTTTCCCTTGGTTGAAGGCCACAGCCTTCAACTCCCCAGGTTGATAAGCAACCAACCATTCACGCTGCATCTCATTCCATTTACTACCTTTAGGTTTACGTCCCAAAGATTGTCCATTGAAAAATAATTCCACCTCATCGCAATTAGAATATACCCAAACAGGTATTTTTGTTCCTTCTTGAATAGTTGGATGCGTCCAGTGAGGTAAGATATGCACCATTGGTTTATCGGTCCACTGACTTTGATACAAGTAAAATAAATCCTTTTCAAAATTAGCTAAGTCAATCGCCCCACCCATAAAAGCTTTAAAGGGCCATCCTCCATGTACATAGGTCGCCTCTCCAATATAATCATAACCTGTCCATCGAAAAGAACCCGCATACTTGGGAATATCACGTAACTGCTCAATATTTTGCCGAGAAGTTAAACGCACCATCGCATTGTCATAACTGGAGTTAAAAACCTGTTTAAAATGTGACTTCCCAGCGGCATTGGTCCAATCATCTGAAAACACTTCCTCTTTGGTTAAATCAGGATACCAATAGGGCTTTTGTCGGTTATTAGGATAACCATCTCGATACCAAGTTTTGGTACGATAATATCCTCGCACCTGCCAAGTGTGCGTATTCTCAGTACCAATAAATACACGATCATCCTGCAACTCATCAAAAAATCCCATCTTCTCACTATGTCCATTCACGCCTAACACATCCATATACTCAGAACCTGAGTGACCAGAAGTAACCGGTCTGGTAGGATCTAAAAGATGGCACTGTTGAACAAGATCTTCCCCTACCTCTCCATGCGTTTCATTTCCTACACTATAAATAACTACACATGGATGATTACGATCTCGTTTTAACCAATCCCTTAGATCCTGTTTCCACCAATCCTTAAAAGCATGTGCTCCATAGTCATTCGCTGCTTTTTTCATCCAGCCATCAAAAATTTCATCCATGACTAACATCCCCATCTCATCACACATAGCGTAAAATTGAGGCGTTTGAGGATTATGGGCAGTACGAATGGCATTTACTCCCATCTCCTTTAACTGCTTGATTCGATAACGCAATATTTTATCGGGTACTGCAGCACCTAAAGCCCCTGCATCCTGATGATTACAAACCCCCTGAAGCTTGACATTTTGGCCATTCAACCACATACCTGTTTCAGGCTTCCATTCAATATCTCGGATTCCAAAACGAGTCTCTCTACGATCCCGTATCTTTCTTCCTGTTTTAACACGCGTAACCAAGGTATACAGATATGGAGCGTCAATATTCCATAAATTTGGATTATTCACAGTAATGGTCTGACGTATTTTATGGATAGTATCAGCCTGTAATCTTACCTTATCTTCAACTGATGCCACTTCATTTCCATTGGCGTCAAGTACCGAAGTCAGCAATCTGGCTCTAATATCTTGATTCCATTTATTTCTTACTTCAGTATCTATGGTGAGCACATTCTTATTCGTACGAACAAATATCCCATCTTGTGGCACATGTACATGATCTCTAATACGTATCCATGTATTGGCATAAATACCACTGCCCGTATACCACCGAGCCGAAGGCTGCTTTTCATTATCTACACGAACAGCAAAAATAATTTCATCCGATTGATTTACGATGGAACTTATATCGTAATAAAAGGATATCCAACCATAAGGTCGTGTCCCTAACTTTTTACCATTGGCATATACTGTACTATTCATAAAAACACCATCAAAAGCAATTTCAACATGCTTTCCTTTCCACTCTTCCGGCACATGCATAGTTTTACGATACCAAGCAATTCCGGCAGGCAAATAACCACATTGACCACCCATAGGTGCATCTGGGCTATATTCACCTTCAATGCTCCAATCGTGTGGTAATTCAAGAACTCTCCAATTAGCATCATCATATTGAACATCGGATACTTCCTTATGATCACCCAATTGAAACTTCCACTTGGAATTAAAACTTATGTTTTCTTGCGCCGATAAGTTCATTATCAACAACAACGACATGAATAAAACCGTATACCTCATATAAACCTCAAACTAATAGATAAGTAAATATTCTCATTTATTGTACTTCCTCCTTGAATAAAGGAAATAAGTTAGACGAAACATGCTGTTCTACAATCGTTTGCTTCATCTTTTCAACAACACCAGGATAATCAGCAGCAACGTCATTTGTTTCCTCCTTGTCCTCATTTAGGTTGTATAGTTCAAGCTTAGCATTCTTTGTTGAGTTTATTTTATTAATAACAGCCTTCCACTGTCCCATTCTCAAGGCTTGCTTTCCTCCCTTGTGGGCAAACTCCCAATATAAGAAATCATGTTTTTTTTGCACTCCTGCACCAGTTAGCGTAGGTAAAAACGAAATACCATCGATAGAATGATCAATGTTAACACCAGCAATATCTGCACAGGTTGGTAAAAAATCCCAAAAAGCAGACACGTGATCGCTTTGTGTCCCTGCCTTCACTTTAGCAGGCCACTTTACAATAAATGGAGTACGAATACCACCTTCATATAAATCACGTTTCATACCTCTAAAACCTGCAGCACTATTAAAATATACAGGATTAGCACCTCCAGCATCATGCGGACCATTATCACTAGCAAACATGATAATTGTATTATCGGCAATACCCAGTTCTTCAAGTTTAGCCATAATTTGCCCCACATACACATCCATACGGTAAATCATAGATACAAATGTTGCTTTGGGATATTTTTGGTAGCAATATTTTTCAAGTACAATATCCGATCCATAATCGGATCCATATCGTTGAATCTCTTTATAATTTTTAGGTTCTTCGAATTTACCTTTAAACTTTAAAAAAATAGAATCTTCTGGCACAAGCAACTCAGCATGAGGCTGTATAAGTGGTACATAAGCAAAAAAAGGTTTATTTTTATTATCTTCAATAAATGCTAATGTTTTCTCTTGAATCACATCTGGTGCATAAGTCACCGTATGCTTCCAGTCATTACCATCCAAAAAATCTTTTTCATCATTATCCCACAAGTAAGGAGGATAATAACGATGAGCCATACGCTGGCAATTATAACCATAAAAAACATCAAAACCCTGATTAATAGCATCACCTTCAGATCCAATAAAGCCAAGCCCCCACTTACCAAAGGCACCGGTAACATACCCCGCCTTTTTTAAAAGCTCAGCCACAGTCACATATTCTGCTGCCATAGGTAACTGTCCTTCACGATCCTTCAATTCCCTATTCCCACGAATAGCAGTATGACCGGTATGTAAACCTGTCATCAAAGTAGAACGAGAGGGTGCACAAACGCTAGCCCCACAGTAATGCTGTGTGAATTTCATACCTTGTTGGGCCAATTTATCTATGTTAGGAGTTTGAAACGCTGTTTGCCCATAACAACTAAAATCTCCATAACCTGCATCGTCAGCCAAGATATATATGATATTTGGCTTCTTCTGTTTTTTAATGCTTGTTTCAGAGCATGATGTGAATATGATTAATAATAGAAAAACTATTGCAACTAATACTTTCATTTTTATATAATTTATAGTTAAAAAAAAGAAGCTCACTTACCATTGCTTTTTAATTTTCAGAACAAAGGTATGTATCCTCTTCATACAAAATATCTTTTTGGTCTTCGGTAAATCCCGAGGAAGAAACATTACTAACTTTTACTAAAAACTTTCCTTTACCTTCACCTTCTGCTCCATTCAAAACAGCGGCAATAGACGGTCCGCTATATATTTTTTCGAGAGTGTGATTGGCATCCACGGTAATTAGATTTCTTAAATGACATCGCATATATTTAAAATGCTTTGATTTAAGTTGAGCTGAATTACCATAAATTGCAGTCACATTTTTTACTTCAGAAGGCTCATATATACCTGGCACAAGATTTAAAGACTTCAATCCTTTTTTAACATAACCTTTTTCTATCCGCACAGCAAAACCACAGTTTTTAGCATATACTCCATCCACATTAACGCTTCCATTATGCATCGAATGAGGAGATATCATTAAAGCAGCATTCCCATTTTCACAAGAAACATTTCTGGCCACCATATTAAAAACACCCCCTACCTGTAGTTTATTCATCTTATCATATCCTGTTTCAAACCGCAAGGTAACACCTCCTGATCCAGAAATATTTTCAAACAATATATCACGTGCAGCTTGGGTTTGAATAAGACCATATCCATAATTAGCATTCTTTATACTCGCATTTTTTATAACGCCCCTGGAAGCATAGTTATACCCACCTTTAAACGCTGAAACACCAAAAGTTACTGCTGAAAACTTAGTGTAATCATCCAGTACATGAAAATTTGCGATAAGAAAATTTTCAACATTACCACAGGAAAAGACGCCAACATTTTTATTCTTTAGATTTCTTAAATCTACTTTAAATGCGCCTCCCACTCCACGAATACTAACATTCTTTATAATTTCATTTTGTCCATCAAGCTGAAAAATTTTATAATTTTTTTGATTTTGACGTTGAACAGGGATTATTGTTGTTTCTCTATCAATCACAAGATGAACGTTAGATCGCAGCTGAATTTCAGCCAAATAATAAGTTCCTGAAGGAAAAATTATTTTTCCTCCATTTTTTAAAGATGAGAGTTCATCAATGGCCTCTTGAAGCTTTTCACTATCATCTAAGGCATCGTTTCCATTACCACCATAGTCATTCACAAAGTTTTTTACTACACCCAGGTGGTTCGTCTCGGTATAAAAATCAGATTCTTTTGTGTTTTGCGCTGTTATACCAACTAAAAGTATATAATTTAAAAAACACACTGCACAAAGACGCGCAGAACAAATGTATTTAGCTTTAAAATAATTGAATATGAAATTCATTTTGATATTTTTTTAAGTTTTAATGTGCCAAGACGATCATAGTTCTATGTTTTATTAGATACATTCTAACATACCTATGCCTACATTTTTCACGATCTCCTTTACTCTGTTATATAAGGCTGTGTTTTTAATCCGGGCTCATCAAATTTCTTCATCAAAACATACAACTCTTTTTGAAATAACTTTGCAATATCCTTATAATCTGAATGATAATAATAATTTGTGGTTTCAAATGGATCCTTATCTAAATCGATCAACCATGGTTTCTCTTTTTTGTCAAGTATCAATTTGTAATGACGATTCACCGCGCATACCCACCAACCACCATTTTTTGCAAAATATGTAATACGTTCACCAGACACTTCTCTATCATTGCTCAAAAAGTCTGTCGAAGTATCCGTACCATGACATTTCAAAGAGTTATTTACATGCATTAAACTCAAGATGGTTGGTGCAAAGTCTACATTTGTATAAGCTTTACGGATAACCTTACCAGGCACAATTTCGCGGGGATACCTTATGACAAATGGAATACGAGATGAAGCTTCGTAAGGCACGCCCTTGTTGAGTCGATTATGTTCAAAAAACATATCTCCATGATCGGCAGTAAAAACAACAATGGTATTATCTGTTAAATCATTATCATCCAAAAATTTAAGAATACGTCCCACGTTATCATCAATACACTTTACCATACCAAAATAATTACGAAGTGCATCCGGATTAAACTGTTTAACTTCATTTTTATCATCACGTCCCCCTCTACCCCATTGTGGTTTTTTTTCTGTATACTCCGGCGACATGGTAAAAGGTGCACGAACGGGCATCTCTTTATACATACTAACATAAGGTTCACGGGCAACATCTGGGGTATGCGGATCCGGAATAGATAACATTACACAAAAAGGTTTATCCTTATCTCGCTCCAGTATTTCCAATGTTTTGTCAGTAAAGAAATCGGTTACATACGTAATATCTTGTTCTCCATTACTCTGCATTCTTTGAGCTTGGCGTTGTCCTAAAGCAATTATTACCTCATTATTAATCTGAAAATAAGGCGCATGACCTCCAGTCATCATATACCTATTATCATCAAAACCTGCATTATACGCTATATCAAATTTATACTTACGATGACCATCAAGATGCCACTTACCCACATAAGATGTTGCATAACCCGCTTCAGACAATACTTGAGCAAATGTTTGAACATCTTGGCGAATACTCATTCCATTTTTAGGAGCTCCTGTTGCCTGAGGATATAAACCTGTGACCAATGATGCACGTGATGGCGTACAAACCGGAGAAGAGGCGTAATAATTCATACATATGGCCCCCTCATTAGCAATTCTGTCAATATATGGAGTTTGAACATTATTTCCCTTTCCCCATACAAAAGCCTGATTTTCTGGCATCAATTTTTGGTAACAGCTCAGGGTTCTAAAACTATGCTCATCGGTATGAATGATAAGTAAGTTAGGCTGCTTTTTCCTGGCATATATGGAGCTACAGGCGAAAAATAAAGCAAGAATATACATATACTTTTTCATAAAAAATCGTTTTAATAAATAATCCTCAACAGCCTTATGGTGCACATTATCATGTAACATCCAATACCTCTAGCTATTTTGCTCTGATTATTCGTTCAGCTTTTCTTAAACCATCAGATTCTGCGATCAACTTTATTTTACCCGATTCACCTTTCTTTGAACGTATAACAACCAATGCCATACCATTAAAAACCTTTCGTTGAGTTGCCTGAAATGATTCGTGACTGGTAGGATTTCCATTACCCACAGCGATAATTTCACCTGGTCCAGATAGGGTGTATTTAACCGAGTTATGCGTTCTTGGAACCATTAAACCCGATTTATCCAATACCCTTACTGTAACAAAAGACAAGTCTTGTCCATCGGCAGCTATCATTGTTCTATCTGCTTCAAGAGAAAGCTTAGCGGCATCTTGGGTTGTTTGAACCTTACTCTTCGCCCACAGCTTACCACCTTTGTAAGCAACCACTTCAAGCTCCCCTGGTTGATAAATGACATCATCCCAACGCAAACGATACTCAAAATTAGCTTTCTTTTTACGCCCCAAGGATTTTCCATTGAGAAACAATTCTGCCTCGTCACCAGAAGTATACACAAAAACAGGCGTCACTTTACCTACTCTCTCGGGCCAATTCCAATGGGGTAAGATATGTACCATTGGTACATCAGGCAACCACCGCGATTGATACAAATAATATCGATCTTTAGGAAAACCACACAGGTCTACTATACCAAAATACGAACTTCGCGGAGGAATTTGGTTTCCCATTTTTTTCAATTCAGCTTCCATTTTTGCTTTTTCGGCTGGATCGCTAAAATTCAGAAGATTTGTCTTGTCTTTATTATAAGGAGTAGGCTCCCCAATATAATCAAAACCCGTCCATACAAACTCACCCAAAACCCATGGATTTTTGTCTAATGACTCCCATTCTACTTCTGGTCGGTAAGCCCAGTTTGGTGCGGAAAAGTCATAACTGCTCACCTGGAAATATCCGCCGGAGCCTTTTCTTTTATCCTCAGAAACAGGAAAGAAATATTCACCTCTTGAACTAACTGTCGAAGCCGTTTCACTACCATAAATAGGAAGATCTGGTTTAGCATCGCGAAGTTCCTGGTATAAATGTGGTTTATAATTCAGGCCAAATACATCCGCTGTGTGTTCAAAGCCATTAGAAATAGCTTCGGGACGACTACAACCAAAAGTAGTAGGTCGTGTTGCATCTTCAGAACGAATAATATCAGCCAACCTTACAGCCATAGGTGCATCATTACCACTACGCAATTCAATCATTTCATTACCAGTACTCCACATCACTACACTGGGATGATTACGATCGCGTCGTACCATGGCTCTTAGATCGCGTTCATGCCATGCTCCGAACAGAGTAGAATAGTCATTCTCCACTTTTTGTTTTTGCCAAACATCAAAGGACTCTACTTGAACAAGTATACCCATACGATCGCACAAATCAAGAAACTCAGGTGCAGGAGGATTATGCGCAGTACGAATAGCATTTGTTCCAAAACTTTTTAGTATTTCAATTTGACGTTCCATAGCACGAACATTGACGGCTGTGCCCAAGGGCCCCAAGTCGTGATGCATGCAAACCCCATTCATGCGCACCTTCTCGCCATTCAAATAAAAACCTTGTGCAGTATACGCTATTGATCGAACCCCGAATGTATTGTCTAGCTCATCTATCACTTCCCCATCTTTTATCAATGATGTTTTAAGCACATATAAATTAGGGTTGTTAAGATCCCAAAGTTTGGGTTTTATGATGTCTACAGAACAAAGCTCTCCCTTGAAAGATTTTTTCTCAGCAACTTTAATAAGGGGGTCACCTGGGACAAAAATTTCCTGGTGAATAACCAATCCCTCGGTGTCTCCATCAATCTCGGTGGAAATATTTACGGTCGCTTTTTCCTTTGAAACATCAGGAGTGGTCACAAACACACCCCAATGTTCAATTTTTATAGGGTTTGTTTTCACCAAGCGTACATGGCGATATATCCCGCCTCCCGGATACCAACGAGATGAATGCTCCTTATTATCAAGACGCACAGCTATGGTATTCTTCTGTCCCACCTTAAGGTATTTTGTAAGCTCCATTTGAAAAGATGTATAACCATACGGCCATTCACCAACATAACATCCATTGAGCCAAATTTGCGTACCCGACATAGCACCATCAAACTCCACAAAAACACGTTTACCCTGATCAGATTCCGGGGATTCAAACACTTTGCGATACCAACCAATACCAGCCCAAGGCAGTTTACCCGTTTGGTTAGGCAGGTCGGAACGGAAAGGTCCTTCAATACCCCAATCATGAGGTACATCCAACACACGCCACGAAGAGTCATCATAATCTATTTCATCAATATCCTTGTGTTCTCTTTTAAACGAACCATCCGGCATGGAACCAAAACGGGCAAATTTCCAATTAGAATCGAAAGGAACCTTGTCGCGCGCCATCAGGCTTGTGCCAAGCATTATGGCAAGCATAAATAAATATTGTTTCATGTTCATATTTTTCTTTCAATAGTCATATGGAACTCGCCGATATTAATCATACTCCTGTGTATGAAATACTTTATCAAGGCACGTTTCATAATGATAAATATCGCTTACTTAAAATTTCAAATCACTCTGCCAACCTAAACATATATACTTTAGCAATGCACAGAATTAGTCAACCACATTCTTAATCATTTCTTTATTTATTCATAAACTGATGATACTCCGGATTAACATCAGCATTTTTAAACTGTGGTCGATCTTTCTACAAATCATAGGTAGCTTTCAACTGAACGGCATTTTCTTGATCTCCATTATCACCACATTCTTTCAACCAATTATTTAAAGCTATACGATGTTGTTTTAGAACATCCTGGTAAGCTGAATCCAATGCCAGATTATGCATTTCAAAAGGATCGGCTGCAATATCATACAGCTCTTCTTCCGGACGAACACCAAACCAAAATTTTTCCTGATAAGGAGTCAATTCTCCATTCTTATATGCATTTTTCAAATCCGTTACAATGGGTTTCAGATCGCGATATCCAGGTTGCATTAAAGGCCTTTCCGGAAAAAAATTACGTATATAACGATACTTCTCTGAACGAGCAGTACGAATACGGTCGATGGTAAAATCACAACGATCACGAGCTCCAAAAATATACTCAGGTGATTTAAAATTCTTATCCAATAAATTCTGTCCATCTAAATACGCTGGCATTTCTGCGCCTCCTAATGCCAATGTGGTTGCACTCACATCTAATAAAGAAACTAATTCGTCCCTAATGACACCTGCCTCAATACCCTTTCCTTTGATTATTAGTGGCACATGCATACCGTCTTCATAACAAAATTGCTTATGATGCAAGGATGTAGGACTACCATGATCAGAAAAAAAGAATATGATAGTATTTTCCATCTCGCCATCCAGCTCCAATTGTTTTAATATGGATTCTATTCTCACATCAGAACCTCGGTTGGCATTGTAATGATCAGCCCAGGCCTTACGTTGCGAAGGAATATTAGGAAAATAAGGAGGCAATGGCACCTCATCTGGCGCCAAACGTTCTCCTTCGCGCACATACTTATAATCAGCCTTACCCCCCATAATCTGAACCTGTCCGAACCATGCTTGATCTTTATCTTTACGAGCACTCCAAACTCCTTCCGTAACCGACATCATTGCTTTAGCATGATTGCCTTGCCATCCATTCATGCCGGGCTTGTAATCATCTTCGCTACCAACATCATATAAATCCAAACGATTATAGTGAAAGTTATAATCATCTTTACCACTATTGAAAGTAAAATACCCTGCGTCTTTCATTAATTGTGGTATGGTCTTCATCCCGTTTGGTAAGTTAATCCGTAGAGCCTCTGGTACCACTTCGCCATCTGTTGTGCGACTGGAACGATGATGATTGGTTCCTGTTTTTATTTGAGACACACCCGTAATAAAAGCAGAACGACAAGGTGAACAAACAGGAGCTGGAGCATACGCTTTTGTAAACAAGGTACCACTGGCTGCCAGCTTATCGATTACAGGGGTATGCCCCTCATTAATACTGTCGCCATAACATCCCATATATGGACTCAAATCTTCCGCAACAATCCACAATATGTTAGGTTTTTTAATCTGCTGCTTAGTGTCCTGACAGCTTGCAAAGCATAAACACAGCGGTAACAGCAAAAACAATTTAAATAATACAGATTTCATTTTTATATTTTATGATATTAAAAACTATAATTCATCACCAATACAGACTTAAGGTAAAGATTATTTTACACCGAACGAATCGGTTCTAAAAGAAGACGCAGGTAATCCGGCGGTATTAAAAAGACAGCCATCCACATAATCAGACCAAGCATACCGAACATTTACAGGTTCTTCCACATCATCACACCAAACCTTCAATTGCCCCTTGTCAATACGAGCCTCTGCCGGATGATAAATATTATCCAATCCAGCCACTTCAAAATATTTTAACTCCTTATACATACTTGTTACACCATTGGGTGCATAATCAAAATTTAAAAAGACTTCTTTACCCCTTATCTCCATGGATCGGTAAACAGGTCCGCTATATTGTAATTCAGTATATCCATAGGTCTTTGCCAGTGCCCAAAGTGCCAAACGTTGGCCCACCGCTTTCTTATGCGGTGGGTGAATACAAGTTGGCTCACCAATATCAAGAGTAACTACCATACCGCAATTATGCACCGCAAGCATACTCTTCAACTGTGCCTCTCTTATCAATGGCCATTGACCATCTCCCCATCCCAATGGAGCCACCTGTACAAAATAAAATGGGAAATCTCCCAACCTCCAAGCTTTTCTCCAACTCTCAATCATCGCAGGAAACAAACGTAAGTACTGCTCTGGGTTACTTCTATTTGCCTCTCCCTGATACCATATAGCTCCTTTTATTGTATAATTAATCAGCGGATGTATCATACTATTATACAATAGAGTAGGCGTCTTACTCGAATAAGACTTCACATCTTCAATACTATTTTCAAACTCTTTAAACCCTTCATCAATTACATAGCGAGGAGTCCATGCTTGCGCAGGAGTCCCACCCCATGCACTACAAATAAGACCAATAGGTACGTCGAGTTGACTTTGAAGCATCTTTCCATAAAAATAAGCCACGGCACTAAACTTAGATGCCGTTCTCGGATTAGACAATTTCCACTCTCCTTCACAATCATCAAGAGGAACCGAACTTGTTGTGCATGCTACGTCAAAAAAACGTAGATTCTTATTGGTACTATTTAATATTTCCAAATTACTATCAAAAACAGGTTGTCCATAATTACCTATTAATGGCATTTTCATATTAGACTGACCTGAGCATATCCAAACTTCACCCAATAAAACATCGTGTAATACAATCCTTTCCGAACCCACTATTTCTATCTCATAAGGTCCTCCTGCTTCAATGGTTTCAATATTTACTTTCCAATTTCCATACATATCGCTTAGGGAATAGGCATCTTTTCCCCATGTTGATCTAACAATGATTCTCACATTGGGCTTGTCTTTACCCCATAACGCAACATTTGATTTTTGCTGCAATACCATATGGTCAGACAAAACCGAGGCCAATCTAGTCTGTGAAAAAACAGATAAAAATGAAAAAAAGAGTAACAAATAAAATCTTATTCATGTATCTTAAGATTAATATTTTAACAGCTGTATGAATCATATCCGCACCATTACTTTTCGTTGTATAAACCTAAAAAACACATTAGAAAATCTATTCTGAAATTATAATGCAACATTCGGGCTAAAAGATTCTTCTTTGTGTTACCAAGTATAAAACAGATACTAAACCTGTCCCATCCACTTTAAATGGATAGGTCAGGTAAAATCAAACTATTATTACTTATTAAATTCAGTAATATTCAGTGTCCATTCCTTCACTGTACCATCAGCTGCCACTACTTTATACATCAACGGAGAAACACTATAATCACCCATTTCACCCAACTTAGGTGCATTATCTATTGGCGACATGGTAGCTGCCGTTGATATATTGGCATAACCCACTAAAGAAGACAAGGAAACTTGATTTCTAATTTCAGTCGGAAAATCGTCTTTAGGGTTAGCACCTGTATCGGTTGCAGAAGGAACAGTGATTACACAATTCACCGTATTGGAAATCTCATCTACTGTTGAATTTACATCCATTGGATATACCCGAAGCTGATCATAATCTCCATTTTTCACAAGCCATCGATATTCAAAGGTGAAATTTTCAATATTTGCTTCATCAAAGGCGGGTAAATCGTCTAATCCGGACTTTAAACACGAAGAAAAAACAAGCATCAAAAGAGCTAATGATATATAATTAATTTTTTTCATATACTTATATTATAACAGTTACTATATGAAACATCCATGCAATGAACCACATAAAGGTTTATAAAACTTCACTACATGAGTATTTCTTAATTTATCTTTCACAAGATGAATAAACGAGCGCATCAAAGCACAATACAATCTTATGAGCACTCGTCATAATAAACTCATAAAGAGTACTACCATCCCGGATTTTGATCCAACATATCGTTAAGTATTCTCTCATTTTCAGGAACAGGGAACAGGTAACGTTTGGTAGAAAATCTCTTCTTATGGTTGTTAGGACTCAAAATTACAGGCATAATTTGATAACTCTTACCGTCAGCTGCAATTTCAAAAAATGTATGTTGTGTATCATTTAACTCTGAAATAACATTTCCACCTTCCTCTTTACCCCATCTTAAAAGAGACCAGTATCTATCATTTTCAAAAAACAGCTCAACTCTACGTTCAATTTTATACCACCTCCATGCTTCATTGAGACCAATACTTGTTGATAAAGCGGGTAATCCTCCATGCACTGTTCGTGTTTTATTAATATACTCAATCGCTATTTCAGGCTGATTCAATCGCAACATTACCTCAGCATAATTCAAATAAGCTCTTCCAATACGAGTAACAACCTGATGATAATTAGTATGCACTACTGCTTTAAATCCTTCCATGTCATAAATTCCCTTACGAATAAAGTAGCCTGATGGTGTTGAACGATTTGTTCCTTTGGTACTCTCTGCATAATGAAGATTTCCTCCCACACGTGTTGATATAACATTAGAAAAAAGCTTAGATGAATCCTGCACTATAGAGGCAAAAAATCTAGCATCACGATGTTTGTTATATATGGCATTGGAAATATAACCGCCTTTTGACTCAAAATCGTCAAAATAAGAAGTCTCATCCCAGCGCTTGGCTACTCCATCAACATCAGCTACCAAATAATCATCCACAAGACTACAGGAAGGCCATACTTCTGTCCATCCTAAAAAAGACTCCTTTAATGCAGGGCTACCTGTGGTTGCAGACACTTCAAGGTTGGGTACAATACCTTGCATCAGTGTTTGCTGACACCAAGTAACATCAATATGCTTATATAATCCAAGTATTATAGAATTCGAATTTAATGCATAATCGTAATCATTAAATAATGTACCATAATCCGAATCCAACGAATACCCTAAATCAAACAATTTTTCACTAGCCTCTTTGGCAATCTGATAGTAATCTTCTTTTCCTTCTTCAATATATGCAGCCCCTTGTAAAGCAATTTCAGCTAACATTGCATATGCAGCCCCCTGGGTGAGTTGCCCACTTTGTACTTCATTTGCTCCTTTTAAGTCAGGTGCTGCTTCCTGAAGATCTTTAATGATAAAATCATAGGTCTCCTTAATGGTTTTTGAACGTGGTAATTTCAACTCATCATCAGGAGTCAGTACCTTGTCAATAATGACATACTTACCAAACAAACGAGCTTTGGTATAATAAATCAAGGCTCGTAACATTTTACCTTGTGCTACCAGTGCTGCCTTTTCACTTTCGATAATACCTGTCGAAGCTGATACCTTTTCAATAATTAGATTACAGTCTCGAATTACCTCAAAGGAATTCTTTTTGATAGGCGCCTTATTTCCAGAAGGAGCCTTCCCGAAGAAATAGTACGAATTATTTTTTGCCCAACCAGCATCAAAGTATTTGTCTATCAGATCACGTGCTATGTTATTTGATTTTCGTGTTAATACATTGTCTGTATAATCATCATTTCCTACTCCACCAAAACGACTTTGTGGATCCAGTGGATTAACAAATAATTCCGGAATAACAGAGCCATATGTATTATAAATAAAACCTTGCGCCAAGCTGGCATCATTCCATATGTCCACCTCTGTATATTTATCTAGAGGCTTGGTATCTAGGAGGTCATCATTACAAGAAAAACAAATGTACCCCGAAAGAATAGTTAGTGTATATAATAATATTTTATTCATTGCTCTTTTATTTTTTAAAATCCAATATTAACACCTAAAGAATAAGTCCGTTGCACCGGATACCCATAGCTTTGTGTACCACTATTACTTTGTTCAACTTGTTCTGGATCAAAATAATCATTCACCTCTGATATGGTAAATAAATTAGTACCACTTACAAACATTTTACAAGATGCTATCCATGCTAGCTTATCTAATACTGACTGCTTAAAATCGTAACCAATCTGCAAGTTTTTAAGTCTGAAATACTTGGCATTTTTCAAGTAAAAATCAGAAGGATTACTCTGATTACTATTATTACCTCCATTCACTGCTTCAGAATGTGATACCCGAGGAAACAATGCATTCGGATTTTCAGGTGTCCAATAATTTTGTTGGTATTCATAGGTACGCCTTTTGGCTTCCACTACCATAAAATTATCAAAAGCAAGATATCTGTTTCCTGTCCCCTGAAAAAGTCCATTGGCAAACCAACCTTTATATTTCATACTGAAATCAATTCCATAGTTTAATCGTGGCAGACTAGGTAATCCAACAATTCGTTTGTCCTGATCATCAATTTTACCGTCACCATTCATATCACTATAACGAATATCCCCAGGCTGGGTTTGGGTAGAACCTAATAGGCGTGGAGTATTTAATATTTCACTTCCATCCTGATAAAGTCCATCCGAAACAAGTACAGCACCACCATCCCAATAACTGGTACGATGTGTTTTACGGGTATAAGGATTTTTAAGTGTAGCTTCATCTTCAGTATCTAGTTGTTCCCACAATTCATTAAAATAGGCTAGATTAGCTCCAAGCTGTAACTGCAAGTCTTTTATCTTGGTTTTATATCGTAATGAAAGTTCATAACCAGTTCTTCTATGAGCAGAGTTAGATTTTATCTGCGGTAGATCTTTACCTAATGGTTGGGAATAAGTATCCTTAGGGCTTACTAGATATCCAGTAGTACGATAATAAAAATATTCGAATGTACCACTTAACTTGTTTCCTAAAGAAGAAAAGTCAAGACCGTAATTTAAAGAAGATCGAGTATACCATGTAAGTTCAGATGGATTCACCAACTCTCCTTCAGAATAGCCATTTACAAGGTTACCTCCTACATTGTAGATACTAGATTCTAAATTATATACAGGAATATATCCAAAGCGATTAACGCCTTCAGTAACACCCATCTTTCCATAAGATGCTCTAATTTTTAGACTATTTAGGATATTTCTATCATCTAAACCATCCATAAAATCCTCTTCTGAAATATTCCAGGCTGCTGAACTAGCTGGAAAGAAACCCCACCTTTGATCTGGCGAGAAATTATCATTGCCATCATAACGTCCGCTGAACTCAACGATATATTTATAGTTATAATCGTATTTAACCCTTACAACATAGCCTGCATTGGCGCCTTCCTTTTCATTACCATCATTATCTTTACCGTCCTGCGGACCCGCAAACAACTGATCTACTGCACCCGACTGATAATCACGACGTGAAGCAGACATGTCCTCAGATGAACTTGTAGTTTGGTTATAAACAAAAGTTGCATCTATTCCATGTTTTCCAAATGTATTAGAATATGCAAGGCTAGACTCTACATACAAACGCTTCGAATAATAAGAAGAAACACCCAAATATGGTTTAGGCTGCACCATCAAAGAACCATCTTGCATATACAAAGGAGTATTTTTTTGCCATAACTTACCCCAACCATCTCCGTCACGATAGCTCCCCATTAAACCAAGTTTAAGTCCTTTTACACCAGACACATTCCATTTTGCGTGCAATTGAGTATTTATGAACTTATCTCTTGTCCTGTTATATCCAGCTTCTTTGCTTATAATAGCAATAGGATGATCTCCATTACCGCCTCCTGCAAGTGTTCCATCGATGTTATAGGCTCTATACATAGGATTGGTATTTTGGTTGATAGCTCGCCAAATACTATACATCCCAGCCGATGGCTCCTCATAATTTTCAATACTGGCACTAATGTTGATTCCTACCTCTAGTCCAATATTTTCAAAAGTGGTATTTACATTACTACGAATATTAAACCTATCGTAATTCACCACATCTTGCTTAAGAATACCCCCTTGATCAACATATCCAAGAGAAACAAAATATTTGGTTTGCTTATCTCCACCTGTGAGCGACAAATTATGTCGTTGTTGGGGCGCAAAATTCTTAAGTGTAAGATCTGGCCAATTATTGTCCGGATAAGTATCTAAATCAGAATGAGAACGTATAGTTTCAAGCTGTTCGTCAGTATAGGTTAATGGTGTACCATCGTATACGTTTGCCACATTTTGAAGTTTGGCATAGTCATATGAGTTCATCATCTCGGGCAATACTGTGGGTTGACTTAATTGAAAATTGTATGAATAATTTACATTAATTTTCCCTTCTTCACCTCGTTTTGTGGTAACCAATACGATTCCATTTCCTGCTCTTGATCCAAAAACTGCTGTTGCAGAAGCATCTTTCAAAAAACTAATAGATTCAATGTCGTCCGAATTGATAGCATTAAAATCCTGTTCTGCAGTTATTACTCCATCAATAACATACAGAGGCGATCCTCCTCCTCGAATAGAGATACTGGGAGTACTCCCTGGTCCTCCACCACTATTTTTAACAATAAGTCCTGGAACTTGACCTTGTAATGACTCTCCTGCACTCATAAATGGCGAATTCTCAAGCGTCTCAGCTTTCATCGTAGATATGGCACCAACCGCTTTTCGCTTGGTGGTTGTTCCGTATCCAATGGCCACTACTTCTTCAAGTCCTACCACATCTGACACCATAGAAACATTGATGTTTCTACTATCAATTACCTCCACTTGTTTGGATGTCATTCCTATAAAAGAAAATACCAATATAGCACCTTTTGGCACATTTGTAATCATGTAGTCTCCATCTAAACCAGTGATAGCCCCCAAAGATGTTCCTTGTACAACCACAGTTACTCCAGGTATTGGTTCGCCTTTTTCATCCACTACCTTACCCGTAATATCAAACGCGGCTTGTTGGACTAAGTTGGTAGTTAATAACATTTCACTATCGGCATCATTCTTCACCTCGGCTATACTTTGTTTTTGAATAAGAATTTTTCCTTCTTCTTCTTCATAAATACCTACTTTACTGCTATTTGCATTAGAGTAAACCATAGTAACGAAAGTAGACAGCATTAGAAGAGATATTTTTTTTATATCAAATATTTTCTTGGTTCTCTCCCTTTTCTCGCTGTCAAACCAGTATTTTTTTTCATAAATTTTAATGTTAATTTTTCAACAATTGCTAATCGTATTTTAAGAAGGGCTTCCGCCAGTCACATTTCCAATTCTGTCAAGAAATCTTTTTCTTAGAGTTTCTCATTGATTACAAATTCAAATATCTACATGTTTCATTTTTAAATATTTTATTCCTTTTTTTAACAATGTCAAGTAAGAAAAAACCTAGGCACTTGATGTACTTGCAAATAATTCAAATGCATTTATGAGTAAATTAACGCTCAACCACCTAGTTAACAAGAGCTAAAAGACCTATAAAAACTAACAAAGAATACACAGAAATAACAAATCAAATGATCTTCAAATTATTGAACTATTATTTTCTTAACAACACTTCCTTTTGCACATTTCATCTGCAACAAATAAACGCCTTGGGTTAGATCGGACACAATCACATTGAATTCATTTTCCATATGCGTAGAAGCTTTTGTCACATTTCCCTTCACATCGTAAATTCGATAACTAATACGTTCATCCGATTTAATATGCAAAATATTGTTAACTGGATTAGGAAAGACCTTAAAGTCAAAAGATTGTTTAACATTATTTGATAAACTTTTTTTATATAAAAATGATATATCATCGATATAAAACATCCCTTTTCCACCTCCATAATCCGGGTTGTTATTAACAAATATTTCAAAATAGGATTCATTAGCATCTTGACTAAAGTTCATCTCTTGAAATACTTCCACCCACCTATTCTGACTCAGCGTATCTATTTTCCATTCGCTTGAAATACAAGGTTTGTTTACTTGCGTGTAAATTTTTTTTATGGAGGTACTCTCTTCTATAAATATTTTCATTCTAACATCATAAACGCCAGCTGGTAAATAAAGATCTTTATTCAATTTTATCCTTGTAATAGAAGGGAGTACATACGCGCCCATATTTTTAACCAAACTATCCCCATACTCGGTTTCCATAGAGCTCTTAATCAAGCTGTTGAATAATGAAATATCTATAGGCCTTATAATACCAACACCCCCATAATTCAACACACAAGCCATAACTTTGGAAGTTTCACCTCGCATAAAATAGGTGAAAATCAAACACATAATAAATATCTTTGCCGTATTCATTTCTTTTCAATTTAAAGAGGCTTTGCCAATTCAATATCAATAAAACGGAACATACCACATGGCACACCTATCTCTACACCCGATGGATTACTTAGGTCAAAAAACTGATGATCTAACACATCCTGCATACTAACAGGAGTAATATTATTAAAGGTTACTTTAACTTTTCTATCGTTTGGGTTTAAATATCCACCATCCACCAATGTCAATCTTAAATGTGTGGGCGACATTTGTGCCACCACCCATCCTACCCGGTCTCCAGAAACCAGTATGGGGAGTTTTTTAGCACCTTCTTCTATGTCGTTTTTAATTTTTGTATAGTAAGAATTCGCACTAAAAACTTGCGTTCCATCACTTGACAGATAATCTACACCATTGGTAATATACTCTTTCATGATATCCTTGTAGATGGGATGTAGATGATCAACCATTTTACCCCTGGGTGCATTATTGTCGGCAAAAGCACCTTTTTGAACCGGAGTAATCAAAACCTGACCATGGGGATAAGGAGGAATACAGTTCTGACGTCTATCACCAACTCCAGAAGCATAAGTGGAGAAATCCCAAGGAGTTAGAGCAGCACCTAACCAAGTACCATTCATATGACTAAAGACTGCAGGATGATTCTCCTCATAAGTTCGTTGATAAAAAGTAGTCCATTTATTATTGGATGCTTCTTCTAAATAACTCGCTTCTGGTGAGATGATACTTAGATGAACGGGAGAGAAACTGAGAATCTCATTTCTCTTAGGAACATATAAGGCTTCCTTTTCAATGAGCTCCAACACTAAGCTCGTATGATTCTCAAATTTAGCATTTTCAGTATCCGCATAACTATTGTGAATAAAAGTGGCTCCACAGGCAACGCTATAAATTGTCTTTCTTAGAAGATGATTGGATAATTTTTGCGACGAAAACTGCCTTGATCTATCAAAACTAGGATCATCACGAGAGCAACGTACGGCCCAAGCATCAATTGAACCTGCAGCCCATAACCCCATGCGGCCCAACAAACTCAAATCTTGTGTCTTATCTGTTGTTTCTTCAAGTGTAGCAATGGCTACATTTGCATATTTACCCGAAACGATGTGTTTCCAAGTATCTGTATAAACATGACCTTGCCAAAAGGTATCTTTGGCTCTAAAGGCAACTTTTCCACCGATTGTTTTTAGGTGATCCATCAATGGATAAATTTGATGATCCATGACAAAATCAAATTCAGCACCATGATGATTCATTTCTGGATAAATATAAATAATAGATTTCTGACCATTATGATATCCATAATCAGCAATCTCTTTGAGAACTTTCAAACTATAGTAAAGTGGATCATTCCCATGACCTGCCCAGGTTGCAATTCCTTGACTACCTTCAAAATAAGTAGAGAAATGATTAAAAACATCCTCCTCACTTCGGGTATATTCGTTTCTTTTATCTCGTTTATCCTTGAATATATTTCCCTCATACAACGGACTTCTCCATGAGGGCTCCTGCAGCTTTCCTTTACTCCAAGGAGAAGCAAATAACGAAAGACTTTTACTATCTATTAACCTAGCGGCAATGGGTAAATCGAGTCCTTCAAAACCTACTACTTTTACCGGCTCTCTCTGCCAAGAAGGTTTTGTAAAAACTTCTAAATTCTCCCGCACCATCCTCGTATTTTTCATGATCTTAGCAATTTTACCTTCTGGCTCCATATTTTCAAAGGCACTTTTCCAATCAGGATTTCTAGTATCCACCATATAAATACAACTACCGCCATCTTGCACACTTGCCAATATAAAGCGTCCATGATCCATTGGCCAAATATCATTGTAAGCATAAATCCCTGACAACCTCTCTGTAACCACATCTTCACCACTTTGTGGAAAAGATAGTAACTGATTACTCGATAACACCATATAATCATAGCCTCCTTCTTGCCTATTTACAACAAACGGCTGATTAACACGATAGGAGGTTACACCCGTATTTCGCTTTTGAATATCATTCCTAGAAACAGTACTTAAGGTATACGAATCGTCACTAAATACAACTCTATTGTACGAATTACTATTTAATGTAGAAGTGCCGTATAAGATTTCCTGTTGACCATTACCAGTGGGATCCACAACTCTTAAATCACCAATACAATCAGACGTTTTAAGATCCAGTATTTCGTGATAAGTTTTTTCTGCCAATGGTTCAAACAGATACAAATGCCCTTTGGATTGCATATGATTATTAGAAGCATGGACAAGCAACAGGTCAGAACCATCTTTTAGATGAATTGGCCTTAAAAAATTTGCATTACTAACAAAATTATCTGGTTTTTGATCTCCCCATGCCTTTACCTTTGAATATTTCTTACTTGGAAGAACCTTAATAAGAGAACCTGTTTTAGTTAGGTAGTAAATATTGGTATCAAAACCGCCACAAACAACATACGGCGTTAAGGACTTATCTTTTACGACTGTAATTGCATACATCGGTGTCAAGTGACTGCTGTCAAATGGTTTAAACTCCCACAGTATCTTACCATCAATGTTCAAGCAGTACACGCTACCATTGGCATTAGCGGCTAGTATTTCATCCACCCCGTCCCCGGTAATATCTGCACACCAAAGATCATGATTCATGGTTCCGTGTCCTGTTGCACATTCCCATAAAATTGCTCCACTATAATCCACCCCTAAGAGTATACCATCATAATCAGAACCCACAATAATTTGTCGATCTTGATTCTTAGCCACACGAACTTTCATAATAGTATGACTCTTAGTATCTATACACGTAATTGGCGAAATAGAATAATCACCTTTATTGGGTGTAGCATACGCTAAACTATAATCACCCGATACAGACTTCGCATCAGAAATACTCCAAAGTGAATGAGTATCAGTTGCCCAATCTTTCTCTGTGTCATCGAAATCGTAACTTATATATTGTGCACCTAACGGTTGAACAATAATAGCAAATATAACAAAAGCAAAAAGCTCAAATAATAAATTCCTTATCATATGTCTCTTATTTATCTAATGATTAAATAAACCTCACCTTTCTATAACTACTTAGTAAAAAACAACGTTCTTCTGAGTTATTCAGATCTTAAAAGTCTATTTTGTATGTTTTTTGTAAGCTTTATATTCCTCACTCATTTTTTTAAAACCGATCTCAACCCCTTTTTGCATTTCTTCAT
The DNA here is from genome assembly GCF_000517085.1 of Saccharicrinis fermentans DSM 9555 = JCM 21142. Taxonomy (NCBI): domain Bacteria; kingdom Pseudomonadati; phylum Bacteroidota; class Bacteroidia; order Marinilabiliales; family Marinilabiliaceae; genus Saccharicrinis; species Saccharicrinis fermentans. Next base: position 920,738 of record NZ_KI912107.1, on the reverse strand, counting down.
ACTGCAAAGGTTTATTGGCTTGTACCCATTTCAGCACATCAACACTGTTTGGGACAATAGGATGATATGTATGATCCACAGACAACATTTTTTTATCATACCTTGCCGTTATCTTCCTTAATTTTTCAAGTACAGCAGAATAAGATACTTCTAATGCTAGGTTATGTAATTCCTGCGGATCATTCTCCAAGTCATACAGCTCCTCCACAGGCTTATTATCAGCAAAAAACAAAGATTCTTTCTCATTCAACTTACCTTCATTTTTTAGTGATCGCATCACATGCACTGCCGGGCGATAAAATTCAAGATAAGCCTGATGAGCATCCCAAGGTTTTTCAGGCATGTCATTCCTTATATATTTCCATTTCCCAGAGGTCACAGAACGCATTTTTTCTTCCACTTCATCCCAAAGATCTCGTGCCGAATAAACATACTCTCGTCTGAAATGCTTATCAAAAATGGCCTTGCCTGTCATATATGAAGGCACTTCAATACCTGCAAAATCTAAAATAGTGGCAGTAATATCCGTAGCACATACTACATCTTTACGCACAGCTCCTCCTTTTAAAGCTGTTGGATAATACATGATGCATGGGATACGTAAACCTGAATCATATAAATAACCCTTTCCCCGAATATTACAGCGTCCATTATCACCAATAAAAATAACCAAAGTATTATCCAGTAAGTTCTTTTCTTTCAGCTCTTCCATGATCATACCAACCTCGCCATCCATATATTCCACTTGATCGAGATATTTTGCCCAATCCATTCTAATGACCGGATCATCAGCCAAGTACTTGGGTAATTCAACCTCATTTGGATCTACCCTATGAAAAGACTGTTGACGAACCTCATTCCACCAATCACCCCGATGGGTCACTACCAACTGAATTTGAGCAAAAAAAGGTTGATCTGCTGTCATTATTGTATCATACTTATCAAACAATCCAAAATTCTGCTTACCGTCCCAGGATCCTATGGCCGTATGTTGAAAGTTCACGTCGATTTTCCGTCCCTTCTTCATCACTCCATGATGACCAAGAATACATGTATATCCAGCTTTACGAAGCCAATAAGTAAAGGGCTTGTAGGGCTCAGACAATGGAACATCTCGATTACTTCGATGATGATGCGCATTGATCTTCACCTGATTGGTACCCGTCATCATAGCAGATCGACTGGGTGAACAAATAGGATTTGTAACAAAACAATTGTCAAAGCGAATCCCCTCACTAGCCAATTGGTTCAAATGAGGCGTTTTCACCGCCTTCATTCCATAACATTCCAAATCTAAGCTCATATCCTCTGCCATGATCCAAATAATATTTGGTTTATCCTGCGCAAAGGATAGCGTAGCGGCTATACATAATATATAGACGATAAATATCTTTTTCATATGATTAAATTTATCTTTCAAATAAAATTATTCTTGTACCTAGTCTTTGCAAGAAAACTCCAAATACTGCGTTATTCTCATTTTTGAAACAGTCATTTACAACCTGTAAACTCCTTGGTTTCAAAAATATCGAAAGCCTTGTCTTTGAAGCTTTCTTATCAAAGACAGAAAAAACAGTGGTTTTCTTGCAGCCACTACCTATCAACAAAAAAGCATCAAACACGAATGCCTTTCCATCATTTAGTTACTCAAAGAATTAGTAAAATCAGGCACAGCTTCTACCTCCCAAGCATCCAATTTCTTTTTAAGTTCCTTGGTTTTTTTTGGATAAACAAAAACCAAGTTGCTCACTTCTCCCATATCCTCTTTTACATTATACAATTGCACATTGCCACTGTGATATTTAATCAGCTTCCAATCGCCCTCAATAATAGCTGAATACTGATCTTCATATGATCTAAGGAAATACAATGCTCGTTTATTTAACGCCTCACCTTTAAGCAAAGGCATCAGACTCACCCCATTTATTTGTTTGTCTTTTTGGTCTTTCCCTGAAGCTATTTCTACCAGCGTTGGATATACATCTAAAGTTTGTATAGGAATATGACATTTGGTGCCAGGCTTAGTTAAACCAGGATAGTACATTATAAATGGTACCCGAGCACCACCTTCATTTAAAGTATATCCTCCATTTTTCTTTCCACGCAAAGGATAATTTGTAAAATAACCACCTTGATCAGAGGTAAATAATATAACCGTATTATCCGCGATCCCTTTTTTTTCAAGAGCAGCCCTTACGCGCCCTACAGATTCATCCATAGCTTCCACCATGGCGCCATATTCTGCGTATTTCGAATCCATTCCTTTAGCTTTATACTTATCAACCAAATCTTTACGTCCATGATGAGGTCCATGCACATTATAATACCAGAGGTTAAGCATGAAAGGCTTATTTTTATGATAACTACTAATAAAACGCTCAGCTTCATCCGTTAAGACATCTGTTAGATACTGATCATCTCCAATATTACTCAAAGGATTTCCTTTGCCAAAGAAAGGCTGATAATACCCTTTGGGATGACCATAATTACTGGTTCCATACTGGGCATCAAAACCTTGATGAATGGGGTGATATTTATCGGTACCAGAATGCCATTTTCCAATAAACATATTATAATAACCAAATTCCTTTAACCTTTCGGCATAGGTAATTTCCTCCAATGGCAAATGATTAATTGATGGCATTTGAACAGGATCTTTGCGCCACATATTATATCCTTCTTTCAAATAAGCCATTTTATTATCCTCCTCAATAATATGCCTAACCATACCAATTCTAACAGGTTCTTTACCTGTTAAGATGGATGCTCTACTGGGACTACACGAAGGAGATGCAATATATGCTCTTTCAAAGTCCAGTCCATCCTCTGATAACTGATCAATATTAGGCGTTTCAAATAAAGAGTTGCGGTAACCTAAATCAGCCCAACCTAAATCATCAACAAAAAGCACTACAATATTAGGTCTTTGTTGAGCTTTGCTTGAGTGGGCAATGCTAAAAATCATGCAAACCGATAACATTGCGCTAAATAGAATATTTTTCATTTATAACAAATTAATATTATGAATATTTTTTATATGTTTATATTTTTCCTTTCAAAGATGATATGGAACTCGCCCCAAAGACATCTCCCTATGTGGAAGATGCAATACTATGTTTTATTTCTTCAAAACATAGATAAAGAAAAGACTGATATCATGTGTTCTCTAGCGTTCAATATCATTACTTAGAGATAAAAAAATGTAAATCACACCAAGGTACATTCTTTTAATCCTTACCAAATCCCAAATTGTTTTTCACCGTCAGACTCGAACTACTCTTCTCATCAGCTTTAAAAGCAATAGGGTATGTACCTTTGTACTTATTACCTGTAATGACAATATTTTTACAATTAATAAGTTCAAATAGAGGTGCATTAGGATGTAGTTGAGGATGAGATTTTACCTTTTCAATAACATTATCCTTAATCATTAACCCATCCACCCTGTCAGCTATAACAATACGATTATCAAAGGTTTCTATTTTATTATTCTCAAATCGTATATTACGATCGTAAATAATATTCGAATCAAAATTCTTTCCTAAACGTGGTGTCACATACATTACTGCATGTTCCGACCCACTATACGCACAATACTTAAACTCATTATTACGTATTAAAACATCTTTTACAGCACCCGATTCAAACCAATAATAACTCTCACCTCTAAATAGTATGGAAGACATCATTGACGACAAAGTATTGTTCTCAATTACAATTTTCTCAGGTGTTTTAATCACAATATTACGTGCTCTATGATGCTGAATACTACATCCTCTCATCACAAATGTTGGATTCCATGTTTTATTTTCAAGTATATCACCTTTCTTTAAGTTCTTAGGCAACTTATCCTTAAATCTTAATACAGTATACTTGTCATTAATGGTATTCACCTCACTTACTCGGTTAATAATTCCACGTTCAGGATTTGGTTGATGAATAAACCACATTTGATCGCCACGACTGGCAAAATCGAAGCCCAATTGTTGAAAATGCTCTAAACCATAACGTAAGGTATAATCGTCCAACACCTCATCAACAACCACATAAGTACCATGCACATTGGTACCATCATCGAGCATACTTTCCAAACGACAGTCTTGAACCAGTATCTTACCTTTACAATTACAAAAATGAGTAGCATCGGCAATGGTAGAAACAACACGCTTAGAATCTTTAGCCACATAAACCCCACAATTCAATAAGCTTGCATTTTCTGTTTTCTCCATTAAAAAACCCATACCCAAGGCATGGTGAACAATTACACTATCCAAGGTTATATTCTTAGATGAAAGCACATGAACAGCAGGAGCATAGCGATTCTCGCCTTTGGGACCTTTAGAATTAAGAATCATACCAACCTTAGGGTAATGCTTTAATTTCTCATAGAAACGTATAATACCACCCGGACGCATTTCTACCTTACTGGGTCTGCTACTCAAATCCCAAGCACCATGTGCAACATCACCGGTTTCAGGATCAAAAGAAAGTGTACTTCCAAGACTCGAAAAATGAAATCCATCAATGTTTGGAAAGAAAATACGACCATTTTTTAATTCCCAAGAAAAACCTTCTGTGGAGGGTTTTATATCACGCCATCCTTCCTCTTTATTTACTGCCATTACTTCACCTTGAAAGGTAAAAGGGGTTTCCCAGTCGACAGAAAGGTTTTTCATATCAATCCTTTTACAATTACTAAACATAAAGGGCAATACCCTTCCATGAAATATTAATGAAGCCCCATTCCCTTGAATATCCACTGAGTCAAAATTTTCAATGGGAAAAATAACTTTCTTAAGACCATTCTCATGATTCGTGATAAAACAATATTTATCACTAGCATAATCTGGCTTAAAATAATAGGTTCCTTTCTCAAATATGATTTTAATGTCTTTATCTACCGCACTATCTATGGCTTTACGGACAATACTAGTCATATCCTCTGACGAAGGTTGTAACCTGATAACTGTTTCTGCTCTTAAGGAAACAAAACTTAGCCATATAATATTAATAACTATAATGCATACGTTCTTCATATTCTTCATTCTTAATAATTTGTCTGTTTTTATTCCTGCTAATCCATTCTTAGTCAAATAGGTTTATTTTAAGATTTGCATACATCCCTCATCGATATAGATTTTCTCACCTTGAAATATATCCTATCTTCATTTTGCTTTAAACAACTACCCCTTTTACGTAAAAGAGGTTATCCAAAGGCTTGAAACAAATGAACTAAAAACACATACATACACTATCCGTATGCGTTCAGTAAATGTACCTGAGCGTAAATTATATGCTTTTATAGAAAGAATTAGCTATTAAAAATGATATCTTAACCTAGGCAGAGTTAGAATAAACGGATAGAATATAAAAGAGGGAACTAAAAGATGAGCGTACTAAAAGGAGGCTTTTCTGTGACGAGGCATAACGCACCCTAAGATGGAAATTTCTCAACGCTTGTAATTTAAAAACACCAATCGCTTTAGAGTGATCTATGTTTTTCTAATAAATTTCCGGATCCATAGCTTTTTACCAACACCAACTACTGGGCAATTACTCTGACCTTCCCTGCAGCCTATTTATTAATAGTTAGAAATTTAATTAAACAAGAATTACTCATTCACTGGAATTACCAGTGTACTTATTTTTCATCTCGGTGGCATATTTGCCCGGCGTCACCTGGTACTTTTCTTTAAATAACTTATTAAAATGTGCACGACTTTTAAAACCTGTCATAGCAAAAGCTTCGTTAACAGATACCTTTTCCTGTCCTAGAAACTCAGCAGCCTTTTTAATACGATAATTTTTTAACAGTTCGTAAGGTGTTTGATTAGTAATAGCTTTTACTTTTTGAAAGAAATGTGTTCGATTGAGATACAACTCTTTGGCAAACAGATCCAGATCTAATTCCTGGTTATCTAGATTTTGCTCCATTAATTGATAGAGTTTTTCAAGAAATGCATTGTCCTTAGCACTGCTATCTTCTTTGCGCTGTGTTAATGGCAGGTCAATACTATATCTTTCCCTTAATTGTTGACGCCCTTTTAACAATGTTTCGGTACGCGTAATCAAGTGTTGTACATCAAATGGCTTTCTGATATAAGCATCAGCACCTAACTGAAGTCCTTGAATCTGATCATCAATAGTGGTACAAGCTGTCAATAAGATGACAGGAATATGACTGGTTTTAATATCAGCTTTTATATTCTTGCATAAATCAAATCCGTTCATTTCAGGCATCAGCACGTCACTAATCACAATATCAGGCCACTCTTCCTTCATTGCATCCAAACACTCCTGTCCATTAACAAAAGATTTCACCTTAAAAAATGCCTGCAACACGCCACACACAAAGTTTCGCATCTCAGTACTGTCCTCGACAAAATATACCGACGCCCCACTAAAATCGACATTGGACTTAATATGGTGAACATCTATATTTTGAAGCTCCAATGATTTTTGTTCCTGTTCTTTCTCTACCTTCAAAATCTCTTCATGTTCTTCATTGCTTAAACATGATTCTTCCACAACAACAGGTAAACGAAGCTCAAATGTACTTCCCTGCCCCAAGGTACTCGTGACCCATATATCGCCATAATGCATCTCAACCAATCGTTTGGTGAATGCTAAGCCAATACCAGAACCTCCCGTATAAGCACTGTGTTTTTTCTTTGATTGATAGAAACGCTCAAAAATATGGGGTAAATCCTCAGAGTCTATGCCCTTACCTGTGTCTGTAAAGCTCACAAACAAGTCTTTACCTATTCTTTTATAGTTTATAGAAATAGAACTATTAACTTTAGTATATTTAAAAGCATTATTAATTCTACTTTAACAGATTAAAATGATCACTGAAAAAACGATAATTTAGTATTGTTTTTCTTTCGTAATAAACAGTAAATTAGTATATTGCAATTGAAACAAAGAACAAAACTCAAGTTTGCAATGGGTAACGGGCGAAAAACTTAAAAAAATATACGAATAATGGTAAAACACTGCTAGCGGTCAACAACCGACTTGAAGTGTATTTATCTGAATTTCAGCACCATTTTAAAAATAGAACAAAATCCAACTTCGACAAAGCTACTCAATACGTCGAAGGTCTAGCTTTAAGCGATTTGAAAAACATCGAACGCATCACTGAGACATTAAACGCAGACTACCATAAGATGCAGCATTTTATCACCGAATCCAATTGGGATGCAAGAGCTGTCATCGACCAAATAGCAAATCAGGTAGACCAATCACTCCCAAACCAAAAATTAAAAGGATTACTCATAGACGAAAGCGGATGGGTGAAAAAAGGTGACAAAAGCATTGGTGTTGATCACCAGTATTGCGGGAACGTTGGGAAGACTGCAAACTCGCAGGTTGCAGTTTTTGGTTGCTTGTGCACGGACAAATATGCAGCGTTGGTCGACACGAGACTGTACCTTCCAAGGTCATGGTGTACTAACAACGCCAGGTGTGAAACTGCTGGCATCCCCAAAGAGGACAGGGTTTTCAAGACAAAACCGGAGCTGGCTACAGATATTGTGAAGCACCAACTGGAAATGGGTATCGAGTTCGATTACGTTGGGGGGGATGGACTTTATGGCAATGACCTTGCGTTTACCCGTTCGGTTGAGGATATGGGTTTGGTGTACATGCTTGACATTCATAGCGATCAAAAAATCCACCTTGAAAAACCAGAACTACATATTCCAGAGCGAAAGAGCAATCGTGGGCGCCCACCCAAAAGGCCGAAGGCAAGCACCCCATCGGTAAACGCTAACGAATATATAGAAACGCTTACAAACAAGGACTGGAAAAAGCTTGACATTCGTGATTCTGCCAAGGGAAAGCTGAAGGGATTGTTCCATTTTAAGACAGTTTACATTTGGGATAAGGTTCAGAACATTGTTGAGAAACGGTTGCTGGTCATTTCGAAAAGAAAGACAAAGCAGGGAGTAGAAATAAAATATTCGTTCACTAACGCAGAACTTGCTCAATACACGCATCAGGCGCTGGCATACATGCAGGCACAACGCTTTTTCATTGAGCATAGCTTCAAAGAGCAAAAACAGATAGTAGGCTTGGATCAGTTCCAAACCCGCAAATGGCTGTCATGGCATCACCAAGTAGCCCTCAACTTAATGGTGGGCAGCTTTATGCTGAAAGAAAAACTATTGAATCAAGACGAAGTCCCATTGTTGTCGGCAAGAGACATTATGGATTTTATGGTATACAAATTTTATCGTGAAATGACCGATGAACGGATGCTGGAAAAACTGCAGCAGCGACATGAAAAGCGACAGCGTGACATAGACCTCTGTTATTCAAAGCAATAAATCTGTTAAAGTAGAATTAATGATGTTATTAAATATCTTTTCTAATTTGTCTCTATCTGCCGAAACATAAATCGTGGCATCTTCCCCTTGTACACTAAACACTTTCTTTTCTGAACGGGCTAAGAATTCAAAATCAGTTTTTAGTTCATTAATAAAATCATCAAAACAAAATTGGGTGATGTCCATTTTTAACAAATTAGCTTCCAATCGCTGAAAATCATGCACTTGATCTACTAAACGGCTTATCTTTTTAGATTGTCGCTGCACGATCTTAAGCTTATCACTTACATCACTATTGGCATGAAAGCGTTCCGCTAAAATGTTTATGGGACCAGATATTAAAGTTAATGGGGTTTTAATTTCATGTGAGATATTAGAGAAAAAACGAAGTTTAGCAACATTGATTTCCTTTTGCTTATCTTTTTCGAGGTGCTCGATATGCAAATTATGTTTCAACGATTGCAGCTTTAACACAAAGTACATCACAACAAAAATAATCAATGCAATAAAAAACATATATAAAACATAAGCCTGCATCGTTTGCCAAATGGGTGGTTTAACAACAATATGCAATTCTTTGGGGGCAGTCCACTCGTGCAATGAGTTGGAAGCCATCACCCTCAGTATGTATTCTCCATGTTGAAGACCACTATACGAAATAACTCTCTGCCCAGACTTAACCTGTATCCACTCCTTATTAACAGGAGAAAGTTGATACTTGATATAATGATTATCAGGTGATGAAAAATGTAATGAATTTACCTCCAAGGAAAATACATTTTCATTATGTTTAAGTTCAATTTCTGATGTACTATTCAACCGCTTTTTGAGTAATACTCTATTGTTTATAGTATCTCCAGGTGCAACTACTTGGTTAAATACACGAAGTTTAGAAAACTCAAGTCGAGGCAAACTCTCATCATCGATAATATCTTCTGGCTTAAAATAACATATCCCCTTCATACCAGACAACACCACGTTTCCATTGTTGAGTTTCCCAAAGGAATACCAAAAATCTTCAAAAGGGAGTCCGTCAGATTCATAAAAACTCCTAAAATGATGATCTTTGACAAAAAATTTATTCAGACCTACATTTGTCGCAACCCAGAGATTATATTCATGATCGTAAAAGATACGTTTCACCACATTATTAGATAAGCCATCTTTTTCGGTGAAGGCAATAAACTTAGGATCTTTATCATAATCAAAAACCTTACAAATACCTCCTCTTTCGGTTCCTATCCACAAATCATCATTCGGTAAACGAACAATTGTACTTACAAAGTTACTAGATATGGAAAACTCTTTATTCTTATCACGCAATGAACGATGAATTTCCAGCTCTGTAATAGGGACACTCTTCTGGTTATCAATTCTAATCAGACCGTCCGAATCTGTACCTATCCAAATATAATTATGAAGAGGATCCACATATATACAGCGCACCAAATAAATGGGAGTTTGCTGAAAAAAAAGATGCTGGTTCAACTCCTCTACATTAAGAATTGAGCCATTGTCACCCACCGATATTTTGTAAACACCACTTTCTCCACCCATCCAAATATTACCAAACTGATCTTCACTGATGGTTCGAGGCCTTATATCTTTGTCAATTCCGTATTCACGTTCTCCAACTAAACTTAATTTGCGATCTCCATAACGAATCCTACACAAGCCAAGACCTCCGGTAACTTTTAACCATATATCTTTTCTGCTATCTACAAAAACTGAAGAAAAGTAACCAATCCCGTCAGGTACTTCAAAAGGTAATGGCTCCAAACGGCCTGTTTTTGTATTAAAAAGACCAAAACCTCCTCGTGGTGCACTTAAAAACACTCTATCCTGATCCCAGACAGCAATATGCGATACACTGTTATCGTAAAGATTGTACATCTCACCTTGATCTTTGTCGAAACTTTTAAAAGGATTATCCTCTATATCAAAACGATACACCCCTCTATTAAAAGTAGTAACCCAACAACCACTGGAAATATCAGCACGCACCGAGCTGGTTATAAGATTATCTCTTTCACTACTATATCTATTTTCTTCATATGGTTCCCCTAAAATAAAGGCATTGGCATTTTTAATACGAACAACACCCTTAAAGTTAGTTCCTACCCAAAGATTTCCCAATTTATCGATAGAGATACTGTTTAACTGTTCATTCTCATATTTTATTGTTTTAAGACGAAAAGCATATTGTCCATTTTCCTTTTTCCAATCAACAATAGAAACACCTCTATTTCTGGTTGCCAATATGTTATTTCCAACCAATAAAATACTCGCATTGGAAATACCGTTGTCATGTGGAATTTCAAACTTGAAAGAAAACGATTCTAATTGAAAACTAAAGAGACCAGCAGTGGTGGTAAAAATATAATTGGAACTATCCAACTCTACTCCATCAAAAAAGATCAGGTCATTATATCTCCCTTCCGGCATACATTTCGTTATTAATTGATTCTGCTTGTCAAATACTAAGATACCTTCGTATTGAGTCAGACAAAATATATACGCACCATCTTTACTTACTACTATCTTTCGAACGATCGGACTATTCTTATTTTTATCTGCTGTCTTTTGCGAATAAACAACACTAAATCTTTCTGTTTCATAATCGTAAATGGAAACTCCCTCATCCGTACCAATCCAAATATTACCCTTGCTATCCTCAGCTAAAGAACGAACTCGGTTGCTCGCCAACACTTGGTTATATATGGTATTTTTATAGGTAATTAACTCATAACCATTATACACATTAATTCCATCATAAGTTCCAATCCATAAATATCCCTTCGAATCTTCAAGTATGCAAGTTACACCATTATGCGCCAAACCATCAGAAATGGTTAGCTTTTGCGAAAGTTCCAACAAGTTACCAGCTGGTATAGCAACCATGCTATAAAAGGAAATAATCAGAAGCAGAAAAGTCTTTTGTATCATTAATTCTGGTACAAGAAATTAAATAAAATAAACCCAAAGGTATAAAAATACCCAAAACTCACCGCGCAAAAAATGCAAAAAAAAAAGCGCCTAAAACTTCTGTCCTAAGCGCTTTTTTATAATAAAATAAAGTGAACCTGAAGGGATTCGAACCCCTAACCTCTGCGGCCGTAACGCAGTGCACTATCCAGTTATGCTACAGGTCCATCATGTATTACCACAATAGTAATTTTATTTGTGTGAATCTGAAGGGATTCGAACCCCTAACCTCTGCGGCCGTAACGCAGTGCACTATCCAGTTATGCTACAGATCCATCATTTACTTGCTATTCAAGAACCATTTTCCTCAAATGCGCTGCAAATATAGGTAATTTATTTCTATCATACCAAGGGTAAAACCTAAAAACTTGATGATATTTCTGTACATTTTTAAATATAATGCAATAACAAAAAGGTTATCAGAATATTAATAGAATAAAAAAAAAGAGGCCATACCAAAAGTATTTTATAAAGCTAGTCGCACGGCCTCCACAAAGCTAATTATTGAATAGATTGTAAAAGACTCACATTCTCTGTGTCATATTGCTTATTAATAGATTCTTCCACTGAAGCAGATCCATAGGAATATGTAAGCACCTGGTTGTAATTATACGCACCGTCCTTTCCTTTGCTTCTAACAAAAAAGTCAATGGTATCCTTTTCTGCCGTCTGGAAAGCTGAAACATCGAACGAAGCGATCCCCCATTGCAGATAACTATAAGGATCTCCATTATGGTTATGCTTCAACTCCAAGATAATCGCACCATCTTCGGTAGTCGGGTTTTCTGCATCAAAAACCAAATTAATATAATGCACCGTTGCACCTCCTCCATACTCAAATTCTACATTTAAATAATCATCCGTAAACCAAGTGTCAACAATGGTTACTGCATCATCACCAATGGAATCAATAACATCGGCTGTCGTTTCAGAAGTAAACTCAAAAACAGGCTTTGTCAGAATCTTTGACAAACCATTTACTCTCACATAATAATCATAGCTGTCATTATCAGTGGCCTCTCCTAAAATAGTATAATTAACCAGCACACGCATACTATCTTCTAACAGACTAACGCTCACATTAGATGCTGATGGCCACAGCACCTTACCATTGTCTGTTTTAATGGAATAGGAATCCACATCCATTAATACGGTTCCGGATGACAGCGAAAAATTATCCAAAGAATAATCGCTATCATCGTCCAGCACATCACAAGATGTCAGCTTAAACAGAACCATCACCCCAAGAAATAATAATAACTTTTTCATTTTTACGTCCTCATTTAGTTGTTTATTCAAATGACCACAAAAAGGCACTATGGTTGCGTCTTCATGCCAAAAAATGCTAAACGAGGCATTCTTTTAATTTCTGAATATTTAAGATCTCTATTTCTTTGCCATTGGCCCGCACAATTCCATCATTATGCAATTCCCTCATCGCCCTACCAATGGATGGCCTGGCCACTCCAAAAAGCTCTCCCATTTGACTTTGCGATAAAGGTAAGGTAAGATGCATGGAATCTTCTTGGCGGATCTGCAACATATAATTAGCAATTTTTCCTTTTACAGTTTGAAAAGATAAAAATTTAATTTTTTGCGATAAAAATTGGGAACGATTAGAAATGGTGTTTAAGTAATTCAACAGAATAGTTTCATTTTTATTGAACAACTTAAGAACAGATTCTTTGGGTACAATCAATAATTCTGAGTGCTTATTAGAAACCACATTTACAGGATACCTGTTGTTCCTCCCAAATAAAAAGGCGATAGCCACCGGTTTAGGCGCTTCAATATCTTCTATTTTAATGGTCTTACCTGAAAAATCCATCATTTCCCCCTTTACACTACCCGATAACACAATCATCAAATGATCCACACGATCGCCAGCACAAGCCACCAAATGATCATCAGGATATCTCTTCACTTGAAAATGAACCTGCTTAAATAAGGCATTAATTTCTTCAAATGTTAAACCTTTAAAAACAGGACATTCCTTTAAAATAGGATAATCAAACAACATAAAAATAAGATTTAGAGGTATTAATAGCGGAAAAATACAATTTTTTCTGGAATTGTAACATATGTTACAAGCATGACACTACAAATCGCCTCATATTTGCAGTAAACAAACAACAAAAGGTGATGGAAAGAGACGTAATTAAAATTGATGAAGAGTTATGTAATGGTTGTGGCCAATGCATTCCTGGTTGCCACGAGGGAGCATTACAAATTATCGATGGAAAGGCCCGATTGATCAGTGACCTGATGTGTGATGGACTGGGCGCTTGCCTGGGTCACTGTCCGCAGGGTGCCATGGAAATCGAACGAAGAGAGGCGGATCCCTATGACGAAACCAAAGTGATGGAAATAATGGTTAGTAAAGGATTCAATACCGTTATTGCCCACCTTAAACACTTGAAAGACCATAACGAAATGGGCTTTGTGAAAGAAGCCATGGCCTTTTTAAAGAATAATACGGATAAATATGATTTTGATCTGCAAGAAGTAATAGATACGATGCACGGAAAAAAAGAAACACCCACAATGGCACACCAAGGTGGAGGCTGCCCTGGTTCGCAAAGTAGAGAAATTAAACGTACCGCCTTTTCTTTGGCTGATACAGCTCCTGTTACGCCTCAACCATCTCAGTTAAAACAATGGCCGGTGCAAATGCACCTGATCAATCCCGCAGCTAGCTTCTTTAAGGAAGCGGACATGGTGCTGGCTGCAGACTGTGTTCCTTTTGCCATGGGTGATTTTCATTCCAAATTTCTAAAAAACAAAGTATTGGCCATAGCTTGCCCTAAGTTGGATAATGGCATGGACACGTATCTAAATAAATTGGTTTCTCTAATTAACGATGCCAGAATCAATTCCTTGACCGTTGTAATTATGCAAGTACCTTGTTGCGGTGGCCTAATGGGACTCGCAAACCAAGCTTTACAGCTGGCCTCTAGAAAAATTCCCATTAAGAAAGCCGTCATCTCTATTGAGGGAGAGGTATTAAGCGAAGAATGGGTTTAACCTGGAAAATGCAATAGAAAATAATATATAAATAACACGTATCAATCACAATTAAAATATTTAATCATGAGTATGTTCTGTTATCAATGTCAGGAAGCAGCCAAAGGAACAGGTTGCACAATCAAAGGAGTATGTGGTAAAACCGATGAGGTAGCCGCACTTCAAGATGTATTATTATTTGTGACCAAAGGATTGGCGCACGTAAATACCATTGCAGCAAATAACCAATTAGCCAGTGATAAAGCCTATAAGTACATGATCGATGCTTTATTTATCACCATCACCAATGCAAATTTTGATGGTGGAAAAATAGAGTCTAAAATCATAGAGGGAATTGAACTAAGAGATGCTCTCAAAGAAGAATTAACAGCAAAAGGAATTGAGCTTCCTACGAAAGAACATAGTGTTAATTACGTGGGCTCAACCCAAGAGGACTTTCTGAAAGTAGCTCCTGCCATCGGTGTTCTTTCTATCGAAAACGAAGATATCCGCTCCTTAAAAGAGCTTTTAATTTATGGTGTTAAAGGTATGGCTGCTTATGCAGAACACGCTATGAACCTTCAATACGAAAGCAAGGAAGTATGTGAGTTTATACAAAAAGCATTGGTGGCATCTACCAATAATGATTTGGGAGTTGACGAACTGGTAGGCTTAGTGTTGGAATGTGGAAAATTTGGAGTGGATGTCATGGCGCTGTTAGATAAAGCAAACACAGAAAGTTATGGTAACCCAGAAATTACATCCGTAAATATTGGTGTTAAAAATAATCCTGCTATCCTTATTTCAGGTCATGACCTGAAAGACATGGAAGAGCTATTGAAACAAACCGAAGGAACTGGTGTAGACGTTTACACCCACAGCGAAATGCTACCTGCCAACTACTATCCTGCATTTAAAAAGTATACACATTTCGTAGGTAACTATGGCAACGCATGGTGGAAACAAAAAGAAGAGTTCGAAAGCTTTAATGGACCTATCTTATTCACAACCAACTGTATCGTCCCTCCTAAAGATAGCTACAAGGATAGAGTGTATACAACCGGAACCAGTGGTTTCGACGGATGTACACATATTGCGGACAGACAAAATGGGCAGGCTAAAGATTTCAGCGCCATTATAGAACACGCTAAAAAATGTGCTGCTCCTACTGAAATTGAAAGCGGTGAAATAGTAGGTGGATTTGCTCATAACCAAGTACTGCAATTGGCTGATAAAGTGGTTGATGCTATTAAAAGTGGTGCTATCAAGAAATTTGTTGTGATGGCAGGTTGTGATGGTAGAATGAATGAGCGTGAGTACTATAGTGAATTTGCTACTGAACTACCCAATGATACTGTAATCTTAACTGCCGGATGTGCGAAATTTCGCTACAACAAACTTCCTTTGGGAGATATAGGTGGTATACCAAGGGTATTGGATGCCGGACAGTGTAATGACTCTTACTCATTGGCAGTAACTGCGTTAAAACTAAAAGAAGTTTTTGGTCTTGATGATATTAACGACCTTCCAATTGTTTATAACATCGCTTGGTACGAACAAAAGGCTGTCATCGTATTATTGGCCTTATTAAGCCTCGGTGTTAAAAATATAAATCTGGGACCTACCTTACCTGCATTTTTATCTCCTAATGTAGCAAATGTATTAATCGAAAACTTCGGCATTGGTGGTATTACCAACGTTAAAGATGATATTGAAAGAATGATTCTTGCATAGCCTCACCTATTTAGTGGCTCAAGATATTCTTAGTACACTTTTTGTTTGTTCCCTCGTTGTGTATTCAACGGGGGATTTTTATTTTTGACACAAACAAAAACTGTCATGAACTATAATACGATACAATCAGAGGTGTACTTTCTTAAAATGATAACTCCTCCCCCACATCCCCAGAGCAATATTGAAAATACCAATATCGTTCATATTGAAAAACCAATAGACATAAATTGGTATAGAAAATTATATACCGAGGTTGGTGAAGCTTATAACTGGCTAGATAGAATCTTTATGGAAGATACCAAACTTCTTAAGAAAATAAACAGCCCCCAAACGCATATCTACACTTTTCTTGTTCATCAAAGTCTCGCAGGTTATTGTGAACTTGTTGAAGAGGGGAAGCATATTGAAATGCTCTACTTTGGCTTACTTTCTGATTTTATTGGTAAAGGGTATGGAAAATACTTTTTACGAAAAGCCATCGACCTGGCCTGGTCTTTTAATCCTACTCAAGTGCAATTAAATACCTGCGATTTGGATCATCCCAATGCCATCAGGAGTTATAAGAAAGCAGGCTTTGTACACTACAAAACCATCGTTGAAGAAAAAAAAATAACCATCGCACCTTAGCAAGCTTCTTTTCATGATAAAGAGCTCAAAATATTTTTTTTGAACAAAACAGAATCATCCCACAAAGTTGAACCTCTGATGATAGAAATATAGAACATCATAATCTAACAATAACGAAGTTCTAATACCTCACTTGGATACTTTTTTTGACTCACCATAGCTCACGCTATAATAAATTAAAGTAAATCAAACTGTTACTTGATGGACCAAAATTTCAATTCATCATCTATTTTCCAATTAGATACCGCATTCATGCAAAAAAAACCTCCAACATAAATGCCAAAGGTTTTTCAATAGATGATCATAATTAGTGGCTGCAAGAAAACAACTGTTTTTTCTTACAAAGATTAATTATATATTTTCTTGTCTTAGGAAAGGGCTTTTTTCATGGTAGCTCCCAATGAAGCAGGTGATTCCACCACATGAATACCACATTCTTTCATCACTTTCATTTTAGCTGCAGCAGTATCCTCTGCCCCACCAATAATAGCACCGGCATGTCCCATCCGGCGCCCTTTAGGTGCTGTTTGTCCTGCTATAAAACCAACAACCGGTTTAGTGGCATTCTCCTTTATCCACCGTGCCGCTTCGGTTTCCATACCACCTCCAATCTCACCAATCATAATAATACCTTCGGTTTCCGGATCATTCATCAATAATTCAACGGCCTCTTTGGTCGTAGTTCCAATAATTGGATCACCTCCAATACCAATACACGTACTCTGCCCCAAGCCTTCTTTGGTAAGCTGATCCACTGCTTCATAGGTCAAAGTACCCGAACGAGAAACAACACCAATCTTTCCTTTGGCATGAATAAAACCAGGCATAATGCCCACCTTCGCTAAGCCTGGAGATATCACTCCTGGACAGTTGGGACCAACCAAACGGGTTTCTTTATGTTGTAAATAATCTTTTACCTTCACCATATCGGCAGTAGGAATTCCTTCGGTAATAGCAATGGCCACTTTTATCCCCGCATCCGCAGCCTCCATAATTGCATCCGCAGCAAAGGCTGGGGGAACAAAGATGACAGACACGTCGGCTTGCACCTTCTCAACAGCTTCTTTTACCGTATTAAAAACAGGTAGATTCAAATGAGTTGTGCCACCTTTACCAGGCGTTACACCTCCTACTACCTTAGTACCGTATTCAATCATTTGAGAAGCGTGAAAAGTCCCTTCACTGCCGGTAAAACCTTGAACTATCACATTCGATTTATCTGTTACTAATACGCTCATAAATAAAATATCTAAATATTGGATTAACAAAGTATGAATATTTTAGACAACAGCCAAGCCTTCAATTTGTTTTTTTGTGTTAATACCAAATACCTAACATTTTAGTCGCAAACAGTGCTTTATCAATTAATTAATAGAATATAAATCTCTTTTTTTGATTTTATAACTCAAAGTGGAAAAAGCACTTACCCTAAACATCTTTCCTCTTAACGTAAGCTAATTAGGCAAGATAATGCGCCTTAAAAACCACAGCAAACGCCATATTTAATTAACAATAAAAATAAATAAAACCATAATTTTCAATTAATACTCAGCTAATGAGCCTATATACACATAGATCTATTTTTGCACGCAATAACCTACAGACAATAAATACAAAATTTACTACAAGCATTAACTTCTTTATTCTAGGCAAAAATATGAACTTTAATAAACATTGGCGAGATCTTAAGATTGCACAATAGCTAGCCACAACAGGAACCCAATCCATCGAAAAAATAGATTTGAGTCTGGAACAGAACCAACAAGCCATCCAGATGATGGATCAACTCATCCATAAGTCGGGAAGCGTCAAAGAAATCACCATGCAGACCAATATACTGGTTCTCAATGCTTCCATAGAAGCCGCCAAGGCCGGTCATACAGGCAAAGGCTTCGGTGTGGTGGCAAAGGAATCCGTGAACTAGCAGAAAGATCCCAAATCATTACCTCTGAAATAGCCAACATCTCCAGTAAAGGGAAGAAGTACTCCGATACAGGCAGTGTTAGTATTCAAAATATTCATACCGAATCTATCCAGACCATCCAGTTTATTCAAACCATCGCCCAATCATCGCAGGAACAAAAAAAGGAGGCTATACAAATAGCCAGTGCAATCAATGAATTGGATATACACACCCAAAAAATTGCATCCATGGCGCAGGAAATCTCCACTGAAGCAGATATCTTATTTAATGAATCCATTGACATGCAGGATATGTTACGCTTTTTTTCCGTAGACGAAGATCATTCTTGATCTTCCGCTTTGTTATTCGACTGCATTCTGTAAATTTGCAGCAAATAAAAATACAATGATAGACTTAAACAATACGATAGTCGCTGTTTCTACCGCTCAAGGGGCGGGTGCCATTGCAGTTGTGCGATTGACTGGCCCTGAAAGCATTCTCATTTGTGACAGGGTTTTTAACGCAGCCAAAAAAGGAAAGAGACTGACCAATCAGGCAGCCAATACCATTCATTTTGGATCACTGATGGATAACGGGAAAGAACTAGATGAGGTATTAGTAAGTATTTTTAAAGCACCCAACTCCTTTACCGGAGAAAATACAGTGGAGGTATCATGCCACGGGGCTCCATATATCCAACAAAAGGTAT
Source organism: Saccharicrinis fermentans DSM 9555 = JCM 21142 (assembly GCF_000517085.1). Classification (NCBI taxonomy): domain Bacteria; kingdom Pseudomonadati; phylum Bacteroidota; class Bacteroidia; order Marinilabiliales; family Marinilabiliaceae; genus Saccharicrinis; species Saccharicrinis fermentans. Next base: position 901,447 of record NZ_KI912107.1, on the reverse strand, counting down.
TGGAACTCTTCATCAAAAATGGGGCTGTAATGGCTGCTCCCGGAGAGTTCACCCAGAGAGCTTTCCTGAACGGAAAAATGGATCTTTCACAGGCAGAAGCCGTGGCTGACCTTATTGCCTCTAAGAGTGAAGCAGCCCGCAGGGTAGCCTTGCAACAAATGAAAGGTGGTTTTTCCAACGAATTAATGCGCCTGCGCGAACGCCTACTCAATTTCATCTCTCTCATTGAACTGGAACTGGACTTTAGCGAGGAAGACGTGGAATTTGCCGACCGCCAGCAGTTGATTGATCTCATCAACGAAATTGAACAACTATTGTCGAAACTACTCCACTCCTTCTCCTTGGGTAACGCCATCAAAAATGGAATCCCGGTGGCTATCGTTGGTCATACCAATGCGGGTAAATCTACCTTACTTAATACAATCCTGCAAGAAGAACGTGCCATCGTATCTGACATACATGGAACCACCCGGGATGTTATTGAAGATACCATCAATATAGAAGGTATCTCGTTCCGTTTTATCGACACTGCTGGCATACGAAAAACCACCGACACCATCGAAAACCTAGGCATAAACCGTACTTTTAGTAAAATAGAATCTGCGTCCATCGTTGTCTTGATGCTCGACATCAATGACCCCGATGAGAAAATACATGAGGCCATCGCCGAAGTCAAAGATAAAATGAATGCAGATCAAAAATTAATAGTGGCCATCAATAAAATTGATTTGTTGCCCCCAGAGGAAGTGGAAAAACGATTCAACAAAACAAAATTCCAAGATCTGTCAGGAACTGATACCATCATTTCCATATCGGCACAGAAACAAACGGGAATAGACCAACTATCGGCCGAATTGATAAAAATCATCAATCTAAAAGCTGTAGACAATGACGAAGTAATCGTCACCAATGCCCGTCACTACGAAGCCTTACAACGCTCTCACTCTTCAATACTACGTGTTGTCGACGGACTGCAAAAAGGTATTTCAGGCGATTTTCTGGCTCAGGATATCCGTGAGGTACTGGTGTTTCTGGGTGAAATAACCGGTGGTGAAATACAAACTGACGAAGTACTGGGCAATATATTTAAAAATTTCTGTATCGGAAAATAGTCGTCCGACGACGGCGAATAATTGAATTTTAATAGCAAAAAAACTGGTTATTTACACCAGTTTTTCTCTACCGTTTCACCACTGCCAAAGGCTCCAACTCCACTTTTACTTTAACTAAATCTTGTTGATTGGCCATTACGGTATCAATATCCTTGTAGGCTCCTGCCGCTTCATCTAGATCTTTGTTATGACGAATGCCGTGAATAATGCCCTTATCATCCAAACGCTTGATCTCAGTGTTCAAATCTAACTCTCGTTGCGCTTGTTTACGCCCCATTACACGACCTGCACCATGCGAGCATGACTCAAAGCTTTCTGGATTTCCTAAACCTTCCACGATATATGATTTGGTTCCTTGTGATCCCGGAATAATACCTAATTCACCTAAACGTGCTCTGGTTGCCCCTTTACGATGAACCAGCACATTTTCGCCAAAATGATTCTCCCAAGCAGCATAGTTATGGGCAATGTTTATTAATTCATCAAACTCCACTTCTCCTTTCATAACTGATTGAAAAGCATGTTGCACACGCTCCATCATTAAACGACGGTTAGCAAAAGCAAAATCTACACAATAATTCATCTCTTTCATATAAGCATGTGCTTCATCCGTTTCGATGGGCAAAAATGCTAAGTCGTATGAAGCTGGAACTGAAGCATGCCAACGTTCGTTTAAAGCTTTCGCTTTTTTGTTATAGAATTGAGCTACTTGATTGCCTAAGTTTCTACTCCCAGAATGAATCATTACCCAGATATAACCATCCGATCCGTGTTGAATTTCAATAAAATGATTTCCACCGCCTAAAGAACCAATCTGCTTTTGGGCTTTTATAATATGTCGTTCAACAATTGCGGGTAACACATCCATATTTGGCATATATTTTTCATCTTGAGCCTCTTTATGCCAATTAAATCCTACAGGAATCAGCTTTCGTATTTGACTCATGATACTCTTTAATGTATCAGAATCAGCATCACCTATACTGGTTCGCATAGCACACATACCGCATCCAATATCAACGCCTACAGCATTGGGAATGATAACACCTTTGGTGGCCAATACACCACCTATAGGCATTCCATAGCCCATATGCGCGTCTGGCATTAAAGCAACATGCTTATGTACAAAGGGCAAGTTGGCCATGTTTTTTGCCTGAATTAAGGCATTCTCTTCTATTTCGTCCAACCACATTTTTATAGGTCGGTTTTCTGTTGATATAACTTGTTTCATATTTAATTTTAATATCAAGACACAAGTATAAAGTATTTAGACTGATGTACAGGAATTAAAACCAATACACCATAATTCTTTACTTACTCCCATTAGGTTCTGGTCATACTCTATGTGACATTTTTTTAAATGGGATTCTTTAATGTTTTCTATTTTTTATCTATCAGTAGAAAATATCTCCTTTAACTGATCTACTACTTGTCCACCACCGGATAAGGAAATAGTATTGATTTTATCTGCAATTTTTTCCACATACTCCATTTCTTTTAACTTAAAAAGCATAGTATTATCCTCCATCAATTTAGCAGTATTCAATAAACTTCGTGTAGATGCTGTTTCTTCTCTGCGCGTGATAATATTAGCTTGAGCTCTCTTTTGTGCCACCAATACCTGATTCATGATTTCTTTAACTTCTCCTGGCAAAATTATATCTCGAATACCACCATCAGATAACTCTATACCATAATCAACAGATTTTTCGCGTACGGAACCCATAATAAAATCAGCCACCTCCTCTTTTCTCTCCAATATTTCATCCAAGGTTAACGTACCCACATATTCTCGCAAAGCTAACTGAAGCGTTACATGCAATTGCTTCTTATAATCTTGATTTTCTGTTAAAGCTTTCATCGCATTTACTACTTTATACGTAGAAAAAAAGCTGATTCGAATCGCTGCTTTATCTTTTGTTAATAATTCCTGACCTGAGATTTCTAGTTGTGTTTGACGCAAATCTGCTTTCATAACTAGTACTGGTGTATTATTTTTCCAAAAACAATATACACCTTGGTTTAACTCTTTAATAAACTTATCATCAACAAACAACAAACCTTTTTCGTACGACTCTACACGATAAATTCTTACATAAGGAAAAATATCAGTTTTATAAAGAATATTTACAGGTATATCTTCGGTAATATCTACCTTACTTAAATCTACTTTTTTAAAGGCATAGTTCGTTGATCCTTTCCAATACGCATAACGCCCAGGCTTAAGCACTTCATTGAATACTCCGTTTTCATATTTCAATACCAATTCATTATCCAACACTTCTACAACTTCTAACATGTCGGCTAATTCTTCATCTTGCAACAAGATGTTTAATTCCATAGATACTGTAAATGGTTGCGACATATTACAAATCCCTACTTTATCAAAGAACCACACCCAATGAGTACCAGCTTTTAATATTTTAATATAATCTCCATTTCTAAATACTAAACCGATTTTACCTTTGTTTATTCTTATTCGTTTCATCTTTAGGTATTTTTAGTTTGTTAATCATTCATTTAATAAATAAGCAGAGCGACAAAGCCATCTTTGGTAACGGGAATTAGAGAATCACTATTTCTGAACAATTAGTTTATCTATGGATTGAATTCGATAATCTGAATTGCATATCTATAGAGTAAGTAATTATCCGCAATAATCATTACACCTCATTCGCTAGTAAGCCAAAGATTGTTATCATCCGAAAATGAATACCGGCTATTAGTCACTCTACTTTCATGTAACTGTTAAAAAGTGAGTAGTTAACTCAGAGTCAGGGTTCGAACCTGTAGTCTTGCGACCTTACCAATTAGAGATGTTGCTCTACCTATTTTAGCTATTCTGACATTTATCAGAAGGAGGACTCGAACCTCCAACACACATCGGGTATGAAAAAAAGCAAAAAAACAAGTAGCACATTGAACTTTACTAAGCCAATACTATGAAGCTATACAGAAACTTACATCAAGCCTTGAAACTTTGTTTTAATCATGTCTTTATCCTCTCATACAGAGAAGAAATATTTTTAATCACAAAAGTGAGTGTATTCAAAGAACGTTTGTCTGATTGACTCTACAAAGATTCATCGTTACTGCGCAATCTTTTTGCGTAGTAGAATATTTTTTCTATTTTTCTTAAAAAAAATACAATATGCCAGTTAATAGGAATGCCCTCATTAGATATACTACTATTGATAAATGCTTGCGTAACAGATATAGGAAGTGGACTTTAGAGGATTTAATTGAAACTTGTTCTGATGCTTTATATGAGTTTGAGGGAATTGACAAAGGGGTTAGTAAACGTACCATTCAATTGGATATTCAAACCATGCGAAGTGAGAAATTGGGATATAATGCTCCTATCATCATCACCGATAAAAAGTACTACACTTATGAAGATCCTGATTATTCAATTACGAATTTACCCTTGTCAAATCAGGACTTAGATAAACTAACGGATGCAATAGAAATCTTAAAGCAGTTTCAAGGATTTAGTCATTTTAAAGAGATGACAGGATTAATACAGAAATTAGAGAACAAAATACATACTGAGCAAAATCAATCTCGTCCAATCATACATATTGAACGCAACGAAGAATTAAAAGGTCTTGAGCATCTAAATGGATTATACGAAGAGATTCTTAAACAGCAAGTCATTATCATTAATTATAAATCTTTTAAAGCCAGGAAATCACAACGCATCTATTTTCATCCATATCTACTAAAAGAGTTTAATAATAGATGGTTTTTAGTTGGAAGAAAAACAAAAGGAGAAACAATTATCACCTTAGCATTGGATCGTATTGAATCTTTTCAACCAGCTGAGAATATTAAATTTAAAATGGATGAAACTTTTCATCCGGACTCCTATTATGAAAACATTATTGGTGTTACCGTCAATCATGGCCTTGAACCAAGAATAATAAAATTAGCCATCAATTCAGAAAACGCACCTTACGTTTTAACCAAACCCATCCATTGGACGCAGAAACTCATTGAGCAAAACGATAATGGAATTATCATCAGTATTAAATTAATACCAAATTATGAATTGGAACGATTATTCCTAGGTTTTGGACCAGCATTGGAAGTATTATCTCCTCCTTCTTTAAGGAAAAAAATGAGTGATTTGCTTACAAAAGCCTATGAACAATACAACAAATAGATTACGAACGCAGTGCGTTCGTAATTGAGTATTGATTAATAATATTATATGCATTAAGATATAAAAAGCATAACTAACTACTAATTATATCTAAATACATATAACGAAAAACACTTTCATAAAAGTGTAAAACAGAAAACGTAAAGAAGATAATTTCACTCAGGTAGAATGAGCATATGAAGCTGATAATAAGTAGGGAATGTTAGCTGAACTCTGTCCTGTTGTTTTTTTACGATTTCAAATTAACTCATTATTTTTCTTTTAACCAATTTCTAAAAGCTTCATCGGGGAGCTTATGATTTTTGCCAAGGGCGGCTGAGGTACGAAGCCGTTTATATACCCTTGGCAGAACTCATAAGCGGACCTACCTTCGCTTTTATAATTTGGTGTGTGCTCACAGATTGATAACAAACCTCCCCTCAAACATGATACAAAGCTGCTGGGCTGTCAATGCCCAGTTCTGTATGGGTTGAGTCCACTTTTTCGATATGTTTTCGGTGGCCAGATAAATGAGTTTCATCAAAGCCATGTCGCTGGAAAACGCACCCTTGGTCTTGGTTACCTTGCGAACCTGCCTGTGGAAGCCTTCGACGGCGTTTGTGGTATAAATCAGTTTCCTAATGGGGGCGTCATATTTAAAGTAAGCGGACAGCTCCTCCCAGTTGTCGTTCCACGAACGCAGCACCACGGGGTACTTTTTGCCCCACATTACTTCTAGGTTAATCAGCTCGCTCTCGGCCTGTGACTTGGTTGGGGCTTGGTACACTTTTTTCAAGTCCTTCATAAATTCTTTCTGGTCTTTGGAGACCACGTATTTGAGCGAATTCCGAATTTGGTGTATCACGCACTTTTGAATTTCTGTATCGGGGAATATGCTTAATATCGCCTGTGAAAAACCCGTCAGATTATCCGTACAGGCAATCAGGATATCCTTTACTCCGCGACTCTTTAGGTCTGTCAATACCGACAGCCAGAAGTTAGCGCCCTCGCTTTCGGAAATGTACATCCCTATGAGTTCCTTCCTGCCGCTTTTGTTGATAGCCAAAATATTGTATACGGCGCGCGATACTACCCTTCCCCCGTCCCTTACCTTGTAGTGCATAGCATCCATCCAAACAATGGGGTAAACATCGTCTAGGGGTCGGTTCTGCCACTCCTTGACCTGTGGGATCACCCTGTCGGTAATGTTGCTCAAAACGGTTGGGGAAACCTCAACGTCGTACATGTCCCGGATATATGATCCGATGTCACGTAGGCTCATACCCTTGCCGTAAAGGCTAATAATTTGGGGGCAAGGCTGTCTGCCAAAACGGTCTGCCGCTTCTTTACTATTTCGGGCTCAAAATCCCCGTGGCGGTCATAGGGCGGTTCAATGTCCACACTACCGCCTTCGGATCTAACCGTTTTGTTACCCTTGCCGTTGCGCTTATTGCCCTGGGAGCGACGCTCGGAGGTCAAATGCTCGTCCATCTCGGCCTCCAAAGCGCTCTCCAAAAACTCCTTTATAATGGGTGTAAATACTCCACCCTTACCCGTCAGGGATTTACCGCTCTTTAACTGTTCGAGTGCCATATCACGCATAGCGATATACTCGGGGTTCAATTCTTTTTTTTCCATAATCCTCAAAAATATAATTTCTAAATTATGGACAGAGTTGAGTTTACAGTCTCTTTGAAAACGTAAAAATAATCACAGGAAAGTGTTCAGCTTACATTCCCGTCAAAGCAGATTAAAAGGCCTGAAACGGATTCTTTTAATACTTTAAGTTGTTTTGTTCCAGTAGGTTCTATCCTACCACAAACCTTAATATCATCTAAGTCTTTAAGGCTATCCTCTATATCTTTTAACTGGATCTTTAAATTTTTATAGAAAAATAAACTTAATGATTTTATCAATAATTCTCTTTCATTTTGAAGTAAACTATAACCTGTATCTGTATTTTTTTTAATCAAAGAAATTAAATCTAAAGATTCAATAAGTTCATTTCTATAACTTGTATTTAAAACTTTAGTTAAATTTTTAGGCTTTCCCCCAGCTTCAATTGCAGCTTGTGAGATCACGTCATTCCTAAATACATTTAATGCATATTTACCCTGATTATCTGCACCTTCTATAGATTTATATTGCAATTCAAAGAAACGTTTTTTTGTGTCATTAAATAAGGTATAAAGAATATCAAAGTTTCTTTTATTATCCGCTTTTTTATTTGCTCTTCTTTGCTCGTTATAGGCAAAATATATTAAAAAGCTACTTAAGACTCCAATAATTGGAGCTGTAACACCACCAATTGCACTTCCTATATTACTTGCATTATTAGTAGTAAAATCAAATCCCCATGTACTTTTAATAAAAATTCTCGGTAATATAAACAAGATAATAATCCCAAAAATCAGAAATAATAGAACCGAATACTTTTTCATAATTGTTTTCATTTATTGTTTCTTAAAAATATGTCTATAACATATTTCTATACTATATTCAAATATAAAAAAACGAAGTTAAGGTATAAAGTAAAGAGAACAATTGTAAGAGGCTTTAAAATGAGTATCAAACATAATTGACTAAGATGTTTTCAATATCGGTAAGTCTAGAAAATATTACCACGATTCTCATCGCTTATTTTGCGATATTTTGCAATATTTGCATGCCAAATGTACCCCCACCGCGGCACGTGCAATGCCATTAAGCTAAGATGCAAATCATTGTATACCAACATTATATAGTTGTTTTTGCCAATAGTGTTTTGTATGTTTGATTCATAATCAAAGTAATACGAACATGAAAAAAAACACCTGAAATTATTCTATCTAAAATCAGGAGTAAAGTAAATATGCGGTAAATATTCGGTCTGCTACATATTGCAAAGTAAAAAAATGCTCCAATCCGGATGTCGATTGGAGCGTTGGAATTCTCTAAGTTTTACTGGAATCTTTTGGAATTAATCGAAATTAGTGGGTGTTTTTTGGAATATTCTGACAACTATTAGACTTTTTCCAATTGTGCGGCAAAAGATCAGCCAAGTCTAAATCATAATTGCTGTTGTATAACGCAATCTTAGAAAATACATCCGTAAGCCATTCGCGAGGATTTACATCACTGGCTTTGCAGCATCCCAGTAGTAAATACCTAAAATCATTTTCTGAAGTTACACAGGCGACTAGAAGTCTATCGAACAGATTGTCTATGAGATAACGCCGATTAAAAGTTCCTTGATGTAAATCAACCTTAAAATTCTTCTTCCTTTTCCAAGTAATAGTGTCCATCTTTGGAACGAATCCAAGTTTTTTTATAAACCAATGTGCTGTCTTTTTGCAGATAAAAATTCTGTTCGAATACTGGCGCTTTAAGTAAGCATTCGTTATTAAATAGACCTAAACCTAATGGTATGTTTTTATAATGATGAAGTTGAAAGACAGATGAAGCATATGTATCCATCTTATCTTTATCGGTATATATTTTAGCAGTTATAGTAGTATCGATCCTATTATTTGTATAATACCATGTATCCCCCCATAATAAGCCATTTCTGCGTGTAGTTAATTGCCACTTTTCCCCGTCATAATAATCTATTTGCTCACCATCTAACAGTCCATTTTTGTATGTATATTGATACTTCATCAAACCTTTATAATAATGCGTCTTTTTTCCATTATCAAACCCATCTTTAAAATGTTGATTGCTATAACCTCTACAAAAAAAACGTTTGGATTTTATTATATAGTTACCGTTTAAAGGTTCACCCTTGTAAAAGTATTGTTTTCTACAATCACTTGTCGTAACGTCTATTTTTTTAAAAAAATAGACGTTCACTCCATCCTTTACTGTGATGCAGGAGGTAAATAAGCTGACAATTAAAAAATATTTAAATAGTTTCATTGTAATCGTTCCTTGATGTAAATGAACCTTAAAATTCCTCTTCCTTTTCCACGTAATAGTATCCATCTTTGGAACGAATCCAAGTTTTTTTATAAACCAATGTGCTGTCTTTTTGCAGATAAAAATTCTGCTCGAATACTGGCGCTTTAAGTAAGCAGACGTTCTCGAATAATACTAAAGGTAAGTTTTTATAAAAATGAAGTTGATAGACAGATGAAGCATATGTATCCATCTTATCTTTATGGGTATATATTTTAGCAAAAAAAGCAGTATCTCTACGATTTTCTCCATACATCAATGTATTTCCCCATAACAGACCATTTCTACGCGTTGATACTTGCCACTTTTCTCCGTCATAATAATCTATTTGCTCACCATCTAACAGTCCATTTTTGTATGTATATTGATACTTCATCAAACCTTTATAATAATGCGTCTTTTTTCCATTATCAAACCCATCTTTAAAATGTTGATTGCTATAACTTCTACAAAAAAAACGTCTGGATTTTATTATATAGTTACCGTTTAAAGGTTCACCCTTGTAAAAGTATTGTTTTCTACAATCACTTGTCGTAACGTCTATTTTTTTAAAAAAATAGACGTTCACTCCATCCTTTACTGTGATGCAGGAGGTAAATAAGCTGACAATTAAAAAATATTTAAATAGTTTCATGATTAAGAATTTATAAGTGTATTTATTTGTGAAATTGTGAATGACTTTCTATTTTCATCACCTGCCAGGTAATCCATAAAATTCTCTAAAGTCTCGCCCTTCTCTAAAGGATCAATGATTGCAGAAATAGCCTTTGGTGCAGCATTCGTAATTTTATTTGTAATTTCGAATGATTTCTCAGCTGCTATTTTAGACTCCATATCCAATAAACACAAGTTTGTGGATGTAATGATAAAATGTTGATTAGAGTAATTAGCGAAATAATAAATTTCATTTGGATTCTCTGGAATAAGCCATGTATTTAAATTTTCAAGATTACTTGTGATGTTCCTATACATATCATTATCGATAGTCGTTTTTTGTGTGCTCTCCTCTTCTTTTTCTGAAAAGGTATGATCCAAATCAAAAGCATGGCCAAATTCGTGAGCTAGTGCCCCATTTTGTTTGAATAGATCGCTAAAAGCACAGATGGTTTTTTTTCCATTTACCGACCATCCTGGATTACTTTTGGTTATAGTACCTGAAGACTTGCTTAGATTCTTTATTGCTGGCATGGTAAATAATAATAAATCCTCTTTAAGAGCCTCATTTTTCCAGTAAGTATTTGCATCATCATTAATGGACATATCGCTATTGCCGGGTGCAGGAAGCGTACCATATTCACTGAGCTTATCCCTATACTTATCAATGTATTCTTGATTTTCACTTATCGTTAAGGCTATTCTGTTCGCACTTCCTGCATGCTTATCAAAGGATTTCTGTAGCTTCTTAGCCATTTTATATGCAAAACGCCTTAAGGGAGACAAGTTCGGATAACTATTCAGATCTTTACTTAAAATTGTTCCTGTTTTTAGCTGATACCACGACTCGATAAGAGCTTTAAGAAAATAGTTTTGATTTTCAGAATTGTAATCAATTGTGCCGCTCGCACTATTATATCCTTTTAATTCTAATTCAGGGATAGTAAATTCATGGCAAGTAGTTGGTTGTTTTATGTATATTAATGCTTGGTTTAGCGAGTTTAGTTGCAAATAATCAAAATTTGATTTATACTGACTAGGTAAGGACACTGAGGTAATAGCGCTACTCCTACTGGAGCCAATATTTACCAAATAGACAGTTGGTTTTACTATTTTAATATGGTTGTTTTTAAGGACATTTAATTTTCCAATAACAACGTCAGAATCAATTGGATAAACATTAATACATTCATTGTTGGTTAACTCCCCTAAGATCTCAATTTCAATTTCTACCTTATCCCCAATACCGACTTCAGCCAATTCTGCAACCTGCGAACCGTTTATGACGAGATTAGGATTTGAAGATTCCACTCTTAATTGTCCTTTGCCATTTACACTATTACCTTTTTCAACCTTTAAGCAAACGAAGGCTTTGTTTACAGGATTATAAGATGCATCAATATCTTTATATTTACTCAAGACTGATTTTGGTGGCCAAAGTACTAACCAAGGTACTAAATATTCAGCATTAGCAATTTTCAAGTTTTCGAAAGCCGATTTAGGAGTTTGTCCTTCTCCATCAACAGCTAAATCATACCAGTCAAATCCAAATTCGCCACTGTACTGATTATCAGACGAACCAAATTTACCATCGGCACTCTTTTTTGATCTATAAAAACAAACTGTGGGCTCGAAGTGAGCGCTTTCATTTATCTTCAGTGTTTTTTCACCAACACCTTCTATTTTAGTCTTTATAATTAACATGTTAGTTATTATTTAAAGGTTGTTGTTTTATTACTTCCAAAGGGACTCGCTCTGTATTCTGGTTGATTACATAGTTTTTAAGGATATCATCTTTCACTATTTCACCATTGTGTTTGTAATCACATTTTTCGTTACTTAAATCAATTGTAATACTCTTACCGATACACCCCGAAGTTTTAATCACAAGATCAACATGCATGCCTGGCACAACATCATCAATTATATTGTTTTTATCATCAACCATATAAAGTTCATCATATGCAAGCTCCTCAGTAGTTGCCCCAGGCCCAAAAGCCTTGCTTTTAGGACTTATATCTGTTACTTTCCACACTTTCTGATCTTCTACACTACGGTTTCTGGTAATAGCTGGCGATAGACGCAGGTGAATACGCATGGGGGCACTTCCTTGGGAGCTCATGTGCTCGGCCAAACCCACGCAATAACAATCCCAGAACTCCATTTTATAACTCGATGTAGCATCGTCGAGATTTTGGCGGCATTTGCGTTCTAATTCTTTATCCAAAAGGCTCTGCTTAATAAGCGGCAAACTACGGTGATTATAAGGAGCCAGATTATAGGAATCAGACAACTCGTAAGGGAAATTCTTTTGGAGAAATTTGCGATAACGATCTTCGTTAATATCTACGGGGCAAAAGTATTCGTAATGCAGAGCTGTTAACCAACGCTCATAGCCATTCACTTCCAATTTTGCTTTAAACATGTTAGGCTTGTTATTTTTCTATATTAGCCCGTAATAAAACCGAGCAGAAAAATAAACAATTAAATTTGTACTGCTATGGAAAAAAAGACACGTTTTACGACAAAAATCAAAACAGAAATTGTTCTGTCCTTGCTTCGAGGAGAAAGCATGGAGGCTGCAAGCCGTAAGTATGGAGTAACGATCGCCGATCTGAGTTTTTGGCGTGATCAGTTTGTTAAGCATGGAGCTGATGGATTTAAGCGCAAGCCCGATGATTCTAGACTAAAGGAGGCCGAACGTATGATTGGTAAGCTGCAAATGGAGTTGGAACTCAAAAAAAAAAGAACGAATTGGTAGCAAAACTAAAAAGGAGATAATCGCCTTGTTGATGAAAGAGGTTTGCTCTATAACGCAAAAACCATATCCAAAGCGACTTATATTTAAGGTAGTGGGTTATAGTAGTAGCACATGGTATGAGAAACCAGTGGCAAAAACAGGTAAACGAGGTAGAAAACCCCTTCATAGTGATGAGACCGTCTTGCATGAGATCAAGGTTGAAATTCAGAATAGTGTATTTAAATCTGAAGGCTATTTCAAGGTTAAAAAGCGCATGCAAAGAAGGCCTAACAATGCCATTAGGGCTGGGAAAGAGCGAGTGAATAAGCTTATGCGTGAGAATGATTTACTGAGTCCAAACAGGAGATCCAGAAGTACTAAGAAGAACGATCATAAGGGGCGCATTATAACTGACAAACCAAATATAATGTGGGCCACTGATGGCAAAAAGTTCTGGATTAATGGAAGTGGGTGGCACTGGTTTTTCGGTGTTATTGACCATTTTAATGACGAAATATTGGCATGGCATATAGCAAAGATTGGTAACCGTTTTGCGGCTATGGAGCCAGTACGTTCTGCTATTCGGAAACAATTTGGCTCCGTTAATAGAGATGTTTGCAGAGGTATGGAGCTGCAGTTACGTAGTGATCACGGTTCACAATATGACTCTGCAGACTTTATGAATGAGATGAAGTTTCTTGGCCTAGGAATGTCGAAGGCGTATGTGAGGTCGCCGGAATGCAATGGCATAATTGAGCGGTTTCACCGTACCCTGGAGGAAGAGCTTCTACAGATCAAGCCTTTTAATTCTATTGAGGAAGCTCAACGGGAAATAGCTGAATTTATTGACAATTACAATACACATTGGATATTACACAGGTTGAACCATTACTCCCCGATGGAGTATAAACGAATGTATATAGAAGCGCTGAAGAACGCCCAGTCCGATACTTCGGGTAATATTGAGCCAGAGGGCCAGTTTGTCCTCCTTTTGAGTGGTTCGATACCACGAAAAAAGGATCAAACACAAAAAATAAGCAAAGGGGTAAAACTTGCGGAAATATCCCTTTCGTAGATCCTTCGGTATAACAAATCACCGTCGGACCAGTTTGTCCGACACAAAAATAGAAAAAAACTAAAAAAGTGCTCGGTTTTTAGAGGCCAATACAGGCTTGTTATTTTTCTGAGTTATTTACTTCTACGTATCTGTTATTAAATAGCTAATAAGCGAACTGCTTATTTAATTTCTAAACTATCTACACAAAACTAAAAAGTAAATGAATTTAAACTTTTTCCAAATATATTCAATTTATCAATATATACCTAAAAAACGCAAATTGATTATTTGGTCAGAAAATTAAAGAATTATATGTTTACATGGGATAATATGCTTGTTTTTTCTTTACTAATCTTGTCCTAAACGTTTTTTCTCAATCATATTGGAACCCTAAAAGTAGATGTTTCGTAAATATGCGGTCTGCTACATATTGCAAAGTAAAAAAATGCTCCAATCCGGATGTCGATTGGAGCGTTGGAATTCTCTAAGTTTTACTGGAATCTTTTGGAATTAATCGAAATTAGTGGGTGTTTTTTGGAATATTCTGACAACTATTAGACTTTTTCCAATTGTGCGGCAAAAGATCAGCCAAGTCTAAATCATAATTGCTGTTGTATAACGCAATCTTAGAAAATACATCCGTAAGCCATTCGCGAGGATTTACATCACTGGCTTTGCAGCATCCCAGTAGTGAGTACATAATTGCTGCATTTTCTGCGGCATCATGGTTACTACAAAAAAGAAGGCTTTCTGAGACGAGGCATAGCAACTACTATGGTGAGTTGAAGAAAAGTAACGTAGTGACTTTTTTTGAAGCCATTTAAACACGTAATAGATTTTCTAATGCATTTTCCGGGTTACAGCTCTCGCCGCCGACCACGGCTATTGTTCTGGCCAACCCTGCGCTCGTTAACCTGATAGTTGAGCTTTCAAATGAGAATCACTCATTGATTGAAAATTATCATCATGTCCTTTTTGTCATTGCCACAAAAAGGACCAAAAAAGTCTAGAACAATAGATCGCTATCAACCCGCACCGAGCTCCAATTCCATCCTGCACACTCTTCTTTCGCGCTAGGCCAGCCACACTACCTCCTCGAGTGCGCCCTTGAAGCTCTCTCGCGAACGCCGGCCCCGGGGCTATTGTTCTGGCCTGCCCTGCGGTCGTTTTATTGATAGTTTAATATTCAGTAAATATGCGGTCTGCTACATATTGCAAAAGTAATAAAAACGCTCCAATCTAGATGTCGATTGGAGCGTTGGAATTCTCTAAGTTTTACTGGAATCTTTTGGAATTAATCGAAATTAGTGGGTGTTTTTTGGAATATTCTGACAACTATTAGACTTTTTCCAATTGTGCTGCAAAAGATCAGCCAAGTCTAAATCATAATTGCTTCTGTATAACGCAATCTTAGAAAATACATCCGTAAGCCAGCGCCTTACTCATCTTTCCTCCTTGTAGCTTTTTGGGGTAATAGCCTTCGATCCATTTTTCAAAAGCACGCATGATTGGATAAGCCAAGCGCTTTCGCAGTTCAGCTCTTTGTTTGTAATTCATGTTCTGATCGGTGGCCATTTGCTCAACCTGATAGATTTTAGCAATTTGTGCCAATGCGTATTCAGCCCCCGTTTTGTCTTCTTTTAGACTTTCGGAGAATTTCCTGCGCGCATGAGCCCAACAACCCAGAAGCAAAACACCTTTCTTTTGCTCATAGATTGAATATGCCTGATATCCATCGGTTTGAATAGCTCCCTGAAAATCCTTTAATAAAGGAAGTATCACTTTTTGTGCTCGGGAGCCTTTGTCGTAGTGAAAGAAAACCAAGTTATTCATTACTGATCGAACCATCCACAGATAAGCCTTTTGTGCTTTGTGCTTTTCGTTGCTAATAACCGGAATGGTACTTTCGTCAACCTGAATATAATCAGATTTTAGAACAATTTCTTTTAAACGTGCATAAAGAGCTCTTAGTAAATCACAGCTTCCTTTTATACCAACCTAAAAGCATCCAGTTCTTTAAACTTCATTAATTTTTTAAGCGTATCCCAAAGTAAATCTGAAACTGTTTCTTTATGGATGGTCATAATTTAAGATAAATATTTTGCTACATTCTTGCTAAACGAATCTAGATAACTGCTTCCTATGTTACGTATCTCGTGCTTTACATCTGCTGTACCATAGAAATTTAATATTTCACGAATCTCAATATCATTGCCTCTTTCGAAAATACGCTTTATAATAGCTCTCTTATTTTTCAACCAATCTATTTTATCAAAATCGGTATCCCAAAAAATAGCCTTTCTAATTAGTTTAAGATTGGGGATTAATTTATTACCTGTTTTCTGATAAGCCTTTTTAACATCATAACTGGCTTGTAAAAGCATAAAATAATCTTCTTCCACACCTAGTTGTTTTCCCAACCTAATGGATAATTTAGGATTTACACTTCTTTTTTCCTTCAATATGGCGCTAATTGTTTGAGCATGCTCATCTACCATAAGAGCCAAATCCTTATTTTTCAGACCTCGCTTTTTAACCTCTCGTTTCAGAATAGCTCCTGGGTGAATACCTTTTATTTTATTTATATCCGGTAGCATAATTAGTATTTTAATTCTTCAAAATTACAAAACCATTCAATTATAAACAAATTTGTTTACTTTTTCTATAAATTGTGTTTTTTACTACTTTTACAATTCTATAGAGAGGCATGTTTATTTCGAAAACCATAGCTAAGGAATAAAGTGAACAAAGAATAAGAAATTTTGGGAAGTGAACACTTTAGGAAGAGTCTTAAAATCAAAGCCTTTATAAACAATATTAAGAACATATAATCTTTACCTCTTTTTTACAACTCAAACCCACTAAACACCTAGACATAAGCACTTAGAAAATATTGTATCGGAAAATAGTCGTCCGACGACGGCCTATAATTGAATTTTAATAGCAAAAAAACTGGTTATTTACACCAGTTTTTCTCTACCCTTTCACAACAGCCAAAGGTTCCAATTCAACCTTAATTTTCACTAAATCCTGTTGATTGGCCATTACGGTATCAATATCCTTGTAGGCTCCTGCCGCTTCATCTAGATCTTTGTTATGACGAATGCCGTGAATAATGCCCTTATCATCCAAACGCTTGATCTCAGTGTTCAAATCTAACTCCCGTTGGGCTTGCTTTCTTCCCATCACACGTCCTGCACCATGCGAGCATGACTCAAAGCTTTCTGGATTGCCTAAACCTTCCACGATATATGATTTGGTTCCTTGTGATCCGGGAATAATACCTAATTCACCTAAACGTGCTATGGTTGCCCCTTTACGATGAACCAGGACATTTTCACCAAAATAATTCTCCCAGACAGCATAGTTAAGCGCTATATTCATCAATTCATCAAACTGCACCTCTCCTTTCATAACAAATTGAACAGCATGTTGCACGCGCTCCATCATTAAACAACGGTTAGCAAAAGCAAAATTTACGCAGTAATTCATCTCTTCCATATAAGCGTGCGCTTCATCCGTTTCGATGGCAAAAATGCCAGGTCGTATGAAGCTGGAACTGAAGTATGCCAGCGTTCGTTTAGGGATTTCGCTTTTTTGTTGTAGAATTGAGCAACTTGATTTCCTAGGTTTCTACTCCCAGAACATATCAGAATCGGCATCACCTATATTGGTTCGCATGGCGCACATACCGTACCCAATATCAACACCTACCGCATTGGGAACAATAACACCTTTGGTCGCCAATACTCCTCCAATAGGCATATCGACCAGGTTTAAGGACTTCACTCAAAATGCCATTTTCATATTTTATAACCATTTCATGGTCTAATACTTCAACAACATCTAACATATTGGCTAATTCTTTATCTTGCAACAGGATGTTTAATTCCATAGAACATCCCCTTTTTTTTTTAGAAAATTTCAGACTAGTTGAAAATATTTGGTATTTTTAAAACAATAAATTCAAGTTGTTACCCTAATAAAAAAATCTACAAGAATGAAATATCTGATGGCCATATTTATTTTTGCAGCTTTATACAGCTGCCAAGTTAAAAAGGACTCAAAAAATAAAGTAAGCACAGGCAATGATCCAGGTGCAACATTAAAATATATACATCCCGCCTCAGAAAACATTCGTTTAAACCAATTAGGTTATTTTCCCAAAGCCCTCAAAATAGCAACTATTGTAGTCAACAAGGAAATAACGACTTTTTCTATTATCGACTTAAAAACAGGAGAAGAAGTGCTAAATGGAAAAGCTGAAGATAAGAAGGAAGCACAATTATCAGGTGAAACCATTCAACAATTGGACTTCTCTGCACTCAATAAAGTTGGTCACTACCAGATCAAATGCGATAACGAAATATATTCTTACCCATTTAAAATTGGTAATGACATTTACGACAAGGTACTTCAATCGGTTGCCAAATCATACTATTACCAAAGGGTTGGCACAGCTATTACCGAAGAATATGGCGGCTTATGGAAACGTAAAGCCGGACACCCGGATCATCAGGTTTTATTTCATCCCTCAACCGGAAAAAACGGAGCCATAGCATCTGCAAAAGGGTGGTACGATGCCGGAGACTTTGGAAAGTACGTTACAAATGGTTCTTTTGCTGCAGGTCAATTACTTTATACCCTGGAAGAATATCCCGACCTATATCCGGATAATTCCTTAAATATACCAGAAAGTGGAAATGATATAAATGATTTATTGGATGAGATTAAATACGAAGCTGACTGGATAGCTACTATGCAAGATCGGGATGGTGGCGTGTTTCATAAACTTACCACCAAAAGCTTTGCGGATGCCATCATGCCTCATGAAGCAACCGAACCTCGTTTTATCATGCCCAAGAGCTCCGTAGCAACATTTGACTTTGCAGCTTTTATGGCTAAAATGGCGCGAAATTATCAGAAATACGATGCCAACCTTGCAAAAACATGGATAACACAGGCTCAAAATGCATGGCATTGGGGCGTACAAAACCCGGATGTGATTTTTAAAAATCCCTCAGATGTGGTAACTGGTGAATATGGCGATGATGATTCTTCGCAAGAACAATTCTGGGCAGCCTCTGAGTTATATATTTCTACCGGCAAAAAACAATATCTAGACTTTATACAAAATAACCTGCCAGACCTTACCTATACATATGGCGATGGGTGGAAAAGCTTTATGCGTTACTTAGGTGTTTTTACCTTATTAAGCGAAAAGAGTGACATCCCGGTACGTACTTTAAAAGAACTCGAAAAAAGATTAATAGTTAGTGCTGATGATTTAACAAAACGTATACAAACCTACGATTATCAGCAAGGTGTAAATGATTTTCAATGGGCATCTAACAGTGATGTCCAAAATATTGCTTTTATCATAGCCAATGCTTATTCTATTTCGGACAAACAAGAATATGCCGATGCTGTGTATTCATCTTTAAACTACCTGTTTGGTCATAATGCCTTGGGTATTTCCATGGTCACTGGTGTAGGATCCAAATCTCCGATGAATATACATCACAGGGCATCCAAATCCGATAGCATTAAAGCGCCTGTACCTGGTTTTGTATGCGGTGGTCCCAACTACGGCAGGCAAGATTCCAATGATGTGGAATATCCCAAAAACGTTTCACCTATGCAGGCTTATCGCGATGTATGGAAAAGCTATGCCAGTAACGAAGTCTGCTTAAATTGGAATTCTCCCACCCCCTACCTCCTTCAATTTGCCATCGATAATAACCGTATGCACTGAGCCTCATATTTTTTCCACTGCGTTTTTTATAAAAAATGTACCAATCTATTTTCGACCACATCCAAAACATAATTCAA
The DNA here is from genome assembly GCF_000517085.1 of Saccharicrinis fermentans DSM 9555 = JCM 21142. Classification (NCBI taxonomy): domain Bacteria; kingdom Pseudomonadati; phylum Bacteroidota; class Bacteroidia; order Marinilabiliales; family Marinilabiliaceae; genus Saccharicrinis; species Saccharicrinis fermentans. Next base: position 881,972 of record NZ_KI912107.1, on the reverse strand, counting down.
TTCGAACAAATGAAAAAACAAAGACTTTTATCTCTAAACATGAAAAATTTAATGATTGTAATAGCAAGCATTTTTATACTTAATTCTTGTTCTGACAAAGACCAACTAATTGGAAAATGGGATGATGTTATAAAACTATCAACAAAGCATGTTGACCTTGAAGCAAAAACAGATTCAGCAACAATAACAACAAAAGGAGATGGCTGGTGGATTGATGCCATTACCTTTGAAGATAGCATTTATAGCTACTATGGTAGAGAGGATATAAACCTTGAATCACACTCATTTCGTATTATTGAAAAACATTTTTTGGTTGAGAAGCGAGATAAAAATACCCTTTTCGTCAAAATAAATGAAAATAACACTGAAGATGACCGAGTTATGAATATCACTTTTGAAGCAGGTGATTATTTTGACTACGTTAATATTCAACAAGCGGGTAAATAATAAGATTCGGGGTGTATACTAGAATATACACCCCAAATATCGCATATGTCCAGACTATGGGAATGCACAATCATTCACTTTTTACTAACAATCACATAAGACACGCTCACAAACCAGCCAGTCTTTAGCTTATGGTAGGTAGGTATAGATTCTGCGGTAATGGGCACAGTATGTGTTCCATCCGATTCTCTTGTAACACTTGCAGACAATTGTTCAAGCTTAGCAAAGCTAAGTCCTCCGGTCATAGATAACTTATTCCTTTTACCAAATAATACGGTAGGACCCAATAAGTACCTCAAGTTACCATCATATAAAGACAGGCTAGCACCTGTGGCTATTCCCACTTTAAAACAAGGAGAATATTTATACGTCAAATGTCCCAAACCACCAAAACCAAAATCCATTTCGCTCCCATCTTCTTCTATAACTTCATAACGCGCATCATCCAAACTTTTTAAAGCATACGCTTTGTTAATCAAAGAATTCATCATAAATCCTGTTGAAAAATCAAATGACCACCCCCCATAAGTATCAAGGACAATCTTATTGTCGGCCAAGGTATCTCCAGTAAATGTATTCATCAACTTCACATCTAGTTCAACCAGATCTTTATCCGCCTTAAATGAAGAAACCATGATCTTTTCTTTTGCCTTTTTAGATGCCTTTAAAAAAGCCAGCAATTTAGCATAATTTACGCCCTCTATTTCCTCTACATACAATCGCAACAAAATCGCATTACGTATGCATTCTTTCGACACACAGTCGGGCTTCAACTGCGACAAATAAGCGGCATACAACTCTTCCACTGTTTTTACAAAAAGATGATGCTCTTTAATTTTCATGGCAAATTCATCATCCGACAAATCCTTTCCTCCCAATAGAATCGAAATCGTATCGCTAGTATTTACTGCCATTTCCATATTGGGCAATATAGCAGTAGATTCGTAAAGATTTAATATACCTTGTTTGATGTCCATCAAATTCTGATACTTTATAATCGCCTCTTCTATTAATGAGCTCAAGCTCTTCGGTACACAAGTACTTTCAGCATTCATCGATTCCGGCGCAGATAAGTCCCCCACTTCTTTACTTATAAGATATTGATAAGAAGAACCCATGGGAAAAATAGTTTCTAAAATTTTAGGTCGCTCAGAAACCCAAAAGAAACTCTTTTGATGAAACTGTTGCTTGACAATCGCAGAATTAACACCCTCAATAAAAACAGTATACTCGGTATTCTTTTTCAACCAAAACGGTTTATCAATAACCAATGCTTTTTTGTCTGAATAATACTTTAGAGTTATAGCATGTTGAGGTTTCTCAAACGATGTTTCATGAACCTCCTTAACAGTACCCTTCACCTGCGCATACAAGCTAAAACAGAATGAACTTACCATAATCATTAAACAATATTTCATAGCCTTAGTATTTTTATTTGTTGCATGAAACAGGCCGATACTAACCATCCCCCTATGTGCGAATCAAAGGTCAGCGAAGCTAAACAATTCCCATGGCTCGTTTCATCATTATTAATTGAATATGTCATAAACAGAGAATATCTCTCTCACTTCCTCTATTGTTTCAACAGACTCCTTTGAAACAAGGTCAACAATCTTAAAATTAGACTTTTCAGCAATGGTTGAAATGGAAACTTTAAATAATTTAAATGCATCAAAGTCCAACCTTTCCAAATCAGCAACCAGATCTGACTGAGTTAAGATAAAGCAGTGATGTACGAGCTGATTATTCACCTCATCCACATAACATATTACTTTCCAGTATTCCTTAGGAATCTTCACACCTCTGTATATGGGATCACTCTCATTAAATAAGGGCCCTGCCATCACAGAAACCTTCAAGTCTTTTATTTTGGCCTGATCAAAAACCGCATTCTCAAGTTGTCCCCACACACCATACATATGAGATTGATTAAAACGTTTATGTTGAGGAGCGATATTCGTATAATAAAAAGAATCGTCATTGGCTTTTTTTGCCTCAGCAAGTGTCCCCCAACACAATTCGGCCCTACGAGCCATATGTCCCCTATCTAAATCATTGTGTTTATACAATTCATTTCCTATTTGTGCCTCCATCGGTAAATGAGGATCTTTCTTAAAGTCCACCCTATTCACCTTCTTAATATGACCGCCATCAATATTCCAAGCAACCCATGCAGCCAGCTTTCTTTCGCGATGTAAAACCAAAGAATAATGCATATAATCAAATACATTTTCGTTTTTATGCTTTAGGAGTTCATCAAAAACACCCTCATTAACAGGGTAGGGAGACCTCAAGGGAATGGACAAAAAATTGCTATCGTATCCTTTTTTAATTTCTTGAAGAACAGCAGCTTGCGTAGGCGGCTTTGCAGATATATTTAATTTTTCAAAAACCGAAGTAGCATAACAAGCCAAAGCGTGTTCAGGCGCATTGCCCACCTCACCCGCAAAATGAAGTCCCAACATGGTAGATGTAGCCTTACTATCATCCGCTAACATAACTGCAGCACCCGAATCACCTCCCATGCTGATTTCTCCATCAAAAGGTAAATGATCTGGATCAGGTGTATATTCAAAACAACCTATATTAATATCACCTTGGGCACCATAATTCATCTTGGTTGTCACATCAATCCGAGTTACAATACCAAAGGTTAGAGATGTTGTTCTTCCCGATTTCATGACCTTGTCTCCCAGCCAAGGTGCTGAGATATTCTCCACGCAAACATCTAGGTCTATTATTTGGCCATCGACCTTTCTTTTATCCATTTTCGCTATTGCACAATCTCCCGCCAAGCCCAGGTGACTATTCACCAGAACACCCGCATCATTGCGATCTTTTCGGGCATCATCATGCATTCCGGGTTGCACTACTCTATCGCCAATATTACCACGACTCCCTTGAAGAACATGCCAATTAGATAAAATATATTCTTCCCCATTGTATTTATCAAATACCACACAGCCGGCAGTACCTGCCGAAATAGTTGGATGCCCAATACTACAACCGGGCAATATAGGATCTAAAAATTGCTTACGTAAACCCTTTGTTTTGTCAATCATTTTTACGGGGTTAATATCATAATCTCGTTCAATGATATCCGATGGTATATCCTTTCCATCCACTTGAAAGGATGCAGGAATGGGAACCTCATTGATCGATTCTAGCGACTCTAGTGCGACCTTTTTACAAACCGTAAATTGAATCGCTAATTGATCCGTTCGTTTTCCATTTTCAATTTTATAAGCCAATCCAACTGAATTAACATTGGCTTGTTTCAAATAACTGGGAGCATGCTTCCTAACAAAATCCTTGAGTTTCTGCTCATCAATTTTAGAGTCCATAATCATTGTTTTTATTCCAAAATATATTCTGGAGATGTACGACTAATATTATGATAATTTAAGCGAATTGTCAAGGATATAAGCGTGACAAAAGCGTGACATAGATTAATTTCATCCCTTTTATGCTAATTCCAAATATATTTTCATCAGACATCTAGGACAACAATCATCCATATCATTAATTATCAATACAATACAATATTTATGGTTTTTTTGTGTAATTTTGACACAAAATTTTTGGCAGTCAAATATTTATTCATACATTTGTGTCGTTAAGACACATAAATATGAACACACAAAACAAAACATATAGCTATGAATATCCTCGCCCATCGGTAACTACCGACTGTGTTATCTTTGGTTTTGATGGAATAGAGTTAAACATCTTGCTTATTGAAAGAGGAATAGAACCCTTCAAAGGGCAATGGGCACTTCCGGGAGGTTTTCTTCAAATGGACGAAACAACAGAAGAATGTGCCAGAAGAGAACTCACTGAAGAAACGGGTGTAAGTGATCTCTATTTGGAACAATTATATACTTTTAGCGATGTAAAGAGGGACCCCCGGGGTAGAGTCATTACAGTCTCATACTACGCCCTGATTCGATCCACAGATTTTAAAGTTATTGGCGGAGATGATGCCAGCGCTGCAAAGTGGTTTCCCATACATCAGGTTCCGTCCTTGGCTTTTGATCACGACAGGATACTGAGAGAGGGGCATAATCGCTTAAAATCTAAAATTAGATATGAACCCATTGGCTTTGAATTACTGGAAGAAATTTTCACCATACCGCAGTTACAAAGGCTCTATGAGGCCATACTAGGCATACAACTTGACAGAAGAAATTTTAACAGAAAAATTACCAGTCTTGATATTCTGGAACCCATAGAAAACAAACTCAAAGGTGTAGGGCACAAAGGTGCTCGACAATTTAGGTTTGACAAAGAAAAGTATCAGGCTTTAAAAAGCAGAGGGTTAAATTTTGAAATTTAAATCCATCATCAATATGTACCTGTAGCACAAGTCAGACTTTAGCTGTATTTGTCTGACAAACCAAAATACAGCTAAATGGAAAGCTACCCCCTTTTACCCGGATGAGGCATTATAACATCGTTATACAAAGTTCGGGTTTAACAATGGCAGCAGTCATTGAATGGAAATCATACACCCTTTTAGTAAGGTATTTGAATCAATAATCGTTTAAAAATTAACACTATGTTTGGAATAAACTTTATAAAATTTGATGCAATGACGCACGTCATTCAGTTTTCTAACGGTAAAATAAAAAGAGAAGGCAAAGGATTGTCTTTCTATTACTGGGCTCCCAAAACATCCATCGCAGCCATTCCTATTGGTAGCAAGGACATTCAATTTATTTTTAGAGAGACAACCCATGATTTTCAAAAAATTGCCATTCAAGGACAAATAACATACGTTATTACCGATCCTAAACAATTATCTGAAGTACTGGATTTCACACTGGTTAATAAACAGCAACACAAAGAAGACAACTTTGAAAAAATTAATCAGCGTTTGAATAATGAGGCCCAGACAGCCACAGCAAAATTCATACAACAATTAGACTTAAAATCAGCCATTCGAAGTGCCAAGGAAATAGGAGAAATGATCAGCACCGGCTTAACCAACTCCAAAGCCATCAAACACCTGGGAGTGGAAGTGATCAACGTGGATGTTATTGCAGTAACGCCTACCCCCGAAATGGCCAAAGCATTGGAAACGGAAACACGGGAGGCATTACAAAAAGAAGCCGATCAGGCCATATACGAACGACGCAACTTCGCCGTTGAACAAGAAAGAAAAATTCGCGAGAGTGAGTTAAATACCGAAATCGCAGTTCAGGAAAAAGAAAAGCAGATACAGGAGAAAAAAGCCCAGATAAAAATTAAAGAACAGGAAAACGATCGTAAGATACGTGAAACTAAAATCGAAGCAGACGTATCCATTGAGCAGTCCAAAACAGAACTGACAAAGATGCGCGTGGAGAACATGAAAAAAGAAGCAGATGCCAAGGGTTATCTATTGGATAAAACCTTATCTCCTTACAAAGATTTTGATTGGAAAATGCTGATGGCTATGAATGCAGGTAGTATGGATGCCAAAGACAACATCGCCTTTGCCTTCAGAGAACTTGCCGAAAACTCCCAAAAAATAGAAAACTTAAATATCACACCCGATCTTTTACAGTCCTTACTGCAAAACAAGTAAATAATGTCAATAGATAATGTAATTATAGTAACACATAAAACCAGGCTTGAGCTGCTGATTGAACGTTTTAACACAAAAGCGCAAGCCCGGTTTTACATTGAACATTCGGGTGGTCGGTTTGAGGAGTATGAATTAGAACATGATTGTATCAAAAAATCACTGGACGAAATTCAGAAACTCACCAACAAACACCTAAAGTTCAAGGTCATAGACCGATCTTTCTTACCAAACTTCATGTTCAGTGCTTCAGACAGTATTGTTGTGCTAGGACAAGATGGATTGGTAGCGAACACTGCCAAATATGCCAAGGGATTACCCATGATACCCGTAAATCCCGATCCCGTCAGGAACGATGGGGTTTTATTACCATTCAAGGTCAGTAGCTACGAAAAAGGATTGCTCCAGCTTCTGGAAGGCAAATGCGGTTTTTCAAAGGTCACCATGGCTGAGGCTAAACTAAATGACGGACAAAGCATGCTAGCGTTCAATGACTTATTCATTGGGCCTAGCTCCCACACATCTGCCCGATATCAGTTATCCTATAAGCAACAATCAGAACAACAATCCTCAAGTGGTATCATTGTATCAACAGGTGCAGGATCAACAGGATGGTTAAGCTCCCTGCTGAATATGGCAAATGGTATATATAAGTCTTTTGATGGAAAACATGCAAATCTAGACATAAAGATGGATTGGAATGAAAAGAATCTGATCTTTGTTGTGCGAGAACCTTTTAAAAGTCAGCACTCTGACATACGTATATGTGCAGGAATTATTTCAAAGAGTCAGCCTTTAAATATAGAATCTTACATGCCCATGAATGGCAAAATATTTAGTGACGGTTTAGAAGATGACTACTTGCAATTCAACGCAGGATCTATTGCTGAAATTGGCATCGCCAACGAAAGTGCAAACATTGTTTTGTCACAAAATAATAACTCGTAATTTTAGACTCCAAAAAATATTTCAAATTATGTATGCAGATCAAGATAGAGGTGACAAAAGTAAATACCAAAGATATCTGGCCGGAATGGATTCTATTATTGTTGAAAAAGTAGCTTCGGCCAGTGCCTATTTCTCCGAAAAAGAAGGCCATTCCATCGTAGACGTAGGGATGGCTTCTGGCACTAGTTCATACATACTGGCATTACTATTCCCTAAAACAAAAATAATTGGCATCGATATCAACCCTAAGATGGTTGAGATAGCCAGAGAAAAATACAGTTTACCCAACCTAGAGTTTAGAGCCGATGACGGAGAAACCCTGGAAACATTGAGCTCCGAAAAAATATGCGGCTTCTTCAATTGCTCCTCTATTCATCACATCACCTCTTTTAACAACTATGCACCACAAAAAGCATATTTAACACTTAAAAGGCAAGCTGAGCTTCTTTGTGAAGAGGGCGTATTGGTGATTCGTGATTTTGTAAAACCTGACAATGAAGATATCTTCATTCATTTTCCGAATAATAAACAAGGTCATTTTGATGCCGAGCTACTGGAGCAATTTGCACGTGATGCCAGGTCTTTATCTACCGTTGAGGAGCGGGGATTCCCCTTAAAAAAAATAGAAGAAAACAATGAGCCTAGCTATCAATTAAGCTTCCCTGATGCCGTTGAATTCATCCGTAGAAAAGATTATTTAAAGGATTGGAAAATTGAATTACAGGAAGAATATGGCTACTTTAATCAGGAAGAATTTGAAAATGTAATGGCCTCTCTTGGTATGAGAACTATCGTATCGCAACCCATATACAATGCGTGGATTATCAACAACAGATACAAAGGAAAATTTAAACTCACCAATGCCCAGGGCGAAGTCATCAGTACCCCTCCTACCAATTATGTAATCGCAGCAGAAAAGGTTATCAATAAGGGTACCCTCCTCAAGGCTGCCCGCCAGCTGCCGGTTCAAAACAACAGTTTTTTAGAGTTACATTCTTATGTGCATGAGGAAACCCATGCCATATTTGACCTGGCCAATCGCCCGGGTTCGGTTATCGACCTCCTCCCCTATTATATAGACAAGGAAAACATTAAGATAATTGCCAAACACAATTACCCCCGCCCAATCATCAATACACTCTCCAGGATACTTGATAACAAACGATATAGCGGTTATATCATTGAAGGCATCACAGGTTCCACCAACAAGCATATCACTGCTGATCATATCAAAGATATTTTAACAGAAAGAACCGGGATCAAGAAAGATAAGGTACAGCAACTATCCAAAGAACTCCAATTTTATACCTCTCCGGGAGGCATTAATGAATGTGTAGTTTCCTATTCCATTGAAATATCAAGCACTCCCCAAACACTCAAAAGCTTAGGTTCGTTCTCAGGCTTTAAAGAATCCGGAAAAATCATCGAATATGATGCATTGCAACTTCTAAAATCGGCACAAGTTGGTGCACTTCCTGAGGCTCGACTAGAACTGGGGCTTTATCGTTTATTAAATAAACTCAATAAACCCTTGGGCAAATGGCTAAATGAAGAAATTCAAATTCAAAAAACTCAGGAGCTTGTTGTATCAAACATAGATACAATCACCCAAGTAACCAAGCAGCCCTATAAAAAGAGTGATCGTACCGCCCACTTTTTAGTACATAAGCGTGCAAAGTTTTATGAATACCAACAAGAAGATAGCGAAGCGATTCTTGAATACATTGAACCACAACACCTTAGTTCAAACACTATAGTAACCCTTCCTGTATTTTCTTTTAACAACAAGATTTATTTAGGTATTGAAAAAAGAGAACTACCTGTTCCGCAGTTAAAAGAAGGCAATAGTACTATTTTAACAGCACCAGCTTATCGTCTACCCAAGGAGATTACAAACCTATATGAGATGAAGCGTTATATCTCTGCAAAAAAAATGTTCAATTGTAAAATTGAATCCATGCAAAAACTTGGAGAAAAATACATACCATGTGCGGGAGCCAGCCCCGAACAGGTGTACCCTTATGTCATTACCTTAGATTCTCCTTCTAAAGAATTGCATTGGATATCCATGGAAAGCCTATTGAACCACAGTACAAAACTTCGTGATGGACATCTATTAATTTGTTTGTTTAGGTTAAAACACTTTGTTGAGAATCATGCCAGCATGCAATAAACAGACATAAAAAAATAAGCGAAGAAGCGTAAACCTGATTTCAATAAAGAATATCAGGTTTACGCTTACCATTATACTAATATTTCCATTTATTGGCCAATTTCACAAGCGATAACATCACAGGTACTTCCACTAAAACACCTACTACGGTAACCATCGCTGCCGGAGACTGCAAGCCAAATAAAGCAATAGCCACAGCTACAGCCAGCTCAAAAAAGTTACTTGCCCCAATCATGGCAGCAGGCGAACAAATGGCATAAGGTAACCTTAGTTTTTTGCCACTAAACCAAGTCACAAAAAATATAAAGTAGGTTTGTATAACCAATGGAATAGCCACCAAAAGAATAATAAGAGGATTCTCCACAATAATGCTTCCCTGGAAGGCAAATAATAATACCAATGTAAGCAGTAAAGCAAAAATTGACACGGGCTTAAATTTTGGTAGAAACTCATTTTTAAACCATTCAGCTCCCCTGCGTTTAATCAGAATTTTGTGGGTTATATACCCGGCTAAAAGAGGAACCACTACAAACACAACAACACTAGCCACCAAAGTATCGTAAGGAATCGTGATATTAGTAATACCCAACAACAAACCCACAATAGGAATAAAAGCCACCAAAATAATCAGGTCGTTTACTGACACCTGTACCAATGTATAATTCGGATCCCCATCACTTAGGTAACTCCATACAAATACCATTGCGGTACAGGGTGCAGCTCCCAATAAAATGGCACCGGCAATATATTCTCCTGCCTCCTCTGGAGAAATCCATGCCCCATACAATTTTGAAAAAAACATCCATGCAAAAAAAGCCATGGTAAATGGTTTAATTAACCAATTCACCACCAGGGTTAATATTAAACCCTTGGGACGTTTTCCTACATTTTTAATACTTGAAAAATCAATTTGTAGCATCATAGGGTAAATCATAAGCCAGATTAAAATGGCAACCGGAATATTCACTTTGTAAATCTCCATGTTAGCCAATACCTGAATTCCATCTCCAACAAAGCCACCAATAGCAATACCTACAGCAATACAGATAGCAACCCAAAGACTTAAATACTTTTCAAAGAATCCAATTTGCTTTTTCATATGTCTAAATTTATCTTTCAATGGCCATAAGTAACTCACCGAAAACAATCACCCCCTTGTGTGTGAATCTATTCTCATGGCTCGTTTCATATACTCCAATTAAATTTCCTTTGTTCCATTCACAGTTATACTATAAATACCTACCTTACTCTTTTTAAAATCCGTCAATTCATCCTGCGAGATATAATTCAAAAGAATATTTTGAGGTATCTCTATCTCCTTCTCTTTTTTTACCACAACATGAGTAAATCCATTCCCTGTAATAATATTTAAATAATGTTCCTTTTGAATGGCTCCCGAGACACAGCCCGCATACATTTCGGCAGCCTGCTGCATTTTTTCAGGTAATTGCCCTGTCAACACTACATCTGAAATACAAAAATGACCACCTGGTTTCAACACCCTAAAAATTTCTCCAAAAGCTTTTTGTTTATCAGGAACAAGATTCAAAACACAGTTACTGATAACCACGTCAAAACAATTATCCTTCAAGGGCATATCTTCAATGTCACCTTTTATAAAATCAATATTTTTAAATCCTGTTTTTTGCAGATTTTTATTTGCTTTCTCCAGCATGGCATCGGTGAAGTCGATTCCCGTTACATGTCCCGATTCTCCAATTATGGTACGCGCAACAAAACAATCATTACCCGCTCCTGAGCCCAGGTCCAATATATGATCACCGGATTTTATCTCAGCATACTGGGTAGGCAAACCACACCCCAATCCCAAATCAGCCTCCGGACGATAGCCTGCCAACTTAGTATAGTCATCACTAAAAATAGTATAGTCCATATGATCACTACAACCAGTACTGCCGCAACAAGAACTTTGATTTTGTTTTTTACTTTGTGAAGCTATTTCACCATATTTTTCTTTCACAACAAATTTTAAATCCTGTGCTTTCATATATATAAATTTTATCTTTCAAAGACCATAAGTAACTCACCGAAAACAATCACCCCCTTGTGTGTGAATCTATTCTCATGGCTCGTTTCATACTTACCGTTTAATTTGTTCGTCATAAAATTTTCTAAAACCTGCTTTTATTTCATCACGTACCCGTATAAATTCACTCCATATAAATTCCTCTGAACCCAATGCATGAGAAGGATCATCAAAACCAATATGCAAACGATGTTTTACTTTTCCCACGAAGGCAGGACAAGCTTCATTGGCGCCACCACAAACAGTAATAACATAATCCCATTCCTCATCCAAGTACTTACTAACCGAATCAGAAGTATGTCCACTAATATCAATACCTATTTCAGCCATTGCCTTAACAGCCTTAGCATTCAGCTTACCCGATGCTTCTGTACCCGCTGAGCACACAGTAATATTTGCATCAAATGATTGCAAAAAGCCATGAGCCATCTGACTCCTACAGCTATTGCCTGTACATAAAATCAATACTTTCATCCGTTTAAAAATTAGCAAAACGTCACTAGCCGGTGCAAATTCCAATCATTCACCCATGTGCCCAATTATTTGCGCTGGCCAGGCCAGTTTCATATGTTTATAATTTATCTTTCAATGGCCATATGAAACTCACTAAAATGATCCATACTCCTGTGTATGAACCCATTCCCATAGCTCGTTTGATATACTCCAGTTATTCCTACATTTTATTTTGAATTCGACTCTTTGACCTGGTTTGTATCACAATGAATACTGACCGATTTGATGGGCTCAAAAAAACTTTCGAGCAAAAGAAGATATCTGTTAATATCAGTATTACACAAACAGTAATTAACTTTTAATCCATCAATGGTTCCCTGTATCAATCCCAATTCTTTTAATTCATTCAAGTGTTGAGATACCGTACTCCTGCTAAGAGGTAACGAACCTGAAATATCACCTGAAATACAAGTCTTGGTTTCCGCTAGATACTTCAGAATCGCTAATCTTGCCGGATGCGAAATGGCTTTGGCAAAACGCGCCAGCTCCTGCAGTTCTTCACTAAAAACATTCGTTTTAATCATCTCCTCTATTTTTATGTTGTATGTTGCAAACATACGACATAAAAACGTAAAACGAACAAACAGAGGCCTATTTTTTTATGAATCGTACAACTACAAAGAAAAATTTTCATACATTACATGTAGGTAACTAAGCTCTTACTCGCTAATTAGTGGCTGCAAGAGAACGACTGTTTTTTCTGTCTTTGATAAGAAAGCTTCAAAGACAAGGCTTTCGATATTTTTGAAAACAAAAAGTTTACTGATTGTAAATGACTGTTTCAAAAATGAGAATAACACAGTATTTGGAGTTTTCTTGCAAAGACTAATTAGCCAACCGTAAGATGCACCAATAAAAAAGTAAGCAACGTGATCGCTTAGCAAAAGACAATGTATAACACATTGTTAATTTAACGGTTTTTTTACCGATAAATAATATTTATGTGTATATTTACCGATAAACACAAGAATCATGTATTTTGCAACAATATCAGCAGATGTAATTTCCTACACATCCCTAAATGAAATTGAAAAACGAAATTTAGAGGAATCTATCCATAAACTGATAGATAATTTAGGAGAATTATATAAGAATGAGAAATTTTACGGACGGCTTATACAAGGCGATTACATCGAATTTGCATTAAACGAACCCACCTTTGCTCTTCGCATAGCTCTACTGTTAAAAGCTTTTGTTAAATCTCTTTCATTGGAGATTAACAAAAAGGATAAGACACGCTTAAAGCACTTCAGTGAACATGGCATTAGGCTAGCCATTGCCATTGCTCCACTAGAGACTTTTAAGCCTGAAAAAGGAATTATTGATGGGGAAGCCATTTATCTCTCAGGAAGAGCAATTAAACGATATTCCACTTCCAATAAGCAAAAGGTAGTTATTAAGAACACCATGTATTTTTGCAGTTCCAATGAAAAAATACAAAACGAATTTGATGTTATATTAGCATTGCTTGATACGATTTTTACACGTTTCTCTCCCAAACAAAGTGAAGTCATTTATCTAAAATTACTGGGCTATACAGAAAAAGAAATCGCATCAAAATTAGAAAAATACCAGTCAACCATTAGCCAACATTCAACTGCTGCCGGATGGCTAGCCATTGAGAAAGCAGTAAACTACTTTGAAAATTATTTCAATCATGCAGATTAAGCTCATCCTCCTATTATTTATAGCACATTTGCTAGCTGATTTTATTTTCCAGACACAAGCTATGTCGGATAAAAAAGGCGAAAAAGCACTTACCTGGAATCACATATACCATGTGCTCATCGTTGGGGTATTAAGTTACATAGCATCACTGAATATACACTTCTGGAAAGCCGCTATTTTATTAATGAGCTTGCACCTGATCACTGACATAGCCAAAAGTACGATCCAACTAAGGTACCCTTTAAAAAATTTCTTCTTTTGGGATCAAGGCATTCATATGGTAATCATCATTTCGGTAGCATACGCCTACTGGGGTAATGTCACGTTTTTATTGGATCTGAAAATAAAGACATTGGCCACTATTGCCAGCTTTATATTTGTAACCAAACCAACCAATATCATCATTGGCAATATCTTAAAGATATCTAAAATACAAATTTCAGACTCCATCAATAAAGAGGATAGTTTACCCAATGCAGGCAAATTAATAGGAATCATTGAACGTTTACTGGTACTTTCATTAATACTGATAGGACAATTTGCAGCAGTGGGTTTAATACTAGCTGCCAAATCCATATTACGATTTAATGGTACACAAAAAAGCGAATACATACTAATAGGTACCCTATTAAGCTTCGGTTTTGCAGTGCTTGCCGGAATATTAATCACTCAATTTACCATACAATAACGGTGTTTTTACCGATAAATACCATTTAACGGTGTTTTTACCGAAACAACACATACAACATAGGAGTACAAAAGAAAATAAAAACAAATTCAGAAGCGCCATAAAAAACACTTACTCCAAGTAGGTATAACCATAGAGTCCTGAACGATAATTGGACAAAAACTCTTTTCCTTCAGACAAAGAAATTTTACCACTCTTAACCGATGAAGTTACCCATGTTTCCACGGCGCGCACCAATTTCTTAGGACTATATTGAACATACTCCAATACTTCAGCAACAGTTTCCCCATCAATAATCTTGTCGATGTGATAACCATGCTCATCGGCTGAAATATGAACCGCATTAGTATCACCAAACAAATTATGAAGATCCCCCAATATTTCTTGATATGCACCAACCAGGAAGACTCCTATATAATAAGGCTCATCCTTTTTAACGGTATGAACAGGTAAGTGATGCGATAAATTACGCGTAGCAATAAACCTATCAATCTTTCCATCACTATCACAGGTGATATCCTGCAAAGTGGCATGTCGAGTTGGCTTTTCTTGATGACGATGAATGGGAATAATGGGAAATATCTGGTCAATGGCCCATGAATCTGGTAAAGATTGAAACAAGGAAAAATTACAAAAATACTTATCCGACAAAAGTTTTGGAAGACTATGAAACTCGTCGGGTATATGCTTCAGACTTTGGGTAATTTTATGAATATCGTAGGCAATAGACCAGAACAAACGTTCCACTTGAGCGCGGGTTTTTATATCCAACAATCCCAAACTAAACCTATCCAATGCTTCCTCCCGAACCGATTGGGCATCATGCCAGACTTCCAACATCTTAGTTTGGTTCAGCACTTCCCACGAGTTATATAATTCTTTCACCAATTCATGATCATCGTCGGTAATCTCATCCTCCTCTGGCCATTGGGGCAAGGAAGTAGATTCCAATACTTCAAATACCAACATAGAATGATGAGCTGTTAAGGAACGACCCGACTCCGTAATTATATTAGGATGAGAAATATCGTTTTTATCACTGGCATCAACCAGACTCGAAATGGCATCGTTCACATATTCTTGTATGGAATAATTAACACTACTTTCGCTATTGGCCGATTTAGTTCCATCGTAATCAACCCCAAGTCCACCACCTATATCCACAAAGTCCACATTAAACCCCAGTCCATGCAGCTGAACATAAAACTGAGCGGCTTCACGCAAGGCAATTTTAATACGTCTAATTTTAGTCACCTGACTACCAATGTGAAAATGCACCAGTCGCAGACAATCTTTTAAACCATTGGCTTCCATAAAATCAAGGGCCTCAATTAGCTCACTGGCTGTTAATCCAAACTTACTTGCATCCCCACCTGAGCTCTCCCATTTACCTGAACCCGAGCTAGCCAATTTAATACGAATACCAATATTAGGACGGATATTTAGTCGTTTAGCAATATCCGCAATAATCAGCAACTCATTAAGTTTCTCTACCACCAAGAAAATATTTCGCCCCATCTTTTGAGCCAATAATGCCAACTCAACATAGTCCTCATCTTTATACCCATTACAAATGATAATAGAGTCATTGTTAACGCTGGTGGCAATCACTGCATGTAATTCTGGTTTTGAACCGGCCTCTAGTCCCACATTAAATTTACGTCCATGACTTACAATCTCTTCAACCACATGATTGGTTTGATTTACCTTAATGGGATAAACCACAAAGCTATCGCCCTTAAAGTCAAATTCCTTTTTTGCACGATCAAAGCATTCGGTCATCATTAAGATACGATTATCCAGAATATCAGGAAATCGTAATAGCACAGGCGCGGTTACATCTCTAAGTTGAAGCTCATCTATCACCTCCTTCAGATCAATATGAACGCTGTCCTTGTTCGGACAAACCGTTACATTACCTTTTTTATTGATGGAGAAATAGTCTGTTCCCCATCCTTCTATATTGTATAATTCTTTAGAGTCTTCAACAGTCCATTTTCTCATCACCGTAATCTTAAAAAAAACAAAATTATATAATCTTAAAATTGAGCTTAAAACACATTAAATTCCGCTTAACACTTGGTAAACAAGTTTCGCGGCCAAAAAATCGGGCGCCTTATTTTTTTCATTGGGACATAACTCAACCACATCAAAACCCACAATGTTACAATGCGTTTGAACTTTTCGAATCATTGAAAGCACCTCGTGATACAACAGTCCATCTGGTTCAGGGGTACCTGTAGATGGCATAATAGAAGGGTCAAAAACATCCAGGTCGATCGTAATATAGACATCCCCACTCAGTTGCGCCATAACATCGTTTTGCCAATCCATATTTTGCCGTATTTGATAACGAAAAAACATCTTCTCAGGGTCAACATACACACGCTCTTCTTGGCACATACTTCGTATACCTACCTGAACAATAGGAGCCAGTTTTTTGGCCTGGTGCATCACACAGGCATGGTTGTATGCGGAACCTTCGTAAGATTCCCGCAGGTCTGCATGGGCATCAAACTGCAAAAAGGTGATATTCTCATATCGCTTAGCCATGGCTTTAAAAGCACCAATACTCACAGAATGCTCTCCTCCCACTAAAACAGGGAGTTTACCATCACCCAATAGTTGGGTAATGGCACGTTCCACCGCCTCACTCATTTTTTCCGGTGATCGGTCTTCTATTACCGGAGGCAGCGTATATATACCTTTTTTAGAAACATCATTTCCGGTTTCAATATCGAACATTTCCAATGTTCCTGAAGCTTCAATTAACGCTGCCGGTCCCTTATCTGAGCCCTTCACCCATGTACTCGTTCCATCATAAGGAACAGGCAATACGGCAACAGCTGCCTTATTATAATCAAGACAGTAGCCATCTTCTCCACAAAAATATTTAGTGTAATCCATTGTCCCTTACTAACTCAAACGATTTTTATAATCCTCGTACGTAAAATGCTTCACCAAACGGCACTGATCTGCTTCTTCATCATAAATATACATAGAAGGCAAACGTACTCCATTAAAAGTAGTATTTTTAACCATCGTATAATGAGCCATATCTCCGAATATCAATCGATCACCCACCTTAAGTTCATCATCAAAACTATAATCACCCACCACATCACCGGCCAAACAACTTACACCCCCCAAGCGATAAGTATATTTTTTACGATTGGGCTCATCGGCATTTAAAATAAGTGGACGGTAAGGCATCTCAAGCACATCGGGCATATGTGCAGTTACTGAAGTATCCAGCAAGGCAATACTCTTTTCGTTAATAATCACATCTTCTACTGTAGTAACTAAAACACCTGTATTTAAGGCAATGGCTTCACCTGGCTCCAAGTACACCTCTAAAGCATGCCTTCGTTTGAAGTCTTTGATCAGTTGAATTAAACGATCCACTTGGTAATCGGAACGACTGATATGGTGTCCTCCCCCAAAATTAATCCACGATAACCGCTGCAATAAAAAACCAAACTTATCTTCCACCACCGCCAAAGTTCTCTCAAGGGCATCCACATTTTGCTCACACAAATTATGAAAATGTAAACCGGAGATACCCTCCAGGTGATCCAAATGATTCTTCAGGTTTTCAAGAGTGGTACCCAAGCGGCTATAGCGACCACTGGGATCATAAAGTGGCGTATCCGCTTCTGAATGCTCAGGATTAATGCGAATGCCGGCTTTGATAGAATCATGCTTTTCCAGCAGAGCTTTAAAACGTTTGTATTGACCTGGACTGTTAAAAACAATATGGTCGGCTAACGCAAGGTGTTCAGCCATGTCTGCATCTGAAAAGGCAGGAGCATAAACATGCAGTTCACCCCCATATACTTCACGTCCCAACCTGGCCTCATTAACCGAACTGGCAGAAGTACCTGGTAAATACTTACGTACCAAAGGAGCCAGATTCCACATGGCAAAACCTTTAAAAGCCAATAGAATTTTACAGCCTGCCTGTTGTTGCACATGCTGCAACAACAGTAGGTTACGTTCCAATTGAGTTTTACTAACCACATAACATGGCGTTTGCAAATCAGCCAACGCTTGCTGTGAGAACTTTATTCCACCGAACTGCTCCATTCTTCCACATGCCAGGGTAAACCATACTTATTCAAGTCATCCATAAAAAGATCTGGATCTAATTGCTCCATATTATAAACACCTTCTTTTTTCCAATGACCTTCCAAAATCATTTTGGCACCTATCATGGCTGGCACGCCTGTGGTATAAGACACAGCCTGCGACCCCACTTCTTTGTAAGTTTCCTGATGGTCGCAAATATTATAAATAAATTTACGCACTTTCTTACCATCTTTCAAGCCTTCAATGACGCAGCCAATGGATGTTTTTCCTGTATAGTTAGCAGCCAGCGAGCCTGGGTCGGGTAATAATCTTTTCAGAAACTCCAACGGAACAATTTTTTGTCCCTTATAATCTACTTCATCAATTCTATTTAAACCCAGATTCTGAATCACACGTAAATGGGTTAAATATTCCTCGCCAAAGGTCATCCAAAAACGGATGCGTTTTAAACCTTTAATATTCTGACATAAGGATTCCATCTCCTCATGATACATCAAATACATTTTCCTTTCACCCACCCCAGGGAAATCAAAATCCTGCTTTACGGCGAGAGGGTCTGTACTTTTCCATTCCCCATCTTCCCAATAACGACCCCTGGCTGTTATCTCTCTGATATTTATTTCTGGATTAAAATTGGTCGCGAATGCTTTACCGTGATCACCGCCATTGCAATCCACAATGTCGATGGTATGAATTTCATCGAATAAATGTTTTTGGGCATAGGCACAAAACATATTGGTTACTCCCGGATCAAAACCACTACCCAGCAAAGCCATTAAGCCCGCTTCTTTAAACTTATCTTGATAAGCCCATTGCCATTTATACTCAAATTTAGCTTCATCTTTGGGCTCGTAATTAGCTGTATCCAGATAATCTACACCTGTCTCTAAACAAGCATCCATGATGACCAAGTCCTGATAAGGCAATGCCACATTAATAACCAACTTAGGGCTGTGTTTTTTGATGAGAGCAACCGTATTCGCAGTTTGATCCGCATCCAACTGTTCGGTTAAAATCTCTACTCCAAATTTTTCATTTACCGACTTAGCGATAATATCACATTTGCTTTTGGTACGTGAAGCCAAAATAATTTGACCAAATACCTCAGGAAGAGCCGCACATTTATGTACTACTACATTACTTACCCCTCCAGCTCCAATAATAAGAACCTTGTTCATTTTTTTAAAATATAAAAAAGTAAAAAACGGAATGAACCACGTTTAACTCACTCACAAAAAAACACTCATAAAAACCTATTTATCAACACCCTACATTCATTTTTTCAGGTTTCTAAAATAGGACGGGCAAATGTAATAAAATTAAGGTATGAAAAAACTGAAAGAGAAAAAAAATTAAATAAATTTAATCAAGGTTCTTAGTCCCTCTATCAGTAACCTACAAAGCCCTGCTAAAACATAAAATACAACAGTTAAAATAGCCACAAATCCCATGGATGTGAACAGTTCAATCCATGCTGTTTCATATATTAATATGGAACATATATTCACCACCATAGCCAGTCCAAAAGAAATCAGCAATATCCATAATTCTCTTTTAACGGAACTTCCTTTCAATACAATATCCTTCATTTTTTCTTATATTCTATATTTATGCGGCATGGTTAACACCTCTCCCTTATCAATTGCCTGCTCTGTTAATAAGGTCCAAATACTAGCATTATATCCTTCTTTAAGCATCCATGAAGGACACTGACCTTTTTTTATAAAACGCACAAAATGTATCAGCTCTTCTTTTGTGCCATCCCCCACCTGTCCTTCGAATATTGGCACAGCCATTTGTCTTTTCTTGGTTTCAGGAGACCAGCTAGGGCCACCAATAGGGACATCCTCAAACAGCCCCTTTTCAATATCTCCGATCATTTGCGCAATTCCCGGAGCAGGTTCTGGAAGCACGGCCTTAGTAGGGTAGTACTTATTGGTTTCTAATTCAAAAACTCCTTTATCGCCAACAATCTCCTCTTCGCAGCCATAGCGCTTATTTATTGTCTGTGAATCATAGGTAAATTGGGTACCATCATCATAAGTGAATATGGCAGCCAAATTATCATCAACCTCTCTTCCATCGTGCCAATAACGAATACTCCCAGTTCCCATGACCGAAACAGGAGTTTTTTGTTTTACCCAGTTGGCTACCTGAATTTGGTGAGACATTAGTTCTGTCAGTAGACCCGCAGAATATTCCTTATATAAACGCCAGTTAATTTGACGTTCCAACTCTGGTTTATCTTTAGGTACCGATCTGCGCCAATCGTTACCACGATGCCAATGGGCATGCATTTGACCAATAACACCAAGTTCGCCTTTCTGAATACGTTGCATGGCCATATTATACTTATCACTAAAGAGACGCTGATGGCCAATCAATAAGATGCTACCTGTATTCACATGCGTATCATACATCGCTTTTGTATCCTCTAGGGTACGAGCCATCGCTTTCTCACATAGCACATGAACACCCTCTTTCATGCAATCTATGGCAATATGGGCATGCTGAAACAAAGGCGTTGCTATAACAACCCCCTCCACACTCACCTGCTTTAGTAAACTTTTATAGTTACGGAAAGCCTTGGGCGAATTATGATACTTTTTAGCCAAAGCCAAAGATTTGTTTAAACTGGGTGCATAATTATCACACAGTGCAACTATTTCAAACTCTTTATTCCCTTCTTCTTGAATCCTGTATAAATGTTCTTGTAAATACCGTCCCCGACTTCCTGTTCCAATAATAGCCAATTTGGTCACCCCACTGTTATTTCCAGCAAAAACATCATTAAACAAGGGATTTGCCATGACCGATACTCCGGCACCAACCACAGCCATCTTTTTAATAAATTCCCTTCTACTTTTTCCCATTTTAATTTATTTAACTACAATGATTGCAATATCAGTTTATTCACATTAAAATTATTGAGTATAGATCGATGGTACTCCTGCGGTGCCACCAATAATGCAGTAGACAAGATCTCTGCTTCCACCGGGCAGTCCATCTTTACGGCAACCAATAACTGCCGATGCTTCAATTCTCCCGTTTGCGGTTCAACAACATGCATTGGCTCGCTCACATTGTGCCGATGCAATCCGCTTATGGACAAGGCATCGTTACGCAAATCTAAAGTTGTTTGAACATCATCTTCCAAAGCCAGAGGCCAATAATCTCCGTAGGGATGATGGCCCCGAGTCAATACAGAACTTCCTCCAAAACAAATAAACGCATTCATTTTTTCCTCTTGCGCTATAATAGCTGCTAATTCTTTCAGGGCTATTCCTTTTCCCACACCTCCAAAATCCAGCTCTACACGCTCCGAGGTAAAAGCCACTCGCTGACCATCATCATCAAAAATCAACTGACTATCAAGAGATTGTGCACTAGTATATCCTATATTAAAGTACCCCTTCGTTTTAAGGTGATATTCAACACTCTTTTTTAGCATAGACCACAAACTCGCACTCACCTCCACCGAAGTCTTCCCTGCATTCTTATTTAAATGATATAGTTCTGCTCTCTCATCAAACTTACTATATATCAACTCTATCTCTTCCACTTTCCTTACCATCTTAGCAAAAACAGAAGAAAAATGAACATTAGCATTCCGACTCCACAAAACCACATCAAGTCTTGAGTTCATTGCAGCCATGGTATTATGAAAGAGGTAAGGCGATTGCATCTAATCAAATATATTTTAATGATTCGTATTCAACGTGAATATACTAGGTATACTATCGATTCTTTGCACGAATCTCAATCCACATTATCCGCACTACAATTGGGGCTCCCACCCTTTTTCATACACACGTTTCCATTTATGCATGGCCGCCTTATTTTTCAACACTCGTCCGGTTTTTGGATCCACCAAAATGCTCTCCTTAACATCCTGCGCTATATTACCTAAATGGCATAACTGCGTAGAAATACCACCATCATAAATAGGAGCATTTAATTTTTCTCCCTTTAAGATAGCATTCACCAAGTTACGCATATGCTGAACAGTCAATATGTCAAAACCAATGGAGTCATTTGTATCATTGGCAGCCTTGAAATCGCCTTCACGCTCCGTTTTTATTACTTTCCCATTGAGATCCATTAACACATATTTACCTCTATCCAGATGAATAACACCTTCCGAACCATAAATAAGTGTCCCTCTGCCTCCTCCTGGCTTATAGGCATGGGCACTATATCCTTCCCATGTAATATTTTTATTGCCTTCAAACTCATAACTGGCCAGCTGAGTATCAAACCATTGCCAATCATCTCCCGAATATGCAAGACGACCACCATTGGAAACCACCCTCACCGGATAATCCACACCTAATGCCCAACGTGCAATATCAATTTCATGTGTGCCATTATTATGTATTTCACCGGTACCCCAAGTACGAAACCAATGCCAGTTATAGGGATGAATATTATCCCGATAAGCTTCACGCGGGGCAGGACCCTGCCATAAATCCCAGTCTAAATGATCCGGAACAGCAATTTTATTGCCTACCCCAATAGGCTTACGTGCCCTTGCATAAAAGGCCTTGCCCATATAAGGGGTTCCAATAATACCCTCTTGAATTTCCCGGACTGCCATCGCCGATGTTTTGGACGAACGTTGTTGATTACCCATCTGGCACAACATACCTGTTTTCTTCTGCACCTCAATCAACAATTCTGTTTCATGGGGATTGTGACTACACGGTTTCTCCACATAAACATGCTTACCTGCCTGCATGGCCATGATAGCCATAGGTGCATGCCAATGTTCCGGTGTTGCCACAATAACAGCATCCACCTCTTTGTTGCTTAGTAAATTCCTAAAGTCCTTTTCCAATACAGGAGCATACCCAATATTCTTCTTGCAATAATCTTTAAATTTCTGCAATCGAATTGCATCCACATCACATATATGCGACACCCGGGCATTCTCGGCAGCTGCCACAGCCGGTGCCAACCCATATGCCCGACCTCCGGTTCCTATAATCGCAAAATTTATCCTTTCATTGGCACCCATAACATTTCCCAAAACCCGGGTTGAACTTAAAACACTCATCCCAACTGTTCCAACAGCTGCCTTTTTTATAAAACTTCTTCTCGTAACCATATTCTTAAAATAAATGAATGAAAGATAAGTGATACCACTACCTGACTACAACATCTTATAATTCCTTAATCTTAATATTCTTAAAATGAACCTCATCCCCATGGTCCTGAAGCAGGATCAAACCCTCTTCGGCCTCTCCAAAGTTGGGCCATTTTGCATATTTACTATAAGCAACCAATGCTTTCCACTGTTGTGTACCTCGTTCATACTCCACTACCGTACAACCATTCAATATATGCTTCACATATGCACCTCTTACTTCTATTCTGGCCCTATTCCATTGACCATAATTTACATACTTCAGTGGCTTCAAGCCTGGTACAAAAAGTCTGGAATCTGCTTTAATTAGGTCATACAACGAACCAACTGTACGTTTTTCTCCAACACCTTTTTTGGCATCCGGATGCACCTTATCATCTAAAATTTGAAACTCACATCCAATGGCCGACCCTTTGCCCTTATTCAAATCAGTATCCACAAAATACTTGATTCCACTATTGGCACCTTTGGTAAACTTAAAATCCAGCTCAAGAATAAAATTCTTATAAGGCCTAGTTGTAACAATATCCCCACCATTCTCTGATTCTCCACCTCCCGAAGCATGTACTGTTAAAATACCATCAC
This sequence comes from Saccharicrinis fermentans DSM 9555 = JCM 21142, assembly GCF_000517085.1. Classification (NCBI taxonomy): domain Bacteria; kingdom Pseudomonadati; phylum Bacteroidota; class Bacteroidia; order Marinilabiliales; family Marinilabiliaceae; genus Saccharicrinis; species Saccharicrinis fermentans. The sequence goes on along the minus strand of NZ_KI912107.1, from coordinate 858,102 downwards.
TTATACTCCATCCTTTCTCGGGAAAATCATCTCTTTTAGCACCTCTCCACCCTTGGCTTGTTTTTCCATCCCAAAGTAATTTCCAGCCATCTTTTTTCTCTGCATCTGTCAGCTTATTCGTAAGATAACTAATGGTAGGGGCAGTCGTTTGCGAAAAGTCAGGCGCTGTATTCAACTCAGTAATGGTCATATTTCTCCATTTATTCTCCACACCTTCTTTATCTTTACCCGCACTATGTACTTGCAGCGCAATAAAACCGGTCTCTACTGTTTCTTCCAACAAATCGGCCACATGAACGCCATTCAGCCATGTAGCAATATGGTTTTCATAGGCCACCACCTTTATCCTATTCCATTGACCTTTTCTAAAAACATTTTTAGCATTGGGATTATAAGTTAAGGGATAGCGCCACCCCTTACGCCCCTGATCATATATACCGCCAGTCCATCCTCGCTCTGAATCGTCGCCTTCTACCTGCAAACCAAATAGATGTTTTTTCACATCGTCAAATTGCGTACGAATCTGTACTCCTGTATTCAGTCCTTCACCAACCATCATCTCATACTCCAATATAAAATTGGTATACTCCTTTTTCGTGGCTAAAAAAGTACTTTGCCGGGTGGCTTTCGAAACACCAACGATAACCCCATCCTCTACTTTAAATTCTGCATCCCCAATTAACACTTGCCATCCTTTTAGATTTTTTCCATTAAAAAGAGACTTCGTTTTTTGTGCCTTCATTGCCGGAAATAAAGCAAGGCAAATCACAAATAATAGTTTAAATTTCATAACTGTACATTTTTTCTCAACAATATGTTGTCATTCGTATAAATAGTTGATTTATTTTTTTTGCTTTTAACACTATCACAAAACTAGCCTACTAGGCCTGTAGACCTGTATCACGAATGTGTCATAAATGAATGTTTTTGTGTCATAAATGGTTTATAAAAGTTTTTTTTATTTTTAACCCTCACAAAATCATCCTATGCTACAAATTCGACCATTATTTTCATTTTTCATATTCCTTAACGTCTTCCTTTTGGATGGACAAAATATCCGATTCGATCACCTGGACATCAACAACGGCCTTTCTCAGAACAGTGCCTTTTGCATGGATATGGATAAAAATGGTTACCTGTGGGTAGGAACTTTAAACGGACTAAACAGATACAACGGTTATTCTTTTGAAGTATTTAAACCCAGCCTAAACAAAAAAGGCAGCCTACATGGAAGCTTATGTGTTGACCTATGTGCTGATAACCAAGGAAACACTTGGGTTGTTACCCGGGATGGTGGACTGAATAAATACGACGCCAGCCGCCAGGAATTTGTTTACTACCCCGACTCTTTATTTAAACAACTCTCTTCAAAATATATCAACTCCATACAAGCCGATAACAACAATCACATCTGGCTAAAAGCCAACAAAGGAGTTCTTTGTTTCAATCCTCAGGACAGCACAGCGGCTTATCTTCTTCAACAACATAAAATACAAGACATTACCTTACTACCCAATGGAAATATTGCGGCCTATGGTTCTTTTGGAATTTTTGAGATGCTACAGAATAACGATGGCACATACACCACCGTACACCGGATCCACGAAGCCGTAAATGGCATTGCCTTTTCAAATAAAAATACAGTGGTTTTACATCCCGACAGAATTGCTTTTTACACTGATTTACAATCCCCAAGTGACCAACATTTTTTATTTGCTGACATTAAAAATCATATTCCCATAACAGTCAATCCAGCCATTTGTGTTGATTCAACAAAGATATGGATAGGGGGAAACGATGGACTAATTCAATACGAACACACAGACAATCATATAATTTGTCACCGCCACCAATACAATGCAGCAAATCCACATTCATTCAGGGGCTACATCGTAACAAAAATATTAAAAGACAGCGGAGGCAACCTTTGGATTGGCACTGCTAAACATGGCATCAATTTTATTAGCAAAAGAAATAATGCATTTAAACATTTCAACTGGCAACAGAACCATGTCACAGACCAAGAAATAGATCTGATCAGGGCTATCTGTGTCAGTTCTCAACATGAATACTGGGTAGGGTTCGATCGTAGAGACCTCGGAATAATTCACCCTGACGGAAGGCAAACACTAATCACTGATTACGAAGATGAGAATGGAGAAAAACACCCACTTAGGAACGTGAGAGCCATTTTTGAAGACCAAACAAAAAATATCTGGGTTGCCATGCTCCATGGTATCTGCATCTACAACCGAAAAAAAACAAACTAGAACACATCAATCGTTATTTCAAATCACCATGGAACTACCGTAGCTATTTTATTAAACAATATAGTAATGATCAGGTACTGGTTACGTCAGGGTCTAAAGTAGGAATTTTATCCCTGAAAAATAAAACAGAACAAATACTCACACAAACAATCTATCATTCCATTTGGAGTAACATACGAGATGCAGAACTAGACGGTGATAATATCTGGCTTGGCCTGGATAATCAGGGAATAGCCCGACTAAACATACAGAACAAACAATTAAAAACCTTTCATCCCGACTCCATCGGCTTAAGTAATGCTAAGGTATACAGCATAACAAAAAACGGTAACGACCTATGGATCGGAACAAACAATGGCCTTAACCGCTTTAACCTATCTTCCTTTAAAGTAGAAGAAATATTTTATGAAGAACATGGCCTAAGTAACAATATTGTTTACAGCTTAAATGTAGACCATGAAGGACACTTATGGATGAGCACCAACCGAGGATTGAGCAAGTTAAACACCAAAACCAAGCAATTCTCTACCTTCCTCAAAAGTGATTTCTTTATGGATGATGCCTCATTCCAAGCTCAGGACGGACATATATACTACGGAGGTTACAATGGCATCGTCCATTTCAACCCTCAAAATATTCAATCATCGGACAAAAGTCTGACACCCGTTATCGAAAACTTTAAATTAAATAATAAAATAATAAAGCAAAACGAAACAGTCAATAACAGAATCCTGTTCAAACAAGCCATTCATCACATTAGCTCGCTCAAGCTAAGCCATGAAGAAAACACTTTCACCTTTGAGTTCAATGCAATCCCTTACGACCTGCCTAACACCAACCAATTCCGATACAAACTAGAAAATTGGCAAAACAATTGGCAGACAGGCAATAACAGATCTGTTACTTTTACAAATGTAAGCCCCGGAAACTACAGGATGCTTCTCTCTGTTTGCAACGCCGAAAACATATGGTCCTCACCCAAAGAAATCAACATACAAATTACACCTCCCTATTGGCAAGAACTATGGTTTAAACTACTACTAATAGGAATCATCACCATATTGCTGGTAACACTCTATCGTTGGCGGCTCTTTCGCATTAGGCAACGCAACATATTGTTAAAACGAAAAGTTAAAGAACAAACACAAGATATCTTAAAAAAAAGCAACGAAATACAAGTCATATCACAACGTCTACATGAAGCCGATGAAGCCAAACTACGCTTTTTTACCAATATTTCACATGAGTTCCGAACTCCACTCACTCTTATTTTAGGATACCTTGAAGAAATAGAAGATGCCGGATCCATCCAGATCCGAAAATCCATTAAAAACAATGCACTTAGGCTATTGCGTTTAGTAAACCAATTGATCGAATTCAGAAAACTCGACCAAGACCAGCTAAAACTAAACATTACCCACCTGGAAATAAATGCCTTTATTGAAGATATCGTTATTTCCTTTCAAAAGCTGGCCGAACAAAAAAACATTGATCTAAGATTTGAGCCCACTCCCAACAGACTATTTGTTTGGTTGGACATGGATAAAACCGAAAAAATATTTTTCAACCTAATATCTAATGCCATAAAATATACTCCAGAAAATAATCCGGTACTAATTTCCATACATGAAAATACGGATACATTCTCCATTGAGGTGGCCGACTACGGCATAGGCATAAATGAAGATGAACTAACATTGGTTTTCAATCGTTTTTTTCGCAGCAAAAACAGTGGTGAATCAGGCCATGGTATTGGACTGGCACTGGCAAAAGGATTGGTAGATATGCAACACGGCCACATAGATGTCCAATCCAAAATCCATCAAGGATCCATTTTTACCGTTCAGTTTAAAAAAGGCAAAGACCATTTTAAACCTGACGATTTTAACCAACATCAGCAAAGCACGCTTTCTCCGGAACAAAAGACCAACTCTCCTCAAACAATGCCAAGAGTTAACAAGTCACTACCAACCATTTCAGACAAGCAAATACTTCTGGTTGAAGACGATATGGAACTAAGAATATACTTAAAAAAGATACTGAGCGATCAATACGCAGTTATCAGTGCCAATAACGGACAGGATGCATTGGATAAACTTGAAGAGATACTCCCCGATCTTATTATCTCCGACATTTCTATGCCAGTACTCGATGGTTTAAGCTTTTGTAAAAAAATAAAAGAAAATGAAATCACCTCCGGAATTCCATTTATTCTATTGACAGCAAAAACCGATTCCTCCACACGCATAGGAAGCTATCAATTAGGCATTGATGATTACATTGAAAAACCGTTTAGCAAAAATGTATTACTTGCACGTGTAGAAGCATTGTTATCAAACCGTGAAAAACTACAAAAGAAGCCTGTGGCCACCAGAACCACCGCCTCAATAGATAAAACAAAATTAAAAAAACGTGACATCCAATTCTGGAAAAAAACCAATACGTTGATCAACAAAAACTATAACAATCCGGATTTTACCACCGAAATATTAAGTAAAAAGATGAACATGAGTCGCTCCACCTTTTACCGAAGATTTAAACATATCAGTGGTGAAAATGCAGGCGATTACATACGTAAAGTACGCCTGCACAAGGCGGCAGAGCTTTTACAGAAAAAAGAATTCTCCATACAACAAATAAGTATAGAAGTTGGATTTCAGAGTACCGCACATTTCAGAACTAAATTCAAAGAATATTTTGGAACCAACCCCTCTGAATACAATTAAAAATATCCCACCTGTTTTTCTCCCAAATTCTCCCCAATAGTAAAGCCCTATCCATCTATTTTTGACATATAACTAAAATGAATCACCATGTTAAAAATAACACAAACAATTTTTCTGTTTTGCCTTATTCTAATTTGCCAAACACATAACATCATAGCACAAAACCCACTGGTAACACATATGTTTACAGCCGATCCTACCGCACGTGTATTCAATGGTAAACTATATGTTTTTCCTTCCAGCGATACCTACCCTCCCAAAGGAAGAGAAAAAGAATTTCCACGTTTTTGTATGCCTGGTTACCATGCCTTTTCGTTAGAGAACGGTGCAACCTGGAAAGATCACGGATGGATACTGAAGGAAAACGATGTGCCATGGGGCGAAAAAGATACTTACGCCATGTGGGCACCAGACTGTATTGAGAAAGACGGTAAATATTACTATTACTATCCTGCTAAACCTAAAAACGACAGTGCCTTTCGAAGAATTGGCGTTGGGGTCTCTAAAAATCCTACTGGCCCTTTTAAATGGGAGAAAAGTTTTATCAAAGGCGTTTCTGGCATTGACCCAGGACTATTACTGGATGACGACAATAAAGCCTACTTATTTTTTGGTGGAGGTCACGAACTATATGTAGCCCCCTTAGCTGATAACATGAAAGAAATCACCCAAGAACCGATCCTGGTGGAAGGATTACCTGCCGGATACAAAGAAGGATCGTTTCCCTTTAAAAAAGATGGCCTATATTATTTAACCTTTGCTCATGTATTTGCCGAAGAAGGATATACCATTGGCTATGCCACCAGCGATCAACCAATGGGGCCATACCAATACCGAGGTAAAATAATGGATAATATCCACAATGGCACCAACCATCATTCGGTTGTAGAATACAAGGGTGAATGGATATTATTTTACCACTCATGGGATATTAGTGGCTATAACAAACTACGTTCTATGCGGGCTGACTATATGCATTTTAAAAAAGATGGTACCATAAAAAAAGTGATACCTACACTACGAGGCATTGGAACTCCCCAGATTGGCGATACAATTCAAGTGGATAGATATAATGAAATTTCAGGCGCAAAAACAGCCTTCGTGGGTGGAGAAAAGGAACCCCAAGGGTGGATGATATGTGACGCTAAGATGATGAGCTATGTACGCTTTGATCGTGTTAAATTTGATGGTGCCACAAGCATACAAGCACGCATTGCTTCAGGACAAAGAATTGGAAGCTTCGAAATACGCTTAAATAACCCCAAAGGTAAATTAATAGCTGAATTCCCTATTGAATATACCGGTGGCTGGAGCTCCTGGAAAACAATTGAAGCAAATATCAGTGAGCCCGTCACAGGAACTCACAACCTGGTTGTTGTCTTCAAGTCAGATTGGGGAAGCACTAAATCTGTAAATTTAAATTGGCTATTGTTGAAATAAAACAAAATAAAACAAAAGCACCTTATATAGGTGCTTTTTTATACCCCCTATATTAGGGCAACTTATTGTATTTTCACCTACGCAATCATACTATTAAAATCTACAAATATGATAAGATTCGGTGTTCTAATATTTCTACATGTTGCCTTGTTGAGCGGATTAAAAGGCCAAACTAAACCCAATGTAATTGTCATTCTAGCTGACGATGTGGGTTCGGGTGATGTATCGTATTACAGAAGAATGCATTCCGATCATATTGTACTTGAAACACCTAACCTGGATCAACTTTCAAAGGAAGGTATGGTATTTACCAATGCCCATGCCCCAGCCGCACTTTGTGCCCCTTCACGCTATGCTATCATGACTGGAAATAGTTGCTTTCGCAGTCCCTACCCTTGGGGCGTTTGGGGTGCTTACCAGGCTTCCCCCATAAAGAAAGATCAATTAACCCTAGGCAAGCTCATGAAACAAGCAGGCTATAATACTGCCTTCTTGGGAAAGTGGAATTTAGGCGGTGACTGGTACAGAAAAAGCAAACCCGGCACTATCTACAGAGCACCCAGAAAAGAACCAGAACTAGATATTGACATCTCTAAATTTATAGGGGCAGGTCCTAAAGATCAAGGCTTCGATTATGATTTCACCTTCCCATCTGGCATACAAGATGTACCATATGCCTGCTACGAAAACCAAAAATGGTATCCTCTGGCCAAAGATTCTAAGTTTGATTTTATTACTCAGGAAAAAATGAATAAACTCAAATTTAAACTGGATAAAAGCGAAGGCTTGGGCGACTCCAACTGGGATCCGCACAAAATGGGCCCTTTGTTAATTTCTAAAGCAGTTGATTATATCAATAAAAATGCCAGCAGATCCAAACCATTCTTTATGTACTACTGCGCACTGGCTGTTCATTTACCACATACCCCTTGTAAACAACTTGATGGCATAAAAATTAAAGGAAGCACCCCCACGTATCATATGGATATGATCAAAGAACTCGACGTTCAAATAGGGATGATGATTAAAACTCTAAAAAAGAAAGGCATTTACGATAATACCCTCATTATTTTTACTTCTGACAATGGTGGTTTAACCAGAAAAGAGACTTTAAAAACCGGACATAGGCCCAGCGACATATACAGAGGAGGTAAAAATAGGATTCACGAAGGCGGACACCGTGTTCCCTTTATCGTTTCATGGCCGAAAAACATAAAAAATGGCCTATCCGATCAGCCCATCCTTGGATTGGATATCATGGCCACATTGGCCAGTCTTACAAACACACCCATTGCCAACGGTCAGGCACTGGACTCCAAAGATATTGGCCCTTACCTAAATAACAGTAAGACTACCGTACATACCGAACTAATGCTGCAGGGAGGAACACAAAAAACAGTAGCCATACTAGAAAATAACTGGAAACTGATTATTCAGATTGACCCCAAAGACAAAACATATTCAATGAGAAAAGCCATTGCTCTTTTTAATTTAAGCGACAATGTAACAGAAGACGAAAGCAAGAACCTCATTCATTCACCGGACCACAAAGCCATCATTGAAAAATTGTTTACCAAATACAATCATATCAGAGACCAACATGACAATCCAGCACACGTGATTCAATAAACCTTTGCTTCACCAAAGCCGGCATCATACACACAACTGATTTTAATACGGAACTAATAATAATCATATAAATCATGAAACAAATCGTAACTGGATTAATACTCTTTTTACTGACCATCGGCAATACACTGTCGGCTCAAGACCAAAACTTTAACAAATCATGGCTCTTCTTTAATGACAAAGCTGAAGGTGCCGAAAAAGTCCAATTCGACGACTCCTCATGGCGAAAGTTGGATCTGCCCCATGACTGGGCCATTGAAGGCCCCTTTGACAGTAAGTACAACGCACGTTGCGGTGGACTACCATTCCACGGCATCGGATGGTACCGTAAACACTTTCTCATACCCGAATCCGCCAAAGGAAAGGTAGTCCGAATAGAGTTTGAAGGAGCTATGTACGATGCTTATGTATGGGTAAATGGAAAACTGGTAGGCAATCATCCATACGGATACATCGGTTTTGAGTTCGACATCAGTCAATACCTAAACTATGGTCAAGACAATATTATTGCCGTTCGACTGACGCCACAAGATCTATCTTCTCGTTGGTATCCGGGAGCAGGAATATACCGTAATACTTGGTTAAAAATAGACGAAGCTGTTCATGTGGCACATTGGGGCACTTATATAACTACCCCCACAGTTACCGACCAAAAAGCAACCGTTCAAAACGAAACTACTATCGAAAATAAAAACAACCAAGAAGCTACCATTACAGTAATACAAGAATACTTTTCGCCGGAAGGAAAATCTGTTGGTAAAACAGAAGAAACCATGACAATTCCTGCACATTCTTCAAAAGTTTCAGGAACCTGGTGCAATATTAAAGAACCTAAACGTTGGGATTTAGCAACACCTCACCTTTATCGTGCTGTTACAAGCATCGAACAAAATGGCAAGATACTTGACAGTTACCAAACACGTTTTGGCATTCGTCATATCAGTTACAACAAGGACGGATTTTATTTAAATGGGCGAAAAATACGCTTCAACGGCGTATGTTTACACCACGATAATGGAGCATTAGGGGCTGCCGTTTACCGTAGAGCTGACGAACGTAAACTGCAAATCATGAAAGACATGGGTGTTAACGCTATACGTACCAGCCACAACCCTCCTTCAAAAGAACTCTTGGAATTATGTGACGAGATGGGACTACTGGTTCAAGACGAAGCATTTGACGTGTGGTCGATGCCTAAGGTACCCAACGGATACAATGTATTCTTTAACGAATGGGCCGAACGCGACATCAAAGACATGGTAAAAAGAGATCGCAACCACCCTTCAATCGTCATGTGGAGCATTGGCAATGAAATACTCGAGCAAAAAGATAAAAAATACGGATGGAAAACAGCAAAAATGCTGAATGACTACGTTAAAGAGATGGACAAGACTCGGCCAACTACTGCCGGATTTAACCACTATTCGGGTCCTTATGACAATAACATGGCACAACAGGTGGATATTGCCGGGATGAATTACAAACCTACTAAATATGGTGAAGTTCGCGACAACTATCCCAACTTGCCCATTTATGGTTCTGAAACTTCCAGTTGCACCAGTAGTCGCGGCGTGTATCACCTACCCATAGAAAAATACAAAACACATGAATCTTTGCACGTAAGTAGTTACGATTTAATAGGTCCACCTTGGGCATACCCACCAGACATTGAGTTTCATTTTCAGGAACAATACCCACATAGTATGGGTGAGTTTATATGGACAGGCTTTGATTACCTGGGTGAACCCACCCCCTATGGCGGTAAAGATAACTCTACCAACGGTTATTGGAACGGTGACTGGCCCGTTCATAGCTCCTATTTTGGAGCCGTTGACCTATGCGGCTTCCCTAAAGACCGTTTCTTCTTATACCAAAGTCAATGGACCTCTAAGCCAATGATTCACTTATTACCCCATTGGAACTGGAAGGGCATGGAAGGACAAAATATACCGGTATATTGTTACACAAACTGTGACGAAGCAGAACTATTCTTAAATGGAAAATCCATGGGCAAAAAAGTCAAAGGAAAAGACCTCACTGAACTAAAAGTAGATTTCTTACGTTACGAACCTAAAACATTCATGTCAAAATACCGCTTATCATGGGATGTGCCATATGCAGCAGGTGAATTAAAAGTTGTTGGTTATAAGAACGGGCAAGCTGTCCAGGAAAAAATCATCCATACAGCAGGAAAACCAGCCAAAATCTCTCTTTCGGTAGATAGAAAAAACATAGATGCCAGTGGAACGGACTTAGCCTATGTGACGGTCCGTATCGAAGACAAAAACGGAAATCTTTGTCCTACGGCAGACAACCAGATCTTCTTCAAACTAAGAGGTGCCGGCTCACTAATCGCTGTTGACAATGGTAATCAGGCCTCACTGGAATCATTCCAGGCAAACCATAGAAAAGCCTTCAGTGGTATGGCATTGGCGATTATCAAATCAACAGAAACAGCAGGAAACATACAGCTAACAGCCACTTCAAAAGGATTAAAATCTGCCAAAGTGGTCATCATTAGCAAATAAAACTTATTAAGTTGGTGTATTTACAAAAAATCGAGAGTTTCGCATATGGCAATCCCTCGATTTTTTTATTCCCCATTCCAAGAACACAAGGCTGCTACCAATACTAAATTTCACTCCTCATTTGAAGCTTTCAAAAAAAGAAATAATTTTTGTCACCCTAAAAAAATTAATTATATTTGTTCGCAATATTACGAACATCTAAAGCAATGAAAATACAAACAAATAAAATAAAACAAAAAATGACGTACAATACCATACCATCAAGGCATCACATAAAACTAATTATCATAGAGTACACTACATAATTCCATTCGGCAAAAAAATTTAGTCAAACGGTTCGTTATTTTACGAACAACGAACAATAAACAGGTATGATGGAAACATGAAACGAGCCATGAAAATAGCTTCACACACAGGGGAGATAATTAATTCTGGCGAGTTCTATATGACCATTGAAAGATAAATTTAATCATATGAAACGAGCCATGAGAATAGCTTCACACGCAGGGGAATAATTAATTCTGGCGAGTTCCATATGACCATTGAAAGATAAATATAATCATATGAAAACAGCAAATCAACTATCAAAGCATCAGGATTCGCTAAAATGCGCAACAACCATCAATAATAGTGCACAAACCATAATGAAGGAACACAAAAAGAGAAGACGCTTAGTCATTTCCATAAGTCTTGTGTTACCTACACTCATTCTACTATACCATTACCTTCCCCTATTGGTGAATTACATGACCTTCGATTTATTTGAGCTAAATTCGGAATCTCACTTAGGTAAAGCTATTAATTTCTTTTTTTATGATACCGTTAAAATTCTAATTCTCCTTTTCCTTATCAGCAGTTTAATGGGAGTCATTAACGCATATTTTCCGGTAGATCGATTACGAATATACCTGACCACTAAGAAGATGTATGGCCTGGAATATTTTCTAGCTTCCTTTTTTGGAGCAATCACTCCATTTTGTTCCTGCTCCTCCATTCCCCTATTTATAGGTTTTGTAAAAGGAGGCATTCCCTTGGGAGTTACCTTTGCTTATCTCATCACTTCTCCATTGGTCAATGAAGTAGCTGTAGCCATGTTTATAGGTCTGTTTGGACTTAAAGCCACCCTTATCTATTCAGTAAGTGGTATTCTCTTGGGTATGGTGGGCGGTTTCATACTTGGAAAACTAAAACTCGACAAATACCTAAGCGATTGGGTACGTGAGGTTCAGAAAAACGCCATACAAATTAATGAAGAGTGGACAGACGAAAAAACACCTTTCATAGACCGCTTACCATCAATCATAAGAGAAGGTTGGGATATCGTTAAAAAAGTACTACTCTATGTTATCATTGGAATTGCTATTGGTGCAGCTATGCACGGCTACGTTCCTGAAAACTTTTTTACCGAATTTTTATCCGCCGATAAATGGTATGCCGTGCCTTTGGCTGTGATATTGGCAGTACCCATGTATGCCAACGCAGCAGGTATCGTCCCAGTTATCCAGGTTTTTGTGGCAAAAGGGGTTCCTCTGGGCACGGCTATTGCTTTTATGATGGCAGTCGTTGGTCTCTCTTTACCAGAAGCAACTCTGCTTAAAAAAGTGATGAAATGGAAACTCATTGGTATTTTCTTTGGTACTATTTCTCTATTTATTATTATCTTAGGATATATATTCAACCTGATTCTTTAACAATATACAAATGAAACAATTAAATACACTCATCATTATTCTGGTGACTAATCTTTTTTTTTCGACCATTAAAGCCCAGGACACAACCCTCACTAATACACTCAATTTCAAGCAACTCAAACCAATTGTCCAGATTTTTGGTACAGCCAGTTACGACACAGAAAATAAGCGCTACGATTATAATTTTGGCCGTGCCCATTTGGGCCTTCAATACCAATACAACGAAAGATGGAGTGCCAAAATCATAATAGACAGAGGTAGAGCCACTTCTGTAGGCGAAATCTCTATTACCGATTCCACAGGGCATACATTGGATATTCAAAACTCATCAAAGGAAGGATCCTACTACACCATGTTTTTGAAATTTGCCAGTCTCCAATGGAAAGTAAACGATCGCTTATCCCTTGAAGCAGGGGCCATTTTGCAAAACCACTATATCACCCAAGAACGTTTTTGGGGACTTCGGTATGTGGCCCAAACATTTCAGGATTTATATTGGAAAATACCCAGCTCTGATCTAGGATTCATTGCATTTTACAATGTAAACAAGGCTATCTCTCTAGATGCATCCATAACCAATGGAGAGGGCGTAAGAGTGCAACAAGATGCTACAGGCAAAGTAAAATTTGCAGGGGGACTTAACATCAATCCTACATCCATACTACAATCCAGATTCTACTACCACAACCGACAAGCAAGTGATGAAAAATTAAATACAGAACATATGTATGCGGCATTCATTGGTCTTAGGCCATCCTCTAAACTCCGCGTTGGAAGTGAGTTTAACTATATGAAACACCTCAATTACTCCGGGATGGATAGTTATGGTTACTCCATATATTCATCCTACCAGCTAACAGATAAAACAGCATATTTTATTCGTTTTGATCGCTTACTAAACGACACAAAGCATACTGAAAATACAAATACCCAAGGAGATGGCAATAGCATTATGGGTGGTATTGCTCATGCTCCTGTTAAAAAGATAAATATCTCATTGAACTATCAGGGGTGGATTTCTGACCACCACAATAATCAGAATAATATTCTGCTCAGCATGGAATACAAATTTTAATTTCAAGCCCATGCACTACTGGCAACTAATTACTCCCCTATTTTTAAATCTATCTGTCCACTATTTTTCATGACTTAACCACTAAATTGCTGCGATCATTTATTAAAAAAGTCATGTTTAAAATACCCTTTATTACAGCTATTATAGCACTCGCATTTCAACCCTCCTTTTCACAAGAAAAGTTTGAACCCAATTGGGAAAGCCTCAAGAAACACCAGGCTGTTCCTGAATGGTTTGCCAACGCCAAGCTTGGTGTATATTTCCATTGGGGAGTCTATTCCGTTCCTGCTACCGATGGAGAATGGTATCCCCGATGGATGTATGTTCCAGACAGAGACCCTAAACTCTGGGGAGGGCAGGTGTATAAAAAACATCGCGAAACCTACGGCAATGATTTCCAGTACCACGATTTTATTCCTCTATGGAAAGCACCTAAGTTTTCAGCCAAAGAATGGGTCGATATGTTCGAAGATATGGGTGCCCGATTTATTGGTTCCATTGCCGAACATCACGACGGCTTCTCACTATAGAATAGTCAGGTGAACGAATGGAATTCCGTTCAAATGGGACCTGGCATTAATGTGGTAAAAGCCATTGCCGACGAAACAAATAAGCGGAATATTAAATTTATGACCACCTTCCATCACGGCTTTCACAATCTGTTTTATCCCAAACAAGACCAAGCAGTTATGCGACCTGTAACACCTAACAAATACAACTACGTATATGAAAATTGCGAAGTGCCCCAGGATCCTAAATACAAAAAGTTGTATTGCAACATGGATTACAGCGAAGCACAAGAATTATGGTTAGGAAAATTAAATGAGGTGATAAATGAGTATTGCCCTGATTATATTTGGATGGATTTCGGACAACGCTTTATCTCCGAAAAATACCGCCAACAATTCTTGGCCAACTATTTTAACAAAGCGAGCGAACTCGACAAAGAAGTAGTTGTAAATACCAAAGGAGACTTCTTCCCCACCGATCTTTCAGTAGTTAATATTGAGCGCGCCACCATGGAAGATATTACACCCGAGGTTTGGATTACAGATTTTATTTTAGGAAGTTCATGGTGTTACAATAAAGAGAAACGTACCGCTATCAATCCACAAATAGCCATCAGAATGTTAGCCGAGGTGGTGAGCAAAAATGGAGTAATGCTACTCTCGGCCGGACCAATGGCCGATGGCACCATCCCTGAGGAACAAGTAAAAGCCATGAAAGATATAGGAGCCTGGATGAAATTATATGGAGAAGCCATTTATGATACACATCCATTTGTAACCTTTGGAGAAGGAACTACACAATTGAAACGAGACCCCAAAGATGCATGGAACGAATATGGCGCCATCAAAAAGGGTTTACACAACTTAAATGCAGCAGATGTACGCTATACCCAAAAAGGAAAAATTATATATGCCATTCAATTAGGATGGAACGATGAAAAACCACAAAGAACACTAACTACCTTTGCTAATAAAGCCAACGATATACAAATAAAAACAGTGAAGGTGCTGGGTAGTAAAGAAAAAATAAAATGGAAAAGAACCAATGAAGGACTAAGTGTTCAACAACCCTCTCATAAGCCAGATCATGCGGATGCCGCCTTGGTATACCAAATTATCACAAAATAGATGACCGAATAAATCAAACAGGTCACTCTTCTCTTTCAAAACGACAATACCTCTTGAAACCTGGATGACCAATGTCGATTTGTCAATATCACAAACCATTGCCGTCGTCAATAAGTGACGATGGCAATGGAATTTAACATAGGTCACACTTTTAAAATTGTAGCACCAGCAATTTCATACAAAACAGGCATGGCCAAAGCAAATAATCATACACGCAGCCGAATGATTGAAATTTGCACTACTTAGGAAATTACGCTAATTTAAAACATATAAAGCTGCCAGAATACGCCCAAGTAACATTACTTTTCAGGAATATTTTCCAACACATCCAATAGGTGAAGCCAGAACTTATTCACCGTTTTAATATTGATTCGTTCTTCAGGTGAATGAGCACCACGGATGGTCGGGCCAAAAGAAATCATATCTAACTGAGGATATTTTTCAAGAAAAAGACCACATTCCAGACCAGCATGAATTGCCCTCACTTCAGGAGACTCACCAAACAAACGTTCATAAGAAGCCCGGGTAATATTCAATATTTCAGAATCAGTATTCGGTGCCCATCCTGGATATCCCTCTCCATGTTTCACTTGAGCCCCGGCCAATTCAAAGACACTACGAACCATAGCTGCAATATCTTCTTTTGCAGATTCCACTGAACTACGTTGACTGGTGGTAACCAATAACTTTTCACCTTCCTGTTTAATGGCAGCCAAATTTGTTGATGTCTCCACCAACCCTTCTATTTTACGACTCATCTCCACAACCCCATGCGGACAAGCATAAACAGCATTCAATAGCCTTGTCTGAAAATCCTGTGTAAAAACATTTTCAGGCAAATCGCAAGACTCCATATGCATTTTCAGTCCAGGTTCAGTTACCTCCAACTCAGAAGACAACTCGTCATAAAAAATATTGAAAGCCACCCTAACAGCCTCTTTAACCGATGTTGGAACCACAGCTATAGCCGAAGCCTCTCGAGCAATGGCATTCCTTAAGTTACCACCATAAAACGCATGCAGCCTAAGGCCATATTGACGCGAAGCTGTCCATAAAAAGCGATTTAATATTTTATTGGCATTACCCAATCCTTTATGAATATCATCACCCGAATGCCCCCCTTTCAAACCGGATACATCCATCCTAAAAGCATAATAATTATCAGAGATTGCTTCCCTCTCCATATCAAAAGCAGCTACCGTATCGACACCTCCGGCACAGCCGATAAATAATTCTCCATCATCCTCAGAATCCAGATTCAAGAGAATGGAGCTATCAAAGAACCCATCCTTTAAGTTAAATGCACCCGTTAGTCCTGTTTCCTCATCCACTGTAAACAAGCACTCCAAATCGCCATGTTTAATACTATTACTAGCCAACAAAGCCAGCTGTGCAGCCACTCCTATTCCATCATCGGCACCCAATGTGGTATCAGAAGCCCTTACCCAATCACCATCAACCCGAGGCACAATAGGGTCCTTATCAAAATTATGCTTTACATGTGAATGTTTTTCGCAAACCATATCAACATGCGACTGCAACACAACAGATTTCATATTTTCACACCCCTCGGTGGCAGGCTTACGAATCAACACATTCCCAATTTCGTCTTGCTTATATTCAAGGTCATTCTCCTGAGCAAAAGATATTAGATACGCCAGTATCTTCTCTTCCTTTTTGGATGGTCTTGGGATTTGACAAATCTTTCCAAAATACTTCCACACCTCAGCGGGCGCTAATGATTCTAACATACTCATGATTCTATTTTTGAAGCTATAAATTTACATTCTATCTAAATAATTGCAATAATTGCAAAATCTCTTCTTTTTTAAGTTCATTTCCTTCATTGTTATAGGCATAGGACAAATTAAACAGTACCCTTTTAATTGTATCTAAATTAGAGCAAGGGTTAAAATAAGATGGTACATGATTCAGTTTTTGTTGTTTAATAAAGTACTCTATTTCTTTTCTTCCTAGAATCGCACCTTTATTCACCGGATTGATATAAAACATCACATTATCTTTATATTCCACAATAGAATAAGGATGAATATTTTCGTCCAAATAACACAGAACAAAATTCTTAGGTAAGTTCACTCCATAAATCGGCAACCCCAAACGCTGTGCCACTACCGAATAAATAATACACAATGATATAGGATTCCCTTTTTTAGTATCCATTACCTCATTGATATAAGAATTCTGCGGTGCAAAAAAATGGGTGCTATTTCTCACATATTTATGGACATCAAACATAATATGATTAATAATTCTCACTTTTTCAATAGCCGTAAGGTGATCATTCAGCTCTAACCAAACGTCTCTCTGTAATTTATTCACTTTCTCGTTCAATACATCATAGTTAAGTTCTGGATATTGATATTTGGCTACCAAAAAGGCACCATAAAACAAATCCTGACCTCCTTCATTGATCCACTTAGCCATGGAACTCTTCACATCATTGAGCTGAAGTGTATGGATGATATTCTCAACGCGTTTCTGAAAAACATCATCACAAGATACTTCCCAAGCCTTTTCTAACTCATCCACTACACCTATCTCTTCCTTGAGCAATTGTTCTTCTACAGAACTGAATATCATCTCATTGGGATCATCTAACAAAGAAATTAACGCATGTACTTTTGTTTTATCCATGGTATCCATCTTTTAAATTCCATTATACCAAACTATCGAGTACCTTCTCTATCAAATGCTTTATGACCGGTTTATAATCCTTACTATATTCTCCTGCTTGTCGGTTTGCAATGATGGCACATACAGTAGCAGCCTGGTGCCCTAACAATTTCGACAAGCCATAAATGGCCGAGCATTCCATTTCATAATTAGTAATTTTATACTGTTCATACTTAAATGTACTTATTTTTTCGTTAATATCCACATCCTGAATACCTAAACGAAGCATCCTACCTTGCGGACCATAAAACCCCGGAGCGGAAATGGTCACTCCTTGATGAAAGCCATTTACCGACAGCTTATCCAATAGTTCTTTAGAAGCATCTACCACATAGGGTGAGGCAAGCAGAGGATTCCATGCCATACTTTCTTTAAACTGCTGCTCAAAGTCCAAGTCTGCCACCTCGTTTCTACCTGCATAAAAGTTTAACAGTCCATCAAAACCAATTGCCTTGGAACTCAATAAGCAACTATCTACCGGGAGATCCTTTTGCAGAGATCCGGATGTACCAATCCTTACCATACGAAGTGCCTTATGCTCCTTATGAACCGTCCTTGTTTCAAAGTCAATATTTACCAGTGCATCTAACTCATTTACCACTATATCTATATTATCGGTACCAATCCCTGTAGCTATCACCGAGAAGCGCGTACCTTTATAGATACCGGTAGCTGATACGAACTCGCGATTTTTTCGTACAAGTTCAACAGTATCAAAAAAAGACGTTACTGTCTCAACCCGACCCGGATCACCAACCAGAATAATATTGTCAGCCAATTCACCTGGTTTTAGATGAAGATGAAAAATACTTCCATCACCATTTAAAATTAATTCCGATTCCTCTATTCTTCGTGCCATATATTTCTTTGCATTAAATTTTAAAGCAAGGTATATTTTTTTTGTAAAACATGTTATTCTTTATTACAAAAACAACAATATATTATCATTACCCACCCCCATATAAATCCCCACTACATATAATAAAATTACAACAAAATGTCATTTATTCTTTCTATTTTTGCCAAAAATTATTGACTATGATACAAAGAATCCAGACTATTTATTTATTGTTGGCAGTGGCATTTGGAACATCTATGTTTTTTTCTACACAAATAACCTTTGTTGCGGATATTGAATACATTTTAAACTACGCAGGCATCCATGCTGCAGAAACAAATGCCAATAGTGAAAGCATGGCAACTGTTGCATTAACAATATTGTTGATACTAACTCCACTCGTTTCACTGGTTTCAATATTTCTATTTAAAAGAAGAATGATTCAGATAAGACTCTGTGCAGCCAATGTGGGCCTTTTGATAGGAACAACTGCTCTCATCTATTATTTTGGAACAGTTGGTATGAAACAGCTTAACGCAACTGCCTTAAGCTACGGGATCAGCACTGTATTTCCCATTGTCGCAGCCATACTAAACATTTTAGCTCTTAGAGCCATAGGAAAAGATGAAGCCTTGGTAAGATCAATGGATCGAATTAGATAAATAAAACGTACTTATTGCGAGCAAGGTCTTAGCTTTACGCAAGACCTTGCTGTATTTTCTCCATCCATATAGGCAGGTTCTCACGCCATACAATGCAAAGCGGTATGCTGCATTAAAACTTCGTCATGAGGCTTCAAAACGCAAGGAGCACACTGATACCCCGAAAAAAAATATCCCTTTGCTGCTAACACAACAAAGGGACATTTAAATACGATGAACAAAAACTTTAATTCTTAGTTTCTTTCACTATTACGTCATGCGCACCACCTTCAATAATACTTGTTGAAGATACCAATGTAAGTTTCGCATCCGATTTTAACTCCAATAAGGATGCCACACCACAGCTACACATGGTAGATTTAATTTTACCAATGGTCATTTCAATATTGTCTTTTAGTTTTCCGGCATAAGGAACATAGCTATCTACCCCTTCTTCAAACTTCAGGTTATCATTGCCACCCATGTCATATCGTTGCCAGTTACGAGCTCTATTAGAACCTTCGCCCCAATATTCCTTCACATAATTACCACCTATTAATAATTTACGTGTTGGACTCTCATCAAAACGAGCAAAATATCTACCCATCATCAAAAAGTCAGCCCCCATAGCCAGAGCCAGTGTCATATGATAATCCTGTACAATACCTCCATCTGAACAAATAGGAATATACTCTCCTGTCTTTTTGAAATACTCATCTCTGGCGGCAGCCACCTCAATAAGTGCCGTAGCCTGTCCCCTACCAATTCCCTTTTGTTCACGAGTAATACATATTGAACCGCCGCCAACACCAACTTTTACAAAGTCAGCACCTGCTTCTGCCAGGTACATAAAACCATCTCTATCCACCACATTTCCGGCACCTACAAGAACGTGTGCAAAATTACTTTTAATGTATTCGATGGTATCCTTCTGCCATTCAGAATAACCATCTGAAGAATCAATACAAACCACATCAACTCCAGCTTCTACCAAAGCAGGCACTCTTTCTTGATAATCACGTGTATTAATTCCAGCTCCCACCAATAATCTCTTATGTTGATCCAATAACTCTCTAGGATGTTCTTTATGACTATCATAATCCTTACGGAACACAAAATACTGCAAATTATTATCTTGATCTAAAATAGGCAATGTATTAAGCTTATGCTCCCAAATAATATCATTGGCTTCTTTTAATGAAACACCACTCTTCCCATAAATTAAATCCTTTAGGGGTGTCATAAATTCTTTCACCTTTCTGTTGTGGTCATCGCGACTTGGTCTATAATCTCTACCTGTCACCAATCCTTTAAAAGACCCTGTGGCAGAACCATCTTCGGTAACTCCAATGGTTGAAAAACCTGTTCTCTTCTTTAATTCAATGACATCTTTTAAGGTATGTTCAGGAGTAAGATTGGCCCTGCTCTCCACAAAACCAGCCTTATGCGCCTTCACTCTCTTAACCATTCTGCTCTGTTCCTCGATACCTTGAGAACCGAAAATAAAGGATAAACCACCCTCTTTAGCCAATGCCTTCGCCATCCCATCATCTGATACCGATTGCATAATAGATGACACAAAGGGAATGTTCAATGTGATTGCAGACTCCTCACCTTTTTTAAATTTGACCAAAGGAGTCCGTAAATTAACTTTGTCAGGTGTATGCTCCTTGGTAGTTAAACCAGGAATAATAAGGTACTCATTAAATGTTCTTGATACTTCGTTGAAGATATTTGCCATAGTAGTTCGAATGAAAAATTGCGCAAAAATATACATTTTTTTTCTATAATCCACCATTTCCCCAAAAATCACCTTTTACCTCAGGTATTACTCCATTTCAAAGTGCTCAAATACCCTTCTGCAATAAGAGATGTACAAAAATAAAACAGCAAAATCCACATGCTGCCTAAAAAAGCACCAAACTTTCAAGTTTCAACATTCAACTAAGTGATTTGTATTTTGTAAATTCGCAGCAAATTACATTGTACATGAGCAATTTTAAAGAAGATTTAATGAAGGTAAAAGCTTTTGCCTTCGATGTGGATGGTGTTTTGTCGGCACAGATCATACCGATGGACTCCGAAGGTGTACCTATGCGAACGGTAAATATTAAAGATGGTTATGCTTTACAGCTAGCCATAAAATTAGGCTATCCTATCGCTATCATTACCGGTGGCAATACCGAAGCTGTGAAAAAGCGTTATCAGCTATTAGGTATTGATGATATTTATATGAGTGCATCATTTAAGATACCTCCTTTTGAAGACTGGATTACAAAAAGAAACCTCAAACCCGCAGAGGTCATGTACATGGGTGATGATTTACCCGACTACCCGGTAATGGATACTGTAGGTGTTCCTGTTTGTCCAGCCGATGCAGTGGAAGAGGTCAAGTCCTTATGTAAATATATAAGTCACAAAAACGGAGGCGAAGGTTGTGCCCGCGATGTTATTGAACAAGTATTGCGCGCGCATGGAAAGTGGGGATTAGATCATTCTTGGTAAAAATAAATTATGACATCATTACTACGTTTAGTACGTCTACCCAATCTACTGATAATAATACTATTACAGTGCCTCATCAGATATGGGCTCATCATACCAATCCTAGCACACTTCGGCTATCACCCTGTCTTGTCGCATTTTAGATTTGGATTATTGGTATTGGCCTCTGTTTGTATGGCAGCATCAGGTTATGTTATCAACGACTATTTTGACATAAAAATAGACCGCATCAACCGCCCCGAAAAAATGGTCATTGACAATGGGCTACAAAGACGTGCGGCCATGTTTTTTCACGTGATACTCTCTTTCATAGGAGTATTCGTTGGTCTTTTTATTTCCTATATAGCACGCAAAGAAACCTGGGCACTCATGTTTTTACTCATACCTGTGTTCCTTTGGTATTATTCCACCACCTTCAAGAAACAAGGATTCATTGGCAACATGATTGTTGCAGGGCTAACAGCCTTGGTTACCATCGTAGTTGTTTCATTGGAATTTGCGATGTTGGTTCGTGTTCATGGCGCTCCCATCATCAATAGTGAGGCTTGTTCCACTGCATGGTTCTGGACCTTAGGTTTTGCTTTTTTTGCTTTTGTGACTACCCTTATCCGGGAGATTGTAAAAGACATGGAAGATGTATTGGGAGACGAGCAAGGAGGGTGCAGAACCTTACCCATTGAAATAGGAATGAAGTTTTCCAAAATATTTGTAAGCATATTAACCTGCTGTACTCTCCTGTCTATTTGGGCTTTATATTTTTCCTTCAACATATTAAACAGCTCAGTGATTACACTTTGGTATATCATACTTCTGATAACAATTCCATTTATACTATCCATGTACTTGTTATACAAAAGTTCTACTCCCAAGGCATACCATCGCTTAAATACCTTTTATAAATTAATAATGCTGTTTGGAATTTTATTTATTCTAATAGCGGGACAATTATTTTAATACCATCTCTAGTATGCTTCAGAATCATCTTAAGAAATACCAAATAATCCTGGCTTCCAAATCTCCCCGCCGCTCGCAGCTTTTAAAGGAGTTAGGAATAGATTTCTCCATTGAAAACAAAAACATAGCAGAAATTTATCCACCAGGTTTAGACAATCATGAAGTAGCTCTTTACCTTTCCCAACTAAAAGCCGATCCATTTAAGCAAGAGATTCAAAATACCAACAAGTTGGTGATAACATCAGACACCATCGTCTGTTTAGGACAAGAAATTCTTGGCAAACCCACTGACAGAGACCTCGCAATAGCCATGCTCCAAAAACTCTCTGACCAGGTTCATGAAGTAATCACAGGAGTAACACTTACCAGCGCTCACAAAACAAAATCATTTACGGTAGCTACAAAGGTATATTTTAAGGCACTCCAACAAGACGAAATAGTATCATATATAGATCAATATAAACCATTTGACAAAGCAGGAGGCTATGGCATTCAAGAATGGATCGGAATGATTGGCATTGAAAAGATAGAAGGTTCATATTTTAATGTGATGGGACTACCTGTTCAACGATTGTACACAGAATTATACCATTTTTAGTCGACAGCATATATTCTCACATTCATAATATTAATAAAACACATGAGGAAAATTATTACTTTACTGATCGCATCGGTTATATTTAGCCTTTCGGTACAAGCCAAGGAAGGAATGTGGATTCCTATTTTACTTGAAAAATACAATATGGAAGAAATGCAGCAAATGGGATTTAAACTCACTGCTGAAGATATCTATAGTGTCAATCAGGCCTGCATGAAAGATGCAGTGATTATATTCGGACGCGGTTGCACAGGCGAACTCATCTCTGACCAAGGACTCATCATCACCAATCACCATTGTGGTTTCGATGCCATTCAAAAACACAGCAGCATTGAAAACGATTACCTTACTGAGGGATTCTGGGCCAAAGACCGTTCGCAAGAACTAACCAACGACAACCTATCCGTTACTTTCTTAAAGAGAATAGAAGATGTTACAGGGCAGGTATTAAGAGGTGTTACCGACGATATGGAAGGCAGAACAGATACCATTCAAAAAAACATAGACGCCCTCATTAAAAAAGCCACCGAAGGAACCCATTACAAAGCCAATATAAAGCCCTTCTTTCATGGCAATCAATATTTTTTATCGGTCAATGAAGTATACAACGATATTCGTTTGGTAGGTGCACCTCCTTCGGCTATTGGCAAATTTGGTGGAGATACAGACAACTGGATGTGGCCGCGTCATACAGGTGATTTTTCTTTGTTCAGGATATATGCAGATAAAGACAATAACCCCGCTGCTTATTCTAAAGACAATGTACCTTACAAACCGTTGAAACACTTTCCTATCTCATTAAAAGGAGTTAAAGAAGGTGATTTCACCATGGTATTTGGTTATCCTGGCACCACCGAAGAATATGCTCCTTCGTATCATCTGAAGATGATTACCGAAAAAGTTAATCCTGAACTGATTGACATCCGCACTAAGAAACTAGACATTATAAAAAAATATCAGATAAAAGATCCGGCTGTCAGAATTCAATACGCCTCCAAAGCCGCAAGCATTTCTAACTCATGGAAAAGATGGATTGGAGAAATAAAAGGACTGGATAAACTGAATGCCATTGATAAAAAAGAAAATTTTGAAACGCATTTTCAACGCTGGGCCAATGAGAACAGCAAGCAATATGCAAACCTGCTGAATGAGTATCGAGCAAGCTACCAAACATATGGAGATTATCGCCTGGCTTATAGCTATATCACAGAAGCCATTTTCAGAAACGGGATGGAAGCAGTTCAAACATCACGTAATTTTTATCAACTGAAAAATGCATACAAAAAAGACACGCTAGACTTGGAACAAATAAAACGAATCAAAACAGATCTAGAAAAAAAGCTGACTTCATTTTATAAAGATTACCATCAACCTATAGATAAAGAGATGACAGTAACCATTCTATCCATGTTCAAGGAAAGAATAGATCCACAGTTTCACCCGGAAATATACACACGAATCAACAAAAAGTACAAGGGTAATATCTCTAAGTTTGTAGATCATTTATTTGCTAAAACAATATTTGCAGACCCCCAAGCGAGCCTTTCATTTGCAAAGAACTTCTCAGCCAAAGACATCAAAAAACTAGAAAAAGATCCGGCTTATATACTTTATCACAGCTTTTATGATGCTTACAAACTAAAAATTTTAGATAACTACAATGCCTTGTCTGCAAAAATAGAAGAGCTCAATCGCAAGTACATGGCCGCACAGATGAAGTTTCAACCAGATACAACTTTCTACCCTGATGCCAACTTTACCCTAAGAGTATCCTATGGAAAGGTTAAAGGCTATGCTCCCAAGGATGGTGTTATTTTTAAAAACCATACTACATTGAATGGTATTATTGAAAAAGACAACCCCAATATTTACGATTACCGCGTCCCCCAAAAATTAAAAGATCTTTATGAAAAAAAAGACTTTGGCCAGTATGAATCTCAGGGAACAGTCCCTGTTTGTTTTGTTGCTACAAATCATACAACAGGTGGTAACTCTGGGAGTCCGGTGGTAAATGCTAACGGAGAACTAATTGGCATAAACTTCGACCGTGCCTGGGAAGGGGTTATGAGCGACTTAATGTTTAATCCGGAACAATGCAGAAACATTACACTGGACATCAGGTATGTACTCTTTCTGATAGATAAATTCGCAGGTGCAAGCTACCTTATAGACGAAATGACCTTGGTTAAATAGATATTGAAGGAAGGTAAAAAGAAAGGAGTCGGTTTCATATGTAAGCCGGCTCCTTTCTTTTGCATATTATTCATCCAATAGCTTTCCCCGGGCTCCCAATACCTCTATACGCTGGGTCAGCTTGCTATATAACTCTGCCAACTCCTCATCACCCCCAAGCATCGACAAATGCTTATCTATCACATTCTTATCCCCCCTTATAGCCGGCCCTGTTTGGGCTTTAACAGGCGAAAGAAATTCGGTTTTAAGAGCCGTTTCCTTGATCAAAGGTTTCAAGACATCAAAGCTAATATCGTACTTTTTAAGTATACTCTCCGCAATCACATACATATGATTTGAAAAATTACAGGCAAATACGGCTGCCAGATGAATTTGTTGACGCTGATTGGAATCACAAACCATCACCGTCTGGGAAATGGCTTTCGCAAAACTTTCCAGTTTTTTGCATACCAGTTCCCCATTGGCCTCAATAAGAATAGGAATCTCACTAAAATCAACCTCTCGCTCCTTACTAAAGGTTTGAAAGGGATAAAAAATTCCATAATTTTCAAAAGAACCCAGCATATCCATAGCCAGCGAGCCCGCAGTGTGTACCACAATACCATTTACTTTGGGCATCTGCTCAATCGTAGTTTCTATAGCCGCATCAGTAAGCGCTATAATATACAAATCGGCATCCAACTGAATCTCCGACAAACGATCGGTTGCATATGCATTTAAACGCTCTGCCAGTTCCTCTGCATTACAATGCGTACGGCTAAAAACCTGACGAATGTTAAATCCCTTTTTCACCAGACTACTACCCAGCTGGGTAGCTAACTTACCGGAACCAATTAATACTATATTTCGAAGCATATTAAACTACTTTTATGTTAAAATAAAAAGCCATGATAAAATATATCTCTCGTAGAGAAATGTCTTTGTAGCCATTTTAACATGGTCATTGAAAGAAAAATTATAAACTCATAAAAATATTAAAATAAGAGATATTTTTTATGCATAACCATCAAAATATCTTTCACAACTGCTGTATTAACCTGATTTATCCTTCAATGGTCAAAATAGATAATTTATGAATCGCTCAGGTTAAATAGTACACTTTAGTATATATTTATATTTTTGCAGTCATACAATGATAGCATATATTTTATAAGTACAATTCATACAATCATCTATTTTAATCATAAATAGAGTTTGGGTAAAAAATAATAGACTGATTGCATCCTATGGTGCCGTAGACAGATAAATTGATCATGAAAAAAGAAAAAGTATTGCTGGGAATGAGTGGAGGCATCGATAGTTCAATGTCGGCCTGGTATTTGCAAAATATGGGTTATGAAGTTATTGGAATCACATTTAACACCATATCAAATTCTTTAACAGACCATACACCTCAATTCATTGCCGAAGCGCAGACATTAGCAGCCCAACTCAATATAGAACACCATGTTTTAGATGTGTACAATCAATTTAAAAAGGAAGTGATCGATTATTTCGTGGATGAATACCTAAAAGGTCGAACCCCCAATCCTTGTATAAGATGCAATGAAACCATTAAGTGGAAATTACTACTGGAAGAGTCACAACGTCTTCAGTGTACAAAAATATCTACCGGACATTATGTGAACATTACTGAAAAAGAAGGGTTTTATCATATTCAGAAAGGTAAAGATCCTTCTAAAGACCAATCTTACTTTTTATGGAATCTCCCCCAAAGCATCTTATCCAGATGCATTTTCCCTCTGGGATCATTTTTAAAAAGTGAAGTAAAAGACAAGGCCGCCAAACTCGGATTTCAATCTATCGTCAAAAAGAGAGAAAGTATGGGCGTCTGTTTTCTGCAGGGACAGGATTACAGATCATACATCAATGACATGAGACCTGAATTAAAAAACAAATTAAAAAATGGCGAAGTTTGGAATAGCACAGGCAATAAAATAGGGACTCACGATGGTTTCCCGTACTATACCATAGGTCAAAAAAGGGGCATCAATCTGCAGGCCGACCATGGAGAATATGTGGCAAAAATAGATGCCGCAAACAATAGGTTAATCACCGCTCCTAAAAACACCTTATTCACCAAACATTTAATGATACACACATATCTGACGAGTAATCCAAGCTTTCTTCAAGGCCCACAACAGGTGGATTTGAGAATCCGAGGCTTGGATGCCGTCCCTCCTACTCCAGGCACTATTGAACTGATAGATAAGGAGCTACATATACACTTTAGCAACCCTGTATGGGCTTTGACTCCTGGTCAGTCTATTGTTTTTTACCAAGATAACATAGTGGTTGGCGGCGGCATTGTAGACAATATGGAATTCAACGCTGGTAATGAATCTTTGTGATATGCTGGGTTCTATGGGTAATTTTATACCTATCATCACATCGATGTCCAACCACCCATATGATATCATCACCCGAAAACAAAAGCCAGGTATCCTCCTTGTCTTTCAAGGAAAATTTCTCATCAATAAAGAAATCACTCAACTTTTTAAAGTTTTTCATCCCCAATGGTCGAAACTGATCACCATGTCGCCATTTTCGCAAAGTCAGTGGATAATTCAGTAAATCTTCATCCAATTGAGCCACTTCCGCACGCGTATCAATACGATAGCCCTGCGCATCAATACCCGAAGCAATATTCAATTTGACAGGCTGCTTCAATTCATATTGATCTACCTCAATATAAAAAATATCGTCCTGTTGTTTTTCGGCATGGGGCAAAAGAATAATATTAAAACGATCCTTTATGAGCCTATATGAAGGGGCATAAAACTGCTTGCCCGAGACTTGGTTTTCAATGCATTCTACCAGCTCCTGAATAACAGAACCATTAAAACCATAGGGTTGTAATATTTCAAATAACACCAAGTGTTTATCGACAAAACGATCAACATGCTGTAAAGATATGAGTAGCTGACCATCCTGTTCAACCACCACTTCCTTTGTCAGTTCTTTCACTGAATCCTGAAAAAAACGACTGACCTGCTCCATATGCTTCATATTGCTTTGCATGGTATCCATAAAAGATGGATTTAGCTCCCGAAACAAGGGAAGTATCTGATGTCTCACTTTATTACGTAAATAAACAGACTCCAGATTAGAAGAATCTGTACGGTAATTCAATTTATGAACAGCACAATAATCCTCTATTTCACCACGAGAAAACGCTAACAAGGGACGAATAAGCCGACCTCGAAGCGGCTTCATGCCCACCAGTCCCTTAATACCCGTTCCCCTAGCTAAGTTTAAAAAAAAGGTTTCAATACTATCATCCTTATGGTGCCCTGTAGCGATCCAATCAAGACGCTCGGTCTTCAACAAGTCATGAAACCATGCATAACGAAGATCCCTAGCTGCCATTTCAATGGAGATTCCTTTTTCAGTAGCAAACTCAGTCGTATCAAATGATCTTTGATAGAGGGTCACACCAAGAGAGGCACACAAATCCACCACGTATTGCTCATCTCCATCAGATTCATCTCCACGCAAATTAAAATTACAATGCGCTGCACAAATAGCTACTTTTGCTGTATGTAAAAGGTGCAATAATGCAACAGAATCGGCACCTCCACTTAAAGCCACCAAGATCTTTTGTCCAGAGATATAAACACAATAATCATGTAAATACTGTAAAAATCGCTCATTCATAAGCTCCTTGTTTATCCTGGTTAAATAATTGAAAAATAGCTTTTGCTTTTAACAAGCACTCCTCATACTCTTTTTGGGGTACACTCTTTTGGGTGATAGCACTTCCCACCATAAAAGATACATATTGGTGAGCCGCATTATATAACAAAGTACGAATGACCACATTAAAATCAAAATCTCCATCCGGACTAAAATAACCTATTGCACCAGCATACACCCCTCTTTTACTCTCCTCATATTTCTCAATCAGCTCCATCGCTCTCACTTTAGGAGCACCAGTCATGGAACCGGCAGGGAACAAGGAGCGTATTGCATCAATTCCTCCTTTATTTTGATGAAGCGTTGCTGTAACGGTAGATATCATTTGAAACACCTGTGGAAAAGCATATACACCACAAAGTTCTTCCACTCCCACAGAGCCCTGCTCCGCAATATGCGACAAATCATTCCGTACCAAGTCAACAATCATTATGTTCTCGGAACGTTCTTTGGCATTCATAAACAATGCCCTTTTCAGACTGGTATCTTCACGCTTATCTTTACCCCTTTGGGCAGTTCCTTTAATGGGTTGACTGATAATTTTACCACCTTCTTTCTTGACAAACCGTTCTGGTGAAGCACAAAGAATATAATGATCCTCCGCCTTAAAAAAACCAGAAAAAGGAGTAGGAGATATTTCTACCAAACTATTATAGGTTGTAAAAGGATCCAAGACCACCTTTTCAGCATAAAACTCTATGCAGTAATTGAGTTCATAAACATCACCCCTATGAATATGATCTAAAATAGCTTCCACAGATCTACAATATTTGTCCTTATCAACCCTTGCTTTAAAACGGAGTGCAGTCTTTTCTTGAAAACCTTTGTTTTGACAATAAATAGTCGACATCATTTCCCGAACATCCTCTTTCGTGTTTACTCCCTCTAAATAACCAATAACCCAACGATTCTCCCGCTGCAAAATAATGAAACGCGGTTGGTAAAAACACGCTTTGTCAAAATTTAATCCATCCCTATTTACAGAACACAAATTCTCCAAGTCGTTTTTTAAATCATAACTCCAATAACCACAAAGCCAATCCCGGATATCTTCATTTAGTTTTTGAACAACATCAAAACCACCTCTTACTACATTTATATGATCCAGTCCCGCCAGAAAATCTATTGAATGATAATGAACTCCAGATCTCTTTGGTAGATAGTGGTCACAACTATCATAGACAGCACCATATTTAAATCTTCTGCAATATTGAACCACTTGATGTTTAAAATCCTTGGGATTATCAACATCAAAAGAAATATACTTTCGCATGGCGCAAATTTAGTTCAAAATGGAATAACAAAACACCGGAAAGCAAAAAAAAAGCATCTACAAATACATGCAGATGCTTTCATTTTATTTTCAGAAAAACTATCCTCGCTTACCTAGATACTCTGAGATACCCTCTTGCGAAGCTACCAATCCTTCGTCTCCTGCATGCCAATTAGCAGGACAAACCTCTCCATTTTCTTCGAAGAACTGCAAAGCATCAATCATTCTTAGGGTTTCATCAACACTACGTCCAAGTGGCATATCATTCACAACTTGATGACGCACAACACCCTCCTTATCAATCAAAAACAATCCCCTATATGCCATTGGAGTACCTTCAAAAACCATTTGTCCTTCTTCGTTATAATCATACTCTCCGGCCAATACGTCATAATTTTCAGAAATGGTCATTGCATTATCAGCAACCAATGGGAATTTAACACCCTTGATTCCACCTTCTTTTTTATCTGTTTGCAACCATTTCCAATGCGAAAAAGCCGAGTCTACAGAAACCCCAATTACCTGAACATTTCTTTTTTCAAACTCTTCAATCTTGTCCTGAAAAGCAATAATCTCGGTTGGACAAACAAATGTAAAATCAGCGGGATAAAAGAACAACACCACGTTCTTTTTACCTACAAATTGATCAAGAGAATAATTCTCAACCATTTCACTGCCATTAATAACTGCTTCTGCTTTAAAAGCGGGTGCTTTTTTTCCTACTAAAACTGCCATAATTTTTTTATTTGTTTATTTGATTCTGAAATATGATACAATTACACGTGAAACAAAAGATAATAAATTTTGTTCTTCACAAAGCGCAAAAAATCGATTAACAGGTTCATAAAATTATTCCCAAAGAATAGATACCCACTTCAAAATCTATTTAACCTACATTTATTTTATACATGCGTTATTTTTACCAATGGATTATCTAATTGAAAGTTCAACTATTTTCAAAATTACCTCCACGGCCTTTTCCATACTCTGTAATGGAACAAATTCGAAGCGGCCATGAAAATTATGACCTCCGGCAAAAATATTGGGTGTTGGTAAACCCATAAAAGATAAACGAGCACCGTCGGTACCTCCTCGAATAGGTTTTATATTAGGCTTAACACCAACTTCTTCCATGGCTTTTTTAGCCTGTTCTACAATGTGCATCACTGGTTTCACCTTCTCACACATATTGTAATATTGGTCTTTTATTTCCACTGAAGCTGTACCCTTTCCGTATTCACTATTAATTTTACTAACCAGGTGCGCCATTTCCTTTTTACGATCTTCAAATCTACCACGCTTAAAATCTCTAATAATATAGGTAAGCTCACTCTTTTCAACTTCCCCTTTAAAAGACATTAAGTGAAAAAATCCTTCATAACCAGAGGTATGCTCCGGAGTTTCCACTCTTGGTAACAGGGAAATAATCTGGTTAGCAATACGTATAGAATTACGCATTTTATTTTTTGCATAACCTGGGTGTACATTCCGGCCAAGCACGGTAATCTTTGCCAATGCTGCATTAAAATTCTCATACTCAAGCTCACCTATTTCACCCCCATCCATTGTATAAGCATATTCTGCCCCGAATTTTTTCACATCAAAATAATCGGCACCTGCCCCTATCTCTTCGTCTGGTGTAAAACCAATCCTTATTTTTCCATGTTTAATTTCAGGATGCTTCATCAAATATTCTGCTGCAGTAACAATTTCAGCCACCCCGGCTTTATCATCTGCCCCCAGCAAAGTGGTACCATCCGTAGTAATTAAAGTCTGTCCCACATAATTTTTCAGTTCAGGGAAATCAGCTGTTTCCATAATGATATTCTCTTCTTTATTTAAGACAATATCCTGACCATCATAACCTTCTAATATTTGCGGATTAACATGCTTTCCTGTAAAATCAGGACTGGTATCAACGTGCGCTATGAAACCCATTACAGGTACTTCTTTTTTAATATTTGAAGGTATGGTAGCCATTACATAACCATTATCATCCAGTTCAACCTCATGCAAGCCTATTTCTTTTAACTCCTCTACCAGCTGCTCCGAAAACCTCATTTGACCTGGTGTAGAAGGCGTTAAGCCTGTATCCGTATCCGATTGCGTATCTATACCTACATATTTTAAAAACCTATCTTTTATATTTTTCATATGTTTATAATTAAATTTTCAAAGGCCATATGGAACTCGCCTAAATTAATCATTCCTCTGTGTGAGAATCCATTCCCATGGCTCGTTTCAGATATTTGTCATCTATTGATGGGGCACTCCTAACAAAAAGAATGCCACCTCAGCTTATAAAAATAAGCCTTAATCCAATAAATACAAAAAGGGGAAGCTAATATATAGTCTCCCCTGATAAATATCATTACTCTGAGTGAAATGGTCGGATAAAATATCAATCTCCCCCTTACACTTCTACCCATATATAAATAGTTCACATGTCAGCCACAACATTTTCTTTCAATGGTTATATGAACCACGCCGAAACTAAATCAAACTCCTATGTGATGGCTGCAAGAAAACAACTGTTTCAAAATAGAACCAACTGAAGCCACATTGAACTATTCACAAAAAATTATTACTTCGCAGACCATCACATCAGCAATACGATTAATAGGCCTTTGCAAACACAACACGTTGTAAAGACGGTTTGCCTGTCACCATACATTTACCCGGTGTTTTATCACCTTCCAAAGGAATACAACGAATGGTTGCCTTGGTTTCTTCTTTTATTTTTTGTTCTGTTTCAGCCGTACCGTCCCAATGAGCGAGAATAAAACCACCTTTTTTCTCAAGTATTTCCTTAAATTCATCGTAGCTATTCACTTCTGTGGTTTTCTCTGCTCTAAAATCCAGTGCCTTCTTATAAATATTATCCTGAATCACATCTAATAACTCTGTCACATAGTCATCAATACCGTCAATAGCAACCACTTCTTTGGTTAAAGTGTCACGGCGCGCCACTTCAACAGTATTGTTCTCAATATCGCGAGGTCCTATAGCTAAGCGGAGAGGCACCCCTTTCAACTCATACTGTGCAAACTTCCATCCTGGTTTACGGTTATCACTATCATCAAACTTCACAGAAACACCACGCTGTTTTAACTTGAGCACTATTTCATCGACTACAACCGAAATCTTATCCAGATCTTCTTTGCTCTTATAAATAGGAACAATGGCAACTTGTATAGGTGCTAATTTAGGAGGTAATACCAAACCATAATCATCAGAGTGAGCCATAATCAAAGCCCCCATCAGGCGAGTTGAAACACCCCAAGAAGAAGCCCACACATAATCCTCTTTTCCTTCTTTGTTCGCAAATTTCACATCAAAAGCCTTGGCAAAATTCTGACCCAGAAAGTGCGAAGTACCAGACTGTAAAGCTTTACCATCCTGCATCAATGCTTCTATCGTATAGGTTTCCAGCGCCCCAGCAAATCGTTCATTAGCCGTTTTAACACCCTGAATAACGGGTACCCCCATATATTGTTGTGCAAAATCGGCATATACTTGAATCATGGTCTCTGTTTCCTCCAGTGCCTCTTGCTTGGTTGCATGAGCCGTATGCCCTTCCTGCCACAGAAACTCAGCTGTACGCAAAAATAAACGTGTTCTCATTTCCCAACGTACCACATTTGCCCATTGATTACATTTAATAGGCAGATCGCGATAAGATTGTATCCAATTTTTATAAGTATTCCAAATAATAGTTTCCGACGTTGGTCTGACGATCAACTCCTCTTCAAGTTTAGCATCCGGATCAACAACTACCCCATTACCATCAGGGTCATTTTTTAAACGATAATGCGTAACCACTGCACATTCCTTTGCAAAACCTTCCACATGATCCGCTTCCTTACTAAAAAATGATTTAGGAATAAACAATGGGAAATAGGCATTTTCATGTCCTGTATCCTTAAACATTTTATCCAGCTGCTGTTGCATCTTCTCCCAAATAGCGTAGCCATAAGGTTTAATAACCATGCATCCGCGCACTGCCGAGTTTTCAGCCAGATCGGCCTTCATTACTAACTCGTTATACCATTGTGAGTAATCAACACTCCTTTTTGTTAATCCTTTTGCCATATGTTTGAATCATTTATATTCTTAGTCAGTCTTTTTTACGCTCCATTCGCTTCAATCCTTCATCATATCCCCCAAGAGCATTTTACCCGTATTCCTTAGAAAGTCCAAAATAACAAAAAATCAAGGATATATTTAAGTGCATACCTGTAAAAAAAAGGCTTTATTCTCTCTAAAGCAAAATAAAGATCTTAAAACTATCCATTTCACGAACAGTTAGCTTCCGAAAAACAATAGTATGGTACGTTTATTGTAATTCATCATATACTCATCATCTTTATTTGAGTAATTGGGCCTTTTATGATTTAGAATTGCTATTTTGTTGGCAATTTATATCATTTCATCTCATTATACTGATAGTAACTTAAAAGTACAGACCATGAAAAAGTTTACATATTTAATCGCCATAATCACGTTAGTATTCAGCGGATGTGTAACTCAAAACTCATACACATCGGATGTATATGAAGATGATCTCTACTACACTCCTTCAACGAATACCGCAACTGTAGCTCAAGGGTATTCAGCATTGCCTAAACCTGATGAGCATTTAAATAAGGAAAATAACAAACGTTACTCCTCTCTTCAGGAGGAATATCAAAAATCAGACAGAACTGATCAACAAGAAGATACGAGAGACTTTTCTCAGATTCAACAAGAATACACCAGCTTATTAACCAATGATTCTATTCAAGAAATAGATTCCTTGTTATATTACGATGATAATACTGGGTATTGGGTAAATGAATTTGAAGGCTCTGAGATGGATAGGGACTATGCAGAGCGCTTAGCTCGTTTTCACGGGCCATTCAGAGGCATTCCTTATTGGTCTCCATTATATCAGGAAGTCATATTCAATAGTGGCTTCGACTACAATGTGTATATAGACGGAGACTATGCATTGGTAGTGCCTGAATGGCACAACCCTAATTATTGGAACTGGCGCTATGGCAGTCGTTTTAACTCTTTTGGCTATTATGGTAACTATGGTTTTTATAATAGCTGGTACGGTTTCAGTTCTCCCTACTATTCATCATGGGGCTACCCTTATTATGCATGGGATTATGCATGGGGTATGGGTGGATATTACAACCCATATTACAACCGTCACCACCATGGCGGCTATTATGGAGGGCATGGATCAAACTACAATAACTTCAACAAGCGACCTGCCTATTCCAGCAGCAGACAAAGAGTAGAACAAAACGCAACTACTTCGAGTAGAAACGGACAAATCAAATCAAACACCGGTTCCTCGAGAGCAGCTATTCGGTCACAATCAACTACCAGTCGCAGCACCCGGGCATCCTACTCCAATGCCAACAGCACTGCAGCAAGTAGCAGAACAACAAAAAGCACACAAGGTACCAGAAGTACCAGGAGCTCATATACACCTACCTACAATAACACCAAACAATATTCTACTACCACACGAAGCAATTACAATCGTGTGAGTAGCGCGCCTAGCACAAAATCAAGTACCAGAAAAACAAGAACATATAGCAATACCACTTCAAGCCGTAAGTATTCCAACGGGAGCAGTACTAAGAGTACCGGCTACAGCACCACACCAAGCAGGAGTACACAAAGCAGAACCTACAGTACTGGGAGTTCCAGCAACCGTAGTTCGAGCTATAGGAGCAGTGGAAGTTCTTCATCTAGATCATACAGCCCCTCAACTACCAGCACTAGATCTTCTGGCTCTACCAGCTCCTACTCCGGCTCCAGCAGCAGGTCAAGCAGCTCCGGTAGCAGTAGCAGATCCAGCAGTGGAAGCAGTAGATCTAGCAGAGGAAGTAGATAACACCAATGAACAACAAATATGTTTAATCCAAACAACATATAACGATGAACCATATAAAAACAATAATAGGACTTTTTCTGTCATTTACAATGATTTCATTAAATGCACAGAACTATGAAGATATGTTGAGATATTCTCAAACCCAATATAGCGGCACAGCCCGTACAATGGCCATGGGAAATGCTTTTGCATCACTGGGTGGTGACTTTGGTTCCTTATCCATTAATCCTGCCGGTATTGCTGTATACCGCTCTTCAGAATTTACCCTAACGCCGTCTATCATCATAAATTCAACCAATAGTCAGCTACAAGGTAACAAATCAGATGAATCAAAACTGAGCTTTGCGCCAAGTCAAATAGGATTTGTAGGTACCTACAAACCTATGAGAGATGTAAAAAATGGCTTGGTTAGTTCCCACTTTTCCATCGGATACAGCCGAAATAATAATTTTAATTACAAAAGTATGGCTGCTGCGCGCAATACCGATCAATCCTTAGCCAGATACTTCGAGGAAAATACAAACAATTCCAATGATAATTGGAGTCAACTTAGTCAACTGGCCTACGACTCTTATCTAATTGACGAAGTAGACGACGGAATGGGAGGTTCATATTATTCCTCTTTTATGAATCCAGGCGATAAGGTTCATCAAACAAATATTCTAGATAAAGAAGGTTACTCCGGAGAAATTAATCTTACCGGAGGTGTAAATATTAGTAATATACTAATGCTGGGGGCAAGTGTTAATATTGTTACCATGCGCTATAAAGAAGAAGCACACTATTACGAAGAATACAGCTTAGATGACGGACAAGTAAATAGTTATGATGTATTTAACAGGTATTCGGTTCGAAATTACCTGGATGCTTCGGGAGTTGGCATTAATTTGAAAGCCGGTTTTATTGTAAAACCCATGCAGTTTCTTAGAATAGGCGCAGCTTACCATAGTCCAACATGGTATAACATGGAAGAAGAATTTGGCTCCGGAATAGATGGCCTATTCTTTAACGACATAGATGCTGTGGGAGGTAATTCCACATATGCACATGATTATGAAAATATATTTGAATATAAATTAATTACTCCTGAAAAACTGGTAGCAGGTGCCTCTTTCGTTATCGGTAAAATAGCCATAATAAGCGCAGATTACGAACATATTAATTATGCAAACGGCAAGTTTAAAACCAATTCCAACAACTATGTTGACATCGCTGCCATCAAAGAAGCTAGTGATGCATTAGAGGCTGATTTAACAAGTGCCAACAATTTAAGAGCGGGTATTGAATTCAGGTTAGGAAAACAAATAAGCCTTAGGGGTGGTTATGCCTATCAAGGAACACCTTATAAAATAGAAGAAAATGACAGGGAGATAATTAGCTATTCAGCGGGTCTGGGCTTTAGGAATAAAAACTATTTTGTTGATTTTGCCTATAAGCTTTCTGCCTACGATAGCCGTTACACCAGCTATAATTGGGATCCAAGCTATGACGCTGAGCTCGGCATACCTTACCAAACGATAACAGAAACAAAAG
The DNA here is from genome assembly GCF_000517085.1 of Saccharicrinis fermentans DSM 9555 = JCM 21142. Lineage (NCBI taxonomy): Bacteria > Pseudomonadati > Bacteroidota > Bacteroidia > Marinilabiliales > Marinilabiliaceae > Saccharicrinis > Saccharicrinis fermentans. The sequence continues at coordinate 820,288 of NZ_KI912107.1, read as the reverse complement.
ATCACTTTATTGCCTTAACCATGGGGTGGAAATTTTAAAAAGTAGCATCTCTTTATAAAATAAAACACCCGATGTTCTGTATTGAACATCGGGTGTTTTTATATATGCTTGTATATTTTTTTTAAAGAATCATTCCAGCCGCTACCGTTTCATTGGTTCCTTCGTCCACCAAGATAATACTTCCGGTAAAACGATTAACCTGATACGAATCAACATGCAAAGGTTTGGTCACTCTTAAATTAACTTTCGCGATATCATTCATACCCACAGTTAAGTCATCAGTATTCTTTTCTAAGGAATTAATATCCATCTTATACTGAACACCTGTGACCATACAACGTGCATCTGCGGATGTATGTTTGATCACATATTTTCCTCTTGGGACCAGATTACGTTCGTTGAACCAGCATATCATTAATTCCAGATCTTGCGTCGTATTAGGAAGGTTATCGGACTTAACCAACATATCACCGCGACTAATATCTATTTCATCCTCCAATGTAATCGTCACTGATTGTGGAGCAAAGGCTTCCTTCAAGGAGTCCTCAAAAAAATCGATGGTCTTCACCTTAGAAGTAAAACCAGAAGGCAGTACAGTAATTGGGTCACCTACCTTTACAGCACCACTCGCAATTCTACCTCCATATCCTCTATAATCAGGAAATTCAGCAGATTGCGGACGAATCACATACTGAACAGGAAAACGGAAATCGCTATGATTAATATCGCTTCCAATATGAATATTCTCCAATAGATGCAACAAGGTAGGCCCTTGATACCAATCCATTTTTGTGGATCTATCCACCACATTATCGCCGTTAAGCGCACTAATAGGTACAAAACGTATATCCTTTACGCTCAATTTTGATGAGAATCCATCAATATCTCCCTTAATTTTTTCAAAGGTCTCTTCTGCATAATCCATCAAATCCATCTTGTTAATACAAAAAATAACATGAGGTATTTGCAATAGAGAAGCAATGTATGAATGACGCATGGTTTGCTCCAATACACCATGACGTGCGTCCACCAATATAATGGCCACATTGGCAGTACTCGCACCCGTAACCATGTTACGAGTATACTGTATATGCCCGGGTGTATCGGCAATAATAAATTTACGTTTGGGAGTGGCAAAATAACGATATGCCACATCAATGGTGATACCCTGTTCACGTTCGGCTCTAAGACCATCCGTTAACAAAGCCAAGTTCACCTCTTCATTTCCGATTCGTTCACTAGCCTTTTCAATGGCTTCCATCTGATCCTCAAAGATGGCTTTACTATCGTACAACAATCGGCCAATTAAAGTACTTTTACCGTCATCAACACTACCCGCAGTGGTGAAACGCAAAAGCTCCATATCTAAATATCCTGAATTCTTTTCGCTCATAATAATTTGATGCTAGCTAAAAACATTGATTAAAAGTACCCTTCTTTTTTACGGTCTTCCATGGCCGACTCTGAACGCTTATCATCTGCACGTCCACCACGCTCTGTTGTTCTGGTTGCTGCTACTTCCTGAATAATATCTTCTAAGTTATCAGCTTTTGAAAGGGTTAAACCGGTACAAGTGATATCACCAATGGTACGACATCTCACATCCATTTCCACTAACTTCTCATCAGGTTTAAGCTGCATAAACGGCGCCTTAAACATCCAAACACCATCTCGATTAAAAACTTCGCGTTTGTGGGTAAAATATAAGTTAGGCAACTCAATATTTTCCATATAAATATATTGCCAAACATCCATTTCTGTCCAGTTACTAATTGGAAAAACACGGAAGTGCTCACCCATATTCTTACGACCATTGAAGATATTCCACAATTCAGGACGCTGATTTTTGGGATCCCATTGTCCGAACTCATCCCTATGAGAAAAGAAGCGTTCTTTGGCACGCGCTTTTTCCTCATCACGACGACCGCCTCCCATTGCTGCATCTGTTTTTAACTCCTCTAAAGCATCCAAAAGGGTCACAGTTTGCAACTTGTTACGAGAAGCATTCACTCCTTTTTCCTCTACCGCTTTTCCTTGATCAATAGAATCCTGCACATATCTAACGATACATTTGGCACCAGTCTTCTTCATTAGATTATCTCTATAATCCAATGTTTCTTGGAAATTATGCCCTGTATCAATATGTAAGAGCGAAAACGGTACTTTAGCCGGATAAAAAGCTTTACGGGCTAAGTGAAACATAACAATTGAATCTTTCCCTCCGGAAAAAAGCATCACCGGTTTTTCAAACTGAGCCGCCACTTCACGAATTACGTAAATAGATTCGGCTTCCAGCTCCCTCAGGTGATTAATCTGGTATTTATCCATAGTTACTTTAATGATTTTAACCTAGTAGGTTCCTAAAAACGCAGCCAAAGTTAATGTTTTTAATCATACTTTAAAACTATACTGCATTGCCTAAAAACAAAAAGTCCTACCATTACTGGTAGGACAAAAAGACATCATCGTGATGTCATACTATATAATCTAGTCGAGAGAACTGATATCGTCTACATCAAAACTCTTGTTATACTGGGTCATGGCTCTTAAACTCATTCCAACATTTGAAAATCCTCCGTCATGAAACAAGTTTTGCATGGTTACTTTCCTGGTAAAATCAGAGAATAAAGTCAGACAGTAACCCGCACATTCTTCGGCCGTCGCATTACCCAATGGAGACATTCTTTCTGAGAAATCCATAAGCCCATCAAAACCTTTCACACCGCTTCCTGCAGTTGTCATAGTAGGCGACTGGGAAATAGTATTTACCCTAACTTTCTTTTCACGACCATAGATATAACCAAAACTACGAGCAATTGATTCAAGCAATGATTTAGCATCTGCCATGTCATTGTATCCATAAAAGGAACGTTGTGCTGCCACATAAGACAATCCCACAACAGAACCCCATTCACTGATTGCATCCATTTTAAAGCCCACTTGCAAAAGCTTGTGAAACGATATAGCCGAAATATCCAATGTCTTGTTCAGATAGCTATAATTAAGATCGTGATACACTCTCTTTTTACGAACGTTTAATGACATTCCGATGGAGTGTAATACAAAATCTATTTTTCCACCCAACACTTCCATGGATCTGGCATAAACTGCTTCCAAATCTTCAACACTGGTAGCGTCCGCAGGAATAACTTCTGCGTTACATTTCTCTGAAAGCTCGGTGAGCGTACCCATTCTACATGCAACAGGCGTATTGGTCAATGTAAAAGTAGCACCTTCAGCGTGTGCCATTTCTGCAACTTTCCAAGCAATAGACATATCATTTAATGCCCCGAAAATAATTCCTCTTTTTCCTTTTAATAAATTATATCCCATTGTTATATTCTATTTTGAGCGTACAAATATATATGATTAAGCCTTTCTACGATCATTTATACTAGAATTAATTCTCTTTTTTCATCAATCTATTTATCAATATAAGCCTCTAATCTATCCTTAACCATATGGAATCAACATCAAAATAAATTACACCCGTTGGTGTTACAACTTATTAATATGACAATTTCTTATGGCAATAAATCAAAGCTTTAAAAAATCAGCTCGTGATGCATATGATTGCACCTTATATTAATACTCGTGTTTAAAACCACGCCACTCAATACCCTCAGGCCGATGCACCTAAAAGCTCTTTTGCATTGGAAAGTGCAGCATCCGTAAGGTTACTTCCACTCAACATCTTTGCAATTTCAGTCACCCTTAAGTCATAATCCAATTTCTCAATACTAGAATTGGTATCAGACAAACTATCTTTTTTGTAAACTTTATAATGATGTTTACCCTTAACGGCTATCTGTGGCAGGTGTGTTATACTGATGACCTGAATATTTTCAGAGATCTCTTGCATAATTCCTCCCATCTTATCAGCTACCTCACCGGAAACCCCGGTATCGATCTCATCAAAAATAATAGTAGGTAAACCTTTTGAAACCGACAACAAAGCCTTTATACACAACATCACACGCGACATTTCACCACCAGATGCCACCTTAGGAATAGCTGCAAGCTCACCCTTTTTGTTGGCTGAAAACTGGAAGTTAATATCATCACATCCATTTTCGCTATAATCTGCACCCGATTTACAATCCACTACTAAACGAGCATTGGGCATTCCCAGCTCCACTAGCTGATTCACAATCTGCTTTTCGATGCTCGGGATCACTTTTTTGCGTGATTCCGTCAATTGTTTAGATGATTGTTTCAGTACCTTTAACGCAGCATCTATTTCTTTGTTCACTTTCTCTATATCCTCATCAAAGGATGATATCTTTTCCAGCTTCTCGGATAGCTGGTCTCTTATTTCAATAAGCCCTGCTAAATCATCTACCCTATGCTTCTGCTGCAAAGAGTATAACTGATCTAACCTAGACGAAACAAACTCGAGACGTGCCGGATCATGATCAATCCCTTCCATCTTATCTTCCAACTCCTTTGTGAGATCCTCCAGATCAATGTAAATAGATTCAATTCGCCTTGACCACTCTGCTCCTTCTCCGATAAATGAGGCTATTTTTTCAATATTCCGGGTCACTTCTTTTAGCGAAGCCAACACTGGTGTAGTTTCTCCACTTAAAATTTCAACATTGGCAAATAAGTTTCCTTTGATTTCTGAAGCATGCGACAACATTTCGCGTTCCTCTTCCAAGCCCTCCTGTTCTCCCTCCACTAACTTCATTTGATGAAGTTCGTCAAACTGAAACTTCATATAATCAAACTCTTCAGCCAACTTAGCATTCTGCGACTCCAATTCTTTCTTTCTCTTGATCAGAATATTATATCCTCTATAATCCTCTAAATACTTTTCTTTTAAAGCATCATTTTTTGCCACAGTATCCACAACATTCAGCTGAAAATCTTTTTCACCCAAGAGCAAGTTCTGATGCTGCGAATGAATATCAATCAAACGCAACGAAACACTTTTTAAAAACCCGAGGTTTACGGGAGTATCATTTACAAAAGCCCTGGACTTACCCGAAGTTAATATCTCCCTACGTATGGTGGTATCTGCATCATAATCAACATCTTCTTGTCGAAACAATTCCTCCAAACCATATCCTGACACATTAAAGACTGCTTCGATCACACTTTTTTTTCCTTTATCCTTTAAAACGGAAACATCACTACGCTGTCCTAAAACCAAGGATAATGCTCCCAAAATAATGGACTTTCCGGCTCCAGTTTCTCCGGTTATAACCGAAAAACCTTCACAAAAGTCTATCTCTACCTGATCTATTAATGCGTAATTAGAAACAAATAACGATTTTAACATAATCGATTCAATAATTATTGATTATCCAATAACGAGTTACTATATTTTGTGGCGTTGGCTGGATCTACCTCCGATAAAATTTCGATCGCTCTCCCCTTTTCCATAGAAAAAGATTCCGAAAAAATATTTATCAATTCTTCTGACTTCGCATCAAAAAATACCTGCACAGCGAAAGATCCCGGCTTACTTCTATGAACTTTTTGAAGTCTTTCAATGGCAGAAAGCACCTCCTTACGCCCAGCTTCTGGCTTATCACTCATCTTATCTAAACCCAAACGGTGATATTGATACATACATTCACGCAATGGACGATGGTATTCATTCAGATAATTTTCCACCAACCAATAACGGTTTCTGGTACTCTCATAAGAACGCCATCCCTTTTCCGATGAATTTTGCGCTTGATTAACAATGTCCTCCGCTTTCTCCATGTACTTGGTACCTCCCATTTTTGAAAAGGAATCATAATCAAAAGCCAATATTACATTGGCATAAAATGCCAAAACTCCCACTAAGTTCGAATCAAAAGAATTAGGATTGTAAATCAAAGGTTGAAACTCCACATAACTAAAATCAAAATCTTGGTCCAGATAATTAAATATAACAGAACTATACGCTGAGTTATATACTGGACGTCGAACTTGTACCTGAATGGTACCCGAGAAATCATCCACCGAACTTATCTCCTTGATATTAATCATGATACTGCATTGTATTCTTTCTTCAGGACTAAAGACATTATCGGTCCATTTTTGACCATTCATAAACTCCAGTATGGCGCTCTGCATGGTTTCAAGCACTTGCTTATTGGTTCCTTGAACGCTCGGTGAAACCACAGAAACAGAGCATTGAAGCTCTTGTGCAGAAGATACCTTTAGCAGGAAAAACATCAAGCATAATACAAAACAGTATTTCACGGGCTTATTCATTTAATTACAATAACATTATTTTATCTACAATATCCATTGCCACTTCACGCTTATTTTTTAACGTAAACTCTTCCATATTATTTCCCCCATCAATAATGGTAATTTTATTGGTATCCCCACCAAATCCGGCTCCTTCATTCTCCAATGAATTTAACACGATAAAATCAAGATTTTTAGCGGCCAACTTTTTAGCGGCATTCTCTTTGGCATTTTCAGTTTCCAAGGCAAACCCCACCAAAAATTGACCATCTTTCTTCATGCTTCCCAACTGCTTTGCAATATCTGTGGTAGCTTTTAGAGAGAGTACCATCTCCTCGGCACTGCTTTTAATCTTCTGTGCTGCTTGTGTTTCAGGGGTATAATCGGCCACTGCTGCCGACAAGATAGCACCTTCACATTCGGGATAATACTTCACACAGGCATCACTCATTTCTTGTGCTGAGGTAACCGACACCACATTCACCCTTGGGTGTTCGGCACGTAGCGATACAGGACCAGACACCAAGGTAACACAGGCACCTCGCTCGGCCAAAACCTCCGCAATATGATACCCCATTTTACCACTTGAAAAATTTCCAATATATCTTACCGGATCAATTTTTTCATAGGTAGGACCCGCATTAACCAATATCTTACGTCCCCAAAGTGGTCCTTTCTGGTCTGTTGCCCTTCTCTGAAAATAAACATCTAACTTTTCTACAATGCTTTCCGGTTCAGCCATTCTGCCTTTACCGCTCAAACCACTAGCCAGTTCACCCGTTTCAGCTTCAATGATATGAACACCATCTTGTTGCAAGATAGTCATATTCCTCTGATTTGCAGGATGCAGATACATATCCAAGTCCATAGTAGGCGCCACAAAAACCGGGCACCTGGCAGACAAATATGTAGTAACCAACAAATTATCAGCAATAGCATGTGCCATTTTACCCATAGTGTTGGCAGTAGCCGGTGCAATAACCATGGCATCTGCCCACAACCCCAAATCTACATGGCTATTCCAATCGCCATTTTCAGGATTATAAAAATCAACCATGATGGGATTTTTAGATAAGGTGGCCAAGGTAAGTGGAGTAATAAATTCCTTTGCCTTGGCGGTCATCACTACCTTTACTTCAGCCCCCTGTTTTACCAGAAGCCTGGTCAACAAAGCGGCTTTATAAGCTGCGATACCGGCCGACACACCCAATATGATTTTTTTGTCCTTTAATATCATAATACCCGTAAATAAAAAAAGATAAAAGAAATATGCAAAACCTCCTTTATCTTTTTATTCTTTATAAAAGTATCAACTACTAATAATCACCATTAATGGTCATGCTTAATTTCACAAAAACTAAACATCTTTATCAGCGTTGCGGTAATACACTTTTTTTTCTACAAATTCCTGTGTAGCAATGGAAGATGGTTTAGGTAACCTTTCGTAGAATCTTGAAATTTCAATCTGCTCACGATTTTCAAATACCTCTTCCAAATTATCAGTATAGGAGGCAAATTCCTGAAGCTTTTTGTTCAACTCCTCTTTCATCTCCACGCTAATTTGGTTCGCTCTTTTGGCAATTACATTTACCGACTCGTACACATTTCCTGTATCCTCAGAAAGTTTCTGAGTGTTCCATGTGATTGTGGTGCCCGGAGCATTTGTTTTTTTATAATCCATGATGAATTTATAATTTTCTATTTCTAATTTGTTTCTTCAAAATTTATACTCTTAGAGGCTGCGTTATAAATCTTAACCGCCTTTTTCATATAATCGCTCTCTGGAAATTCATTAATAAACGAAAAATATTCGTCAATAGCATCCCTCATTCGCTCTTCCTTCTTTGCCTCTACACTATTTTCTGCTTGAATATATTTCGCTTCCAATATAAGAAATGACAACTCTTCTCTATATTTAGTATCCGGGAAATCCTTTAAACTATTTTGGGCAGCTATCACGGCCGATAGATAATTATTGCCCATATAATTTCCTAAATCAAAATACAATTTAGCACTCAAATAAGACTTATACACCAACTTATCTCTTAGTTCATCCATAAGTCTATTGGCCTCCTCCACACGAGAACTAGATGGATACAGATTAACAAACAACTGAAACTCATTGATCGCATTATAGGTATCCGTTTGATCTAATCTGGGCTTGGGCGAGAGCATATAATAACAATACGCACTCATAAACTGACATTCCTCATTACGTTCACTGGAGGGGAAGGTTTTTACAAACTGGCGATAATAATGTCCGGCCATAATAAAATCACTCAAACCATATAAACAACTTGCATAGGTATAATTTATGGTTTCTGATTTATCGGTCCCTCTATAAACACTTTGTAATTCATTCAACAAGGTAGCCGAGCGCATAAAATCCTCCTGCTCATAGTACTCCATAGCCTTAGAATATTTAAGCTCGTAATCGGTACTTTTCAGCACCTTTTGGTACTGGCTACAACTAAATAAAAGTGGGATAATGAATACTACAACAAGAATTTGTCTCATTAATGCATTGATGTTTTATATGAATAAAATTTTATAACCAACTGAAAATAAACGAAGTAAGAAACTTTTACGTAAAAAAACTCCATATCTCTTAATATATAACAACGTGCAAAGATAATCTTTTAATACCAAATAAAAAACAATTGGTAGCTGAACAACATATTTATATTTCCATATTTTCATATTAATTAGGTATCTCGATTATCAAAAAATATTACCTTTGCCCCTTTAAATTCATAAAAGATATACAACGTGGATATTTTTGATAAGATAAAAAAGACCATGGGGCCTTTGGGTCAGTATGGTAAAGCTGCGCATGGTTATTATATTTTCCCGAAACTGGAAGGTGAAGTCGGAGCGAAAATGAAATTCCGTGGTAAGGAAGTACTTACCTGGAGTCTCAATAACTATTTAGGTTTAGCTAACCACCCCGAAGTTCGAAAAGCAGATGCTGATGCTGCTGTTGAATACGGTTTGGCATATCCCATGGGGGCACGTGCAATGTCGGGTCACACCAGCATACACGAAGAACTAGAGTCTAATCTTGCTGAGTTTGTAGGGAAAGAAGATTCTTACCTGCTGAATTTTGGCTACCAGGGAATGGTGTCCATCATTGACACTTTATGTACACGAAATGATGTGATTGTTTACGATTCTGAATCACATGCCTGTATCATGGATGGCGTTTTCTTACATAAAGCAAAAGGAGGAAAAAGTTTTGTCTTTCCTCACAATGATATTGCGCGTTGCGAAAAGATGTTGGCCACAGCAACCAAGAGAGCAAACGAATCAGGCGGTGGTATTCTGGTAATTACCGAAGGAGTTTTTGGTATGGCCGGAGACTTGGGGGCTTTGGACAAAATAGTTGCCTTAAAAGAAAAGTTCGACTTCCGTTTACTCGTTGATGACGCACACGGATTTGGTACAATGGGTAAAACCGGTGCTGGTACGCCAGAGCATTTTGGTGTAATTGATGGGGTGGATGTATATTTCAGTACTTTTGCTAAATCAATGGCTGGCATTGGAGCTTTTGTGGCTGGAGAAGAAGAAATTGTAAATTATCTTCGCTATAATATGCGTTCACAAATATTTGCAAAATCTCTTCCTATGCCAATGGTAATAGGTGCTTTAAAAAGACTGGAACTATTAAAAAACAGACCCGAGCTTAAAGATAACCTTTGGAAAATTGTGAATGCCTTACAAAAAGGGTTAAGAGCGGATGGATTTGATTTAGGCAATACTGAATCTCCGGTAACTCCCGTATTCTTAAATGGTACCGTTCCTGAAGCTACTCAATTGACCATGGATTTGAGAGAGAACTATAATATATTCTGTTCTATTGTGGTTTACCCTGTAATACCAAAAGATCAGTTGATGTTAAGAATTATACCAACTGCTGTGCATACGCTTGAAGATGTTGAATACACCATAAAAGCTTTTGCTGAAGTGAAAGAAAAATTGGTTGCCGGTAAATACCAAAGCGATAAAATTGCGAATATCTTATAATAACTATATAATAAAAAAAGAGGCTGTCTCATATGAGGCAGCCTCTTTTTTTTGATCCCGCATCAAATTTAGACCTAAGTTAATGCCTGGTTCTATATCTAGCATCAGCTAGTGAGACATAAATATCTATTTAGACCAAGCCATTCATAAAAAATATGCTGCACCTCAACTGTTCCCTGGGCTCTTTCATTGTAACATTATACGACTCTGTAAGCCCAAGAAAACTACTATTCATCATATATATACTAATATTGTTTTTCTAACATATACTCTGGCAAATAGTGCTGAAAGATATCACTCATAGACTTACCTTGCTGGGCCATGGCAAAAGCTCCAACGTTACAAATACCTTGGCCAACCCCCATACCAGCACCATTTAATTCAAGAGTTGGCTCCTCTTCTTCTAGGTTTACTTCAACCACAAATGACCTACTTGGCAAATCCAATAACACCATCAAATAATCCAAATCATCTTGCTTCAAAACAACCTCACAAGCATCTCCCCCTACCAAAACCGCTTTGACAATTCCTGAGGCTCCCCGCTCTACTATTTCCATGGTTTGGAAATTACCTATATTGATATCAAACTTATTTCGGAGCAAAGCATTAAAATAAACAATTTCCACATTGCGTTTCCACCTGTATGCTTCTGATAAATCAATTTTGCTTCCCCAGGTAAGATCTTCCATTGCAGACACAGCATCCACATTACAATAACTATGGGAGGCACTATAGATCCATTGCTCCATATGATCGTTAATGGACAAGTCTATATTATTAAATAGTTCGGCATCAAAAACGCTCGCCAAGCCAGCGTCGGCGTTCTCAGTTATCCCTCCACAGCAAAGTGTTTGTGGAATATAACTCACTGAATCATGATATACCAAAGCCATACCTTTGGTCCCCTTAACGGCATCATGCGCCTGATGATTACATACCTTAGAAACCCCGCTATAGTTCTCTATCAGCTTTTGTGGTCTAAAATCAAATATACTACAGTAATCAGACTCTTTAAAAACAGAAGTGGTCACTCTCTTATGATCAGACATAGCCAAGGCAATAGAAGAGCTTCTAAGTGTAACAGCCTGAACCTTCAAATATTCTATCTGCGTACTTTTCGGGAAGCGATTACAAAGTATGCTTGTTACAAAACTTTCAATATCCACCTCATTAACAATTACTATCTCTTCCTTCTTGCGCTGAAGTAGTATATTTCCTTTGAACATCTGCTCACTAAATCTACTTCCTCGATGGTCTGATCCCAACAAGAAACCCGTGTGTTCAACAGATACAGGAGTTAAACAAACATCTTCTGAAGACATGATAATTTCAATATCATCTTCCAGCAAAATTTTGTTATCATAAATAGATGCACACCATGCACCAGACAATCTTCTTTGCGACTCTCCTACAAAATAGTCACCCTTCATTTTTAGCGCTATCTTGGATCCGCAAAATATTTCTACATCAATATTCTTCTTAGTAAACATTGTTATTTAAAAACCAAGCACATAAAACCCATCACCACAAAACAACCTTGTGTCGGACCAAAATAAAAATTGATTCATCTCTTATAAACCTATCGGGTTCGAAGGCTCAGGAATCTCATCTTTTCTCTCCTCTCGATGATAATTTATAACAAGACCAATACAACTCCTTTGTTCATGAAATTTTTCGGGGTTCTCGGCTGTTATCTCTAGAATAACCCGTTTAGTAGAACCAAAACTAATATTAATTTCATCCGTAAAATTATCATCTCCATTGTCCCAAAAAACATTTCCGTTTTCATAATCCAATACTTTCAAACGAAAATCTCCCAAACTATCATACTTACAAATATTAATATGATATGCCGTGCTACCATAAAACACGTGAATTATTTTAAGCTTTTGTGTGGGGTTCATCTTATACGTTCGAGCCATGGCCTTTTTATTATAAAGCTCATCTACAGGCGGACAAAGCTTAAGAACATCAGCGCATGACTGAGCTTGGGTATTCCTTGCAATGGCAGATAACAGTAAAACTGCAAGTAAAACCCTTGAAGTAAAGTTTATCATATTATTAATGTGTTTAAAATTCATTCTTTATTATCTCATGGAACTTACCCAAAATCACAACGATTCTCTGATCTAAAAAAATCACCCAACAAGTTCCACATATATCAGGTTACAACAACCCTTATCCGGCAAGAAAAAACCTTACCATTAAAGTTACTAAACTTACGCATACCGACGCATAAAGTTTCTTTTTTATTAAACCAAACCCAAAGGACAAAAATAAACAGGCCCAGCACACTAGCAATCAAGGCACTATAATCTTAAAACATAACAAACCCGCACATCAAATAATAGAATACTTTCTTACATTCCCATTCATTTTTTGTTTAACGCACCTCCATATTCATCATATCTCAAAACTTATTTCTTTTCAAATGAATATAAACAGCCACATAAAACACCAAAGCAAAAATGGCCAATATAAACAAATTGTATACCCATGTCTTAACCAATATATTCCCTATTCTTTTTTGGGGCGCATAATAATGAGACCGACCAATAGCACTATCCGAAACATAATACCCAGGCTGAAATTTTCTGATCATATCTCCATCCTCGTATACATATTTTACATAGTCGTTGGCCTTTAGCATAAAATCAGATAGTTTTTGGTTAAAATAATCCTTTTTAACAATATGTCCCTGTCTGGCACTTCGCTGTTCTTCAACTTTATCGTACAAATGACTCATATTAAGTCGCAGCCACTTTTTCACTTTAGATATAAGCTGTTGTAATTCAACAACATTTCCTTGTTCTACATGTATCTTTAAAATCTGCTTCTCAACCTCTGGAAACTGAAACATAAGTTCTCGCAACATCATTTCAAGCTCACCTTTCACTTCCTTATCCCTATGAAAATCAGCCAATAAAGTTTCAATCTTCGGAATAAAAAAGTTGGCATGGTAACTCATTTTGCTTTGTTTAACCAACAAGTCGGTCAGCCCCTCGTCGTACTTATTTTCGGTAAACTGTAAAACAACAAGCGACTCATATGCCCATCTGGAAATATTCATATTGGCATAAACAGGCACATATTTTTTCGAGGCCAAGGAATGATGAATCTTATCAAAATCTAATATGGCACCAGCCAATAAAATCTGAGGAATTAACAAAAAGGGTATGGTAATATAAATAGATAAAATAGACTTAAATTTAGCGGATATATAAAGGCCTAACATACTAGAAGAAAAAGCTGTTAACCACAGCACCAGCATATATTGCCAATATAAACCTTTGATTTCCAATATAGAATTACCGACTAAAACATATAAAGAAATTTGCACAGCATTTACCACAGCCACATAAACTACTTTTGAATTCAAATAGGACGAAGGACTTAGACTAAGAAAAGCCTCACGTTTGATCACCTTCAAATCTCTAAATATCTCGCCAGAGCTTAAGATTAAGCCCAAAAAAAGAGAAACCACTACACTTATAAACAAGTATACCGGCAGGTTGTCATTATCCATAAAACGATATTCATGTGTTTCTAGGTTCGTCGACTTTAAGAAGAATGCCATCATAAGAGCCAACAAGGGCGAACCCAGAAATATCATAGCCAGATATTGAGTATCGGATTTTCTGATTTGAATATTACGTTTTAAATATATTCCAAATTGTTTTATTCTATTGGGAATAGTAGTTAGCGAGGCGGCCAGCTCATTAAATTCCATACCAATATCTTCTTGAACTTCTTTGGTAAATAAACGATGCCATTGGGTACTGTCATACACTCGATCTCCGGTTGGTGTCCCCTCCGCCGTAAGCTTTTTATACTCGAGGAGGTTAATTACCTGTTCTGGGTTGCACTGGCCAAATTTCAAACTATCATCATTAATAGAATCCACAAACCCCAGTTGCTTTTTAAAATATGATGATGCAGAAAATGGGTTGCCATAAAAGGCAGCATATCCGTTCTCATCAAGTATCAATAGCTTATCAAACAGCATAAACAAATCGGAAGGTGGTTGGTGTATATTGATAATCACAATATTCCCCATACCAGCAATTTGTTTAAGTAATTTAATCACCAGCAAGGCATCCGACGAAGACAGACCAGATGTAGGTTCATCCACAAAAAGCACATCAGGCCGCCGTATCAGCTCCAGCGCTATATTCAACCTCTTTCTTTGTCCCCCACTTATGACCTTATCCAAGGGACTTCCAACCCGCAAATCCTTGATATTTAACAATCCAAAATCCAGCAATGTTTTTAGTACCAACTCCTCAATATCCTTTTCTGACAGGTCATCCCGGCATAATTGAGCGCCAAACTTAAGATTCTGAAAAACGGTCAATTCTTCGATCAATAAATCTTCCTGTGGCACATACCCCAGGTGACGCTTTAACTTATCGAGATTTTCATGCAAATTATGACCATTCAAATACACATGCCCACTATTAGGCTTTGCAATACCACTTAATACATTAAATAAAGTTGTTTTTCCAGTACCACTCCGGCCCATAACAGCCATTAATTGTCGTGATTTCACTTTAAACGACAATTTTTTGACGCCCAGGTTTGTACCCTTAAAAGTCTTCTCTACATCCTGAGCGACCAGTTCTAAACGGTCTATATCTTCCTTGCAAAAATCGGTATACAAATCTGCAAAATAAATGGGTGTCATTTCATTTGCTTCAATTACTCCACCCAATGCAAACTGGTATACTCTTTCAGGAAATAGTATTTGCTTGTTAAGATGTAATTCTTGCGAGCCACTATACCGAATCAGAAAAGAAGAAATAGACGGAACATACAAGGCTACGATCTTCCCTTTTATATCCTTCTTATCATACATTCGAAAGGATTTTAATTTGACCCGACTAAAATTTCCGATGACAAATAAAGATTTAGAATTTTTCTCCAAAGCCAAGTCATCACTCATAAAATGAGCAACACTCTCTATCCGGCTTTCATCCAGATTAAATGTATCGGACACTATTTTTAAGCGCTCTTTTAACTGGGTAACATATTCTTTACTCTCCGAAACCTTCTCTGTATCAATCACATAGTTCAAAAGAACAATATAAAACTCTACTTTTTGATTTTTTGAAAGGTCATCATTTAAAAAGTTCAGATGCTTTTTTAGAGCTATGCCATGCACATGCGCATCTGTTTGCTCCTCTAGTTGAGTGGCATATTCTTTATAATAATCAAGCATTTCCATTCTTACCCTTTGGGCAAAACGCGAACCCATGTATTGATCCAGATATGAATAGTTCAGCATTTCGTGTGCCTGGTTCTTATAGCTTATAAAAAGTCCAAACAGTTCCACAACATTTTTTAATGTGTCGTATTTAAAATATTGCTCCATATCTAATAATTACCTTTGTATTTCCTTACTATCCAACAACCTAAATTCTGTTCTAACATTGACAGCTTTACTTTCTCTATTATACGTACCATCCGCATTTTTATTAGGTTGAATGGGGTAAAGTCCACCATACCCCACAGCCTTCAATCTATTAGCATCCACTCCTTTACTTACCAAATATTTAACAACGGCCTTGGCCCTTTGTCCAGATAGTCTTTGGTTATATTTTGCATTTCCTTTCCCCTCGGTATGGGAACCCACTTCCACCAATATATCTTTGTATTCGTTCATTAATTTCAATAGACCTCCATCCAAACGCGCTTTATCACGATTGCTCAGCTTCGTACTATTACCATCTTTAAAAACACCTTCCAGTAAAACAGGTATGGTATCCATTGTTGGTAATACCATATCATTTAAATCCTTCACTACACTAGAAGAAGACAGTCCCAAGGTATTAAATGATATCGCTTTATCCATCGCTCGTCTATCATCAATCTCCATTACATAACGCATATCAACAGGTGTCAGAAATTCAAACTCACCATACGCATTTGTCTGTACGCTATTGATATAGATCAAATTCGTACTATCCTTTTGTATATATATATTAATTTTAGCATCATTGAGTTTACCTGGAACCTTTGAAACAAGTTCCAGCAATCCCTTCTGATCATCTATTTCATTTAACTTCATCTCATTTCCCCAAAGCACCCCTGTCACCTTCACTTTTTCTGACATAGCTGATTTCCATGCATACACATCATCACAACATGTTTCGTGGGTTAAATATTCACCTCCTGGTCTGTTTGATGTAATAAAACCCTTATCTCCCATTTGGTTTTCTGAATAATACAAATCATCATAATTTGAATTTACAGGATACCCTAAATTAACAGGCTCATCCCAGTTTACCAGGTCACCCTGCGCATAAAACACATCCATTCCACCAAAGACCGGCAAACCATCCGAACTAAAATACATTCGATGCTTAAGTCGATCATAAAAAGGAGTGGCCTCACTACCTGATGTATTTAAATAAATCCCTCCATTTACTGGTTTCTGGTATGTTTGTTGAACCAAGTCGTAGATCGTATACCAGATATCAGTTTCTCCATAACCTCCAGGCCGATCCGAAACAAAATAAACAACCTCTAAATTAGGATCATAACAGGTTCCTACAGCAGGCTCCGTACTTGAATAGTTATCCACATTAATTTCATCCGGTAGTTTCTGCGGCTCTGTCCATTGACGATTCACTCTATGGGTAACATATAAATGACAAACCATTTTATTCTTCCAGTTGGGATTACATTGGGTAAAATAAAAACGATTTCCATCTATAGAAAACACGCCATCCCCCGTATCATATAGATCCGAATTATAGAATGGCAATTCAGGTTCTGCCCCTCCCCTCCAACCCGTGCTGTCTTTATGGGCATAATAAAATCTTCTTTTAGGCAAAGAGCTTTCTTCATCAACATATCTTAAGGTATCCATATTGCTAGATGAATAAACAAAAATGGTATCGGAAATATAAAAAGGATTAAACTCTATACCTCCATGATTAATCTCTTCTCCCGGGTTCATCATCTTTTTTCGTTGTATAGAATCCTTTAAATCCACAGCCAATTGACACCCTACCTGATGGTTATCCAATAAAATTTCAAAATCAGCTGGCATCCACTTCTTCTGTCCTTTCACCTTTATTTTCTTCAACAGCTGATAAGCTTCATCATGAAAACCAAGTGATTTGGCATTAAGCGCTTTATAGTATTGTGCCAATACCGATTTTTTACCAGACCTCACACTTAGACTATCAAAAGCTTCATAAGCTTTTGCGTAATCCCTTGAATATTGATATTGATAAGCAAGTTGCCAATAATACTTTACTTTTTTCGGATACTTTTTCACCAGGTATTCGTAAAAATAAATAGCTGAATTATAGTCACCTTGATCTGCGGCACTTTTGGCAAAGCCTTTCACTTGCCATTGTTTTAAATCCTGAATCCGGTATGGTTGAGAAAGCGCATGGCTCCCAAATAAAAGTCCTGCAATAATAGCTATTAAAATCTTACGCATGGTATAGTTCTTTTCTTTAAGACAGCCCAAGGGCGTTGATAGATCAATGAAAGTTCGAGCGCATTTGAAAATACATGCTGCGTTTTTAAGCCTGACACATCTATGTCTATACTCGTCATGGCTGTCCAGTTACGATAACTAAGTCCCACCATTAATATGGCAGACTCCAACTTAGTCCCGAATCCATCTCGAATATACAGCCCCAGACTCATACTTTTAAAATCTTCATTTTTGGTATCCAGTTGCATTCCTACACTCGAACCCAATACCCATTCTGATGTTTTATTTTGCAAAGTAAAGTAAGACTGGGGTAATATATAAAACTGTTCATTCAATTGATATCGCAATGATCCATGCCAGTTGGTACGTATTTTCAATTGCGAATCTTCATCCAAAAAATAATCCTTAGGAGTATTTAAATGATAAGCTGCAAGTCCTGAAGACAGCACAAATTTTTCACCTTTAAAATTCCATAGTACGCCCATATTTACATCGAGGTAATTGGATGATTTCTCCGGAAAATTCTCAGACATGGGCAAGGATGGGTTAAAGCCACCTTTATCCCGATCGTATTGTTCAGGAAACGTTAGTTGGCTGTATGTTAAGCTACGAGAGACCCACCCAACTTGTAAACCTCCTCCTAAATATGAATTCTCAGATATACGAACCATACTGGCACCTGAAATATAAAACTTACTGGCCGGAAAAGTGCTTCCTGCACTATTATCGTAACTATACAATGCACCTATACCCATGGTACTCTTATAAAAATGAATAGATTTGTCATAAGAAACACTAATAGTACGCATGGGGTTACCAAAATATTGACCCTGCGAACGTGAATTATTCACAAAACGCCAATCGGAATCAATAACACCGGTAAGTGCAGGGTTAAGATGCAATGGCGAAGAGAAAAATTGCGAATAATGTAATGTTTGGCCAATTAAACTGCATGTAATTATATTTAAAAAGATAAAAGTTATACTATTGTAGAAAAATCTCACTGTTCCTTTTTTTTATGATAAAGTTAATTTAACTTACATGATATCAAACTAATATTTGAAAAAAACGCACATGATTCAATTATCATCTCCCTTCGTCTGGTTTCGTAACAAAGCATTACACTTTGGTTTGTTTCTTATTGCTATCATTTTCACGTTTACCAACGTGCATTCCCAGATAACTGTAAACTTTACGGCAGAAAACGAAAATGGTTGTGTTCCTACTATCATTCAGTTTCAAAACCAAAGTAACGATAACGGCAACTATACCTACTTATGGGATTTTGGCAATGGCAACACTTCCACCTCAAAAAACCCTGTATCAACCTATTCCACCCCTGGAAGCTATAGTATCAAACTCACCGTTTTTGACGGAGAACAGAGTAAAACATTAACCAAAGAAAATTACATAAATATTTACAATCCTCCTAGTGTCCAATTCACTCCAGATATTCCAAGCGACCAATGTACTCCTTACCAAGTACCCTTTAACAGCGAGGTCACACCTACCAATGACGATTATCGGTATACCTGGGATTTTGGTGATGGCGTATTTAGCGATGCTCAAAACCCCATTCACACCTATGAGCAACCTGGCATTTACAATGTAACATTAATTGTTGAAGATTTCAATGGCTGTACGGGCAAAATGACCCGAGAAAATTTGATTACTGCCAAAAGACCCACTGCAACCTTTGGCGCAGAGACAACACGATCATGTAACGGAGAGCTCTCTCCCCAATTTAAAAATGAATCATACGGTATTGGAGACCTTAAGTATAAATGGGATTTTGGCGACGAACAATATTCTACAGAACAAGCTCCTAGTCACACATACACAGGAGCAGGAAATTATGATGTAAAATTAACAGTTACAGACGATATTGGATGTTCTGATTCTATCGAGATTGATAACTTCATTTCCATCACCAATACAATAGCCTCCTTTACAACCAAGAACGATACTGTATGTCCCAATGTTTCTGTTGAATTCACCAACAATTCCACGAATAACAGAACAAACACTTGGGATTTTGGAGATGGAACAACATCGACAGAAGTAAACCCCGTACACAAATTTACCAAACCTGGCGACTATATCATTCAGTTAAGTGTAGGTAATTACGAATGCTCCGATGTTACAACAACCAAAATCCATGTTGAAGATGTGAATATAGATTTTGACATTTCTGATCCATTCAGCTGTGAAGTCCCCGTAAATATCACTTACACCCCCAAAGGTAGCAAGATGGTGTCTTACAGTTGGGACTTTGGAAATGGCATTCTATCTGAACAGGTTAATCCCACCATTACTTATAACTCCAATCAGGCATTACAAACTAACTATACCGAAAACTACTCCACTTCACTCACAGTAATCAGTGAACACGGCTGCGTTAAAAAAATCCAAAAAAACGATGTACTTACCATCACCATTCCCCAAATAAGTATCATAACAGACAATCCTACATCCGGATGTAAACCACTCGATATTCAATACTCTCACAACATCAATTATCCAACAGAATTTGACCAAATTAAGTCAACACAATGGAAAATTGATGACCAGGATATCACCACTGATGCCTCTTTTAAAAGAACATTCAATGATATCGGAAAATATAAAGTCTACCTGAATGTGGAAACTGATTTAGGATGTGCTGCTCAAGCCAGCAAAACAATATCCGTAGGAGATGTTATTGAGTTGGATTTTAAGGTACTTGACAAAAATGAATTTTGTGCCAGTGAACTTGTCATCTTTGAAGAAACAACGGTGAATCCTAAATCATATGATAATATTACTTGGGATTTTGGTGACGGAGAACAAAGCTTATTAGGCATTCCATTTCATCAATATGTAGACACCGGATACATGGACGTTGGATTAAATGTTTCCTTTAATGGCTGCGCCAGCACAGTTACAAAAAACAACATGGTTTACATAAAAGGCCCGGTACTTGATCTAACAAGAATAACAGATTGTGACTCCCCCTATGATGCAGAATTTGCCATTCAATTGAAGAATGCGGAATCTTATACCTGTGTTTTTGGTGATGGCGACTCAATTGTAAGCTCTAGTGAAACCATTCACCATGTTTATAACGAAAAAGGGTTATTTCCTGTAAGGGCATATGCCAACAACACAGAAAACGGATGTTCTTACTCCAAACAATATAATATCATTATAGCAGCACCAGAGGCGGCCTTTGATACAACAGCCTATGGACCTTGCAGTAACACAGATATATACTTTGACCCTTCAAAAAGCATTGATGCAAATGACTTTGAACACAACCAAAAAATGAATAAATATTTATGGGATTTTGGTGACGGCACATCCGAATTCACCAGCTCACAAATTAGTCATCAATACAAAAACAGTGGCAAATACAATGTTCAATTAGTCATTAGTGATATAAACCAATGTCGTGATACCATCACAAAAGAGGTAGAAATATATAAACCCACCTCAAATTTCTCATCTGATTATCTGGAAGGATGTATTCCTGTCAAGTTTAAATTTACAGACTTAACGACACACGAACTCCCCATCAACAAATGGGAATGGAACTTCGGAGATGCCCAAAGCTCAGAACTCCAAAACCCCATACATGAATACCAAAACTTTGGTGACTATAAGGTAAGCTTATCGGTCACCAACGAACGTGGATGTAGGTCCACCATCTCATTAAATAATGCCATATCGGTAGCGAATCCGGATGCCAACTTCGAAGTTTCGGATGCGGCCTCCTGCATCAATGACACATTAAAATTTTATGACACATCCCTCAGCAACGTAAATGAATTTACATGGGATTTTGGAGATGGAAACACCAGTTCCTTACGCAACCCAGAACACAGCTATCAGGCTCCTGGCAATTATGACGTTACGCTAACGATCATTGATGACCATGGCTGTACACAAGAAGAATCCAAACTAGCTTTCGTGAATATAGAAGAACCGCCCACTGCCGCTTTTACCAGTGATCAGCAAGAATCAAATTGTTACCCTTTCCCTGTATTATTTACCGATGAGAGTGTTTATTCTGATTCCGGTTTCCAAAAATGGATCTTTGGTGATAATCAAACAGGCTCATCACTGAAAACACCCCAGCACATATATTCAAAACCCGGCAATTACGATGTTTCATTGATCGCCTATTCGAACAACGGTTGCAGCGATACAATTAAAAAAGCTGACTTTATTAAAGTTGGTGGTCCATACGCCGAAATTGAACTGGCCGACACAGCATGTATACACAACAACATTTCTTTTTCGTTAAAAAATGCCCAAAATATCTCCACCATCGTCTGGGATTTCGGAGACGGTAATTCTTCAACAGACTTTACTGCTACCCATAAATACAAGCAAAAAGGGAAAATATACCCCAACCTCATATTAAAAACCAATTCAAATTTCTCATGCAACAAAATTGTATCCGACTCCATATATATCAACATGTTAGCTGCTAGATTTAACTTTGTTGACGACATCAAAAAAGGTTGTATTCCGCTCAATATTGCCATGAACAACACCTCCGAATATGCTTCTGGATATGTTTGGCAAACGGAAAACGGCATGTCCTCAACAGACAACAATGCTTCATTCACTTTTGCTTCTGATGGTGATTTTAAAGTAAAATTAATTGCGAGTGACAACTTTGGCTGTAAAGATACTGCCACCAGCACAATAACTGCATTTCCCTTACCAACCATTACTACCAGTGGTGATACCTATATTTGCAGGGGTGATAATACAGCCTTATTAGCAACAGGAGGAATGATGTATCAATGGAACAATCAGTGGAACAACGACAGCACCCTCGTTGATTCCGATACTGACAATCCCATTGCAGCTCCCTCTCAAGACACGCACTATACCGTTACCGTAACTGACACGAACAACTGCATCAATAATGCCTCACTAAAACTCACAGTGCAGCAAGTACCTACCGTTGACTTAGTAGACACAACCATTATTATCGGAGAAACGGTAAAATTAAACATAGCCAAAGACGATATTGAAACTTATTCCTGGCTAGATAATGGAACTATTTCGTGCACATCGTGTCCCGATCCAACCTTATTTCCATTAGAAACAACAAATTATTTAATCAGCATAACCGACACAAGCAACTGCTTTAACCCTGAATACCAGACAACAATAAACGTTATAAAAAAATATTCTGTAGATGTACCTACAGCATTTACCCCCAATGGGGATAACCTAAACGATATTATTCACGTAAGAGGATGGGGTATTAAAGAATTAATATATTTTAGGGTATTTAACCGCTTAGGACAGATGATTTTTGAATCAACAGATATAAACAAAGGTTGGAACGGCGATTTCAAAGGTAAACCTCAAGATTCTGACACCTATAATTACGTGGTAAAAGTAGCCACATATGAAGACAAAACATTAGAAAAGAAAGGCAGCCTAAAATTAATAAGGTAAGCACGCAAAATGGACAAAAAAGGTAAAATATTAGTTGTCGACGACAATCCGAAAAACATACAGGTCTTAGGTAATATTCTTAACGACAATAATTATGACGTTGAGGTTGCACTAGGTGGAAAAGAAGCGATCGACTGGTTAAAAGAAGATTTTTTTGACCTGATGTTACTGGACATTATGATGCCGGAAGTGAATGGCTTTGAGGTATGCCAGACCATCCGCAAAGAAAGCAAGCATAACATCATGCCCATTATTTACCTTTCGGCAAAAAACGATAAAGAAAGTACCGTTTATGGCTTCAAGGTTGGAGGACAAGATTTTATTAATAAGCCCTTTGACACTGCAGAACTATTGGCCAGGGTGAGCACACACATTGAACTTAAAAAAAGCAAGGAACAAATATTAGAAGCCAATAATCAGTTAGAGGCAAAAGTATATCAAAGAACCCTAGAACTAGAAGCTTCCAACAAAAAATTATTATCCATAACACAAACTAAGGATAAATTTTTATCTTTTATAGGCAAAGAAATCACGGCCCCCATCAACTCATTAAACAAAGCAGTAAACCTAATCAAGCATTCTGCTGAATCATCACGATTATCAGAAATGGTTAGATTATTAGAAGATTCTGTTCGAGGTCTTGATTTCATCACCAAAC
This sequence comes from Saccharicrinis fermentans DSM 9555 = JCM 21142, assembly GCF_000517085.1. Lineage (NCBI taxonomy): Bacteria > Pseudomonadati > Bacteroidota > Bacteroidia > Marinilabiliales > Marinilabiliaceae > Saccharicrinis > Saccharicrinis fermentans. Next base: position 796,502 of record NZ_KI912107.1, on the reverse strand, counting down.
TGGCCAGTCAAATAACCCAGATAAACAACAAAGAAGAATTTAATTATCAGGAGTTCTATCTCAATGGAATTTTAGAACATCTATTGATTCACAGTGACGAATTAATAGAAAATAAAAACCTTGAGCTCAATTGTGACGTAGACGATTCTATAAAGATAAGCGGAAGTAAAGAACTCATTAAAAACTCGATTTCAGGAATTTTGGACACTGTACTTAAACATACCCTCGAGAATACTGTTATAAATATAAACTTGAATACCCATAACCAACAAAAAGAGTTAAGCATTTCATTTAACCCGCCCAATTGGGATTCCAATAATATTAACTCCATGCCTGAAGAAACAGTTCTATTTTTTTCGTATGCAGATATAGTAATGGATTTTCACGAAGGTTCCTTTGTCATCAAACAAGACACAAATGATACAATAACCTTTACGTGGTCGTTCCAATAAATTTAATAACAAACAAAACAAGAAATAAATTACATTCCGATGATAAAACATTTTTTTATACCAACAATTGCAGCATTTATAATCATATTTAGTAGTTGTACCGGTTGTAGTAACAACACAAAAAAAGATACTACTAAAGAAGATCCGACATTGGACTTTGAGTCTATCAGTGTAATAGATTCTATTGATGCAGTTTTTTATGCACTCCCTTCGCCCGAAGAAATTATCTCTTACGTCAAAGATAATCACGTAACTTTTGATGCAAAACTCATGCATAATTACAATGAGGCCAAATTATATACCGGTTACGAAAAGAAAGCACTTGCCTGTGGAGTTTACTTTGCTGACTTGGCATACATCTCAGCTTTCAACAAGTCGGATTTTTCTGCTGAATATATTTCTACCATCGACTATTTATTAAAAGAATTGAACATCAATCCTCAATTCACTAAAAAGCAGCAAGAAAGAATCATTAATGCATCCATGGAACCGGATTCTTTATACGCTATTTCCAGAGAGCTTTACGACACTGTCATTAGCTATCTACAAGAGTACGACGAAGGAAAAACACTGTCTCTGCTATCGGTTGGCACCTTTGTAGAAAGTCTATATTTGACAACTCGCCTTCACAATGATTTTGAAAAGCAAAAAGATGCCATCAACAGAATTGCAGAACAAAAATTATTATTCGAAGACATTGTAACCATGGCTACTACCTATGAAAAAAACCAAATCATATCTGAAATGATCGGTGACTTAAAGGTACTGGAGCAGTCTTTTAACAATCTAAACGTACATATTGGAGAAAGCGAAGCCAAAACGCAAGCAGATGGATCATTGCGCATTGAAGGCAAAAGCAAAATTACCATCACAGAAGAAAACTATTTTATATTTTCAGACAATGTACAGGACTTTAGAACCAAAATCATAAAACAATAATAAAATTACCGCAGCCAAACACCATTATTTAAACAATTCTTTAAAGTACGAATTCATTAGCACCATTACTTGCTGTTAAATTGCGTATTTTCAGGTCTTATCTAACAATATGGCATATGCTGTGAAACGGAGGTAAGTTATGAAACGAATTTTATTATTACTGGCGATCATTAGCATCATAAGCATAGGCACAAATTCGTCGCTTGCTAATGATTGTTCAAACACCTATAAAAAATGCGAATCACCAGATAAAACGTTTAAAATAAGCTCATCGTCCAGGTCTATCAAGTTACGAAAAGGGAAAAAAGCTCGTATCATCTTAAACGCATTTGCAGGTAAGGAATATTATTTTGCCACCTATGCAAAACTTAAAGTAGGTGCATTGCAATTTAAAATAGTAAGTCCCACCAATAACAAAGTATTGTATGATAACTCGGCAGAAGGACTCCGGGATTACAAAGTTTTCAAGGTTGAGAACACCCAAAAACTTTTCATTGAAGTATCGGCTCCTAACTGGAAAAGCAACAACACCTATGAATGCGCTGGATTTTTAATAGCCTATAGATAAGAAAACGTATATACATTGGATATCATGTACAGAAAGACATCGCAAGATCTGTACAAAACAGAAGAAAAAGAATACAATTACATGAATGTTTACATATGCCAGAAACTCCCCCCTCAAACAACAATGAAAATTCAGAACTTAGCTTTGAAATTTTTAATTCTTCAGAAATAGGCTATGTTGCGTTTGACACTAACGGAATTATACGTGCAGTCAACAAGCAATTATGTATATTATCTGATTTAAACAAAAGTAATCTTGTCAATAAAAATATAAACGACGTATTAAACTTTTACGATACTTCCAGCGGAGAAGGAGTTAATTTTATTACGCTCGCACAAACAGACAGTGACATTCACAAAAATGTTGTACACCCTTTTATCTTCATTTCAGAAAAAGGAGTAGAATATAAGGTGTCGGCACAAATTAATCAAACCCAAGACCCGAGCTCTGGTTTTACAGGCTACCTCCTAAGTATCGAAAATCAAAGCAATCATTATTCCGCAAATTCTGAAAATGCAGACAGGGATTATATGCTATCTTTAGCCACTAAAAACGGTAAGATAGCCATTTGGAAATATGACTTAGGTACCCAGCAATTTAAAATTGACCCTTTCTTCAAAACGATTATTGAGCACTCTGACATCGACATTCAACATTTCAACATTTCTTGGCTCATTAACTACATACATCAAGACGACAAAGAGACAGCAGAAAATGAATTTATTGATTTCACACTAGGAAAAAGTCCCAAATATGAATCTACTTTCAGAATTGTGGTAGATGGCCAAAAATATAAATGGGTACTATGTACCGGCATTTTCTCAGAATGGGATTTAGAAGGTAATCCTGTTACTATTGTTGGTTACTTTCAGGATATTACAGAAAGAAAAAACAGAGAAATAAACACACTAAAACAAGGATCCCTACTCAAGGCAACCATTGAATCTACCTTCTCCGGAATTATAGTAATTGACAACCGTAACGACATTGTACTGCATAACCAAAAGCTCTATGAGATATGGAAAATCCCTACTGACATTAAATTAACGACCAAAGCAGATTTTGAGTATTTTGTTAGAAATAAGTCAGAGGGTAATAGTGATTGTCAGAAGTTGTTATTTGGGAATGCACATTCAAATGTACAACAAGTTGTTTCTGAAATTTCATTGAACGATGGCAGATATATAGAATGCTTCTCTGGTCCGCAAATCATGGACAACAGAATTATTGGACGCATTTGGAACTTTAGAGATGTAACAGAGAGAAAACTATCTGAGATAGAATTGCAAAAAGCCAAAGAACTGGCCGAGACAGCTAATAAAACCAAAAGTTCTTTTCTGGCCAATATGAGTCATGAAATACGTACTCCATTAAATGCCATCCTAGGTTTTTCCGAAATTCTAGAAAAGAAGGTCTCCGACAAAAGTCTGCTTAACTATATCTCTTCCATTACACAAAGCGGCAAAACACTGCTTTCATTACTCAATGAGGTCCTTGACCTATCTAAAATTGAAGCAGGAAAACTTAAGTTGCAGCTGACAGAGGTAAACCTGAAACATTTAATCAACGAGATCAATAAAATATTTCAGGTTCAAGCACAAGAAAAAGGCTTGGTATTTGAAACGATTGAAAAAAGCGATATTCCAGAAACCATTTTACTGGATAGTGTTCGTCTTAAGCAAGTATTAATTAACATCATTGGCAACGCCATAAAATTTACCACTTCAGGATTTGTACAAGTAAGCTATCAAGTTAAAGCACAAGAAGACAAACTTTATAATCTTTCAATTGCAGTCTCTGATTCAGGCATAGGTATTGAGCAGGATCAAATTGAAAATATATTTAGTGATTTTAAACAGAGAGACGACCAGGATAACCGCATGTTCGAAGGAACCGGTCTGGGCTTATCCATTAGCAAAAGGCTGGTAAAACTAATGGATGGAAGTATCAATGTAAAAAGTAAGATAAACCAAGGAAGCACCTTTTCTGTTGAGATACCTAACCTTACAGTCATTAATGACACCAATGGTATCAGCGAAATAGATTTTGATGCAAGTCGTATTGACTTTCATCCTGCCAAAATCCTTTTGGTTGACGACAGAGAAATTGACCGAAAAGTTTTGAAGGAACTATTAACGGGCCATAAACTTGAAATCTTTGAAGCTGAAAATGGCAAACAAGCCATAGAAATGGTACCGGAAATTTCACCCAATTTAATACTGATGGATATCAAAATGCCTTTAATGGGAGGATTAGAAGCACTAAATATACTACGCGCCAACAATTGTTATAACCACATTCCTATTGTGGCCTTAACAGCCTCTTCAGATGCCAACGACCTCATGACCGATAAGAATAACGGCTTCAGCTATTGCATCCCCAAACCCATACAATTAAATGAGTTAATCACAGTATTATCGTGGTATCTCAAACACAACAAGAAAAAAGCCATCAAAGAATTACACTCTGACCATACACTTCCATTACCCAATGCCGAAGATATGGCAACTGTTTATGACAAGCTAAATCAATCCATCGTACCTCTCATCAAGGAGATTAACGAGTTACACTCCTCGGTTAAAATCAAACTTCTTATTAACAACTTAGAATCGTTATCACAACAAATAAAATTTGAATATTTCTCGACCATGGCCAGCGAGATATCGCTCAACTCCAACAATTTTGATATTGAAGGCATTGACAAAAACCTGGAAACATTAACAGAATACCATCAAATGATAGAAAATACTTTATCAAAAAATAATTCAACAAAGATATAATATGCAATTAAAGCTATATAAATCAACTCAATATTTGTATCTAACATATATTTAATATGAATTTATTGAGCATAAAAAAGGCGGATAGCCGTTTTTTTTATACTTTTACTTCACATTTTCTATGACATGAGTGAATATTTAATAAAACTGTTGATCCCATTTGCAGGCCTGTTGTCTTTTTTGTTGGTATTTTTATCTATTCCAACCATATTAAGAGTAGCAGAATCAAAGAATCTTTATGATGAACCTAACAAAAGAACAGCTCACAAAATAAGAGTACCTACGCTAGGTGGCTTAGCTATCTTTTTAAGTTTTTTATTTACCTATTCCTTATTTTCGGAATGGTTTAGCTTTACGCAAATACCTTTTTTGATTCCTGCCCTTTTAATTATATTTTCCATTGGGATTAAAGATGACATTATGGTAACAGCACCTATGGTAAAACTATTTGGTCAGATATTAGCTGCATTTATTGTGATTGGCTTTGGGGATCTTAGAATCACTTCTTTCCATGGAATATTCGGACTTGAACCCAATTATTTGGCCAGTTTCACCATTACACTACTTCTCTTTGTTTTTATTTTAAATGGTTTTAACCTTATTGATGGCGTGGATGGTCTGGCCTCCATAACAGGTATCATATCCATTTCTGCATTCTCTGTTTGGTTTTACATAAATGGCAACTACCATATACCCGTCTTTTCTGCAGCCTTAATAGGAGCGCTGCTGGCGTTTTCCTATTACAATGTTATATCAAAACGACAGAAGATATTTATGGGTGATACCGGATCCCTGCTACTAGGTTTTTTACTGGCAGTGGTAGCTATTAAGTTTGCAGAATTTAATGTACCTGACAATGCCATAAACTTAAAATACACCATGAGTTCGGCTCCTGCAGTGGTTTTGGGAATTCTCATTGTTCCGGTTATTGATACCTTACGCGTTTTTATCTTTAGGATTTCAAAGGGAAATTCCCCCTTTGCAGCAGACAAAAACCATATTCATCATAGAATGTTAACCCTGGGATTTACACACCTACAAACATCACTCATCATTGGTAGTGTAAATATTGTTTTTGTATTCCTGGCCATCACATTGCGTAACTTAGGTACCATATCGTTAAGCATATTACTCTTAGGTTTGGGTATTATATGTGCATATCTACCTGCATTTTTCATTCACCGAAAAAAGAAAAAAATTCTTAAACTAAAGCACAAACGAGCTTCGTAAATGGGTAATATATTTGGAGAGCTGGCTTCATTAGCAACTGCTCTATGTTGGACAGTAACCTCCCTGGCCTTTGAATCCGCCGGAAAAAAAGTCGGATCCTTATCCGTAAACTTGATTCGACTGGTTTTAGCCTTTTTTTTAATCGGTATTTTCTCTTATTTACGAAATGGTCTTTTTGTGGCCACTGACGCTTCGCTGTATGCGTGGGGGTGGCTAGCCATCAGTGGAGTCATTGGCTTTGTGATAGGCGACCTACTTCTATTCCAAGCCTTTGTGGTTATCGGCGCCCGCGTATCGATGCTCATTATGGCGCTTACACCTCCAATTGCGGCATTCTTTGGCTGGGTCATTCTTAATGAACAGATGCCCATTAGTGGACTAATAGGAATGGCCGTAACAATTATTGGTATTATTATCGTCATAATGGCCAAAGAGACCCATTCCAAAACCGTTAAAATAAAATACCCGATAAGAGGCGTATTACTGGCATTTGGCGGTGCTGTAGGACAAGGCTTAGGATTGGTATTCTCAAAACTAGGAATGAAGGATTACGATCCCTTCTTATCCACACAAATAAGAATTTTAGCCGGAATTGTAGGATTCTCTATTCTGTTCTTCGTACTAGGAAAATGGAAACATGTATTTATGGCTCTCTGCAACAAAAAAGCGATGGTGGGAATATCTATTGGATCTATTTTTGGTCCATTTTTAGGAGTATCTCTATCCTTGTTAGCCATTCAGCATACCACAACAGGTATTGCTTCAACCATCATGGCCATAGTACCGGTACTTATCATTGCCCCTGCTGTAATAATTTTCAAAGAAAAAATTACTCTCAAAGAGATATTAGGAGCTATCATCGCATTTGCCGGTGTTGTCATGTTCTTTATATTTTAAGTTTGTGCTATCTCACAGCTCCTAATATTAAGATACTGGTCACCATCACATCTTTATTTAAAAGTATACCTAGCTGTAATACCGGTCATGCGACTTCCTGCAACTGGTGTCCAAGTAAAATTACTTTCCTTTTTCCTTCTATGAAAATGGGGAACCAACACTCCAATGGTGGCGCCGATGGCAGTACCTACAAGCACATCAGAAGGAAAATGTTTCATGGCTCTCACCCTATAATACCCCACAAGGGCAGGAGGAACCAAAGCAGCACCATATAACCAGTACTTCTTATTTCCCAGTTCCGGATGGTAATCGCTATATACGGTAGCTGCAAAAAAAGCAGCCGCTGCAGAAGTGGAAGCATGTCCGCTAAAGAAAGAATTTTCAGTTTCTTTGGCCATACGTTCGTCCAAGGGCACATCATCACTATAAACAAAAGGTCGCTTTCTGTAAAAAGAAGAGGCTCCGGATACATAAACCGTATTATTAATACCATGCAATTCTACATACATCACCAAAATATCCAACCAATCGTTCCTAATTCCCTTGTCCAACCCCAAAATAACGGGTAAAGCTAAGGCTCCATTTAATAACATATCAGATGTATGATGAAAATCGTTTCTTTTGGCTGCATCCTGTTCTGCAGCCCATCTATCAAACCACCAAATATCTTTTGTATTTAATGAACTAAGCTCATTTTGCGTGAGCCCACCCTTATCTGACAAATACCTAAAACCATAGAAACTGGCGACGAACAAACCTCCTATTGCCGGAATCTCTACATATTTATTAACTCTATATACAGAATTACTATTGTTATCACTGTTCTGTGAAGTAACATTTATAGATACAACACAAGCTATTAATACTGCTGCAAAAATACTTTTCATAAGCTTGAAATGAATTCTTTTTATTGAAAACCCGACAAAAATGCTTCTTTTACATTAGTATAACAAACTTGTTTGCATATTTAATGATAAGATGGCCAACAAATAATTAAATATAAATGGATATAAATACTATACAAATGTCATACATACCATTTACACCCTTGATTTTTTCATTTTTTAATTCCTTTAAATTTTATAATTGCTTACTTTCACCATTTCATATAATACAACAAAATAAATCACATAAAACGAGCCATAGGAATAGCCACACACAAGACCTTGATTAATACGGGCGAGTTACATATGGCCTTAGAAAATAATTTATAAACATATGAAACTGGCATGGCCAGAGCAAATAATTTGACACACAGGTGAATGATTAAAATATGCGCTGGTTAGTAAAGTTTCGCTAATTTTTTAAACACATGAAACTTTCAAAGCTTTTGCTATTTGCCGCTCTAATATCGGCATTCTCCGCTTGTAAAAAGGCGAAAATAGAGAAAGAACATCCCAACATTGTTTGGATAACGTCTGAAGATAATTCCAAACACTATATGGATATGTTTGATGAACATGGTGTTCCAACCCCTAACATTGCCTCTCTAGCAGAAAACGGCGTTGTGTTCACCCATGCATTTTCAAATGCAGCTGTTTGCAGTGCCGCACGTTCAACATTAATCTCTGGGTGTTACGGCCCCAGAATGGCATCTCACTACCACCGAAAATTAGAAAAAGTACCCATGCCCCAAGGCATTGAGATGTACCCGGCTTATTTAAAAGCTGCCGGATATTATACCGGCAACAACAACAAAGAAGATTACAATATTATTAAATCAGACAGTGTATGGGACGAGTCCAGTAAAAAAGCCCACTGGCGCAACCGAAAACCAGGCCAGCCATTTTTCTACGTCCAAAATATTGGTACGACCCATGAAGGCTGCTTACACTTTTCAAAAGAAGACTTTGAAACAAAAAAAACAGAAACCGATCCTGACAAGTGTTTTGTACAACCCAATCACCCCAATACTAAACTGATGAAGTATACCAATGCTTGGTATCGGGATAAAATCATGGAAATGGATCGCCAAGTGGGCGACATACTTGCTGAACTTAAGAAAGACAGCCTACTGGAAAATACTTTCGTATTTTATTACGGCGACCATGGTGGTGTATTACCCGGCAGTAAGGGATATTTGTTCGAGACCGGATTACACGTACCTCTAGTAGTACATATCCCTAAAAAATATGAGCATCTTGTAAATATCAAACCAGGAACCAAAAACGATGGTTTTGTAAGCTTCGTTGACTTTGGAGCCACCATACTTAATCTGGCCGGTGTTGAAATACCCAAGGGAATAGATGGCAAACCATTCCTAGGTAAGAACATTTCAGAAGAAGAACTTAATAATCGAGACGAAACATTCAGTTATGCCGATAGATTCGACGAGAAATACGACATGGTAAGAGCCATCAGAAAAGGAAAATACAAATACATTCGCCATTTTGAACCTTTCAATTATGATGGACTCATGAACAACTATAGATATAAACAACTGGCATACCAACAATGGGCACAGATGCATGAAGACAAAAAACTCAACGAGATACAAGATCAATTCTTTCACACAAAACCCGCAGAAGCCTTATACGATGTTGAAGCTGATCCATTTGAAACTGTCAACTTGATAAACAACGAAAATTACAAGACTACATTATTAGAAATGCGAGAAAGACTTACTAACAAGCTCAAAAGCATGCCTGATTTATCGTTCTATCCTGAGTATTATCTTATCAAAAATGCTTTTGATAACCCTGTGGCTTTTGGACAAAAAAATAAAGCACAAATTAATAAATACATTGACATCGCAAACCTAGAACTCCTTCCTTTTAATGAAGCAAAAAGTCAATTATCCGACTTATTAAAATCTGATGACTGGCTAAGTAGATATTGGGCTTTGATTGTTTGTACAAAATTTGAAAATGAAGCCAAAGAGTTTGCTGCCCTCATTAAAAACATTGCCCAAGAAGATAAGGAATTGATGAACCGCGTTAGAGCCGCAGAATTTTTAGGCATGACCGGTATCGAAAACCCTTCAAAAGTAATGACACATGCTCTATATACATCTAAAGATAGTAATGAAGCGCTCTTAATACTAAACTCCATTGTTTTAATGAAAGACGGTAGCCACAAGTATAAATTTGATATACAACTAGACCAAATACCAACGACTACACAAGAAAACAAGATGGTACAACAGCGACTCAAATATCTGAATATAATCTCCTGAGCAATCAGCAATATTGCATGATGATATACTTTACAAGTTAATAAAAAAGCCCGGAAACTATGCTCCGGGCTTTTTATTAAAAATTAGATTCAAAACTTAATATATTTTCTGATGCACCTTTAGGGTTAAAACGAATAAGTCAATCCTGCACCAAACAATTGTTTTACCTGAACCTTAGGTCCTTTACTCTCTCCTTGGTCATCGACGTAACTTACATCATCATCGTAAAGAATATTTGTCTTAAATACTGCACTTAAAAATTTATTTACTTTCATATCAAAACCAAACTCCCAATCCACATCCACATTTTGTGCACTCTCATAATTGGAAAAAAGATCCAGGCGAGTATAGCCATTAACATTCTTAATCAAGTCTTTCTTTTGTGCCAACAGCTTAATAGAAGCACCATATTCACTTCTGGTACTTTCTCCAGCTTCCACTCCAAAAGCTCCCTCATTGGACAGAGAATCGTTTAACACAAATGTTATTTTAGAGGCAATAGGAGAAATAAACATGGAAAAGTTTTCAGAAGGCTTGTAATCCATACCCAATGAAAACTGCAAATAACCCGGAGCCATCCACTCCGAAATTTTAGTAGCCTGTACCAAAGGGTCCTTATACCCCACCGCAAATTGAGTTTTAAAATCTGCCATACCTGAATAAAACCAATGATTTCCATTTTCGTAACCCAATTTAGTAGTAAACTGGAATCTATCCTCCGATTTAGCCATTTTATAATCTCCGGTTTTGGTAATTCCATACCCCACATCCAAGGTATTATCCCAGGCCAATTTTCCTTTCTTATGATTTAAATATCCTTTAAACAAAAAAGTGGCAGCCACTGAGTTATTTCCTCCACCGGCCCAGTTAGTCAGCGAAACCTGCGAGAAGTTCAAGGAAGTAGTAGCTCCTGACTTCCAATATTGAATAGAATCATTTTTTACCTCCTGTGCCCAAGAGACCATGGTAATAAAGCATAAAAATACAATTAGAATACACTTTCTCATCTTTATCGTTTAGTTTAATTTATAATTGTTTGACTAAAAGCATCTTGTCCCAATCCAGTATACAAAAAACGAGCTTTAATCGACAAATGCAATTAAAGCCCGCGAAACTGTATAAAATATCACTTATTCCTTAAACAAATGCACATCTGTTTGTGGGAAAGGAATGGAAACACCTTGCTTGTCGAATTCTTTTTTAACATTTTCGTTCATATAAAAAAACAAACTCCAATAATCTGGCGATTTAACCCATACTCGAGTGGTAAGGTTAACAGAGCTATCCGCCAACTCTCCTACTGCTATAAACGGAGCAGGATCGGCAAGCGCCTTGCCGCTTGCATCAATTACATCGGCAATGATTTTCTTCGCTTTATCAATATCATCTCCATAACCAATACCAAAAGAAAAATCTACTCTACGTGTCGGTTCTTGTGAAAAATTAATTAAGCTACTGGTTGCTAATCCTCCGTTGGGTATATAAATATTTCTGTTATCCAAAGTCTTTAGTTTAGTCACAAAAATTTGTATCTCATCCACCACGCCAGCATAGCCTTGGGCCTCAATAAAGTCACCTTTTTTAAACGGTTTCAGTATCAACAACATAACACCCCCTGCAAAATTCTGGAGGGTACCTGAAAGAGCCATTCCAACGGCTAAACCAGCGGCTGCCAATATAGCCACAAAAGAAGTCATTTCAATACCCACCATTGTCATCACGCTGATAATCAACATAATTTTCAACAAGCTATTAAGTAGCCCAATTAAAAAAGGTTGAAGTGTTTCATCAAAACCCTTCTTTTCAAACATCTTCTTCATGACATTGGTAATCTTTCCAATGATCCAAAAACCAATAATAAGCGTTAATATTGCCAGTACGAGTTGACCTCCATACGTAATAATAACATCCTTCGATTCAGTAAAAAATTCCATTACTTTTTCCATTATCCACTAATTATTTACATTTAACAAAACTTGCTGCAAAACCACCTGTAAGACAATACAACAATGAATTTAACAATTTAAGCATGATCAATAAAGTAACTCCATATTAGCATCATGCTTAACAGCAAATAACTTACATAAATATGACAATGTCAATAGGAATTTTTTTAAAAAAAGTTCAATTCAAGGTTTACAATGAGTTTCGCAAAATCATCTCGGTTGGTATAAACTCGCGTATTTTATTTCCACTCATAATAAAATCTGCCATTTTAGTCCCTATTTTATCAAAATCAGTTGAGATAACAGTGATCCCCTCTTTTATATATTTTTTTGTAGGTGTTTCATTATATGATATAATACCTATATCGGTTCCCGTTGAGTAGTTCAACTCCTGTGCAAAATCCAATATTTTTGCCATCACCCTATCACTCACTGTAAAATACAATTCACCTCGTTGAACAACTATATCCTTCACTTTGTATATTATCTCATAATCAAAATGATGATCTACACAAAATGCTTCAAATGCACTAATGGTTTGAATAGGATGATTGGTAAATTCCGGATAAATAAAAACCAACTTCTTATATTTCTTTAATCGTTCCTGTATCAAAACCATATTGTCATAAACCGGGTCTCCAAAATCCTGTCCCAGGAACGAACATTGTTCAGGCACATTGATGCTCCAATCAATACACAACAACTTGGAAGGGTCAATTTTAGTTACGGCACTCTTTACCTTTTTATCATCAAAATTCATGATAATATAATGGCTGTATTTACCAATCGCATTTAAAACAATATCTTCAAAAACCCTGGGATTGTAATGATGAAAATGCACATCTACATTATAACTACTTGGTAAGGCGTTTCTAAAAGCACCATACAGCACTTCCTTATAAGCTTTAAAGGTATCTAAAAATAAAAATACATTTTGCGTGGCACTGGCCACATAATATCCTTTATTAGGTACCGACTCAATTAATTTACGGTTTTTAAGTTCGGTATAAGCCTTAAATACTGTATCTCTTGACAAACCGCATTCTTTGCACAACTCATTAACCGAAGGCAACATATCACCCACATCGAGCAACTTACTTTTTACCGCATCTTCGAAGGAGCGCACTAACTGCAAAAACTTTGGTACGCTTGAATTATTATTTACTTTAGGAATAAAGTTACTCATGGTTATCATTTTTTTCATTACCGGCCTAGCCATTCACATGTACCCGATGCCCCCACACCAGATAAGAGTTGTTCATTACCCCATGCGTTATTCCTTTGATTTTTTTCGTGCTTCCGAGAGAGGGATACGTTTTCCATCTTCAAAAGCAATTACAAAGCAATCTTTAATTTTCTTTTTTACTTCGGCATTTATTTTACGTATCTCATCAAAACTACTTGCTTTACCAATGGCATACTTATACATATTTCCATCCTGGTACTCAAACACATCATCAAATTTCCTATAAATAGAGGTCCCTTGTTTAATCTTCTTTTTGCTAGACGCCACTTGTATTCGATATACAATTTCTGATGATTTTTCCTCAGCAACCATCTTCTCGGCGGGCATATCCAGATTATTCTTGGCATCGAATTGTTCCTTATAAGCTCTAAAGGCACGAAAAATTCCAGAAGCCAATAAGGCTTGACCTTCATTAGACGACAAATACTTTTCCTCGTTGGAGTTACTCAAAAAACCTAATTCTACCAGAACACCGGGCATAGCCGTCTCACGCAAAACCAGAAAACCAGCTTGCTTAACACCTCTATTTCTCCGGCCCACTCTTTTACTAAATTGCTCTTGTACCAATCGAGCCAGTTCCAAACTCTGATCAAGGTAGATATTCTGATATAACTCAAATATAATGTATGATTCGGCCAGACTAGGGTCAAAATCTTCGTAGGTTGTAGTATAGTCATCTTCCAAAACAATCACCGAGTTTTCTTTTTTGGCAACCTCCAGGTTATCATCTGTCCTATGTAAGCCTAAAGCAAAAGTCTCTGTACCTGTAATCTTAGGATTACTAATATAGTTCGCGTGTATAGAAATAAATAAGTCGGCGTCTGATTTGTTAGCAATGGCCGCTCTTTCGTTCAAGGGTATAAACACATCTGTTTTACGCGTATAAACCACATCCACTTCAGGTAAATACTTCTCGATATAATTGCCTAGCTTCAACGCAACGGCCAATACAATATCTTTTTCTTTCGAATACTTACCATGCGCTCCCGGGTCCTTTCCTCCATGACCAGCATCAATCACAACTTTTTTCAGCTTTCCGGTTGATTGTGCCTTCACTCCTTCCACACAGGTCCAAAATAATATAGTAAATACGGCAATTGTCAATAACTTCATTGTCATTCCTCGTTTTATTCGCACTTTAATACTAACAGAATCGTCAAAAATAGCTTTAATTAATATATTATCACTTTAGGCCCATCAATAAATTTAGTAATTATATAAACGAATACGTATTTTTCGCTTTATTTATTCACAAAAATAATGAATGATAAAAAAAACACGCAATAAATACCGTCAAAACAATCGGGTCATGTAAGCATCCGAAAGAACGATTCTTTTAAGTTGATTGGCTGTTTTATGGTATCATTTTTGTTTCGTCTCAAACTGTTTTAACGAAAACCTTTGAAAACATTGTTAAGGTGCATCGCTTATTTTATAAAATAAACCAATGGTGTCACCAATTTTTATTTATTTTTGTGCCAATTTGAATCACAAAATCGCTATTTCATTGACTGTTACTAAACACAAACTATATCATGGCATGAAGCCATGCCTGCGGACTTCGTCAATCTTACTGACGGTCTGTTTCTTATATCAGTTATCCTTTGCCCAGAGTAATGGCGATCGGGCATTGGCTGTTCGGGATAGTATTCCTCCATCGGCCAGAGAGCTTGAGCTTGTTCAACAACCGGACAGTTTAACAGCGACTTCAGACTCCATCAAAAAGAGCCATCATAGCGAAGGCCTTGGCATTGATGCCGAAGTAAAATACACTGCCAAAGATTCTATTATATTACACAATGGAAATATTGCAAAAGGAGAATCAAGAAAAGTTTATTTATTTGGTGATGCAGAAGTTAAATACCAAGACATTACTTTAACAGCTGCCTGTATAGAACTAGATTTGGACAGCAGCTTAACCTATGCCTATGGCCTCGAAGATTCCACAGGGGTAGTTACAGGATTACCCGTTTTTACGGATCGACAGGGATCGTACGAAATGAAAACCATCAAATATAACTTTAAAAGTGAAAAAGCGCTTATTGAACATGTGGTAACTGAGCAAGGCGAAGGATATGTGGTGAGTAGTCTGGCAAAGAAATCACCCGATGATTCTTTCTCCATAAAAAACGGTCACTACAGCACCTGTGATAACCATGAGCATCCTCACTTTTACCTTAACATGACCAAGGCCAAAGTTATTCCTGGCAAAAAAATCATTACCGGCCCTGCCTATCTGGTGATTGAAGACATACCTATATATCCCATTGGTATACCTTTCGGATTTGTTCCATCCACATCCAGTTATAGCTCGGGTATTATTATGCCATCCTATGGTCAAGAACAAACCCGGGGTATTTTCTTACGTGACGGGGGATACTATTGGGCAGCCAGTGATTATTTTGATGTGGCAGTGACCGGCGACTTATATGCCAACAGCTCCTGGGGTGCACGTTTTGCTTCTAAATATAAGAAACGCTACGCATACAGTGGCAGCTTTAATTTAAACTATATTGTAAATGTAACCAGCGAAAAGGATTTACCTGATTACAGTAAATCAAAGGATTTTTCACTCACATGGTCCCATAGACAAGATACCAAGGCCAATCCATACCAGACTTTTTCTGCCAGCGTTAACTACTCCAGTAGTTCTTACGACAGAAATAACGTAAGTAGCATCATCAACGCCAACCTTTTAGCAACCAACACCAAGCGATCAAGTATATCGTACAGCCGACGATTCCCCAACGCAGGTATAAACTTCTCTGCAAACCTATTGGCATCACAAAACACCAGTGATACTACTGTTAGCTTTACATCGCCGGACTTAACACTTACCTTGAACCGCATCTTTCCTTTCAAGAGAAAAGATAAGGTCGGAAGTCAGGATGCATGGTATGAAAAACTCAGTTTGTCCTATACCGGGAATGTAAAAAATTATATTAGTGCAAAAGAATATGAAATTGGAGACAAAGCATTTCCAAGCGAATGGCAAAATGGGCTGAAGCATAGCGTTCCCGTATCTTTGAATTTAAAGATGTTAAAATATTTTACCCTAACACCATCCTTTAATTACACAGAAAGATGGTATACAAAATCCATTACAAAAGAATGGGACGAGGATTCCGAAAGCGTTGTCAATGCCGATACTACAACAGGTTTTAAAAGGGTATATGACTATAGTTATTCTGTAAGCACTTCCACTAAATTCTATGCATTCTTTACTCCCTGGAAAAAATTATTTGGAGATAAAGTAAGTAAAATCAGACATGTAATGACGCCCTCGGCCAGCTTATCATACCGACCAGATTTTGGAGAGGAAAAATATGGCTATTACGATTGGTTTGAATATTATAATCCTGATCAGGATTCTATTATCCGATATGATTATTCTCTTTACGACGGCGCCTTATATGGGACTCCAGGAAGAGGAAAGTCGGGTTCCTTGGGGCTATCACTAGGTAACACCCTTGAAATGAAGGTGAAAAGTGATCGTGACACCACCGGATTCAAGAAAATAAAAATATTAGAAGGACTTAATTTTTCAACCTCTCACAACTTTATGGCCGACTCTTTAAAATGGTCCAAAGTTAATATGAGTGGACGAACAAAAATTTTAGGAACAAGCATTAACTTCGGCGCCACCTTTGACCCTTACGCCCTGGACACCAGTGCTACAGGATCGCCCATTCGTATCAACACATCTCATTACAAAGCAACAGGTAAGCCATTACGTTTAGAATCTGCCAATCTTAACTTCGGTGTTTCAATTGGATCTGAGAAAATTAAAAAATGGCTCGAAAAACGCAGAGGAGAATCGAACCCAGAAGAAGAGGAGGAAGCGGAATTTCCAGAAGACGAAGATATGATCAACCCACTGGATAGAATCGACAAAGTAGAAGATGCTTTTGCAGACACCAGGGGTACAGATAGAGGCAGTTCACAAATTGCGGATGACGGATACACCAAATTCGAGTTTCCATGGAACTTATCTTTAAACTATAGTTTTAGAATGGTTAATGGAGATTTTGACAAGCAAAAGATGGCTTATAAACGTAAAGTTACCTCAGATATAAATCTGAATGGAGACTTCTCATTAACGCCCAAATGGAAATTCTCATTTTCATCGGGCTACAACTTCGACACCAAAGAAATATCACATACAAACCTTAGAATATCACGAGATTTACATTGCTGGGGCATGAGCTTTAACTTAGTTCCGGTTGGGGCATACAAATCATACTTTTTCTCCATTAACGTAAACTCCTCCATTCTTCAGGATTTAAAATACGAAAAACGCAGTAGTGCGAGAGACAACGCTAGCTACTATTAAGATATTAAAAACAGAAATGTATTTTCACATCGAAACACAATTCTATTGTATAAACGCTTACAAAAAAAGAAGATAAATTTAACATATAAAACTGACATGGCCAGCGCAAACAATTGGACACACAAGTGAATGATTAAAACCTGTACTGGCTAATAAAGTTTCGCTAATTTTTACTCACATGAAAAAAATTATCAACACAGAAAACGCACCTGCTGCCATTGGACCATACAGTCAAGCTGTTGAAGTAAATGGAATGTTGTATATATCCGGACAAGTCCCCATTAATCCCTCAACAGGAAAAGTTGAAGCGGAGGATATAACAGCACAAACTGAGCAAGTGATGCGTAATATCGACGCCATTTTAACGCAAGCAGGATATTCTTTTTCGGATGTCATTAAGTCAACTTGTTTATTGGCAGACATGGATGATTTTAAAGCAATGAACGAGGTCTATGGAAGATACTACAAAGAAAATCCTCCAGCCCGGGCAGCTTTTGCAGTCAAAGCACTCCCCCTCGGTGTAAAAGTAGAAATCGAAACCATTGCAGCTAAATAATAGCTGCAACTTTCTGCTCTATCTACCACAACCAGACCAAAGAAAGCAGCTATCAACAGCCACTTCAAAAATACATATAATTTAAAATAACAATAGTAACGACCATATAAATGATTGTCAGTGGCCAGCCTATTTTAAAAAAATCCTTAAAATTATAACCTCCAGGTCCGTACACCATCAAGTTGGTTTGGTAACCAATGGGAGTCAAAAAGTTAGCTGCAGCAGCAAAAGAAACCACTAAAGCAAAAGGCAAGGGATTCAGACCCAAGGTATGGGCAGCAGTCAAAGAAATAGGGAATACAATAGCCACTGCTGCCTTATTCGTAATATAAGCAGCCAATAATGTTGTAATCAGATATATACCTGTTAATACTGCTATTTTCCCCAAGGGAAAGAATATGGAGATCAAGACATCAGCCACCATATCGGCTACTCCTGTTTTAATCATTGCCGTACCTAACGCCAAGGATAAAGCAATAATAACAGCCAAGTTATAATCTATATTCTTAGGAAGATCCTTAGCACTCACCACTTTCAAAATATTAATCACAACCAACACAACCAACAGTCCCATAAAAAGAGGGATCAGATTCAATGCTGATAAAAAGATAGCCAACAGAGTGCCCCCAAATAAAGTCCATATTTTATACCGTTCAGGCTTACGCACTTCTTTCACCTTAGAAATAAGATAAAAATCGATATCATCCTGAGAACGAGACATAAAATCATCACCTGCCAAAAGAAGAATCACATCACCGGCCTTCAACTTCACCTCTTCAAGCTTACCAATAACACGCTCTCCATTACGATGCATTGCCAGGAGCACAGAATCATATTTACCCCTGAAATTAACTTCCTTAACCTGTTTAGAGATGAGTGATGAATTGTGTGAGATAACAATCTCAACAACATCTGCTCTCTTGAGTTTACTCATCATTCCTACCGTAGGCAAAGTAAGTCCACTCCCATCCGACAATAAATTCGCTATTTCCTCTGACTCTCCGGCAAATCGTAATAAGTCACCTGCTTCCAGCACAAAATCCTTATCAAAAACCTGTAAGGTATACTTACCTCTCATCACTTCGGCCAAAAACAATCCTCGTTCATTTGAAAAACCACATTCCTCCACTGTCTTACCGATTAGCTTAGAGGATTTTCGGACCACAGCTTCCACCATATATTTACGTTCAGATTCAGTAATTTCCTGATTAAGAGGATTTCTATCAGGCAATAATTTATGCGCAAAAAAGAAAAGATATAAAAAACCAATAATCAACATTGGAAAACCTACCCAAAAGAAATCGAACATATGCAAGGGTTCCATATCCGGAAAAATGGTTTGATCAATGACCATCCCATTAACAATTAAATTGGTTGAGGTACCTATCAAAGTCACACAACCTCCAAGAATAGCAGCATATGACAAAGGCAGAAGAAGTTTCGATGGGGAAATATTATTACGCTTGCTCCAATTATGCACATAAGGCATCATCACGGCTACCAAGGGAGTGTTGTTCAGAAAGGCAGAAAAACCACCTATCCAAAACATAATACGCGACAAGAACCCCCTATACCCACTGGTTCTGGGAAAGATTCTGCTAAAAAATATTTCAATAACAGATATTTGCCGTATGGCATCGCCTAACAATAACAGCATCATGATGACTGCAATTTGCTCATTGGCAAAACCTGCCAATATCTCACTAGGCGTTAAAACACCAAAAAAACCCAATACCATTACTGCTACAAAAAAAGTAAAAGCAGCTCCTAAAAGCTCTTTATATAGCGATATTAAGATAAATACTAGGACGACAAATACAATGATTACATCAAAATGCTGCATAAGGAATTAAAAATTTCTCCAATGACCCACAAAAATAGAAAATTCCTTACAAATGTATGTCTCTATACAAGCTAATTTGTCCACAAGTACAAAGTATTAGTATATTGGCTGTTTTTCAAAGAATATATATATACAAAAAACAACCGCTTGAAGAATAAATTTACCTGTTGATAGCACAAATTAGCCAGTACCCCGAAAAATTAATATTTTTATGCTTAAAAATAAAAAAGTGGTCAAAAAAAATATAAATATCTACATTGTACTAATCCACACCTTATTTTGGCTCCTGTTATTTTCCAGCCCATTATTGTTCATTTTCGACTTTAATTTGGCGATGGTACCTATCAAACAGTTTGCCATCATAAACACACTTATAATCAGTATTTTTTATATAAATTTTTCAGGACTTGTCCCTCTATTTCTTTTTAAGAAAAGATTTTTTTTATATTTCGCATCACTTGTCATCCTATTGGCATTCGTTTTATTTTTCATCAAATCCATAGGAGTCAATCCTCTTACAGGTAATCACACAATACTGCTTGAATCATTCAACACCATAAATGAGAAAGAGCATACACACACCTATCTGCATATAAACGAAAGAGGAAACATATTTTTAGTAATTGCATTGGCATTGATCGGAATCGGTACAAGCATCAAGGTAACCGCCAGTTGGCTAAATAATGAAAAAGAAAAAAACGAGATTAAAAAAGAAAAATTAAACGCTGAATTATCCTACCTTAAATCACAGATAGATCCGCATTTTTTCTTTAACACACTCAACAATATTTACTCTCTGGCACAATTAAAGTCAGACAAAACACCGCAAATTATATTAAAACTATCGGAGCTAATGCGTTATAATATATATGAAGCGAATAAAGAAAAGGTATTTTTAAAGGATGAGATCAACTACGTCCAAAATTTTATAGATTTACAGCGAATACGACTGGCCAAAAGTGTTGACATTGATTATTACGTAAGAGGAAAGATAGGTGACAAAAAAATAGAACCGCTCATTTTTTTACCTTTTATAGAAAATGCCTTTAAACATGGCATCGATTATACCAATAGTTGTTCCATCGATATTGAAATATCTATTGAAGAACAGGAAATAACCTTGCTGGTAATTAACAGTACACTTAGTCGTAAAGAAAAAATAGCCCAACAATCGGGTTTTGGATTAAGAAACATAAAGAAGAGACTGGAACTTTTGTATAAAAATCAATATACATTAGACATCAGCGAAAATGAAAATAAATTCATGGTAAAACTAACATTATATTTAAATGACCATTAACTGTATTATAGTTGACGATGAACCTTTAGCCCAGGATTTAATAGAAAACTATGTTTCTAAAATTCCGTTCTTAATATTAAAGGCCAAATGCAGCTCTGCATTTGAAGCCTTTGACTGTCTGCGCAAATACGATATAAACCTGGTATTTTTAGACATTCACATGCCCAACGTAACGGGTCTTGATTTCATCAAAAGTATTGAGACGAAACCCATGTTTATATTTACAACAGCATACTCAGAACATGCCATTGAAGCATTTGACCTGAATGCGATAGATTACTTGGTTAAACCCATCCCTTTCGACCGTTTTTTAAAGGCGGCCAACAAAGCTATTAACTACCATTCTCTCAAAAACCAAAGCTCCTTGGCAGAAGCTACAGCCAAATTAGAAGTACAAAAGCAAGATTATTTTTTCATCAAAGTAGACTATAAAGAGCGAAAAATAAATTTTGCAGACATTTTGTACATTGAAGGACTCAAAGATTACATAAAAATTCACCTGATGAGCTCCTCCAAACCCATTGTAACACACAACTCCCTCAAAAACATATTACTTACCATACAAGACCATGGCTTTGTGCGCGTGCACAAATCGTTTATTGTTTCTATTCATCACATAAAATCAATCACTAAAAACCGAATTGTTATAAACGACCAGTGGATTCCAATTGGGGAAATATACAAAGAAGAGTTCTTAAATAAAATCAAGTAAATAAAGCAAACAACTAAAAATAAGCTCACTACCCTCATTTTCTATCGGCCTTTATATGCAAGCCCACAAGGAGTGATTCCCCCTAATACATTTTAATTACAGTAAAATTAAGTGATGCCTTTAAACGAAAACTCTGTGAATAATTATTAATTGTTGTTAACAATGATCTTTCCAGAAAAAAAAGGCTATACATAAAAAAAATTCAAATACTTTTCTTGGTGCGAAGAGCCATAAAACACGACAAAAATCAGGTTTTTCCGAACTTTAAAGCAAATATCTTTAAAGGCAGTGTAATATTAAAGAAAAATTTCTTTATTACAAAAAAGCATGTTATAAAATAGGTATAATACCTACCAAATAAAGGTTGCAAACAAGTAGTAATATATTAATTTTGTGTCAAAATAATTCAGTAATAACCGTAGCAAACCAAAAACATGTCAAAGAAATTATTGATACGAGACCTAACACTCAGAGATGGTCAGCAGTCGTTATTTGCAACCAGAATGCGACAAGAGCAAATTGATCGCGTTTTACCTTTTTACAAGGATGCGAACTTTTATGCAATGGAAGTTTGGGGTGGAGCCGTACCAGACTCTGTAATGCGTTACTTAAACGAGAACCCATGGACACGTCTTCAGTCCATCAAAAAAGCCGTAGGAGACGTCAGCAAGCTTACTGCACTTTCACGCGGAAGAAACTTATTTGGATATACGCCATATACCAATGACATCATTGATGGTTTTTGTAAAAATGCAATTAGTTCTGGGTTAGGTATTATGCGTATTTTTGATGCGCTCAACGATATCAACAATGTAAAATCCACCATTAAATATGTAAAAGAACACGGTGGTATTGCAGACTGTGCTGTTTGTTACACCATTGATCCAGATTACAAGACTGCTTCAACTTCACAAGACGAAAAATCACTACCTAAGCCAGTATTTACAGACGAATATTTTGTAAACAAGGCCAAAGAACTTGAGAAGTTAGGAGCTGATATGATCACGATCAAAGATATGAGTGGTTTAATTCCTCCAATGCGCGTTACAAAATTAGTGAGTGAGTTCAAAAAAGCGGTTCAAGTACCTGTTGATTTTCACACACACTGTACGCCAGGCTATGGACTAGCAGCTGTATTATCTGCTATCATAGCAGGTGCTGATGTGGTAGATACTAACATCTGGAACTTTGCTGGTGGACCAGCTGCTCCTGCCATTGAATTAATATACCTATTCACAAAAAAATTAGGTATTGAAATGGATGTAAACATGGAAGCGGTTGCTAAAATCAACAAAGAATTATATAATATACGCCAAGAATTAGCGGATGTGGACGCTGGTAAAAACTACCCAAATCCATTTAATCCTCTCACAGACACACTTCCTGCAGAAATTGAAGCCGAATTTGACAAGGCGATTAAAAATGCCAAAGAAGGTGATGAACAAGAATTAGTACGTTCTTGCCATGCCATTGAAGCTTATTTTAATTTCCCTAAACCAAATGAATTGGTTAAAAATGCGCAGATACCTGGAGGAATGTATACCAACATGGTTGCACAGTTGAAGGCTCTTAAATCAGAAGATATTCTGGAAGACGCCATGAAACTGATTCCTCAAGTACGTTTAGACGCAGGTTTACCTCCATTGGTAACTCCCACTAGTCAGATCGTAGGTGCTCAGGCAGTAAACTGTGCCATGGACACTAAAAAAGGAAGTGCGATGTATACCAACGTATCTAACCAGTTTATTAGTCTGGTTAAAGGTGAGTATGGTGAAACACCTATTCCTGTGGATCCAGACTTCCGTGAAAAAATATGTGGACACAAAGATGAACGTCCGTTTGATACTTCTACTTATAAAATGCAGCCAAACCCTGTATTAGATGAATTTGGAGGCGTTAAACTAGCCGAAAACGAAGAAGAAGTGTTATTGCTTGAATTATTCCCAATGGTAGCCAAAAACTACCTGAAAGGTGTTAAGAAAGCTGCATGGGAAGCCAAACAAGCCAACAATCCAGCAACAAAAGAAGCTAGCTCTGAAGCTCCCAAAGCAGTAAAAAAAGTAAGCGGTAAAAAAATTACTGTTCCAATGCCAGGCAGAATTTTACAATATCTTGTAAAACCAGGTGACAAAGTAGAAAAAGATCAGCCAATAGCTATTTTAGAAGCTATGAAAATGGAAAATAGTATTACATCCAATTATGCTGGCTATGTAAATTCTCTGCTTGTAGACGAAGGTGAAACTGTCGCAGCCGACACTGCCATTATGGATATCGTAAGCGAACCTGTAACTCCATCTGCCACTTCTACTACTCCAAATGAAACAGCGAAAGCTGCACAAAAAGCAACAAGACCTGCGAAATCGATTACTGTTCCGATGCCTGGTAAAGTTCTACAATATCTTGTAAAACAAGGTGACAAAATCGAGAAAGATCAGCCTGTTGCCATATTGGAAGCTATGAAGATGGAAAACAGCATCACCTCAAACTATGCTGGATATGTAAACTCTCTAATAGTAGAAGAAGGCGAGACCGTTGCTGCTGACACTGCCATTATGAATGTTGTGGATCAGCCTGTGTCCCCTGCTACCAGTACAGAAAAAGCGGCCCCTAAAGCAGCTCCTAAAGCTACAGGTCCAACAAAAGCGGTTACAGTGCCAATGCCAGGCAAAATCCTTGATATACAAGTAAAACCAGGCGATCAGGTAAACAAAGGTCAAGTTGTTGTTATTCTTGAGGCCATGAAAATGGAAAACAGTATTTCATCTGACTTTGCCGGTACGGTTAACGAAATATTTGTTGAAGTGGGTGATACTGTTGCTGCAGACACCAAAGTACTTGACTTAGTTCAGGGTTAATATACGAATTAATTTATAAGGTAAAGCCACTGCCCATTTGTTTGGTCAGTGGCTTTTTTATGATAACTCGCATTCATATACAGTACAGGATAAGAACTTGAAGTTAAGGATGTTGATGTTAAATTTTGAAGACAAATACAAGTAAAACATAGAAGTTCCCAACAATAAAAATCCATATTCAAGATCTCTCACCTAAAGGATATTTTCCATTTTAAGCGATCTACTTAGCATTTTTGCAAGATAAAAGTTACGAATGCCTTTTTATATGATTATATTTTTCTTTCAATGGTCATACGAAACTCGCCATAATTAATCATCCCCCCGTGTGTGAATCCATTCCCATGGCTCGTTTCAGATCGACCAACTCAACTTTATATAAAAGAGTAGATCTTCCTGGCACTTTATCATCATCGCCCACTAAACCATGTGCCCTATGTGGAGGCATAATAAAAGTTGCCTTAGCTCCCTTACGCAGCAATAAGATCCCTTCCTCTAAACCAGACTCAACACCTCCTTGACCAACCTTAAAAGATTTATAACCCAATGAATCTGACGAATAACAATGCGTTCCATCCAATAGGGAAACATCATAGGCAATTTTAACCACGTCCCCTTTCTGTACCAACTCACCTTCCCCCATCTCTTCAATTTGATACCAAAGGCCAGTCTGAGTTTCCAACATATGATAATCGTTTCTTTCCACGTATTCTTTAATGGCCGAAGCGTCCTGTTCCACCATATATCTATTCACCGAGATAAGCTCCTCAGCAGTTACTTTACGTTTTAATGGTTTATCACTACTTTGCAACTTACATCCACCCATAATAAGTAACGACAGAGCAACAATACTTACGCTTTTATAATTCATTTTTTTTAAATTTCTCATAAAACACAGGTAGTTCAGTTTTAAACTTATCAACAGTTAACTCCAAAGATAATACAGACTCTCCTCCTGCTGCATTACGGTGACCACCTCCAGAGAAATGAGACTCAGAAAACAGATTCACAGGAAAATCGCCTCTTGAACGGAAGGAACATTTTACCTTCCCTTCTTTTTCCATAAAAAAAGCAGAGACATTGATTCCTGCAATACCCAAGGGGTAATTTACAAAACCTTCGGTGTCCCCCGGCTGAAAATCATAGGCTTCCAGTTCTTTACTACTCAAACACATATAAGCTGCTTCTTGTTCAGGCATCAAAACCAATTTACTACCTAAAACATGCCCCAATAATTTCATCCTTGAAAAAGAATTACTATGAAAAACCAACTGATGAATTTTATCTTTGTCAATATTCTTTTCCAACAAACCAGCAACCATTCGATAGGTCTCTGGATTAGATGAATTATAACTCAAAGACCCGGTATCTGTCATAATACCTGTATAAAAACATTCTGCTGCACAACTGTCTACAAAATCATTCCACCCCAAGCTACTAAGTGTTTGGTAGGCTAATTCGCAGGTAGATGATGACGAAGGAACCGAGATCATGACTTCCGCGATTGGGTCAGGGTATGGATGATGATCAATCATAATTTTGGACACATCCAGTTTTCTTATTTCCTCTTCCAGCTTCCCCGTGCGTTTCAAGCAATTAAAATCAACAAACACAAGCAGATCTGCATCATGCAATATTTCTATTGCCTCTTGTGGCTTTTCTTCGAAATTAACAGCCTCATCCGCACCCTTCATCCAGGACAAAAATTTAGGATAGGCGGACGGTGAAACCACATGCACCTTTTTGCCTATATTTTTCAATACATGGAAAATACCCAAAGAGGACCCCATGGCATCACCATCCGGATTCAAATGTGGTATAATAACAATATGCGCAGCATTTTGAATGGTCGTCTTTAAAGAAGACGTATCTATAGTATCTATCATATTCATATTTTCTAGCTTCAAAGATAAATAATACTATCTGATAACAATATAAAGTCCGCGGTATTCTATCAAACCACCCGCTATGATTTTTTAACCAATACATCCTAACGTACAAATTAGATCAAAAATAAGCTCCATCGAATTTTGTCTAACTACAAATTATTACTAATATTAAATGCCAATAGGTGGTTAATGAACTTCTATTAGTCAAATGGGCGTAACCATCAAGCATATACCTTAACAACTTTTTATATCAATCATTAAAAAAGAAGCTATGGCAGGAAATAAAACACTTACAATCATCAAACCCTACGCAGTAAAAAACGGAAATCTAGGAGCTATCTTGCACAAAATTGAAGAATCAGGTTACCGATTTGCAGCCATAAAAACATTAAAGCTTGACAAACACGAAGCTGAAGCATTCTACCAAGAACATAAAGGCAAACCTTTTTTTGATGATTTAACTGATTTTATGTCGTCCGGACCTATTACCGCAGCTATTTTGGAGAAAGAAAATGCGGTTGCTGATTTTCGTTTTTTGATTGGAGCAACCGATCCCAATAACGCAAAAGAAGGTACCATACGTAAGATGTTTGCAACAAGCAAAACGCAAAATGCAATTCACGGTTCAGATAGTGACGAAAGTGCAGACCGAGAATGTGATTTTTTCTTTAGTAAACGCGAAAGATTATAGTAATACAAAAGCAATACAAGACAAAGGTAATGCTAAGGGAATATCAGACCATAGCATGCGCCTAATTAGTGGCTGCAAGAAAACGACCGTTTTTTCAGTCTTTGATAAGAAACGAACATGAATTTTAGCATTCTAAAATACACACAGAAGAATGATTAAAATTCATCGGGAGTTCCATATGACCATTGAAAGACAAATTATAATCATATGAAAGCTTCAAAGACAAGGCTTTCGATATTTTTGAAACCAAGGAGTTTACTGATTGTAAATGACTGTTTCAAAAATGAGAATAACGCAGTATTTGGAGTTTTCTTGCAAAGACTAATTACCTATACTTGTATGCATCCTTCCCGGCTATTTTATATATTAGATAAGGAACAGGCTCTTATGGAAATTTACATAAGAACCTGTTCAAAGATGCCTTCAGCTAAAAAATAAACCATATTATAAAAGATCAATCATTACAAACATATTTGCTTCAAACAAATACCCCTCTTTTATATTGCCCCCTATTCGTCCCCATCCACAATATACCCATACAAACCAACGTGCTTACACCCCACACGTTAAAATCTTATAATTTCACACGCCATACCCTCATTTTTTAATTTTATAAATTAAAATTATTACATTCACTGCTTTTAAAAACGCCCTTGCAATGTCAGATACAAATTCTAATCATGAATTACAACAGCTTGAATGTTTAAAAAAGCATCATTTATCTGTGTTTAACCATATGAAAACAGGTTACATGCAGGTGAAGATCATTAAGAATGTCAATGCAACCAATTTTTATTACATTTTTGAGCTCAATGAGTATATTTATTCCATTTTTGATTCTTCGTCGCAACTAAAAGGGAACATGCTAAATGAGGCGCTACCAAAACTAACCACTGAAATTGGCCCCTTAGTTGACCACGTGATTGAATCAAACACAGATGAAAGCATACAAATTCACCTACCGCATATCAATAAGTACGTGAACGTACAGCTACTCTCCTCTGGTGATAACTTTGTAACACTATTATTTCACGACATCACCCTACAACTGTTAGCTGAGCAAAAGATCAGGGAGCAAACAGAAGAAATACAAGCACAAAACGAAGAGATTCAGGCGCAAAACGAGGAACTCACTGCTACCAACGAGCAACTTTCGGAGAGTTTTGATTACATATATGAAACCAACCTAAAACTAATACAAAAAGAAAAAGAACTCAAAGAAAGTAATCAATTACTCCACATGGTACTTGATCATATACCAGCCCGTGTTTTCTGGAAGAATACCCAATCGAAATACATCGGCTGTAACATTAACTTTGCCAAAGATGCAGGAAGAAGTTCTTATAAGGAAGTAATAGGTAGATACGATCATGAGCTATTTAGAAAAGAGATAGGGAAAAAATATCAGAAAGATGATAAAGCAGTGATGGTTTCTGGCGAGGCTAAACTAAATTATGAAGAACCTCAGATACTAAATAATGGAACAACCAGATGGGTTAGAACCAACAAAATACCCCTTACCGAAGATTCGGGAAAGGTGATTGGGGTTTTGGGAACTTATGAAGATATTACTGAACTAAAGGAAGTCGAAAAAGAACTACTTATTGCCAAAGAAAAGGCCGAAGAATCAGACCGATTAAAAAGTGCTTTCCTGGCCAACATGAGCCACGAGATCAGAACTCCCATGAATGGTATAATTGGATTTAGCGAACTACTAAACAATCCGGACCTAAATGAAAAAGACAGAGCTCATTACACCCGTATTATAAATAATAGTGGCAAACAATTACTAGAAATTGTAAACGATATAATCGATATCTCTAAAATAGAAGCCGGTCAAATCGAACTAAGAAAAACGAATGTTTATATCTTGGAATTGATTCATAAAATTGTTGAATTATACGAAGGCGAAGCAAAAGAGAAACAGATTAACATTCTCATAAATCCCCAATTTGATTGCGAAAACTACGCTATCCATCAAGATTACACCAAATTATTTCAGATATTGGGCAACTTGGTTTCCAATGCCATTAAGTTTACAGAAAAAGGAAATATTACCATTAGCTGTCTATTAAAAAATAGAAAACTGATTGTGCGCGTTTCTGATACCGGCATTGGCATTCCTCAAAATATGCATCACACAATATTTGAGCGATTTAGCCAGGGAGACCAACAAATGAGTAACAAAACCAAGGGTACGGGATTGGGATTGGCTATTTGCAAAGGTTTATTAGAGATAATGGGTGGAGAGATATCTTTGGAATCAGCTATTCAGAAAGGCTCTACCTTTACCATTGAATTACCTCTCAATGAATAGCATTATTTATTTTAAGACTGACATAACATCGGAAGGCCAAAGATCTCATAAAGCGTTAAAAGCAAAAAAAACGCATTAGAAAGTATATTACCAAGCTTTAATACATTTTCCTGCTTTAAACAATAAACCTCCCGGCGAAAAGGACATGTAATTTTACAAAGCGGCTGCTTTTAGAATCCTTTTCGGAAACTTAGTAATAGGTCGAATGCAGATATCCTTTGCATAACACTCTGCGCCTTCAGATTGTATCTGAATTTGCCCAGCAACCAATTTATCTCCGTCCTTTGACGTGCCATCTGTCAAGGCTAAAACAACCACTCCATTGGTTACATGTATGGCCTTATCTCCTATTACATATAAATCAACACGTGTCCATTGTCCATGCGGACTCTCAGCATCAAAAGATCGTTTCCCATTTTTTTGAATACGATCAGAAGTAGGATCCCAACGTTTCTGCTCATTTACTCTAACTTTGGCCTTGGTTCCGGCCAATGTAAACAAATCACCAAAATCTCTTTCTTGAATTTGAAATTCCAGACAGGATTTCCAAACATTCCAAAAGGCTCCATGTTCTCCATGGCAGTGATACAACAAACCACAATCTCTTTGTTTATCAATACGAGGCTCATATTTATTTTCTCCCCACTTAAAAAGCATGGTAAGATGATAGTTGGAATATGATTTAAGAGAAGTAAGCCCGCCAAAAGTCTGTCCTGAGATATGCAAAACATGCTCTCCATTGTCATCTGTACGAACGGTAAATAAATTGAATGGATCACCTAAACCCACTGCTTGCTTATTTTCACCATTGGACTCTTGTTGATAACCTTCGGGCAGATTCTTGATTGATTTATGGGGAACACCCGTCCACACCTCCCAGCTTGTAAGGTCTTTATCCAATAGAACTTTCCAGTCTTTAGATTTAACTTTATTAGCCGGATATTTTACTTTAGGTGTTTTTTGAGCCCTTAAGTTACCTGCTGTAATTACGGCAAAAACCAACAGTAATATTTTTACTTTCATATGATTAAATTTATCTTTCAAAGGCCGTATGGAACCTGCCAGGATCCATCATTCCCTACAAAAAGCATTGTTCTTCACGGTTAATATATGAAAAAACATCCACTTATCAATCCTATTTCCATGACTAACCAACTCTTTTCATACTAAACACAACTGCATGGCTCCTTCTATCTAGTGGCTGCAAGAAAACCAATGTTTTTTCTGTCTTTGATAAAAAAGCTTCAAAGAGAAACCAACTTGGATCGGACCAATTACATCGGCAAGTTGACCCCAACACACAAGAACCTCCCCAAAACCTCATGTTTGAATAATCTAATTTTCTATCAAATCACCAATAATAAAAGTACGCTCCAGCTCCAGATACTCCAAATAATATTTATCCTGCAATTTATTTTTTAGTTTTTCTGCGTTAGTCTGTCGGTCTTTGTATACATCTTTCGCTTCGCCTTTTTTTCTGGGCAGTAAGAGCTTGCTCTCTTCCAATTCTGATGCTATCTTTTTTCCAAAATAAAAATCCACAAATACCTTATCAGGAACGGTCCACTCCATTACATTGCCATCCTTATCGCAAGAATAGAATCCGTTACCCTGACGGTTCCATACCACATCCAATACAGGAGCTTCATGTGCTTCATAAACATGAATCCGCTCACCTGTAGCAATATTAAACAATCCGATGGTATGATCATACGAGGCCATTAAAAGAAACTTACCATTAGGATTAACTGCTATGGAACTAATAGGAAGACTATGCCCCAAGTACATTTTAATAGCTTGACCAGACTCCATATCCCATAGACGAGCATTCCCATCATGAGAAGCCGAAATAATATGCTTATTATTATTTACAAATTCAACGCAAGAAACAGGTCTTGAATGTGCCAGTAATAAATGCTTTCTTTTATCCGCTTGCAAGTTCCACACTTCAATAGACGTATCCAGAGCTCCGGTAACCACCCATTTATGATCATTACTTATCGCCACTGCTATCATATTTTTTTTGTGACCAGTCTCCACCTCTTTCACTGCTTTTAATTGCGAGGCCTCCCAATAACAATACTTTTTATTGTAGGAAGAGGCTACAAAATAGTTTTCATCGGGCGTAATACTCCATGAAGTCATATTGATTAGGGTACCCGTATATATCTTATCAGGCTTTTCGTCACCTATTTTCCATACTTTTACGCTTCGGTCTCCAATGGTATAAAAAACGTCTTCCTCCTTTGAAAATTTCACATCAATAACCGGCTGATAATGCGCTTCAACTTCAAATACTACTTTTTTACTGTTCAAATCATAAACAGACGCCGATTTATTTTCAGCACCCAGTAGCAACATGGTATTAGCTTCATTAACATCAATGGCATTCACCCTACCGTTCCCTTTTTTTAGGAGCTGAACAAAATACTCATCTTCCTGTGCCCAAACTGTTTGTACAGCACACAAAAAAACACATGCTAAAATAAAATATTTCATAGGTTAATATTTTTCTTTCAAAGGTCATATAGAGCGCTTCGCAGCAAATCATCCTCCCAAGTTAGAACAATGCTCTTAGGGCTCATTTTACCTATTTCATCAAATTTTCAAATAAGTTCTTTCCCATCGGCTCCATATAACAATCAAGCCAAACCCACTTACTTCACAGAAACACCATAAAAGAAGATATCTCATTGCCCAAAATAAAGATGCTTAACATCAGTACAACCAGACAATAATAATATTATCTCACTTGGAGTTCATGTAGTTTACTATAAGTACCTCCTTGTGCCAATAATTCCTCATGGCTTCCTTTTTCCACAATTTCTCCCTCACTAAAAACACATATCAAATCCGCATTACGAACCGTTGAAAGTCTATGTGCTATAACTATTGAAGTTCGGGAATTCATTAAATTCTCCAAGGCTTCTTGCACCATCTTTTCCGATTCCGTATCCAAGGCGGATGTAGCCTCATCTAAAATAAGTATATCGGGATTTTTTAACACAGCACGGGCAATACTAATACGCTGTCGTTGGCCACCAGAAAGCTTACCTCCCCTATCCCCGACCAAAGTTTGATAGCCATGTTCGCTAGCTGAAATAAAATCATGGGCATTGGCCACCTTAGCAGCTTTTTCCACTTGTTCGCGGCTTGCATTTCTTACCCCAAAAGCGATATTATTAAAAAAGGTATCATTAAACAAAATGGCTTCCTGATTCACGTTGCCCATTAGCCCTCGCAGGTCATGCACTCTCATATCGCGAATATCGACCCCGTCAATGGTAATACTTCCCTCCTGAATATCATGAAAACGGGGTAACAAGTCAACAAAGGTAGTTTTTCCTGATCCTGACTGTCCTACTAGGGCAACCATTTTACCTTTTTCAATAGATAAAGATACATTTTTAAGAACCCGATGTTCATTATAGCCAAAACTCACGTTCTTATACTCAATAATATTTCGGAACGATTTTACCTTTTTAGCTCCATCCTGCTCCAATATTTTATTATCTGCCAATAAGATTTTGTCGATACGCTCCATGGCAGCCAATCCTTTCTGTATATTAAAAAAGGCAGTAGAAAACTGCTTGGCAGGATTAATAATTTGATAAAATATACCCAAATAAGCTATAAAAGAGGCTCCATCGAAAGTAGAATTTTCACTGGTAGCAATATAAGAACCAAACCAAACCAGTACAACCACCACAATGGTACCCAGGAACTCACTAAGAGGATGCGCCATCACATATCGTCTACGCACCTTATCCATAATTCTTTTATAATCCTCGGCTTCCTTTTCGAAGCGCTCCATCATTCTGTCTTCCGCATTAAAAGCCTTTACAATACGCAGGCCACCAATCGTTTCCTCAATGGTTCCCAAAATACTACCCATCAACGATTGAGACACCCTGGATTTTGTTTTAAGAGACTTACCTGTTTTACCAATCACCCAACCGGCAATAGGCAACATAACAAATACAAAAAGAGTCAATTGAAAACTAATACTAAGCATAAAACCCACCGACACTAAGATGATGATCGGATTCTTTATCAGCATATCCAGCGAAGACATAATAGAATTCTCTACTTCCGTTACATCACCTGTAGCCCTAGCCATCACATCTCCTTTTTTTTCATCAGAATAAAAACCCAAAGGCAAAGCAATTAGTTTAGCAAAAATTTGCATACGCATATCTTTCACCACCCCATTGCGTATGGACACAGTCTGGTGTGAAGCCAGGTAAGAAAAGCTCACTTTTAAAAATGTAGCAAAAAGCAATAACACCCCCACCAATGGCATCACTGCCATAATACCATATTCATTTTTGAACTGTGTCACGAAATAGTAAAAATTATTCACCACGGCATCTTGTGTAAGCTCCCAGGCAACAAGCTCACTCACTTCCTTTGTTTTATCAAAAAGAACTTGAAATATAGGAATGGAAAATAACATGGCTATACTTCCAAAAACAGAATGCAGCACATTAAATACAAAACTCAACACCAAATGGCGTTTATAGGGAGGAATAAATCGTCGTAAAACCTTAAAAAAATCTTTCATTCTTGAATTTGTACATTAAAAAAGTCAGCTGCTAAAGTAACTTTAACGTAGCTGACTTCAAAAAATATTGTGTACTCGTGCTTACATTCCTGTGTAAGATTGAGGTGTGATAGCTCTAAGTTCTTCCTTGATTTCATCCGAAACATCGAGGGTTGTTATAAACTCTGCAATGGTTTTTGCATTGATTCCTTCGTTGGTACGCGTCAATGCCTTTAATGCCTCATAAGGATTAGGGTAGGCCTCCCGTCGCAAGATAGTCTGAATAGCTTCAGCCACCACTGCCCAATTTTTTTCCAGATCATTGGCAATGGCATCTTTGTTGAGCAATAACTTACCCAACCCTTTTTGCAAGGACTTAATGGCAATAACAGTATGAGCAATAGGCACCCCTACGTTTCGCAACACTGTAGAATCAGTCAGATCGCGCTGCAAACGGCTCACAGGTAACTTAGCCGCCAAATGTTCATAAACAGAATTGGCAATACCCAAATTACCTTCAGCATTTTCAAAATCAATAGGATTAACCTTATGTGGCATAGCACTTGAGCCCACCTCTCCTTTTTTGATTTTTTGTTTAAAATATTCCATCATAATGTAGGTCCAAAAATCTCTGGAAAGATCTATCATTATGGTATTAATACGTTTCAAGTTATCAAATATAGCAGCCAGATTATCGTAGTTAGATATTTGGGTAGTATACTGCTCTCTGTCTAATTTTAAAATATCATTTACAAAATGATTTCCAAAATCAATCCAATTAATATTTGGATAGGCCACTTTATGTGCATTAAAATTTCCTGTTGCTCCACCAAACTTAGCCGAACAAGGAATACCTTTTAACAAAGATAATTGCTTTTGTAAACGCTGTACAAACACCATCATCTCCTTTCCAAGACGAGTAGGTGAAGCAGGCTGTCCATGAGTCTTGGCCAACATCGGAATCTCTTTCCAGTCCTCGGCCAATTCAGCCAATTGATCGATTAACTCTTCCAACAAAGGATAATAATAATCATTTACAGCATCTCTTAAAGAATAAGGAATAGCTGTATTATTAATGTCCTGCGAGGTTAAACCAAAATGAATAAACTCTTTGTACTGCTCCAGCTTAAGCACATCAAACTTTTCCTTGATAAAGTACTCTACAGCTTTAACGTCATGGTTGGTAACACATTCTATTTCTTTAATTCGCTCCGCATCCTCCAATTGAAATTCCTTATAAATATTTCGTAAATTCTCATATAGGCTTTTATCAAAATCAGCCAACTGCGGTAGTGGTTGTTCGCACAGTGCAATGAAATATTCTATTTCAACCAGCACTCTATACCTAATTAATGCATATTCTGAGAAATATAGTGCTAAACCATCAACTTTACTTCTATATCTTCCGTCGACAGGAGAAATTGCCGTTAATAACTGTATGTCCATCATCAATATTTATAATTTTAAGCTGCAAAATTAGCAAAATTTGTCGAAAGGAAAATTAGAACTTTTTCATATGTTTATAATTTGTTTCTTAATGGTCATATGGAACTCGCCGTGATAATCATTCACCTGTGTGTGAATCCATTCCCATGGCTCGTTTCATATGATGAAAAGATAGCAAAACTTCACTAAGTTCTGCAAATTTTATCATCTACCGGTGCATCCCATTATATACACTGGTCATGCCCGTTATCAGTTATACCAACAGACCATTAAAATTACTTATTTGAAGCAAATATCTTTATGACGAAGCATTTTGTTAGATCATATTCTTTGATAATTTTGTAAAAAACAAAAAATAATATAATGACTTTTAAAAAAGGATTCACACTAGGGATAAAGAGTTACTCAAGGGCATTCGTATTCATTAGAAAGCACCGATTAACATGGTACCTGCTGTTTCCTCTATTGTTAAACATTCTATTACTGGTTATTGGATATACCTCAACCGTAAACCTAAGCACCAGGTGGTTCGTTTATGTAACCGATTGGATAAACATGGACAGCTGGGAATTTTGGGGATCTGGTTTCTTAAGTTCAGTGGTAGAGTTCTTCATGTTTATCATGGTTCGCATCATGTTCTTTCTAATGTTTGCCTACATTGGAGGCTATTTAGTCATTATCTTATTATCTCCAGTATACGCGTTTCTTTCCGAAAAAGTAGAAAGCATTTTAACCGGAGAAGATTTCCCCTTTGAGTTTCAGCAGTTTTTAAAAGACATATGGCGAGGTATTAGATTGGCACTACGCAACTTAGCTATTGAGTTAATTTTGACCGTAGTGTTATTCGTTCTTAGTTTCGTTCCCGTGGTAGGTTTCTTTACAGGGATTACTTTGTTTTTTGTTTCCGCCTATTTTTATGGGTTCTCTTTTATCGACTATTCCTTAGAACGCAAAAAAATGAATATCACAGAAAGCGTATCCTTCGTAAAAACCAATAAAGGATTGGCCTTGGGCAACGGCACTATTTTCTCGCTGGCTCTACTTATTCCGTTTCTTGGCGTTCTCATTTCAAGTTTTGTATCTATTATCAGTGTAACAGCCGCCACCATAGCAACTACAGAGGCAATGATAAGAGAAGATTTAAAGGCATCTTAAATAAAAAGCGATGATTATTCTTACATTGTTGTTAAAATAATTACTTTTAATTCTACTTTAACAGATTAAAATGATCACTGAAAAAACGATAATTTAGTATTGTTTTTCTTTCGTAATAAACAGTAAATTAGTATATTGCAATTGAAACAAAGAACAAAACTCAAGTTTGCAATGGGTAACGGGCGAAAAACTTAAAAAAATATACGAATAATGGTAAAACACTGCTAGCGGTCAACAACCGACTTGAAGTGTATTTATCTGAATTTCAGCACCATTTTAAAAATAGAACAAAATCCAACTTCGACAAAGCTACTCAATACGTCGAAGGTCTAGCTTTAAGCGATTTGAAAAACATCGAACGCATCACTGAGACATTAAACGCAGACTACCATAAGATGCAGCATTTTATCACCGAATCCAATTGGGATGCAAGAGCTGTCATCGACCAAATAGCAAATCAGGTAGACCAATCACTCCCAAACCAAAAATTAAAAGGATTACTCATAGACGAAAGCGGATGGGTGAAAAAAGGTGACAAAAGCATTGGTGTTGATCACCAGTATTGCGGGAACGTTGGGAAGACTGCAAACTCGCAGGTTGCAGTTTTTGGTTGCTTGTGCACGGACAAATATGCAGCGTTGGTCGACACGAGACTGTACCTTCCAAGGTCATGGTGTACTAACAACGCCAGGTGTGAAACTGCTGGCATCCCCAAAGAGGACAGGGTTTTCAAGACAAAACCGGAGCTGGCTACAGATATTGTGAAGCACCAACTGGAAATGGGTATCGAGTTCGATTACGTTGGGGGGGATGGACTTTATGGCAATGACCTTGCGTTTACCCGTTCGGTTGAGGATATGGGTTTGGTGTACATGCTTGACATTCATAGCGATCAAAAAATCCACCTTGAAAAACCAGAACTACATATTCCAGAGCGAAAGAGCAATCGTGGGCGCCCACCCAAAAGGCCGAAGGCAAGCACCCCATCGGTAAACGCTAACGAATATATAGAAACGCTTACAAACAAGGACTGGAAAAAGCTTGACATTCGTGATTCTGCCAAGGGAAAGCTGAAGGGATTGTTCCATTTTAAGACAGTTTACATTTGGGATAAGGTTCAGAACATTGTTGAGAAACGGTTGCTGGTCATTTCGAAAAGAAAGACAAAGCAGGGAGTAGAAATAAAATATTCGTTCACTAACGCAGAACTTGCTCAATACACGCATCAGGCGCTGGCATACATGCAGGCACAACGCTTTTTCATTGAGCATAGCTTCAAAGAGCAAAAACAGATAGTAGGCTTGGATCAGTTCCAAACCCGCAAATGGCTGTCATGGCATCACCAAGTAGCCCTCAACTTAATGGTGGGCAGCTTTATGCTGAAAGAAAAACTATTGAATCAAGACGAAGTCCCATTGTTGTCGGCAAGAGACATTATGGATTTTATGGTATACAAATTTTATCGTGAAATGACCGATGAACGGATGCTGGAAAAACTGCAGCAGCGACATGAAAAGCGACAGCGTGACATAGACCTCTGTTATTCAAAGCAATAAATCTGTTAAAGTAGAATTAATTGAATAAACTAAATTGAATTTTAGATGAAACAACTTATCTCTATTATAGTATTATTTCTCATCGTAACCACCTCTTTTGCACAAAAGGATACCCTCCAGGATCAAGCTATTGTGTACAAGTTCGATATCAAGCGAGAAATTGGCAGCACCTCCTGGATATATACCCAATTTGCCTTTGAAGAAGCCAATAAAGTAAATGCAGATGTCATCCTTCTTCATCTGAACACCTATGGTGGACAAGTCGTATTTGCCGATTCCATTCGAACAAAAATATTAAACAGTAAAATTCCTGTTCATGTTTTTATAGATAACAATGCTGCTTCTGCAGGAGCGCTCATTTCAATAGCATGCGATAGTATTTACATGCGTCCCGGTGCCAATATAGGAGCTGCTACTGTGGTCAATCAGTCAGGAGAAAAAATGCCCGACAAATACCAAAGCTACATGCGATCTACCATTCGTGCCACCGCCGAGGCACACGGCAAAGACACTATTATTAACGGTACAGACACTGCCTATGTTTGGAAGAGAGATCCTCATATTGCCGAAGCTATGGTAGACGAAAGCATCTACATTGAGGGAATTATAGATACCGGAAAAATACTCACTTTCACCACGCTAGAAGCCATAGAAAATGGTTTTTGCGAAGGAAAAGCAGAAAGTATCAATGAAGTCATTGAAAAACTTGGATATCGCGAATATCAAATTATTACATACAAGCCCACCTTTTATGATGGACTGAAAGGATTTTTAACCAACCCTATCCTTCATGGCATATTAATATTGGTCATTATTGGAGGCTTATATTTTGAGCTACAATCTCCTGGCATAGGCTTTCCTTTGCTCGCTTCGGCCATTGCAGCCATTCTTTATTTTGCCCCATTATATATAGACGGACTGGCAGCCAATTGGGAAATTATATTATTTGTGATCGGGATCGTTCTTATTGCATTGGAAATATTTGTGATACCCGGTTTTGGAATTGCTGGTATTTCTGGAATAATACTGGTCTTTACGGGACTTACCTTAAGCTTGGTAGACAATGTGGTATTTGATTTTTCCAATGTACCTACCAATGAATTATTTATGTCGCTCATCATCGTGTCGGCTGGAACATTCTTAGCCTTTATTGTAGCCATCCCCTTAAGCCAAAAACTCTTTACAAGCGGGCCTTTAGCAAAGGTAGCCTTACTAATTTCACAGGATATGGATTTAGGTTATATAGGAGTAGATACAGAACCCAAACACCTGATTGGTGCCGTTGGTCTTGCCCAAACGACCTTACGTCCTTCGGGCAAAGTACTGATAAATGATGAGACATATGATGCTGTGGCAGAAATAGGTATGGTAGACAAAGGGGAAAAAATCAAAGTAATAAGATATGCATCAGGCCAATTATACGTTGTTAAAAACCGATAAATCCATATTACAATATTGAAAAAAAACATGAAAAAAAATCTTTAAAAACAGAACTTTTTAACGTAGATTCGAGTAAAAATAATACAAGCTAACTAATTTTAAATTTGTAATACCAACATATACCATATCAAATATTAGGAGGATTGATTATGAAATCGAGAAAAGTAGAAACCAGAAAATCAAAAGTTTCTTCACATGAAGATTTTGAAGAAAAAAAAGGGAATCGTCCAAATCCTGTTAACAGAAACAAGACTACTAAAATACAAGAAGAGTTAGCCGATGACTTCGGTGAAATCCTAGGAGAAGGATTTCATGGTTTTGACGATGATTATTACTTTGATGAAGAAGATTTGTATTAGACACATCATGGCGTCAAAAAAAACAGAAGATTAACCGCCGGTATTAACTATTGAAATGGAGAATTCTACATTCTTAAAATTCATGTACCGGAGGATGATAACATTCGTCTCTCAAGGACTCATTTCTAATTCAAGTCCTTTCTGTTTCTTTGTTCGTCTATACGAACATTGGAACAATATATTCAATACGCTTAATATTCCATATTATTCACATTCAAATATTTTCAACATAGGAAATACCCCTATTGGCTCAACATATCATGTTGAGCTGCTTACTTTAAATAATATTTTACAATTGTTTTTTTATAAACCGGCTGCACCCGGCCCCAATATACAATGGGTGAATAGTGAAATTTAGTAGCTTAAACATTATGAAATCAAAACAGAATTTTAGTAAGAAGAGCAATAAGCGCTCAGCTTATCATGAATTTGATGACAGAAAAGGTTTAAAACCGGTTAAATCTAAATCTGGGAAAGTAAGTAAAAAAATCTCCATATATGATGCTATGGATGATGATTTTGACAATCTTGATTTTGACAATTCAGATTTTTATATAGATCAAGATTATGTATTGGAAGATGATGACGATGAATACTAAAAGGAGCAAGTATGTGTTCCTATTAAATTCATCGCTTATACGCAATTTGTCAACAAGCTCTACACAGAGCTTGTTGTAACATAATTTTTAGGATAAGCTCTACCTCCAAACATACACTAAACAAGAACTCTCATAAACTTAAACACCTACTTCATGGTATCTAAAACATGAGGTAATATGATCATTGACAGCCCCAATAGCCTGAAGATAAGCATAACAGATTGTTGTACCCACAAACTTAAACCCATCCTTTTTTAACTGCTTACTCATTTTATCTGACACGGGTGATGTGGGAGGAATATCATCTTCGGTAGACCAAGCATTTTTTATCACTTTAAAATCTGTAAATTGCCAAATATATTTATCAAAAGAGCCATATTTCTTTTTAATATGCAAGTAAGTTTCAGCATTATGCACTGTTGCGTTAATTTTTAACCGATTCCGAATAATATGAGCATTATTGAGAAGCTCAAAAATTTTCTCCTCATTGTAATTGACTATTTTAGCAGCATCAAAATCATCAAATGCCAAGCGGAATGCTTCCCGTTTATTCAGTATGGTTGACCAACTCAAACCTGCCTGAAATGATTCCAAAACAAGAAATTCGAATAATTTATCATCATCATGCAAAGGCATCCCCCATTCCTTATCATGGTATGATCTATACAAATCAGAACCTTCACACCAGCTGCATCTCTTTTTCATTACTATTTTATTAACGTAAAATCATTTCGAATATAATTGCACCTACACGGAAAACACTACGGCAACAAACAAAAGCGCAACAACTATTTAATCAAAAAATCCATCATCTTCTCATTTTCGAGAAACACTTCAAAACGATCTCCAATATTTACCTTTCCAACACCTGCCGGAGTACCAGTATAAATCAAGTCTCCAATTTTAAGAGTAAAAAATTTAGATACATAAGCAATAATATCATCCACCTTAAACAACATATCACCCGTATATCCTTTTTGCCGTTCTTCACCATTAATCAATAAGGAAAAATTCAGATTTTGAACATCCTTAAAGCGATGTTTCGATATAAAGTTTTTAGAGATACCTGCCGAATGATCAAAAGCCTTGGCACGCTCCCACGGTAGTCCTTTGCTTTTTAATTTACTTTGCAAATCGCGTGCAGTAAAATCAATCCCCATACCAATCTCCTCATAATATCTATGTGCAAACTGAGGCGCAATACTCTTTCCCAGTCGATTGATCTTAACTACCATCTCAGTTTCGTAATGAAACTCTTCAGCAAAGTCGGGTACAAAAAAAGGATCATTATTTCGCAACAAAGCGGTATCCGGCTTTAAAAATATGACAGGTTCTTCAGGGACTTCATTCCCCAGTTCCTTGGCGTGGTTCACATAATTACGTCCAATACAAATTATCTTCATTACTTATTAAATGCCCTTAGTTTAATATTTGTAATTACCTTTTTGGTGTACAATGGAAAATCACCTTGCATAATCCAACCATAATAACCCGGATCAGAATCTAAAACGTCCTTCACTTTTCTGCCCTTATGTTTTCCAAAGTTAATACACTCATCTCCATCTTCATCAAACACCAAACGCCCTGCAAAATCGGCATGTTTATTATACGAAGAAAACTCGGCTAAATAATCGATGTCATTTTTTAAATCGGGGTACTTATCCAATTGAGCCTTTAATACTTCATAAGTAGCTCTTGTATCAGCCTCTGCACTATGGGCATCTTTCAAATCTTTTTCGCAATAAAACTTATAAGCCGCCTCGAGAGTCCGTTTTTCCTTTTTATGAAAAATAGTCTGCACATCCACAAACTTTCTCTTTTTCATTTCTATATCAACACCGGCACGTATAAATTCCTCTGCTAACAAGGGAATATCAAATTTATTGGAATTATATCCTCCCAAGTCACAGCCTTCGATAAACTTAGCCACTTTTCTGGCTACTTCTTTAAATGTTGGACTATCCTTTACATCCTCGTCATAGAAACCATGTATTTCGGATGTTTTTTTAGGGATATGCATTTCAGGATTTATCACATACCGTTGTGTTTCTTCAGAACCATCCAAATTAATTTTAATGGCGGCAAATTCAACAATTCTATCTGTTGCAACATTTATTCCGGTAGTTTCAAGATCTAGGAATACGATGGGATTCTTTAAATTAAGCTTCATTTTATTAATAAAAAATAACTACTAAGTATTAAGCAACACACTAATAAAAACATTCCTTACCCAATACCAGCAATAAATATATAAATTTTACAATTATCGAAAACATGAATATCTGCAAGTAAGCACTACAATCATTTATTATTTATGATTGGTCACAAAAATAAGGTAAATGTAGATGAATACAACTTTTACCCAAACATTTATACATAAAACTGGCAGAATAAAACTACCATACTGAAACACAACAAAAAACAAGGGGCTTCTCCTAAAAAAGAAAAGCCCCTTGTTAACTTACGAAGTACTTTTACAAAGACAACAACAACAAATCGAATGGAGAATCAATGATTACTTTACCTTCTTTAACTTTCGCTTTTACACCCGAATAGTAATCTGTTATCACTGTGCCATTTTCAAAAACATCTCCCACAGGAATCTCTTTTTTTCCCGGAGTCAAATCAAGACCAACCACCACCTTATTCACATAGTCTCCTTTGGTATATTCTCTTTTAAAAACGTATGGCTCTGCACTTATTTGCGTATGCACACCGGCTCCAATAGATGGATTAGCAGCCCTAAATCTACCCAGCTTCTGATAATGACTTAACAAGTCCTGTGTTGCCACCTCATTTACAACTGTATTGGCCGCTATGTCATCCCAGTTCATAAAAGAGCGTAAAGTAGCATCACCCATCGTTCCTTTCACGATGAGAGGGCGGTTCGTTTCATCACCATAATATATTTGCGCAGCACCTGGACTTAACAATAAACAATTAGCCCCTTTATAGGCCATCTTCCGTTCTCTGTCAAAGGAGTGACTATCGTCATGAGAAGCCAAATAATGCAATAACGACTTACCCTTCAACTCATTATTTAATATTCTAGAGTATTTAGAAAACACAAATTCATAATCCTTTCGGGCATCGCCTTTAAATTCAAAATTAATCAATGCATCCATCCCATTGGCGAAGTAATCCACTTGAACCCCACCATTATCAAACATCCGCCCACTCGAAGCACCATAGTTATACACCTCTCCAACGGTATAAAACTCATTGTCATCCAATACCTTATCAGGATTAGCTGCTTTCCAGTCTGAAAAAGCACGTTTAGCCACTTCATATAACTCGGCCCAAATGGATTCCTCAGTATGTTTTGCGGTATCAATTCTAAAGCCATCCACACCATATTTTCGCACAAAATCCGTCAACCACTTCATAATATAAAAACGCGGTGCTCTAGGATAACCTGTTTCTGCAAAAAAGGCATTTAATTCCTCCATTTCTTCTTCCAGACGTCCTTCCTTAGTCCACTTCTCTATTAACATATCCGGCAGATTCACCTCTTGGTTGCTCTCCGTTTTAATATCAGGTAAATTTTTCACCAGCGTACAGTGAACTGTAGACTCATAGGACTCGTAACTACAAGTCGGCTTAGTTCGAACCCACTGATCACCATACAAAGGGTCTTTATCTGTAACCGGCCCTGTATGATTAACCACCACATCCATCACTATCCTTATGCCACGCTTATGGGCTTCATCTACTAATTCTGCAAACTCTTGTTCTGTACCCCAATTAGGATCAATACGGGTCCAGTCCTTCGCCCAATAACCATGATAGCCATAAGTATTACCTGTACCTTCGTCAACACTGCCATGTATTTGTTCGGCAATGGGTGAAAACCAAAGAGCATTCACTCCCAGATCATTGAAATAGCCCGCTTTTATTTTTTGAATAATGCCTCTAAAATCACCGCCCATAAAACCACGTAAAAGACCGGTCTTTTTATCCCTCTCAAAATGAATATCATTGGACCTATCTCCATTGT
Organism: Saccharicrinis fermentans DSM 9555 = JCM 21142; assembly: GCF_000517085.1. NCBI lineage: Bacteria > Pseudomonadati > Bacteroidota > Bacteroidia > Marinilabiliales > Marinilabiliaceae > Saccharicrinis > Saccharicrinis fermentans. The sequence goes on along the minus strand of NZ_KI912107.1, from coordinate 751,681 downwards.
TAAAGCGGTCAGTTAATAAAAAGTATACATTGGCATTCTCCCATACAAACGGAGCTTCCACTTGTTCTGCCTGTTCCTTTTGTGAACAGGCAATCATTGATAGAACACTCAGTACTATCAGTATATTTCTTGTAATCATGGATGATAATTTTGGTTTATTTACTCAAAGATAATAATATCCCACTCCCTCCAAAACCACTACACATCTACCATACATGCACTTATAACGAGATCCTCATATTTCAACCGTTTGCGATAAACAGTATTTTTTTTAAAAAAAATCACGAATCACGTGCGATGTTCAAATACATCCGTCATCTATCCGTCCAAAATGAATTAATCACCCGACAATTTGGAATTACGACAATTGTCGTATATATTTGTACGACAATTGTCGTAATAAATAATACAAGATGGAAAAAATAGCACCTACCACAGCAGAGCTGGAAGTTTTAAATATTTTATGGAAAAAAGAACCCCTAACCGTAAAACAAATACACGACGCTATTTGCAAAACAAAAGCAGTTGGCTACACCACTACTTTAAAAATTATGCAGAAGATGACTACCAAAGGATTATTAAGAAGAGAACCTAATGGTAAAAGTCATTTATATTACAGCAATTACGAAAAAGAAGAAACCAGAGGGCGGTTGTTGGATCGCTTTATCGACTCAGCATTTGGTGGATCTGCCAGTTCATTAGTGATGCAGTTACTAGGCAATAAAAAAACGTCGAAACAAGAAATGGAAGAGATTATGCAAATCATAGAACATATGGAAAACGAAACCCCCTCAAAATAAAACCAGGATCACATTCCAAAAATAAATGACCACTTAATCTGATTTATCATGTATTCAATGCAAAGCATATTTTCACCAGTTATCACGGAAGCGCTTGGATGGACGATTATTCATGCCCTTTGGCAAGGAATTATAATTTTATCAGCACTACTAATTCTATTGTCCATATTAAATCGTCGAAGTGCACAAGTAAGGTATTTCATATCCTTCACTGCACTAGTGACCCTATTAGGCTGGTCAATTTCGACTTTTGCAAATGCATACAGCTATGCACTGGAAAAACAGGAGATAAAAAGTGAGCTACTGCATAATCCTGCTTATTTTAAAAACATAACCCAATCCATTGATGAAAAAGCAACCATACCTATTAGTTCTTCAAACTACACTATAAAAATTGTAAAAATAAGAGCATGGTTTCAACGTAGTTTCCCCATCTTTTTGACCATATGGTTAATTGGTATCGGACTATTCACAGCGAGATTACTTGGAGGACTAGCCTATAATCGCAGATTAAGATCACTGCAACTACTTCCCTTTGAAGAAAAATGGATGGAAAAATTAAAAATCCTGGCCAAAACATTACACATCACAAGAGAGGTAAAAGCATATAAATCACCACACACTACTTCTCCTCTAACTCTCGGCATTTTAAAACCCATTATTTTATTTCCCATTAAATCTTTTTCTGGCTTAAGCGAAAAAGAAATAGAAGCAATCATCGCACACGAACTGGCTCATATAGTCCGTAATGACTATCTATTTAACATTATTCAAACAGTCATAGAAATACTATTTTTTTACCACCCGGCCATTTGGGTTATTTCCAAACACATAAGAACAGAAAGAGAGCATACTTGCGATGATATTGCCATAGACATTACTGGCGATGAAGTCACCTATGCCAAGGCACTCGCTCACGCTCATATATTTAGTTATCAACAAGATAATCTTTCCATGGCTTTCAGCAAAAAGAAAGGAAGTCTATTAGAAAGAATTAAACGAATTCAAAAACAAAGAGTCATGAAAACAAACTTTTCCGAAGGTCTTATTGCCGTCTGTATCATCATAAGCAGTATCTTTCTTGTATCCTTCTCTGTGGGGAATTCATTCAGCGCTCCCCTATATTCACCAGATTCAAATAGCAAAGACTCTATCCAAGCACTTGCTCCACCCCCACCTCTTGCTCCTGCAAGAGCAAAAGCAGTGCAAGACAGCATCATGGAAGAACTGGAGAAAAATATGGCATTGGCCAAAGAAAAGGAAGAGCTCTCACAAGAAATGGAACAAGCCATGGAGATCGCACTCTCAGAAAATGATCAATCGCTTTCCAGTAAAATCATGGAAGAAATAAATTTGGCTTTACAAGATATTAATTTTGAAGAAATAAAAGCCGAAATGAATGATGCACAACTAGAAATAGATCAGGCCATCCATGAAATTAAGACTGACTCCATCCAGGAGGAAATCCGAGCCGCACTAAAAGAAGCCAAGAAAGAAATCAAACAAGCAGCAAAAGAAAACAAAAAGAACATAAAAGACGCAAAAGATAGAGAAAATATTGAAGCCATCACTCAGCTATCGTTGGAGGCAGCCGAATCAGGATTAGATATTGCAAATCAAATACTTAAAAACATAGACATTGATGCCATTGTTGAAACATCATTAGAAGCAGCCAATATTGCCATTGAACTGGCGGGCGACCACATCGAAAATATCAACATAGACTCATTGATACAAACTGAATATCGACAATCCTTAGATACGATAGGAATATACAACGAGAAGGAAATACTTGAACAAGAAAAAGAAACTGCAGAACTCAAAAAAGAAATGAAAGCTTTAAAAGAAGAAATGAAGAAACTAAAAGAAGAACTAAAGCAAGAACGAAAATAAGCTCAAATAGAGTCGCTAAAATACAACCATTTAAATTCTCTGTGAGCAAGGCCTCGAAAGAACTTATTCACAGAGACTTTTTTTCTCACTTACGAAACAATCCATAAAACTACCTTACCAAACAATAGTTTTAAGTCTTTTCTACATTAAAATTCATTATAAATATTCACCAACAAAAACACCCACCCCAGAATAAGCAACAAACCGCCCAACGGAGTAACAGGCCCCAACCAACTCAATGAAATATTCCAGGTCTTTGCAAAAGCCAACAAATATATACTCACCGAAAATAAGAAGGTACCCAAAATAAAAAACCAAGCCATGCTATTTTCTACTTTTGTAGAAAAAGAAAAATAGAAACCAATCAACAACAACACCAAAGCGTGATACATTTGGTACTTAACGCCTGTTTCAAAACTTTGCAAGGTTTCTACACTCCATATCTTTTTTAGAGCATGTGCACCAAAGGCTCCGAATACAACAGATAATAAGCCATAAGATGCACCCACCAATAAAACAATTTTCTTCATAACCATTTATTCATTAGACTCTTTATAGGCATTTATAATTGTTTCAGCCTTATCAAAATCACTCTCATCAACAAATAAATCGGCATTACCGGGCAAACCAGAGCCAAACCCGGCACTCGCAGCTTCTTCAAATTCATTCTTAACCAAACACGTAATGTCGGCTTCCTCCAAAAGGGCCTTATAAATTTCTATATCCACCCTATGTCCATATATAATTCTTTTCATATGATTATAATTTGTTTTTCAATTACCATATGGAACTCGCCGGAATAATCATTCTTCTGTGTGAGAGATTACTCTCATGGCTCATTTCATATGTATAAATTTATCTTTCAACGCTTATCCGGAACTCACCGAATAGGCCATTCTAACTAAAAAAAACGTATTGACGACTCGTTTCTCTTCCGCTTCGCAATACACCAATAAAGATACCCTTTTTCTAATATTTTTAATAATATATACTAATTATTCGAGACATACAAAAATATCAAACGCTCGTTTCGTACCAATACACAGTCTGCAAAAGCAACTATTTGACAAACACTCATGGGAAGCATTCATTCAAACAAATAGCAGACAGGACTAACAATGGCATCTTTCAAAGAGCTAACCAATTAAAACATTATTACGCAACGCCATATTGGCTTCTCTTCTTGCAAAATACACTTTAATACCTTAAGTAGACGTTTTTACCATATTCCTTTGTATTTTTGCCATTATTTTATCTGTAAGCAATGCAAAAAGAGCACGCCATTAATAGTTATTTCATCCACTTTAATCAGGACATAAGTCACATTTCATTACCCGACAAATTCACATATCCATTTTATTATGAGCCCCACCCATTGTGCATCGAAGCAGCCAAACAACTACAACAACACCTGCTCACACAAAATAATTGGCACCATGATTTTGGCATAGATCACCCCGTAACAGGAACCAACATTGGAAAAATGTTTGGCGTACTGGTAGTTCAAAAAAATAATGGTCAATTGGGGTTCTTATGTGCTTTCAGTGGCAAACTGGCCAACTCCAACGACCTCCCTGGCTTTGTGCCACCCATTTACGACCTACTAAACAAAGATGGCTTCTTTAAAAAAGAAGAAGAGCAAATAAGCCATATTAATCATACCATTCAGGCCCTTGAAAACGATCACAACTATCTCAAATGTAAAACAACACTCCAAGAAGAAGCTGATCAGTCTGAACAAGAATTAAAAGCCTTCAGACAATGGATGAAAAAAGCCAAAGACGCACGCAAAGAACGCCGAAACCAAGAGAAAGAAAAGCTTGATCAAAGCAATTACGAGCAACTAAAAGAAACCCTTAAACAGGAGAGCCTTCAACAACAATATGATTACAAACAACTAAAAAAACACTGGCAAAAAAAGCACATTGAAAATGAGGAACAGCTAAAATCTTTCACCCTCAAAATTAATTCACTAAAAGAAGAAAGAAAAAAACGATCGGCTGCCTTACAGCAAAAACTCTTTGATCAATACCAATTTTTAAATAAAGATGGCGAAACCAAAGGGCTTAGTGAAATATTTGCAAACACTTCACAAAAGGTTCCTCCGGCAGGTGCTGGCGACTGTGCCGCTCCAAAATTATTTCAATTTGCCTTTGCACATCAGCTAAAACCCATTGCTATGGCAGAATTTTGGTGGGGACAAAGTCCTAAATCGGAAATTAGAAAACACAAAAACTTTTACCCCTCCTGCAAAGGCAAATGCGAACCCATATTGACCCATATGCTAAAGGGAATTAAAATGGATGATAATCCGATACAATCCCCCAAAATGCAAACTGAAGAACTGAATATTGTTTACGAAGATGATGATATATTGGTGATCAATAAGCCACCCGAATTTTTATCGGTACCGGGTAAAAATACAGAAGATTCCGTCGCTAGCAGGGTACGTCAGAAATACCCTGAAGCCACAGGACCACTTCTTGTACACCGTTTAGACATGTCTACCTCAGGACTAATTTTGGCATGCAAGAATAAGGAAGCCCATAAAATACTCCAAAAACAATTTGAAGAAAGAACCATCCAAAAAAGATATGTGGCACTACTTGATGGCATAGTTGAAAGTGATGAAGGTTTTATAGAATTACCGTTGCGTGTTGATTTATATGACCGTCCTCGCCAACTGGTATGTTATGAATACGGGAAAGCGGCCCGAACAAAGTTTAAAGTAATAGAGCGAAAAGATGGGAAAACACGCGTACACTTCTTCCCTATTACAGGCAGAACACACCAACTTAGGGTTCATGCGGCTCATCACCTAGGTTTAAACCACCCCATTGTTGGAGATGATTTATATGGCATTAAAAGTAATCGATTATATCTACATGCTGAATATCTCGAATTTAGACACCCTGTCAGTCATGAAAAAATAAAAATAAAGGCCCAAGCAAATTTTTAACATCAATGAAAACAATGAACTACCTGACCATTCAGTTATTACTATCTCCTTTGCTATGAATATCCATTCCATCACAGCTACCTCTTGAAACAAAAAATCAATTATACTCTTTGATAGGAGCTATCAAAGCCTCTTTCGTGTCTGCCATTAGGCCATGAATATCACCCTTATATTTTGAAGTATCTATGCAAGGATTAATTGTAAGATGTACTTTTCCGGGATGTACATTAAAAATCCCTCCACCATATACTTTATGCGTATCTTTGATGGTAACCGGGAGGATGGGCAGTTCTAATTCCTCAGCCATTTTAAAGGCACCACTTTTAAAGCGCCGAACAGTATTACTTCCGCTACGTGTTCCTTCAGGAAAAATAACAACAGAAGTACCATTAACTAGTTTCTCCTTGGCTTCATTGATAGAATCAAAAGCAGCTTTGGGCGAAGACCTATCTATAAAAATATGACCTACTTTAGCACTGGCAGGACCAATAAAGAAAGCGTGCCTCAATTCCTTTTTCATTATCCATCGAAAGTCAATTCCTAGAAATCCATATAAGGCAAAGATATCATAGGCACTTTGATGATTAGCCACAATCACATAAGATCGCCCTTTCTTAATATTCTCCTTCCCTGATACTTTAACACGCATCGGCGTAAAAAAAGCAACTGTTTTAGCCCACATCACTCCGCTCATACTACCTGCTGCAGGCGACACCAGTACAGCAAACAATGCTGCTCCCAACGAAAAAACGATACTGGCTATTGCAAAGACTGGAATAAAAATAATCCATTTATAAATTTGGTAAATAATTTTTCCAACAACTTTCATACTCCAACAATATCAAGATTAAAATGTACGCAATGAACTGATGTATCCTAAGCCCCTTTATTCCAGACTAGATAAAATACGTATACCTTCATCCCTATCTCGTCCACAAAAATCAGGTTCCGCTTTAAATCCTCCACATACCTTGGGGCGCTCCTTTTTACCAAATAACTCACATCTATAATCCTCAGTCAGATGTGCACATGGTGTCATGGCCGGCTTTCCTTGAGGCATTTTTGGTAAAGGAGAAGATATTGATGGGGCAATACAGCAAGCCGCACATCCAACTCTACATTCCATAATTTTTTGCTGACAAAAATAATAATTTTACATTAGGTGCTGATAGATAAAAGTAAATAGACAGTAAGTTTTAAAAAATTAAGAGCTACATGAAATTTAATATGGATTTGATTCCCGGGAAATTAATAAGACGCTACAAACGTTTTTTATCAGATATTGAACTCGAGGACGGTAGTATTGTAGTGGCACATTGCACCAATTCAGGAAGCATGAAAACATGTATTGAAGAAGGGGCTCCAGTTTACCTTTCACCTGCCAAAGATCCCAAGCGTAAGACAAAATTTACTTGGGAAATGATTTTCATACATAATCATTGGATTGGAATAAACACCAGCATCCCAAACTTATTAGTATATGAAGCCATCAGAGATCAAAAAATTGCTGGCATCAACAAATATACAGAGGTAAAAAGAGAGGTTCAATTTGGTAACAGCCGTTTTGACGTCTATGCTGAAAACGATCAGGAAAAATGTTTTATTGAAGTAAAAAACGTAACCATGAAAGTAGGCAACAAGGCACTATTTCCGGATGCAGTAACTACCAGAGGACAAAAACATCTAAAAACGTTGATGGAAGTAAAAAAAGAAGGTATGAGAGCCATTATGTTCTATGTGATTCAAAGACAAGACATCCATTCGTTTGGTGCAGCCAGTGAAATTGATCCGCACTATGCCATGGCCCTCAAAGAAGCATATGAAATGGGTGTTGAGATTTTTCCTTACATCGCGCAAGTGAGTCCCAAAGGCATTGAACTCACCCAAAAATTACCCTTTACTATCTGATCGTACGTCATCTCCTTGATAAAACGAAAGTAGACCTTTGATTTTCGAAAATGACATCCTTATTTTGAGGAAATAATAACATGTTGATTCATATGATCAGGTATTTCTGATGTCCTTTAAAATAGCGGGTCAGTGCCAAAAGTTGGGCATAAATGTTGTTTATAGTTGTCATGCAAATATTTTTGTTAATCTAAACAAGAAGAACTTTACATCAACAACACCTCTGAATTGCCTTCTGAAACTTCCGTTAATATTTTTGCTGACGGAGAAGCGTTAAAAACAAGGAGAAGACCAAGGTCTTCCCCTGAAAAATCATTATTAGCTTATTTCATAAACCATCCAAATGCCAAACAACTCTTATTTTCGCTGTGTTAACCCCAATTCTTTTGCCGATATATCACGCATTTCAACCTTACGCACTTTTCCTGTTACTGTTGTTGGAAACTCAGACACAAATTTCCAATACTTTGGAATCTTGTAGGTAGCAATTTGCCCCTTACAATATGCTTTTAGCTCATCTTCACTAACCTGCACCCCATCTTTTAGAATAATCCAGGCCATCACTTCTTCTCCATATTTTTGATCAGGAACACCAATCACTTGAACCTCTTTAATCGTTTGATGCTGATGTAAAAACTCTTCCACCTCAAAAGGTGAAATATTCTCACCCCCCCCTTATAATCATATCTTTAATTCTACCAACTATTTTAACATATCCATCCTCATCCATTTCTGCCAAATCACCAGTATGCATCCAACGCCCTTCATCAATTACAGAAGCAGTTGCTTCCGGATTATTCCAATACTTTAACATCACAGAATATCCTCGCGTACATAATTCGCCCATCGTGCCTCGGGGTACAATATTACCGCTCTGGGGGTCTATGATTTTCAGTTCAAGATGAGGATGAACTTTACCCACGGTAGCACACCTTCGATACTCATTATCATCCACAAAAGTCTGTGTACTCACAGGTGATGTTTCCGTCATACCATAACAGATTCCCACCTCCTTCATATTCATTTTTTCACGGACCGCTTTCATCGCAGATTCTGGACATGATGCTCCAGCCATTATTCCTGTGCGCAAACTTGAAAAATCAAACTCTTCAAATCGTGGATGATTCAATTCCGCAATGAACATTAAAGGAACACCATATAACGAAGTACATTTCTCATCCTGAACAGTCTGCATGACCACCTCGGGGTCAAAAGCTTCACCCGTTAGTACCATACATGCTCCGTGAGTGATACAGGCCATATTAGCCAGCACCATTCCAAAGCAATGATAAAGCGGCACTGGAATACACACCTTGTCCTTTTCTGTATATCTTAATCGTTCACCAATAAAATATCCATTGTTCAATATATTATGGTGCGATAAAGTAGCTCCCTTAGGAAAACCGGTAGTTCCAGATGTATACTGAATATTAATAGCATCGTCAAACTGAAGCTCTCGCTCTATAGATTCCAGTTGTTCTGTGGTTATTTTCTTTCCTGCTCCTAGCATGGTATTCCAATCATGATCAATAACCACAATATGTTTCAAATGTATACATTCGGCCCTTACCTCATTCAATATCTCGGTATAATTTGTTTTCCTAAACCCTTTGGACATGATCAATAGTCTAACCTCAGACTGCCTGAGGGCATACTTAAGTTCTGATGCTTTGTATGCAGGATTAATATTCACCATCACGGCACCAATGCGCGAAGTAGCAAACTGAACCAACACCCACTCAAAACGGTTGGCCGACCAAATCCCTACGCGATCGCCTCTTTTTAGCCCATAGCTTAAAATACCTTTGGCCACTTCTTCCACATCCTTCCAAAACTCTTTATAGGTAACCCTGTAATTCTGGTAAGGAACACACAAGGCTTCAGAGTCGGGATATTTTTCGACGGTTTCTTTTAGTTTTTCTGAGATAGTAACGCCCAATAAAGGTTTATCCGAAGCGCCACTTTCGTATGATAATTTTGTCACGATAAGTAATGTTTGATTTTTAAAAAGGCCATAAATGTAAGAAGGAATTTGCAATACTTGATTAAAATCATAATTTTTTTCATTATTTCATTATCTTACACTAGACACTTCCACACTCATAACAAGCAGCATAACAGACTCATCCATCACCAATAAAAACTTTACCAACAAACATTCTCATCTTCTCATAAAACAGGTTATAGAGCAAACCAATGGCTTCCAATTTTATTCTCAAAATATTTTCTAATACATTTTTCGGGTTACAACATTAACCGCAGAGTTGCAATGAACACGCCCACCAAACCACCCACAACGGCACCATTTAGTCGAATAAATTGAAGATCATTTCCTACTTTATCTTCAATCTGACTAACCAATTCTACATCGTCAAGCTTTGTCAGGCTCAGACGTACCATCTCCCCTATTTCGGGATGATACTTAACTATCAGTTCACTAATATTAAATCTTAACCATCGATCTATCTTATCCTGATTATCCTTATCTCCTTCCAACTCTAGCAATACTTTATCCATATTCTTTTCTATAAAACCTGAAATCTCCGATTCATTTTTAGTTAGTTGATGACTCAAGGACTCCCGCAAATTTGACAAAAGGTTTCGGATCATATGCTGCGCATCGGTATTATTAATAATTTTTTGTTTCCAAACGTCCATCATCTTTACCGCTTCCGGATCGCCGGAAATAAGTTGCTCAGAAAACCGCAAAACGCGATCCTCAACTTTCATACGAAGTTGATGCTTTGGATCATCTTTTGCGTGCTCTATAAAACTATTCATTGAAGTCAATATCTTATCACATATCACCTCACTGTTCATCACTCCCAATCCACCTGCAATACCCAGAAAAATCCCTTTAAACAGTCCTTCACGCTTATATTCTTGCAACTGCTTCTCCACCAAGTTGAGCATAGCCAGCCGTGTTGTATTATCAAAAATAGTTTTTTGTGCCGAGGAAAAAACCATGCGCCATAAGGGTTCATGCGCTCCTTCATGGATTGACCTTTTCATCCATGAACCAACAGGACTTGCCACATTGAGGTCTTTCATTTGCTCTCTCATAATAGATTGAATAAAACCAACCATTTCCGGAGTATCCAATTCTCGCGTCAATCTGACTAAAGTATCCTTAAAAAAGCCAACCACCCGTTTTTTATTCTTTGGAAGACGCAAAGCTTCCATTATATTTTTAACAATAGAGAATTCAGCAATCTTCTCTTTAATAATCTCGGGTGCCAGCCATTTATTCGTAACTAAATCTACCACCCCCTCAGTTAGCTTCACACGATTACGAACAATGATATTGGTATGTTTTTTCACAAAAGGAATCTTAATTTCATGAAACAAAGCACTTACAGCAAACCAATCTGCAACCCCACCAATAGTTGCCGCCTCAAAACCCGACAACAAGATATACCAATAAGGATGTAATAAAAACTCAACAGAGATCAACCATTGAACAGTTATTAATCCCAGAATAGAGATCAGTAAGGAGATAATTCCTATTTTATTTTTGTGATTACTCATTTTATTCTAACATTTTGTAACAAAAGCGATAAATGATTTATAATGTAATAAAAATTCAATTAACATTCCTACAAATACAAGAAAGGTCTTTTATTTTGTGGTTTTTTTTTGTTATATTGTAAATAAAACTTCTAAACATAAAAGTCAAAAACTCTATTTATGAAATCATTTACCTCACTCTTAACGTTAATACTAATCTTATTTCTTTCCACCAAAGTATATGCTGATAAAGCCTATATGAAATATGGGAAAATCACCCAAAAAGAAATTGACATGACGAGCTGTCCGATTGACAGTAATGCCAGTGCCGTGATGCTTGGGGCTATAGGACAGACCTATTTTAACATTGAACAAGATAAAATATTAATGCTCACCCAACGGCATATTAGAATCAAAGTATGTGGTTCAAAGTCCATTTTACTTTAATCTTCTGTCTTGGTATTTTCAAAAAACAATACCTACATTGTATTCTGAATATAGGGTTGATATTATTGATTGGTACCTCTACAAGAACTGGATCGAAGGATACCTACCCGTTACCAAAACCGAAAATAAAACGCATGAAAGATTTAGTTTTAGAGTAAGCTCTCAGATTGTAGCAGGTAAAGACAAAACACAGGGTCAATCAAGCAGGTGATATGGCTTTTCTGAATCCGAAAGTAATCAAGCAAATAACAGAAAATGTATTTAAAAGAGAAGAACGCACTTATCCGGTTGATTACAACTACCCCATTAAAGAAAATATTATCATAACAATAATACTTCCGGAGGGATATGCGGTGAATGAATTACCACAGAAATTAGCGATTTCGATGCCCAACAGAGCTGCCCGTTATAAATTCTCCGTTCATTCGCAAGAGAAAACCATTCGCTTAATCAATCAATACGAAATCAACCAAACTATTTTTCCAGAAAATGAGTATGCCGATTTAAGACAATTTAACCAAATGATTGTTGGAAAAGAAGCAGAACAAATAGTGATAACTAAGAAATAAGCGGTAAGTAAACAAAGAACAATGCATACTGCGTTTGTTGGTACACTCGCAGTATGCTCATACGACATCTCTTTCTTCAGACATAAAACTAAATAAATGCGACAATTGATCTTTCTGCTTTTCATGTGTTCATTCACATATACTGCATTAGCCAAAGAATTAAAATACCCCACTGCTTTAATTCCCGATTCGCTAAAAAAAAATGCTTACGCAGTAGTTAGAAACGAAAAATGGGAAGTCAATGTAATCTCACTATCTAAGGTGAAGATACAAATAACAAAAGCAATTACCGTTTTAAACAGTAAAGGAAAAAAGAAAGCCTGGGAGCGCTTTTCATATGACAAAAACAATAAAATTGTAGCCGTGAGTGCTCGTATGTATAATTCTCTAGGACAAGAAGTAGAAAAATGGAACCGTAAAGATTGGGAAGACATCAGCTATGATCCATATGGCACTATCTATTCAGAATCCAGGTCTATTCTATGCCTTCCCATCGAAAATGAATATCCCTATACCATTGAATATAACCTGACCATTGAAAGAGACTACACCTATGGTATAAATGGATGGTATCCCTCATGGGAAGATAATATGTCAGTTGAAAGAAGCAGTTACATACTTAGCTATTCCCCGGAAATTAAAATAAAATACAAAGAATACCATTTCAACAACCAGATAACAAAAAAAGAACAGGAAAACACGATTACCTGGACCATGAGGCACTCCACTGCCCACAAAAGCGAACCCTACAGTCCTGTAAAAAATGAATACCTGCCACATTTAAAAGTAGGACTTAAAGAATTCAAATATGATCATTATCTGGGCCATTCTGAGACATGGGAGGATTTCGGAAAGTTTAGAGTGGAATTAAACAGTCATCGCGATATCTTACCCAAAGAAAGACAAACCGAGATTGATAAAATAGCAGCAACATGCCATAACGACCTAGAAAAAGTTCAAAAGTTATACACCTACATGCAAGCACATACCCGTTATATTAATATAATAGAAGGTATTGGAGGAATACAGCCATTCCCGGCCGAAACGGTATCAAAAAACGGTTATGGCGACTGCAAAGCCTTATCAAATTATATGAAAGCCATACTAAAAAGTGTAGGTATAAAATCATATTATACAGTGGTAAAAGCAGGTAAACAAGACTATTACTTCGATCCAGAGTTTATTTCACACCAATCCAACCACGTGATACTATGCGTACCCATGCCGACCGATACTATTTGGTTAGAATGCACCAGCCAAACCATGCCATGCGGTTTCTTAGGAAGCTTTACTGACAACAGAACAGTATTACTCATTACCGAACACGGTGGTGTCCTGGCCCAAACCCCCAAGTATGGCAAAGAAGAAAACAAAATCATAAGAACTGCAAATGTAAAAATTGCACCATCAGGAGATGGCACTGCTTCTGTAACGACTATTTATAAAGGATTAGAGTACGACAACAAACATTGGTTCGCTGAAGAAGACAAAGAAGACCAACTAAAATTATTACATGATGAATGCAATATTCCAAATTTTAAAATCACCCATTTTAAAATTGATAACGTAAAAACAAGAAAGCCCAGTCTCTATGAAGAATTAAACCTAACACTCCCCAGCTACGCATCCAAAAGTGGAAGTAGGTTATTTTTACCGTTAAAGCTGATAAAAAAAAGGAATTACGTACCTCCCAAGCTTCAGAATAGAGCACTAGACATTGTAGTAAAAAAAGAATACTGCAATTTAGACACCATCAGCTACTCCATCCCAGAAAACTATGCCATAGAAATAATTCCAGAAGCATATACTATAAACAGTAAATTTGGACAGTACAAATGCGCAACAAAAATAAAAGGCAATAAAATCATATATTCCAGATATATGGAAATGAATAGCGGCAAATATCCCGCCGAAGAATATGACAGCTTTATCGATTTCTTCGAACAAATTAAAAAGAACGATCAGCCAATAGCTATCCTGAAACAAGTAGTACAGTAAGTATACAAAAAACAAAAACACCTAAATTCAAATTTAGATGTTTTTGTTTTTCACGATCACTTATAAATTATATAAGTAAGACTAGAACCTTTTTCCGCTATTATAGTAGAATTACTCAATAGCTTGCAATTTCTCCATTAATCTGATTCTTTCTCTGTGTACTAAAACGATTCCCACTAAAACTGCAATGATACCAAATAAGCTCATAAGTATTAATCTTTTAAAGTGAACAACTAGAAAAACTTCTCCCCAAAAGTATTAATTTTTTATTACAATTGTGAAAAATTGTAAATTTTTTTACATTTTTTGACTATTGCACAAATATGTTCTACAATAGACATACCCCCATTCCTCTCTTCAAATTAAAATATACATATGCAAAAACAAGCATCCTCTACTCCTTTTCATAAGATGAAACATCCGATTTTAATCAACTCATTAATAAGCACCTTCACACTTACATTCCAACACCCTATTAACACACGACCTCCCCTTACTGCATCTCTTTCATTGGAGCTATTTCAGAGCAGACTAGAAAGTTCAGGTACGCAACCCATGCTCTACCACAAACCAAAGCTATCCTATGCCATCAAACACTTATGAACTTTTTTCATTAGCTTTGAAAAGAGAATAAAAACAGACTTCAAATACCCTGAAAAATGGAACAAGATAAATTACAACTACTAATGAAAATGTTCACTCGTCATATGGGTGAACCCGTGGAATCATTACATATGTTACCTTCATCAGGATCGTACCGCGAATATGTTCGTTTTGAAGGAGGAGGTAAATCAGCCTTAGGTGCGTTTAACGCTGATAAAAAAGAAAATAATGCCTTCATTGGATTTTCGGAACACTTTTACACCTTAGGATTAAAAGTACCCCATATATACGAATACGACACAGACAATAATGTATACCTATTAGAAGACTTGGGCAATACTACCTTATTTGAATTTTTGCAGAAAAACAGAACCGAAGATGAGTTTCCTGAATCATTGATAGAAATATATAAAAAGACCATAGAAGAATTGGTTGTATTTCAGTTAAAGGGTAGTGAGGGACTAGATTTTAATCTATGTTACCCCCGAAAAGCTTTTGACCGACAGTCGATGCAATGGGATTTGCACTATTTCAAATACTACTTTTTAAAGTTGGCTCAAATACCTTTTGATGAACAAAAATTAGAAGAAGACTTTCAATGTTTAATGGATTTTTTATTGCTAGCCGAGCATGACTATTTTTTATATCGCGATTTTCAGTCGCGTAATATCATGATAAAAGAAGGTGAACCTTATTTCATTGACTATCAAGGCGGACGCAAAGGAGCATTACAATACGACCTAGCCTCTCTTTTGTATGATGGCAAAGCAGACATACCTGCAGCCGTAAGAAATATGTTATATGAGCATTATATTCAAACATTACAAAAGCACAAAGAAGTAGATACAAGAACATTTAAAAATCATTTTACAGCATACGTATACATCAGAATTATGCAGGCCATGGGTGCCTATGGTTTTAGAGGATTTTATGAAAAAAAGGAACATTTTTTAAAAAGTATTCCTTTTGCCCTCAAAAACATCACCTATCTTTTATCTAACCATCCCCTACCCATAGACATACCTGAATTAAACAAAGTATTAGAGGCATTAACACATAACGAAAAGTTATCAAAAATAAATGCTCTCACAGTAACCATCAATAGCTTTTCATACAAGAGAGGTATTCCCTATGACATGAGCGGCAATGGAGGAGGCTTTGTTTTTGATTGCAGAGCCATTCATAATCCAGGACGATATGAGGCATACAAACATATCACTGGAAAAGATAAACCAGTCATTCAATTCTTTGAAAATGAACCTGAAATGAAAGACTTCCTGGATGGCATCTATCCTTTGGTTTCCAAATCTATTGAAAAATATATTTCCAGAAATTTTAAACATTTAATGGTTAATTTTGGTTGTACTGGAGGACAACACAGATCGGTATACTGTGCAGAAAGATTAGCAGAATATATCAAAAGAAAATACCCGGTTACCGTTCATCTGCGACATGTAGAACAAGAAATAAAAAAAGGTTAAAACCATGGGAAATAAGAAATGTAAAGATGCTAACAAAAACAATGTAGACACCAAAGATCACAAGGGGCACAAATATAAATGCAAAAAATGCAACTCCACCGCAAACAAAGAAAAAAAACTTTGTAAACCTGTGAAAGTCTAAAATCTCACCATTCTTTACAATAACCTGCAAAGATGATACTGAACCTTCAATATCAAGCAAATACATCACCTTTCATTGCTTACATTAAGCAATGCATGTGTATAATACCGATGCAAGGAGTGTCCTATTCTACACTCGCTATATATTTTGGTATTAAAATTTATTATTTTTGTATAAACATCACCCTCTCGAACCATTAATAGATGAACGCACTCATTTTCGCTGCCGGCCTAGGTACACGTTTGGCACACATAACCAAGAACAAACCCAAAGCATTGGTTGAAGTAGCAGGTAAGCCCATGCTGCAACATGCCATTGAAAAATTGGCAGAGGTAGGTGTCCATAAAATCGTGATCAATGTGCATCATCATTCCCATGTTATTAAGGATTTTATATCATCCTTAAGATATACGAACGTTGAACTTTTAATATCGGACGAGAGTGATGAATTACTGGAGACAGGTGGTGGCTTACTGAAAGCTGCTCCCCTGTTTACTCCCCAAAAAGACATTATTCTTTACAATGCAGATGTTTTAACAGGGGCAGACCTAAATAAAATGGTTGCTTATCACCACCAAATGGGTGGTATGGCGAGTTTAATGGTAAAAAAACGTTCAAGCTCCAGGCAATTATTATTCGACAAAGACAAGCGATTATCGGGATGGGAAAACATTACTAGCGGAGAACAACGTATCACACGTAAACAAACAAGCTACAACACATACGCATTTTCTGGTATCCACATCATCCATCCCCAGTTACTAAAACAATTGGGCACCCCCCGAAAATTTTCAATCATAGAAGGATACTTGGATGTATCCAGCCAAAGGGCCATTTACGCTTGGACAGATTGGGACGATTATTGGTTTGATATTGGCACCCCCGAAAAATTAGAAGTGGCCAATGAGTATCTAAATAAAAAACAATTAGACTAACATAACAATAAGATGACAAAGACTGAAAATCAAAAAGACTTGAGTTACTTCCAGCGTTTCTTCAAAGGTATTACCGGAGGAAGCGCACTTTTAATGATAGCCACATTTGCAGCCGTTGTTTGGGCCAATGTAGATCATCATTTATACGAACACACCTGGCACGATGTTTTATCCATTGATGTAAATATGTTTCATTTAAAAATGAGCTGGCATCACTGGATCAACGATGGATTAATGGCCATCTTCTTTTTTGTGGTAGGACTGGAAATAAAACGCGAATTTTTAGCAGGAGAACTAAGCTCTTTTAAACAAGCCTCCTTACCTATTTTTGCGGCCATTGGAGGTATGATTGTACCAGTTATCTTTTTCTTTTCATTTGGGTTGGAAGGCGACGCTAACAGTGGCTGGGGTATTCCCATGGCCACAGATATTGCCTTTTCATTAGGAATACTAGGTATGTTAGGGAAACGGGTTCCCCTTAGCTTAAAAGTATTTTTAACCGCCTTAGCCATTGTTGATGATCTGGGTGCAGTTTTAGTAATCGCCTTATTTTACGGAGGAGAACTTCAATGGACGTATTTGATTATAGCAGCCGCACTTTTAGGTGTTTTGGCCATTGCCAATATGCGAAACATTCAGGATTTACGTCTATACACATTCTTAGGTTTTGTCATCTGGTACTTATTTATAATATCGGGGGTTGACGGACCCGGATCGGGGCTTCATGCCACTATAGCGGGGGTACTAATAGCCTTTACAATTCCAGCAAAACCTAAAGTACATATCAATCATTTTCTACCCCAGGTGAACCATGGTTTAAATCATTTTGGAAAGGTTGCTAAAAACACACATGAGATGGTTTTAACAGACGAACAGATGCATGCGGTAGACGAAATAGAATATGCCGTTAAAAAGGTTAGAAGTCCACTACAATACATCGAACATCAATTTCATGGATTTATCAGTGTATTTGTTCTTCCGGTCTTTGCATTAGCCAATGCAGGTGTTGTATTAAGTGCTGGCAACGATGGAGCGCAGGTATTTGGTCTGGTTTCTTTTGCCATAGCCTTCAGTTTAGTTTTTGGAAAAGTGATTGGTATTACATTCTTTTCTTGGTTAGCTGTGCGCTTGGGTTTCTCTGTAAAACCCAAAGGTTCATCCTGGCTATCGTTTGCGGGATTAGGTCTTCTTGGAGGTATTGGTTTTACCATGTCAATATTCATTGCCAGTTTGGCCTATACCCATTCGGCAGAGATATTGAACCAAGCTAAAATTGGCATCTTTCTTGGATCGATAGTAGCCGGTGTTGGAGGCTTTCTCCTACTGAAATACTCCTTAAAAAGAGACGAAACTGTTTTAAAACGAGGCGAAAAAGTCAAATAATATAAAACAAAAAAAAGGTGCTGATTGAGCACCTTTTTTTTGTAATTTCTTTACATTAGTTATACGCATGTACCTCCTTATTTCCTATTAAGATATCCTTTGCGAATTCTAATATGGTTGTGTCATCCAATTCTACGATTCCCCCATCAGGTCCTGGTTCAATATGAATACCTACGCTCCGGCCCCTCTCATAATTTTTTCCTCCAAAATAATTTCGTACGGTTTCAACATTCAAGTCTAATTCTTCCGCAATTGTTCTCATGCTGCCATCTGGCAAACTGTCTTTAAGCTTTCTTAGCTGATTGAAAGTGATTGTGGTGCTCATAAGCCATATCTTTTAAAATTCGAAGTGTCTTAAATATAGGCATTTAATTTGAAATTAAAAACTAATATTATGCAACAAGCAAGCACGAAACCTCAATAAGTAGCATTTCACTTGCCCAACAGCGCACCACCCCACAAAAAAATAAACATCAATGTAATAATACTTTTGATACAATCAACACACATACAAAAGTCAATAGACCCACAAATACAATTTGCATGACATGCGCACGATCAAACTGTTCTGCAATACCACGAGCTAAACCCTTCCTATTAAAATAGGTTAAGCGAACAAACTTGGGCAAAAACCTTCCATATAATTTATAAACGACATACCCTAAAGAAGCTCCTAAAATATAGCCGCCCAAAATATCTCCTGGAAAATGAACCCCCAGATAAATTCGGGAATACCCCACAACAAAGGACCATGACAAGATAAAAATGGAATAATATCTATTTTTAAATACCAGGGAGCTGAACACGGCCAATCCCATCGTATTAGCGGCATGCGAAGACACAAAGCCAAAACTTCCTCCCCGATAACCAAACACGGTTTTTACAATGCCTTTTAAATCCGGGTGATGTGTAGGACGAAATCGTTGTATACCATGTTTAAGAATATCGGTAGATATCCAATCACAGGCAAATACCAAAACTACAACGGCCAACAAGGTAATCCAACTTTGCCATTTCTGTCCTTTAACGATCGCATAAACAATCATAATATACAAGGGCACCCAAATAAGTGTACTTGATATAGTCCAAAATGCGAAATCCCAGAAATCAGAATGATAATAATTCAATAGCAGCAATAAATTACTGTCTAGCTGCAAAAGTGTCTCCATAAAAAATGTGTTTTATTCGGCTTTAAATCTAATTCTTTTTTAAAACTAATTAATTCGTTTCAGCCATATTTTTAATCGATGATAAAAGCGCACCAAATATCCGCTTTGTTTTATAGCTTTGTATAATTAAATACCATACGTAACAATGAGCAAAAAGATTCTTTTTCTTATCAATCCAGTCTCAGGAATTGGAAAACAAAGGACTATTGAGAAATATATCGAGTCGGAGCTGAATAAAAATATCCTAAGCGTAGACATTGCTTACACCAAGTTTAAAGGACATGCCCGAGAGCTTACCGGGAACGCAGTAGGTCAATACGATGCAATTGTAGCAGTAGGAGGAGATGGGACAGTTAATGAAGTAGCTTCAAAGCTAGTCGGGACACAAACAGCATTGGCCATCATACCAACGGGCTCAGGTAACGGATTAGCACGATTTATGCAGATCCCCATGCGCATTCATAAGGCCATTCAGAGTTTAAATTTTTTTCGTGAAAAAAAAATTGACACAATGAGGGTCAATCAATACTGCTCCGTTAACGTGGCTGGTATTGGTTTTGATGCACACATCAGCCATAATTTTGAAGGAAAAAAACTAAGAGGCCCTTTGGGATATTTACAACTTATTACAACCGAGTTTGCAGGGTATCAATCAGACACATATACATTAAAAATAGATGGTAAAGAATATCGAAGGAAGGCATTTTTGATTAGTTTTGCCAATTCATCACAGTATGGCAACAACATACATATTGCTCCCAATGCTAAAATTGACGATGGGTTAATAGATGTAAGCATTATTCGTGACTTCCCAAAGTTTAATGCCCCAGCTATGATATTCAGCCTATTGGATAAGTCTATCAACAAAAATGACAATGACGAAATAGTACGAGCTAAAAGGGTTGATATAATCCACCCCACAGAATTAAAAGCCCATATTGACGGGGAGCCAGTATCACTGGGTAATAAAGCTACCATAGAAATAAATCCCCTATCACTAAAGGTAATTATTCCTCCCGATCACCTAATAGAGAACTCCATACTGGACCCAATAAAAGAAATAATACCTAACATACAGGAATCATTAAACCTGGAAAATATTTGGAAATTGAAGTTAATGGAGGGCTTAAGCCTAAAAAAAGTAACCAAGTGACTTCTTTTGAAGCCATTAATTCATAGAAGCAACAAAAAAGGAGAGCCATTGGGCTCTCCTTTTTTGTTGCTATAATATAGTATTTTATTTTTTATTCTTTTTCTTTTGCGACTGTTGTTGCAACTGTTGTTTTTTCTGCATTTCCTCTAGTCTTGCCTGAAAACCAGATTTCTTTTTAGGTTTCTTTTGATTGGCATTTAACTTGGCCAAAATAGCTTCCTCATCAACGAATCTTCTGATTAAAATAGTTTGAAGAATCGTAATAAGTGTAGATATAAAGTAATAATAACTCAAACCAGAAGCATAGTTATTAAAGAACACCATAAACATAACAGGCATCATATACATCATACCTTTCATACCAGGCATTTGACTAGTTGATTGTGTCATTTCCTGGTTCATCTTGGTGTATACAATATTGGTAATCGACATCAACAAACAGAACAAACTAACATGGTCTCCATAAAAAGGAATTGTAAAAGGCATATTCCAAATAGAATCATAACTTGATAGGTCTGTTGCCCACAAAAAGCTCTCATGCCTTAATTCGATAGAAGCAGGAAAAAACCGGAACATCGCAAACAAAATGGGCATCTGCAGCACCATAGGCAAACAACCACCCAAGGGGCTCACACCTGCTTTACTGTATAAGGCCATGGTAGCCTTTTGGCGTTCCATTGCTTTATCGGCCGGTATCTTCTCATTGATGGCATCAATTTGCGGCTTCAACACCCGCATCTTAGCCGTTGACATATACGACTTATATGTTAAAGGGAATAACACCAACTTAATAATCAAAGTCAATAGTAAAATGATCAAACCATAACTAGCAATACCCCCCTCTAACCAGTTAAAGATAGGAATAATGGCATATCTATTGATCCATCCAAAGATACCCCATCCTAAAGGAACAATTTCTTTAAGGTCTAAATCTTTAAATTTCTTCAGTGTCTTGTACTTATTAGGACCAAAATAAAACTGAAAAGCTTTTGTATTCAGTGCACCGCCATCATGAGGTATAATCAATGAAGCTGTGTTGGTACTCAAAACAGGAGTATTATCTTCTTCGGGATAAACATTCACATCCACTTTACCACCAGAAAATCTATCTTTGGCGATCAGGATAGACGAGAAAAACTGATCTTTGAACGCAATCCATTTTACAGGTGTTCTAAAGTCCTCACTTCCTGATTTACCTGAAATATCGTCAACCACATCCAAATCGTATTTAAAATACACACCAGAATATTGTATTTCAAATTTCCTTCCTTTTTCCTGCGCTATCACGTCCATTTTCCAATCCAGATCAAAACCTCCACGGTTAGACTGAATAACATCATCCATATTATTTTGGACAATATTGAAATCTAACAAATAAGAATTGGAAGAAAGCTTATATTCAAAAGCCATAAACTGGTCATCACCCACACTTAATTTAAACCTCAAGGTAGAATCATTACTGGCCGCTTCATCAATAGAATAGAAAAGGTGATTGGTATTAAGGATACGGTTATTGTGAAAAAAATTAAAACCAAATTGATTTTTATCTCCGTCAAAAAGCACCAATGCTTTTTCCTCAAAATTGGTATATTCTTTCAGTTGTACCGAATAAACTTTTGCACCCCGACTTGAGAACGTAACTTTAATACGTTCATTCTCCAAGGTATAAAACTTATTTTCACCCTTAACAGCATCCGCAAAAAGACCATATTTATCGGCCAATTGTTGTTGCGTTGTGCTATCGTCAACAGTTACAGACGCTACCTCATTTTCGACCACCATATTACTGGATTCAAGGGCTGCTTCTTTAGCTGCTACGGCTTCAACTTTTGCAATCGAGTCCTGATATCTTTTTTGTGCTTCTATTTCTTCTGCACTGGGTTTATTAAGCCACCAAAACGCCCCTAAAATAGCGGCGATTAGTATCATACCCGTAACGGAATTTTTATCCATTTTTAATATTATTTCTTATATTAATTTTTGTGTAGTTTTATTTACTGATAGCAGCATTTATAAACGACATAAATATCGGATGTGGTTTTAAAACTGTACTGCTGTATTCAGGGTGAAACTGCACACCCACAAACCATTTCAACTCTGGCACCTCAACAATTTCAGCCAATCCTGTTTCCGGGTTACAACCAGTAGCCATCATTCCGTTTTGTTCGAACCGTTCCAGATAGTCATTATTAAATTCATAACGATGTCTATGACGCTCATGGGTAGTTTTTCCTTTGTATGCTTCGTAAGATTTACTACCCTCTTTTAGTGTACATTCATAGGCTCCCAAGCGCATCGTACCCCCCATGTCGGTGACATTCTTTTGATCTTCCATCAGGTCAATCACGGGATAAGGAGATAGGTGATCCATCTCTGTTGAATTTGCTTTTCCCAGATGAATCACGTTACGTGCAAATTCAATGACAGCACATTGCATTCCTAAACAGATACCAAGAAACACCATGTTATTTTCGCGTGCATATTTAACCGCTTCCAGTTTACCTTCAATACCTCTATTTCCAAATCCGGGGGCCACCAGAACAGCGTCCAGTCCGCTCAACTTCTCCGCCACATTTTCGCCATTTATGGATTCCGAATGAATCAATTTCACTTCGGCTTTACGGTCATGATAAGTACTAGCGTGAATAAGCGCCTCAATGATAGACTTGTAAGCATCCGGAAGTTCAACATATTTACCTACCAAACCGATGATCACTTTTTCTTCAGCACCTTTCATTTTGGCCAAAAAATGCTTCCACCTTTTCAGGTCCGGCTTTTTACTCACAGGAAGTTCTAATTTTTCAAGACAGATTTCATCCAGTCCTTCCTCCTGCATTTTAACCGGCACCTCATAAATAGTAGATACATCAATGGATTGAATAACAGCACGAGGGTTCACATTACAGAACAAGGCTACTTTTTTACGAATATCAGATCCTAGATTATGCTCAGTGCGCAGCACCAGCACATCAGGTTGTACCCCAGCTTCCAACAAGGTCTTTACAGAATGTTGAGTGGGTTTGGTTTTCAGTTCACCAGAAGCATTTAAGTAAGGCACCAAAGTTAAGTGAATCACCAAAGCTCTATTACCCAATTCCCATTTCAGCTGACGTACTGCTTCCACATAGGGCAATGACTCAATATCACCAACCGTACCACCAATTTCGGTAATTACCACATCAAATTTGTGTTTGGTACCCAAAAGCTTGATATTACGTTTAATTTCATCTGTAATATGAGGAATAATCTGAACTGTTTTACCAAGATAATCACCTTTACGCTCCTTGTTAATCACATTTTGGTAAATCCTTCCGGTAGTTACATTATTGGCCTGAGAAGTAGGAACATTCAAAAAACGTTCGTAGTGCCCCAAATCTAAATCAGTCTCTGCTCCATCCTCAGTCACATAGCATTCGCCATGCTCATATGGGTTTAACGTTCCCGGATCCACATTTAAATACGGGTCTAACTTTTGAATGGTAACTTTGTATCCTCTTGATTGTAGCAGCTTGGCCAACGAAGCTGAAATAATTCCTTTACCTAACGACGAGGCAACCCCTCCTGTTACAAAAATATATCTTGTATCCGGCACTGTATCAATAATTTAAATTAAAACTAAAATTCTTACCTAAAATTAAGCAACAAAGGTAAAAATTAATGGGTAAATAAAAAGGAACTAACAGGCTGTATATTTGACTTAGGTATGATAACTGCTCGTAATATTGAAGCAAAAAAGTGCCTTAACTTCATAAAACAGCACCTATGTGATATCCATATATCACGTAAGAACAGGACATACAAAAGTATGGTAAAAAGCCTCTAACTAACCATGCCTTTACCATGTCCCATGGGGTTTTTAGATAAAACGCCCAATTCTTTACCTCCTTTAAGTAAGGACATATTTACATCACTTACTCCATTTTTAAAATATCTTTTTTCTCCATCAATAACCTTGTATGGTAATAAGCCGTTTTTTTCCCAGCTATAGCGTTCCGACTGACTGTATTGTCCCATTTTTTCCTTCAGCTGTCCCACCACAACATCTTCCATTAAACTAAAATCCTGTTCTATACTTTTGGCTTTTTGCTCTAAAGAATCAGCCTTCTTCCATTCTTTGGATGCAGGAACATTCTTATCTTTTACTTCTCTCGCCCACTTCTTTAGCTTAATAAAATCACCGGTTTCCAGCCATATATCGGCTTGCTTCCATTTAATTTTCTTTTTATTTTTCTTATTGGTTATCACTACCAAAATAGCCATCAATAAGACAATTGGAATAACAATTAAAAATGTAGTTAAGTCTAACATAGCATGTAATCTAAAAAGATAACAAAATTACCTCAATGAATAAAGGCATTACGATTTTTGGTAAAAGTAATACTCCAATAAGGTAAGCTCCAATCATCTCCTCAAAATTAACATTAAAATAACCTTATCTTAACATTAGAAGAGCTGTTTGATTCACCTATTGCAAGTTCAATTTACTTAAAAATAACACAAACCGATTCTTGGTTGGTTTTACTGATTCCACTTACCGCATAATAGTATTTATGGGGATCTGTAAAACGATTAACAAAGCCTTTAATACTATTTGTTCCTGTTACTCTTACAATATTTGCCGCATTTTCGATATTTGCTGCTTTATTTCTTTTAAATTTATAAATCACAAAATAAGCATTGTTCTCGCCGGCATCCCAAGTCAAGCTTATTCTATCATCAACCACCTCAATACGGGCATTTTTAGGTGCTTCAGGCAAAACCTGTGCCACCCGCATATTCACAGGAGGTAAAGCGTAATATTTAAACAGCCTTCTCTTTATCTTCTCCTTCACCTTCAAAGGGTTATTTCTAAGATAGTTGGCGCTAAAAAACATACTTCCTCCGATATTAGGAATGGATCTGTTTAATTTAATTTGCCGCATAATTTCTTTGGATGATCGCCAGGCTTTTACATTTGACTTTTTATCTAATTTATACAAAGCTTGTCCGGTATACAACAGGCATCCATAGGCATTCTTACTCCACCAATCTGTAATGATGGCATAATCGGCCACTTCTTTACCAATATGCCAATATATCTGGGGGCTTACATAATCGATCCAACCATTTCTTTCCCACTTTAAAATATCAGCATATAAATCATCATAATTGGTTTGTCCAGCTCGTGTAGCAGATCCGGTGGGATCTTTAGATTGGTTCCTCCACACACCAAAGGGAGAAATACCAAACTCCACGTGGGGCTTTATTTGTTTTATGGTATCATGCAACTGTTGAATTATTAAATCAACGTTATCCCTCCGCCAATCGTCCTTTTGTTCTTTGTTGTATCCGCGAGGGTACATCTCAAATGCATTCTGATCAGGAAAATCTTTTCCTGCAATACGGTATGGATAAAAGTAATCATCAAAATGGATGGCATCCACATCATACCTTCGTACAATATCTGCCACAACGGAAGTTACATGCCCACGTGTTTCCGGAAGGCCTGGATTAAAATAACGCTTTTTCCCATAAGTCACGAACCACTCTGGATGCAAACGTGTAGGGTGGTTTTCAGATACAGAACTACGTGCCGTATCAAACACAGCCCTGTATGGATTTAACCAAACGTGAATGTCCAAACCTCGCTTTTTACACGCCTCAATTGTAAATTGAAGAGGATCATAATATGGATCTGGAGCCTTACCTTGCACACCTTCTAGCCATTGGGACCATGGCTCTATTGACGATGGATACAAGGCGTCACTTGCTGGGCGAATCTGGAAGACAACAGTATTCATCCTATACTGCTTTGCCAGATCCAGTAGTTCAATCATTTCTCTTTGTTGTATCTCCGCAGAAAGACCTGGTTTAGAAGGCCAGTCAATATTGGCTACTGAGGCTATCCACACAGCACGCATCTCTCTTTTGGGGGCGTCTATTGCTTGTAGCTCAATAGCTAGAAAAAAGATCACTGTTAATAAAATATACTTTCTCATAGAACTCAATATGTATACTTCATACAAACATAACAAAAGCAATCATTAGTACCATTACATCAGCCTGCATAAAAACATTGTTTTGTACTCAATAAGTTTTATATTTGAAAAAAGGATTGTCTAAAATAAAACATAAGTGCGACAGCTATAACAATTGTTATTCATGTATCACCTACCACTTATCGAATAAAGTTGTAAATCTCGCTCAAAAAAACGGACAGTCCTCATACTCACATGCAGGAGCTGACTCAGACACTACTCATTTCATCGGTAACTATTTATCAGCGCAATGATTGAACCTATTATATATATTTCATATTGTATGAATGATTTTATAGAACAAGCAGAAAACATTACCTCTCTTGAAAAAGAAGTCAGAGAAGAACTAGCCGAACTTCTTAAGAAAAGAACTTTTAAAAAAGGTGAGATGGTTAATCACAAAGGGAAAATTTCTCGTCATCTCTATTTTGTTGAAAAAGGACTCTTGAAACATTATTATTACCACAATGGAAATCAATATATCCTAAGATTCTTTTGCGATCATCGTTTTGTAACCATATCTGATAGTTTTCTGAGCAATATACCTGCAAAATATTCAACCATAGCACTGGAAGATTCTACCCTCATATATCTAGAATATGACAAGATGGAATACCTTTGTTCAAAATATCACTCCTTCGAACGATTTATTAGAATTGTCATTTCCAATATGGCCATTATGTCCATTGAACGTTTAAAAACCATGCTTCATGAAAATGCGACAGAAAGATATGATAAATTCATTCTGGAATATGGCCATCTACAACAACGTATCAGTTTGGGAGATACAGCTAGCTTCCTAGGCATTTCACAAGTCTCCCTGAGTCGCATTCGTTCCAGAAAGTGATTTTTTAACATATGTAAAAAATAATACCAATCCCTTGATGTAACTTTGATATCAATATATAAAAATGGTATTATGAATAATATAGGATTAAAATCAGAGTACACTGAAGAAGTATCAGGAAAATTAAATGCTTATTTAAGCAGTTTACAAATCTCGTATATGAACGTTCGTGGATTTCACTGGAACATCGTAGGCAAACAGTTCTTTGTTCTTCATGCAAAGTTCGAAGAGATATACAACCAACTGAACGAAATGGCCGACGAGGTAGCTGAACGTATTTTAATTTTGGGTGGAAAACCACTACACTCTTTTAGTGAGTATCTTAAAATTTCAGAAATCAACGAACAAACAAATGTAAGTTCAGCTGAAGATACTGTTAAATATCTACTTCAGGACACAAAGAAACTCCTTGCCATTGAACGTGAAATACTTTCATTCTCTTCGGAACATGGAGACGAAGGAACTGTGTCTATGTTGTCCGGATACATTGAAGAGCAAGAAAAAATGATATGGATGTTAAACGCAGCATTAAAATAAACTATTATGGCATGTGTAAACGGTGTAAAACCACGCAAAAAAAAGATTGCAACGGAAGAATTAGATGTAAATAATCAAATAAATAAGGAGAGAAAAATGATGAGTGCAACTATGGTAAGACAAGAAATGCCTGCATTTGAAATGGAGGCATACGATGCCAAAACAGGTCATTTCACAAGCGTATCCAGCAAAGACTATAAAGATAAGTGGACTGTTGTTTGTTTTTATCCCGCAGATTTCACATTTGTATGTCCAACAGAAATAGCCGCTATGAATGCTCATTATGACGAGTTTCAGGAGCTGGGAGTAGAGCTATTACCTGTTTCTGTTGACTCTAAATTTTCTCATAAGCGATTTATTGAAACAGAACCTATCCTGAAGGGCTTAAAATTAACCTTGGGAGCTGACACCACATTAGAAGTAAGTCGTGCCTTTGGTGTACTCATTGAAGAAGAAGGTGTGGCCCTAAGAGGAAGATTTCTTTTTAACCCAGATGGTGTTTGTGTAGCTCAGGAAGTACAAGCCGACTCGGTTGGTAGAAATGTAAAAGAATTTCTCAGACAGATCAAAGCTTGGCAACATGCCAGTAAAACAGGAGAAGTTTGTCCAGCAGGATGGAGACCGGGAAAAAAGACCCTACCTGTTCAAACAGACATGGAAAAAATGACTGGTAAAGTAGGCGATTATATTACTCTGGACGAAATTTTAAGTTAAACCATTGGTAATAAATACAATACCAACAATAAAAAAGGGTGTAGATTTGTTATCCACACCCTTTCTCTGTTATATATTACTTATTGCTCTACTTCATCCAAAACAGGGGTTCTTTTCTCATCCATTCGTCTCATGGCATTCACTTCATAAACCCTTTTTAGCTGCCAAAGAGGGCGTTCCAATTCACCTTCCCATTCCCATAATAACTTAAACATCTCACGCACTTTTTCCGGATACTTATAAGCCAGGTTATTACTTTCCGATTCATCTTTAGCGATATTATAGAGTTCTGCGGGTCTATCGGGATAACGAAGTAATTTCCAATCACCTTTTCTCACGACCCCTCTATTTTCTTTTTTCCAAAACAATAGCTCATGAGGTTCCGACTTATTTTTACCCGTAACATAGGGAAGTAAATCCACGCCGTCCAATCCTTTTATTTGCGAAGCATCACCACCTGCCACATTTACAAAAGTGGGCAGCAGATCCAGAAGACTTACAGGATCATCGAAACGGGAACCTGGTTTAATAACTTCAGGGAGCTTCATAAGAAAAGGAACTCTGATACCACCTTCCAAATGGTTCGATTTACATCCACTTAAGGGGTAATTGCATGTCAAGGAGCCATCAGGTCCTCCGTTATCATTGGCAAAAACAACCAAGGTATTCTTTTCCAGCCCCAATTCTTTCAATTTATCCAATATTTGCCCACAAGCACGATCCAGAGCGATCGTCATGGCTGCTAATATCTTTCGTTTTCCTGTTAGACCTTCAACTTGCGCCAAATCTTCTTTTGTGGCTTGAAGTGGAGTATGCACAGCATTAAACGACATATACATAAAAAAAGGTCTCTTCTGGTTTCTCTCAATAAAGTCACAAGCCTCATCCGCTAAGTCATAGGTAAGATACTTATCCGGTTCCTGATAATTTTCAAAACCTCTTTCTAACCTATCCTCTAACCTATTGATAGCTTGTTTTTGCGTTAAAGGTAAAAAGCTGCGTGACCCTCCTCTAAAACCATAGAACTCATCAAATCCTCTTTTTAAAGGATGGTACTTATCTGCATTTCCCAAATGCCATTTACCAAGAACAATAGACTGATACCCCAATGGATTCAGGTAATCGGCGATGGTTTTAAGATGCAATGGCAAGCCCATTTCATCAGCCAACAGCTTGGAAGAAGCGCTCATATAACCTGGAACATTGTTTTCCTCAATGCCAAAACGTTGTTGGTACATTCCTGTCAGCAAACCTGCTCTAGAGGGGCCACAAACAGCAGCTGTTGTATAAGCTTGTTTAAACAGAACTCCCTCCGAAGCCAACTGATCCAGATTAGGCGTCTTGATGGTTTGACTACCTTGGAAACCAAAATCATGGTAGCCTGCATCATCTGCAAAAAGAAAAACAATATTCTTTTTTTGTGCAGATACATTCAAACACAATGCCCCTATCAATCCAATAAGAACAGAAGTCATCATTTTTTTTTTAAATCGTTTATACTTTTTCATGCTGAATAAATTTGTTTATGCTAAAGTAAAACTGTTTACAAGCTATAACGGGGGGGATATGATCTTTTCAAAGGTATTTATTACATGTATAAAAAATGTAGATAGTTATCAATTCACTCTACTTAACAGTATTAGTAGTAAAAAAGACCTCACGTCCCTGATCTAAAATCAAATCATCCCCCACCAGTTCAATGACCCCCTTCAATTTAATATTATTACAGGAAGCCCCTATTTTAAACTCATATTTACCGGCTTCCACCATCCACCTTTTGTTTACATATTGCGCCAGTTGTTGAGGAGATACCTTAAAAGTAAGTGTTCGCTCTTCACCGGCCTGTAAAAAGACCCTTTGAAAACCCTTTAGTAAGATCGGCTTCATAAGGGACTTAGGATTTTTAGGTGACACATATAGTTGTGCCACCTCTGCCCCATCCATGTTTCCTGTATTTCTTATAGTACACGAAACCGTAAAACGATCATCGGTAATCCTGGTCTTCTTTTTCATTTTAAAATTTCCATATGTATATTGTGTATACGATAAACCAAAACCAAACGGATATTGAATTAACTCCTTGTTTTCACCATCCTGATAGTTGATCTCCTGACTATTTTCTGTTCTTGGATAGGACACACACAGCTTACCCGAAGGATTTACCTTACCTAAAAGAATATCAGCCACAGCATTACCTCCCTCCTCGCCAGGAAACCATCCTTGCACAATAGCCGCACACCGATCAGAGAAAGTGCTAATCACTTGTTGCCGTCCACTCAAAATAACCAGAACAACCGGCTTACCCGTTTCTATTAATTTCTCAACAAAGGCTTCTTGTTCTCCGGGTAAACGAATACCATTTCGCCATCTCCCTTCTCCATTTAAATAAAGGTTCTCTCCCATCACTGCAATGATCACATCACTTTCCTTGGCAATTTTCAATGCATTTTGCAAGTTAGGTTGTGGCGTATCAGCTACAGTAAGGAGCTTCAGTTTTTCGATGCGACTATCACCAAATCCGCTCTTATCAATCTTGGCCTCCAAGGCAGCACTCCAATCACATCCTCGTTCATGTAACAACTGAACGTCATTACCCAGTTTATTCTCCAGTCCTTCTTTAACACTTACTAGTTTCGGATTATTAACATCAAAAGCCGATTGTTTCCAAAAAGCGCGCATACCCTGATAAGTATAGTCCCCCAACAGACCATGCACCGTAGCAGCATTCGGTCCCACCAGTGCTATTTTTTTAAGCTCTTTTTTTATGGGAAGAATACCATTATTTTTCAGGAGCACGATAGACTGGCAAGCTGTTTCGTAGGCCAGTTTTCTATTTTCCGGTGGGTCAAAATCAAGGGGGCCATCCTTCCCTATCTCCGGATTCTCGTCCAACAATCCTAATTTAGCTTTCATTATCAATGAGCGTTTTACAGCCGCATCAATCACCTTCTCGGTAACCAAGCCTTGCTCCAATGCCTCTTTTAGCTTAGGAAACATAGTAGGAGAAGATAATTCCACATCCATACCTGCATTTATAGCTAGTGCTGCAGCCATGGTACTATCCTTAGCCACCTTGTACTTTTTATATAACAAATTAATAGCCCCATAATCACTAACCACCAATCCATCAAAACCGGCATCCCTTCGTAAAATCTGATCTAACATAGTCGGATTAGCCGCCACTGGCAATGCTTTATACACTCCATAAGAAGGCATAACACTTTTGGCTCCCCCCACTTTAAAGCATGCCTCATGGGGCATCAGGTATTCTTCATACAAAACTTTTTCAGAATTATTTTGTGTACCATAACCGGCAAAATGCTTTACAGTAGCTGCAACACCTGTTTTAAAGTCCTCACCTTGCAAACCTTGAACAAAAGCCACTCCCATCCGCGATGTCAGATAAGCGTCTTCACCATAACTTTCCTGATGACGATTCCAATGGGCAGAACGACTTAAATCAAGCATGGGTGATAAGGCAAAAGTAGCTCCGGCGGCCCGCATGTTTCTTGCGGTTGATGCGGTATTCTTTTCCACCAAGTCAGGGTTCCAGGTACAGCCCACACCTATTTGCTGAGGAAAAGTAGTAGCCCCCAATGTAGCAAAACCGGTAATCGCTTCTTCATGAAAAATAGCTGGTATTTTCATCCGGGTTTCAGTCATCAGATAATGTTGTACTTCTCGCACCATATCCCTTAATTCTTCGGGCTTCAACTCCTGACCTGAAGAGAACTGACAAAAGTGTCCGATACCAAAGGGAATGTGCGTCCTACATTTCTCAAGAGATATTTTTCCATCTTCCATAATATCCCGTAAACGCGTTCCCATTATCTGGGCCAATTTTTCATCCATACTCATATCGGCCATGATTGCATCAACCTTACTGTCAATTTCAGGAGTGGCAAATGGAGTATTTTGTCCTTGAAGAACAAAACTCAACAATAAAAAAGTAAATATGAGGACAATAGTATTTTGCATATGTATAAATTTTAATTCCGATTCACTCAGGTAGGTCTTTCTTGTGTACTTTCAATAATCTTACTCAATTCGAATTGATATCTGCTGCGCATCTACCCCCTTTGTTCGAACTGTTAAACGAACAATATCAGAGGTCGTATTAGATTGAATGATAGCCATACACCTACCCAGATGAGTGACTATTCTATTGGTCTGATAGTCCTGGGTACTTTTGTTCCATCCATTATCAACACCTAACAAACGGCCATTCCCTTCCATTTCGAACACAACCTCTTGCTCCTGTGTTTTTACAGGAACACCATCCTTATCCACCAATTGAACAACGACATGACTCACATCATAGCCATCTGCCTGCAACAATGTTTTATCAACATCTACAGAAATATCAGCCAATTCAGCAGCAGTTTTAAGTGCGGTGATTATTTCCTTACCATTAGAAACAGCTCTTGCCTCCAATATCCCCGCCTGATAAGGAACTGCCCATCGCATTATCTGATCTTGACTATCGGATACACGAAGGCTTCCTAACGATTGACCATTTAGAAACAATTCAGCCTCTGGCAAATTAGAGACTACCTCCACGATTACAGTTTCCTCATCCTTATAATTCCAATGATCAACCGACAGTGCATTGTTCCAATTAAGTGCTTTTTTAGATTTAGGGACTACTTTACCCTCTTGGTCCACCGTAAATTCAGAATCTTTTTCGGCATGCGTCTGAATGGCCAAAAAGGGTTCATCAGTCCATATACTTTTAAAGTGATTCCATCCTGCTTTTTTAAAGCCTGCTAAGTCCAGCATATCACCAGACCAAGCCTTTTGTGGCCACTTTAGATTAGACTCTCCCAGATAATCAATACCTGTCCACATATACATACTAAATACCATTGGATTTTCTACGACTGACTTCCATTCGCTCAGATAACCGGAGTTTTCAGAACCTGTAAACAACATATTTGGATAATGTTTTTTACACCAATCATACTGCTTAATCTGATAACTAAAGCCAACCACATCCAAAGCATCGGCATATCCTGTTGCACAACTGGCCACAGGAATAATCAGGTTAGCTGTAACCGGACGTGTAGTATCCATATCTTTAACCCATTTGGATAACCGATGAGCTGTTTGAGCCAAGTTGTATTTTCTTTTGGGCAAAGACTCATAACGAGCCTTCATCTCTTGCGGTGTCAAGTGAGGAATTTTATTCCAGTACCCCCCCTTTACCTCGGGATCCCAAAGTCCACTTATATATTTATAATCAGGATATGTCCATTCTATTTCATTTCCTATGCTCCATTGAAATACCGATGGGTGATTACGATCTCTTTGCATTGTTCTCTTCAAATCACTTTCGCCCCATTTTTGAAAGTGCTCAGTATAGCCTCTAGTTCGATAAAGCACTTCACGTTCATTCAGATTAAAGCGTTTATCTTTGGGGTTATCCATCTCATCAAAAATCTCATTTTGGACTAAAAAGCCCATTTCATCGCACAGATCCAAAAACTCATCAGAGAAAGGATTATGAGATGTACGAATAGCATTCACACCTGCCTCTTTGAGCAGTTTAAGACGACGTTGCCAAACGCCTTTAGGGACAGCGGCCCCCACCAATCCGCCATCATGATGCAGGCAAACACCTTTTACATACGTTGACTTACCATTGAGAAAAAAGCCTTTATCCTTATCAAAGCGGAGACTTCGAATACCAAATGGAGTACTATATTGATCCAGCTTTTTACCACCAACAACAATAGTACTAACAGCCTTGTACATATAAGGATGCTCAGGATCCCATAATTGAGGATGACGCAACTCCAATTGCTGTTTAAAAACTTCAGCCGTATCACTTCCCAGGTTCAGTTTATCTTCAACCTGCGCTATCTGCTTACCCGAGGCATCAAAAATAACCGTACGTAAACTAAATGAGTACGCTTGAGTCCTTTCGTTCTCCACGGTGATTTCGATATTCAACTTTGCCTCGTTATCTGTAATTTCAGGAGTGGTTACAAAGGTACCCCAAATAGGAATATGTAACTTATCAAGGGTAACCAGCTTTACCTTACGATAGATACCACTTCCCGTATACCATCTGCTATCGGCAAATCGCGAATGATCAACATACACAGTTAAAACATTAGGCTCTCCCACTTCATTTAAAGCATCCGTCAAATTAAAAAACACAGGTGAATAACCATAAGGATTTTCTCCCAGAAATTTACCATTCAACCAAAATTTGGCATTGTTGTAAACCCCATCAAACAAAACGAAAGTGCTCTTATCATTTTTTGCACTTGTTGTTGTAAAGTGTTTTTGATACACACCTACCCCGCCGGGAAGGTACCCCACGCACCCTTCCAGAGTAGAATCAAAAGAAGCTTCAATGCTCCAATCATGTGGCAGACGTACATCACGCCAACCAGCATCCTCTAAAGGTACATCTTTGAGAGAATTAGTATCGTTTAGCAACTGGAATTTCCATCCAAAATTAAAATCCGTCTCTCGTTCAAAATCATGGAGCGCTGAAGGCTGACAAGCAAATAGCAGACTTACAAAACCAAGCAGCAGGGAATAAATACTATATTTTTGAACCATTCGCTTCATAAAAGTCATTTATCAGTTTATAGCTTATTATTTCAGGCCACCATATTCCGTTCCTCGGATGGCTTCAAATTCGGCCATCAGTTTATTCAACATCTTAGGATTAGATTCTGCCAAATTATTTTTTTGCATCACATCCTCCTTCAGGTTATACAGCTGAAATTCTGGAGCGATAGCCGTTTCAACACCTGAATGCCAGCTCATTGGGCTTCCTTTATAAGCAGGAATCATGGCCCAATTACCCTTTCTATATGCGGTTTTTCCATTGGCTTCAACAACCAGATTTTTTCTTCCTTTTTTTCGCTTACCCATGAGAACAGCCAACATGTCCTTACTATCATTCACTTCAGCTTGCACGCCAACTAACTTTGCCAAAGAAGCCAAAAGATCAATCTGACAAACCATTGCATCCGAAACACCCGGCTTAATTCGCCCTTTCCAGTAAGTTATGAAAGGAACCCGTGTACCAGCTTCAAACATACTATATTTACCGCCCCTAAAAGGGCCTGTTGGCCTATGCTTACCTAGTTTTTCCACGGCATCATCATAATACCCATCATTCAACACCGGGCCATTATCGCTAGAAAAAACAACCAAAGTATTCTCCAGAACACCTTCTTCCTCAAGGGTTTTCATAAATTCACCAATACACCAATCCGCCTCTATAATAACATCTCCCCGTGGTCCCATTCCCGACTTACCTACAAAACGAGGATGAGGAGTACGGGGCACATGAGGTTGCTGCAATGCATAGTATAAAAAGAAAGGGCTATCCTTATGACTTTTAACGTAACTTTTTACTTTCGACAAAAAATGATCTGCTATATCAACATCACTCCATCGGGCAGCTTCTCCACCTTTCATAAAGCCCATCCTTGGAATTCCATTAACGATACTATTGTTATGCCCATGGTGCCATTTCATGGTTGTTAATTCAGGGTTATCCTTACCGGTTGGTTCTCCTTCAAAATTTTTCTCATAACTAACGTAAATAGGATCATTAGGATCCAAACCATCAATATATCCATTATCAATATAAACAGTAGGAGTACGATCCTGTGTAGCCGCTAATATATAAGCCTCATCAAAACCCACCTCATTAGGTCCCGGGGTGATATGTCCATTCCAATCCACATTACCATCCCCTAAGCCCAGATGCCATTTACCTATCACAGCCGTTTGATAACCAGCTCTTTTTAACATTTTAGGCAATGTTTCTTGTTGAGTAGAGATAATCAAGGGTGCTGAACCCGGAAGAATCTTGGCTTTGGCATTTCGCCAAGGGTATATTCCTGTCAACAAGCCATATCTACTAGGAGTACAGGTAGAAGATGTAGCGTAACCTTGTGTAAACTTAAGCCCTCCATTGGCTAATGCATCAATATTTGGTGTTTCAATTTCGGTTGCCCCATAGGCACTTAAATCACCATAACCCAGATCATCCAGATAAATAACAATTACATTAGGCTTCGTGGGATCTGCAGCTTTTACACTTGTCCCCACCATTATCATTACTGCAATGAACAGTGTTGTTAAAATATTTTTCATTTTCATTACTATTTAAATTCTATTTATTTCAATCATTCTTAAAACCAAAGACATTATTTTTTTTCTAATCCTCTAATCACGTAGATCGCATCAGCTTGATTACGCCAAGGTCGCCAATCCCAAAATCCATACTTATGCTTAAACTCCACTTTTTCTTCCGGTGTAAACTCCCCCGTTAAAGTATTAAACCACTGACAAGTAGCCGAATCATAATTAAACTCATTATCCAACTGATTTTTAATATCGGCATGATGCACTTCTTTCGGAACATATAGCAATATCATACCATCTTTATAATTGGTTAAATTATAAGATCTTGAATTAAATTTTGTAACAGGTTCAAAGTTTTCATAGTTTACCTGATTGAACAGAGACCGCATATATTTAAAATATTCAAAATGGGGTTTTTTAACATCTGATCCCTGCTCAAAGGGATTATGAATAATAGCATTCCACGATGTACCCTGCCAATAATAAGTAGTATAAACACCAGCAAAAAGGCAGAGGTAATTCCTCCTTAAACAATATTCGGCGTTGGAATATCCACCCGGAAAGATAGCGTAAGGTGATTCTTCGTAACCTCCATGTTCGATATTAAAAACCGGCTTATCAGGAAATTCCTTATAAGCCTTTAACATCAGGTCATACAAGTCAAGCTTCCAATTTTGAATTGAAATAAAATCGACCCATTCCTTGTGATTTTTACAAAAGCCAAAATCATGCACTGTGAGTAATCTGCCATAGGCATCAAGCGCACGGGTCATTTGAGCTCTTTCAATCAGATGTTCCACGATATTTTTATTTTGGGCAAATGCAATTTTTGAGGCAGCTTCTTTTGAAACATCCCATACGATATTCGGAAAGGCCTGGTAGCGTTCAATAACATGCTTATAATACATATCATCAGCTTCGGATCCCAGTGCTGGCCATGACACTCTTTTGTTCCAAACATAAATCATTAAATGACTTACTATATCATAATCATGCATCTTAGAAATAACCCGGTCTAAATGCTTAAAAAAATCAATATTCAATGAACTATAGTCAGGATGCTCATTGGATCCTAAAAAAGGAAATATATCTTCCCTACAACCATAATTGTGTTGAGGATTCTTTTTCAAACCTTCATCTTTCACCCAATCTAGATCTAAGCCATAAGCATACACATTCATCACAATCTGATTGTACCCATTTGCTTTTATCAAGGATAATAAATGTGTTGTTTTAGCTAAATCTTCTTGAGGATAGTCTAATGCAAACAACCAGTCACACTCAAATGCCAGATTAAAATAATGCGTCCCGTCCTCGTGGAAAAAATCCCGAGGTTTTTCCTTGTTCAAAACAATACCGCCATGACGCCCCGTCTTTTTATTCTCTGTCACTATGATCTTTCCAGCAATACCATTTAAACCTTTTATATCTGATTCAATCGCAAAATGTTTGTCGCCTATCTCTGCACTGGAATATCTGAAAACCCATTCGTTGTTTCCATTATAAAACAATGGTATACGTTGTTCTTTTTGTCCTCCCTCAACACGGGCAAAAACTTCTTTCAAAAACGGCTTCTCAACTTTACGCTTCACTTTATACACCAAATCATTTACTTCCCATTGAGAAGTGACAATAGGGTTATTGGACGATGGCGATTTCCATACCTTTATTTGTCCATAACCTATCGGCACCCATACAACACATAAAACTACTGTGCTTACTACTCTACTTACTATATCACAAAACTTCATCATTAATAATAATCTATGGCAGTTGTAAAAATAATCGACACATGCATTTCGTTTAGACGAAAGGACTATTCAAAAACTGAACACGGGCTTAAATATAAAGGGAAGTAATTAGAAGCATGGGTGCTATTTTCGAATATATAATGATCGCAGGGTGTAAATATCACGAATAAGGGGGGATTTTGAAAAAAATATAAAATAATGATACTGATCAATAAAATAGTTCTTTGATGCTTCTATCACACATGCTCTGATTAGTATTTTGATTATTTTTTTTTGAGACAAGATCAACCAACGCTAGTGCCAGATGATATTCATGTTCTTCGGATCGGAATTTTGCCTCCGGCTTCTTTCAGATTATACCTCACGGTAAGCACCCTTGCCATTGGCTAATGGTTGGCTACTACAAACCCCCATAATGAACTTGCATCATCTAGTTATTTACCATGCACGGCACACCAAAAAAAAAGGAGTTATTGACAACAATAACTCCTTTTCAAATTAGCTTGAATTAGCTTTTAGATGCGCTTCATCATATTTTCAACTTCTTTAATCTGGTCAGTCAACATTTTTCGAGTATCCAGCTTTTTGGTTTCCTTTATATAATAAGTGGCCAACTTTTTATTTCTTCGAGACAGGTAATAGCCTGCCAGGTTCAACTTCGCCATAGCTTGATCTGTCTTCATTCTAAGCCCTGTTGAAAGCGCCTTCTTCAACAACTTTTCTGCTTTGGTTCCACGCTGCCCTTTTTGTGCTTCTGTTAAACCCGAAAGAAAGTAAAAATATGCTTCCTGACCTTTGATCATCCATTCAGGATGCTTCACTTTATCCAAAATCACAGCTGCTTTAGCAAACTTATTTTTACGGACAAAATAAAACGCCCAAAGGTTCATCTCATTTTTAAAATGAAACAAAACGAACAGGGCACACAAAATAGAGGCAATAACACCCCATGTTACAAAACCGTTCACAAAAAGCAGCACGGACACTGCACACAACACAACAGCAACAATCAATCGAATATATTTTCCTATCATAACCTATTTGAAATTTTTAAGCTACAAAACAAAGGAATTTTTATTACAAAACAAGTAAACACGACTCGTGTTTTTAATATTTTCTAGCACCAAACCATGATAACACTCCCCAATTCAACCATAACTAGTCTTTGCAAAAAAACTCCAAATACTGCGTTATTCTCATTTTTGAAACAGTCATTTACAATCAGTAAACTCCTTGGTTTCAACAATATCGAAAGCCTTGTCTTTGAAGCTTTCATATGTTTATAATTTATTTCTTAATGGTCATATGGAACTCGCCGTGATAATCATTCACCTGTGTGAGAGATCACTCTCATGGCTCGTTTCATATGATTATAATTTGTCTTTCAATGGTCATATGGAACTCCCGATGAATTTTAATCATTCTTCTGTGTGTATTTTAGAATGCTAAAATTCATGTTCGTTTCTTATCAAAGACTGAAAAAAACAGTCGTTTTCTTGCAGCCACTAACTACCACCTATATACTTGTATAAGTAATTTTGTAAGGTTAATGCTGCGAATCCTTTCCTTGGATCATACTTATAATGCACCATTCTCTACTAACTCAATCATCAATACACTCGAATTCAAGATATCAGTTTTGGTTCCATTCTCTGGTCTGATATCCGCCCATAGGGTATACTCAGTCTCAGCGGCCAACTGCACATCTACCTTAAGATCAACTATTAAGTTCGCATAACCTGTGTAGGCCTTGTACTTAGCACTGGCAACCTTCTTCCCTTCAGCATCCTTTAAAACAAAATGAATATCCCGATTTTCATTTGCTTTATAACAAAAAGGGATCTTCAAAACATTTCCTTGGGGTAATTCCATTGAAGCACTTTCAAATTCGATATCTTCATAATACAGTCCTATTTCAGTTTCAGGTGCTACCTGGCTCATATGAGGATCTTTAACATCTACCAATTTATACCCTCTCACCCAATCATAATAAACCACATTCTTAGTTGGGTCAGCCAACTCTTCATCGGTAGGTAATTCTATCCAAGGAAAAGGATAAGTTTCACACACCAATCGCATAAACATAGGCTGATCAAAAGGTTTATCGCTAATCTTATGATAGAATTTCTGATACTTTGGTGCTCCATTGTCATAATAATAGCTGGCCATGGTTTCATCGTGCCACCATCCACCGTACACATGAAAATCATCAGAGGCGAGCTGCCTGTCTTCAAATTTCACTTGAGGGGCCCTATAGTCATGTTTTTCCTCCTTACAATCTGTATACCAATAGTGTGAATTAGAATGCATGCCATGGGCAAAATAGCTACCATTAAAATCTCCGCGACGACCAATACATTCCTGAATATCCCATTCTAAGCCATATTTATCACAACCATTGGGTCCTTTAAAACTCTTAGTGGATGAAAACCAAAAAGTTGTAGACATGGTAGTTGCAGCAGCTTTTACACGACACTCATAGTATCCAAGAAACACCGATTTTTTAGAAACAACAGCTCCTCCTTTAATATAAAAGGAAATATCTTTTCCATAAGCATGAATAACAGTATCACGTAACATCCTCTCTCCTTTAATTTGAAGAAAACCATCTTTTACAGAAATCTGCGATGGCATAAATAATCCCGGCGCTCTTCCTCGCCAAGTAGGATGATGATCTAACCATCGAGTCGTATCCAAGACGGTTCCATTAAATTCATCTGAAAAATCAGGATTCATGACCCATCGTTTACCGAGTGGTGGCTTAGGAGGATCGGCAAATAACAGATGACTAATGGTCATCCATAAAAAGAATACAAATATCTTGTTCATATGTTTATATTTTTCATTCAAAAATCATATGGAACTCGCCAGAAATAATCATCACTTTGTTTGACCATTTATTTACAGTGGCAGCTATTATAATTCACATTAGATTTTACAACTCATTTTTAGGGTTTAATCAAGCATTCGCACATAGGTATAATATACCCCATAATGTTCATTTCCTTCTATAAAATCGTTCACCAACAAAGTCTTACCTTTTTTAAGGCTTACCTTAAAAGCCACCTCCTCATCATCCGGTCTAATTTGTTTTTCCAAAATTTGGTTGGCAATTTTTATTCTGACTTTACTTGGACAAATCGTTTTATATTCAAATAAACCTTTGGGATTCTCCTTCGGTACACCAAGCACTGGTCCAGGACATTCTTTAGGCCAGCGTCTACAAGAAATCATATAATCGCCATCTTTTTCAATTTTCAAGGCATGCATATCATTGGTATTTTTTATTCCGGCTGCCACCTGCTCACACTTCCAAATACCTTTATCCTCACCTATGGCATGTTGAATCGTCAGTTTTATTTCTCTTTGTTTGTGATTACCTATCACATAAACAGGAAGTTCGTTATATGCTACATTTAATTTACTTGTGGCTACAAATCTGGCATTCTTAGTTAATAATTCCCTAACTATTGCTGGATACCGATCTGCCAAATTGCACTTTTGCTTGGGATCTTCAACTATATCATACAGCTCCGTCCCATTTATCAAACGCCAATTATTCTGCATATTACAGGCATTTACAACATCTTCCGGTTGGCGCCAATCCTGACGATGATGTACAAAAACGGCTCTGTTAGATAGCTTTTTATTTTCATCCACCAGCACAGAAGAAACATCAATACCATCCAACTTTTTTGTTTGGGGTAAACGAAGCTTACATAAGCTAGCCAATGTTGGTAACAAATCAACATGACTAGCCAGTTCATTAATATCTTTACCTCCACCTATCCTACCATTGGGCCATTGAATAAAAAAAGGCACCCGATGTCCCCCTTCCAGCTTACTGCCTTTGATACCTCGATACCCCTTATTGTAACCGAATTTACCATCATTACTATAACCATAACGAGTACCATTATCACTCATAAATATAAGGATCGTATTATCAAGCATATCCTTGTCTTCCAGAAACTGATAAAATCGGCCAAAGTTCTCATCAATATTTGCAATCATTCCGTACAAATTGGCATCTATAATTTTATCCCCTTCTAAATGCTGATATGGTTCAGCATATTTTTCTGCTACAATCAAAGGATCATGTGGTGCATTGGTTGGCAAATAAATAAAAAAGGGCTTATCCTTGTTTTTATCAATAAACTTCATGGTTTCACGAAACCATATATCGGTGCAATATCCATTAAATGGTCGTGGTACATTATTTACATAATACACATCATCAAAATAGCTATTACCCCAATAGTCCGACAGTTCCCCCACCCCTCCGGCTAAATGATGGATCGCCATATCGAACCCACAATCAGAAGGACGAACCGGATAATTATCACCCAAATGCCATTTTCCAAACATAGCCGTTCTATAGTCATTTTGCTTAAAAATGTCAGCCATTGTAACAGCATTTTCAGGCAAGACATCTCTTCCTTTAAAGGTAGCCCAAACACCATTATTGATGGGGTATTGACCTGTCATAATAGCACCTCTTGTGGGAGCACAAAGTGGACTCACATGAAAATCAGTCATACGAACTGCCTTATCATAGAAAGCATCTATATGAGGTGTCTTTAACCAAGGGTTACCCTGACATCCTAAATCACCTATTCCTAAATCATCTGTAAGTATGAGAATAACATTGGGAGGTTTTTTATTGGATGAACCCTTTGTTCCCGCAATCATGATACTTGGAATAAATATCATTGCGAGTACTAATAATATGTATTTTTTCATATGCTTAAAAAATAGCAAAACTTCACTAACCAGTACATTTTCTATCTGCCCTCTTATTTACCCTGGCCATGCCAGTTTTATATGATTAAAAATTCGGGTACGATGATAATACGGCATAAAAGTACATCTTATACAAAAAAACATAGCCCCACACTCCCTCATAAAAAACTAGACATATGGCCATCTTAAGTAACTCTGGACAGTCGGTTGCCAGACGGACAATTATTTTATCTTTAGTTTATAGTCATGTGCCCCGGGTGCAAAGTTACTATAGAATACCTCGGTACCTGTTGCTTTCATACCTTTACCCCAATTTACCTCAGCCCTATTATCTCCCAAAACAATATTGATCAGTTTATCTTTCATCTTCA
The DNA here is from genome assembly GCF_000517085.1 of Saccharicrinis fermentans DSM 9555 = JCM 21142. Taxonomy (NCBI): domain Bacteria; kingdom Pseudomonadati; phylum Bacteroidota; class Bacteroidia; order Marinilabiliales; family Marinilabiliaceae; genus Saccharicrinis; species Saccharicrinis fermentans. The sequence continues at coordinate 707,636 of NZ_KI912107.1, read as the reverse complement.
TAGCGATTTTTTCATACTTCTTATCATATGCCAGGTTATTTACTTCATGGGGATCCGCAGGTATATGATACAATGCAGCATCCAACTCTTGATAAGAAGCTCTACGTGCCCATTGCATATTATCACCACGCTTTTTATCTGGACGACTTTGTATGGAGAACACATAATCTTTTGTACGGATAAAAGCACGAGGGCCTGTAACTGCATGACTTTCTCCCACAACGTAATCACGTTTAGGAGCTTTGCCTGCTGCTATCTGAGCCATATCCATTCCATCCAGATATTTAAAATCCTCTTTTTTTATATTTGCGCCAGCCGCACTCAAAATAGTAGGCGCTATATCCACAAATTCGGCATAGTCCCTTATTACTTTACCTGCCGGGAAAGACTTTTTATCAGAAGAAACAATAACAATAGGATTATGGCTATCCACATCCCATGGCGTAAACTTCGAATAAGCTCCGTGCTCATTCAACTTCCATCCATGGTCGCCGTTTACATAAACAATCATCCACGGCTGCTTTTTACTTTCACTATATTTAATAAAAGCATCTACCGATTGGCCCACCAAGTGATCACCATAGGCACAAAAGGCATAATAATCCTGAACCATCTGTTGCTTCTCTTCCGCTGTAAAATCATTTGAATAGGCATTGTTTACTTGTCTTTTTAATTGGGCAGGCATTTTGGCCCATTCACTTTTAGTCAGTTCAGGAACTTTATATGTATACTGTTGAAAACGATTACGATATTCCTCTGGCGGCAATACCGGGGTATGCGGAAAATCATACCCTATGTGGCAAAACAAGGGTTTTGTAGGATCCACACCCTTAAATGAAACAGACCCTAATTTAAAATCTTCATTTTCATGATGTAAAAAATCAATCCAAGCAGAAGTGTAGTATCCATCCCTGGTTTTTCCGGCAGGTCTGGGACTCACACCTCCTAGAATTCCATCACTAAAAACAGTCTCTGGCTTTTTAGGGGTATGCTTGCGCAACAAGTCAAGTTGATCATAAATCTCTTGAGCCATTCCAGCGAACTGGGGATTTTGTGTTTCGAGGGTTTTATCAAAGAAATGATATTTACCATCTTCCGTCTTTAGGTACTTAATGTTCCTAAATGGTTTTACTAATGGCTGACCATCGATTTCTTTTAATAAAGATAGTTTACCCCACTCCGCTAATCCCTCATTTGCTAAAGTCTTGAAATCAATATCTGTTTGATACATATGAGGCGCAACGGCTTTTCCATCCTTAATGGTTCTTAAACGAACACCCAACTTACCAATATGTAATGTTTGATAGCCCAGTTTCTCCATTTGAGCTGGCAGGTGTGGATAAGAATTCTCTGTATTATCATTATGATATTCAAACTCATAAACTCCAGAACGAAAAGGATAACGTCCATAATGCATTGATGCTCTTGAGGGGGCACAGCCCTGAGCCTGGCAATAAGCATTCACAAAGGTGGTTCCCATCTGCGTTAGTCGGTCAATACTGGGCGATTCTACATAACCTAAACCACTCATCTCATCACCGGTAAGCATTTTATTAAACGCCCGTACTGCATCATAACGATGATCATCTGTAAGTATCCAAAGAACATTGGGCTGTTGTTGAGCAAACACTCCTCTAAATAGCATGAAGAAAAATATCATTGTCATTAAAAATATTTTATTCGTACGTTTCATAACTGATTGTTTATTTTAAACTTCAAATCTTCTGAACAAATACGAAGTAACAACAATTGACAATCTTTCCTGTCCAATAATATATGCATAATAAGGGGAGAAAAAAATATACGCACGGGCTTATTAACTATCAATATGTTACACAAACACCGTGCAGTAATTCATCTGATAGCACAATGATTATAAATGACAAAGAGACATTTGTAGAGTAAAAATATAGTCTTTAATCACACTTCAGTACAGTAAAAACACAAAGAAATATTTCATAGACACACAAAAAAAGGCTGCCCATATTAACATGAACAGCCTTGGATTTATTTAAAAGTAATTAGGCTCAATTTAATTGATAGCACCTTACCCAATCAATATCCATTGAAATAGGAAGCTTATCCGCATCAGGAATATCAGTAAAATGTGTACTAAAAGATATGTACATAGGCATTTGCGGTATATTTTCGTTTTGCGTATGAACCGTCACTCCATTGATCTTCCATTCCATTTTATTTTTTGTCCACTCCAAGGTATAGATATAAAAGTTTTCAGAAGAACCTGGTATTTTCAAATCCTGAACTCGTTGGGAGATATTACCTTCCTTACCCCAAAAGTATCCAGCCTCAATTTTATTACCTTCCTGCTCAGGAGTTTTCAAAATATTAATTTGCGGCGACATCTGTTCCGACAACAAAATAAAACTATGAATAGCTGGTGTGGTATGACTAAATTTAACCTTGGCCTCAAACTTGCCATACTGCTGTCTAAAGCTTTGTCCGGTATTAATAATACCAGATGAAAACTGAAAATCAGTTGGTATAAATCCAATTTTAGGATCCCATATTTTACCCTTACAAGCTTCATTTTTAGAAACAATCCTGGCGCAACTATCACGCAGTTCAATATTTTCTTTTTTAAAGAACTGTTTTTCGTTGGCCTGAACATAATTATCATTCATTAATATCTTACCCCAATAATAGCCTGTAATCCACTTTTTATCATCTAATGAGGTTCCATCAAAGTTATCTTCAAAGGTAAGAGCCCACTTATCCAAATGTTTAAACGGACAATTTTTCTTTGTTTTCAAAAACCAAATTACATCATCGCTTTTTTGCAAAGCCTTATATTCTTCCTGTAACTGATATTCCGAAGACCGCTTAAAGCGATTTTTATCGTTCATATCAGTTTTTATTTGATTAAATTCCGCAGATTCTACGTAGTCCTTCAGACTCAAATACGTTTGTATCTCAGCAGATTTCTTCAACTCCTCAGCTTCATTAACCTTATCTTTTCGTAACAATTTATGATAACGTTTTACGTTGTTAGAACGTTTATACTCTTTGTACTTTTTAAATTGTTGAAAAGCTTCGGTATGTTTAAATCGTTCCTTTTTAATCTTAAGAACCTTTTGCTTAAACTCACCGGAGTGAACCAGCTTGTCTAATTCAAAATACCGAATGATAGATGCTGATTTTTCGAGTTGATGATATCTCTCCTGTTCTTTTCTTAAATGATTATATTCATTTTCGTATTTTTCAGTACTAGGGAATGTGCTCCCAAACAGTCTACTAAAAATATTCGCCATGTTGATTTTCAATTAGTTTCTTTTTAACATCAGTATTGTACGATGGATCCTTAAAATGGTTATTAAAAAATCGAAATAATTATGATCATTCAAAATATTGCTTAAAAAAACAGGACTCTATTTCTTGAATTGCGCAGTTTTTCTTTACATCTTCTTCTGATGTATAAAACATCGACACAAGCATTAAAAATATATTGCGAATTAAAATTGCTGCCAATCAAGTCGCCAACTAGCTTGTTTTACATACTCTAATTTTATCGTTCAATGATCAAATGGAACCCACCAAATTAATCATCCTTCTGTGAGTGAAGCTATTCTCTTGGTTCGCTTAATTCACCATAGCGATACTATACCTCATCCTAACAAGTTCGTGGTGGATGGCACATTTAATTCTCATGACAAATTTCAATACCTCATCCGGATGTAAAAGAGGCAAGGGTATAAAGAATACTTCACAAGAGACAAGATTCAGAAGTGTATCACGTCATCGAAAATCTTTTTTTATTTTTTTATTTAGAAGGGTTGTATGAAAAATATTTTTTTATACTTTTGCAAGCGCAATGCGAAAATAGCTCAGTTGGTAGAGCACGACCTTGCCAAGGTCGGGGTCGCGGGTTCGAGTCCCGTTTTTCGCTCACAGAAAAAAGAGTGATACATGTCGCTCTTTTTTCATTTCAGCCCAGATGGTGAAATTGGTAGACACGCTGCCTTGAGGGGGCATTTACTTAAATTTAGTTACAATGAGCTGCTAAAGCTGATTAATACTGAGTTTTTAAAGAACGTGAGGTAAAAATACAGAATTTATTCGGAAACAATTCGGAAACATTCTGTAAAATGATATTTTTGAAATACAATTGCCCTGGTGGCGGAATTGGTAGACGCGTCGGCTTGAGGGGCCGGTGATCGCAAGATCGTGAAAGTTCGAGTCTTTTCCAGGGCACTAAAAAAAACTCCCGATTGATTTATTCAGTCGGAAGTTTTTTGTTTAATCCAAAAGGTACTTTTAATTGATTTATCTTGACATATTAATAAAATTTGATTCACAAATAATATTACTTTCTTTCTTATTATATAACATTAAATATTGTTTCATTTTATAATTAATTGGAAATACAGCTTTTCCAGTTTTAGACTGTTTTATTAATTCCAGTGGTATTGAATCGAATGCAGCGTTAACAATTATTGAATCATAAGGAGCATTCTCTATTAGGCCATTGAAGCCATTTTTCCGTATCAATTTCACATTTTTTATTTTATATTTCTCTAGGTTACCTTTTGCTATTTGGTATGCATTTTCGTTAATTTCCACAGAAAAAACATTTTTCACGATATTGCTCAATATTGCAGTCTGAAATCCAGACCCTGCACCAATTTCAAGCACGGAATCAGTTTCTTTAAGATTTAATGCTTTCAGAACTCTAGCTATTATAATTGGATTAGTGACTGTTAAATTTTGATGAAATGGTATCGAGTTCAAACTGTATATCATCTCTAAACTATAATCAATAGGAACAAAGTCATGTCTTTTAATTTTTATGAAAGATTCAATTATATTCTTATTTATTAATCCTTCATTGCTAATTTCGTTTACTAATTGCTCATTATATATGTTTAGTTTATTCCTATCCATCCTACTAAGGTTAAGCGAGTTCCTTTTGTGATTTTTTGAACCTCATGAAATAATTCTGATGAAAAAATAATTAGATCACCTCTATTCTTACAAAGGCTTAGTCCAACACAATAGTTAGACCCTTGATTTAATTCTGCATGTAATACTAATTTGCCACCTTCAAAGTCATTATTTAATAATACAACGAACGTGAAACATCTATTTGACACTTTAGGATTGTTAATATTTGGTTGTTCGGACTTGTCTTGGTGTAGTTTGAAATACCCACCTGTCGGGTATTTTATTATTTGCCAATCAATAATCTTTAAATATGGATCTGGACTAAGCTTAGAAACTTCAGCCATTATAGTATCGGTAATCTGAGAAGGTAATGAATCTAATCTATAAGATAAAGATTTTCGTTCTTCAGGACTAAACACCTTTTTATTATTATCATAAACCTCGGAGAAAGCAAATAAAGAATTTTCAATACTAGAGTAAATACTACTCAAATCACCTTCAGAAAAGAGGTTTTGATTAGAATAAATTACTTTTCTATTTGGTAGTTCTATTAATGACATTAGCTGATGATTGATTCAATTTTTTTCTTGACGTCTTTAATTTGTGAGGAGTTATTAATCTCAAAATCTGTTATTTTGTGGACAACATTTATTGAACTAAGAATGCTTTCAAGATTTCTATTTATTTCTTCCATCAGAGTCATAAAAGATAATTTGATAAGTGTGTTATTAATTTTACCTTGTTTAAAATCTGTGAATTTTTGAATTAAGTTACTCCCCCTATAAATAATATCTAAACCAGCCTCATAAAAAGTAATTTCTCCTCTATTTAGTACTCTATTATATGATATTTCAGGTTGGTTTTTTATATAAATAACTAAATTAGGTTTTGGAAAATGGCGGACAACTTCTGATGCTAGTTCTGTTTCACCCCCCCTTGCTACTACACTTGCATAAGAACTATATATATATCGATCCCATAAAAAGATATAATCTGTATGGTCTTTGATTTCATTTAGGAGGGAAAGTGTGTGAGAGGCATGAATTGCTAGAAGTATGTCTGGAGTCATTTTGCCAGAAAGGTTATATACATTAGCAATATCTCTTATTTTCTGGTTCTTAAACCAATTAATAATTTTCACATTTCTATCTCCAAGAAATTCGGAGACCATATTAATAAGAGATGATTTTCCTGAACCATCTATTCCTTCAAATACTATATGGTAATTCAATTGGAATTAAATTATTGGATTTATATAAAAACTTAACTAAACTCGCAAGGTCAGAAATATTCGCATTTTTGTTATCACGTAACAGTTGTCTTAAATCAACAGTTATTTCCGAACTTGTTCTACATTTCTTTAACTTGCCATGAGAGCTGATATAATGAGCATACATCCCAGTATCGCATGGATACATACTACATTTCGAACATATAGGAAAATATAATGTATTCTCTTTCTTTTTGTCAAGTAAACGTACTTCATGTCCGTTCTTTTTATAAGAGTACTCTATAACACCATTAGTAGTATTATTTAGGTTTGAATGCTCATAACCATTACTGCATAAGTACTCATGAATATATTCAAGATCAACGTAGGTGTTCCTATAATCCTTGAAACTATCTTCGCCTGTATCAAAAACAGATTGAATCTTCAGAATGCAATTATTTTCTTTTGAAAATTTGACAAGTTTATCAACAGAAGAAATATTGGAATTTATATTCTTTGCAATTACACAATTCAACCTGTATGAATAACCATTTAAATTGCATTGTTCAATGAAATTCGGAACACTTTTATGCGAAGCATTTCGACCTATAAATAAGGCAGATTTTGATTCTAATGTATCACAACTAACCACAAACTCTATCCTTTTCATATCTCTTTCGTCTATCTTAAAATCTCTCCAATAAGTACCATTTGTGTTAATTTTAAGGGTACATTTTGTTTGATGCAATATGCTTGTTATTATTTGTCCAAGATCGCTTCTTAAATATGGTTCTCCACCTGTTAGGTTTATCTGATTACAACCTAATAATTCGAAAATTTTACAAATGGTAACTATTTCCTCGATAGAAATTAACTTTGCATTTCTAATTTGTTCTATCAATCCATCGCCTCCTGGTCTACAGTAAACACATTTATAATTGCATTTTTCAATTAATGCAATTCTTATTTTGGATAAAAAAAAGTAATCAGTTATCATATCAATTATAAAATCATAATGTCTTTTGTAAAAATGTTCATTGCCACTTTATAACCTTTGATACCTAAGGGACAAATTTCAGGTTTAGAAATTACTTTCGCTGTCAGTTCATCCTCTTTTTGGCTAGATGCAAGTGCTATCGTTTTAACAATCCTCATTAAATACAGCAGACTCATCTTTTCAAATTTTCTTGAGTAAAAATGCTTATAAAATTCATTTATCAACTGATTTAATTCCAAATTATGTTCTTGTTTTATTTGGAACAAAATCCATTTGGAATTTAGTTCAATAATTTGATTTCTTTTCACTAAAGAAACTTGTAAGGCAAATTTTAAAAGTTCAGATATTTCCAGATAGAATTCTTCGAATCGATTATCTAAACACAACCCAAGCAAGTCTTCATACTTGTTTAAGAAGTTTGCTGAAACAAATTGATTTTGAATGGCAGTAATATAACCAGTAATATTTTCTAATATTGAATCTATTTGTTCACAAAAAACTAACTGTTTCCCAATAAGCACCCTAGAGATAAATCTTAAATCCCAATAGTCTATCGCAGGGTGCTTTCCATCGATTCTAATTTTGAAATCTTTTACTTTCTCGTAGAAAGAAACAAGCCAATCTAAACTTCTTTCTTCAATATCAGCTTCTTTAGTAAGTTGTGAAACAATAAACTGCAATTCATCTTCAAGGCTTGAAGTTTTAATAATAAAATAATCTACATCTGAAGTTTTAGTGTCAGCACCAAGAGCTTTACTCCCCCCAATAAATAAGGCTAATCCGGCCATCTTGCACTCATAATTGTTCTTTCAACTAAAGGAATTAAGTCTGGTTCTGTACTAGAAAGTTTTTCAGAAAGAATTAACTGTTCTTTAATCTCAATTTTTGTTGTTTCATCACTTATTTCATAAGCAGATTGTAAAAGTTGGCTGGCTTCCTGAAAATTGCCTTTCAACATTTTAATTGTTGCAGAGGCCGACAATACCATGGAATCATTATCATTTATAGTTTTCTGTTCTAGAAGAGTTTGTGCTTCATCAATTCTTCCAGATTTAACAAGAAAATTGAACTGAAGAACCTTATATGGAATTTCTCGACCAATTATATGAGCACTTAGGTTCCCTTCTGGTGCAATAGCTATTGCTTTGTTTATCCATGTGAGAGCCTCAATAGGCTTTGACATTCTTGAATAACAAAGAGCTATTCGACTTGCTGTATTATTATTTTCTTGAATTTCAAATGATGAAGTTAATAATGTTAAGGCTTCTTCATAGTCTCTTAGCATATAGAAAGCTTCTCCAAGCTTTGATTTAAAAACGTGAGAGTCTGTCGATAATTTTTTACACTCATTTAAAAAGCCTTCAGAAATTTCTGCAGCTTTTTTGAAGATGTTAATTTTAGATTCTAGTTTTTCAAATTGATCCATAGTTTAAATATTTAATTAATTTCTTTTTTGACTGTTTACAAGGTTGATTCTTGTAGTTAGACTAATTGTGAACTTATTAATACCTCCTTTATTGTCATCCGATTTGTCAACGTTAAATGCATCTTTGAATGAAAAAGTCATACCAGCTGTAGGATTAAAAGCATTCTGATTTTTTAAGAAAAATACACCTAACCCTAACGTTGTTTTTGGTTTTTCAGAACTAGAAATTTCTGTACGACTATAACCTAAAAAACCAATATTTTTTAAATTATGAGGCACTACGTACAGGTCAAAATTTAAAGGATAAACAGTTTTCGTTTCATAATCACCAGAGTACACAGTCTCTTTGATAACATATTTTCTAGTCGTCATATTTAATGTATCAGCTGAAACTTTAGTGTCCTCTCTTGTGCCTTCAACTAAATCATCAAAGTTATTTTTTTGTTTTACTCCTAAACTAATACCTGTTAAAGTAGTAAGATTTAAAATTCTTGCGTTCCAATAATTTAAGCCTAACTGAACATTGTAACCTGTAAAGTTTTCTTTTTGAATTTGACTAGAGAAGAGTGTATCTGATAAAAAACGTTTAAATGATGTACCTGAAAAGCTACCTTCTAACACAAGCCAAAGGTCATTTGCAGGCTTTGTTGAATCGTTTAAAATACTATGGACTATGTCGGGATCACTAATGTTCCTGTTAGCCATGAGCTTAGGCCAATCTGTTTTATTCTTAAAAATCCTAAACCCCGTTTTTAATTTAACTTCTCCTTCTGCAACAATATTCTTTTCTGAAAAAATATTGGCGGTACTATTTTTAATTTTACTGTTTGTTGAAATCCCGATGTAATAATCAGTAAATCGTTGAGGCGTAAAGTAGGAGTAGTAATCAAGCGCCAGTTTTTTATCCTTAGTTGTAAATTTAACCATTCCAAGATCAAAACTAACTGTATCAATCTTAGGTTTGTCTTCAGTTGAACCTTTTTTAGTTTCTTTAAAACCAGGAGTTAACCCTAAAGTTGAAAAACCTCTTTCATCTTCAATTATTGATTGCCCTTTTACAAGAGCAATGTTTGCTACTAAAATTATAGTAACAAATAATTTAAAGGACAGCTTAAATTTCAAGATTGAACTGACCATAACCATTACGATTAAAAGGTTTGTACATGCTAAATTCACCTTTAAATTCACTATTTACAGTGAGCTTTAATTTTGAATTTTCTCTAGGATTCCCTACAGTTATAATAAGGATATCTAAATCTTCATCGTTATTTAAAGGAAAATCCTTTTGTTCTGCAACCCAACTTCCATTGATAAAATCAAAAAAAGAATTAGTACTTAAGACTCTTCCTTCAATATTGATATATTCAATCCTTCTAGAATTCAAGTCAATTTCAATTTTTAAGTTAACTTTTTTCATAAGGTTTAATTTAGGACTTTATTAACTTGTAACATGTTTAAGATGAAAAAGTTTAATTTAAATCAAGAATTATACTTCAACGATCTAATCCTTTTCAACCAACCTTCTAGGAACAAATGATTTTTGCCCTTTTTAACTATTTTATAGTAATAGCGTATTCTTGCTTTTTTAATCTCCCAAAACAAATCTTTAGGCTCGTGAATATTAATAGCCGTCAGGGTGTTGAAACCTATAATACCATCCATCTTCAGGTCTTCATCAAAGAATTGGTTAAGCACACGCTGAACACCTCTGGCTCCCCAATGACCGCTATTGACACACCAATCAAAGATAATTTCTTGTAATGAACCATCAAGAACACCATCTATTTTGAACTTCTTATAAAAAGCCTCTTTATAAAAATCCTTAACGTGCTGTGTCAGTTCTGGAACATCTATTTTGTAGTTCCATTTGATTTTTCCGTACGTCTCTTTATAGGCATCAATATACTCCCAACCTTCCCAATCGGGATGTAAATTACGGGCAACTCCCATGTAGGTTTCACCACCTCGGTCTCCGTTAATATTGGCGTAATATCCCTCATGCTTAATTACTCCATCAAAGAGTTTATCAAAAGTCATCATTCTTACGTTTGGTTTTAAGTTTTACATTGTTTACATCGGAGATTGAACCTCCAAAAAGGAAGTCTATAATTGTGCTTAGTTTAGTGGATATTCCACCGTTAATACTGCTTACAAAGGCTATTTGCCAATCATCAAGCTGAATAGATTGAAAAATGAAATAGTTCAGCATAATAAAAGTCAATCCACACCATGCAATTAGGAAGAATATGGCAAATGCTTTTTGTAGCCAACTATCGTTCTGATACATTTCCCTAGCTGAACTCCTATCAGCTACCGCCATCTTGAATAGTTCCATTTTCCCCTGGAGCTTTTCTTCTTTAGTTGTAAATATCTCATCAATGAGCTTTGTACCTTCCTTTAGAGTTTCTGCCACTCCTGCATTGGTTAGTTTTGAAAATATCTTTCTCATCTTTCTACAAATTTTAATATGGTATCAAGCTTCTCATTAAGCTGTTTTATGGTTTGATGGAATAGCTCCTTGCTCACATAAATTTCTTTAGAACTATCTCTTAAATCAGAAACTCGTTTATGCAGTATGGTAAACTTGGTTTCAGCTCCTTCAAGTTCTTTTGTTAGGTGCAGAATATCCTTTTCAAGCAAGTCCGTTTTTGCTTCAACACTTTCTTTTGTTGCATTTCTCGATATAGCATTGCGTATAACAAATGAGACTACACCAACAATTAGTGAGCTGAATCCTGCAATGACTACCCAATAGAATTTAATTGTCATTTCCTCCATGTTTAGAAGATTTTAATGGTTTCCTGGCTACCTTCTGGAAAGCGATTCTTTTCCATTGTTGCACTCTTGTTTTCAATGTGCATGATAGCATCTACAAGGTGTTCGTATTTCGTTCCACCTTTTGATGTGCCGTCACGATTTGCTTGATTGATAATAACGAAAGAGGTTCGTGGGAACTGTTTTTTCAAGACCACCAATTCCTCATGTGAGACTTCTGTAGTTTGAGTACTGTCGATAAAAACTACATCGTAATCCTTGAATAATTTAGGATTGTAGTCTTCGATAATTCCGATTGGACTATTGATACCAAGTCGCACAACTTTCTCCTGCATCGTACCTTTTGCTCCCTCTTCATTGGCAACGTAAATCACCTTATGATCATGCTGCTTTACTAACTCATCGGCAAACATCAAAGCAACCGTACTTTTACCATGAAAGCGAGAACCGTATATCATTATATAGTAAATATGCGGTCTGCTACATATTGCAAAATAAAAAAATGCTCCAATCCGGATGTCGATTGGAGCGTTGAAATTCTCTAAGTTTTACTGGAATCTTTTGGAATTAATCGAAATTAGTGGGTGTTTTTTGGAATATTCTGGCAACTATTAGACTTTTTCCAATTGTGCTGCAAAAGATCAGCCAAGTCTAAATCATAATTGCTTCTGTATAACGCAATCTTAGATAATACATCCGTAAGCCATTCGCGAGGATTTACATCACTGGCTTTGCAGCATCCCAGTAGTGAGTAAATAATTGCTGCATTTTCTGTGGCATCATGGTTACTACAAAAAAGAAGGCTTTTCTGAGACGAGGCATAGCAACTACTATGGTGAGTTGAAGAAAAGTAACGTAGTGACTTCTTTTGAAGCCATTTAAAGACGTAATAGATTTTCTAATGCATTTTCCGCGTTACAACTCTCGCCGCCGACCACGGCTATTGTTCTGGCCAACCCTGCGCTCGTTAACCTGATAGTTGAGCTTGCAAATGAGAATCACTCATTGATTGAAAAACGCAACTCAACAACTCCACGACTTTACCAGCTCGCCATCCTAACAAGCTAACAATCTAACGACCTAACTATCTAACAACTTTACCAACTCGCCAACTATAACAACTCCAACAACTCGCCATCCTCAAGCTCTCTCGCCAACGCCGGCCCCGGGGCTATTGTTCTGGCCTGCCCTGCGGTTTTTAAATTGAAACTTTCTTATTTAAATGGAAGATATCCTTTAATTGAGAAATCTTAAATACGGATTTTTATAACTGAGAGCTTCTATGTTCTACCTGGATTTATATTTAAAACGTAGGTTTTCAATATCTGAGAAACACAACTTCCCAACTCGCCAACTAAATGGCCATAAAAGAAGGCTTTTCTGAGACGAGGCATAGCAACTACTATGGTGAGTTGAAGAAAAGTAACGTAGTGACTTCTTTTGAAGCCATTTAAAGACGTAATAGATTTTCTAATGCATTTTCCGCGTTACAGCTCTCGCCGCCGACCACGGCTATTGTTCTGGCCAACCCTGCGCTCGTTAACCTGATAGTTGAGCTTTCAAATGAGAATCACTCATTGATTGAAAAACGCAACTCAACAACTCCACGACTTTACCAGCTCGCCATCCTAACAAGCTAACAATCTAACGACCTAACTATCTAACAACTTTACCAGCTCGCCAACTATAACAACTCCAACAACTCGCCACCCTCAAGCTCTCTCTCCAACGCCGGCCCCGGGGCTATTGTTCTGGCCTGCCCTGCGGTCGTTTTATTGATAGTTTAATATTCAAATGAAAGATAACTATTAATAGAAAAATCTTAAATATAGAATTTTATAACTGAGAACTTCTATGTTCTACTTTTGGAGTCATAACTACTAACTGATGCCGATGATGGCAGGAAAACCTAAACGAATGAGCCAATGGATCTGCTCATCATTGATGATTTTGCTGTAAGAAAAATGGATGGCCTACAGTTACTGGAATTTATGGAGCTTATTGAAGACCGACACGCAAGAAAGTCCACTATTATCATGCGCCAGTTAAAGGTTGCAGACTGGTATGATGTAATGTTGTCGAACACTGCGGCTGCCGATGCCATTATGGGTAGAATCGTACATACCGCATACCGCTTCGATCTTAAAGGAGAAACAAGGCGTAAATAACAGAATGAATAATTTTTTGTAAATTCATAGCTGATTAAAAAAAGTGAACGGGTATGGCCGTTTTCACAGGGTGGGTATAGACCGTTTTTTCCAAATTGACGACAGAGATTAACTTCATCACCCCACAAAAATAGAATTTACAAACACTTGGATATAAACAGATTTTATATATTTGTATATATGTAAACATGATTTGATGCCTGTAAAGCCCAAAATAATCCTCTCTTTAGCACAACACCGGAAGATGGATGTTGTAAAAATAGGAATAAACAAAAAGGTGACTCCACATATGCTACGCCACTCATTTGCAACTCATTTATTAGAACATGGTGTCGACCTTAGATACATTCAAACGTTTTTAGGTCATGTATCGAGTACCACAACAGAAATTTACACACACGTAAGCAAACGATCTCTTGCAAATATAAAAAGCCCTTTAGACCAAATTACAGAATATAAACAACTCAATAACTGATAATTAAACAATTATCGACATAATAGATATAAACACAATATGCATTTACACATACGTTAGCTGCAAGTGAAAAAAACGAAACTGCAACATTGAAAACTGATTATAAAATTTGAAAAAACAGATAGAAAATATTAGCTCTTTGATTGAAAGTTGGTGCAAGAAAAAATTAGTTTTTGCCCGCACGCTTCTGCCCTTCGGGACAGTTGGGGAAGCCCACTCACATTGCACACATTTGCAAATCGCACAAGCCGCCCCACAGTCCGAAATTTGCAAAAGAGTGCAATTCTTCACCCCTCAAAAATTTGATATATGATTAATACAGGAACCTTTAAAAGGTTATTATATGACAAAAGAATAAATAAATATGATTTAGTTAAAGAACTAAAGGAGTCTTCTGATATAGAGCTAATAAATAAAGTCTTGAGACAAAACAGAAGTCATCCATTAATCAAGAACATACTAAGCATAAATTCTTTACCCAAATCTTACGAAGAAATATCATTAAGGAAATCAATCGGATTTACTCATAGTTTTGAATCAGAAATTAACTGGCAACTAATACATTTCGAAAAACATGCTGATTTAATTAATGATTTTATTGGACTAAAAACAGATTTTGACAAACTTATGCTACTTGGCAAATATCAAGAAGCTGAAGAAATATTAAACACGATAGAAAAAGATATTTGTTACTCAAATTGGTCATTGGAGAATAAATTTCTGTTAAAAGAACATAAGGATGGTGTTAAAGAAAACTGGGGTATACTTAGTGAAATAAATAAAATGAACCTGCAGCCCATGACTGCAATTTTAGCTGATAATTTTAGTAAAAGAGCTGAAAAGAAAATCTCATATTTTCGATTTAAAAATCTTCTAGACAATCAACTTGAAGAGTTAGTTGACTTTAAGTACTTCTATGAATACATGTGTTTTCGGATACATATGTTTGGTTATAAGGGTTATGAAAACTTCACCCATCTTCAATATTTAGAATCACAAGCATCTATAGCAGACAGATATCTAGCTTATTTAAATATTGCTAATGAAATCATTTCTCAACAGAACACGGAGAATTTAAGTGTAATTGAAAGAAGTCTAAACTATCTTAATTCCTTTATAAATGATTCTAGCCTAAATCAAGCCCTAAACCATATGGGAGAATCTATTGAGTTAGAAGATTCAAAAACGGCTAATCAAGCTTTTACGATGTATATCAAAGGGGATTATCAAGAAGTTCTGACACATTGCAGATATAATATTATCCACAATCCAGCATTATATGAATTATGGGAAATATATGTAAAGGCCTTAATTGAATCTAAGAGTGATTTTATTGAAATAGAAGGAATTGGTTTTCTGAATGATATATTAAAAAACCTATACTCATTTTTTGATAAGGGGCCTAACTTTCAGAACTCAATCCAACAACTATTAAAAATAATCCTTTCGTTCTCAAGTACTAAATGGTCTAAGCAGATTTATAATACGGTGTATTCACATTATAACTGGTCAAATCCTCTATATTACAATTCGATAAGTTCTATTAACAGTATTATTAATTCTACTTTAACAGATTTATTGCTTTGAATAACAGAGGTCTATGTCACGCTGTCGCTTTTCATGTCGCTGCTGCAGTTTTTCCAGCATCCGTTCATCGGTCATTTCACGATAAAATTTGTATACCATAAAATCCATAATGTCTCTTGCCGACAACAATGGGACTTCGTCTTGATTCAATAGTTTTTCTTTCAGCATAAAGCTGCCCACCATTAAGTTGAGGGCTACTTGGTGATGCCATGACAGCCATTTGCGGGTTTGGAACTGATCCAAGCCTACTATCTGTTTTTGCTCTTTGAAGCTATGCTCAATGAAAAAGCGTTGTGCCTGCATGTATGCCAGCGCCTGATGCGTGTATTGAGCAAGTTCTGCGTTAGTGAACGAATATTTTATTTCTACTCCCTGCTTTGTCTTTCTTTTCGAAATGACCAGCAACCGTTTCTCAACAATGTTCTGAACCTTATCCCAAATGTAAACTGTCTTAAAATGGAACAATCCCTTCAGCTTTCCCTTGGCAGAATCACGAATGTCAAGCTTTTTCCAGTCCTTGTTTGTAAGCGTTTCTATATATTCGTTAGCGTTTACCGATGGGGTGCTTGCCTTCGGCCTTTTGGGTGGGCGCCCACGATTGCTCTTTCGCTCTGGAATATGTAGTTCTGGTTTTTCAAGGTGGATTTTTTGATCGCTATGAATGTCAAGCATGTACACCAAACCCATATCCTCAACCGAACGGGTAAACGCAAGGTCATTGCCATAAAGTCCATCCCCCCCAACGTAATCGAACTCGATACCCATTTCCAGTTGGTGCTTCACAATATCTGTAGCCAGCTCCGGTTTTGTCTTGAAAACCCTGTCCTCTTTGGGGATGCCAGCAGTTTCACACCTGGCGTTGTTAGTACACCATGACCTTGGAAGGTACAGTCTCGTGTCGACCAACGCTGCATATTTGTCCGTGCACAAGCAACCAAAAACTGCAACCTGCGAGTTTGCAGTCTTCCCAACGTTCCCGCAATACTGGTGATCAACACCAATGCTTTTGTCACCTTTTTTCACCCATTCCGCTTTCGTCTATGAGTAATCCTTTTAAATTTTTGGTTTGGGAGTGATTGGTCTACCTGATTTGCTATTTGGTCGATGACAGCTCTTGCATCCCAATTGGATTCGGTGATAAAATGCTGCATCTTATGGTAGTCTGCGTTTAATGTCTCAGTGATGCGTTCGATGTTTTTCAAATCGCTTAAAGCTAGACCTTCGACGTATTGAGTAGCTTTGTCGAAGTTGGATTTTGTTCTATTTTTAAAATGGTGCTGAAATTCAGATAAATACACTTCAAGTCGGTTGTTGACCGCTAGCAGTGTTTTACCATTATTCGTATATTTTTTTAAGTTTTTCGCCCGTTACCCATTGCAAACTTGAGTTTTGTTCTTTGTTTCAATTGCAATATACTAATTTACTGTTTATTACGAAAGAAAAACAATACTAAATTATCGTTTTTTCAGTGATCATTTTAATCTGTTAAAGTAGAATTAGTGTGGTTTAATAAATCAATAGCACGAATCATTTTGAATGGAAATATTTTCTCACTTTTTTTCTTTAGAATCTTAATAAATTCTATGCATTGACAAATACTCCAATCTTCTCGTTTGTCACCTGTTTGTTCTTCGTAAATTTTAAATAAATCCATAAAGTACTTCTGGTGACTTCTGTTTCCAACTAAATCTAAACAAATGTCACTATTAATTTCGAAATCAAATTGAAATACGTGGTAATCATTATTGTAATGATATTTACCCCAACTTTTTGCAAGTTCAATATTATCATCCCAAAAATAATAACCTGAACCTAAGAATTGATATTTCTCTTCATCCATATTGTGCTCTGCAAAGAAAGGAACATTAGTTGTCACATAATCAATTCCTCCTTCTTTTTTGCATGTATGATGAGCAATAGTCTTCATTGGTTTAATTTCTAGGATGCAAATATATAATTTATATTGTAATAATGATGAAAAAGAACAGGCTACAATCGAATAGGTGGCTGACAGGATTGTAGCCCTGCCAGTGCACCTTTCACAGCACGACTTTTTACTCCATAAAAAGTACGTACGGGTAACTTCGTTATTCCTCTTCACAAATTAAAATACTATTTTAATTTATTCGAGCATATACGGCGGTTCCCTACATCATGGGGAATCGAAGATCGCCGGAGCCAATAACGAATTATCCCTTGAAGGTAAAGAAGAAGTTATTTCATTGTACATGGAAGCTAAAGCAATATAGCCACGCTTCTGAAGTCTTTTTATCGTGATGGTAGTCCCTAATATTGGACTTTGCCAACAAAGATTATGTTTTATTGGTGTTAGCGATTTCCGCTTTGCTCCAATTCAATGTAAATATGCGGTCTGCTACATATTGCAAAGTAAAAAAATGCTCCAATCTGGATGTCGATTGGAGCGTTGGAATTCTCTAAGTTTTACTGGAATCTTTTGGAATTAATCGAAATTAGTGGGTGTTTTTTGGAATATTCTGACAACTATTAGACTTTTTCCAATTGTGCGGCAAAAGATCAGCCAAATCCAATGAGTAATCGCTATTATAAACAACTATCCTCGTTAACACATCGCTCAGCCATTCTCTTGGGTTACCATTTGAACGATTTCTCAAATATTTATCATTCAAAGCTGAGCACTACTTTTACGGGGAAATGATCAGAAGGCATACGTACAACATATTTCGTTAAAGATACTTCTTTCGGAAAATTCCCTGACTTCTCCGGTTTACTCGCCTCTATTTTAGCACGATAACTATCTGTTAGTACGCCATAACGTTCAACGGTAAAACCGTTACTTACAAACACATGATCAATGCGACTATCTGTTTTTCTATCTGCCATAAAGTTATTGAAAGTACCATTTAGAGCATACCTTATTTTCGCTGTTTTATAGGCGTCATTTAATAAGTCTGATTCTTCCAACACCGCATAATTCCGGCTATGTTGATCAACATTAAAATCGCCGGTTAAGATCACAGGTGTATTCCCACACATCTCGGTAATCTTTTGAAGAACTAGCTTAGCACTATTTTTCCTTGCTTCTACGCCAACATGATCCATGTGAAGGTTAAAAAAGAAACACTCAAATCCAGTATCAACAGCCTTGAACTTTGCCCACGTACAAATCCGTGGCAATACAGCATCCCAGCCTCTATTAGGTCTATCGGTTACTTCCGACAACCAAAAATTGCCTGATGACAACACTTTAAACTTTTCTTTCTGATAAAAAATAGGAGCATATTCACCCTGTGTTTTACCATCGTCACGTCCTACACCTACATAAGCATAACCAGGCAATCCGACCAACATGTCCAACAGTTGGTCATGCAGTACTTCCTGCGCTCCAAAAATCTCAAAATCATTAAACCGTATCAAATTGCAAATTATTGGGCAACGCTGTTTCCATCCATTTCCCTTTATGGAATCAGATGAATTGTGGTTGCGAACATTAAAAGACGCAACCGTTAATTGTTCAGCACTTAATACCTGAATTCCAAATAAAACAAGTACCCAAAAAGTAAATAATATTCGTTTCATTTCATCTATTTAAATATATCTTTCAATGGTCATAAAGAGCTCGCCAAAGTTAATCATCTACCATATGGAGGGAAATGTACAGCTATTTTTAAAAATCTAAATGTATATAATATTAACTAAAAAAGGAAGACCAAGAAACGACAACTATATCTCAGCAAAATCCTACTGTTCTTTATATAAGAATGATCGTCTTTACGCACTCTGGTGATCCTTCCAAACAATACTATTAATAAATTTTCTATATCCACATTTTTCAATTCAGATTATTCTGATATAGCTGGAATGAAACAAGGAACTGCATTTATTTATACATCATGTATCGATATAGATAAAGCACTTTTAATGTCGAAATATTAAACAGGATAAACAATAGCTATTTCGTATATTGCAGCACTATTAAACCTGCCGTTAAGTAAAAAGCCCATAAAACGAGCCATAGGTATAAATTCACAGACAGGCAGATGATTAATTTCGGCGAATTCCATCTAGGCACAGAAAGATAAATTTAATCATATGAAACGAGCCATGAGAGTGATCTCTCACACAGGTGAATGATTATCACGGCGAGTTCCATATGGCAACTGAAAAACAAATTATAATCATATGAAAGCAGTATTTTTCGACATGAATGAAACCTTGTTAAACTTAAGTCTTTTAAAAGAACAGTTTAACAAATACTTTGATGATCAATATGTACTAAAATATTGGTTTACCAAATTATTACACAGCTCTACAGTGATGGGAATAATGGATGAGTATAAGAATTTTGGCGAATTAGCTGAAGTTGCCTTAGAAAATCTCTTTAACGAAAATAATAGAACCTTAACAAAAGAGACAAAATCAGAAATACTAGGTGCTTTTAGAGAATTACCCACCTATAAGGATGTTCGGCCTGCCTTACAATGGTTAAAGAAAAATAATATTCGGGTAATAGCCGTTTCTAACTCATCATTAAGCATGATTGAAGAGCAACTAACGAATGCCGGAATCATTGATCTATTTGATCAATATTACTCGGTAGATGCAGTAAAGAAATACAAGCCTTTTAAAGATATTTACCAATACGTAGCCAAGCAAGAAGCCATTGCCGTTCACGATATTGTAATGGTGGCCACCCATGATTGGGATTTATTTGGTGCTAAAAAAGCAGGTTTAACAACTGCCTATATTCAACGCAAAGAAGAACTATTTCACCCTCTTTATGCAAAAGCAGATTTTTACGACACCGACTTATCAGCATTATTAACACAAGTATTTAACCCGGTAAAATAATCCAATCAAGAATGGCACCCCATCTCTTTTTTTAACCATTATTGTTTAACGCCAATGATGCATTGGAACTTCGTCAAAGATTTTCTAATACGTTTTTCGGGTTTAACGATGTTTGGAATTATACAAGGCTACCCTATCCTCTAATTTCTGAATCAATTCTTCCACTTCAAAATCACCACGTCCAGCAATCATTTCCAAGGTTGCTACATTACCCATTGTATTAAAAACAACTGGATTATTGAGTTGCTTATATTTGGGACTTAGTGAAATTAGAAATTCCTTTAAGTATGGATATTTTTTTAGTAGTGGCGCAATTACAGCTCCCTTATGAATTTCTAAAGTTTTAACGGCTTCTTTTGTTTTCTGCTAAAGTGAGTGTTTATCTGCCTGAGTTTATCATATAGCTCTAACCATTCATTTTTAATAAACTTGGTATTCATTTTTGCCTCGATACCTCGAAGCAAAGCCTCTAATGCATCCACTTCGTTGAGATAGGTCTGAATTGGATGTCCTTGAGGTAAATGACTATCCTCTGTTCGTAACACATCTTCAAAAATATCAATAATATCATCCATACCCTCCACCATAACTTCATCCGTTATGCCATATTCAAGTATATGTTGTTCACCATAAGCAAACTCTTCGGGAGTGATAAACGTAAATGAATCATTCACTAGCTTTTTAGCTTCTGCAGGGCTCATCTCTCGCCTAAAAACTTTTAGTTTTATATCAAGAATCTTTTTTAACTTTTCCTCATCGAGGTTTAAATACGCTTTCATGTTAACCTTTATTTTTGTTAGTCTTTTGGAACCCGACAAAATAGCTAGCCACTAGCCAGATAGAGAATAATATTCCCCCACCAGGTTCCCTTAATGTCAAATTATATAACCATCGCTTACAATATAGCTCAGCACAACATGTACTAAACCAGATTCTAGCCTCCCTGTTTTTAACTACAATCACATATAACAATTCGTGAAGATACAGCATAAAATCATAATAAAAGGATATACATATCTTTTTATAAAATGTTTCTATATTTGCAATCAGCAAGCAAAACTGAAAATTAAGACGATTTATTAACTTCAAACATTAAAATAAGACACCTATGAAAGTAGCAATATGGGATACCTACGTAGAAAAAAAAGATGGCAAGAAGATGCATTTTGATATTGCTGTTCCTGAGGAAGAAAAAAATGCCTTAAAAATATACCATTTTGGACAAGAATACCTAAAGGGAAAAGATGTTCAATCAGAAACGCTGAGTGCAAAAGAATGCGTATTTTGCCATATTGAGAATGCAAATGAGGTAATGGTCAATGCCATACAAAGTAAGGGGTATTATATTATTGAAATGGAGAATTGCGATTAACTATGAGGAATTCAAAGAACAAAGTGACAAAGATCTTTAAAAAGCTGCATAGATGGCCCGGCTTAATCATCTCATTTTTGCTATTATACTATAGCATCACAGGTATTTTCATGAATCATAGAGAATTTTTCTCTGGGATAGATATCTCAAGAACGATCCTCCCTGCAAACTTCCGGTATCATCATTGGAACAACGGTGCCATTAAGGGAAATTTGATCATTAATAGTGACAGTATACTGGTATATGGCAATATAGGAATTTGGCAAACAGATTCTAGCTTTAAAGAATACCGCACCTTCAATGCAGGTTTTCCACAAGGAATGGATAACCGAAAGATTTTCGACCTTCATCGCTCGCAAGATGGAAATCTATATGCGGCAACACATTTTGGTTTGTACGCCTACAACAAAGAACAGTTGGCATGGACTAAATTTCATCTTGATGTAGAGATAAAAAGATTTGTGTCTATTGAAAGTATAGGTGATACCATTTACGCAATGAATCGTTCCTTTTTATTCAAGGGAAGGTCAAAGGGAAGTGAGACCGAATTCAAAAAGATTGAATTAAAAAAACCCAAGGACTACAAAAACCAAGTGAGTCTCTTTGAAACCATCTGGCAAATTCATTCCGGAGAAATACTGGGTTTGCCTGGGAAGTTATTTGTTGATTTACTCGGTATTGTAACCCTCTTCCTTTCCCTTTCCGGCATCATTTATTTCTTCTTTCCTAAATGGATTAAACAACGGCAACAAAAATCAAAAGAGAGAACAAAAATCATTAAAATAAATCGCTGGTCGTTAAAATGGCACAATCATCTGGGCGCATGGACTTTTGTTTGCTTAATCATACTTTTTTTTACCGGTATGTTCCTTCGGCCTCCTTTGTTAATAGCCATTGCCAGGTCAAAAGTAACACCTATTAAATATTCTCATCTCGATCAGCGCAATCCTTGGTATGATAAGTTAAGAGACCTACTATACGACGCAAACAAAAACATCTTTCTACTATCCACTTCCGAAGGCATGTATCACCTATCAACCAACAACTTAACCCCCATCCCTTTTAAAATACAACCACCGGTTAGCGTAATGGGCATTAACACATTGAAACCCTACACACAGGGAGCCTACATGATCGGTTCATTCAGTGGTTTATTTCTTTGGCATCCGTCACACCCCGAAATATATAATTATGCACAAGGTGAAATTTACAAGGGAAATCATTCCGGTCGTCCCATTGGTGATTATAAAATCACTGGACATTTGACCGATACAAATGGCAATCAATACATGGTAGACTACGACAAAGGTGTTATTCCTTTGAATCACCATGGGCACTTTCCTGAAATGCCAGAGAATGTATTAAAAGAATCAAAAATGTCGCTCTGGAATTTGTCACTGGAAATACATACCGGCCGTTTTTTTCAGCAGCTAATCAGCAGCTTCTACATCCTAATAGTCCCCCTTTCCGGACTAATAGGAATGATGGTCGTATTAAGTGGCTATCTACTATGGCGAAAACGATATAAAAAGAAAAATATACCATAGTTTTTTTGTATATTGTTCACAATATTAGTTGAACACATAGGTTCATTCATATTCGAAGATCATACAATTAAGTTGTTTACTCATCTACACACTAAGATTCAATACCTTACATAAGAAATTTACGCAAACAGTTATGAAAAGTATCCGAATACCATGTGTAGAAAAAAATAAATGCATAACAAATGGAAAGTAATTTTAACAATTTCAAAATCGAATCTCCTCTTTTGAAAAACATTCTGAAGTACAGGAAGATGATCATCATCGCCTTTTTTTCATTGCTGATTTTCTTTGGTTCTTTTTTTCAGGTTGAACCAGAAGAAGTGGGTGTTATTACCCGTTTTGGTAAATATGTAAGAAAAGTTGAACCAGGGCTGAATATGAAAATGCCTTTTGTTGAACAGGTATACAAGGTAGCTGTTGAAAGACAACAAAAGTTAGAATTCGGCTTTCGAACACGTAAAGGTGGCTCTCAAGCACAGCATGCCAGATCGGGTGTTAAAGATGAGTCTTTAATGCTCACAGGCGACCTTAATCTGGCTGATGTGGAATGGGTGGTACAATACCGTATTAACAAACCATACGACTATCTTTTTATGGTAAGAAACCCGGAAGGCACACTACGTGATGTATCGGAAGCTGCTCTTCGACAAATCATTGGAGACCGCACGGTAAATGAAGTACTAACCGTAGGACGTACAGAGATAGCCACCAAAATGGAAGTGCTTGTGAACGAAATATGTCAGGAATATTCACTGGGTGTTAAGGTAGATCAGATAGTACTGCAAGATGTAAACCCTCCAGAACCGGTAAAAGCTGCATTTAATGCTGTCAACCAAGCACAACAAGAAAGAGAAACCTTGATTAATCAGGCAAAATCAGAGTATAATAAAGTAATTCCCAAAGCAAGAGGACAAGCCGAAGAAACCATACAAAAAGCGGAAGGTTTTGCTACAGAACGGGTGAATAACGCACTCGGTGAAGTTGCCCGTTTTAACGCAATCTACAAAGAGTACGTAAAAGCTCCTGAGGTTACCAAAAGAAGAATATACCTTGAAACCATGGGCTCTGTTTTACCAAAACTAGGTAGCAAGATCATCATTGATGAAGAGGGAAACAGTGTTTTACCATTATTACAGATGCAGTTGAATAAATAGCACTTTTAAATGGTAAAACAAGCCACTAAAAGCACTGCCTACCTATTAGAAGAGATCAGCGCAATAGTGAGATCAACACATACTTCTTTGTAAAACAAAGCAATACCATATGAAACGTGTTATGAGAATTGTTTCACACACAGAAGGATGATTAGTTTTAATGAGATCCATAGGACCATTAAAAGTTAAATATAAACAGATGAAACGGGCATGAGCAGCGCAAATGATTGGGCACATAGATGAACAATTGAAATTTGCACAGTTTAGTAAAGTTTCACTAATTTTTAAACAAATGAAAAATAATAAATTCATACTTATATCCGTCGCTTTGGCTGTATTGCTAGTTGTAATATTTCAAAGTGCATACGTGGTAAAAGAAACAGAACAGGTTGTAATTACTCAGTTTGGTAAACCTGTTGGAGAAGCAAAAACAGAACCCGGTCTAAAATTTAAAACACCTTTTATTCAAAAGACCAATTATTTTGACAAACGCTACATGGAATGGGATGGTGATCCTAACCAAGTCCCCACAAAAGATAAAAAGTTCATTTTTGTTGATACGTATGCACGATGGCAAATAACAGACCCATTGCAATTCTTCAAGAGAATGACCAACGAAAGAGGTGCTCTTACACGTTTAAATGATATATTGGATGGAGAAACACGGGATTACATAGCAGCCCACGATCTGGAAGAAGCAGTACGATCTCAGAACAGAACACCAGCATCTTCCGGAGCTACGGGAGAAATGATCTCAGACTCACTGGATATCATATCTGTTGGACGTCAACAACTGCAAGATAAAATTCTTATATCTGCCAACGAAAAGGCCAAAGACCTGGGTATTATCATCCTAGATTTTAGATTCAAAAGAATTAACTATGTGAAAGAGGTGAGTGCTCAGGTGTACGAACGAATGAAAAGTGAAAGATTTCGTATAGCCGATAAATTTCGCTCCGAAGGTCAGGGTGAAGCCTCTCGTATTAATGGAGAAAAAGAAAGAGAGCTAAAAACAATACAATCCGAAGCCTTTAGAAAAGCTGAAGAAATAAAAGGTAAGGCCGATGCACAGGCCGCAGCCATCTATGCCTCTGCGTACAACCAAACAGCTGCTTCCCGCGAATTATACGGTTTCTTAAAATCAATGGAAACTTTTGAAACTACATTTGACACAACAACTTCGGTTATCTTATCAACCGACAGCGAACTTTTTAAATACATGAAAAGTATGAAGTAAAGAACAAAAGTAATTGGGTAATAAGTAAAATACGATCTCCTATAACCCAATTAATATAAACAATAGTTATAGCGGACTTATTCTCCGCGTAATCAGCAAACTAAAAAGTCATTTACATGAGTCACCATTGCAAAAATGGTGACTCTTTATTTATATAGGCGTTTTGCATTTAACACACCATAAAACACCGGCAGATAACGCACAAAAGTTGGTTCTGTTAAAAAAACATTTACACAAGACCTTTTCAGTCTGTATCAGCACACAGATCCCACCCATGCATATGTCAAAAGAAACTATACTACCGAATCAATACGAGACACATTATAAACGCCTTTCACTTTCTTCACCTTTTTGATGAGTCGTCCTAACATATCGGTATCATTTACAAATACAGTTACTGTCCCCTCAAAACTCCCCTCCTGGGAGTCAATAGAAATAGACCGCATTTTCATTTTCAAGTCTTTAGTAATGACCTGGCTTATATTACTAACAATACCAATATCATCCGTTCCTGTAATCTTAAGAGTAGCCTGAAAATTAGCTGTACCACCAGAATTCCATTGTGCATTAACAATTCTATATCCAAATTTAGATCGCATCTCTGGAGCATTGGGACAGTTAATTCGATGTATTTTTATTCCTCCAGTAACCGCCACGAAGCCAAAAATTTTGTCACCAAAGATTGGACTACAGCATTTGGCCAGTGAATAATCCACATTTTTAAGGTTTTTATCAATCACAAGCACATCATCCGAGTCCTCCAGTTCATCATAACCGGCCACAAAATTGGTAGCACTTTTCTGTTGAGCAACCTCTTCCTGCTTCTCTTTATCCAGCACTTTAGTATCTGGAGCACTCACCACATCCTTCATACTGGTCACATCTATCGTCCCCAGTGCAATCTCCCTAAAAAAATCATTAATCGACTTTGATTTATAATGCTTTACCAACTGATGAATCAGCTGATCGGTCAGTTCTATTTTCCAATTTTTAAGTCTTCTAACGAGGGTTTCTTTTCCAAATTCAGATTCCTTATATTGTATTTCCTTGAGCGCCTGTTTCACCTTCGATTTAGCACGAGAAGTAGCCACCACATTTAACCATTCAGCCCTAGGCACTTGTGTTTTAGACGTAAGCACCTCTATTTGATCTCCATTTTTCAATACCTGTTTAATGGAGGCATGCTTTCCATTTATCTTAGCGCCATTACATTGTTTTCCAACCCCTGAGTGAATATCAAAAGCAAAATCAAGCACCGTAGCGCCCTTTGGCAAGCGTCTCAGATCCCCTTTGGGTGTAAAAACAAACACCTCTTCATCGTAAAGATTCAGTTTAAAATCATCGATAAAGTCAATGGCATTTCTTTCTGGATTTTCCAATACCTCACGGATATTACCTAACCAAGCGTCCATTCCCTTTTCGCCTTCTCCCCCCTTATATTTCCAGTGAGCAGCAAGTCCTTTTTCAGCCACTTCATTCATTCTATGGGTTCGAATTTGCACTTCCACCCACTTTTTATCGGGCCCCAGAACGGTGGTATGCAATGATTCATATCCATTTGATTTGGGGATAGATAACCAATCGCGTAGCCGGGATGGATTAGGTTGATACTTATCAGTAACAATGGAATACACTTTCCAACAATCAGCTTTCTCATCCTTTTCCTTACTATCTAGGATAACACGAATAGCAAACAGATCATACACATTTTCGAAAGGTGTATTTTGCTTTTTCATTTTATTATGGATAGAGTAGATCGTTTTAGTACGTCCCTTGATATCGAACTTTAAGCCAGCAGCCTCCAGCTCTTTTTTTATAGGCGCAATAAAATCGGCGATATATTTATCGCGGGCACGTTTCGTTTCATTTAGTTTTTTAGCAATAAAACTATACATCTCTCTATTGGTGTATTTCATCACACCATCTTCCATCTCACTTTTGATAGAATACAAACCCAAGCGGTGAGCCATAGGCGCATACAAATAGCCCACTTCGGCTGCAATTACCTGTTGGCTCTCAGCATCGTATAAATTTAAGCTACGCATGGTCTGTAACCTGTCCGCTAAAATAATGAGGATGACCCTCACATCCTGCGCAAAAGTCAGAAGTAGCTTTCTAAAGTTTTCACTTTCAATAGAAGTATCTTTCTCGTACAATCCTTTTACCTTTATCAATCCGGTAACAATATCCTCCACATTCTTACCAAAGATCTCTAGTATCTCATGTTTCTCAACATCATCACCCTGAACAACATCATACAATAAAGCACAGATGATAGAGGTCCTTCCCAATCCGATCTCCGATGCCACTATATTGGCCACTTCCAATGAGTGAATGGCAGATAACTTGCCCGATGGCCTTCTAAACTCTTTCTTCCTACTCAGAGCCATTTCAATGGCTTTCCGAATCTCCTTTATGTCATCATTAGATAATATATTCTTACAAGCCCTCAACAAGCTTCTATAGTTCTTTGTTATCTCTTTCTTCTCGTAACGATCAATTTCAACCAGCTTCTCCATATGTTTCTTTAAAAATCCATACCGTGTCAGTCATAAAACAAAAACAGACCCGATGCTAATCCCCAAATTTAGTGTACAGATATGTTTATTCAAAGCAATTATCAAAAGCTTTTTTTGCCATCTTGACTTTTACACCTTTAAGTGTTATATTAATAAATGATATACATTATTATTAACCATTTAAAAATTAGGCATATGAAAAATACAGGATTATTTTTAGGAGGCTTGCTGGCCGGAGCTATGGTTGGCGCTGCAGGCGCACTATTATTTGCACCTCAAAACGGAAAAGAAACCCGTAAACAACTAAGAGATAAGCTGCATGAGTTAGAAAAAGAGATGAATGCCACAAAAGAAAAAGTAAAAGTTAAAAGTGGAGAAATTAAAGACGAACTTAGAACTAAGATTCACAACATAGAGGGGAAAATTGAAAAACTTCTTGAGGAATACAAAAAAACACTAGAACCCACAAACAGTCCTAATTAATAAGAGGCAGCATCATCCATCATCTTTGTTAATTAATTGATGTCACATAAAATTTGCAGCATTTTATTTTGAAGCCCGATTCAAATTTCTTACATTAAAACAGAAATTGATTCGGGTATTTTTACGTATATACTATGAGTAATAAAGAAAGTTTATCTGACGATCTAACAGAAATAAAAAAAGAGATTGAATCTTACGTTCAAAATAGAATAGATTTGACGAAGCTGCATGTTGCCGAAGATTTAAGTCGTTTTACGGCCGGTGTAGCTGTTCGTCTTGTTTTATTTTATATCGCATTTTTTATACTCTTATTTTTATCAATAGCTGCAGCTTACGCATTTGGACGCTACACAAACAGCACCGAGTTAGGCTTTATCATAGTAGCAGGAGCCTATCTGGTTGCCGGTATTATTTTTTATCTGCTTAGGGGAATCCTTATCAACAAGCCCATCATTCAATCATTTATACATTTATTTTTTCCTAACTACAGCAATTATGACAAAGAATAATAACTATACACACATAAGTTCCTTTGACGACTTCCGAGAAGAAAAAATAAAACTTTATTATCAAATACGTCTCTCTGAAAAAAAGTTAGAAATAAAAAAAATGGAGCTTCAAGAATACCTGAATCCAATGCGTTTTGTCTCTGCTATCTTCAATGACTTATCACAATATGTTTTAAACCTATTCAAATCCTTTATAAGTGGCTTTATGCAAAAAGCAGAAACAAGTAACGCAGAAAAAGCCACTACCCCGAAATCTTCGGATTCAACATCCGAGACATAAGACCCATTAGTTTGACACCATTACCCATCATCACAGGATACAGGTCTACAAACAACCAGCATCCTTCACTCGGGCACTATTATTTCAATTTAAAAACAACACCCCATATTAACCTCCCTCAAAATAATTCATCAAGTTACATCAGGCAAGTGCTTTTTCACATATACTGTTCAAGTAGGAATTTTATTCCTCACTCAATACGATGATTGTCACAAGACAAAACACAATCCACCTTCTACATCGTCATTAAACACGAATATTTTATTAAATTTGCCGCATATTTGGTTTTCAAGGGTTGTAACAACCCGCGAATGAAAAGGGAATCCGGTGCTTGGTTTATTCCAAAATTCCGGAACTGTACCCGCAGCTGTAGGTTCATTAGTTATTACTGAAACACGCACACCACTGACAGACACTTGACTGTTGGGAAGGTATCAGTAGTATGAACAAGTCAGAATACCTGCCAATAATTAATTAACAAAAGCTTCGGGAGCTAGGCTGTTAAAGGTATTCTAACTAGAACATCTTTTTTTCCTCCCAGGCTACTATTTGACAAGTAAATGCATAAGATAGTCGGGATTGCTTTTTTCGTTTTTTTCACTTCTGTCATTCAAGGACAGAACTTATATTTACTGAATGACTCCACTCATTCGGTGTTAGCAGATACTTTTTATATCCAAGAAGTAGATGTTCTGTCACCCATCACGCAGAAATATTTAGTAGGCAGTAAAACCCAGCTCATCTCCCCTGAGCAAATGGAACAAATGGCCTCCCAAAATCTCAGCGATTTATTATCAACGAATACGCCCATATACATAAAATCTAACGCAGGCGGCTTATCCAGCTTCCACTTCAGAGGTACGTCCAGCGACCACACCTCTGTAATGGTCGGGGGCTTAACCATTAACTCACTCACCTTAGGCAGTTCTAATCCTAGCAATATCCCAACTTTTCTGTTTGACAAGGTGAATGTTTTATATGGCAGCTCATCCGCATCTCTTGGATCCGGATCCATAGGTGGCAGTATTCGCTTAAGTTCTGCACTCAACTGGACACAAGGACAGAAGGTTGAGTTATTGGCATCCACTGGATCTTTTGGCGCCTACACATGGGGTGGAAAAATATTTTTAGGGAATGGTAAATTTGAATCGGTCACCCGTATTTTATCTTTAGAAAAGAAAAACGACTTTAAATTTAAAAATACAGCCATTAAAGACTTTAGTACAGGTCAATTTAAAACGGAGAAACAAAAATATGCTTCCATAGATAACATGGATGTAATGCAAGAGCTAAATTTTAAAATTTCAGATAAAGAATCTTTCACATCCATGTTTTGGTATACCAATAGCTGGCACGAAGTTCAACCTACCATAGAAGCAAACTCCAGCGATACATTAATACAACAGACCTATGAAGATACTCACTTCAGAATGTGGACAAATTACAAGCTACAAAAACGCAAAATAAAATTCCAATTAGGAGCAGGTTATGTCTATGACGACGCTATTTCAAACGGTCTTCAAGAAGAATCTATTTCTACCCAAAGATTTATTTCAGAAACAAGCATCCAACACCAATGGAAAAATTTCAATTACACAATAGGAGCAAAATACAAACATATCGTTCCTGATGTTTACGCCTATAAAAACAATCCCACGGAAGATCGACTTGATATTTTCGCTTCCTTACTTATGAGATACGGCACCAACACCAATGTATCCATCAATTTACGTCAACAGTTTGTGACTTCATTCTCGGCACCCTTTACACCTTCCTTAGGATTAGAACACAACCTTTGGGTTCAAAAAAACTCCGTTCTAAAACTAAGTGCTAACATCCAAAAGAGCTATCGAATACCCACCCTCAATGATCGTTTTTGGGATCAACCTAACTATAAGGCCAATGAAAATTTAAAGTCAGAAGAAGGACTCGCTATTGAAGGAGGCTTAAAATACACCGTTAGCTTGGAGCACTTTACCCTTAAATCCAACATACATTACTTTTATATGGATGTGGATAATTGGCTTATGTGGATTCCAAAGACCGAAGGTTGGATTGCGGCCAATATACTTCGCGTAAAAAGCAAAGGACTAGAATTCCATTCCGATGCCACCATAAAACTCAACAAAACGAACATCCAATTAAGTACAAACTACACCTACAACAAGGCGATACGAGCAGCTTCGGAAATTGAGAATGATCAATTAGGACGTCAGTTAGAATATACACCCAAACACATGGCCAATGGATCCGTCAGCATCAACTATAAAGAACAGGGAATCAACATAAACGGATCTTATACCGGAGAAAGATATTACAACCAAGCGGAAAACAAAACATTGAACGACTATTTTCTTTTAAACATTTCTATTTACAAATACTTAAAGTTAAAAGAACACAAGCTTAGAATGTTTTTAAACATAAACAATGTGCTCAGTGAAAAATACCAAAACGAATATAGATACGCCATGCCCATGATCCACTACACTCTGGGCATCAAATATTACTTTAATAATTAGAAACAAATATTTTACACATGAAAAAGCTATTTTTATTAATTGCTATTATTCCATTTCTATTTTCTTCGTGTGAAGAAGACAATGAAACCAATAAAAACACGGAGACATCCAGTTTTTACATTGTAAATTATGGAAATTACGGAGGCACTAAAGGCTCTTTATCTTCCTTTAACCTAGCAGATTCAACCATCAACAATTACGTCTATGAATCGATCAATGGCGTAGCCATGACGGGTAACCCACAGTATGTATACAACTACGATGGTAATATTTATGTGATGGGTAACAACAAGGACGAAGTATATTATTTCGACAATGTTTTTCTTGAACAAACAGAAAATGGAGTGAGCACAGACATTGTGAAACCCAGGTACTGTGTTGGCAATGGAGACTACCTGTATATTTCATGCTGGGGAGGAGACATCTGGGAAGACACAAGCCTTTCCTATATTGCTAAATATAATTTAAAGGAAAAGATTGTGGAGAAAAAGATTGCTTTAGCCGGCGGTCCGGAAGGACTTGAAATTGCCAACGGCAAATTGTACTGTGCCTTAAATTATGAGCAAAAAGTAGCCATAATGGATTTAAACACCGAAACCTTCTCATATATCGATTTACCTGCCGCCACATCGTACTTTCTAAAAGATAATAGCAATAATTTATATGTAAGTATGATTAGTACCTTCACACATCCATCCACAGAAACAGGCATGGGGTATATCAACACACAAACAGATGAACTGGAAACAACGTATACCTTAAGTGGTATATCCACCGGCTATAGCTCCATTATGGCAGCCAATAGCGATTTTTCAAAAATATATATTATTGCTTCCTCATGGATTCAGGATACCAATGATGAGTGGATACAAGTAGGTGGACTACAAACTTTTGATGTTGCTAGCCAGACATACGAAGCAGAACCCTTCGTTTCCAATGTAAATGGATTAAATGGAGTAGCCGTCAACCCCGAAACCGATGATGTTTTCTGCATGATATCAGAAAGCACCTCTACCTCAGGAAAATTACAAATGTATAACAAGGATAAAACACTCATAAAAACACTAACTACCGGAATAGCGCCCGCATGGGCTTTATTTATTCAATAAAGATTATCTGCCGATAACTGCGAAGCACGCTTTTTCAAAAAGTTGAGAAAGCGTGCTTTTTTATTTTAGTATGTTCTTTCATTCTTTAAAAATTGTATTTTTACAAAATACCGATTCGAAAATGATAGATGATGAACGAAAACATTCAACAAGAGATACAAAGTTTACGAGAACAACTCAACCAACACAACCATCAATATTACGTTCTTAACCAACCTAGCATCTCTGATTATGCCTATGATCAGATGATGCATACATTGATAAAGCTGGAGAAGGAGCACCCCGAATACATGGATACCAACAGTCCTTCACTAAGAGTAGGTAGCGACATATCCAATGACTTTCAACAAATCACCCATAAATACCCTATGCTATCCTTGGGTAATACTTACAACGAAGGAGAGATAGCTGATTTTCACCAAAGAGTTAGCAAGGCTATTGGAGGAAATATAGAATACGTTTGCGAACTAAAATATGACGGAACGGCCATTGGTCTCACTTACGAAAATGGCCAACTAACACATGCTGTAACAAGGGGCGATGGAGAAAAGGGCGACGACGTTACAGCCAATGTAAAAACCATAAAAAGCATTCCTCTGCAATTAAAAGGTGACTATCCAGCTCATTTTGAGATCAGAGGAGAGATATTTATTCCCAATGCCGAGTTTCAGAAGATAAATGAGCTCCGTGATATTGAAGGAGAAGCACCCTTTGCCAATGCCCGTAACGCCGCAGCAGGCTCTCTTAAAATGAAAAAAAGCTCCGATGTGGCCAGACGTGGTCTCGACTGCTATCTATATTACATGATCGGAGAACAGCTTCCCACGACAATACATTCTCATAACCTGGAAAAAGCGCGTACATGGGGTTTTAAAATACCCGAACACTATAAGATATGTCATTCTCTGGAAGAGATCAACGAATTTATTGCCCATTGGAATAAGGAACGACATCAATTACCCTTTGAAATAGATGGCATCGTCATCAAGGTGAATGACATCAACTTACAAAATGAATTGGGCTACACCGCCAAGTCGCCACGCTGGGCCATATCTTATAAGTTCCAGGCTGAGGAAGCTTGTACCCAGCTACTATCTGTTGATTACCAGGTAGGCCGTTCAGGAAAAATAACGCCCGTGGCCAATCTGGAGCCAGTACAACTTGCTGGCACAACCGTAAAAAGAGCCTCCTTGCACAATGCCGACATCATTCAACAGCTAGATCTGCATGAGTCAGATATGGTATACGTGGAAAAGGGAGGAGAGATAATACCCAAGATAACAGGCGTAGATGAAAGTGCCCGCCCCCCTTTATCGTCAAAGATCCATTTTATAACAAAATGTCCTGAGTGTGGCACAATGCTCATCAGACCCGAGGGTGAGGCAGCCCATTTTTGTCCCAACGACAAGACCTGCCCCCCTCAACTCAAAGGCAAAATTGAACATTTTGTTAGCCGAAAGGCATTGAACATAGATTCATTTGGCGAACAGGTAGTTGATCTTCTTTTTGAAAAAGGTTTGGTAAGAGAAGTCAGTGATATTTACCAATTAAGTTACGATCAGCTAAATGGACTCAGCAGAATTTCAAGCGATGACCCTCAGAAAAAAACATTCAGCTTTCAGGAAAAGTCGACCCAAAACCTACTAAATGGAATTGCCAAATCCAAAGAAGTTCCTTTTCCCAATGTTTTATTCGGACTAGGCATCAAACATGTTGGGGCAACAGTTGCCAAAACACTCACTAAAAAGTTTCATACTATCGATCGATTAGCTAACGCTACCTTGGAAGAACTAACAGAAGTGGATGACATAGGACCTAAGGTAGCCCAAAGTGTCATTACCTATTTTGCCAATAGCGAAAACAGGGCTATGATTACACGATTAAAAGACGCAGGTCTTCAACTACAAGGTGAAGCACAAAATGAAAACCTGGGCAAATTCACAGGACTATCCTTTGTGGTAAGTGGAACCTTTACGCAGTTCTCGCGAGATGAACTAAAAAATAAGATTGAACAACACGGTGGAAAAAACCTTAGTGGAGTTTCGGCAAAAACATCGTATCTTGTGGCAGGTGAAAAAACAGGACCAGCTAAATTAGCCAAAGCCCAAAAACTAGGTGTAAAAATTATTAGCGAATCTGATTTTATTGATCTTCTAGAAAATTAATTCTGTGAACTACTTAACAAACATAAGAATTCGATTGGGTGCTTTTATATTGAAGCAAAAACTAAAAAAGAAAAAAAGAACGCCGGTCATTTGCAACTTAAAACAAGCCAAGAACATTGGTATTGTTTACGATACCAGCATTGCAAACAATCGACAATCCGTCACAAAACTCGAATCCTATTTCAAGGAATTAGAAATGAATATTGAAGTGTTAGGCTATGCCCATGTGAAAAAAGAAGAAAACACACTTATTGGAGACAATCACCACCACTATATTTACGCACAGGACTTTAACTGGTATTACAAGCCTAAAAATGAAATGATTGAACATTTCATTCAAGCCCCACTGGATATTATTATTAATTTGTACCAAGAAGAAGAATTTGCCATCGAATACATAATCAAGATGTCAAACGCAAAGTTTAAGGTAGGTTGTGCCCATATTGAAGAAAGCCTGCACGATCTGATGATAGATGTGAGCAAGCACAAAGGAGATACGGAATACTTAATTGAAAATGTGAAACATTATCTGAATATTTTGAATAATTAGTTGGCATGATAATTGATTTTTGACCACTACAATTACAAAATAAATATAAACATTTATCCAACCAAAATACGGTAAATATGAAAACTAAATTACTAACGTCCGCCCTTTTTATAGCATTACTTTTTTCGGCCTGCGCCAGTCACAAAGTAGAGCGAGTATCTCCTGATGAAGCCATTGATTTAAGTGGGAGATGGAACGACACGGATTCAAAGATGGTGGCAGAAGCCATGGTAGAACAAGTACTTTCCGGCGCTTGGATCACCAATTATATGCAAAACAACAACGGCAAAAAACCAGTGGTAATCGTTGGATTAGTATACAATAAATCACACGAACACATTAATGCCAACACCTTCATTAAGGATATAGAACGCACCTTTATTAATAGTGGTAAAGTACGTTTGGTACAGGCCGCCGACAAACGAGAAGAGCTTCGAAAAGAACGTGCTGCCCAACAGGAGTTTGCTTCACTGGAAACTGCCAAGCAATGGGGCAAAGAATTAGGAGCTGATTTCATGCTCAACGGAGACATCAACTCAATTGTAGATACCTATAAAAAAGAACGGGTGAACTATTACCAGACTAACCTGGAGTTATCAAACCTTGAAACCAACGAAATAGTTTGGATTGGTGACAAAAAGATAAAAAAATACATCAACAAATAAATTACAAAAGCCTATTCCATTCCTACTAAACACTACGAATGGAATAGGCCTTTAAAGCAGTCAAATCAGTGACGCATAAATATTTATTTCTCACCTCCTTCCAATTAACTCATATGTCAATTAAAAAAAACAAACTCGTACTTTTAATTGTCACTACATGTATATCCCTCACTTTTATGGGATGTGCCACCTACTACCAAAAAAACTATCAACTTCAAAGTTATATTACAAATGGAGATTTTCATTCTGCCGACAAACTCTTAAAAAAAGATAAGAAAGGAGAATCTGGAGTTAATAAGGTACTCCACTATATGAACAAAGGGGTGGTCAATTTTATGTTGGGCAACTACCAACTTAGTAATACCTACTTTGAAAAAGCAGACTTATACAACGAGGACTACAAAAAAAGTCTGGGTTCAGAAGCTTTAGCAATGATCTCCAACCCCATGGTACGCCCCTACAAACCAGAAGATTTTGAAATCGTAATGGTTCATTATTACAAATCGCTCAATTACCTTATGCTTAAAAATTATGAAGAAGCACTGGTAGAGTGTAGAAGAGTCAACATTCAGTTACAACAGCTAAACGACAAATACAAAAACAATAAGAACAAATACACCAATGACGCTTTTGCCCATAATTTAATGGGGATGATTTATGATGCCTCAGGAGATAAGAACAATGCATTCATAGCCTACCGTAATGCTTACGAAGCCTATGAAAATGACTATAAGAAGTTATTTAGTATTGCTGCCCCCCTTCAATTAAAAAAAGACCTCCTACGTGTTGCATACCAAATAGGTTTTATGCAAGAATATAATTACTATAAAGACCTATTCGCACTAGAATACAAACCTTCCGACAACGAAGATGGATCGCTTGTTTTTTTATGGATGAATGGTTTTGGCCCAGTTAAATCAGAGTGGAGTATCAATTTTACAAATGCAGGCTACCGAAATGGATGGGTTACTTTTGTCAATGAGGATTATGGCTTTAACTTCCCGGTATACGTAGGTAACCGAAGAGTAAATGAGCAAGGTGCTTTTAAAAACCTATCCTTTCTTCGGGTGGCCTTTCCCAAGTACATAGAAAGAAAACCTGCATTCACTCAAGCTATACTACGAACCCAACAGCAGGAATATCCCCTGGAATTATCAGAAAATATTAACGCCATCGCATTTCAATCACTCAAAGACCGTATGACCAGAGAGATGGCCAATAGCATTGCCCGACTCGCCACAAAAAAAGCACTGGAATCATTGGCCAACAGAGAAAACCAAAACCTGGGCTCCATCATCAGTATTGTTAATGCACTCACCGAAAAAGCAGACACCAGAAACTGGCAGTCGCTTCCATATGCCATCCACTATACAAGAATACCTTTAGCACCAGGAAACCATCAGATAGAGATGATAGTCAATGGTTCTGAACAACGCCACGAAACCTTTCATTTTGATATTGAAAAAAACAAAACAAGCTTTTTCACTTTCCACCAGATAGAAACAAAATAAACTTTAGAGCATATCGTACACTCATAACAAATACTTCGCTAACGAAAACAATGCACTCCTTAGATGATTGATGACATTACTCAAAAAAAAGGACTACATCATCGAATTAATTTGGACTGTATTCAAATTAAGTAGTATTTTAGTATTTATAAATTCTATCATTGCAAATTAATATGCTTACAGCAAAGACGTGGACCTATCAAACAACAACTATAATTACTTCTTAAAACGTTGGAAAGGACAATTTGGCATTTATGCCCAAATAATGAATTGTTCCATGGTTTTATTAGCTGAATTAAAAGAAAATAGCTTAACAGCGATTGCCTATAGTTCGCCAAGTGAAAACAATATTTTTTACAATAAAAACATCAGCAACAGTCTTTGCAAACAAATTATTGACACTTCAAAAAGTCAATTCATTGACGACCTACAAAGGTCAGATAAAAATGAAACACTAGAAGCTCAAGCAGGTTTAAAATGCCTATATGGTGTACCGGTCCTTGACGAACAAGGCAATAATTTTGCTTGCTTATGCATGTATTCCAAAAAACAAAGCTACATCTCTGACGAAAAAAAAAGGCAACTTGAAATCATTAAGATCCAACTAGAAGAAGACATCATATACGCATCCAAACATTATCAAAGAAACACCATACCACGCGACGTACTGCTGAACGAAGATGAAAAACTAAAATATTTTTTTCGATATTCTCCCATTGGCATATTCTACTTCGACAAGAATTTGATTATTACCGATTTAAACGAAAAGTTTGCCCACATACTCAAATCGGATAAAAGGGCATTACTAGGGCTTAACATAAACAAGATTTATGATAAGAGAGTACTCCCAGCCCTTCAGAATGCACTTTTAGGTATTGAGGATGAATATGAGGGAGAATACCTTACTTCCACTAGTGGCAATGTTACAAATGTACTTTTAAAGGCCGCTCCGGTATTTGTAAATAAAAAGATCGCCGGGGGTATTGGCATCTTACAAGATATATCCATCAGAACAAAGATCGAAAAAGCCTTAAAATCCAGTGAAAATAAATACCGCGACCTGGTAGAAAAGATTAACGACGTCATTTTTTCTATTGATGCCAATGGAATCTGCACCTATATTAGTCCGGTCATTAAATTATTGGTTGGCTATGATCCTCAGGAAGTAATCGGATACAGCTTCAGTGATTTTGTCTGCGAGAACCACCGCCTCACCTTTAGTGATGCGCTTAAGAGTGTAAAGCGAGGATGCACTGTTGATTCCGAAATAAAAATAAAAAATAAAAGTGGCGATTTCAACTGGATTCGCAGCTCCATGCGCCCCATCTATGGAGAAGATGGGGTCTTTGTTGGCATACATGGTATCGCCCAAGATATTAGAGAAACCAAACGCATAGAATTGTCTTTGCGGGAAAGCGAAGAGCAATTCAGGATGGTGGCTACTCATATTTCAGACATCATATATGAATGGAATCCACACACCGATGAATTGACATGGTATGGAGACCCATCCGTTATTCTTAAACAGTTAAGCACCATCAATAAATTTTCTGATTTAAAGGAATTCATCCATGAGGAAGACCGCCCTACAATAACCCAACGATGGGAAAATGCGCTAAAGGATGGAATCGCTTGGAAAAATGAATTTAAACTACAATCAGGCAATCATAAACCCATATACATTTTAGGTAGTGGCTTAATGC
Organism: Saccharicrinis fermentans DSM 9555 = JCM 21142; assembly: GCF_000517085.1. Classification (NCBI taxonomy): domain Bacteria; kingdom Pseudomonadati; phylum Bacteroidota; class Bacteroidia; order Marinilabiliales; family Marinilabiliaceae; genus Saccharicrinis; species Saccharicrinis fermentans. The sequence goes on along the minus strand of NZ_KI912107.1, from coordinate 667,946 downwards.
TATTTAAAAATGACAAACCCCACAAAGGTTTTGGCACACTTACAAACGTAAGCACAGAGAAAGAACTGGTTGAAAACCTTAAACTATCCAACCAAAGATTGGCAAAGAACATGACCAAAACCAACAGTCTGATGTCTGCCATTCCTGATATGATGTTTGTATTTGATAGAAATGGTAAAATAACAGACTATCAAAGCAATGACGAAGCGGAACTATTTAAGAAAGCAAATATTTTTATTCATAAAAATGTAAACCAGGTATTGCCGCCCGACATCGCCCAGTTAACACTTGATAAAATAGCCATTGTACTTCATAACAAAAACATTGAGACCTATAAATATGAGCTCCAGTTCAAAAATACGGTTCAAATATTTGAATCAAGAATGGTGTATCTTGACGAAGAGCACACCTTAGCCATCGTCAGAAACATTACCACAAAAGAACTGGCAGAAAAAGAACTCATCACGGCAAAGGAAAAAGCGGAAGAAAGCGACCGGTTGAAATCCTCATTCTTAGCCAATATGTCTCATGAGATCCGAACCCCCATGAATGGCATCATAGGTTTTTCAGAGCTATTATCTTCTAAAACCATTAATCCTGCCGAAAGAGAATATTACACCTCGGTTATTATTAAAAGCGGACATCAATTACTGGACATCATCAATGATGTACTGGAAATATCCAAGATAGAAACCGGTCAAATACAGGTAAACAATTCTGTTGTTCATGTTTTTGACGTATTGCAAACCATGTTTTCTTTCTTTAACAAAAAAGCACTGGAGAATGACATACATCTTAGGGTAGACATTCCGGAAGACGAAGAAAAAGTGCTTGTTGTAACTGATGAAAGCAAATTAAAACAAATATTAAGTAATTTAATAAGCAATGCCGTTAAATTCACGAAGGGCGGTACCATTTGTATTGGCTACAGCATTACAGACCGTTTTATTGAGTTCTTTGTGGAAGATAATGGTATTGGCATCGCCAAACAAGAGCAGAAAAAAATATTTGAACGCTTTTCGCAAGCGAATCCTCAGATCATGCGGCAGCATGGAGGAACAGGCTTGGGTTTGTCTATTTCTCAAAGCTTGGTAGAAATACTAGGAGGAAGTATTGGTTTAGACTCAGTGCCTGGCAAAGGGTCTAAATTTTCCTTTACAATCCCTTACAAACAACCAAAATAGTTACATATAGTATCTTACTGCGTTCTTAGGTACTCACACTTAACGGAGTCTACTTTTTCGAATCGGTGCAGCACCTTTTGAACTTCGGACTGACGTATACTAAATTCTAATTCACAGGACAGGTCAAATTTTTGGTTGGCAATTATCAAATTCTCATCCTTCACAATCTTCATAATATCATTCATTACCAAATAATCGAACTTAACACTATATAAATCATCCACCGTTTTTTCAATAATATCGGCATTAGCGATGGCATCTATGGTAGCCTCTTTATAAGCGCGTATTAAACCAGGAACGCCCAGTTTGGTCCCTCCAAAATAACGTACTACAACCACCAAAATATTAGTCAGCTCCATGGATCTTAACTGCCCATAGATAGGCTTACCTGCCGTACCCGATGGTTCACCATCATCATTGGCACGGTAACGTAGACCATCCGTCCCTAACTGCCAGGCAAAACAATGATGACGTGCATCGTAAAATTCATCCTTTAGCTTACGCACATGTTCTTTGATTTCATCTTCGCTATAAACTGGATATGCGTACGAAATAAATTTACTTCCCTTTTCTTTATATATGCCTTCTGAAGGGGCTGCTATGGTCTTATATTTATCTTTAATCTCTCCCATATTTCTTTGTAGAAATGCAAATCTACAAAAAGTACAATGATAAATAAAGCAAGCATGCCTTGTATATAAATTTAGTACCATATATAGTGGCTGCAAGAAAACTACTGTTTTCTTTGTCTTTGATAAGAAAGCTACAAAGACAAGGCTTTCGATATTTTTGAAACCAAGGAGTTTACTGATAGTAAATGACTGTTTCAAAAATGAGAATAACGCAGTATTTGGAGTTTTCTTGCAAAGACTATATAACAACACTTCCCCTTCTGTCCTCAGACAAAAGGGGAAGTACAGTGTTAAAGTTGAATTTCTAAAAAACTGCCAGTCCTTTACTAATTAAATACCAACTGTAAACGGCTAACTAGGATCATACACTACTTGATATATTTTTTCCTGCGAATCTCCTTTATTAACCCTTATCCTGAATTCAATTTCATTATCCTCATTCAGCTCTAACAGAGAAGAAAGCTCACTCAAATCGTATGTTTGGTAGGTATAATAATTAGCGCCACCATCTTCTTCTTCCTCCGGATAATAATTATACAGATCTAGAATAACAGCTTCACCATCCTCCTGTTGAGTTGCATCATAACACAAAGAAAACACATGCGATCCTTTTTGCTGGGCATAAAAAATCTGCAAATTCAAATAATTCTCAGATATACCCATATCTGTTACTGTAATAAAGCCATCTCCAATGGTGTCGCGACTATCATCATCTAAGGTCACAATATCAGAAAAGTCAATATCGTAAAAACCTTTCAACTCCACCAAATAATCATAAAGAATAGTCTCCTCTGGTGTTTCTTTGATGGAAAAAGTAGCAAGCACCCTATCATAAGCATCTAGTTCTACCCCTTCATCATCAAAGGATTCCACCATTAGCTTCTCGCCACCATCAATATCGATAAAGTAATTACCCCCATCTGTATACATAAAACCAAAACGTGTAAACACCTCTGGTATTGGGTCACTATCTTCTGAACAGGCTGACATCCCGACAACAATAGCGAACATAAGCAACATATGCTTCATTTTTAAAAACTTCATTCCTTCTTTTTTTTATGTGTTATTAATTTCCTCTAATCTAACCTATTTTACAAATAGGCTAAATTAGGATGCACCTACTACCATCAATTGTTTGACTAAATTTATTGGTAATGGTTGCGTACCAAATAAATTTATTACTATATTTTTTCGAAATAGATTTCCTAATGCCTTTTCCGCGTTTATTAATCACAAGCAAAAAACAAACAGGTATTTTTAAAGATACAAGGCTAAAAAAATGCCAACACTCACTCAAGTATTGGCATATACAATTTCATCAAAACAGGATAACTAGCTATACCCTACTCAGAATATTATTAAAGGTCTCACTTGGACGCATAGCTTTTGAAACCAAGTCCTCATTTGGTTGGTAATAACCACCAATATTCACTTCTTTACCCTGTGCATCAATCAGTTCTTTGGTAATTTTTCTTTCATGATCGGTAAGCATCAATACCATTTTAGCAAACTTACGTTGCAACGGTACATCTTCCGTTTGTTCGGCCATTGCTTTGGCCCAATATAGAGCCAGGTAAAAATGACTGGTTCTATTATCTGGTTCATTCACCTTACGCGACGGAGATTTATCATTGAGTAAAAACTGGCTATTCGCCTGGTTTAAAGCCTTAGCCAATAGTACTGCTTTAGTATTCCTTGTTTTATTACCAATATCCTCCAACGACACAGCCAATGCTAAAAACTCTCCCAACGAATCCCAACGAAGATGTCCTTCGCTCAAGAATTGTTGCACATGTTTTGGAGCAGAGCCTCCTGCGCCGGTCTCATACAGACCTCCGCCAGCCAACAAGGGCACAATAGATAACATCTTGGCACTTGTTCCCAACTCCAAAATAGGAAATAAATCAGTCAAGTAGTCACGAAGCACATTACCTGTCACCGAAATAGTATCTTCACCTACTTTCACGCGTTTTAAAGTATATTGCATAGCTTCCACTGGCGACAATATTTTGATGTCTGATCCAGCAATATCTTCTTCCTGAAGGTAAGCATTCACTTTGTCCATGATATTTGCATCATGCGCTCTATTCTTATCCAACCAGAAAATAGCTGGATTACCGGTTGCCTTTGCTCTTTTAACAGCCAGACGCACCCAATCTTTCACTGCCACATCCTGCGTTTGACACATACGCCAAATGTCTCCTTCCTCAACAGCATGCTCAAAGGCCACAGAACCATCACTAAAAGTGACTCTCACTGTTCCGTCAGCAGGAATCAAAAATGTTTTATCATGCGATCCGTACTCCTCTGCTTTCTTTGCCATCAATCCCACGTTGGAAACGCTCCCCATGGTAGTCACATCAAAAGCTCCATTTTCCTTACAGAAAGAAAATACCTCTTGATATATTTCGGCATAAGACCTATCCGGGATCATGGCTTTGGTATCTTTCAGTTTACCATCCGGTCCCCACATTTTACCTGAGGTACGAATAGCAGCCGGCATAGAAGCATCGATAATAATATCACTAGGTACATGCAGGTTGGTAATTCCCTTGTCTGAATTAACCATGGCCAATTCCGGACGAGATGCATACACCTGTTGAATAGCAGCTTCCACTTCTTCTTTTTCTTCTGCAGGCAGGGTTGCTATCTTGGCATAAACATCCCCCAAGCCATTATTGGGATCCACTCCCAGCTTATTAAAGAGATCGGCATATCTTTCGAATACCTCCTTATAAAAAACAGTTACTGCATGTCCAAACATAATAGGATCGGACACCTTCATCATGGTAGCTTTTAGATGTAAGGACAGCAATACATCCTCACTTTTAGCAGCTTCTATCTCTTTTTCATAAAACGCTCTCAACGCTTTTTTACTCATCACCGAACCATCGATCACCTCTCCCTTTTGCAGAACAGTTTGTTCTTTCAACACGGTTACTTCCCATTCATTGGCTATTAACTCAATTTTTACAGCCCCTTGCTCAGGCGCTACAAAAGATTTTTCAGAAGAATAAAAATCACCACCTTTCATATAGGCCACATGAGATTTAGAGTCGGCACTCCATGCCCCCATTGAATGTGGGTTATTCTTTGCATATTGCTTCACTGCTTCTGCCACCCTTCTATCAGAATTCCCTTCTCTCAACACAGGGTTCACTGCACTTCCCAATACCTTAGCATACCTGGCCTTTATTTCTTTTTCCGCATCGTTTTGGGGATCTACCGGGTAGTCAGGAATATCATATCCATGGTCTTGCAATTCTTTAATAGCAGCTATTAACTGAGGTATAGAAGCACTTATATTTGGTAATTTAATGATATTGGCCTCTGGACTATTGGCCAATGCTCCCAACTGTGCCAAGGCGTCATCCTGCTTTTGTTCCTCTGTCAAACGATCCGGAAAGCTAGCAATAATTCGTCCTGCCAAAGATATATCAGTCAACTCAACCTCAACACCAGCAGCGTCAGTAAAGGTTTTTATGATGGGCAATAAAGAATAGGTAGCCAAAGCCGGTGCTTCGTCGGTTTTGGTGTAAATAATTTTTGATGTTTTTGTCATATCAAATCAGTTTTCTGTATTCGGTGTTCAGTAAACAGTTTTTTATCTGCAAAAGTTTAAAAAAATAATATTTTGCCAGCCATTCATCTATCAAACCAGATACACATTTAGTATCATCCTGTTTTTAAACGCATTATTCAACATCCAAATCAAACTTCTTGGTAAGCGACAATAACGCAGGATTCTTTTTTGCCATTAACTTGGCTTTTTCGGCAGCCGTAAATGCCTTTGTTGTTACATGCTCACCAGTCATCAATTGCGTCTCTAATTCTAAGTTCGCATTTCTCAATTCGCTCTTTAAGAATAAGAAGATGTTTGTTTTCTGTTCTTTCAGCTCATGATCTTGCGTTTTATTTTTAAGCTGAACTCTTAATATATTACCTGCTTGTAAGGCCGGTATATGATTATTCAGGATACTTGCCAGCCGCGGATTTGTTTTCTCAATCTTTTTCGCATATTTGAGCCAAACCAATCTCACACTGTCCTGATCTACTGGATCGTTCCAGCTTGGATCAATGGTGATAACCTCCTCATTGGTTTTACCATCACCTGCACCATCCGCCTCATTTATTAACAAATCACCATGCAGCGCAGCTTTTAATGAGATGGTTTTTTTTAGTGCACTCTTATGTCCACCTCCTTGTTTTACTGTATTGCTTTTTGCAACGGATTTTCCAGATCTAATATGATCTGGTGACGAAGCACCGGCTGAACTTACATTTTTATCACTCCCCCCGGAACCGTTTTGCTGCCTCGCCTTTTTAGCTACTTTTTTCTTTGTTCATCTAATACACGTGCTATCTTAAGAAGAGCAAACTCCACATGCAAACGCTTATTTTTAGCCACCCTATATTGCAAATCGCAATCGTTGGTAATATTTAAAGCATCCATTAAAAAGTCAATCGTACTTTTTTGCGCCTGAACACCGTACTTCTCCTTAATTTTAGCACCCACATCCAGCAACTGAATGGTGGCTGCATCCTTACATACAAGTAAATCACGCAAATGAGAACTTAAACCGGAAATAAAATGATGTGCATCAAATCCCCGTTTCAATATCTCATCAAAAATCAATAGTGTTTGTGTAGTATCTTCTGCCAGAAAAGCATCCACCAACCTAAAGTAAAAATCATAATCCAATACATTCAAATTATCGATTACTTGCTGATAGCTGATACTTTTACCTGAGAAAGCCACAATCTGATCAAAGATGGAAAGTGCATCCCGCATAGCTCCATCAGCTTTTTGTGCAATGACGGTTAACCCCTCTTCTTCCACAGTTATATGCTCACTCTCTGCTACATATTTTAAATGACCTACCGCATCTTCAATGGTAATCCTATTAAAATCGTAAATCTGGCAACGAGACAGGATCGTTGGTAGTATTTTATGTTTTTCAGTAGTGGCCAAAATAAAGATGGCATGCTTGGGTGGCTCTTCCAATGTTTTAAGAAAAGCATTAAAAGCTGCCTGCGATAACATGTGAACCTCATCGATAATATATACACTATAACTACCTATCTGAGGTGGAACACGAACTTTATCAATCAGACTCCTGATATCCTCTACTGAGTTATTGGAGGCTCCATCCAGTTCATGAATATTATAAGAACGATTCTCATTAAAAGACTTACAGGATTCACACTCATTACACGCTTCAAAATCAGCTGATATATTCGAACAGTTGATGGTTTTAGCAAAGATACGGGCACAAGTCGTCTTTCCCACACCTCGCGGTCCGCAAAAAAGATAGGCGTGTGCCAGTTGACTGCCTTTAATGGCATTTTTTAATGTAGTGGTGATGTTCTGCTGCCCTACCACCGAAACAAAGGTAGAGGGACGATATTTTCGTGCTGAAACAATATAATCCATGAATAATATTTTTGCTTAGGCAAAGATAAAATTTAACATGGAATGACAGCGATATTTATAACAGCATTTTTAAAAACTATACAACAATACTTACTTAAAAATGGTCATGAATGGAATCTGTCGCCAATGGAATTGCACAAGTTTAAGCAAAAGTAGAATGTTGCTTTTCACTAAAATTGTAAGAAAACGAAATCAGTTTACAGGATCACAAATGTCTTGCTGGAATTTTATATATTTTGTTGGACTAAGATTAAGATAATATTTAAAATCATTGATAAGATGGCTTTGATCGTAGTAACCACAATGGTCAATAATAGTAAACCAATCTTCTTTTGAATCCTTTGAATACTTTTTTTTTACCGGATAACCTATTAGAACATTATCATGAAAATAAATAGTGCAATCAATCACTTGCTGAGATCAGCCATCGCACCTACTATGGTGAATTGAAACGAGCCATGGGAATTGTTTCACACAAGAGGATGATTCACCATGGCGAGTTCCATATGACCATAGAAAGATCTATTTAAACATATAAAACGGTTAGGTTTTACGATTGGAAGATTGTATCCAAATGGTATTCTAAGAACTCTTTCTTTGGTTTAAAGCGTTCAGGAATATTAATACCAGAAATTGCGCACCCTTTTCAAAAAACAAACTACAAGCAAGCTAGCACATGCAAAAAACACCATTAATTTCATACCAACTTATCCTTAATTATTTAATATTGATTACCTTTGCACAAAAAATTGAGTGTGCAACATAAAATAAGTGATTGGCTTCCTACCACAGCAAAAGAGGTAAAGGAAAGAGGATGGGATGAGTTAGATGTGATTCTTTTTAGTGGAGATGCATACATTGATCATCCCTCATTTGGTGCCGCCGTTATAGGCAGAATCATTGAAGCTGAAGGCTTAAAGGTAGCCATCGTACCGCAGCCTAATTGGCGTGACGACTTACGTGATTTTAAGAAACTGGGTATTCCCCGGCTGTTTTTTGGGGTTACCGCAGGTAGTATGGATTCCATGGTCAATCATTATACGGCAAACAAAAGGTTAAGGTCTGATGATGCATACACCCCGGGAGGGAAAGCTGGTTTCAGACCGGACTATGCGTCCTATGAATACACCCGCATATTAAAAAAGCTTTATCCTGATGTTCCTGTTTTAATAGGTGGCATAGAGGCTTCACTGCGCCGCGTAACTCATTACGATTATTGGAACGACCAGTTGATGCCGGGAATACTGGAATCAACCAAGGCCGATCTATTGGTCTATGGTATGGGAGAAAAGCCATTGAAACAGATCATTCATTTGATGGACAAGGGAGTACCTTTTAAGTCATTGACTACCATACCACAAACTGCCTTCTTACACGAAGGAGAGGAACTGCCCAAAAACAAAAATTGGAAAGATTTAGAATTAGCTTCGCATGAAGAATGTTTAAAGGATAAGGTTAAGTACGCCAGAAATTTCAGGCATGTAGAAGAAGAGTCGAACAGGTGGCAGGCAGCAAGGCTCATTCAGCCGGTGGGTAAACACAAGATTGTTATCAACCCTCCTTTTCCGCCCATGTCGAGCAAGGAATTGGATGCGTCCTTTGATTTACCATACACCAGACTTCCTCACCCCAAATACAACAAAAAAGGCATCATACCCGCTTTTGAGATGATTAAATTTTCGGTGAACATGCACCGTGGTTGTTTTGGCGGATGTAGTTTTTGTACCATATCGGCTCATCAGGGCAAATTTATTGCTTCCCGATCGGAGAAATCCATTTTAAAAGAAGTAAGAGCCATCACGCAGATGCCTGACTTCAAAGGCTATATATCCGACCTAGGAGGCCCCAGCGCCAACATGTATAAGATGGAGGGTAAAGACTTGAAAATATGCGAACGTTGCGCCCGTCCATCGTGTATTCACCCTAACATATGCACCAATCTAAACACCGACCATACGGCCATGACCAATATTTACAAAAAGGTTAATAAGATGCATGATATCAAAAAAGCCTTTGTGGGAAGTGGTGTAAGATACGACATGCTATATAATAAGATGGCCAGTACCAAGGAGCAGGACAGCCATAAGGAATATATGACCGAACTAATCACAAATCACGTTTCGGGCAGACTAAAGGTAGCACCCGAACACACTTCTGATGATGTTCTTAAACTAATGCGTAAACCTACCTTTAAGCTATTTTACAAGTTCAAAGAAGACTTTGATCGCATCAACAAGTCCGCCAATCTGAATCAACAGATCATACCCTATTTTATTTCTAGTCATCCGGGTAGTCAGGTAAAAGACATGGCCAATCTGGCGGTAGAAACCAAGAATCTAGATTTTAGGCTTGAGCAGGTACAGGATCTTACCCCAACGCCAATGACCGTATCTACTGTTATCTTTTATTCAGGTATACACCCATACACATTAGAAAAAACATATACTGCCAAATCGAAAAGTGACAAACAGAACCAACGGATTTTTCTATTCTGGTACAAACCAGAATACAAAAGGAGGATTGAAAGTGTACTTAAACAAAACAATCAGCAGGAACTGATACACCAACTATTTTCAAAAGAAAAAAAAGAAGTCTATTTTTCTAAAAAGAATACCACAAATGCGACAAGTAGAAAACGGCGCAAGCAAAACAAATAAATATAAACCTATGCACATAAAAAAAATTTTACTGATCTCCCTCATTTCCGTATGCTTAAGCGGGTGCGCAGAACTTATGCAAGTTGTTAACACAATGGATCTGGACATTCCCTTAACAGAGAGCGAAGTCGCATCCGGTTTAAAAGAGGCCCTACGTGTGGGTACCGATTCAGCAGCCCACCATTTGGCACTTAAGGATGGCTACTTTGGTGATGAAATGGTAAAAATATTGTTGCCCCCCGAAGCAGATATCATTGTAAAAAACGCCTCTAAAATACCGGGTGGGCAAAAGTTAATTGATGACGTTATACTGGGTATTAACCGAGCTGCTGAGGATGCAGCCAGTGAGGCAGGTCCCATATTCTTCAAGGCAATTAAAGAAATGACAATAAGCGATGCCATGAATATCCTAAAGGGATCCAATGATGCCGCCACTACCTATTTTAAATCCAAAACCTATCAGAAACTCTTTGATTTATACAGTCCTAAAATCAAAAGCTCCATCAACAAGGATTTAATAGCCGGCTATTCTGCCGGAGATACTTGGTCTACCATGACATCAAACTACAACAAGGTAGCATCTTCCTTTGTAGGTCAAATGGCCAATTTAAAAACTGTTGATGTGGAGTTAGAAGGCTATCTGACACAAAAAGCTTTAGACGGCTTATTCTTGAAGCTGGCAGATGAGGAACAGAAAATAAGAACGGATCCTGTTGCCAGAGTTAGCGACATTTTAAAAAGAGTATTTAAATAAATATCCTATAAATAAAAGAATTAACTGAACCTACCCTATCTATAGATTAGCTTAAAAGCTTACTAGGAGGATGTCCAAACTGTTTACTAAAACACCGACTAAAATAAAACGGGTCACTAAAACCAACTTTATAAGCCACCTCAGAAACATTATTATTACCATTCTTTAATAACACAAAGGCATTTTTCAGTCGCACGGTTCTAATCATTTCATTTGGCGAAAGATCGGTTAGTTCTTTAATCTTTCTGTATAATTTTGAGGAACTAATACCAAATTCAGAACACAGAAGCTCTTTATTCAGTTTAGGGCTCATCATATTTTCTTGAATGAACACTTGTATTTTGCTAATAAATTCATCGTCGGCCTGCGAGTGAGAGAGCTGGTCAATTTCCATATCGGCCTCCGAAGAGTAGCGTTCTTTTAACTTACGTCTGTTTTCTATAATATTAATGATTTGAACCTTTAATAGCGAAGGGTCAAACGGCTTAGAGATATAAGCATCTGCACCTATCTTCAGACCCTCTTTTTTATTTTCTATCTCGGCCAAAGCTGTAAGCAAGATAACCGGTATATGACTTATCTCTTGGTCTTTTTTCAGCTGCCGGCAGAATTCAAACCCATCCATACGTTCCATCATCACATCAGACACCACCACCACCGGTCGAATTTTTCTCACAAGCTCCAGTCCTTCCTCACCATTAGAAGACTCATAAGTTTTATAGGTATCAGACAGTGTATTGGCAATATACTTACGAAGCTCTTCATTATCCTCTATGATCAGCAAAGGCTCCTTATTTGCAAAAGACTCCACCCGTACTTCATCAGGTTCTTCAATGGAAGTTTTTACTGAAGGTGTGATAATATTACATTCAAACAGTTCATTGCTGGCATACGACGTTTTACCAATGGGCAGAAGAATATAAAAGGTAGATCCTTTGTTTATCTCACTTTCAAACGATATTTCACCATGATGAATCTCAACCAATGATTTTACAAAAGAAAGACCAATACCTGAGCCTGTATTATATTTTAACTGTTCCTTTACCTGATAAAAGCGATTAAATATCTTTCCTTGTCTATTCTTAGGGATACCTATTCCTGTATCCTGAACTGCTATTTGAATACATCGCTTTCCCTTTTCCACGATATCCAGGGATAATTTCACTTGCCCATTTAAGGTAAACTTAAAAGCATTAGATAACAGGTTAAAAATGATTCGTTCATACTTATTAACATCGATCCATCCCTCAATTTTTTCCTGCTTACAATCAAAAGAATAAGCCAATTGTTTTTGGTCGGCCATTATTTGAAAAGACGCAAACAGTTCTTGTGTATAATGTACTATTTCGATGTGCGAAACCTTTAATTCCACCTCACCCCGCTCTACTTTTCTAAAATCAATAATCTGATTTACAAGTCCCAACAAACGTGCAGCATTGGAATATATTAGCTGATGATTTTTTCGCACCTCCTGACTAACATGATTAAACTCCAATAATTGCTTGGCCGGACCAAGAATAAGGGTAAGTGGTGTTTTAAGTTCATGCGAAATATTGGTAAAGAAACGAAGTTTTTCTTCGTTGAGTTTTTCATCTTTTTCGCGTTTAATTTTTTCAAACAGCAACTCCTGCTTCATCTTTATGCGAAAAATGGTTATACGCCGAATTTGAAATATCAACAACAAAAACAATATAATATAAATAGCAAAAGCCTTATATGTGTACCAAAATGGTGGCATGATGATAATCTCATACATGGATTCATCGCTCCAATATCCATCATTATTTCTAGCTTTCAACCTAAGTTTATACTTGCCTGGTTTAAGGTTGGTAAATTGCACATTACGTTGATCACTACCCACCGTTGTCCATTCTTCAGTATAGCCATTCAGCACATATTGGTACTGATTAAGTCGTTGATTTACATACGATGATGAAGAAAAAGAAACCGAAAAGTCTCTATTCACATAATTCAGTTCTACCTTGGGCACATAATTAAAGTTCTTATTCAGAATAACCTGTCCATTGATCTCATCGCCACAAAACACTTCTTTATTATGAACCACCAACTTATCGATTACAGGCTTTGGCGAATAGATATTTTCATACATTCCCGTAGGCGCAAAATAGATGATACCATTTTCACCCCCCAAATAAATTCTCGAATGATCAAAATATAAAAAACCTCTTTTGTAATAGATCGTTGATCTCATACCACTTTTCACGATATAAAATCGCAGCTCATTGTTTCTTGGATTATAATTGGCAATTTGGTTATAATTAATATTGAGCCACATTTTCCCCAGGGAATCAATCGCCATATCTGTAATCCAAATATCCTTTAGCTCTGGGGGCGTATGTACTGGTACAAAATTATCCAATGTGGCATCATAATAATTCAGTCCCTGTCTAGTACCTGCCCATATTTTACCATCGGCATCTATCAAGATATCTTTCACTTCGATATTTGACAAGCTGATACTATCATGAGCACTATGGATATAGTTCTTAACCTCCTCTTTATACCTATCATACTTAAATACACCATTTTGCGTTGCAAACCAAATCATATTTGCATCATCCTGAATTATCTTATTGATCCCTGTAAGGTTTTGTATATCAGCTTTTATTTTTTTATGCATTCGGGATTTCAAATCATATTGGTGTAGTCCTTCATTATGTGACCCAATGAGCAATAAGGAGGGTGCTACTTTTAAAATAGAAAACACAGGCGAATCATTAATACCCACATCTATTATTTCAATGTGAGCACTTAGGTAATTGTATTTGAGAATTCTACCATCCCACAAACCACAATAAAATACTTTTCCATCGGCGCTATAAATACTGGCAATACGATGTTCGTTGGATGATATTTGTCGAAACGAGTCATTTTTAAGCAAATACAATCCATTGGAATGTGTTCCCAACAGCAAGTGACCATCTACAGTCTTCCCATAACTACTAACATCTAACGCAACATCTTTGGCTAGACTTTGTCCTCTGATGGTCTTAAACTGGTTTCTGAACGGATCATATTTATCCAAACCATTTTCTGTTCCAATCCAAAGAACACCTGATTTATCAAAAAATAAAGAAGTAACATAATTATTACCCAATGACCCGGGATCTGAAAGATCATTCACATACCTTTCATATTTATCGATGGAGATATCCTCCAACAAGTCACACACCAATAAACCTTTTAATGTTCCCACCCAATACTTTCCGTTGGGTCCTTGCGTGATGCATCTAAAAAAATCAGGAGTCACATTCTTCTGCTTAACCAAATCAAAGGCATCTGTGAATTTATTTTTTTTAAACAAACCATAGCGTGTTCCCACAAACAAATCAAACTTATGGTCCTGATATATAAAAAACACATCAGGGTTTAATTCGCTGCCTGGTATTCCTTTCAAATCATAATGAGTTGTACTTTGGATGCGGTCCTCCCCATCCATGCGGATGGCATACAAACCATATCCGAAAGTTCCCACCCATATGGTTTTATCTTGCGTTTGAAATATAGACCGAACATATTTAACCGCCCCCATTTCAACAGGCACAAATATTTTTTTACGATGACTATAATAGCAAAGGCCATTATTCTTGGTTCCAGCCCACACCCGTTTCTCACTATCAATAAATAACGATCTTATTTTATTACCCACCAACTCACAGCCCATTGAATCGGGATGAAATGTAATAAATGATGAAGTGGGAATATGATAACGCGTCAATCCATTACTGGTGCCAATCCACATATGCTCATCGTCACCTAAAACCAATTGAGTAATATCATTATCCTGCAAATAACTAACATCATTAGGCTTACCTGTATAGGCCTTAAAACTATAACCATTAAAGCGATTAACACCCCCAAAAGTACCCAACCAAATATAGCCTTTGGTATCTTGTATGATTGATCTCACTGAATTATGCGAAAGTCCATTTTCATCACTATAATGTTCAAAACGAAGCACTTCACCATTAGCCTCTAAAAAAAAGACCAGTAAACCTATGACCTGAATAATTATTCGCATACATTAAAAATTGTAAAACTAACATCCTATAGTAGAATTAATCTACAAAAATCATATTTCATTTCCAACTAGGGCTCCAACACAAATATACCTTACTGCAAGTCGATGATGGTTCCATCCTTTAGGTTAACCTCAAAATGATCGGCCGGCTCACCATTTAAAAAATGATGAAAGGTAGTCGCAAAACTTTGAAATTTACCCCACATAAGATCATTCGTATTTGAGTGGTTTAGAATAGCTTTATTGATCAATTGATATTGCTGAATTCTCTCCCTACCAATATCTCTGATGGCCAATTTATCGGCACTACGCAAACGATAAAAGTCATAGATCATATCAAAACCGGTCCAGTTATCAAACTGTTTTAGATATTCTTCTGATGCATGCTCTGATGGCTTGGCATACATCAGTAAATCACGTCCGGAAGCCTGCAATAAGAAGTCTCTAAAATCTGCGGGCCAATCACTTTTTAGAAAACGTAAACGAACCAACTCACGAAGATGCCAGCTGGTAAACTCATGATAGGTAGCAGCATTAAGCATATTCACATCCCAAATATTATCAGCCTTCATCTGGCTTAAATATGCATGTTCCTGTTCATACAATGGAAACAACTCTTTAAATCGCGGAATAGAATCAATCACGATAGTCTCCACCTCCATCAGGTCTTTATGTTTTATAGTAACCAACTTATAGGCTGGAATATAAGCGGCCAAAGAAGGGATCTGCACATTGATTAAACAATTCCCTTTTTCCGATTTACGAATGCCGGTATCATTGATGTGCATATGACCACCAAAGTGCAATTTAACACCCGCATTGGCAAATATTCGCGCCACATCTTCTTCTGGTATTCTATGTGTCTGCATTTTTCCTTCCCCCATCAAGTTTTGAATATACATAGAAGCATCGTCATTGAAGTCAATCATGGGATAATGGCTAAATACAATTAGAGTTTTACCCAATTTATGGGCTCTTTCAGCTACATTCTTCACCCACTCTATAAGATGTTTTTTAAAAGTAAGCACATTGGAATACCCTACACTGGCACTTTTATAATATTCGCCTTGCTCGGGATGATCTTTCACATTTTCGCCCGGAATATACACATTGGCATCAATGGCCAGGAACCACAAATCCTTCTCTGGCTCAACCAAATAACTAACATCTGGCATGGAAGTATAATAAGGTGGTATTAGGTATTGGCGATGTTTGAAATCACTTTGCTCTTTGGCATCCGCAAAGTGATAATCGTCATAAGCATAAGTTGAGAAAGGCGTCTCCCAATACAGATCTTCTTTTGAAGGGAAAAACCCAAAGTCACTCATTGTGTGAACAATTTCTCCATAACCCATTTTTCTAATATCCTGAGAAATCACCACCGGATGTTCATTTTCACTTTTAGGAGTGTACATACCCTCACGGCTCATCACTACTTGTGATTGACCACCTTCACCTATGAAATCTTTCTTCCCCGCGTCCATCGAAAATGGACGAACAGGATCATGATTACCTGTTGTTAATAAAAAATGCAAGCCATATTTCTCGGTGTACTCATGCAATATACGCTGCAGGCCACGGACATTTATAGGTTGGCCATCATCACTAAAATCACCCGGCAAAACGACATATTTCACACCCCTTTTTACGACATCATCCAATGCAGCCAGAAAGGCAAAATAATTTTCATTGAAAATCCGGGTTGAATGTAATTGAGCTTCCATCGTACGAGCCATCACATATGCTCCATTACCTGGGTTGAGCACTCCTTTGTAATCCGTATCGCGCAATGTCCCATACACATCTTGCAAATGTACATCAGCCATAAAAGCAATCTGCCGTTCTTTTTCCTCAAAAGTATGGCTTGGTTTACAAGCTAAAACAACAAATAAAAAGAAGCCCCACACGATATAACGGACCATTTGATTCTTCATATGTTTAAAAATTAGAGAAACTTCACTAGCCAATGCAAATTTCAATCATTCACCTGTGTACCCGATTATTTGCACTGGTCATGCCAGTTTCCTATGATTACTATTAAATTTCAAAGGACATATGGGACTCGCCAGAACTAATCATCCTCCTGTGTGTAAAATAATTCCCATAATCCGTTTCATAAAAACGTTTTTATCTGAATAAAATATGGCACAGATAAGTCACATCCAATATTTCATCTTTGAACTCTCGGAAAAGCATAACTCTTCTTCCATCCACCCAAATCAATTAGAATTTGGTCAATCATGACACCGGGATCCACCATCCATATTTTAAGTCTGTGTTTGCCCGCTTTATTTACTATCTGAGGCACTGACTGAACGGAGGCATTTCTTAACACATTCTGCATCCACTCCTCACTTCTACCCAAAGTCTGAAAGTCGACCACTACTGGATCGGCATCATCAATAGCTACCGCACAACGAACACCCCTATCACTATTGGGGGCATGAGTGGGGATGGCCTGCAAATACACCTGAGCTTCACCAAAATTAAAAGTATAAAAATCATATTCCAGCACAGGGCTGTTATTCACAATAGATTGCAGATGAAACTGAGAATCTGCAGAACGCGGCAAGGCTGTTACCACTTTACCGCTATAACCAATACCCTCATGGGTTTGCCAGTCAGCTTGTTTACCTGCTTTCTTAAGGGAATAATTTTCGGCATTGATAGAAACAAAACCTTTATCTTCAATATGTCCTTTATAATACTTCAGTTCCTTTAACTTAGGATTAAAAACAGAGATTCCTATACTGATAGTTGTGTCAGCTGTCACAAAATCGATGGAGGAATTCACCTTATAGCCAGGAGGAATCAACTGATAGTCATGCCCCAAAGGAGCTTCCTTTTTATTTTTCCCAACCGGTACCTTATCCCAGTCGACACTCACCCATATACGTTCTTCTGGTAACTTATGGTTGATAGCTCCCACTGTTTTCGTAATTTTAATCCAGTCGGCATTAGCCACCGCCTTCCAGTTTATTTTCCCATCACCCTTTAAAAATACATCGATAAAATAGCGGTTATGGGTATAGGCATTAAAAACAGGCAATACATCAGCAAATGAATTAATCACATTGTCATTCACCTCCATCTCATAACCCTCCAAAGCCAGACCCAGCTGTGCCTCCTCCGTATTAACTCCAGCAGCTATGATGGGAATCGAAAACACTGGCAAATTCCGCGGAGACATATTCATGATATGCTTCCACTTTCCATTTTGCAGGCGGCTATTAAAATAATCCGTTTCCTGTTGTATTCGCTGATAAGCCTCCAAGGATTTTTGCCCCAAATACGCAGCACTAGACCTTCCCTGTTGCGCTGCAAGCTTATTTTTATAGGCATACAACCACTTGTGATTTATATTTGCTGCACTCACCACGGGATAGTACACCAGTTCATAAAAGGCATCCTGTCTATTGGTTTCCATACGATCTCTCAACGCAATGACATTATCCACTAATGCCTGATACGCATCAATTCTTTGCGAAACTTCATCCCCATAATGAATCTGACTTAATGTTGTTTCACCAGGTTTACAAACAGGTTCCACCCTACTCCAGGCCATGAATTCAGGACGACGTTGAAAAGCCAGATGATAATATTTATACATCAACTCAGTCACCGTTTGGGCATTTTTTTCACCAAATTCTCTACCTGCCCAATAATCCATATGCGTTTTAACACTTTCACTTTTTTCAAATGAAGACATATCCCAGGCCATATCCAGAAATAACTCAATATTATATTCATGCGGTTTTATATCGCCACAATTTAAAATCCACAAATCACGGGACTGAAATTCAAAGGCCTTTGCCATCTCCTCCCACATTAAAACAGGGTTTGTTGAATTAAGCCACAGATAATCATGAGGACGCCCCCAGTATGAAGTATGGTAATACACACCAGCCCCACCTTTACGTTTCTGCTCCTGCGCATTACTCAATTGACGTATATACCCATAGTTATCATCGGTCCAAACCAGACTGATGTCCTCTGGCAGTTCCATTCCATTTTGATAATATGTTAATACCTCTTTGTATGGAATAAAAATCTGTGGTAATTCCTCCGCCCGCTTGCCTGTTTTTTTACGCAATATGACTCGTTGATCACGCACCACCTGCTCCAACAATTGAACCTGCGATTCCGTATCATCGGCGCCAACTATCATCGGCGAATCATGTTCTCCACGCATACCCATGGTGTAAATACTTTCAAGACCGGCGCTTTCCTTTGCTCTGGATTCAAACAAATGCTTGATGGCTTCAGAATTACTATCATAACGCCATTCACCCATTTTATCACTATCCCACTCAGCATTAATATTACAAAGCATCGGTTCGCAATGAGACGTACCCACAACAATGGCATAATCATCCGCTACCTGTTTATTTTCCGGATAAAAATAAAAAGGTTTGGTACAAGAATGCATGGCCGGCCAAATGGTATTGGCACGCAAACGCAACAACAACTCAAACACCTTCGCATAGGTTTTGGGGCCAATATCTCCCGTTTCCGGCTCATAATTCAAAGCAGCCCAACGCTGCAAGCCCCAATCTTCATCATTTAAAAAGATACCCCGGTATTTCACCGATGGAGAACCATAAATTCTGTTCTCAACAGCAATGGTCAGATTTTCTTTTTCTTCTGGTATTACATCAGCCCACCATTCCCAAGGTGACACACCAATCATCCTGGAAATCTCCAACAAACCAAAAGCTGTAGCACGACGATCACTACCCGCGATAAGCAATATTTTACCCTGCTTATTGTCCGGATTCGCTATTACTTGTAAAGAATAAGTCTCCCACTTACCTTTTACCTGACTAACATCCAAATTCTTATTTGAGATAAATTGATCAATCAGCCTGCTTTCCCCAATCGTTCCGGCCACAATCCCCATTTCCTTAATCACAGAAGAAATCTCCGGCTTTTTTCCACTGACATTAAGTATATCAGACGCCAACATATCTGCGGCAATTTGAACGACTCTCGCTTCCTTTTTATCTATCGCAATATTTACAATGTGGTGTTCTGATGCTATTGAGAAGTTAGTTGCCTGACCACTTACGCCATTTACCCGCACCGCTAAACCAATAAGTATTGCTATTAAAATTATCTTGTTTTGAAACATACCCCTTTACATTTTCATTAAAACCACTAACTACTTCTTTATTCGTCCCTTGCAGGTATTCTTTCGTAGGTATTTCCTTCAAAGGCCACTTTAAAAGATGAATTATAAAGCTTGGTTGGTATATAATAATCGGTTGAAATCACTTGAGCACCCGATGCCTTTGCTCTATCAAAGCGCGTATAATCCATAGTTTTAGACTCCTTGGTGGCTGCATCTGCCCGTGTTCTCACCATATAACCTTTCGCCACCAAATCCTTTATATAGTCAAAATCCCGAATAGGATTATTGATGATTCTAAATGCAGCCTCAGGATTTCCTTCGGGACTATTCACAAAAAGAATCCTGTTTTTTAATCCGGCATGCCCTTTAAGATAAGAGGCGATTTTTTCTGCTTTTTCATCCAGCACAAACAAAAAACGCCCTTTCATCGCTTCCAGACTAGGCCAACCATTTTTCAATACCGCTTCTTCCAATGTTTTACAATTCCCCCTCACCAAATCAGGCGTAATAAGATCATCTTCCGATAAAACAGCTTTTATTTCCTCATCCAACCGATCAAATGCTTTACTGGTAAAAGGCAGCGGGTCCCGTGTTCCTTCCACCTTTTGATCCTTGGTATTCATCAGCACAAAAACCGGTGTGTGGGTTGGATTTTCGTCGGACCACTTTTTCATCATCTGTAAACAATCACTAAATAATAAATGATGACTTCTAAAGTCAATATCCTGAATATGAAACATCTTCAAACCTGGTTGTGCCAGCTTATTAAGGGTATCGTATGGCAACGGAGTGATCCCATTTTCACGGAGTATGTCCAGTCCTTGGGGATTCGAGAAATGCCCACCATCGGGATCGTCAAAAACATCTAGCTCTAAATTTCTCAGTCCCAATTTCAATTGTTCCAAAATGGGAATATGCGCATATTGTAGAGACAGTGCTTTTGCCGAGTCTTTCTGATACAAAAAATTCCACAAAGGTTTTTCAATTTCCTTTTTATAGGAATTGTGACTTCCTATGACCTGTATTTCATTTAAGTGCGTTTCCGGCTTACTGCAAGCAGATAAAACAAACACTATAAAAGCAATACGTATATATCCCTTATCCATTTTCAAATGTTTATATTATTCTTTCAAAGGTCATATGAAACTCACCGAAACAAATCATTCCCTTGTATGCGAAACAACTCCCACGACTTGTTTCATATGAAAAGTATTTCAGATTGACACGTTCTCAATCCTGTTTATGTCAGGTTGTGAAATTACAAAAACATGCCTGTAAAAGGATGAATAAAACAATCACAGGGATGGACAAATTGTTCAAAAAGCCATGAACTTGCCTAAGAAAATGAGACTTACCTTTAATCCAGTAGATACATTAAAAAATTAATACGGTTATAAGTTGGTCACATATCTAAAGACAAATCAATCTTTTTTCTTTCGAAACTGGCTTGCAGTTATTCCTGTATGACGTTTAAAAAACTGATTAAAATTGCTAACTTCATTAAAACCTAAAATATCAGCGATCTCAGAAATCGATTTTTCCATTTGATGGAGCAATGTTTGTGCGTACAAAATTTTATAGTCAATAATAATTTTTTGTGCACTTTTCCCAGTAGACGATTTCACACATTCGCTTAAATAAATCGGACTAATATTTAATTTCGACGCGTATTCATTCACCGATAAAAAACCATCCTTACCAGAAAGAATCTCATATTCAAATTTCGACATAACTGCATCAAATCGGTTCATTGTTACAATACCTTCATCCCCCTGTGTAAGTCGCTTTATCTTGTATAAAGCAATTAGAAGTAAAGAGCGCACCACTTCGAAACTATGAGTTTTATTACCTCTTGATTCTCGGAATATTTCTTCTATAATGCTTAATATTTCATTAAAGTCATCCTTGGATAAATGGTAAAGTGGTAATGTATGGATTTTAAAAAAAGGAAATTCATTTTGTACTGCATAGGGTTGATTAAAATGATGAAACAAAGAAGCTTTAAAACAAATAACATATCCCTCATCCTCATCATTGGGCGTTTTTTTTTCATAACGAATAGTCTGAAAAGGCGAAACAACCGCCAAACTTCTTTCCATCACTGGTAGTGTTTGATCACCAATTTGAATGTTTTTTGTATTCTGCAACAGTACTGCTATCTCAAAAAAATCTCTTTTATGAGGTTCAATATAAATTTCATCCGGCTTTTTGTTTTCAAGCCTATCCTCTTTGATCGACCTGATATAAAACTGGTTTGAATAATCGTTCACCTCAGGGTTCGTATTCAAAAAATAGCCCTTAATATTCTCATATATCTTCATCATCTCTCTCCTTTTTTTTCAAAGATAGCTCAAAAACCTAAATGACAATCTATTTTACCCATTTTACAATACCTAATGCAATATCACAAACCATTAGATTTGTCTACTGAAAACAACACAAAAGATAAAGCGAAATAGCTTAACAAATAATAAGAAAATACAATAATAGCTTGATCATTAAATTATCTCAAAGATGAAAATTAGAATTTTAAACACGATCGTAATCATGGTAATGAGTCTTACTGTATTCGCTTCTTGCAGTGAAAATAAAGAAAAGAGGCACATTACAAATCCTGAATTAACAATAATGGAAGTTAAGCCTAGTACACAGGAGTTCCACGAATCTTTTTCGGCCACCCTAAAAGGGATGCAAGACATTGATATTCGTCCGCAAATAACGGGTTTTATCACCAAAGTAAATGTGGATGAGGGATCCATCGTTAAGAAAGGTCAAGTATTGTTTCAGATCGATCAGATACAATATGAGGAGGCTGTAAACGTAGCAAAAGCAAATGTTGCTGTAGCAGAAGCTGATGTAGCAACAGCTAAGCTAACAGCTGCAAATAAAAAATATTTAGCAGAACGTAATATTATAAGTGCTTATGAACTTGAGCTTGCCCAAAACGAATTGGGTAGTCGTAATGCTCAACTTGCTTTAGCAAAGGCGGAATTAGTGAGTGCACAAAAGGACCTGTCCTACACACGTATAACAAGTCCTACTGATGGTATTATAGGTAAAATATTCTATCGTGTTGGAGCTTTGGTAAGCCCAACCATGTCTGATGCTATTACTACGGTTTCAGAATTCGCCACCATGTATGCCAACTTTTCTCTTACCGAAAAAAAACTTCTCGCCCTCGCTAAAGAAAATCATTTAACAACAGACATCGTCAAAAATCTTCCTAAAGTACAATTGAAGATGAGCAATGATGATATTTATAGATATTTAGGAACGATAGAAACTATTAGTGGAACCATTGATGAATCGACAGGTGCTGCCAGCATTCGTGCAGCCTTTCCTAACAAAGATGGAATTTTACGTAGCGGTGGAACAGCTTCCATTATTCTGCCATATTCGCTCGATAGCTGCTTGTTAATTCCACAAAATGCCACCTACGAGATACAGGACAAAAAATTCGTATACACCGTAGATGAAAATTCGACCGTCTCAAGTACCGAAATTGAAATATATCCACTAAACAACGGCAGTGAGTATGCGGTAACAAAAGGATTATCAGCAGGCGATAAAATCGTCATTGAAGGGATTAATTCCTTACGTGATGGTTTAACTATTAAAGAAAAATCTAATACATTATAAATTATGAAGTTTGATAAATTTATAACGCGGCCTGTTTTATCCTCAGCCATATCGGTTTTTATTGTTGTTTTAGGTGTGCTAGGTTTAGTTTCCCTGCCGACCACACAATACCCTAGCATAGCACCACCTACTGTTCAAGTAGAGGCCACTTATACCGGAGCTAATGCACCAACGGTGCTCAATAGCGTGGTTTCGCCTTTAGAGGAAGAAATCAATGGTGTAGAGGGTATGACCTATATGACCTCTACGGCCACCAATACCGGAAAAGCTACCATATTGATCTATTTTGAACCGGACACCGATCCGGATATGGACGCTATCAATGTGCAAAATAGGATCAGCCAAGCAGAAGGCTCACTACCTTCTGAAGTCACCAAAATTGGGGTGACTGCCACCAAACGTCAATCGAGTATCTTGATGACTTGGGGGCTTTATAGCGAAAATGATCAATATGATTATGCCTTTTTGGAGAACTATGCCGATATCAATTTAATTCCACAAATCAAACGGATTAAGGGCGTTAGTGATGTTTTCATCACAGGATCAACCTACTCCATGCGCATCTGGTTGAAACCCGATGTAATGGCACAATATCACCTTATGCCCAGTGATATAACAACAGTACTTGATGAACAAAATATTGAAGCAGCTCCCGGACAATTGGGAGAACAGGGCAATCAATCATTCCAGTATGTATTAAAATACAAAGGACGTTTAGAAACTGTTGAAGAGTTCGAAGATATCGTAATTTCGGCTACCAAAGATGGGGAGGTACTCCACTTAAAAGATGTTGCGGACATAGAACTAGGTCGTTTATCCAATAGTGTTACGGCTAGTATAAACGGTCATCCTGGCGTCACCGGTATGGTTTTCCAGACAGCGGGATCCAATGCTATGGATATTAACAATAGTATTGAAGAATTCTTAATAAAGGCAGAAGCCGATTTTCCCGAGGGCGTAAAGTACGCGATCATGATGAATACCAATAACTTTTTATACGCTTCTATTTGGGAAGTGGTAAAAACCTTGCTCGAAGCTTTTCTATTGGTTATTTTGGTTACTTATATCTTTTTGCAAAATACCCGTTCCACACTTATCCCAACCATCGCCATTCCGGTGGCCTTAGTCGGTTCGTTTTTCCTAATGTGGGCATTTGGCTTTAGTGTTAATTTGCTTACGCTGTGTGCCATGGTACTGGCCATTGGTACGGTGGTGGATGATGCCATTATTGTAGTAGAAGCTGTTCAGGCAAAAATAGATACCGGCTACACCTCGGCGCGTCAAGCTTCGCTGGATGCCATGGGTGAGATATCCAGTGCCATTATTTCATCTACTTTAGTGATGATGGCTATTTTTATACCCGTTAGCTTTACGGGGGGAACTTCCGGTGTCTTCTTTAAACAAATGGGATTAACCATGGCTTTCGCCATTGGTATATCAGGGATAAATGCACTGACCTTAAGTCCAGCATTGTGTGCAATATTGCTAAAACCAGGAACTAAAGATGGCGACCAAAAGCTCTCTTTTGCACAACGCTTTCACGACTCTTTTAACGATAATTTTAAGCGCTTAACCAACAAATATAAAAAAGGAGTCAGCTTTTTCACCGGCCACAAACTGTTGAGTGGATCACTTGTTGGCATCGTCATCATTACTTTTGTATTTTTATTGCGTATCACGCCTACCGGCTTAATTCCCAACGAAGATCAGGGAACTATTTTTGGTGCTCTTTCTATGCCTGTGGGCACCTCCTTAGAAGAGACTTCCAAAGAAATGGAAAAGATATCTAAGGTGGTACAAAGTATTCCTGCCATCGAATCGTATTCTATAAGTAATGGTTATAGCCTTCTTGACGGATCCGGTAATACCTATGGAAATTTAATATGTAAACTTAAAGATTGGGACTTACGAGGTGATGGAAAAAGTGTTGATGAGCTTATTGCACAATTATATAGAGAAACAGCCAAAGTGGTTAAAAATGGGAACATGATCTATCTTGCACCTCCTATGGTCGCCGGATATGGTGTAACCAATGGCTTTGAGTTGAAGTTGCAAGATAAAACAGGTGGTGATTTAAATGATTTCGAAACGGTGGCTAAAGATTTTATACAGCAACTTAATCAGCTTCCTGAAATAGAAAGTGCACGTACTTCTTTTAGCGCATCAACACCGCAGTATATGGTCGATGTGGATGTAGAAAAATGTAAAATCGCCGGAATCAGTCCTGATGTCATCTTATCGACATTGGAGGGTTATTATGGGGGTATTTACGCATCTAATTTCAACCGCTTTGGTAAACTTTACCGTGTGATGATTCAGGCTAGTCCTGACTACCGCACCAATACCGAAAGTTTAAATAAAATTATGATACGTAATGGAAGCGAAATGGCGCCTATATCACAGTTTGTAACGCTTCGAAAAACCTATGGTCCTGATAACATTACCCGTTTTAATATGTACACTTCTATCGCTGTTACAGGTTCACCGGCCGATGGCTACAGCTCCGGTGAAGCCATTAATGCAATCAAAGAACTGGCCAAAGAGCTACCCACCGGTTATAGCTATGAGTTTGCGGGCATGACACGTGAAGAAAATAATACGGGTGCCAATACAACGGCTATTGTTTTAGGTATCGTATTTCTGTTTATCTACTTGTTGTTGAGTATGCAATACGAAAGTTATATCCTTCCCATTATCATCATGCTTTCCATTCCAATGGGATTAGCAGGAAGTTTATTGTTTGCTAATATAATGGGGGTCAGCAATAATATTTATCTGCAAGTTGCACTCATTATGTTGATTGGATTAATTGCTAAAAACTCCATCTTAATTGTGGAATATGCCGCAGACCGCCGTCAACAGGGATTATCAATTAGGCAAGCGGCTATTGAGGCAGCAGCAGCACGTCTTCGTCCAATTATGATGACTTCGTTTACGCTGATTATTGGTTTATTACCTATGATGTTTGCCAACGGAGTGGGCGCTAATGGCAATAGCTCTGTAGGTACAGGTGTTATTGGAGGTATGCTTGTGGGTATGATCTGCCAGATATTTATTACACCTGCTTTGTTTGTCATCTTCCAAAAAGTTCAGGAAAAAGTTAAGCCTATGAATGAGGATTTTGCCCAAACAGCCAGCGAAAATGCAAGTATCACACAATAAAGAATAAACAGATGAAAAAATTAATCATATTTTTTACCGGCATAGTACTACTCAGTAGTTGCTCGGTGTATAAAACTTTCGAAACGCCAGAAGTCGAAAAAGAAAATCTCTATCGCGACACCAGTGCCGTTGATGCTGCAATACCTGAGGATAGTGTGAATTTAGGAAATCTTCCCTGGAGAGAGCTATTCACTGACCCTCAATTACAAGAACTTTTAAAACAAGGCTTGGAAGCCAATGTAGATTTACAAACCGCATGGCTTCGTATAGAGCAAGCCGAAGCATCACTCTCATCGGCTCGTTTAGCTTATACTCCTGATTTGTCCTTTTCATCAACGGGAACACTATCAGACTTTGATGGATCAACGACGAAATTTCATAATTCAGGACTTTCAACAAGCTGGCAGATACCCTTGTTTGGTGGTTTGCGCAATGCAAAAAAAGGAGCTGAAGCGACTTTAGAACAAAGCCAGGCGTACCAACAAGCGGTCCAAACACAGTTGATTGCCACCATTGCAAATAGTTACTATTACTTATTGATGCTCGACAGGCAACTGGATATTACCGGCAAAACCATTTTAAGCTGGGAAGATAGAATTGAAAGCATGCGCGCTTTAAAAGAAGTTGGCATGACCAATGAAGCTTCCATCACCCAAAGTGAAGCCAGCTATTATGCACTAAAAACGACCTATTCCGACTTACAACAGTCGATACGTGAAACGGAGAATGCGCTTTCTATCACTTTAGGGCAAGCACCTCAAGCAATCAAACGGGGTGAATGGCAAAGCATAAAGCTTCCGGAGCGAATATCGGCGGGGGTTCCTTTACAGATTTTAGCGAATCGCCCTGATGTAAAACAATACGAAATGGCTTTAGCTACCGCTTTTTATAACACCAATGTGGCGCGTTCAGCTTTTTACCCCAACATTACGATAAGTGCTTCTTCAGTATGGACTAATAGTAACGGGGGAATCATTTCCAATCCTGGCGATCTTTTATCCAGTACCATTGGTTCCTTAACGGCTCCAATTCTCAATCGCGGGGTGAATAAGGCAAATTTAAAAATAACAAAGTCTTTACAAGAGGAAGCTTTACTTAATTTTAAACAGAGCCTGTTGAATGCCGGCAGCGAAGTGAGCAACGCCCTATTTCAATATGCTACGACGCTACAAAAACAAGCTAACCGTAACAAACAGCTGGAGGCTCTTGAACGGTCAGTGGTCTATACGCGCCAGTTATTCCAAACAGGAGCATCAACCTATTTAGAAGTACTCACTGCTCAAGAAGATTTGCTGGATGCTCAATTATCTGAAACGAACGATTGGTATGACCAAGTCCAAGCGGTCATCAGTTTATATCAGGCATTAGGTGGCGGAAGTGAATAAATAAATAATTAATTCACTTAGTTAGTGGCTGCAAGAAAACGACTGTTTTTTTCTGTCTTTGATAAGAAACGAACATGAATTTTAGCATTCTAAAATACACACAGAAGAATGATTAAAATTCATCGGGAGTTCCATATGACCATTGAAAGACAAATTATAATCATATGAAAGCTTCAAAGACAAGGCTTTCGATATTTTTGAAACCAAGGAGTTTACTGATTGTAAATGACTGTTTCAAAAATGAGAATAACGCAGTATTTGGAGTTTTCTTGCAAAGACTAGTTAAAATTCAATCATCCGTTTTCTTCACTCAGGAGAAAGCGGATGATTCACGCGACTGAAATCAACAAATTAGAACAATAATTAAATGAGTGACACCTCCTATTCCCTTAAGGACAGTTCTATCCCTAAACTCCTTTTAAGCTATGCCGGTCCGGCTGTTTTAGGTCTTTTAATTAATGCCCTCTATAATATAGTTGACCGTATATTTGTAGGACAATTTGTAGGCGCCGAAGGACTATCTGCAGTAACCATAGCTTTTCCCATTACCCTTTTACAACTCGGCTTTACAGTGTTGTTTGGAAGTGGAACCGGAGTTCTTATCTCAAAGTATTTAGGCGAGTCCAAGCCCGAAGAAGCAGAAAAAGCGCTGGGTAACATGATCGCTGGCTTGTTGGTAACGATTCTGTTGTTTACCATGCTAGGATTGCTATTTTGTAGAAATATCTTACAGATATTTGGCGCTCAGAACGAGTTGCTCAAGCTATCGACCAATTATCAACAAATCATCTTTATGGGCTTTCCTTTTGCATTTTTTATTGCATTCGAGTTTACCTGTCGGGCAGAAGGAAATCCTCGTTTGCCAGCTTATTTGATTTTAATTTCATCGCTCATAAACATCACCCTTGACCTGGTATTTATGAAATATTTAAATATGGGGATCCGAGGAGCCGCTCTGGCAACCATTATCGCACAAAGCGTCAATGGCCTGCTATTAATCAGATACTACCTCAGTGGTAAAAGCCTGATCAATGTAAAATGGAACAATATTAGGCTGCAGAAAAACATCATTTTTCCTATTCTTTCTTTAGGAATGGCCCCATTCATTATGGATGTGTCGAGTAGTATACAAAATGTAACGGCCAACCATTTGCTCCTTCAATCAGGAGGAACTTTTGCCATCGCAGCTATGGGAATTATTTTTAGTATGAATGTTATTTTTCAGATGATAGCTCTAGGAACGGGCGATGGTATGCAGCCCATTGTCAGCTTTAACTATGGAGCCAATCGCCCCGATCGTAGCCGTAAAACGCTACTTTACGCTATGTCTGTGGTATGCCTATCGGGATTGTTAGGCTTAATCATCCTTGAACTCTTTCCCAATTTAATTATTGGAATTTTTATCACTGATAATGAGGACGTCATAAACGTAGCCCGAACGGCCTTACGCCTTTTCGCCCTATCCCTCCCTTTCTACATGATGCAAATAGTGGCTACACGTTATTTTCAAGCATTACACCAGAAAAAAACGGCTGTCTTCTTAGCCATTTTAAGGCCTGTCCTTTTGTTTATTCCCATATTGTATAGCTTAAACTGGCTTTGGGGCTTAAACGGCATTTGGATTTCATTTGTAGTAGGTGATAGTTTAGCTTTTTTGATCACCTGGTATTTGATACGGAAGTATCGCGTTTAATTTGCTAGGCAATGGTTTTGATTTCAACCCTCGGATAAAATCATAAAACTAAATAGAAAAGAATAAACGGAAGGATAAGCAGTGTACTTCCGCTTAATTTCGGTAGACGAGTAGTTTTCAATTTACGACACAAGGATCAGAAGATACTGCCCCCAGACTTTCTGACTTAGTGCCTTGTTTTACAGTATATCCTGAATTCATCCCAATAGCATACAAAACGAATCTTTCATACCTACCATGGGCGACTGCATTTGCAAATCCTTATAAACCTGCCCGAAATGTCGAACAGCAGGGGAAGTTATATCCATTCCACTGCTCAACAATTTCAGTTTTTCCATTACGACCAATTTTAAGGCTGCAAATATAAATGTAATAAAAAAATGAATTATTTCTAATGCTTACTATTATCAAAATAGAAAGGGTGAATCCATAGCGGCACCAGAACGCTATATGAACAAGCAAAATAGACGTAATTTTCCCACAGAATATTTGGATGTTTCTACAAATAAAATAAAAATTACAGATATAAATATCGGATACTTAGGACAATGAAATTAGACTCATTTCAGATTGCCGAACAACAATGATTTATTAAGTATTAATTTTCGCTTGATATTTCCGTTCTTCGTTTTATAAAAAAAGATATGAGGAAACCTATTAAAACAACTCCAAGGGCTACGGTAAATGAAGTTGTGGTGCCTTCAATGGTGGCCAGTTGTTGTTGGCTAAGGTCTGGGTTCTCTATACGTGCAAGATATTTGACGTATCGGGCACCCATTAATCCAATAAACAACGAAGAACCAAACGATGCAGCAATCTGTTGTGTTGTATTTAGAATAGCCACGCCATGAGCCATGTATTTCTTAGGAAGTTGGTTTAATGAATTAGTTTGTAACGGTGTAATAATTAATGAAATTCCAATGCACATTAAAATGTGAAAAACAATAATTGTTGTCAATTCTGTGCTTGTAGAAATACGAGAGAAAAAGAACATGCTTATGATTAAGGGTGTAAAACCGGCTACAACTATGGGTTTTGCCCCTATTTTGTCATAAAAACGCCCTGACAATGGAACAAGAAATACCATCATAATACTACCGGGTAACATGGATAATCCTGCAGTACCTACATTTATATTTAACGCATTTTGCAGATAGGTCGGTAAAATGATATTTGTAGCAAAGGGTATTAAAAAAGATAAAAATAGAATGATTGTCCCAAATAAAAACACAGGATAACGGAGTACCCTAAGTTCCAGCATAGGCTGTTTCATTGACAACTGTCGTTTTGAAAAGATAAACAAACTTATAAGTCCACAAAATAGAGGGACAAAAGTCGTAACATTCCACAAACCCAGTGTTTCTATAGAAGAAATCCCAAATATCAGCCCACCAAAGCCGACGGTAGAAAGGAGGATGGAAAAAACATCAATTTTGGGTTTGGTTAAAGTGGAATAACTTTTCAGGTATAGCATTCCTAGTACAATTGCAACAACTGCTATCGGTAGCATAATAAAAAACAGCCAGTGCCAGTCTAAATATTTCAAAATATAACCACCCAAAGTTGGTCCAACTCCTGGTGCTGCAATTACCACCATCATGCTAATGCCCATAGCACTTCCCCGTTTTTCTGGAGGGAAAATAGCCATCACCGTATCCATCATTATGGGTAGTAGCATACCTGTACCAACACCCTGAAGGATTCTTGAAATCAGTAAAAGCGTAAAACTTTGAGAAATGCCGCATAGTGTTGTTCCAAGCGTAAAAAAAAGCATCGCAAATAGGTATAACTTTTTAGTGGTGAACGTTTTTATGAGAAATGCAGTAACAGGAACCAAAATACCTACAATCAAAAGGTAAGCCGTTCCTAACCATTGCACAGTACTTAAAGAAACTCCCAAACTTGACATCAAATTTGGAAAAGCCACATTTAAAATTGTTTCGTTTAATAATGCTATAAAGCCACCAATTAATAAAGGTAGCATAATTAGAATCTGTTGTTTTCTTGTCAATGCTAATTGATTATCTGATGCTGGTTGGAAAACTTCAACCTTATCTTGAGTGGCTATTTCAGGTGCTGTTTCTTCGTATGTTTCAATATTTTTTTGTTCCATTTTTACTTTCTTAAAATTTTAATACAAAACAATAAAATTCTCAAGGATAATATGGGTTCAGTTTTTCACTAAAACTTGTCATTATTTCCAGTACTTTTGTGGTTGAATTACAAAACAAGGATAATTAATAGTCATAAAGAGAATTCGCAACTAATGTTAACCGATTCCAAATTACCAGACTCCAATATAAATTTAGACCATAATTTTTCAATAAAATTACATCATACAAAACTACCTATTGAACATTCACCGGAACGTTTAACAAGAGGAATGACGTGTATATGTACAAATGGAAGTACCGATGTGATGATTGATTTCATTAAACACCATTTTGAAAAAGGAGCTATTCTTACCCTTTTTCCCATGCAAATAATAGAGCAAAAACAGCTAAGTGAGGATTTTTCCTTGATTTATGTTACTTACTCCAACGAGATATTGCAAAATATAATGTTCCGATTTTCACCAGAATTTGAAGTATTTTTAAAAGAAATACCGGTATTTAATGCCCCTGAAGAAATATACAAAGCCGAGATCAAATTTATAGAACTCATAAAAAGCAAATACGAAGAGGTTGATAACATCTTTCGAAACGAAATTATAATAAGTCTATTGCGAGTGTTTTACCTTAACAGATACAATGGCATTCACCATGAATTATTGAAAGACACAGTTAAACATACACGTAGAATTGAGATTACAAAAATGTTTATCAACCTGATAATACAATATTTCAATGAAAGTAGAGATGTAGCATTTTATGCCGACAAACTAAATATAACCCCCAAATATCTTTCGCTTGTAACATCTGAAGTAAGAGGACAAAGTGCAAAAAAAATGATTGATGATTATATAATGACAGAAATAAAACTACAATTAAACGCAACTTCAAAATCTATTATGGAAATTTCAGATGAACTAAATTTCCCTGACCCATCGTCTTTTTGCAAATTTTTCAAACGTCACTCAGGATTGTCTCCCAAACAGTTTAGGGATAAATGATACAAAATTTAATTATAACCTAAAATCCCCAGATCAATAATTTGACTGACAAATGGTATTTTTGGGTAGAAGATGGCATTAATTCATGTTGTCCTCCTCGTTTTATTCACTTTGAATGCATTTATAACATATCGTCATCAGTCGAAAATACGTTTAATATCAGCCAGGACTTAATAAAGCTATCACTTCCGGCTGGGACACAATGATTCTCGTAAAACAAGAAAGTGAAGGTGCTTATGTCTTTTTTAATGATTTACTGCTGAATCTGCAAAATATTTACACCGTTCGCCAGCTTCAATATTTTCTTATTTTTAACGACACGATTGTTAAGCTGTACTTTATTCTTACTGTTGGGCAAAATAAACTCCCCATTCATACCTTGCGGCAGCTTAATTTCATAAAACGGATCGCCATCTTTCGTCAGCTTATACTTTGCCACAATAACACCCTTGATGGTGGGGACTTTAATGTCTGAAAATTCCAATCCATCTAATTGAGGTTTAATTTGTACATCAGCAAATCCCGGCGTTTTCGGCGTCACTCCCCACATCCGGCGGGTAATAATATTCAACGGTGCCGTTCCCCAGGCATGATTCCAGTCTGAATTAGGCTTATATTTCATATCCCAGGCCTCCAATGCCATGGTAGACCCAATTTGAATCATATTCCACCATGAACGGTCACTTTCTGTTTCAGTAATCAGTTGCAAAGCGTATCCCGACTCATTGACATTGAATAAGCCTTCCAATAAGTACTGTGCGCCGTATACACTACAAGCCATACCACGCGTCTTCACAAACTCAACAACGGTCTTTTTATAACTATCCGGAACAAGATTAAACGCCAGAGGAAACATATTGGCATGAAGAGAAGCATGCGTTGAACCTTCTCCATCCACATAAATACCACGTGATTTATCAAAAAGCTTTTCATTGATCACCTTTTTTACTTTTTCGGCTTTCTGATGAAAAAACTTAACATCATCTTTTTTCCCAAGATAACCGGCTATCTCCGACATAAGATACATATTGTAGTAATAGAAAGAATTAACCACCGTATTAATCGCCATCATCTCATAGCCATCACGTTCTCCGGCTTCTGTAGCCAGCTTCCATCCTGTATCCTTTTGTCCTGCGGGCCAATCAACAATATCCCTCACATTTGTTCGCGCGTTCTTAAATCCCAATTGGGTTTTAAAAACGCCATTTAACTTATCTGATTTAGAACTAATTAATCCATCCTCCCGCTCCAGATCCATCAATGTTCTAACCTTCAGTACATCATAATACTTTTCTAACAAATCAATGTTTCCCGTATACATATAATCCTGATAAAACATCATTACGGTATGAAGAAGCCATTCTGTTGGCCAGGTAGGATGCTGAATAAAATATTCATTGGTTCTGCGAGCTATGGAATAAACACTATCTACAGCATAATGACTCAGCTGGTTGATATATGCATCCGCCTCATAAGGAATACGTTCTCTGTCCCCATCCACATAATAACCGGCAAAGCTCGTTGCCTTAATGGTATGCTTACACAAATCCCATACTGCATTTAAAACAGTATCAGACGACGAAAACATTCCAGCCTCATCATTAAATTTATAATGATAGACCTTTTGCCAGATCTCCAGCTCTTCCATTGGTACTTGAAGATTCTCCAGTTCACAATATCTGAAAGGCATGATCACCCCAAACGAATCGGGAAGAATAATAGCGCCCGGTTTGGTATTTCGCTTATCGGCCTTCAAAGGAACCACCATATTCTGATGGCCTGTTATTTGATCAAGCTGCACTTCCTGATACCGAATGGTACCACCGGGGTTTCTATCTATTTCGTGAGTAGCGGTTAATTTCTCACCTAAACGAACAATCAAACTATCGTTTTGATCTCTTTGGGAGCATAATACCACCGTACCAAAATAAGCCTTGCCAAAATCAATAAAATAATGTCCTTTCCCCACTTCAATAATCTGCCGTGGGCTCATCATTTTCGATACAAAATCACTTTCCTGGGGTACTTTGGTCAATTGACTTTGCATCGAGAAACTACCGAACAAAAACAAAACTTGTAGCACATAAAATTTACTATTGGATAACATCATTATTTTTTTCATACTCCCAAAAATAAAAAACATAAATATAAATTGACAATTATTTTATCGTACAAGTCTTTTTTAAACGGATATCCTTCGAAGATGCACCTAGCATAAATTCAAATGCTCCCTTTTCAAATTGCCATTCTTCGCAATCTTCATTCCAATACATCAAGGCAGATATAGGGACTTCAAATTGAATGTTCTTCATTTCTCCTACATCAAGAGAAGTTCTTCGAAAACCAACCAATTGTTTCAATGGGCGTTGCACAGATGATTTCACATCTCTCACGTAGAGTTGCACGACCTCATCACCTTTACGTTCACCAGTATTTTTAACTTTCATTGAAACCGTAACACTTTCTTTATGTTTAGAGATATTCATTTGAGAATATGCAAAGGAAGTATAACTCAAGCCATAACCAAAAGGATACAGAGCTTCTCCTTCAAAATATTGATATGTTCTACCATGGGAAACTTCATAATCGTTCATGGGTGGCAAGTCCTTTTCTGATTTATAAAAAGTAAAAGGCAATCTTCCTGCCGGGTTATAATCTCCGAAAAGTACGTCGGCCAGAGCCGTTCCTCCACTCTCACCCGGATACCAACACTCTACAATAGCCGGAACATGCGCCTCCATCCAATTAACAGACAAAGAACTTCCGGCTACCAATACAACCACCAAATTTTTATTGATGCTGTAGATTTCCTTTAAATAAGCTATTTGGTCCTCAGGAAGACCTAACTCCACCCTATCTTTTCCCTCTTTTTCAATGGTTTTATTGATTCCCATAATGGCAATCACATAATCGCTCGTTTGAGCCGCTTGTTTATCTTCATCGTACAAATCACCCGTATCCCCTGGCACTTTCCAAAGTAATTGACAAATAGCATCACCTCCATTGTCAAAATACTCCAACTTAATGGCATATTTCTTTCCTGCCTCCATTTTAACATCCACCTGATCTGTTGTTGTACCGCGGTTATGCCACTCATCAACCACCAATTTATCATTTAACCACAAACGAATTCCATCATCTGAATTTACGCCAATTTTATAATCTCCTGAAATATTAGGTACAATATAACCAGTCCACCTCATGGACTTATGGCGATAATTACTATATGAATCCGGTGGTTGATTTACCGGATCAAAATTCACCACTTTATCTGTACGGGTTTGTGGCGTTCCTTCTAAAAACTTATCATCATAATACTCAGCATACAAACCCTTTTCATCATTCATATCATTACGCAAATACTCCGACTCAAGTAAGGACAAGTTTCTTGCAGCTGTTTTCCATTTCACATGTTGTATCTCAACCTGGTCTCCCACTTTATTTTGAATTCCTTTAAGGGGAGAAACAGGAGATATCACAGGCAGACCACTGTAATCACCCAAAACTACCTGGTTGGCGTTAAAACCAACCACTGCAATTTTCTTTATTTCCTTCGTTTTCAACGGTAATAAATGCGCTTGGTTTTTAAGCAACACAATGGACTGCCTTGCTGTTTCCAGTGCCAGATCCTGGTGCTTTTTTGAAGCAATGACATCGGGCGAAATACGAGAATAAGGATTATCCTCTACCGGATCAAAGATACCCAATTTAAAACGAGCCTCCAGCACCCTTCGAACCGCCTTATCAATAGACGCCTCACTCACCAGGCCCTCTTTAAAAGCAGGAACCAAGTAGTTTCTATAGATATCGTCACCACACTCCAAGTCCAGGCCAGCCTCTATAGCTGCTTTTGCAGCCAGCTTTTTATCGGTCACAAAATGGTGCGATTTCTCCAGATAAGTAAGTGCACCACAATCGCTCACTACATAACCTTTAAAACCCCATTCATTCCTTAATACATCGTTTAACAACCAACTATTCGCAGAACAAGGTGTTTGATTGATGGCATTGTAAGCGCTCATTATTGACTGTGCCTTACCTTCAGTTATACAAGCCTTAAAGGCAGGCAAATAATACTCCCGCAATGCGCTTTCCGAAATATCGACATTACATGCAAACCTATTTTCCTCCTCGTTATTGGCAATAAAATGTTTAGGGGTAGAAACCACCTTTAAATATTTTTCGTCATCACCCTGGAGTCCCTTAACAAAAGACACACCAATCTGACTGGTTAAAAAAGGATCTTCGCCATATGTTTCCGGGGTTCTTCCCCAACGAGGGTCTCTGGCCATATTAATGGTAGGTGACCACATTGTTAGCAGATCGCTATATGGGTTCAGCTGATCTTTACCCTGATTATAAAAATTCCATTTGGCCCTGGCTTCATCAGAAATAGCCGTTGCCACATCATAAATAAGCGCTGGGTTCCATGTGGCAGCCAGTGCTATGGCTTGTGGAAACACAGTAAAACGCCCACCTTTCACCACCCCATGCAAGCCTTCATTTCCATGATAATATTTAGCAACACCCAAGCGAGTTATTTCCTCTGATGTACTGACTAACAAAGATACCTTTTCCTCTAAAGTAAGGCGATTCAGCAAATCATCCACTCTTTTTTCAACAGGTAAATCTACATCTTTAAAAAGATAACTATCTTGCGCAAAGCCAACAAATGGACAAAAAGCAAAGATTAATATAAGAAACAACTTCATTTTCGTAATTTTCTATTTAGTACTTATCTATAAAGTCAAAACTTCCTTTATGGACTGGCGCTATTTATTTAGAGTAAAAAACACCATTCCAATTTCACAACCACACACAAAACACTTATACACTACCCATTGCAACACACCTTTACTTTATAATTTCAACATTGGTTAATTTAACAACCACTGCATTGGGCCAAACTTTATCATTATAAAGACGTTGCGCCCTAGCGATGGATATTTCCAATACATCTTTATGCTGCACAAACTTTGATTCCGGAATATTCTCTGGCCAATACTCAACCACTAAATCATTTTGTCCCACAACAGAGACGGTTGTTTCGTCGGTAGCCTTCAAATTTTTCAGTATAAAATTTCTACGAAATCCTTTGAACCATTTTCTTTGACCTGTAATCAAAACATAAACCGCTTTTTCCTTTTCATTTTGGGTAAACCACAAATCACCATCCTTTACTATACCAGACATGGGGCGCACCCCCTTGATGGCCTCCTCATTTACAAACATCCAAAGACCCAATTCACGCAAACGCACCTCTTGTTCAATAGCAATTTCCCCGTTGGGTTTTGGCCCTACATTCAATAAAAAATTTCCACCTTTAGCTCTAATCTCTATCAACTTATTGATCACATCGGTACCGCTTTTGTAGCTTTCATTGGTAGGCTTATATTGCCATTGTGTTCCCATGGTCATACAAGTTTCCCAAGGACCCGGCATGGCTCCATTAGGTATGCGCTGTTCCGGCGTTTTCATCTCTCCACGAGTAACCACA
The DNA here is from genome assembly GCF_000517085.1 of Saccharicrinis fermentans DSM 9555 = JCM 21142. Lineage (NCBI taxonomy): Bacteria > Pseudomonadati > Bacteroidota > Bacteroidia > Marinilabiliales > Marinilabiliaceae > Saccharicrinis > Saccharicrinis fermentans. Next base: position 629,624 of record NZ_KI912107.1, on the reverse strand, counting down.
ATATTGGGATCTAGCGAATGTACATATTGAACAAGCGGACCGGTTTTAAAGGCATCAAAAAAGATGATATCAATAGGTCCATAATTGGTAACCAGCTCTTTCACCTGTTCTTTATCATAAGCCAAGAGCTCTTTATTTTCGGTAATTTGGCTCAACTCACCTTTCCTGGAGATAAGCGTACCCTGTTTATGCAAAAAATGAAAATCTTCAGGCGAAAAATACACCCCTACCTTTAATCCAAATTTACGCAATGATCTGAATAGCATAGCCGTAATATCCTTACCATAGGACGTGTTCATTATATTGAAATCGGTCGTTTGGGTATCCCACATACAAAAACCATTGTGGTGCTTTGTGGTAAAAACAACATATTCAGCACCCGTCATTTTAAACAGTCTAGCCCATTCGTCCGCATCAAACTTATTTGGATAAAAGGTCTTTGGAAGCGCATTAAAATACTTATTGACATAATTTTCGGAGGCTCCAACTAATGAATGACTAATAACACTCCCTAATTGAGAATCTAAACTCCAATGAACAAAGATACCTAAACCCATATCCATAAAATCCTCTTGCAAAGCTGGCTTATTTTTAAGCTGCCCAACAACAGAGAGAGTTAGTAAACTCAACAAAAGAATAAATCCATTTCTTCTTAAACTCAACACCATACACATATTTTACCCATTGTGCATTTAATCGCTTCACCTTTACAATTCACTTCCTGAACTTAATGGACCAACAACTAAATACACAATAGTTTAATATTGATTCCTTTAACTTATTTATTCGACGCATCCGTCATTTCTAACACCAAGGTACCCCCTTTTACAATGTCATTATGCCGGATATTGGTACCATTTATTAACTGATTATTTAATTGAATACTTTTTACATAAAGATTGTCGGCACTATTATTATGGGTCTTTATCACAAAAGTGTTTCCAGGATAAAAATCCGGATTCAAATGAATCTTTATCTGATTAAAAATCGGACTTCCGATTTGGTATTGAGGGTTCTCCTCTGTACCACCATTCATCTGAAATAGGCCTAATTTCAATAAAACAGATAAACTACCCATTAAACCTTGATCTTCGTCGCCATTAAAACCTGTAGCAGGACTCAATCCGGAAAACACTTTATTCACAACCTTACGTGTCCAGTATTGAGACAAATCAGGACGGTTTAATTGGTTAAACACCTGCGCAGTTTGTATAGAGGGTTGGTTTCCATAATTGATAGGAATACGCCTGTATTCTGGATGTAGCTCTCTATCATGAGAATCACCAGAAGTAAAACCAATTTTTTCAGCGGTTTCAAATTGAGTATTCAATTTTTCCACAGCCTTTTCATGACCTCCCATAAGCGCAGCTAATCCTTCAATATCATGTGGAACGAACCAGGTTGACTGCGCTCCATTGGATTCATTAAATCCTGTTTCATACTTATATGGATCCAAAGTTCCATGCCATTGTCCATTTACCTCGCGAGGCCGCATCCAACCAGTTTCCTTATCAAAAGTATTTTTGTAATATCCAGAGCGCTTAAAAAAATACTGGTAATCTTCCTGATGTCCTAATTTCTTTGCCAACTGAGCCAAAGTCCAGTCCTGATAGGCATATTCCATCGTTAAACTTGCACCATCCTGATGAAAGCCAAAATCTCCCTCAGGAATAGGATATGGCACATAGCCCTTATCGAGATAATGTTTAAATCCTCCCCCGATGGATGTTTTGTGTTCATACCCTGCCTTCTCCATTATTCCTCCAGCACTATGTGTAATTTTTAATGCTTGGTAAATATCCTCCAAGTTATCCTTAACAATATCTTTTTGAACGGCACTAACGATAAAAGGTGTTGAGGAGGCTCCAGTCATCACGTAAGTATAATTACCACCAGAAGGGCCACGCGGAACAATACCGCCATCATGATAATATTGCATTAAAGATTGAACAAACTCATTCATTATTTCTGGATACACCAATCCCCAAAGAGTATTAATGGTCCATTGAGCGCCCCAAAAAGCATCAGAATTATAATGATTAAACAAAGGTTTACCCTCCGTATCCAAAGGTAATTGACCAACCCTAAACACAGGCCCAGTATTGTCTGGATAAGCGCCATTGGCATCACTAATGGTTCTGCGTCCTTGCAAGGCATGCCACAAGTCGGTATAAAATCTTCTTTGAGCAGTATCAGAACCACCCTCTATCTCAATACGATTTAAAAGACCATTCCACTCCTCTTTTGACGCATGCACCACCTGATCGAAATCCCAATGTGCCAGTTCGGTTCGCATATTAACAGCTGCATTATCAACAGAAGTATAAGAAATACCCACTTTCATTAATACTTCGGGTGTCTTATTCAAAAGACGAATCAGGTAGTTTCCTGTTTCATCATCCCTAACAACGGACTCCACCTCAGTATTTAAGGCTACCTTAAAAAACACTTTGGTCGGTTTAGGACGTCGTATGGTTGGTGCATTCACCAACTCACCGGTTAATTCCTTATCCCCACTCTTTACCAGCTTTCCATTCACAATATCACAAGGTCCTAATTTCCCATTTACATTGAATAAAACAGTAGCTTGCTCATCTTGAGGAAAAGTATAACGATGAAACCCCACCCGTTTAGTACTGCTTAGCTCTACTTTTATATTATACCTTTCCAACTCCAGAAAATGATAACCAGGAGTTACATTTTCGCTTTCATGACTAAATTTAGAATAGTAATCGGTATAAACAGACTTTTCATGATCCTTTGATATAGTAAGGGGCATCACAGAAAGACCTGCTAACTGCCATGCGTGAATATGACTGAATCCTTTTACTGTATCCGTCTTATAACGATATCCACTTCCCCAGGCACCTCCCACTTGCGTATCTGGGCTCAGATTAACCATCCCAAAAGGACGACAGGCGGAAGAAAAGAAGAACCAACGTGAATTTTCCGTATCCAACATAGGATACACCAGCTCTACAGGTTTTTTAACAACAGCTTGATGCTCTTTTGAATCTGGCGTACTGCAATAACTAAAGCACAAGAGTCCTAACACTCCTATATTGAGCAATATACCTTTCACATTTTTAAATACATTCTTTTTAGTAGGCTTCATATTCATTACAATTAGTAAGTTGATTATCAATTGACACATCAACATTTTATACATTTCAATATATCTTACCCACCTAAAGTTCCTCTGCTACATTCTTTATTTCAAGCAGATCTTCCAATTCAGGAAACCCATTATTAGGTCTTCTAATGGCAGGATTATACCAATTTTTCCACTTTGGATTCATATCCCCACGCATACGAGTAGCAATATGTTCTTCAAGTAACATGCGGGCATTATCGATCTTTTCTAAAGCATCCTGTTTATCAAGCTTATTTCCCGTTTTTTGATATCTGTCACGAGCCAAGGAAACATTCTGTAATTCAAATTGATAATTAAGTAACTGACGAATAAGCAAAACAGGTAACTCGACCTGATCATGATAAAAATAAGCCTTGCTTTTGTCCAGCTCTTTACCTTTTTCAACAAATTCCCAGGCACTATCAATGATGGCCATACGTTGATTCAGGTCTTCACTAAACGCACGCTGATAACTTTCGCTATTCTCAATTAAAGCATCGGTTTTTAAATGCTGATGATACATCTTAATACGGTAGAGTATTTCAACATAACCATCTTCATTTAGCTGTGCCTGGTGCAGATGTTTATAGGCTGAAACCACATATTCAGCTGCGTCCTCCCCAAAATAGTAGCGAGTCCATTTCCGATAAAAATCTTCACCATCAAAATCTTTATACGACTGGGCCACCTTTGAGAAAGCTGTAATATTTAAAATAAACAGACGAAATGTTTGCCCATTGACCTGTAAATACTTATTGGCGCCATAGGTATCAATAAAATGAGTCATGGTTTCGTCAATAAGCTCCGGACAAGGATCAGGCACCGTATGATTACGCCAGAAACCAGCATGCATATATGTTCCAAAGTTATAACCTTTAGTACTCTCAGGCAAGTATTCGAATCCAAGCCAGCCATTATCACTCCAGGCCACAATAAAATCCTTTGGAGGGTTAAAGTCCTTATTAAAAATCTCCATCCCGTCATGATAACAAATCAGTACCTTAACAGCATCCGGATTATGCCTATCTATTAACTTCCCAAACTCAGCATACACCTCATTGAAGACTTCTGTTTTATCCTCACCACAAGTACTCTTATATTCCCAATCCCAAACTTGATTTCTCGGACGAAGCGAAAAAATATCACATTTACCCACAGGTGTTTTTTCCAGATAATAAGTCCAAGCCTCTATCCATTTTTCCTTATTCTCTTTCCAGCAACTCGCCTCATTCTCATTTAATTGATACAACTTATAGCCCAATGACATATCAATTTGAACCTTCATCCCCTTCAAGTGCGCATAATCAATAAGTTTCTCAATATACTTAATGTCAATATCGTAATCCGGTTTTAGTTTTTGATAAGCTTCACGTAAAAAAAACTCAGGTCTCCCCAACATATCGAACAACTGTATGGCATTATATTTTAAGCGAACCAATGAATTAATCATTTCGGTATATGTTTCCCAATCGTACTCTAACAATTTACCCCGGTAATTTGCTAATTCATCCACATCATTTTCAAAATAGCATAAAATAGGAATTTCTGGGGGTGCTATTGAACGATTTTCGAAAACCAATAAATCATTGTCTGATACCATATTCGCTGTTTTCCCAGTCCAATACTCAAGAGGATCAATTCCTAAGACCTCACTTGAATAATCATATATGGCATATTGTAGCCCCTGAACATCAGAACCTGCTAACACAATAGCCTTTCTTCCATTTTCCAATGTAGCTTGTGCCCATATACCTCCCCGAGGTCCTGGATTTTCATTAGATAAAGATATCTTACGACTATCTGCCAATTGTGCTATTTTTTGATGAGTATCAATTGTTCCCAACAAATACAGTATTCCATTCTCAGGCAAATCCTCAGACTCAGAAAAAATTTCGATATTTTTATTTGTTACTTTCATCAAGTCTTTTTTCAAATCCTGAATAGCATTTTTTTCAAGATCTGTTGCATGATCCCCTTGCACCAAATAGACGTCATCAACAGACGCAGTACATGCATTAAATAAAAATATCCCAATTAATAAGTACAATAGCTTACTTGTCATATTTTGTAATTTACATACCATATTATTTATATTTTATGACATTGTTATCCCACTCCCAGACATCACAATTGCCTAGGATAAATCACCCAGATACCCGTATTGAATTTTTTTATAAAAAAAAGGATCCCCTTTCCTTGGTAAAAGAAAAATGTAGTCCAATAAAAAGAAAGTCTCAATAGATGAATATCCAGATTTTGCGTTCAAAATATTACTTGGGCATGTATCAAAAACACACGCCCAAGTATTTTAAACGAAGTCTAATTAGTATTCAGGATTTTGTATTAATGAACCATCAGATAATTCCATTTCGGCGGCTGGAATTGGACGAACCAAATGAATATCAGCGTCAAACTCGCCATGATCTATTACATGCGGATTATATGAATTAATTCTTTCCTCAAGTTTTCCGGTTCTTTTCAAAATATTCCACCTATTGGACTCTCCAGCCAACTCCATAGCTCTTTCATTTAAAACATCATCAATATCAATAGATGTGTAATAATTAGAAACCCCACTGGCTCTCTCATGTACTTTATTGATATGTGCCAAAGCAGCCGTATTATTACCAGCTTTTAGGTACGCTTCTGCCGCCACTAAATGGGTTTCTGCCACACGAAATACATAAGTATCTCTATAACCTCCATCGGTTCCCGCAGAATTAACATCATTAAATTTCTTAAAAATAGGGAAATTTGTTTTTAACTGATTATCAGAATATTGATAAATAACCCCCTCAATATTATCACCTACAGCATCATAGGCATATTGATCAGGCTGATATACAAAATACCTATTTAATTTATCTTTTAAGTCAGCTGTAGTCAAGGCGTTTTTAGGATAATAAACAATAGTATCACCAATACTTATAATATCTGTTCCATAGTTAGAAGAATACGATGTTGCTTCCGTTGCAATAAGAGCACGATACAAGGTTACCTCATCGCGGGTATCATTATCTTCGAACAAGCTGTAGAAAAAATCTGTAGGCATCGCTGCAAACACCACCTCACCATAAGGACTTGTTGTACGCTCGATTCCGATATAGTTAAAAACCTGATTCATAATAATACCTTGCTTATCATTATCACGATCATCAGCTTCACCACCATCGCCATATTGAATAGAAAATAAAACCTCATCGTTTTCTTGATTATCATAATCAAAAACCTCTGCATAAGTTTGGCTTAAAATGTCATAGGAATCAATGGCTAATTCCGCATACTGAGCAGCTTTCGTAAAATCATCAGAACTACCAAAAGACTTATAACCGCGGGTTACATATACATCCGCTAACAAATGCTCAGCTGCTCTTTTGGAAAAACGGCCAAAATCGGGTACAGCCTCTAAATTTGGAATAGCCGTTTCAAGGTCGCTAATAATTTGGTTAAAAACTTCTTCCTCACTGGCTCTTGTGTAGCTAAATGAGATTTCATTAATCTCATCCAACACAAGTACAACACCACCAAACTGTTGAACTAAATTATAGTAGGCCAATGCTCTTAAACCTTTGGCTTGCGCAATACCATAGGCCTTTTGCGTGGCACTACTTTCAGACCAACTAATAACATTTTCATATTGATTAATGGTAGAGTTGGCATTACTGATTACTTTATAATTGGAATCCCAAACACCTTCAACCCCTCCTACTGAAGAAGTCATATTATAATACTCGTTCAAGCTATTATTACTGTACAAAGGATTTTGCGTAGTGAAAATATCTGTACCATAAAAAGCGGTTGAATATTGCTTATAAACATCACGTAACGAACTATAGATACCAACCACTAGCTCATCTGCTGTATCTTCCGTTATATAACTTTCCGCTGTAATTTCAGAAGGATTTTCTTCCTCTAAAAAACTTTCACATGCATTGAAACCTACCAGTAGACTCAATATTGAGCATGTATATATAATTTTCTTTCCTAATTTCATTGCTTTAATTTTTTCGGTTACAACTTAAGTTTCAATCCAAATAAAACAGTCCGAACTGAGTAAGCCATATTATAAGAGTTCTGCAAACCAGTTTCTGGGTCAGGACCTTTATAATCGGAAAATGTAAATGGATTCTGAACATCTAATGAAAAACGTAAACTTGAAATATTTAACTTGTTTATAATTTGTTTTGGCATATTATATCCAAGGCCAATATTACCTACTTTCACAAAAGACATATCTGCGAAATACCATTCATCATCAGAGCCAACGCCAGGCATTGGGTTTTCTGCATCCTGATTATTGGGCGTCCAATAATCCATATCTAAATGATTAAATGTAGCTCCGTCACCGTTGTGTGGCGCAAAATGTGAGTAAAATTCTGAGTGACCAAATACCCCCTGACGAGTATATACCATTACTGATAAATCGAGATTTTTATAATTGAAATTATTGGTCATTCCACCTGTCCAGTCGGGAGAATTTGAACCAATTACGACTTTATCATCTTCAGCAGAAAGAATACCATCATTGTTTTGGTCTTTAAATTTATATTGACCAGGTACAAAACCATATTTAGCAGCCTCTGCTGCTTCGTCCATTTGCCAGATTCCTATTTTTTCGTAAGAATACACAGCATCAATCGGTTGTCCAACCATAAGAACCCCATGCGTTCCATAAACTTGTTTTTGGATATCATCAGTTAACTCTACAACTTCATTTTTATTTTTTGCAAAATTGAAACTGGAGGTCCATCTGAAATCGCCTTTTTTTACATTTACTGTGTTTAATACTAGTTCCACACCACTATTACGTACTGATCCGTAGTTTCCTTCCGACTCAGAAAATCCTGTTAATGCCATTAATGTTTTTCCCAATATCGCATCAACAGTCTTCTTATTGTAATATTCAGCTCCCAACCTTATTCGTCCATCAAATAAACCTAGATCCACTCCTATATTATATTCTTTTGAGCGTTCCCAGCGTAAATCGTCATTGGATAAATCGTCAATCACTTTTCCAGAAGCGGATTGATTACCGAATAGATAAGAATCATCACTTAAATAAGCTTGCGAGGCATACCGACTCACAACCCCATCATTCCCTGACTCTCCATAAGATAAGCGCAATTTTAAATTCGACAACCAATCTTTATCAACTAAAAAAGGTTCCTGGCTTACTCTCCAGGCAAAAGCTGCTGATGGAAAAAATGCCCACTTATTTCCTTTCGCTAATTTAGAAGACCCATCATAACGCCCTGTAAATGTGAATAAATATTTCTCCTGAATATTATAATTAATACGAGAAGCAAAAGAGGTCAATGTTTCTTTTGAATAATAAGAATCATATACCTTTATATCATCTCCTCCTTCAATATTGTAATACGAATAAGAATCAGAATCTATATTCCTAATTTCAAAGTCTGAACCATCTTCTTGCTGTAGATATATCGATGAAATAAAGGTAGCCTTCAAATTATGTCCATCTTTAATATTGAAATCAAAGTTCGCAATATTATCCCAGGTATATGAATTTGAAAAATCTGTTTCATAATACGCGCGAGTACGACTTTGATCATTACGTGCGGTTTTTGTTAACAAACCTCTGTATTCTCCATATCGTTGAGTAATCAACTCCGGTGCAAAATTAGTTTTAAAATTAAACCAATCTGTAGGCCTAATTTCAATGAAAGCATTGGCAATCATATTGTATTTTCTAGTATTTCCCTCCCATGAACCATTTGCTTCATAAAGAGGATTGATAAAACGTACATCCTGTGCATCAGGAACCGTCTTAATAGAACCATCCTCTTCATAGGCGCTTAAGGTTGGTGCTAAACGTAAAGAGCTTCTAAATAACTCCTTACTTCCTTCTTCTCGATCAGAATATGCAAAATAAGAACGAACGCCTACTGTTATCGTCTCACTTACTTTTTTAGAAAGTGAAGAACTAATATTGTAACGTTCATAATTCTCAATTCCCATTAGTCCCTCATCCTTGGTATACCCCACCGACGCGTTATAAAGCAAACCAGATTCTCCACCAGAAAAACCCAAGGTATGACTTGTTTGAATGCCTGTTTCTTTTATTAAGTCAATCCAATTGGTATAATTTCTATTGGCCACATTATTTCTTTCGTCTTCGTCGAAGAATTCAGGATCTGTATCAATAACCGTATTATTCCAGTCTTCTACACTGGCAACACCATCTTCCCATTGCTTTTCCCATTTCTCTCCTCTTAATGCGTCAGAAACATAGCTAACATATTCATCTCCATTGTAAAAATCTGGAACATTAGTGGCCGTATTCACCCCAAAGGTTCCATCGTAAGTTACTTGCATTTTACCACTCACTCCAGTTTTTGTAGTAATAATAACTACCCCATTGGCGCCTCTTGAACCGTAAATAGCTGTTGCAGACGCATCCTTGAGCACATCCATTTTTTCAATATCCGAAGGATTCAAAATACTCAGATCATCCATAAATACACCATCAACAACGTATAGAGGTTTCGACAAGTCTTCATCTAAATCATCACTAATTCCATCTTTGGTAACATTTGTATTCTTAAGCACTGTATTTCCACGAATTTTGATAGACAATTGCGCACCAGGCTTGGAGCTTAATCTACGCACATCAACCCCTGCAACCTGTCCTTGAATAGCTTGTCCAACATCCGTTTTACTCATCTCTGTTAACTTTTCCGCATTGATTGATTCCACTGAACCTGTTAAATCGCTCTTTTTAACCGAACCATATCCAATAGCCACAACCTCATCCAGGCCAATGGCATCAGACACCAATTGTACATTGATTGAAGATTGGTTTCCAACAGCAATTTCTTGTGTGGCAAATCCAACAAAAGAATATACAAGTGTGGCGGAGGCTCCATCAGGAATCATGATTGAATACTTACCTTCAATGTCTGAAATCGTACCCGAAGTAGTTCCTTTAACAAAAACATTTACACCCGGCAATGTTTCACCGCTTTCATCTATAACGGTTCCCGATATAGTTCTTTGCTGAGCCCAACTAAATGAAGTCATCAAGCATGCAATAGCCAGCAATAAGAACTTAGTTTTAATCTTTTTCATATAGTTTAATTTTTATTAACAGCTCAAATGTAAAACATATCGTTTTTTAACACATGGATTATCAGACCATAGACATGGATAAAATATTAAATACTGATTTACTGATCATTACAAATACAAACCATCTGATTCATAGAAAATATACACGCTTCTAAATACACAAAGCAAATTTCCGCTTAACATTTATTAAACCTCTCTAACATACAAAAACGCTACATGGATATTTAAATCATGCACATGGATGTTTTATGCTTATCTATTTTTTTCTGATTACGGGTAGATGGTCAGTGAAATTATTCATTCCCAATGATACAATAGAACTTTACCCTGAGAATTAAAAATACAATCAATCAAAATATACGTAATAAATCTTCTAATGCATTATCCGGGTTAAACTAGTGTCTTCTAGACATATATTATTTGCAAGACAGAAAACAATAGTTTTCTTACAGCCACTATACACCATGCACGACACACCTAAAAAAGCCCTACTTCTCCTAAGAAGTAGGGCTTTTTTCCATACAAGTCTCGACAATACAAGTACTAAAAACTCACTGCTCATTTATTTTGCCCATACTACAAATACCTTTTCATATACTTTGCCTAAACGAAAATCCACCTGCCTTATATTCCCGTAATAGATACGTGGATGCTTCTCACTTTTAACATAAGCGCCCCCAGTACAAACAACAATAACACTATGGAAAGTATGGATTTGTAACTACTCATTGATATCAGTAATTAAGTATCTCAAAACTCCCATTAAGCTTGATATCCTTAGATGAACTACCTACCATAATATTAAACTTACCTGGTTCCACAGTCCAGTTCATATTTTTGTCCAACAGCTGCAAGTCCTCTGGATGCAAAGTAATTTTTACTGTTTTAGTTTCACCAGGCAATAAGTGCACTCGTTCAAAACCTCTCAGCTGAGATTCATAAGTGGTTACACTACTTACTACATCTTCAAGATACAGTTGTACAACTTCATCCCCTTCACGTTCTCCCGTATTTGTAACACTAAAAGAAACATGAATATCTGCTTGAAAAAGGGCATTGCTTGGAGTAATTTCTAAATCACTATATTCAAAGGTTGTATAACTTAATCCATAACCAAAGGGATACAAAGGCTCAGTAACACGTGTTGTTCCATAACCATTTCCAATATTCTCAATCTGACCGCCATGCGATCCTCTTTTAAATGGAAAATTCAAAGGTATTTGTCCGGTAGACTTAGGAAAGGTCACCGATAATTTACCTCCGGGATTATTATCGCCGAACAAAGTTTCAGCCACTACATCCCCGGATGATGTACCCGGAAACCAAGCTTCCAAAATAGCGGGTATATATTTATTTTCCCAGTTAATGGTAAGTGGTTGCCCGTTAATTAATACCAATACAACAGGTTTTCCCGTAGCATACAAGGCTTTCACCAACTGCAACTGTCTCCCGGGCAATTGCAAACTAGTACGCGATTTACTTTCGCCCACTCTTTTCTCATCTTCTCCAACCACAGCAATGATCACGTCTGATTTTATAGCCTGCGCAACAGCCTCATCAATGCCAGCCTGCTCTTCATCAGTTAGTGCCACATCCATCAATTCACTTTCGGGCCAGCTGGCATCCATTACTTCGCAACCCTTCACATAATTCACATTGATCATTCCTGCCCCATACTTTTTAATACCCTCAAATACAGACACAGAAGCATTAGCAGCAGGTCCATAACGACTAAAGGTATAACCTGTTTCATCTGCCAGTGGACCAGTTACCAGTACATTTTTAAGTTGATGAATATCCAATGGAAGTAGGTTATTCTCATTCTTCAACAATACCATCGACTCACGTGTTATTTGACGTGATAATTCTTCATTTTCATCTGTATGAACCACCTTATCGGCCAGTTTAACATCCTCAATAAGTGGATGATCAAACAAACCAAGTCGCATCTTCACCTTTAACACTTCGGCAACACGAGCATCAATCGTCTGCATAGACACTTTACCCTCTTTAATAATCTCCCGCAAAGGTTCTATATAAGATTCCGGGGTTTTAAAAGTTGTTCTCACATTTAAGCCAGCTTCGACCACCTGACGAACAGCTTCCTTATAATCTTCGGCCACATTGTGCTTATCAGAAAGATACTCCACAGCCTCGCTATCCGATACTACGTAACCATCAAAACCCATTTGCTGACGCAATAACTCTGTCAAGAAATAATAACTACCGGTTACTGGCTCTCCATCATAATCGTTATAACTACTCATCACACCCATTGGCTTAGCCTCCTGTATCACCTTTTTAAAAGGATAAAGATACAATTGATGCATTTCGCGTGGCGCCACATGAGGGTCCGTTCTGGCCTCTCCATCACGTGCCCCCTTAGGCACACTATAAACTGCAAAATGCTTTATGGTAGCAGCAACACCAGCCGACTGAATACCCTTTGCCATCCGCACCCCCAGCTCTCCAATATGAAAAGGATCCTCTCCATAGCACTCTATTACTCTTCCCCATCGCGGATCACGAGCCACATCCAGTATCGGCGCGTAAATATTGGTATATCCCAAAGCCTTGGCTTCACTCCCCACCATTTGTCCTGCTTTATATACCAAATCTTTATTCCATGTTGAACCAATACCAATGGGAGCAGGAAGAGGGGTGGCTTTTTTATGACACAAACCATGAACGCCCTCATTCGAGAAATCAACAGGAATACCCATTCTGGTTTCTTCAATAAACCACTTTTGCATGATATTTATGGCTTTAGCATGATTGCTATAAGGAAAAGCATGTTCTGTAAAGGTATAAGGACGATTTTGAATTGTATTTAAATGCTCATCAATATTAGCAATTCCGTCTTTCCATACACGATTTTTCCACTTCTCGTTGGGTAATTCATCCTCCAGCACTCGTGAAAAACCATAAAGGGTAGCCATTTGACAAGTCTTTTCTTCCATGGTCATTTGCGAGAGAAGATCCGCTACCCTATCATCTATTGTTTGCCTTGGATCCTCATATATATCCTTCACCCCATTCTTATTAAAATCAATCCATCCTTTATGATAGATCTTTACTTTTTTCTCCTTGATAGTTCCAGAAGAAGTTAACATGAACAAACCTAGCACCAGACTAAGCAATTTGTAGATTTTCAGCATAATTATATTATTTTGTTGTATCATTTAATTTTCAATACTCACTTTAAGCTAGCCTCTTTCATATATTTTAACCGCAATAAAGCTTCAATAAAAAATACAATCCAGCCTCAACCACCTGTCTAACCGCGCCTTGATAATCGGCAACCACATGATGTTTGACGAAAGAAACTTAAGCGTATCGCTGTCGGACACAATATAACCCAAAAATCCAAATTGATGGCGCAATAATTTGACCCGCTTGGTTCATCAAGCTTTTATTCCAGGTACATCCCATACCTATGGGAGCTGGCAATGGAGTGGCTCTATCATGACAAAGCCCATGGGTTCCTTCATTCGTAAAATCAACAGGAATACCCAAACGTGTTTCCTCCATAAACCATTTCTGAATAATATTTATGGCCTCGGCATGATTGCTATGGGGATAAGAATACGCATTATATGTTTGAGGTCTGAAAGCAATGGAATTTAAGTGTTCATCAATATTGGCAATTCCATCTTTCCATGCACTGTTTTTCCACTCCTCTGTAGGCAATTCATCTTGCAAAATGCGTGAATATCCATACAAAGTAACCATTTGACAGGTTTTTTCTTCTATAGTCATTTGCGACAAAAGGTCTTGCACCCTCGCCTCAGTAGATTGAGAAGGATCTTCATAAATATCCTTTAAACCATTCTTATTAAAATCGATCCATCCTTTATGATAGATATTGCTAATATTCCTTTGGGTGGCCGTTAAAGAAATAAATACCATAATACCCAACAAAGACAAAATAAATTTAAAAAACATTGTTCTAACCTGCATCCTATATAACTTTTTTTGCACATCTCAAATTCATTGTCATTCGAATCCCTAAATTATTACTGCTACCCTAAGAGTCCATGCATTTTTCATCTGGAAACATGTATTTTTAAATCAAAACCACTCATTAATTCACTGAAACAGGACTCATTATACAAAAAATTGTTTAAAAGGAGTAACCCTGAAGCTTGATACGGTTGTAGTAAACCACCGATGTTTTATCCCTGTTTACTTTCAGGTAAAGATGTTCCTCTATAAAGCAGATCACATTGTTCATTATGCGCTCTCCCGCCCTTTTGCTTTTGCATAAAATAACCAAGTCATCGGCATAGCGTACAAATTCATGACCTCGCCTATGAAGTTCTTTGTCGAGTTCGTGAAGCATTATGTTACTCAGAAGCGGACTCAGCGCCCCCCTGCGGAACGCCTGCTTCGGTCTTCTCGAATTGGTGTCCCACCACAACTCCTGCATTCAGGTATTTGTGGATTAACGAGATTACACGACCATCATTTACCGTGCGTGACAGTACCTCAATCAGCTTGCTGTGGTTCACCATGTCGAAGAACTTTGCCATGTCCATATCAATGGCATATTTATACCCTTGGGATATAATACTTTTACATTGAACCAGGGCTTTATGAGTGCTTCGTTTAGGACGAAAACCAAAACTGTTGTTCGGTAAGCATCCTTGCCCTTGGCTAATGGTTGGCTACTACAAACCCCCTTAATGAACTTGCATCATCTAGTTAGTTACCATGCACGACACACCAAACAAAAAAGGCCGTTCTAAAATAGAACAGCCTTAAAAAAAATCAATTAAAAAATTCTAATGATTATGGCCTTGGATTCGGCACATAAATCCTCAAGTTATCAACCCAAAGTGCACCATCTTCCGTACCATTATAGCGCATAAAATTAAAATATAAAGTACCCGTTTTAAACTTGGTATCGGCACTCACATGTAGCGTTTTTTTAACAGTTACCCATGCTCCCACACCACCTTGATTTGCAGAACTCCAGTTGCCACCAGCATCATTTGAGCCATTACCACTTACAGTACTAATTCTTCGCTCTAATGCACCACCAACATTACCAATTCTCTGTGCTTCATACGCAAATTCAACCACATCGCCTTCTGCAACATTAAAACCTTGCTGTACAGAAACACTTACATTGTTATCACCTTTGACAATTACTGCACAAGTATTTCCTTGGTATGGCTTCATAGGATATTCCATAGAACTTTCATTAACAAAAGCAAAGGTACCACCCCCATGACTAGAGTTAAATATCCAACGATCAGGATCTTCCATATCAGTATTCACTAACATGTTATGTCCATATACACAAACATCTTCTAGCACTGGCTCCGGATTATGTAAACCAGTCGCATCCTTTAGTATACCTGTTGGTACATAAGATATAATTACCTCATCATCACTATACATCTGATCATTAAAGGTAAGTGTTATGGCGCTGTCTCCCGTTGATTCAATAGCAGTAATGGTAGGAATTATTTCCCCACCAGCCATTGTATTAATCTTTAATGAAAACTCACTAATTGCACTAGCAGGAACATCCTGCGCCATCGGCTCATTAAACTGTAATTCGATTTTATTATCCGTAGCAACTGCCCGAACCAATTTAACAACACGCTGGATAACATTAACAAAGCCATTTTTCACTACCTGACTAGTTAAGATATCTCCCGGCCCATCTTCTCTGGTAGCTGTTAAAGTTACATTATAAACACCCGCGGTTTCATAGCGTACATTAACTGTTTCTTCGGTAGAAGCAGCTGGTGTTCCTCCATCAAACTCCCAAGCTACCCCATCAGGCGAGCCAGCCGTCGCATTGTTATACAAAATATAGTCACCTGTTTTGATATTAATCACATCATTCACAGGATCAACACTCGACACAAAACCAACTGTTAGCGGAATTTTATTAATAGTCAATGCGGTCTCGGTAGTAATAGAAGTTCCATCAGCAGAACGTGTTGACGTAAGACTAATTGCAGCAGTTCCAGGCTTACGAAAGCTAACTTCGACCATACTTTTATCAGAGGTAATCGTTTCGTCTCCATTGGTGATTGTCCAAGCGGATGTATTGGCTCCTCCATCTGTATTATCTACCAAATAGAAAGTACCCCCCATATCAACATCAGTAATCATTTCTCCTTTACTATTCAAGACAGCAATATGTCCATTTATATTACCCGTGAAACTCTTTACCTCAGCCTCTCGGGGATCCTTAGTTATATTCATATCTTTATAATCCTCTTCATCGCACGAATGAAGAGTCATCACAACGAATAGTAACATTAAATAATATGTTATATTTTTCATGTGTTTAAATTTTAATTTAAATTTTCACAAGAGACACTCCGTATGTATTCTTTTCCCCATAGAAAAAAATCACAAGGCTTATCTCTCACAAATAATCCTCTATACTAAGGATTTAACCAATCTTCCAGCTCAATTTCCGTATTAGCGTATACCAAAGTATCCACAACACTATGCTTTACTGCATTCATGGTATAAGTATAATTACAAACAAACATTTTTTCTCCAAAATCATACTTTGCATTTCCCACAAAATCAGTCATTTTTGACGACTCTGCTAATGAAAGAATGGCCTTACCATCAGAAGATCTGATTTTCATATTATAATCATAATCGCTAAAAAGACGCTTACTTCCCACTCTACTTTTAACCACATCTTGCTCAACCGTATTGAGAAACATATAATTATTTAAAACCAAGGAGGGGTTATTATAAACCACACTTGACACAACAGATCCATCAGGAGCAAGCTCATCATCTTTTCCTTTGATATAATACCTTCCATCAAATTCATTTTTATACTTAACAACAACGATAGAATAATTTTTATTCTCTAATATTGAATCAGTAGTTGCCTCTTTAAGCAAAAAAGGAATCGCATAAGTATTATTTGCGGCCTCTGGATACTTAACTAAAGAATCTTTAATAATACTTACGTCAACAAAGCCTGCATTATCATTACTAATTTTAATTTCAGAATCATCAGATAAAGTATACCACGATTCAGGCATTACTTTAATCCCTTTGTCTGTATATACAGTATTATTAGTAATAAGGGTATCTTCTATAGAAAAAACGACAGACTCCGATTGTCCTCCATAATCATATCGCCCTCCATACATTGCACCTACTTTAATCACAAAATTATCAACCTCAGGGTCTATAATCACGGTACGAACAGGAGTTTGATAAGAAAAATAAGCCGCAGTATAGTCAAAATCTGTTTTATACTCGTCATAACAACCAGTCATAATTGCAGCTAGAAATAACGATAATAAGATTAACTTTTTCATTCGTATAAAATTTTAAATTTTCAAAACTCTTTATTACTCTCCTATGGATATTGGAGAGTAATAAAGAAAATAATTGTCAACTATTTCCAACCATCATTTTGATTCAAATTAGGGCAAGTCAATATATCGTTTCTTGGAATAGCCCCATACCTCATATATTCAGGAAAATCAACTTGGTTTGGATATGCGTCTTGACTAAAGTCATACTCGGAACTTACCCCAAAATTATTCGTAGAGATCGTCGCTTTCTTAACTTTAACATTCAGATCATCATTCCACCTTCGAATATCATAATAACGATGACCCTCAAAACACAGTTCTATGCGTCGTTCAGTCTTAATGAGTTCTAACAAATCAGACAATCCGGCTAAATAAGGATCGCTTGACACCGCCGCATCAGCACTAACAGGTATATTTGCGCGATATCTAACAGCCCTTAAGGCCTCTCTTGCAGATAAGCCACTAATCATACCGTCAGGACCAACAGCAGCATTTGCTGCCTCTGCAAAATTTAAGTACGCCTCAACAGCTCTAAAAGCAGCTGTATAATGCCAAGGTTTAGTCGTAGATTGCGCAGCAAAATTAGGTATCTCAGTAATATGTTTTCTCAGATAATAGTTAGTACGTGAAATACGAGCATCATCAGCAATCTGATCATTACCTTCGATCGTATTGTTACCTCCTGGCCACATTTCAATCTTCTGATTTTTAAATGAAGCATTGTTATAAATAACTGTCATATAAAATCGAGGATCTCTACCGGTATAGGGATCATTAGCATCATAACCCGACAACCCCTCATGAATGGGATAACCATTGGCCATCGGGAATACATCTACTAAATTCTGAGACGGATTAGTACGCCCCAGAACTGATAAGTGAATAGATGGAGGATAGTTATTCTTTTCCCAATCCGTTGTTTGACTAGCCCTTCTTAAAATTAGCTCTGGGTTATTATCTACTTTCGTATAATAATCATCTATATCAGAAAGATTATAGCTTTCTTTTGAGAGCGTCCCTACCTGATCAATGACCATTTTTGCAGCCTCAGCTGCTTTGGTATATAAAGCCTGTATCTCGGCATCTGACTTACCTATTGAAAAGGCAGGACTCGCCGCATATAAATACAATCTTGACTTTAATGAGTAACACGCCGTTGTAGTCGGAATACCCAAGGCAATATCACCATAAATAGTGGGATCCAATCCTGGATGATCCTTAAGATAGTCATTAGAATATTCTGGTAGCAAACCCGAATTAAGAGCAGTGTCAATATGAGCAACAATAAAATCAACACAATCATCATAAGTATCACGAGAAATATTACGAGCCTCTTCTGCACTTATATCCTTATCAACGATAGGAACACCCATGATTCGCCCTTCTACGGGGCCAGCATAATCCCTCAACAACTGGAAATAATTCAAGGCCAATAAAAAATGTGCTTCCCCGCCCATTCTTTCTTTAATCTGTTCGGATCTTAATTCGCTAGATGTCCGGTATACTATATCGTCATTTAAGCCAACAGATAAGAACTTATAAATATCTTTAATGTATCTATAATTTCTACCCCAGATATAAATAGGATAGTTACTGGAGGTAATAAAATCATTAACCGTACGCATCTTCCAGGGTGTAGCATCATAGTCATTGGTAACAGCATTGTCTGTCACACAATCTAAAAAATTATTATTTAATGTAGTATAACTATTTGACACTGCACCATAGGCAGGCACATAAAGACCAGCAACATACTCAGGATTTAAGTGGTAATCAAACACCGTTTCCTCTGATAAGTTATTGTTGAAATCTTCCTCAAAGAAATCATCACAGCCCACAAATGCCATGAGCAATGCAAAAAGCAATATGTAGTTTTTTATATTTTTCATTTTCATTAATTTTAATACGACGATTTCATTAAAAAACAAGTTTTACACCACCTGAAATTGTTTTAAACGTAGGATTACCAGTGATACCCGCATTCACATTATCAGGATCTCTGTCGTCCAAATCAGAAATGGTAAGTAAGTTGTCTCCTCTAACGAATACATTTAACTGCTCGGCAAAAATAGCGGAAGAAACAGATTTAGGTAACTTATAAGCAAGTTCAACTGTTCTTAACTTAAAGTAGTATCCTTTTTGCAACAAATAGGTATTGGTGTTATAACTATGCGCATTTCCTTCTGTTGACAATCGCGGCTTCGTAAAGTCGTTATCCACTAAACCAACGGCCTTACCTTCAGCATCGAAAGTTGGAACAGCTGCATCATAGACATATTCGGAGTACTTAACGTTTCCCTTATTGGTAAAATAAGTAGGCCAAGACATGGATCTATCGAATCCTCCCACTCCCTGACCCAACGCATAAAGACTCAAATCTTTATATTTTAAATTAACGTTTACGCCATAAACATACCGTGGACGTGAGTTACCAATAATAACCTTATCGTACGAATTAATTACATTATCATCATAAGTATACTCACTTTGATAATCTGACATATCTTTAAATCGTAAATCACCAGGTATCAAAGAGGAACCTAAACTAGAGGTAAGAGGAGTAGCTCCATCTGCACCATATGTGGCCACATCATCAGCTGTTGTATAAAAACCATCCGCCACATATCCCCATATTGCATCCGTTTCTGTTCCTTGTACATTTTGGAACGAAAACTGGTTCAACTCATCGTATTGGATCCATTTCGACTCGTTTGAAGTCAAATATCCACCTACAGAATAGGAAAAATCGCCCATTTTATCAGTAAACTGTGCAGATATTTCAAACCCTTTATTCTCAATTCCATTATAATTGTCATAAATAGTGGGCACACCAGAAGTTTGAGGAAAAGCATACTTCATCTCCGTTGGCATTCCCGTGCGCTTCTCTTTAAAATACTCAGCACCAATCTCTAATTTATTATTTAACGTACGTAAGGTTAATCCAATATTAAATTCTTCGGACTCCTCATAAGTTAAACCTTTATTACCAGATTGAATATACTCAGTACCTATCAGTTGACCAGAGTTTGTGAGTCCGATCTTATAACTTCCTGCCCAATATTTATAATAATCATTAAACAACAAATAGTCAAATGATTGATCATAACCAATTTTTCCATAAGAAGCTTTTACTTTTAGATAATCAACAAAATCTACATTATCCATAAAATCCTCTTTAGAAACAATATAAGAAAGACCAAACGAGCTATATAACTTCCAGCGATTATCTTTATAAAACTTTTTAGATCCCATATAAGAACCTGCGTATTCAGCTATATATTTATTTTTAAATGCATAGTTAACTCTTAAACCAAGATTCATGGTTTTTTCATCCTGAATCGTACGCATTAAATCTTGCTCATCAGTCGTATCATCGTTATCACTAACAATTGTTTTAACACTTTTTGTTTCAAGCATATAACTCACATCAGCCAAAAGAGCATGATTTCCAAAAGTTCTATCATAATTCACATAAACACCACCTCCCATATTGCGATAATAAGAGTCTGCTAATTTTTGTTCTTCACCTTTAGGTTGATAGATACCATTTACAATTAAAGTATCTTCTCCTGTTGAAGTTACATCAGGTTTAAGAGTACGGTAATCCAATTTTTTACCCTCTGAGATATAGTTATTGATATCAAAAGTAACAAATGCATTGGCACTTAACCCTTTAACATATTGATTAAAATCGAAATCCATACCAATATTCGTTTGGGCAAAAGACGTGGATTCTCTTTTATAACCAGCATAAACCATATCTCCATAAAGATTCTTTCCTTGTTGTCCCGCAGACGTACCTAAAAAGTCCACACTCTTTTGATCATTAATAAAGATTGGATAATCATTCGGTTTGGTTCCAGACAAAGCGCTAAAGAAGTCACTTGTACTAAGTCTGTTTCCTTCCACATTATAAAAACGACCTGCAATATCCAAATTCACACTAATTATACTATTTACCTTATAATCTAAATTACTTCTTAGGTTAAAGGCATCCATTCTCCTTTTCTCTCCCACTGCTTCCAAGCCATTTTCTCCAAAATATCCAATATTAAAGAAATATTTAGTTTTATCGTCACCACCCATAAGTTGCGCATTTACTTTTTGGTAAGAGGTTTGATCATCCAAAAACATATCATAATAGTCCACATCCGGGTTCTTATAATTATTTCCTGCTAAATCAATATTCTCCTGCGTATATAAAGGATTCAGACCATCATTTCTACGAGCTTGATTATTATACATCATATAATCAGCAGAGCCCACATACTTAGGATATTCATTGGCCATTCTTAAACCATAATCACCCCTTACTGTAAATTCTTTTTTCGCATTTTTTCCTCTTTTTGTTTTCACAACAATAACACCATTGGCAGCCTTGCTACCGTATAGCATTTTAGCAGTTACATCCTTTAAGATATGGACCGATTCAACCTCATCTACCATCACCGATTCTAACAGGCGATTTGAGAGACCATCTATAATTATCAATGGTTGATCACCATTACCACCACGTGCAAAACCTCTTATTCGACCTTGTAAATAACCTGGTACTTTCCAAGCCAACGCATTGGACAAGGTGGGATAACCCGATTTCATAAGATCCTCCTTTGTAATTATATCAACTGACCCCACCAGTCTGTCTTTTGAGACTTTCCCATATGGCAGATCAATAAATTCTTGTTTTATACTATCACTTACTTCCTGTGCTTTAACTGAGTCTACAGCAAGCATGCAAAACAAAGCCAATGATAGTGTCACAATATATTGTTTCATAATTTATTCGTATTTAAAATTACCAACCGGGATTTTGTTCAAACATAGAAAACATATCAATATACTTATTATCAAGCGGGTACCAATAATGCTTATCCTCAAAAACCCTTGGAACATTTAATTTTTCATTTACATATGAAAATGTACCATCATTATTTTTAGTCACATTAACACCATAAATTCCCTGATTGAAAACATCTTTAGCGATTCTCCAACGTCGCATATCCTTCCACCTACGAAATTCCCCATAAAATTCAACAGCCCATTCATTACGAACCCGTTCTCTAAAATCTGACACATTGAGAAATTCATCCCTCACATCAGACATGCCTATTCTAGCTCGAATTACATTTAAGGCATCTTTTGCGCTATTTACCTCAAGACCTGTTGTTTTATCGATAAAACCCGCACCTGGAATAACGCCAGTAGGACCATAAACTTCATTGGCTAATTCAGCTAACCCCAAATACATATCTGCTAAACGAATCAAAGGAAAGGACCGGTAATAATTCTGAGAATATTGGTTATCAAATTTATTATACCCCAACTTCCTCCACTTTCCGGCAGAAAAATAACCTGTAAAAACTAACTGCTTACCTCTATAAAATTTATAGTGAAATCCAGCCCCATCCTTTTCCGAAGGATCTGTATCATTGGACCAGGCCTCATTGGTTCTGGCAGCTCCTTCTGGTTCTGACAGGTACATATCATCACCTGGGCAGAAAATAAATTTTTTCAAACGAGGATCTCTTCCTTCATAAGGATTAGCGGGGTCAAACTCTGGATCATCGGAAGAGAAATTACTTACAGGATACCCATTCATGGTTTCAAATTTATCCACTGCATTTTGTGTAGGCACATTAAACACTGCCCAACCACCATCATGTTGCGGTAAAAACCATCCGGTACCAGATCCACTACGATTCATTGGTAGATTATAATTATCTGAGTTGGTAGGCACAGGTTGCAATAAAGCCTCATTCGTAATGGCTCCACCATTTTCATAGCCTTGTGACATCCAGTTTTCCATATAATGATCCTTGTCGTATAACTGATAACGCGTACCTCCATTAGCCACTTGCTTAAGAGCTGCTAACATAGCATTAATACCTTTTTTAGCGTACTCCTCGTTATACGAATCCTGGCCCAATGGATAAGCACCATCCTGCGTGTTCATTAAAGGACTTGCGGCATACAAGTAGGTCATTGCTTTGATTGCCAAAGCAGATGTTTTTGTCAAACGCCCTATATCAGTCGAGGAAGTCCACTTATTAGGCAATAGCTCATACGCTTCATCACAGTCTGCAGCAATTAAATCAGCACAACGCTGAAAGGTTGGACGTACCTGATCAAAATTATATGTTTTTGTAAATGTAGATCTACCCCCACCAACTGTATCCACTAATAAAATTGGACCATACCGCCGAATCACTTCGAACTGATGCCAAGCTCTCAAAGCATAAGCTTGCCCTAATAATTGGTTCTTTAACTCCGTAGGAGTGTAACCAATCTCTGCAGGGAAATCAGATAGCATTTCAATATTTTCAATGGCTAGGCCCATGGCACGAATAGCTTTTAAGGACTTACCTGAAGGTTCGTTATAATAAGGATCGGCACCATAAGCCGTTTCTGACCTATAATTCATACCAAAATCTCTCCAATGAGAATCTTGCCAAACACCCTGATTAATCGATTTATATACAGGCATATCATTTTTAACAGCCTGCTGCTCATCTGACATAGCACCAATGTAAGCACCCCAATTAGTAGAAGTGGCCACATAATTCATCACCAACCAGTTTCCTCTGTCTACGGCTCCTTTAAAAGTGTAATATTCCGAATAAACTTCATCTGCATTTATCCCCAACTCAGGATCCTTATCCAGATAGTCTTCACAAGAAACCAGCGCAAGCACCGTTGCGAATAATACAATTAATAAACTTTTATATTTTTTCATGTTCAACCAATTTAGAATGAGAATCTACAACCAAAATTATATCTCTTTGTAATGGGATATACCTCTAACTTTTGTGCTTCCGGATCAAATGCGCTAGGTAAATCCTGCCAAGTGTATAAATTGTTTCCATTTACATAAAACTCAACACTCTCGAAAAATCCGGTTCTGTCTAACAAAGCCTCACCAAACTTATACTTTAATTCGACATTTCTTAGGCGTAAGAAAGAACTGTTTCTTAAACTATAAGTACTTGTTGTTTTATAATAATCGGTTTCGGCAGTATGCATAATAGGAACATCAGTATCCGTATTCCATGGCGTCCAAGAATCTTTTTGCTCATTATTTTTCAACATAAAACCAGTACTCGTATTGGTTCCATAGGCATATAAATAATTATTCGAAATAGCTTTAGACAAACCGAACATACCATTGAGCATAACCGTTAAACTAAGGTTCCTATATTGAACCCCCAATGAAAAAGCATAAGAGTTGGAAGCATAGGAAGGGTTACCTATTACTACCTTATCATTTGTATCTACTACACCATCGGCATTATAGTCATTCATTCGTAAATCTCCGGGCATAAATTGTGATATTAATGAAGAAGGTGAGTAGGCATATACATCATCCCAATTCTGCATAATGCCCATAGACTGGAGTCCACTATTCCATCCAATAGGTTTACCAGCTTCGTTCCTGTATTCTGGACTTGGCAATGGATCATCACGTTCCACAATTCTATTTTCACTTAACGATAAGTTAGCTTTAGCCCAATAAGAAAAATTACTACCAACCTGATCATTCCACACTAATTCAATATCAATACCATGATTTTTAGTTTCTCCCATATTAGCATATGGAAAAGAATTACCATACCAATTAGGAATCGTGCGGCGTTGCATTAAGATGTTCTTACGGTTTTCCTGAAAGAAATCTACTGTTGTCTTTAATCTATTGGTTAATACATTAAATTCGACACCCAGGTTTTGTTTCACTGCCGTCTCCCAACTTATATCATCAACAGGAGGTTGACCTTCAGTATACATATATAAACCAGTGGAGTTTGTATTTTCTGTAATATTAGGTACATAACCATATTCCATATTAATTTGGTCATTACTAAACGAACTAAAGTATGCAAAACGCAAATCCTCCAGCCCTTTGTCTGAACCAACTTCACCGTAAGAATACCTCAATTTCATAAAGTCGATAAACGGAAGTTTGTCTTTCATAAAATTTTCCTCAGAAAGTACCCAACCAACGGCCATCGAAGGAAAGAAACCAAATCGTTTTCCTGGAGCAAAATTTTCATTGCCATTATAGGCACCATTGACTTCAAATAAATATCTATCGGCATAGCCATAAGTTGCGCGTCCTACCCAACTCTCTTCATAATGAGCGAAATCTGCCTTGTTTTTTTGTTTAACACGCTGAAATAAGGCCAAAGCACTCACATCATGATTGCCAAATGATTGATCATAATTTAAAGAGAATTCATAGTGAATATTAGTACTATAACCATCAATTGTTTCATTGGATAAATTGGCAGGATTTTCCCAGTCATCCAACCTATCTAAATCTTGCATTATAATAATATTACCGTCCTCATCAAGATCAGGACTGTAACCATCAGAAGAAGGTATCCAATAGTAGATAGGTGCATTATCCCACTGCTTTGTAATGCTGGATTTATAATTTCGACTATAATTATATGAAAACTTACCTGTAGCCGAAAAATGTTTTCCCAGATCTTGCATTAAAATAAAGTCGGAATATAAACGGTTTTTCTTGGTCGAGTAACCACCTTCCCGTTCCATTTGTCCGTAATAATTCACATTAATAGAATTATTTCTATCCATACCTAATCTGCCATCTTCAAATACAGGAGGTGCATACAGTAATGCTGCCGAATAAATACGCTCCATCATTTGTCCTCCGCTACCTGCAACACCAGAATCGGTACCTTGTGTATTGTAATTACCATTCCAATTCGTCATATCACCAGAAAGTTTGACACTGAACTTCGTCGATTTTGTAAAAGAAAAATCAAGATTAGTACGCCAATTAAAACGCTTTTGATAGGTGCGAGGATCAAAATCAGCTTGTTCTTTCAAATCAAAAATATCGCCATCATAATTATAACCAAATGATGTAAAATATTTTACGAATTCATTTCCTCCTGTGATATTTAAGTTATACTGTTGTGTATAACCCGTTCCAAAAAGCTCATTAATAAAGGATGTATATTGGTAATAAGGATTATCAGCATAGGCAGGATCCCTCCATCTATTAATATAAAACTCGGGCCACAAATCATAATTGTAGTCATTCATCTTTGCCAAATTATGATACTCCAGGTTAGTGGCAAAATCGGAGACATAATCCGTATCAATGGTCGGATCCTTGATACCTACATTGGCAGAAAACTGCACTTTGGGCTTACCTATAGAGCCACTTTTGGTAGTCACCAAAATAACTCCATTTGCTGCTTTTACACCATAAACGGCAGTTGCAGAAGCATCCTTCAAAACTGAAATAGATTCAATTTCATTAGGATCTAAATCATTAAACCCCCTTTCTACGCCATCCACTAAAAACAAAGGCGTATTATCTGTCCAGGTAGATTGACCTCGAATAAGAATAGTAGCAGCAGTAGATCCGGGCTGACCCGCAGCCTGCATGGTTGACACGCCTGGCAAAAGACCTGTTAAAGCTTCAGATACAGTTGTAACACTACCCGCTTTAAGTAGTTCATCACCTTTCGTCTGTGTAATAGATCCTACAACAGACTTCTTCTTTTGGGTACCATAACCAACCACCACAACATCATCAATCATCTCTGTTTCTGGTTTCAAAACCACGTTGATAATTGATTTACCAGCAATAGAAATCTCCTGCGACTCGTACCCTATAAACCTAAATACTAATACCGCATTAGATCCTATTGAAATAGAATAATTACCATCAAAATTAGTAATTGTTCCTCGGGAATTATCACCTTTTACAACAATATTAACTCCCGGAATTGCTTCTCCGGCATCATCAGTTACTTTACCTTTCACTGTCACATCTTGTGCAAAAGCATTAGGTAAGGCAAACAGAAAAAGGAGGAAAAATAAACTCCTTGTGATACCTTTCATTTCTACTTTTAAAGTTTTTTTCATAGTAAATTGTTTTTTTTCAATGACTTACTTTTCAAGCCACGCTCTCACTTTGTAAGTCTATTAAAACCAACTTATAATTACACATTTCATGTTTTTTTAGTTTTCATTTGAATGGAACTCCCAAGAAAATTTATTATTCATCAAATTTCACATTCAAAAGCGTTTATGAATACAATCATATTTCATTTCGCTCGTGTTACATATTAAATAATTAAATTTTGCATGGCATTTTTTCATAAGGAAAGGCATATAGCACCAATAACTTTTTGCCATACTAATGCCTGTGATTGGCACAATATTTGTTGCCATAAAAGCACGATTTAAGATTTCTTTTGATTTTTTTTTCATTGTTAATTAGATTAAGATTATTCATGAATACGCATTTAGATTTTTTAAATATTTTTTCATTCATAAATATATATTAACATACATTAACAACAGGGCAAAAACACTTGAAATAAAGGGGGGATATTAACACGCCTTTTTTACCTAAAAAAAAGAAGTGGGGGTAAAATTAAAACAAAAAACCATAATCACCTATAGATAAGATACTTAAACCCATGAATAAATTATAATTTCCGAAGGGGGGAGGTAATATAAAATTTCAGTATTTTCACTTTAAAGTGGACTGGGAGACTGCATCTTAGCTTTTAAATACGACCAATCAACGGGTCAGTGCCAAAAGTCGGGTATAAATGTTGTTTATAGTTGTCATGTAAATATTTTTATTAACCTAAACAAGAAAAACTTCACATCAACAACACCTCTGAATTGCCTTCTGAAATCCTTTACTTTTGCTTTGAACTCAAATGATGTATTAGAACTTTGTTATGAGCGTTGGAATGACAATAAAAGAAATAAAGTGACTTCTTTTGAAAACATTTTAAGGCGTAATAGATTTTCTAATGCATTTTCCGGGTTATAGTTTCTCGCCAACGCCGGCCTCGGGGCTATTGTTCTGGCCAACGCTGCGGTCTTTTTACTGATCGTTGGTTTTTTAAGTGAGAATTATCGTTTATTGAGAAATGTTGAATCTGGCTAGGAATGAGTTGTAACTACTTTTTTTTACTTGGATTTGTTTTTACAATTGAACACCAACACCCTTACCTTCAGACACTAACCTTCTTAACTCACCAACTTAATATCCCTTCTGCTAAAAATATAGCTGCCGGTAGCTCAAATAATAGTTCTTCTTTCACAATTTATTTTATCCGTTTCTATTGAGTGGCTGCAAGAAAACGGCTGTTTTTTCTGTCTTTGATAAGAAAGCTTCAAAGACAAGGCTTTCGATACTTTTGAAACCAAGGAGTTTGCTGATTGTAAATGACTATTTCAAAAATGAGAATAACGCAGTATTTGGAGTTTTCTTGCAAAGACTATTTAACAGCTAAATAAATACATATTTTTCAACAGACCCAACTTTTGTGCATGATCCACTTTCATCTCGTCAGACTATTACCATGACCGACCACAAAAAAAAGAAAGGCCGTTCTAAATTAGAACGGCCTTTCGTTAAATAAAAGTTAACTATTAATTATAAATTTCCTTCTCAACCAAAGTACCAGAAATACTTAAAGTACTAACCTCACCCTTTTCATTAGTTGTTGTAATACTAACATTACAAACACCAGTTTCCTTGCTCGCTACTAAATCATAACCATACGTAATGGTTGCCAAGGATTCATTACCTTCTCCATCAACTACAGTAACCTCTTCTACAGCAGTAACCGTAACCAAATAGTTAGTATCATCAGAACTGTCACTATAATCCTTTGTCTCAAATGAAGTAACTGCTCCATCCTTATTCCAAACAGTTAACAGCGCTTTATCTCTATAAATATTGATAGTACTTAAATCATTATTTTCCGTTTCACCTATAGAGTATACAGAAGTTAAATCAATATCCGGAACGTCATATTCCTCTGGCTCACAACTACTCATACAAGCAGCAATAAATAGTAGAGCAAATATTTTTAGTATATTTTTCATGTGTTTAAATTTATCTTTCAATGGCCATATGAAACTCGCCTAGCTTAATCATTCCCCTATGTGTGAAACAATTTCCATAACGCGTTTCATATGATTAAATTTATTTGTCAATGAACACCCCTAAAAACAGTGAATCATTCTTTAGTTTCAACAGGTCGAGCTTCGTAAACAGAGAAACTAAAATCATCCCAATATGTTTCAGAAACACTATAAGACAATATCTGAACACCTAGAGAAGTTGCATCACCCGTATAATTAAGCACTTTAGAAACCGTTTTCCAAACTCCATCTGCACTTCCATAAGCTGTCCAGTTACCTTCATACCTATCATTAATGACCCCTACATTATTTAAACGAAGTTCATACCCGCCGCCACTAGCAGCCGTCACTTTTACTTTCCATGAGAGTTCATAAGTCACTCCTTTAGTTACATCGAAATTAGTCACATTCACGACAGAATTTCGAACTGCCTCATTGGTAACAAGATGCATACAATACATACCTGATGCAGGATCAGTTGTAGAATACTCATTCATATTACTAGCAACATGATCAGAACCAGTTACCCATTGCGTTCCTCCATCCTCAAAACCAGGACTTACAATTAAATTTGGCTTATACATTACAACAGGTAAATCAGAAAAGGCTACTAAATTCCTCTCATCAAGTGAAATAATATTTCCCCCTGCCCATGAAACAGTAATCACATCCGAATTATAAATTGGATCCTCTAACTCCAATTCAATGATGTTCTTTTGATCATCATTAATTGTAACAGCTTTTACAGGAATATCCTGATCGAAACCACTGCTATTTGTAACATGAACAATAAAATTCTCCTCTTCATCTGTAAAAGGCTGCATTTCACCCGTCAAGCTAATCTGAATCTTCTCATTTTCAAGTTCCACAAGAGGACCTGTTACTTCAAAAGGCAAAGTAGACTGAATTACGCGAATCTTCAAAGGAACATACTTCATTTTATAACCGGCAGGAATATTTTCACCTGTTCGAGTGGCGGTAAATCTCGCGAAATAATCTCCCAATCTATAAAAGCTAATAACAGCAGCAGAATCTGTTGAACTAGAAGGCGTTCCCCCTCCCACATTCCACGTTACATCAGTTGGACGGCCAACGGTAGTCATATCAACAAATTTCAATTGTTCTCCAGCCATCACCTCCTGTACAGGCCAGGAAGCAGAATCAGATAAGAATACTTGTTGATCAAAATCTACGTTTGCTGCTGTAATTTCAACATCGTCTTTAAACACTTTAAATGCAGACTGAATAGAGTCATAAACATCCACTATAAAGGTTGTATCAATCAACCATTCTCCATTTTCATAAACGGCTTCCAAGGTATCATTACCTTTAAAAGAAACAAAATCGTCAAAAGTGTTCCTTAACCTAATGGTTTGCAGTCCCGCTTTAGTAAATAGGATATGCACCGTTTTATCGCTAGATATGGTATCCAAATCTTCATCAATAAATGGATAATAAGTAGAATCGGTACGAGTAATTCTACCTGTCAGAAATTTACATCCACTTTCACTAGAAAATGACCAAGAGTGACTTGTTGCATTATGCGATAGATCAGAGAAAGACAAATACTTCTCTAATCCAACCATTGTTTCTTCAGAAAACGAACTCGTATACCAATCTACATCCGAGTACTCATTTAATGGCTCATAATCCGCCTCACAAGCAAACATCATTGCCAGGATGGAGAATACGAATAATAATTTTATATTTTTCATATCTTTTCTTACTTTTTAGTTAATCTCTGAATTCGCCGTTGTTTCACTAGTTGGTATAGGCCAATATGCATGATCTGTTTCACGATAATTCACTGCTGCTTGCGTAAACTCATTTGACTTATAGTCATAATCGGTATCATCTGCATAATCAAGAACACTTCCCCATCTGGTTACATCCTTTTTATCTATCTCACTGTAAAATGCATAATCTCCTCTTTTATAACGTCTTTCTGACAGATCTTCAAAACGCTCTTTTGTAATTCCCCAACGCCTCATGTCCAATTGACGAATAGAATACCCTTCAGCAGAAAGTTCTAGAGGACGCTCCTTATACATTAAATGATCCATTACATCCTGTGCCGAATATGTCAATTCATCATGTGTGGAAGTACTATATGGACTTGTGGCTGATTTTCCCAATAAAAGAAGTGCAGAGCGATAGCGTACAGTATTGATCAATGCCAAAGCATCTTCAACCCCCGCATCATCTGTTCCTCCTTTTATTAAACACTCAGCATACATCAAAAGCACATCAGAATAACGAATAACTCTAAAGTTGATACCTGATTTTGCATTGGTGATCTTTTCTGTATCATATTTATCCCAGTTGGTCATCTTTCTCCAATAACCACATTCAGCATTATTAAATGCAGTTCCATCAGCAGTGGTAGAACCTTTATAATAACTCATATCGTCATCATCCACTACAGCAATAGAGTAGGACGTTCTTAGCGAATATCTCCTAAGTCGTTCAACTTCAATTACAGTATCCTCTACCACAGTAAGTTCTGTAACTATATTTCTAGGATCGTTAGGGTCCATTTGATCTTCCTTATAAGCCATAATCAACCAGTTAGAAGGATAATTAGACCTCCAACCTCCTACAGGACTAAATTGATAATGGTATGTATTGGTGGTACCTTGGGCAGACCATTCTGTTTGGTCTGTTTTGGCATCTTCATCATAACTAATTTCTAGAATAGATTCCCCATTAAATTCATTGCTCGAAGTAAAATTATCACCAATATTTTCCATTAATCGATATGTACCGCTATTAATCACTTCAGCAAAATATTCGCCCGCCTTAGCATAATCTTTTTCATACAAATAGCTTTTACCTAAAACAGTAGTCGCTGCACCTTTCGTCACTCTAAACAAATCACCGGACTTTTCTGTAGGTGTACCTGAGGCATCGATATCTACCCATCTTTCAGGCAAATTTTGACGTGCATACTCTAAATCATCTCTAAAAAAAGCTTTTATGGTAGCTTCGTCACTTATAGGCTGATTAAACTGGGATTCATTTTCAGGAACGAAATCATAAAGAATGACATTACCGTTATTATACGAACTATGTAAATAAAAGTAAAACAATCCTCTAAAGAAACGAGCCTGTCCCATCAACTGACTCCACTCTTCCTTATCATCTTCTGTTACCATATCGACTTCAATCCCCTGCAAACCAGCAATCACCTGATTGGCACGAAAGATCCCTTTATAAAGGTTCTCCCATTTTGAGTTGGCACCACCCGATGAAGCAGTAAACATCTGTAAATAATAAGGATCAGAAGTACTAGGACGTCCCCACCCCGGATAACACAGATCACTACGTCGTAACTCTTCACTCACCCCCATTACTCCAGGGTTTTTAAACTGGTTATACACCGCATTTAAACCGGTACTACAATCCGACAAGTTTCGCCAGAAACTTTCGGTAGATATCTCATTGGGATTTACCTCAGTAAGATAATCATCACAACTGCTAAAAGACAAAACGACCAACGCAGCTGCTATATAATTTATAATATTAATCTTCATTTTTTCAACTTTTAAAAATTAAAAATCTAGTTGAACCCCTACTCTATACTGTGAACTAATAGGATAGTTACCTTTATCTAAACCTCTGGTAGCCAAACCATCGTTACCTACCTCTGGGTCATAACCACTATATTTGGTCAATGTAAGTGGATTATCAGCTGCCACATAAAATCTCAGTTTTGAAACACCAACCCTACTGATTACACGTTTAGGTAGCGTATAACCAAGCATCACATTTCTTAAACGCACATAACTACCATCTTCTACCCAAATATCAGACCACGCTCTGTAATTATCATGGTCACCTCCTCTATTGGCAGGAATTACACCGTATGGGTTATCTTCTTGCCACTGGTATAATAGATCTTTATGCGTTCCTGTAGTATACGCATACATTTTAGAACCATTGATAAGCTCTTGATCAAAAGCACCAAACCATTGCATAGAAAAATCGAAACCTTTGTAATCACAATTAAAGTTAAGCCCTATTTCATATTCTGGAGTACCACTACCTCCGTATACCCTATCGCTCTCATCAATCGTATTGTCTCCATTTTGATCAACATAAATTAAATCACCCATCTTAGCCGAGGAGTTGATCTCCTGATAATCAGCCAATTTTTCTTCAGTATTAATGATTCCATTGGTTTCCATCACCATAAAGGCACCGGCCTCATAACCTTCTCTTATTACTGTAATTTTATCATTATTACCACTTACACTAATAGGATTACCATTAGAAAAATAAGAAATGGGGTTAGAACCGGCCATTTTTGTTACCTCGTTCACATTTTTGGTATAAGTAGCACTGGCTCCCCAAGAAAATTTTCCATGGTGACGATAACCTGCGGCTACCTCAATACCTCTATTGGACATATCTCCTACATTTAAAACTACATCCTGGTTTTGACCAGCTCCTGCTGCTGTAGGAATCAACAATGGAAATAACAAATCTTCTTTTTGAGTATCATATAAATCCACGTTCAAGGTCAATTTATTACTAAAAAAACCTAAATCAAAACCCAAATTCTTTTGGATAGATGTTTCCCATTGTACCTCTGGATTGGCATAACCGGTTTGAATACTTCCCAATGCCAGCGAAGTAGTTTCTTCTACACCACTTGCATAATCGTAGCCGGAACTAATAGTCGGAGCATAGCTATAATCCAGAATACTCTGATTACCTGTTGTACCGTAACTAGCTCTTACTTTGAAAGAATTAATAGTGGAAGTCAAGCCTTGAAAAAAGTTTTCATCAGCCACATTCCAACTTACAGCCGCTGAAGGGAAGGTTTTCCATTGATTACCTGAAGCAAATCTTGAAGATCCATCTCTACGTGCACTTACACTTAAATTATAACGTCCATCTTTATAATTGTATTGAACGCGCCCCAGCACACCCATAATTTTGTTGGTTTTATCCTGTGTCCAGTCTGAACCTATACCAACAGAATAATCAGCGGTGGTTTGTCCTAAATTAGGAACTTCATTACTGGTGAGGTCTTTTCCTGAGGCCCAAAAACTGGTATAATCAAATTTCTCAACAGACATATTGGCCAAAAATTTCAAACTATGATCACCAAATCTCTTGCCATAGTTAACGCCACCTTCCCAAGTAAAATTAGTATTACGATCACTAGTATTCTTGATTCCTGAACGGGTATTTGAGTTAACCACCAATTCTCCTTCTTCGTCATACACTTCAAATAAGGGATTAATCACTACTCTGGTATTATTCCCATAAACCACACCTATTCTGGTAGTAAAATTTAGTCCTTTCAATATTTCAAGATTAACATTCACATTACCATTGAACGATTCTCCATTACGTGTATCCGTTTGTTTCAGCTTTGCCATAACAGTACCCAATTGCAATTTGTCATTTTCTTGACCTCCATCATCAAAGGTACTGGCATCAGGGTCTAGAGGTGCTTGATATGGTTTATATTTATAAGCTTCATAAAGCAGATTCCAAGCAGCATATTTCTGCTCATCCACTTTAAAACCTAAACCAGTTCTTATTGTCCACTTTCCTTTCTTGTAAGAAGAGTTAGCCCTCACATTAAATCTTTCGTAATTGGTATTGAGCAAACTACCTTCCTGCTCGAAGAAAGAACCCACCACATTATAAGTAAGATCCTTCGTACCTCCAGAAATATTTACACTATAATTTTGAGTCTTAGCATGATCATTTTCAATAACATCCACGATATTTGTATTATTCGTGAAGTTATCTGCACCTTGCTCCAAGGACGTCCAAATTAAATCAGAGTTTGTCGTTGGATCCAAATGTACTTTATTATAAAAATGTGTTTGGAAATATTCTTCAAAATCCAACAAATCAATACCTGAAGTAATTTCTTGAACCCCATAATAACCATTGGCTGAAATTTTCATTTCTCCAGCCTTACCTTTCTTGGTAGTCACTAAAATAACACCAGCTGCACCACGCGTACCATAAATTGCACACGAAGCAGCATCCTTCAGCACATCAATTGATTCAATTTCACTACTGCTCAGTCCCGGATCTCCTTCTTGTGGTATGCCATCTACTACCCATAAAGGATCATTTTGTCCATTAATTGAACTAATACCACGAATTTGAATATTTGAACTAGATCCCGGTGCACCTGAACTAGCTTGTACACTTACCCCGGCAATTGCACCCTGAAGTGCAGATCCTAAATCAGAAGTCGAAATTTTTTCCAATGCTTCTGATTTTACTTGCACAACAGCACCTGTTACTTCCTTTTTCTTTTGTGTGCCATAACCAATAGCCACAACTTCTTCCAAACTTACAAGATCAGTCTTCATTTTTAAATCATGAACACTACTGCTCACCTGTACTTCTGAAGTTGTCATACCAATAAAGCTAAACACAAGCACATTTCCGTTTTCTGCTTTTATAGAGTATTTCCCGTCAAGATCGGTAATGGTACCAATGGTTGTTCCCTTAATAACAACACTTACCCCAGGAATAGGGTATCCATCTTCAGCTCCTGTTACTGTACCTGTGACAGTTCTTTGTTGGGCAAATGCTCCCGTGCAGAAAAGCCCAAAGACTAATAGCAAGAGCCATTTTCCGCATTGAAACCGCATTCGATTTAGATTTTCTTTCTTCATTATTCTCTTTTTAATAAGTTTAATTTAAACATGAACACGCTTTTAAGATATTTTAGTTTCTTTTTGCAATTACAAATGTAGATTAACATCCATTAACTAATCTGCACAAAATAATACTGATAACGGGGGGGAAATATTGATAGTACTGGGTTTTCTCGAAAAACAAGGGGGGTATATTAATCCTAAAAAACACACAACACATGACAACCAACTTATTACATGACAATTACCCCACATTTCTTTCTTATTAAAACAAATTAACATAAAGTCATCCATTATAAGGTGATCAGTTAAACCCGCAAAATGCATTAGAAAAACTATTACCAAATTTAAGTGTCCATACAGGCAAAACAAATCTTATCTCAATGAAAATAGATACTAGAACAGTTTTAAGAAAAAATAAAGGAGATGGGAGGTTTCAATTCTCAACTCAACAAAAATAGCAATATACATAACAAGATTTAATTGATTCTACAGCTATTCATTTATTTAGTGATGTACGTAAGAGTGTAAGGCGTAATCCCAAAGGAGATGAAAAAAAGAAAGGTAGACTTACGGTACACATGTTTATAGAGGGTCAGTACCAAAAGTTGGGTATAAATGTTGTTTATAATTGTCATGCAATTTTTTTTGTTAACTTGAACGAAAAGAACTTTACATCAACAATACCTCTGAATTGCCTTCTAAAATCCTTTACTTTTGCATTGAACCCAGATGATGTATTTGAACTTTATTATGAGAATTAAAAGTGGAATCAATCATGAACTTGTTGAGATGAGGCATAGCACCAGCTATGGTGAATTAAAACAAGTTAGGTTAGCTGGCGACTTGATTGGCAGCAATTTTAATTCGTAATAGATTTTCTAATGCATTTTCCGGATTATAGTTTCTCACCAACGCCGACCCTAGGGTTATTATTCGGGCCAACCCTGCTACCGCACGTGCAATGTCGTTAAGTTAAGAATTTCTTGAAATTGTTATTAAAATTGAACATCAACACCCTCAACTTCAGACCTTTAACTCATGCATACCGTGCAATCAGTCGATAGTTTTACAAAGCTTACTTCGAAACACTACAGGATATTCCACCCCATATTTCTTCAAGGTTTAAAAGCTCTGTTTCAGCCTTCGACTTCGTTGGAGTCTGAAACACCATTTTCAGGTCTTTCCTAAAGTTTTTCCACCTTTAAAAGGCACATATTCCGAGTATTAACATCTAAAGACATCACGTAAATACGTTTTAACATATGAGTCCTTCATTCAATTTTTAAGTTTTTCAAAACCCAATTTTTAAACATACTCCTTACTCACCTTGTCCGGCACACCAAAAAAAAGGGTGGCTATGATAACAGCCACCCTTCATGCTCATTCAATATTTATTCACAAAAATTTATTCCACTTCAATTTCAAATGCGCAAGCATAATCCGATTTACAATTTCCTTTTAACGTTAAGTACAAACCATCACTCTCTATACGCCAGTCACATCCTTTATCACTACTCAATGGCTTAACGCTCTTAATCTTTCCCTTAAACACATCATTCGCACTACCTAGTGACTTCACCATATACTTTCCATCCTCGGCTACATCCATGGCAATCACATATATTTTTCCATCTTTCTGTGTAAATCGAAAATCAGCAGATGTCAGATCCGGATTCTTTCCCTCAGTATG
Source organism: Saccharicrinis fermentans DSM 9555 = JCM 21142 (assembly GCF_000517085.1). Lineage (NCBI taxonomy): Bacteria > Pseudomonadati > Bacteroidota > Bacteroidia > Marinilabiliales > Marinilabiliaceae > Saccharicrinis > Saccharicrinis fermentans. Next base: position 591,830 of record NZ_KI912107.1, on the reverse strand, counting down.
GTGACCTGTTTTAACTTCGGTAGGTCCTTCTCCGAAGATAGTCCATGGTCTAGTTCCATAAATAGCATCACCATTAACACTCAACCACTCACCCATTTCCAAAAGAATAGCTGCCTGATCCTCAGGAATCGTTCCATCAGCCTTAGGACCAACATTAAGAAGCATATTACCATTTTTACTCACAATATCAATCAAGTCATCTAGAAGCGTATTTGCATCTTTCGATTCCCAATTTGTCACATAGCACCAGCTATTTTTACCAATAGAGGTATCCGTTTGCCAAGGAAATTCAAGTATATCGGCAGATTTACCTCGTTCAATATCCCATACATTAGTCCCTTCGGGGAAAGTGCGTCGCCCAAAATTCTTTGTCTGAAGCACCACATCTTTTCCCCATTCAATTCCTTTATTATAGTAATATTGGGCCAGCAAAGGGTGATATGGATCAAACTCCTCATGGTCCAACACAAAGTCAAACCAAAGAATATCAGGATGATAGTTATCAATAATATCTTTGGTACGATTCCACCATAATTCTAAAAATTCTTTATCAGCGGGAGCGTAATGTGGATGATTCCGTGAATACAGGTCAGCATATTCCGGATCAGCTGTATCAAAACCTTCTTTATGATTGTAGTAATTCCAATTAAAAGCAAAATGTGAAGAAGCACCAAAATACAAGCCCTGCTCTTTACTAGCCTTGGATAACTCGCCTAAGACATCTCTTTGAGGTCCCATATTAACAGCATTCCATCTAGTATAATTTGAGTTATACATCGCAAAACCATCATGATGCTCCGCCACAGGAACCACATACTTAGCACCAGCCTTTTTAAACAGCTTTATCCATTCTGTTGCATTAAACTTTTCCGCTTTAAACATGGGAATAAAGTCTTTATAACCAAATTCAGCAGGACTACCATAGGTATCTACATGATGTTGATATACCCAACTAGGTTCTTCACTTGTCACCTCTCCATCCGGATTCCATTGCACCGAATCCATATACATCCAACGAGGGTACCATTCTGACCCAAAAGCCGGCACGCTATAAGGTCCCCAGTGTATAAAAATACCCAATTTTGCATCCTGAAACCACGGTGGTGTTTGATAAGTTTTCAATGACTCCCAATTAGCCTCAAACGGAGTATTATTTACCGTCTTGTTAACATCTTTGGTTTGACACGCTGTTAACAGCACAGCAAACAACATAACAATAAATATACTTTTTTTCATAAATTCTAAATTATCTATTTAATTAGTTTAAAAATGCTCTAGCAAAAGCATATAAATAAAATGCAAAGCAAATATATGTTTACCATACATTTTCTAACAAACAGAAACCTTTTATAAAAGGGGACATTTTTAGAACTTAGTGTAATGAGGGATAGATTATATCTTATAAGAGGGACATTTTAATCAATAGAAGAAAAACCTCCACCAATCCGATATGTATATACCAAAATGTTTGTGTTGCAGAATCAGGCAATTACTCTGCATTTTCTTTTGCATATTCCGAAGGAGTAAGATTAAATTGCTTGCGAAAACATTCCCTAAAATATTTAACATCATTAAAACCTACTTCATAAACAATATCGGTAACCGAATGACGATTTAACTTTAACAACTGTGCTGCTCTTTTAAGTCTAATGGTACGAATAAACACATTGGCCGTTTGCCCCATCAATGCCTTTAACTTTTTATTCAGTATTGACTGGCTCATTCCTACCTCTTCGGCCAATTGAACCACTGTAAACTCCGGATTACTAATATTCGCTTCCACCACTTTTAGCAATCTCTCAATCAGCTTTTCATCAATGGAGGTAAAAGTCACATCCTTAGGCTCCACACTTAGACTCTTCGAAAACTTTTGTATGACTTTTTTACGAGAATCCAGAATGGATTTAATTTGTGCTATCAGTACTTCCATCTTAAACGGTTTTGCCACATAAGCTTCGGCACCACCACCAAATCCGGTTACTCTATCACTATCCGTTGATTTTGCGGTTAACATCAAAACCGGGATGTGGCATATCATTTCATCATTTTTTATTTTACTACACATCTCAAACCCGTCCATTTCGGGCATCATCACATCACTGACAATTATATTGGGGCTATATTTAAGTGCTAATTCCAGTCCTTCAACACCATTATAAGCCTGAATACAATTAAACTCCTCCTGCAAGGTTTCCTTGAGTAGCTCTTGCACATCATGATTGTCCTCAACAATCAAGACGGTAGACTTATGTTGCGACAGTTGTATTTTTTCCTCTGTTTTTTCAATTTGATTGGCCAGGTGGATTTCCTTCGTTAAAGCAATACTTCGCTTCTGATCCTCTACAGTCTGATCAGAAAAATCTTTTTTATCAAAGTGCATTTTCCCTTTTTTCAAAAAAACAGAAAATTTCGTTTTCACATTAGGTTCGCTAGTCACCTTTAGTAATCCTTTGTGCAATAACACCAAATTTTTAGCATAAGACAGGCCAATGCCAGTACCTGATACTTTCGACAATTTATGACTTCCTGTTTGATAAAAACGATTAAATAAAAAAGGAAGTTTCTCCTTATCAATACCCGGACCATTATCTATCACATCAATCCTCACCCACTCAGAACCATCCATTTCTTCTTCACTCAGCTCCACGGAAACCATTCCTTCGGCACGGGTAAACTTAAAAGCATTAGACAACAGGTTAAACAGCACCTTCTCTATTTTATCATAATCAAACCATAGTTCAACAATTGAATACATACTTTTTAGCTCAAACTGAATATTCTTGGCCTGAGCTATTTCTCGAAAAGCATCCACCACTTCTTTTACCAAATCGTAAAGATTCCCTTTAGTAACCTCCAAGGGCATACGTCCTTTTTCTAACTTTCTAAATTCCATCAACTGATTAATCAAACGATTAAGGATGGATATATTTTTCATCATTAATGAATAACTATTCTGTCGTGTTTGCTCATCAACCACTTTCTGCCCATCCATTAATTTCTCCAAAGGGGTCTGTATTAAGGTTAATGGAGTTCGAAACTCGTGCGATATATTGGTGAAAAACTGGAGTTTTAACTGAACCAGCTCTTCCATTTGTTCCTTTTTAAAATGCTCCATCATCAAGTCATTTTTTTGGGTAATCGCAATGATGGAATATCTACGAAAGAACATCAACATAGCTATGAGCACAAATCCATAAATCAACATAGCCCATGTTGTTCGCCAAAAAGGAGGCACCACTTCAATGAACAAGGTCGCGGGAACCGAGTTCCAGACCCCATCATTATTGGTAGCCAATACTTTTAACACATATTCACCCGGAGGAATATTTGTATACTTAGCCACAGGCTCCATGCTTTGAATAGCATTCCAATCCGTATCAAAGCCCTCTAACATATACTTGTATTTGATCTTTTCCGGAGCAACAAAATGAAGCGCAGTAAATCCAACACTAAAGCTTCCTTCTGAAAATCGTAACTGAAGCGAATCAGTAGAAGCTATTTCTTTTTCCAGAACCACATGTCCATTTCTGGCTTTGCCGGGCAATATGGGATCATTTAATATGGATAAATTGGTAAATTCAATATCAGAAGCATAAGGATTATCCACAATCTCTTCAGGAACAAAGTTATTGACTCCATTAACGCCTCCAAACAAAAACTCACCATTGAAACGTTTACAAGATGCTAATTCACTAAACTCATTGTCCTGAAGCCCATCTGCAATGGAGTAATTTCGCATCTCTTCGCTTTCCGGGTTAAAGCGGGTAAGTCCATTATTCGTAGATATCCATAAATTACCTGTTTCATCCTCTTCTATGGCTTTTATCACATCATTGGGCAATCCCTGTTTAGAGGTATATCTTTTAAAGTAAATATCCTCCTTATCATCTCGCTGGAGTAAACATAGACCGCCACCCATAGTTCCAATCCACACACGCCCTTCACGATCTAAACACATGGCTAATATATAATTATGTGCCAATGATTTTGGGTTATTATAATCGTAATGAATCCAATCAATGGCAGGCTTTTTCCTATGGCGCTCCGAATATGGGAGTATATTTAGCCCCTTATCCGTTCCTATTAATATGTTCCCCTTGGCATCTTCAATGATACTCCTAATTCTATTGGATGTTAATCCTTTGCCAGGCTTCCCTGAGGACATATAATGTTGATATATCTCTAATTTCTGTGCGTCCGTATTAAACCCTGCCCTATATAATCCACCACCATAGGTTCCAATCCATAAAATATTATGCGAATCTTTAAATATGGTAAAAGCAGGGTTTGTTATCAATTCTGAAAGGGGTTCTAGCTTCACCTCTCCACTTTTTGATACGGTAGCTAAGCCCAATTTCATAGGATAACCGGCGCCCAGCAAAACTTTATTCTCCGTATCAGGTATATCCTCAAAGCAGTACACATAATTTTGTCCAAAATCAATCAATGAAACATCAAAATACTTAAACCCAGTATCATATAGACTTTCCTTCTTTCTCGGCAGAAATGAAATCCCACCTCCCTCAGTACCAACCCACAAATTACCACTATTATCTTCATGCAGGGCTCTGATTTTGTTGTATGAAAGACTTCCTTTCTCTGAACTTTTATAAAAATGGTTGAATTTTTTTTCGTTTAAATCAAGTTTATTTAATCCTCCACCATTTGTACCAACCCAAAGTAAACCTGATCTATCCTCATAAATATCGAACACATTATTGGTTGACAAGCTTTTAACATTATTAAAGTCATAAAAATAATGTTTTTGTTCAATTAGTTTTTTGTATTTTACATCCCAACTAAACTTATACAGCCCATTTTTATTCCCTCCAAAAATTTCTCCTTTACTGGTTTTAATAAACTTATTAAAAAAATAGTCCGAAACCTTGGTTGTCTCCATTTTGTCATTCAGGTAATAAACACCCGAATAAATAGAAAACAAAAGTCCCCCATCAACATCAATGATGCTTTCAAGATCGCCTCCCCATATCTCTGATATTTTATTTAATGACAGATTAGTAGGGTCAGCATTCGTAACTTCAAAAACACCTTCTTTTGAACCTATCCAGAACCTGCCCTTTGCATCTAAATCGACAAAACCAACACCATATAACCACCTATTCAAATCATTATCGCTATTATACACTCCTTCGTATAAATAGCTCACCCATTCTCCTTTGTAATATTTTTCTGTATCTATTATACTTAAACCCTCATCCGATGTAGACCAGAGCATTCCATTGGGATCAAGGAATAAGCTGGATACATTATTTCCCAACAGCAAACGTTCTCCATTCTTTTCAGTCGGGTACTGTTTAAATTGTTCTTTTTCTCTATTCAAAAACCATATCCCATTGTCTGATGTTCCGATCCAAAAATTTCCTTTTTTGTCCTCAACCATACAAAATGGAAGATTACTACCAATGGGATATTCCATTGGTGTTGTAATTTTATAATGAACAAACTGTAAACCATCATATCGATTCAAACCATCCACTGTACCAAACCACATAAAACCCTTGGAATCCTGAAGAATAAAATTGATGTCATTCTGAGACAATCCATCATGGGAATCCAATCTCTCAAAATCAGATTGAGAAAAAATTGACAGAGATATAATCAATAAGATAGATGTCAGAGAAATGCGCATAAGGTATCAGCTTTAATTTATAATGTTAAAATACAATATGAAGGGATGGTTAAATTAAAATTAGCACAATAAAGGCAGAAAATATCTACCTCCCAATTACCAAAAATTCCCCACCACCAAATGGTAGCAGGGCAAAGTTACAAATTATCATTTCTAAGCAAAAATATTAACGCAACGTAAAACTAGCTTTTACTGGTTCTGCAATAGCTAATCTATCCATATCCTTCACTGGAGATGATCCTCCAATTATAATCGTATATTCTCCTTTTTTGATGATACCCTTTCCTTCATTGTTAATCTGCTTCATGCAATCGGGTGTTATTTCAAATGTAACACGCGTTGATTGTCCTTTTTGAATATTCACTCGCTTAAAAGCGACTAACTTTTTAAAAGGGGCAGACTCTCCTGCACCAGGCTGCACCAAATAGGCTTGCACCACTTCCTCACCATCTCTTTTCCCAACATTCAACACTTCACATGTTACTGAAATCGTTTTTCCTTTTTTTATTCTTGCTGCACTTGTTTGAATATTATCATACTTAAATCTGGTATAACTTAAACCAAAACCAAAAGGGAACAAAGGATCTTCTTTCATAAACTTATAAGTACGACCTCTCATACTATAGTCTTCATAAGCCGGATATTGGTCCAAAGATTTTAAAAATGTTAATGGCAAACGACCAGAAGGAGAAATTTTTCCAAAAATAACATCGGCAACAGCAGTACCGCCTTCTTGACCCGGATACCAAGCCCAAAGAATAGCATCTGCCAGTTCTTCAACTTCAGGAATAATCATTGGGCTACCACCGGTCATCACCACAATAATTGGTTTTTCATTGTTCTTACGCAATTTTCGCAGAAACTCAATTTGGTTATCCGGAAGATATGGATTCAATCTATCTCCCTTTGTATCAGAAGCGATAGCTTCCCCTTCTTCTCCTTCCATAGCTCCTGTAATACCCAATACTGCAATAATCGCATCAGACGCTTTTGCCTCTCCTGTCGTCCAATCCATTGGGTTTACATTTTTACGATAAGGCAAACAGCCTTGCTTATAATTAATAGTAGTCCCACCTCCTACAGCAGCAGTTACACCTTCAAGAATATTCACCAAACGATTACTCATTCCATAATAATTACCCAACAGCACCTCGCTATTATTTGCTTGAGGCCCTGTCACATAAAGATTTCTAATAGTAGGATTTAATGGTAATACATTATTCTTATTAGTTAATAAAACCAATGATTTACGCGCAGCTTCTAAGGCAATAGCACTATGTTCATCACTACAAATCACCTCTTCTCCAACCTTATTAAACGGGTTTAATTCCACGGGGTCAAACAAACCTAATTTAAAACGAGTACGTAACAAAGAACGTAATCTAACATCAATGGTATCTTCCAATACCAGGCCTCTTTTTACAGCCTCTACCAAATGATGATAGCTATTACCACAATTCACATCCACCCCACTATTAATAGCCAGTGCTGCTGACTCTGCAGCATCTTGAGTAACCTTATGATATAAATGAAAATCAGAAATAGCTCCGCAATCAGATACAATATGCCCTTTAAATCCCCATTTTTGTCTAAGAATCTCTTGTAATAAAAAAGGGCTTCCACACGCAGGCTCACCCAACACCCGATTATAAGCCCCCATTACAATTTCAACATCGGCTTCTTTCACCAAAGCTTCAAATGCAGGCAAGTAGGTTTCATAGAGATCACGGTATGACACCACAGCATCAAATTCGTGACGAAGCTCCTCTGGTCCAGAATGTACCGCAAAATGTTTAGCACATGCAGCAGCCTTTAGATACTGTTCATTGTTACCTTGTAAGCCCTTCACAAAAGCAATACCTATTTGAGAAGTCAAAAAGGGATCTTCACCATAGGTCTCCTGTCCTCTACCCCAACGTGGATCTCTAAATATATTTATATTGGGAGTCCAAAACGTAAGACCCGCATATCTCGACCTATTTTCATTCTTTATGGCAATATTGAATTTCGCCCTCGCCTCATCTGATATAGCTGAGGATACTTTTTGTATCAATTGAGGATCAAAAGTAGCAGCCAGACCGATGGCCTGAGGAAAAACCGTAGCTCTTCCGTTTCTGGCAACACCATGCAGACATTCGTTCCACCAATTGTATTCCGGAATATTGAGTCTCGGAATAGCTTTACTCTGGTCTAACAACTGACTTGCTTTTTCTTCCAGGGTCATAGCTTCAATCATGGCTTCTATCCGTTCCTCGGTGGGTAAGGTATAATCTTCCCACTTAAAACCACTATCCTGTGCTAATCCAACCAAAGACACTGATAACAACAATATCAAAAATAAATTTTTCATTTTATTTTGTTTACAATTTTTCTATAAATTTAAATCTCTTCCAAACATAGGAAAAATGTATATCGCAAATAAGTAATTTTTACACTATTTATAAGGGGCATTTTAAATCCATTCCAACACATTTACTCCTCCTACTCTCTAAATCAACACTATCTCAAGCCATTAGACTTTCAAAAACAACCAATCAATAAAAGTCAACTAAATTGACTTCTCCATTCATAAGCTTATTCAAGATAATTTATCCCTGAATAATACGATTATATCTTTCTTTAATCAACACAACAAAGCATAATTTTACAAAACTAAATGGACGGGTTCCATGTGACCTTAGAAAAATAAATTAGAGTATATGAAAAAACATAAAAATCGAATACGACAATTTTGCATCCCCTTCCTTCCTCTTTTATTATTGATGGTTGGATGTAATAAAAATAACTATGTGAATGACACAAGCTTTAACGAGAACTGGTCTTTTTACAAAGGAGAAGTAAAAAATGCAGAAACATACGAGTTCGATGATAGCCAATGGCGAAAGTTAGATCTTCCTCACGACTGGGCCATAGAAGAACCATTCGACAGAAAATATAACGCACGTACAGGTGGTCTCCCTGTATATGGAACCGGTTGGTATAGGAAACACTTTACCGTAAAAAAAGAACATTTAGGAAAGTTAGTTTCTATTGAATTTGACGGTGCCATGAACAATGCTCATGTATGGGTAAATGGCCAATTTGCAGGAGAAAGACCATATGGTTATATAGGATTTGAAGTAGATATTACACCCTATTTAAAATACGACGAAGATAATGTAATAGCAGTTCGTTTACAACCTGAAGATCTAGCTGCCAGATGGTATACTGGTGCCGGAATATATCGAAATGTGCGTCTAAAAATAAATCATAAATTACACATTCCACAATATGGCACATATATTACAACTCCCACGGTAAACAATAACCAAGCTACCATTTGTGTTCAGACTTCTATTAGCAACCAGAACAAACAGGAAAAATCTGCCATTTTAATAACTGAGATTATTGATCCAAGTGGTGATAAGATAAATGAAGCCATTTCAAATATTGTTATTCAATCAGGAACAACAGGCATTGTAACACAAAACATTAGCGTGAACAAACCTGAACTATGGGATATTTATAAACCCAAGCTATACAAGGCCATATCTTATATTAAATTAAACAATAAAATCGTAGATAAATATATTTCAGACTTTGGAATTCGTGAAATAGATTTTTCAGCCAACAAAGGGTTTCTTTTAAATGGAAAACCAACTAAACTAAATGGAGTTTGCATGCATCATGACATGGGTCCATTGGGAGCCGCCATCAATTACAGAGCCAAAGAAAGACAGATGGAAATCATGAAAAATATGGGTGTCAATGCCCTACGAACAAGCCACAATCCCCCCCTCACCGGAACTACTGGAAATCTGTGACAAATTAGGCATAGTTGTTTTAGTAGAGGCTTTTGACGAATGGGAGTTAGGAAAAGTACCTAATGGATATAGCAAACACTTTAAAAGATGGCACGAACGTGACCTGCGCGATATGATAAAACGTGACAGAAACCACCCTAGTGTTATCATGTGGAGCATAGGCAATGAAATTCTAGAGCAAAGTAAAAAAGACGGATGGAAAATTACCAAAAGACTCACTGATATCTGTCATGACGAAGACCCTACCAGACCAACAACAGCCGGATTCAATTATTATCCTGCACCTTTTAAAAACAAATTGGCAGACTATGTTGATATAATTGGAATGAACTACTGGCCATTAAACTACCAAGAGATACTGGATATGAACCCCAATTATATGGTATATGGATCCGAGACTTCATCACAAACCAGTAGTCGTGGTGTTTATCATTTACCAATAGAAGCGATGCCTAAAATAGAAACCAATCAGGTTTCAAGCTACGATGCGATTGTCGGTCCTCCATGGGCATATCCTCCAGATGTTGAATTTGAACAACAAGAAAAAGTAGAACGTTCACTGGGGGAATTTATGTGGACAGGCTTTGATTATCTGGGAGAACCAACTCCTTATGGCGGAAGAGATAATTCTACACATGGCTACTGGAATGACAATTGGCCTTCACATTCCTCTTATTTTGCACCAGTAGATTTATGTGGATTTCCCAAAGACAGATATTATTTATATCAAAGTCAATGGACCTCCAAGCCCATGGTGCATGTTTTACCACATTGGAACTGGCAAGAAAAAGAAGGTGATACCATACCCGTATTTGCATACACCAACTGCGATGAAGTAGAGCTCTTTGTAAATGAAAAATCAATGGGAAGAAAAGTAAAAGGGGTAGATTTAACACCTATTCCTGCTGAATTCCATTTTTTCGAAAAAGGAACTTACATGTCAAAATATAGGTTATCATGGAAAGTACCCTATCATGCGGGCTCTATAAAAGTAGTAGCCTACAAAAACGGCATAGAAGCAGCCTCAAAAGAAATTAAAACATCAAAAGAACCATACCAAATAAAAATGGTAGCAGATAGAGCACATATTTCTGCCGACGGAAAAGACTTGTCTTTTATAACTGTGTCTGTAAATGACAAGAACGGTAATCCCTGCATGACAGCAGACAACCACATTCAATTTAGTTTACAAGGATCTGGCAGCATTGCTGCGGTAGGCAATGGTAATGCAGCATCACTAGAACCTCTACAAGCAGATAATATTAAGCTTTTTAATGGACTCTGCTTACTTATTGTTAAGTCAAGTACCCAAAAAGGAAATATTTTCATAAAAGCAAATTCGCCAGGATTGTTAGAGAATCAGATAACAATTAGGTGCGAGCCATAACACCATTATTATTCTATTTCCCAATTCAAAAAGCACCTAAACATATGTCTAGGTGCTTTTTCTATTATGCTATTTATTTACAATGTTTACTTTAACTGACAAGGGAAAAGGAAAAAACTCCTTTCCCTTCCAAATTCGATCACTACCACTCATCAAACCTCAAATCCAATTCAGGAGCCTGACGAAGAATTAATGTATCTAATGTATGATACATTGTTCCGGATTTTTCAAATTTGTAATCCAGAAATATCGTTGTTTCTTCAGGACTATACACTGAATTATTTTCAGAAACTGTAATAGCAGTTGAGGCAATCTCCACAGCATTATCATTATCAATCGTTAAATCCATTTTTCCACTTATTTGTGCGGAAATATTATTGGTACTTATGATATTTAAAGCAAGTGTAGAAAAATCCTTGGTCATGTTTTGACTTAGATTTTCATCTGAAAAAGTGATCGTATCAACTGGAGCTCCTGTTGCATCTAATTCGTACTGTACTCCCTTTGAATAATACGTTCCATGGTATGGACTAATATACTTCACAACCAAAATTGTAATATCTTTTGATTCAATTGTAGCTGTGTCCAAATCGCTTCCAGGGATACTATCCAGAGTAGCACTGGTAATGCGCAATGGTAATGCGTAAGTATTAGTAATTGCCAATGGATCAGCGGTAAAAGTTTCCCTATTTAAAGAAACATTCACCACACGCATATGATCTTTTACAATATTAAAATTCGACTCGTCACCTAAAGTATAATACGCTTCAGGTAACATCACAAAGCCCGCAGCTTCCGGAATATTTTCTAAAAGACTGGAATCCACTTTGAAATTTACTTCATGCGTACCATTATCTTCACGCATTCCACCTAATGCAACACCTACTTCAAATTCCATTTCATCACGCGCCACAATGGTGCGTAATGGCTTTTGAGATCCAAAGTATGCGGTCGTATAATCATAGTCACTTACATAATCCTCATATTTTTCACAAGAAGCCATAAGACTCAATACAAGAAAAGAAGCAAATATCAATTTATATATTTTCATAACTTTCTATTTTAAATTTCTTTATAAATCTGTCTGAAACTATTTTACCAACCCTTGTTATTTTCCAGATTTGGATTTTTCACCATCTCATCATATGGTAATGGATGATAGTAATAGCGATCAGAATCAAAACTACGCTCTTCAATATCTACGAAACCACTTGGATCGGTTGGATCAGTACCTTCATAGTTTAAGTTTCCTGATTCATCCTGGTTAACGATCATACCACGAACAGTCTCATCCAGTGGCAACATCCATCTACGCAAATCAAAATAGCGGTGATTTTCAAAGGCAAATTCCAGACGAGATTCATTCTGAATTAATGCTCTCATATCATCTGCACTTCCCAATTGACTATCTAAGTATGGATCTGTAGCCCCTAATCCAATCGATTTACTCCTTATATCTTTCATGATATCGTAAGCTGAAAGACTACATCCAGGAACAATACCTGAAGGTCCAACAACTTCGTTTGAAGCCTCGGCCAAATTAAAGAAAGCCTCTGCACCTCTAATAATTGGGAACATATGCTCAGAATTTAGTTTCTGATTAACATTTGTAAGCATATCTGCTTTAGTAGAAATCCACTTACGTAAGTAATAACCAGTACGTGTTCCACGGTAATCATAGGCTTCAGAGTCTAGGCCTGCCCGATAAATCACAGTATCTGAGATAATATCAACCACCTCTACCATGTTCCCGGTTCCATCATCCACTTCTGTCGTATCCGCATCTAAAACGATATACTCAGCCACAACTTCAGCAACCTCTAGCCCTCTGCCGTTTATTTCCACACTTGCTCCATTATAAATCACTGTATTATCCAAACGTGGATCACGACCTGTAAACGGATTCTGCGGATCATAACCAGATGCAGGATCAGTAATAGGATACCCATTAGCCATTGGAAAAGCATCCACCAAATTTTGAGATGGATTGGTTCGTCCATTCCCCCAGAATGCAGGTGGCAAATTTCTGTTTTCTAAAGAGTTATTGTTATGATATCTACGAAACAAATAATCTTGTGGCGTTGTTAACGATCCTTTATCCGGAGTTGGATTGGTGACAGCCTCATAGCTAAGTGCTGTATAACTTAAATTGGCTTTATCGATAGCTTCCTGACTCAACAAAGCAGCACGCTCCCATTTCTCCTGAACATCTACATTTCCATTATATGCAGGACTGGCTGCAAAAGTGGCAACACGGCTCTTTAACACATAAGCAGCAGAAGCTGAGGCACGACCAATATAAGCTTTTCCTAACAGTAAATCATCTCCACTATACTCCAATGGAAGAAGCGCAATTGCACTGTCGCAATCATCTAGGATTTGTTGCACACACTCTTCGTAAGTATTACGGGTTACATGAAGAAATTCATCTTTCTGGTCTTCAGTAACAAACTTGGTAACAATTGGATAACCAAGCACCTCACCCGATTCAGTAACTCCTCCATACACTTTTAACAATTCCATTCCCCAGTATGCTCGTAAAAAATAAGATTCTCCGATTAAACGAGTACGTTCTATAACATCATTTTCATCATTAGCAATCCACCACTTTACTGTAGCGGTGTCTGCCGATTTTTCCTGAAACAGATGTATCCATTGGAAACTCGAATAAGCAGCATCCCAAATACCAATCGGATTACTTGTACTTGACATTTTTCCATTACCCAATGCATAAACACTTGATCCATATTGGTTGGTCACTGCATCACCAGTAGCTGCGTCCAAAAAATCGCTACCATAATGGTCTATTTGACTCGGAATAGCTCCATAAGCATTCGTCAAAAATCCTTCAACCGGTCCAGGAAGCGTGTAAGCATATTCGTCACCATAAGGTGACATTACCTTTGGCTCCAGATTATCTTCACAAGCGCACAACAAGTATACAACTGTAAGTAATCCTAGTATATATCTAATTTTGTTCATTTTATTTTTCTTTTTCATAATTTATCAATTAGAAAGAAACAGACACTCCTCCTGTTATCATACGTATCACAGGATAATTAGTCACTCCACTATTGGGGGCTTCCGGGTCTAAGTCTTTCATATCAGAAAGAACCAATAGGTTATTACCTCTCACAAAAAACTTAGATTTCTTCACAGCACTTCCTAAAGCAAAATCAAGAGTATAGCTCACTTCCACATTTTTCAAACGGAAAAAATCACCACTCTTGGTCCAAAAATCAGAAGTCACTGTATTATTAGCTCCACTAGTAGTAGTCAAACTAGGCTGTGTTCCATTAGGATTACGGGTAGGGTGATAAGCATCATAAGCTACCTTAGAATATTTACTTTCACCATTATTACGGTAATATGTATTGCTTAGGGTTTTCATTCCACCCAAAGAGGCAGTACCTAAAGCATACAAGCCCCATTTTTTATACTTTAACTCCACATCAATGCCTATAAATGAAGTAGGTGTATCCAGCCCCACCTCTACCTTATCCAAATCATCGATTATATTATCTCCATTCTGATCTTTATAAGCAATGTCTCCGACTCCATAAGAACCAAACATCTGCTTAGGAGCCCCCTCAAGAGCGACATCTTTGCCAAATAAACCAAGGGACTCATACCCCATAATAACACTAGTTGGACGTCCTTCTGTAGCGCGATCATCAGAATAATTAACCTCATCCTTCACCTTAAAATTGTTTTTAGAATAAGTATAGTTAGCACCCACACGGTAAGATAGCTCACCGATAGTATTCATATAATCGATATCCAGCTCAAAACCATTATTAACAACCTCTTGATAGTTTGTATAATATTTGAATGGTCCAACCATCGCAGCATACTGCTCATCAACTTGATCAACCATATCGTAGCGATACTCATTAAAGTAGTTCACTTCAAAAGCTAAGCGACGATCAAAAGCCATACCTTCTAAACCAATGTTAATTTCACGGGATTTTTCCCATTCTAAATCAGGATTTCCCCATGATACCAAAGATACTTTACTGGGATTATCGCCTTTATTCTGCTCTCCAAAAGACTGTGAACCACTAGTCAACCATAAGTTCTCATATAAATATGACGAGGTAGCCCGATCGTAACCTAATATACCAAAACTAGCTTTTGCCTTTAAGTAATCAATCGCATCAATATCCAAAAATGATTCTTCAGATAAAATCCAGGCAGCACCAATAGCTGGAGACAAGAAATGTCGATTATCCTCTATAAAACGGTTACTTCCCATATAAGAAAGAGATCCCTCAATCACATATTTATTCTTTATACTGTAATTGGCTCTTAAAAACAAGTTGTCATTTTCGATATCTATAGATGAACCTGCTACCTCTTTCATATAGTGAAAATATCCTAATGAAGCGTTAAGCACACCTACTCCCAGATCTTTTTTATAGCCCAATTTACCATTGAAGGCAGTCGTTCTCAAGGTACTCTTGTTATTTAGATCATACTTAGTATCTGTTACTGCTGCTCTCGCTAACTCAAAACCTACCGCAGGAGATCCATTTTCATCAAGTATACTTTCATCAATAACAGGCACATAAGTTGCTGCTTTAGGAGCCAATACCTGACTCCCATAAAAATAGTTATCAAAGGCTAATGACACATTCGCATAAAGTCCTTCAGTAACTTTATGAAGATCAAAATCAAAACCGGTGGTCATCTGTTGGTTAATAAATTGGTTATTACCATCGCCCTGATAATTCAGACTAGCCAACAAGTTATCCGCATGTTGATAACTTGCCCCTAAAGCAGGAACACCATCATCGGTGGCCTCAATATACTCCTCCCCAATGATAAAAGGATATTCATTGGGACGATGAGAACTCAACGCACTAAACGTTGAAGAATGATCTAAACCACTATATTTCCACGAATCCATAATAGCCGACATATTAATAAAAGCAGAGATATCTCTTGTGATATCCATATCTAAATTAATACGTATATTAAAACGATCTTGTCGAGGATCCGGCCCTATTTTCTGCAAACCTCCATATCCCATATATCCGGCCATAAAAGCATACTGTGCATTCTTATTACCTCCCGATACATTTAAAGTCGCTTTACTGAAAGTTGTATAATCACGCAAAAAATAATCGTAGTAATCTGCATTAGGATACAACAGATCATTTTCACCAGTACTATTTTGGTAATTAGCAATATCCTCACTTGAATACAAAGGTGTTAAACCATCGTTTACACGCGCCTCGTTATATAATGTGGCATACTCAGCTGAATTAATAAACGCTGGCATACGAGTGGTTAAACCAACTCCAAAATCCACCTTTGCATCAATAACACGTTTATGCGCTTCTCCACGTCGCGTAGTTAACAATACGACTCCATTAGCAGCACGTGAACCATAAAGAATCTTAGATGTTGCATCCTTCAAAATTTCAACATTCTCAACCTCTTCAGGGTTAATATCATCAAAACTGCGCTCAATTCCATCTACAATAAAAAGAGGAGTATTTGAGCTATTTCTTGACAATCCGCGTACATATAATGAAGCAGGATTATTAGCCATACCACCAGAGGTAGCAATAACATTAAGACCTGCTGCCATCCCTTGAAGTGAATTCCTCAATAAAGGATCGGCATATCGTTCCAGATCACGACCTTCAATCCGGGATACAGCACCTACCAGCATGCGTTGCGAAACCTGATGACCCAAAGGTAGGTTAACCATATCTTTGGCACCCATTTTTAATGCAACTTCTTGCAAAACAATCTTCGACATTACTGGCTCATTTGACAAATCCCAGCTCTTTGGTGTGTAACCTTCTGCTTCTATAAGAATAACAGTACCTCGCTTGACATAAGTCGTAAATTTACCATCAGCATCAGACTTAACTACCGTAGCACCTTCATTGGCATAAATGGTAGCACCACTAATAGCATTTCCTGAGGCATCTTCCAGTTTGGAACTGACCTCTACACGTTTGGTTTTATTTTTCTGGGCTATAGTATCTCCAAACGGAAATACAAGAACCAGAGCGAACAAAACCACATTCAAATATTTTAAAAATCTTTTTGTTTTCATATTATTTTATATTGCGTTCTTAGTAAAGCAATCATTCTAAAAATGATAATTTACCATCCCGGGTTTTGTTCAATATTATATAAACGATCCATATGTGATTGAGGAATAGGATACCAGTAGTTTCTCAATGTATAACCACGTAAAGATTGCTGAATATCTTTAATCTCATATTCATAGGTCCAGTTTTCCTGATTTTCTGTTCCATCAGTAGCTATAAGCGTGGAAGCCATCCCTTTAATAGGATATGTCTCATCAAATAAATCATCGAACAACATCCAGCGGCGAATATCAAACCAACGGTGATATTCGTAACTTAATTCAATTCGGCGTTCGTTACGTATTCTTTCACGGAACTCTTCCTTAGAACCGGGAGTTAATATAACAGGCATACCAGCTTTAGCTCTCACTTTATTAATACAGTCCAAGGCAGTATAGCCTGCAGCTCCGGAAACAGCCCCCGTAGGACCTGCCACTTCGTTTAAGGCTTCAGCCAAATCTAACCAAACACCAGTAGTACGAATAAATTCTGCATTATACTTATAAGTACCAAATCCATCAGGGTTAGATCCGTTCTGTCCATAAGCTTCAGGCCACCAGAATTTCTTAAACATATACCCGGCTGGAATACTCTTATTATAAGCAGAATAAGCATTATCCATTCCCCATCCACCACCTAAATCGTCGCTGGCTTTCCAAGGTTCGAAATAGTACGTACCATGTTTGGGTACTTTTGAATTAAAAGTAGGTAAGTCATGTGTCCCTGGATGTCCTACTTTCCCATACTGTCGGCCAGCATAGATAATGAAATTATAAAAACGTGGATCACGATTCTTATACGGATTAGCGACGTGTTCCGGGTTATTCCAGTCAAAAGGCGTACCGTCGGCAAATTCAAATGCATCCACAAAGTTTTGCGTAGGCATACTACATGAAAAACCCCAGGATCCCGAACGACCAGAAACACGAAGACTTTGAAATAACATAGAAAGATCCCCCTCGCGTCCTCCGGCATTAGTCCCTGCCGATACTCCGTTACTACTACGACAAAATAACGACTCTTTACCAATATAGTTGGTATGATAAAAAATCTCAGTATATAAACTATCTCTTTCTTTTTCTGTCAAACCAGTTGGATCGAACATCATTTTGGAAGGACGATTTGCTTGCAGATAATCCAAAGTAGCTGCAGAATACTGAGCGGCGCGCGTAGCCCAATCAATATCATAATCATCTCTCTCGACTAATTCATCAACACTATTCTGCATTAATGGGCTAGCAGCGTATAACGCAACTAAACCTTTAAGAGCATAGGCTGAACATTTTTCCAAACGTCCCTGATCCGCATCAGGCCATTCGTGAGGCAATAAACCAATCGCCATATCCAGGTCTTCAATGATATCCTCTGAACATTCTTTATAGGATTGACGAGGTAAGTCAAGATCCTCACTACCTGTATATACTTTATTTACTGGCGGCATACCACCTAAGCGACGTATCCATTCAAAGTAATACCAGGCCCGGAAGAAATATGCCTGCCCCATGAGCCAGTCCTTTTGTTCCTGACTGGCACCTATTTCAGGTATGGTCTCAATATTTTCAATCAGATTGTTAGCAATACGCAAACAAAAAGAACTGTTATAAATAGGCAAACCACTACCTGTAGCATTATCATTGTTTTGTTTCGTAAGATTCCAACCGACCTCTTGCATACCACTCTTATTATACCAGTCACCCAAATTAAAAGCAGAGTTAGGACTTTGCGTACAGGCATTATCAGTAATCGTCTCAATTTGATATATACCCATACCACCAGCATTAGGCCCTGAGAAATCATATAATGCTCGATAACAGTTATCTAAATAACTCTGCGTCGTATAATATGTTTCGTACACATCCTCTTCACTAAACTCCTGAGATGGTACCATGTCCAGATAATCTTCACAAGCAGTAAGTGAAGCAAATAAAAGGACAATCAATATTTTATATATTCGTTTCATCTTATAAATATTAAAAGTTAACCAAAAAACATCGCTTAAAACGAGGCTCTAAGACCGATGTTATAACGCTTAACCATAGGAAAAACACTTAGTGTAGTTGCCTCCGGATCTAAACGTTTATCCAAGTCAGTAAATGTCATCAGGTTATTCCCATTTATGTATAACTGCAGTTTGCTCATTTTATATTTTTCCAAAGCTTTTTTACTAAAGCTATAACTCACTTCAACATTCTTCAAACGCCAATAAGAAGCATCACGGTATGAATAGGTACTTTCCTTTTGACTGTAACCATTATATTGCGAAGTATGTAATGCAGGTTTAACTGCATTCGTTTGGTTGTCGACAGTCCAACGTCCTGTAACATTTGGCCCGGCAGAATATATACCTGCATCACCGCTCAAATTGTCATACAAAATATAGTCAGGAACTAGCTTGTTAACCTTAGATACACCATAAAATCGCAGACTCAAAGCCCAGCCTTTATATGACAAACCTCCTGATAGTGTATAGGTATTCAAAGGGTATTTCAAGTCTTCATTCACCACTTTATCATCAGCTGTGATTACACCATCTCCATTATAATCAACATAAAGTTGATCTCCCGCTACTAACTTAGATTGTTCTGCTTCACTATTTGCTGTTGCATAATTATAGATATCATCTAAACTGCTATAATAACCATTATTAATATAAGTAGATGTCCAGTTAATGGGCTTACCTGCTTGTCGCAAATGATCGGCTGTATTAACCCCATCATTTCGATATACAATTCGGTTTTCGGTAAAAGAAGCATTTCCACTCACCCAATAACGTAAGTTTTCGCTTAGCTTATCATTCCATTTTAATTCAACCTCAAGACCTTGATTCTTGGTTTCTCCCATATTACCTGTAGCTACACTACCTGTAGGCAAATACCACAATGGTGCCCAAACGTCCATTAAAATATCTTCACGTTTTTCGTTATACACATCCAAAGTTCCATTCAACTTATTAAATACACCAAACTCAACTCCTAAATTTTGCTTAATAGAGGTTTCCCAGGTAGCTAAATCATTGGCGGCATCACCCTCGCGGTAAAGGGGAGATTGCACGCTCGTTTGAGTATCGCCAAAAAAGACACCACCTCGCCAAAAGTTATTGGAACTAGCTGTACTATAATCTTGTAGATACAAAAAACGCTGACTACCATCCAAACCAGAAGTACCATAGGAATAACGTACTTTTAAGTTATCTAACCAGTTACCTGCCATTTCTTTCACCAAAGGCTCTTCTGATATACGCCACCCCAAAGATCCGGAATAAAATAAACCAAAACGAAGTCCTGGAGCAAAAGCTTCTGATCCATTATAAGAGCCATTGGCTTCTAACAAGTAGCGATCTTTATATCCATAAGTCACACGACCTACCCAGTCTTCTTGACGAAACTGAACTTCATAAGAACCCGGTTTACGTTCACGACGACTAAACAGAGCCAAACCAGTAACTTTGTGATCTCCAAAAGTTCGTGCGTAATTGAACGCTAACTCGTAATAAGTTTTCTTGTTATAGCTTTTAAACTTATCATACGTAGCAGCTACAGGTCCTAGCGTCGCCTCCGCATCAGGCCAACGTGACTCTAAAATCAATGGTAAGGTACCATCCTCATTAGGATGCGCATAGTCGTAAGAACGGCTATATAAAATTGCATTAGAGGAAAACGCCCACCCTCCTGCTGTGATGTAAGACTCCCAATTAGAATTACTTGTATATGAGAACGAAGCTTTTGCACTTAAACCTTTTGTGATAAAGTCCAACTTCTGATTTAATTTAAAATCTAAAAAACCCTGAAAGTACTTATACTCACGTTCTCCACCTGTATTAAGTGCTACAAGAGGATTACCACCCCCACCTTGGTTAGCCGCATAGGTACCATTTGACCATACAGCAGGATACTGATTACGACTTGCCGTATAAAGTGCATTAAAAAACTGTTCCTGTCCATATCCATCTTCAGTAGTACCATCGATACGATATCCCGGCTGATGACGATAACCTAACTTACCGGCCATATTAGCAGAAAAAACAGTTGTCTTCGTTAAATTCAAGTCAAGATTTAAACGCCAGTTATAACGCTTATAATTAAATGAAGGATCAAAATCAGCATTCTCCTGACCATTGTATACATCACCATCATGAAGATATCCCAATGAAGCAAAATATTTCATAAAATTAGTACCTCCTCGTACGTTTACATTATACTGCTGTTGGTAACCTACCTTTTTCATAATCTCATCCCACCAATCCACTTCTGGAAAATAATCATTATCAGGACCATAATTACCGGTAGCATAGGCATTCTTCCAAGCATTTATCTTATATTCAGGAATGAGTTCATCCCACAATTGGTCATTGGCAACCGCCTCATTCCACATCTCCATTGAAGTAATATAATCGGCATATTCAGGCGATGCTGTAGGCTGTTTCAATCCGAAATTGGCCGAAAAACCAACCTTAGGTTTAGAAATAGTACCTCGCTTAGTGGTAATAAGAATTACACCGTTGGCACCAAGTACACCAAATACGGCTGTTGCTGATGCATCCTTAAGTACAGAAACACTTTCTATTTCATTTGGATCTAAATCGTTCATATCACGCTCCACTCCATCCACTAATACCAAAGGAGCATTACCTGAATAAACATCACTTCCTGTCCAGGTAGCTACACCACGTATAATAATATTGCCTGCATCAGCACCTGGTTTACCAGTACCACTGGAAACAGAAGTTACACCGGGCAGCATACCTTGCAAAGCTTCTGTTACAGTATTAACACTACCGGCCTTTAAAAGCTCTTCTCCTTTGGCCTGCGAAATAGCACCTACCATAGAGGCTTTCTTTTGGGCTCCATAACCTACTACAACCACATCTTCCAGTTGTGTAGTTTCACTTTTCAATTCAATATTCAGAGACATAACTTCTCCGACAGTTACTTCCTGGGTAATATAACCGATAAAGGATACTACCAAAACATCATTAATATCCACACGAATGGAGAAGTTACCATCGAAATCGGTTATAGTACCTACCAACTGTGTGTTTTCAGACCCCTTTACAATAACAGAAGCACCAGGCACTGGTCCTTCGTCATCATAAACCCGTCCTGTGACCAGTTTTTTTTGTGCCCAACCCATTGTTGTTAACAGGCACAAAAAAATAATTATTCCAATTTTTTGCATAGACGATTTTGATTTGTAGTTAATAGAATAAAACATCTTTTAACAAAAGTATACACAAGTTGTACATCTTATTCTCTTTCAAAATGCAATTGTTAAAAGACATCCTTCATAATTACAAATCACTACAAATCAGTACATTTCATACCTTAAAGAATAATAATTCATAGTAAACTGAATGATTTGTCATACAGTTCTTTTTGGATAGGCAATTCAAGAAACGTAAATAACAGTTAATTTACAGCACATAACAAAAATTGCTAAAAATATTCCACTCAAAGAAAAATTTCCACTATCAGTCAATTTTCACAAAGTACTGTATTAAAATGTTAAAACTCATAGGTCTTTATTTGTTTGCTTTTCGACATCTTTATTGATACGATAAAACATTTTCAAAAATTTATTCGAAGTATTCTTAAAGGTTATGTGATGGGAAAATAAAAACAAAGTCAAGTAGAGCATAGAAGTTCTCAACTATAAAAATTCATATTCAAGATCTCTCACCTAAAGGATATCTTCCATTTATGTACGAAATTATCAGTCAATGAACCGCAGGGTTGACCAGCACAATAGCCGTTAAACGTTATCATAGTTTTATGTACCAAGCTGGAACTTGGGAAGTCCTTTTGAAATGCTTTCGATACTTCGTATTTAGTATATAACTACAAAACAACCACTTACATACATGTTATACAGAACGACAATTTGTCGTATGGAAGAATAATACCCAAACACAGCAAAAAAATACAATTATTCCCATTTGGGAAACACTTTTACCGTCTCAACTATTCCATTATAAAGTAAAACACACCAAAAATGAGAAATTGCTACTCAAAAAATAGGCAGATTTTAATGAATTTTAAGTTTATAAATTAATCAGGCCAAAATGAGTCACAATTATTTTAAAACACCAATAAACCAATTAATGGAACAAAAGCCAGATTTGCGTGGTAAAAAAAGTAACAATAAACCCCAAAACGATAGGCAAAAAGGTTGAAACCAATGTCCATTTCGCACTTTTTGTTTCTTTATAGATAGTCATAATAGTCGTAGAACAAGGGTTATGCAACAAACTAAACAACATTAAATTTACGGCCGTCAATAAGGTCCAACCACCCGCATGCAAAACATTGGCAGTATCAGACAGCGAATCCAACTCAAACATAACTCCAGAACCTGCACCTACCCCGGTAAGTTTGGCACTTAATACAGTAAGCATCAAAATAGTAGGTATCACAATTTCATTAGCAGGAATCGCAATAATATAGGCCAAAAGTATGACCCCATTTAAACCAAATATTATGGCAAATGGATTAGACCATTGAATAAAATGTTCAGCAATACTTAAATCACCCATATGAATATTAGCAACTAACCAAATAAACACACCAGCTGGAACTGCAAAAACGACTGCACGCCAGAGAACAATAATAGTACGATCAATAAGTGAGGTATATAAAGTTTGCAGAACACGTGGAGGACGATAAGGTGGCAACTCCAAGCTAAAAGAGGAGGCTTCCCCCTTTAAAACCGACTTACTTAAAACCCAAGATACAACCAAACTAAAAAAGATACCCAACAAAGCTATTGCAACAACAGCTCCCGCTGAAACAATACCGGCCATCCCTGCAGGCACTAAGCTTCCCATAAAAATAGAAGCAATAAGAATTTGGGTTGGCCAACGACCGTTGCACAAAGAGAAATTATTGGTAATAATGGCGATTAGCCGTTCTCTAGGACTGTCGATCACCCGAGCGGCGACAACACCTGCCGCATTACACCCAAAGCCCATGCTCATAGTAAGAGCTTGTTTACCATGGGCGCCAGCTTTACGAAAAAGACTATCCATATTAAAAGCCACACGTGGCAGATACCCCAGATCTTCGAGCAAAGTAAAAATAGGAAAGAAAATAGCCATTGGAGGCAACATAACCGCTATAACCCATGCCATAGAAAGATAAGCACCGTCAATAAGCACACCATCGAGCCACCAGGGCATATTCACGGAAGCGGCAAACCCTTTAAGTATTGGGTGCATGGTATCAATTAACAATGAAGCCAATAAACCGGATGGATAATTTGCACCTGCCACAGTAAGCCAAAATACAACTGTCAACATTAGAAACATCAACGGAAAACCCAACCATTTACTGGTCACAATCTTATCAATTTTTAAATCAAAACTATAAGCTTCCTTTTCTCCTGTTTGTTGAACTGTTTTTTTTGCAATGAGTGAAGCATCTTCGTATATGGATTCTATAATGGAATCATGGAAATCAATCCCTAAATCCCATCTGACAGTATTTGCCAATGCTATAATCTCTTCACCTTTTGATTTTATTGTGTTATTTTGCATACGATCCTGATTCATTTTCAATACTTAAATCTACGCCCATATATTTGATCAATCATCTGTGTGTGTTTGTCAATTTAGATCATTCACGCTTTAGCTGCTTTTCATGTAAGTTTCCTATTTCGCCAGAACGAACAGCTTCTATTATACTGTTATCTCCCTCAAGCAAACGCATGGCTACCCACTTTACATTTTGCAGTCGTGGATAGCTTTCTTTGATTTTTACAGAAAGAGTTTCAATGGCATGTTTTAGCTTTTTAGAACGACTTTTGATCTTAGGCGGCCTACACAGATACTTACCTGTCGCAACTTCTTCAATTGCCTGCAGTAATTCATTCATTCCTTCTTTTCTTCGAGCAGAAGCTGGTATAACAGGAATCCCTAATTCTTTTGAAAGAGTACGAATATCAATTTCCAAATTATTTCGTTTAGCTTCATCCATTAGATTAACGCACATTACCGCCCTATCGGTCAGTTCCAGTATTTGTAACACCAAATTTAAATTACGCTCCAGACGTGTTGCATCCACCACAATAACAGTCACATCAGGCTGACCAAACAAGATAAAATCGCGGGCAACTTCTTCATCGGTGCTGGTAGACAATAAGGAATAAGTTCCAGGTAAATCTACGACCTTATAACGCTTATCATTAAAAATAAAACCACCCTCCGCTCTAGAAACTGTTTTACCGGGCCAATTACCCGTATGCTGGCGTAATCCGGTTAGATTATTAAAGACAGTACTCTTACCTGTATTGGGATTTCCCGCCATGGTGATGACAAAATCCACATTCTCAAGGTTAATGCCTAATTTTACAAGGTTAGCCTTATTATGTGCAGGACAAGTTGCGCAATTATCTTTAGTATGCATGTTTTTTATTCATTTCGTTTAACAAATACATAATCGGCATGCTGTTTTCGGATACCTATGGTTGTTCCCATAACCCGATAACCCATAGGATCACCTGAAGCACTTTTCATCACTGCAGATATCTGACTTCCGGGAACCATACCTAGATCCATCAGCCGCCTTCGTTGCAGACCACGACAATTTTGAGAGATACCTAATACTTCAGCTTCTTCTCCTATACGAAGCGACGACAGTAATTCATATTTGTGAGCGCGTACTGATTCATCAGAAGTTTTTTCGATGGTAATATATCCCGCAAATAAAGGTGTCAACATACACTCTTCACCATTGGCAACAAAAGTAATTTTCTTTTCCGTGACATCAATCACATAAATCTGCATACCAGGATATAAGCCAAGTACAACCAACTGCTCGTAAATACTTTTAGGTTCATCTTCCAAATGGATAATGCGCCCCATCTCTCCTTCTTGCAAAGCACTCAAAAGAACACCTTTCGCTTTGGGTAGAATCCCTTCGGTAGTTGGAATAGGGTCACCATGCGGATCAAATACAGGATTACCCATTTGAGCAGCTAATAACTCTGTTTCTTCCTCTGTAACCAAATGCTCTATACGATCGGCTTCATTGTGCCAGTCCGCCGGCTCTATACTCGTTTGATCTGCTAGATAGCGTTCCCATATCCGGTGTATCCGCACAATACGTAATGCATAGGAACGCCCTTCATCGGTTAATGAAACAGACTGATGATTGATGGTAACCAATTCTAACTCCGTCAACTGATTCAGAATACTACTTGATTTCTCTAGTGTGATATTTAAGTTTCCAGAAAGGCTATTGATATTGCAAATCATTTTATTGTACTCACAATCAAAAATAAACTTCAATGCATCTTCCAGCAGGACTCTTTTATTATTTCTAAGGAATTTTGTAATTAAAGCAAGACCTCCACTATTAGGCCATATGAACCAAAAAAACACGAAAGTAACAAGCAATCCTATGGCCAGTGATATTT
The DNA here is from genome assembly GCF_000517085.1 of Saccharicrinis fermentans DSM 9555 = JCM 21142. Lineage (NCBI taxonomy): Bacteria > Pseudomonadati > Bacteroidota > Bacteroidia > Marinilabiliales > Marinilabiliaceae > Saccharicrinis > Saccharicrinis fermentans. The sequence goes on along the minus strand of NZ_KI912107.1, from coordinate 565,472 downwards.
CTGGTTTTATTTGTAAAATAATAAACATCCCGTTTTAGGTTTCTCGTTAATAATTTTTACCAAACAAAGATAGCGCTATTTTGCACATATTAGCATCCATCACAACCATCTTTCTGATAATCCATCAACTGATTCACAAGTGTAAAGAACAATCATGTATAAAACCTAAAGTAATGAAACATTGGCAATTTTGATTTGATTAAACCATTGATCCAAAGAAATACAAATTCTAACAAAAGGCATACTTTCACAATGCTGGTACACCAAAAAAAAACCTTCTGTGAGTCAGAAGGTTTTTTTTAGTGACCCCTACGAGATTCGAACTCATATCGCTGGAACCGGAATCCAGTATTCTATCCATTGAACTAAGGGGCCTAATAAAAATAAAAGCTAAATATTTTATAATATAGCTAGCTCCTATTAAAAGTGGGGCAAATTTATAAAAAGATTTTATAATTTCGCACATTCACGCCTAAAGCGTATTATTTTTAGGTGCTTAAAAAGAACAAAACACTCGTAACAACATGGATTACAATTTTAAAGCCATTGAAACAAAATGGCAGAAACAATGGATAAGTGACAAGACTTACAAAGTGGAGATTGATAAAAACCGTCCGAAATACTATGTTTTGGATATGTTTCCCTATCCTTCGGGAGCAGGTTTACACGTTGGTCACCCACTCGGCTATATTGCTTCTGACATATACAGCCGTTTTAAAAGGCTAAATGGCTTTAACGTATTACATCCTATGGGATACGATGCCTATGGGCTGCCTGCAGAACAATACGCCATCCAAACAGGTCAACATCCGGCAATTACAACCGAAAAAAACCTGAACAGATATAGAGAACAGTTAGACAAAATTGGATTTTGTTATGATTGGGATCGAGAAATAAAAACCTGTGATCCTGAATATTACCACTGGACTCAATGGGCATTTATCAAAATGTTTAACAGCTATTATTGTAACAAAAGCCAAAAAGCACTTCCTATTTCGGAGTTAATAAAAGCTTTTAACACAAATGGAACATCAGGCTTGCACGTAGCCCAAACAGAGAACCTTGAGTTTACCGCTGATGAGTGGACAGCTAAATCTGACAAAGAACAACAACAGATATTAATGAATTATCGTTTGGCTTACCTGGCCGACACCATGGTCAATTGGTGTCCTGCCTTGGGAACCGTTTTAGCCAACGACGAAGTGAAAGAAGGAATATCTGTACGAGGCGGACACCCGGTAGAACAAAAAGTAATGCGCCAATGGCTATTGCGCGTATCTGCCTATTCAGAAAGACTATTGGATGGTTTGAACAAAGTAGACTGGACAGATTCATTAAAGGAGATTCAACGTAACTGGATTGGCAAAAGCGAAGGTGCAGAGATGAAATTCAAGGTTAAGGATTCCTCAATAGAGATGGATATCTTTACTACCCGTGCCGATACCGTCTTTGGGGTTACATTTATGGTTTTAGCTCCCGAAAGTGAATTGGTAGATCAATTGACCACAAAGGACCAGAGAGACGCAGTTGATCATTACATTGCAGAAACAAAAAAAAGAACAGAGCGCGAACGTCTTGCCGAGGTAAAAAAGGTAACCGGAGTATTCTCTGGCTCTTATGCCATCAACCCTTTATCGGGCGAAGAAATTCCCATTTGGATTGGCGATTACGTACTGGCCGGTTATGGTACAGGTGCCATCATGGCCGTTCCTGCCCACGACTCTCGTGACTTTGCTTTTGCCAAACACTTTAATTTACCCATTATACAAGTGGTAATCCCTGAAGGAGAAGAAGCCTCCGACCCAGCTACATGGGATGACTCTAAAGACTCCAAGGCCGGCATCATGATAAATTCAGGATTCTTGAATGGCTTAAAGGTGCCCGAAGCCATTGCAAAAACAAAAGACTACATTCGTAAAATGAATGTGGGCGACGTTAAAATAAATTACCGCTTACGCGATGCTATTTTTAGTCGTCAACGTTATTGGGGAGAGCCATTCCCTGTCTATTACAAAGATGATATGCCACAAACGGTTGACGAGGCTGATCTACCATTGAAGCTTCCCGAAATAGACAAATTCTTGCCCACAGAAAAAGGAGAGCCGCCATTGGGGCGTGCCAAAAACTGGGTATATAAAGATGCCTACCCCTTGGAGCTAAATACCATGCCCGGCTTTGCAGGATCATCTGCTTATTACTTACGTTACATGGATCCAAAAAACAAGCAGGCTTTGGTCGGTAAAGAGGCTAACGAATATTGGCAAGATGTTGATTTATATATCGGAGGTACAGAACATGCCACCGGACACCTGATTTATTCACGTTTTTGGAATAAGTTTTTATTCGACATGGGCTATGTTGTAAAAGACGAACCCTACAAAAAATTGATTAACCAAGGAATGATACAGGGGCGCTCTAACTTCGTTTACCGAATCAATGGCACCAATAAGTTCGTATCTCTCCACCTAAAAAACGAATACAAAACAACAGCTATTCATGTGGATGTGAACATAGTGAGCAATGACATCTTAGACATTGAGAAATTTAAGGGATGGAACCCTGAATACAAAGATGCTGAATTTATTTTAGAGGATGGAAAATATATTTGTGGCTGGGCCGTAGAAAAAATGTCTAAATCAATGTTCAATGTTGTTAATCCAGACGACATCATTGAAGACTATGGGGCTGACACATTGCGCTTATACGAAATGTTCCTAGGACCACTGGAACAAAGTAAACCATGGGATACCAACGGTATTGATGGAGTCCACAAATTCTTACGAAAAACCTGGCGCTTATTTTTTAACAAGGATAACAAGCTAGAAGTATCCAATGAAGAAGCCACTAAGGAGGAACTAAAGGTGCTTCACAAGACCATTAAAAAAATCAGTGACGATATTGAGAAGTTCTCCTTTAACACCTGTGTAAGTGCATTTATGATATGCGTGAATGAACTTGGGGCACTCCAATGTAATAAACGCCAAATTCTTGAACCTCTGACCATATTACTTGCGCCATTTGCGCCTCACCTATGTGAAGAACTATGGGAAAAATTAGGCCATACAACATCTGTATGTGATGCTCCATGGCCTTTATTCAATGCATCTCACCTAGCAGAATCCTCTTTTAATTACCCCGTTTCATTTAACGGAAAAATGCGATTTAAGATGAATATGCCAGTGGATGCCTCCAACAAAGAGATTGAAGAAGCTGTTAAAAGTCACGAAAGTGCACAAAAATGGCTGGAAGGAAAAACAATAAGAAAAATCATCATTGTTCCCAATAAAATCATCAATGTAGTGATCGGATAAAAATAAACACTAAATATTCAGAGAAGGCCGGCAAACAATGTCGGCCTTTTTTTATCAATTAACCTGCTATTAAACCCGCAAAATACATTAGAAAATCTATTATAAATTAAAACTACTACCAATCAAGTCGCTTGCTAGCTCACTCCATATAATTAAATTTTTAAAAGCCATATAAAACTCGCCAAAATCAATGATCCCTTTATGTACAAATCCAGGTTAAACAAAGAGACTAAATACCTTTAACTTTTCCAACGCATAAGACCCATGAGAAAAATCATATAAAATAAGACACAAAACATGACATTAGTATCATTTTCATATAGCTAGCTTTCGTTTACTTTGCCGAAATTTCAATGATCATTTTTTACAAACAAAAAAACGGTTTATATTTTAAGCATCAGCAATGGAAAAGCAAAAAATTTATCGGGAAGTTAAGTCATACTTAATGTTGACTCTTTCCCTCTGCATTGCATCTATAGGGTGGTCCGCCTTTATCATTCCCGCCGGAATTGTAGGAGGAGGAATAACTGGTTTAGCCAGTACTTTTCATTTTTTATGGGGATGGGATGTGGGATTGGTTTCTATCTCCATCAACGCAATACTCATTATCTTAGCCATCAAAATGCTAGGTTTTTCATTTGGTATCAAAAGTATTTATTGCATCATACTATTTGGCATCTTGCTTTCCGTTTTAACGCGCTATTTTAAAACACCGCTTACTGAAGATACTTTTATGTCTACGCTTATTGGCTCTTCTCTAGCAGGAACAGGAGGAGGCTTAATCTTTATCAATGGAGGTAGTACCGGAGGTACAGATATTATTGCCATGATCATCAATAAATATAAAAACATAAGTTTAGGAAGGTTATTATTACTTTGCGATGTATTTATCATATTTACTGGATACTTTGTTTTTCAAAACATAGAAATTGTCATGTATGGCTTTATCACCATGGCCATTTTTGGCTATGCAGTAGATCTGGTTATTACAGGCAATAAACAAACCGTTCAGTTATTCATTATTAGCGAAAAATATAAAAGAATAGCTGATAGTATAATTGCTAAAACGGAAAAAGGTTGTACCATACTTGATGGCATAGGTGCCTACACTGGAGATGAAAAAAAGGTATTAATGGTAATCTCCAAGAAACGAACCTCTACCATCCTTTTTCGCATCATCAAAGACATTGATCCTGATGCCTTTGTAACCATGGGAACCGTTTCGGGTGTTTACGGTAGAGGATTCGACCAACTTAAGGTATAGTTGATTATTCCAAGTATTCAATGGCAAGTACAAATAAACATGTTAAGCAAATGGGTAAACACAAAATAAATCATAAAACAATCATTAGGTAGTCGCTTTTGAAAAATAATTAATGTCTGATAAATTTCTATGTTTATGGAATCAACAAAAGTATTTAATGAGCTAAAGATATATGTAATACTCACCTTTGCAGTGTGCGTTTCAAGCCTTGGATGGGCAGGATTTCTTATTCCTTCAGACATTGTTGGTGGCGGAATCACCGGATTATCCAGCACCTTCTATTTTCTATGGGGATGGGATATCGGCATCACTTCACTAATTATCAATGCCTTATTGATATTGCTCGCCGTAAAAATATTAGGTCTGTCCTACGGTATAAAAACGGTTTACTGCATCGTCTTATTTTCAACCATGTTATCCATACTCACCAAGCACTTTACTGAACCTGTAGTCAGCGATATTTTTATGGCTACATTAATTGGTGCTGTATTAGGAGGTGGGGGCACCGCTATTTTATTTATCAACGGAGGCAGTACGGGTGGCACCGAAATCATTGCCATGATCATAAATAAATATAAAAATTACAGCTTAGGACGTCTCCTACTCACTTTCGACATTGTCATTATTTCCACTAGTTATATCGTTTTTCAGGACATTGAAAAAATTATGTACGGCTTAATATCAATGGCCATTTATAGCTACTGTATTGACATGATAATATCCGGCAACAAACAAACCGTACAAATATTTATCATCACAGACAAATACGAAACAATGATGGATCAAATAATCACAGTAGGTAATAAAGGCGTAACGATGATTGACAGTATTGGTGGCTATACCCGGGAGCACCGAAAAATATTATTGGTCATCTCAAAAAAACGCACATCCTCTATCCTACTAAAAATCATAAAGGATGTCGATCCGGAGGCCTTTGTAACAATGGGAAATGTCTCTAATGTTTTTGGTAAAGGTTTTGACAGAATTAAAGGATGATAAAATTACTGTACAATGGAAAGATCGTTCATATTCATCTTTTTTAAAACTTTTTGCCAGAAATCGACAATTTCTCTCTTGATTTATTCGTTTGATGTGATAACTTGCGATATCAAACTGCAAAACACAATACAATTTTTAAAAGCATGATGCATATAACTCTCAAAAAAACACCATTTCAATATCTATTGTTACTCATTATCATCTCCACAGTGGTAAGTTGCTCATCCGACAAAAAGAGCGAAAGCAAAAAAACATCCGTTGATTCAACTACCCTCGTTAAAGAGAAGGAGCCTATCAACCTAAAGTTTGGTTTACCCGTAGACTCTTTTATCGTAGAACGTAATAGGGTAAAGAGAAACGAATTCCTGGCATCCATCCTGCTTAAATACAACATACCCTACAAACAAATTGATTTATTGGCACACAAAAGCAAAGACACCTTCGATGTAAAAAAAATAAAAGTAGGTAATCCATACCATGTTTTTCTTAATAAGGATAGTTTACATACCGCCGCCTATTTTGTATATGAGATAGATAAAATAAACTATATCGTTTACCAACTGAACGATTCAATCACCTTCTCCAAGGGGAAAAAAGAAGTGAAAAGAATACAAAAAACAGCGTCCGGACAAATAAACTCTTCATTGTGGAACGCCATGACAGAAAATAATACCAGTCCATTATTGGCGCTGGAATTATCCGATATTTATGCATGGACAGTCGATTTTTTTGGTATTGAAAGAGGTGACTATTTTAAAGTAATGTACACCGAGAATTACGTAGATTCAACTTCTGTTGGTATAAACTCCATTGAAGCGGCACTTTTTCATCACCGGGGCGACGATTATTATGCTTTTAATTTTCAAGAAGACAGCCTCACATCCAACTATTTCGACGAAGATGGTAAAAGTCTCCGCAAAGCCTTTCTAAAAGCACCTTTGAAATTTTCACGTATCAGCAGTCGTTTTTCCAACAGCAGATATCATCCCGTACTAAAAATAAGACGACCACACCACGGTGTAGATTATGCAGCGCCCAAAGGCACCCATGTATTTTCCATAGGAGATGGAAGAATCATCGCCAAGGGATATCAGGCTAAAGGTGGAGGAAACTACCTTAAGATAAAACACAACAGTGTTTATACAACCGTTTATATGCATCTTAATGGGTTTGCCAAAGGCATTGTCAAAGGCAAAAAAGTAAAACAAGGAGAACTAATCGCTTATGTGGGATCAACGGGTCTTTCAACGGGTCCGCATCTTGACTTCAGAGTCTTCAAAAATGGTAAACCCATTGATCCATTAAAGGTAAAAGCACCACCAGTTGAACCCGTAAAGAAAGAGGATATGAGAAGATTCAAAGAGTTCTACAAACCCTTAAAAGAATCCATTGACAACTTATCGCTTCCTGTGAAACAATGATAAAACAGGCATAAGAAGAATAGCTGTACAAAAGGCCCTCAAGACAACTTGACCTATACCTCAGCTATTCAGAGGATTTTGAAAATTTTCTGAACTCCATCAACTCACGTAAATAGGCTTTATTTAAAAAGCTATTATCATCAATGGAGCAAAGGATTTCAAACATCTTTCCATTAACAGTAAAAGCCATCACATTATCAGGTAAGTACTTGCGCATAGCCAAATCTGAGGCTCCAAGCACCGCCTTGGGTTTTTCAAGCGCAGAAGCTGGAGCTAGCAGTTGCATACACCCCGATCCAAAAGGGATTTCCACTGGGCTCACCTGTTGCGAGCCGACATGATAATTTGCCGCCACAACTAAAGCACTCAACTGATCGGGGGTTACAAAGAAAGTAACCGTTTTAAGATACTCTATCATAGCGTTCTTTAAAAATCCAATATACAAACATGTGTGTTTGGGGCGATAATGAGGTGTCGCATTCAACCAAGCGGCAGCTATTTCGTCCGAACACTTCACGCCTTCCTCTCCCACCAGCAATTCAATAAGATCCTTTCTACTCCTATTCTCCTTACCCAACAACCAGTAACTACAATCTTTACAACCACAATTGGCAGAGGTCAACATTAAAGTCTGTCCTCGCATCCAAGCATTGAAATAGGCAAAAATACAAGTTCTTCGATGCGCCACCGGTACAATCACTCTCTCAAAAGAAGCATCATGAGGGGCATCATAAACAGCAATCAATGGAAGGTCGATACCCAATTTATCGGTTATATAAGCAGCATCTAAAAGCGTAGACATTTTCTTTTTAATATAGAAATAAATCCCGACTAATACAAACCTCTCCAAAAAAATTAGACATACATACAATGTACCAAGCAGTATCTCTCAACTATTCCAATAAGTCCAATAATTGTGCAATGACCTTAGGATAGTGTTCATACTCCAAGGCATGCACTTTGGCCTCCACATCATCAGCCGTATCCGATGGCAATACTTCACATGAAACCTGCTGGATAATCTTTCCTTCATCATAATTAGCATCCACAAAATGAATGGTGATTCCCGTTTCATCTTCATGATTGGCAACAATAGCCTCATGAATTTTTTTACCATACATTCCTTTTCCACCATACTTAGGCAACAAGGCTGGATGTATATTAATAATACGTCCCTTAAAAGCTTCCACCAAATTTTCGGGGATCAACCATAAAAAACCTGCCAATACGATAAGATCAAACTCTTCTTGTTTTAAAAGTCGGATTATTTTATCCGATTGATAAAACGCTTCACGCGAAAATAAAGTGATGCCAACATCCAATTTAAGCGCTCGCTCATTGACATAAGCATTACTGTTGTTGGTAAAAAAGTGAAAATCGACCGATTTAGACCTCTCTTTTAAATATTTTACAATGTTTTCTGCATTACTTCCAGACCCCGAGGCAAAAATTGCAACCTTACTCATTTCCTGTTATATATAGGTTTATTAATAGCGATTTTACAGTGCTCAAAATTAGAAAAAAAACGTCCCGAAATGATTTTATTGAAATAATATTTGGCTGATTATGCCGATTTTTTTTCCTTTGCAAAGTTATTTTAATCAATAAATTTTAATTATTAACTTAAAATTAAAAGCTATGTCTGACATTGCATCAAGAGTAAAAGCAATCATCGTAGACAAACTAGGAGTTGACGAAACTGAAGTTACAACTGAAGCAAGCTTCACAAATGATTTAGGAGCTGACTCTCTTGACACTGTTGAGTTGATCATGGAGTTTGAAAAGGAATTCAATATCGCAATTCCTGATGATCAAGCGGAAAACATTGGCACCGTAGGCGATGCCGTCTCTTATATAGAGGAAAATGCTAAGTAAGCTAAATTAAACGAAGTTTACATTTTAAACGAAGTTATGGAGTTAAAAAGAGTAGTAGTAACGGGATTAGGAGCCATCACTCCTTTGGGTAAATCCATTGATGAACTATGGAAGAACCTGGTTGAAGGAGTAAGCGGTGCCGCACCCATTACTCGATTTGACGCCACCAATTTCAAGACAAAATTTGCTTGCGAAGTAAAAAATTACGATCCGAATGAATATTTTGATCGCAAAGAAGCAAGAAAACTTGACATGTTTGCTCAGTTTGCTATGATAGCAGCTGAGCAGGCTGTTCAAGACTCTGGCATCAACCACGAAAGCATCAACCACGATGAGGTAGGTGTTGTCTGGGGTGCTGGTATTGGTGGAATTCAAACATTTACAAAAGAGGTTAAGGGTTTTGTGGAAGGCAATGGTACTCCACGTTTCAGCCCATTTTTTATACCAATGATGATTGGCGATATTGCTGCTGGTCATATTTCAATGAAATACGGATTTAGAGGCCCCAATTTCAATACCGTTTCGGCTTGCGCCTCCTCCACTAATGCGATTAGTGATGCCTATAACCTTATACGTTTAGGTAAAGCAAAAGCATTTGTTACTGGAGGTTCAGAAGCAGCCATCAGTGAAGCAGGTATGGGAGGTTTTAATTCAATGCAAGCTTGTTCAACCCGTAACGATGATCCCAAAACAGCTTCTCGTCCTTTTGACAAAGACCGTGATGGTTTTGTAATGGGAGAAGGAGGTGCATCATTGATATTGGAAGAATATGAGCATGCGGTGAAACGCGGTGCTAAAATCTATTGTGAGGTAGTAGGTACAGGAATGACTGCCGACGCATACCACTTGACAGCTCCACATCCCGATGGTATCGGAGCCAAAAATGTTATGTTGATGGCCTTGAAAGACAACGGTACTAAACCAGAAGATATTGATTATATCAATGTTCATGGTACAGCTACTCCTCGTGGAGACATTGCTGAAACCATTGCCATCAAAGAAGTTTTTGGTCAACATGCATACGATTTAAATATCAGCTCAACAAAATCAATGACTGGACACCTTTTAGGTGCAGCAGGAGCTGTTGAGTCTATTACATGTATTTTAGCGATCAAACACAATATTGTTCCTCCTACAATTAACCACTTTGAGGATGATCCTGAGATCGACCCTAAATTAAACATGACTTTTAATAAGGCACAAAAACGCGAAGTTAATGTTGCCTTATCAAACACATTTGGTTTTGGAGGTCATAATGCATCTGTTATATTTAAAGCAATTTAATCGATTGTGATAAAAATATTATTGAACAGGATAAAGCTTTCTCCTCAAAGGAGAAGGCTTTATTTGTTATTAAAATCCATGGTTGGTTTTTATCCTAAAAACCTGAATATTTATGAGTTATCATTAATTCATAAATCTGCCATGAAGAAAAATAAGCTTGGCAAAATGGTCAATAACGAGCGTCTGGAATTTTTAGGCGATGCCATATTGGGTGCCATTGTTGCGCAAGAATTATACAGTAAATATCCATACGTAAACGAAGGTTTTTTAACAAAGACTCGCTCCAAAATTGTTAATCGTGCTTTTTTAAATGAAACAGCCAATAAAATAGGCTTAAACAAACTAATCATATCCCAATCCAAAATATCTCTTGAAAAAACCAATATTCCCGGCGATGCTTTAGAAGCCTTAATTGGAGCCATATTTGTGGATGGGGGCTATCAAAAATGCCGCAAGTTCATCCTAAAAAAAATACTGATTCCCTTTGTGAATCTAAACGAAATAACCAACAAAGACAGTAACTATAAATCATTACTTATTGAATGGGGACAGAAAAACAAAAAAGACATACAATTTATTACCGATGAAATACCCGGTACTCTGCACCACGTACCTCTATTTGTTTCGTCTGTTGAAGTTGAACAAATCGTATTTGGCCGAGGCGAAGGCACCTCTAAAAAGGAATCACAACAAAATGCAGCCATGGAAGCCCTACAAAATGTTTCCCTTAGAAAAAACAATTCAAAATAATTCATAAAAGCGACAACTTAACTCACATTATATTTGCCATATTAAAGTGCAAATAACTATATTGCAAAAACTTTTCCGTTGACTTCATTAAGTATGGTGAAAAGTACATTTTGTAAGCCTTAAAAATTTGACAACCTAGCAGTTAAATGTCAAAAATAAAGGCATACACCATAAAGTTAAAGACAAGAATGAATAAAAAATACATATATCTTTTATCATTTATCATAGCAGCTAGTCTGGGTGGTATCATCTATATCCAAACTCTTTGGATGAAAAACGACAGCAAAAGAAAAGAGCAAGAGTTTGATAAATTAGTGAAGCAAGCTATGGGCAAAGTAATAGAAAGGCTTGAACGCGAAGAAAACTCAGAACTTGCCACCTCGCTTAAAAAAGAATATCGAAAAAAAATACAAGCATCCAAAAACCTTCCCAAGGAATTACAAAGAGACCCTAAGTACTTTAATGGTGAAGAACAAGAAAGCGCTTTAAGTGATGATGAAATATTGGACATATCATTTCGCTTTCAGTTACAAAACAACAATATCAGCACCACACTTCAAACCTTTAACCAAGACTCGTTAATTTTCAGTCTGGATAATCGCTCACCTATTTCAACCCGTTCCAGTAAATTTGGTCCACTTACCAGTGCTTTATTGAGCATACAAGACGAACTCAAATCAAAGGTTGAAGACAAAGCAGAGATGATCTTGAACACCTTCTTTCCTAAAAGGACTATCACAGAACGTGTTGACAGAGAAAAGGTAGACGTATTATTAATGAAAGAACTGGAGGACAGAGGTATTACCTTGCAATTTGAATTTGCCATTTACGATGGCAAAGGTAAAATGGCCATGGCTACCACAGGATATAAGCCAGATGAATCAAAGACCATTTATCAAAAATACTTATTCCCCAATGACCCACACCCTGAGGCCCATCATTTAAATCTGTTTTTTACAGAAAGGCCCAATTTTGTAGTACAATCCATTGCAACTTTTATCCCTTCTGCCGCTTTCACACTGGTAATGATCTTCACTTCTATCATCACCATTATGATTATTTTTAAGCAAAAACGACTTGATGAAATAAAAAATGACTTCATCAATAATATGACCCATGAATTTAAAACACCTATCTCAACCATATCGTTGGCCTCTCAAATGTTAAAAGATCCCAGTGTTGCCAAAACACCCAAAACACTCCAACATATATCAGGAGTGATACAGGATGAAAGTAAAAGATTGAGCTTTCAGGTAGAAAAAGTGCTTCAAATGGCTATCTTTGACAAGGGAAAATCAGGCCTTAAAATAAAAAAATTAGACATAAATCACTTAATTCACAATGTTTCTACTAACTTTAAGCTCAAAGTAGAAAATAAAAAAGGTAAAATAATAGAAAGTTTGGATGCTAGAAATAGCACTGTTTATGTTGATGAAGTTCATTTTACCAATGTGATTTATAATTTATTTGATAACGCTTTTAAGTACAGAAAAGGGACTCCTATTTTACAGGTAAAAACGTGGAATAAAGATAATGGAGTGGTCATTTCTGTTAAAGACAATGGAATGGGAATCTCTAAGGAAAACCTCAACCGTATCTTCGAGAAATTCTACCGCGTACCAACAGGGAACGTTCATAACGTTAAGGGATTTGGACTAGGACTAGCGTATGTAAAGAAGATTGTGGATGACCACGGAGGTAACATTGTTGCAAAAAGTGAATTAAACGTAGGAACAAAATTTGAAATCTTTTTACCGATTAAAAGCACAAAAGAATGGAAAAAGAATACAAACTTCTTTTAGCGGAAGATGATGAGAACCTAGGTATGTTATTGCGAGAATACCTGGAAGCTAAAGGATATGAAACGGATCTTTGTCCGGATGGAGAAGAAGCTTACAAAGCATTTACGGCAAACACGTACGATCTTTGTGTTTTAGACGTGATGATGCCTAAAAAGGATGGCTTTACCCTAGCCAAGGACATTCGTTTAATCAATGCCGATATTCCTATTATCTTCCTGACAGCAAAATCTATGAAGGAAGATGTTTTTCAAGGTTTTAAAATTGGTGCAGACGATTACATCACCAAACCTTTCAGCATGGAAGAACTACTTTTTAGGTTAGAAGCCATTATCAGAAGAACAAAGGGAACCAATGCAATTCAGGATGTATACCAGTTGGGTAAATACAAATTCGACACTCAAAAACAACAACTTATAGAAGGTGACGAAATTGTTAAACTAACTACGAAAGAGTCCGAATTACTTAAGTTATTATGTAATAATGCCAACAAGGTACTTGAACGTAATTTTGCACTAAAAACTATCTGGGTAGATGATAATTATTTCAATGCTCGTAGTATGGATGTATATATTACTAAATTAAGAAAACACCTGAAGGAAGAAACTTCCGTTGAAATCATAAATGTTCACGGTAAGGGATACAAACTGGTAATGTAGTTAATGGTACAATAATGATTCATACATAGGAAACATTTTTACCACCCAAGTCTCGCATTTATCAACAACAATAAAACGAGTCATGGATATTATCTATGACAAAAAAATACCCAAAATACCCGATACCTCATTATGATTGTATCGGGTATTTTTTCACGGTGATCCTCCTACTGAGGGATCATGTTCAAAAGTTGGGTCTTGCGAAAAAAAGATGCAATGAAATATTTCCCACTTCTGATATTGCTCGCCTTTCTGGTCTTTCCTTTAAAAAAGATTGAAGGAAATTACTGGATAGGAATAGGCAATAAGATCGTGGAGGCGAAGCGACTTTCTGAAAATGAATTTACAATCGTTAAAATTTGGTCCAAAAACAATTCGCCTGTTATCCAATTTTACTTAGATAACAATAAGCGTATTTAGGTAGGAACTGCGAGTTCGGGTCTTTTATTGATCGATAAAAAGAAATCTATTATTCGTTTCACAAAAGACAACCAACCTACATTTCGTTCTAACACAATACACTCCATCTGCCAGGATTCAAAAGGTAACCTTTGGGTAGGTACCAGTGATGGCGTATACAGCTGCACCAATAACAAACTATTCATTGCAAAGCCAGAAAATATTTCATTTCACGGTTTTTTCAAAGAAGGCGGACTTACACATAATTATGTATCGGGGATTTTACCGGATGAGAATGGTGCCTTATGGATGAGCACTTGGAAAGGTATTGTAAAATATGAACCTTCCAACACTTGGCTATGTCAATTTACACCCTATACGTTTTCAGATGGTTTAATTGATGAGAAATATAACAGAAACAGTATCCATTGGGATAGAAAAACAAATACTTATTATTTTGGTAGTGTGAATGGCGTTAATTATTTCAGCCCATTAAAACAAACCACATCAAAAATACCCCACAGAGTACTTATTTCAACAATGGTATTGGATGACAAGCCAATACACCTCTTTAACCAAGAGAATATGGCAGATAGCATTATTCAGGTAAATGCAAATCTCGAGAAAAAAGAAATATACTTTACATTTTACTGTGGACGGCTCTGAACCTACCATTCATTCCCCCTTATATTCTGGAACTATTAAACTTACCCAGTCGACACATATAAAAACACAGACCTTTGATTCTAATGGAAACCCTGTAGGTTTCACGAACGAAGCCCGCTTCAATAAAGTAAACAAGGTAGAATATCCAAGTTGGTATAGTACATTGTTGGCTGGTAAATATACAGGATCACAAAAGAAAGAAGCGACAAAGGCTATAAAAATGATGGTCAATGGCGCTTTGATGGTAAATATTGCTGATGATCCCGATTTAATCGACGCCTCAGGCGGATACAATACGGGTTGCTTTATCAGATCTATTGATCCCCTAAAAGGAAAAGCATGGTTAGATGCCGGTCTTTCTGAAACCTGGATTATTCAGCAAGTAAACAACAATGATGTTCATAACACCTCTGAACTACAAGACATTTTACAAGAGAACGTTGGAAAAACTATACATATTAAGGCTGTTCGAAATTATGGCCAAAATATATTTAAAATCAAATTATAATGAAAAATTAGCTCCTTTTCCACGAACAGCATATTCCATAAAAGTAAACCGTCAAGAATACTACGCGCTTATTACTCACATGGATAATCAGATTGGCCGTATATTGGATGCACTTGAAGCGAGTGGAAAAGCAAAAAACACCTACATCATTTTTACTGCTGATCATGGTTTGGCTTTAGGAGACCATGGCTTTGTTGGCAAACAAAATATGTACGACCGCAGTATCAGAGTTCCTTTACTATTAGCAGGCCCAGGCATTAAAGCAGGCAAAGTCATCCAAGAAAAGGTATATTTACAGGATGTTATGGCAACCTCATTGGATATTGCAGGAAGTAATGTAATAAAAGACGTAGATTTCAATTCTCTTTTACCTCTTTGTAAAAACAATTCTAAAAAAGGATATAAGGCTGTTTATGGTGCCTACCTAAGCAATCAACGTATGATCCGAACGGATAAATATAAAATGATTATTTACCCACTTGCCAACGTGGTCAGACTATACAATATGGTTGAAGATCCTGAAGAAATGAATGATCTGGCAAGTGACATAAAATACAAGAAAGTAATGGATAGGCTTTTTAAACAGTTTCAAAAACTTCAAAAGGAAGTTGGTGATCCATTAAATGTTTCTAAAAATTACCATAGCTTTTTTACGAGAGAACAGTCTTAAGCAATAAGCAAATAAATAGCCAGGTGTGTAAATAGGCCAATAAATAAAAAAAAAGGGACTTTAGTCGAGACTGTAAACTCAACTCTGTCCATAATTTAAAAATTATATTTTTGAGGATTATGGAAAAAAAAGAATTGAACCCCGAGTATATCGCTATGCGTGATATGGCACTCGAACAGTTAAAGAGCGGTAAATCCCTGACGGGTAAGGGTGGAGTTTTTGCACCCATTATAAAGGAGTTTTTGGAGAGCGCTTTGGAGGCCGAGATGGACGAGCATTTGACCTCCGAGCGGCGCTCCCAGGGCAATAAGCGCAACGGCAAGGGTAACAAAACGGTTAGATCCGAAGGCGGTAGTGTGGACATTGAACCGCCCTATGACCGCCACGGGGATTTTGAGCCCGAAATAGTAAAGAAGCGGCAGACCGTTTTGGCAGACAGCCTTGCCCCCAAGATTATTAGCCTTTACGGCAAGGGTATGAGCCTACGTGACATCGGATCATATATCCGGGACATGTACGACGTTGAGGTTTCCCCAACCGTTTTGAGCAACATTACCGACAGGGTGATCCCACAGGTCAAGGAGTGGCAGAACCGACCCCTAGACGATGTTTACCCCATTGTTTGGATGGATGCTATGCACTACAAGGTAAGGGACGGGGGAAGGGTAGTATCGCGCGCCGTATACAATATTTTGGCTATCAACAAAAGCGGCAGGAAGGAACTCATAGGGATGTACATTTCCGAAAGCGAGGGCGCTAACTTCTGGCTGTCGGTATTGACAGACCTAAAGAGCCGCGGAGTAAAGGATATCCTGATTGCCTGTACGGATAATCTGACGGGTTTTTCACAGGCGATATTAAGCATATTCCCCGATACAGAAATTCAAAAGTGCGTGATACACCAAATTCGGAATTCGCTCAAATACGTGGTCTCCAAAGACCAGAAAGAATTTATGAAGGACTTGAAAAAAGTGTACCAAGCCCCAACCAAGTCACAAGCCGAGAGCGAGCTGATTAACCTAGAAGTAACGTGGGGCAAAAAGTACCCCGTGGTGCTGCGCTCGTGGAACGACAACTGGGAGGAGCTGTCCGCTTACTTTAAATATGACGCCCCCATTAGGAAGCTGATTTATACCACAAACGCCGTCGAAGGCTTCCACAGGCAGGTTCGCAAGGTAACCAAGACCAAGGGTGCGTTTTCCAGCGACATGGCTTTGATGAAACTCATTTATCTGGCCACCGAAAACATATCGAAAAAGTGGACTCAACCCATACAGAACTGGGCATTGACAGCCCAGCAGCTTTGTATCATGTTTGAGGGGAGGTTTGTTATCAATCTGTGAGCACACACCAAATTATAAAAGCGAAGGTAGGTCCGCTTATGAGTTCTGCCAAGGGTATATAAACGGCTTCGTACCTCAGCCGCCCTTGGCAAAAATCATAAGCTCCCCGATGAAGCTTTTAGAAATTGGTTAAAAGAAAAATAATGAGTTAATTTGAAATCGTAAAAAAACAACAGGACAGAGTTCAGCTAACATTCCCCTTTAGTCCACGACCAAAGTCCCTATATCCTATTAAAATTCCAATCCTAATCCAGTTTCAGCACAGCTAAGAAGGCTTTCTGTGGCACTTCAACATTTCCCACTTGCTTCATTCGTTTCTTACCTTTTTTCTGTTTCTCCAGCAACTTCCGTTTTCTACTGATATCACCACCATAACATTTTGCTGTCACATCTTTACGAACTGCCTTTACTGTTTCACGGGCTATAATTTTAGTTCCAATAGCAGCCTGTATAGCAATATCAAATTGTTGGCGAGGTATTAGTTCCTTCAGTTTTTCACACATTCTACGTCCTAAGGTATAGGCATTATCAAAATGAATAAGGGTGGATAATGCATCCACACTTTCTCCATTCAAAAGAATATCCAGCTTAATTAATTTGGCCTGTTTAAATCCTGTTGAATAATAATCGAAGGATGCATAACCTTTCGAAATACTTTTCAACTTATCGTAAAAATCAAATACAATTTCGGCCAAAGGCATATTATAACTTAGCTCAACCCTATCGGAGGTCAGGTAATCCTGCTTCACCAGCTCCCCTCGTTTGGCCAAACACAAGGTCATGATCTGTCCTATAAACTCCGATTTAGTGATGATTTGAGCATGAATATAAGGTTCATCTATGCGGTCCACAACTGTTGGCTCCGGAAGCCCTGAAGGGTTATGCACCTCCATCCTTTCACCTTTTTTGGTATGAACGATATACGGAACGTTAGGTACGGTTGTAATCACGTTCATATCAAACTCTCTATCCAGACGTTCCTGTATAATTTCCATATGAAGCATACCCAGGAATCCGCAACGGAAGCCAAATCCCAATGCAGCCGAGGATTCTGGTTCAAAGGTGAGTGATGCATCATTAAGCTGTAGTTTTTCCATGGAAGCACGTAAATCTTCATAATCGTCACTCTCAATAGGATAAACACCAGCAAAAACCATAGGTTTCACCTCTTCAAAGCCTTCAATTCGATTCTCACAAGCACCTTTAACATGCGTAATAGTATCACCTACCTTTACCTCTTTACTTGTTTTAATTCCAGATATTATATAACCTACATCTCCTGTACTAAGCACTTTCCTCGGCTCCATATCCAAACGAAGCACACCAATCTCATCCGCATTATATTCTTTTCCAGTGGCCATAAACTTCACCAAGTCCCCTTTGTGAATTTCACCATTCACCACCTTAAAATAAGCGATTATACCTCGAAAGGAGTTAAATACAGAATCAAAGATAAGACACTGTAATGCTTGCTTTGGATCACCAACCGGAGCCGGAACCTTATCAACAATGGCTTGTAATATATCTTCTACTCCCTGTCCTGTTTTTCCACTCGCTCTAATAATATCTTCGCGCTTGCCGCCAATTAAGTCGATGATTTGATCTTCCACCTCATCAGGCATCGCATTGGGCAGATCCATCTTATTCATGACGGGTATAATGTGCAAATCGTGCTCAATGGCCTGGTACAAATTAGATATTGTTTGGGCCTGAATACCCTGTGTGGAATCAACAATAAGCAATGCTCCCTCACATGCGGCGATAGACCGTGATACTTCATATGAAAAATCAACGTGTCCTGGGGTATCAATCAAATTAAGCACGTATTTTTCACCATCTACTTCATAATCCATTTGAATAGCATGGCTTTTAATGGTAATGCCCCTCTCCCGTTCAATGTCCATATCGTCCAATACTTGTTCCTGAGCATCACGCTCTGAAACAGTAGAAGTAAATTCCAATAATCTATCCGCCAAAGTACTCTTACCATGGTCGATATGAGCAATAATACAAAAGTTTCTTATATTCTTCATAATTTGTTATTCCCGTACTCGTAAAATTAATCTGTCGTCATACAAAGGACAATTGCCTTAGATTTGAATTTCCAAAGATATTCAAATCATTCTAAATAAAATTCATTTTTATCTCATTATAATTTTAACTTTAAAATATAGCCACTTTATTCGTAAAAATATTCGGACAACAACAGATATGTATATCTTTGTACAAAAGATATGATTCATGCATAAAATATTAGTTACCGGTAGTGCCGGTTTTATCGGCTCACACTTAACCGAAGCTCTTTTAGCCCAAGGCTATCAGGTTGTGGGGGTAGATAATTTTGATCCCTATTATGATCGAAAATTAAAAGAAGCCAATTTATCCCAAGTTTCGTCACATCCGAATTTCACCTTTCATGAGTTGGACTTATGTGATGAAACATCAGTTCGGCAAAAATTAGAAGAGAAATTCGACTGTATCGTCCATCTTGCTGCCAAAGCAGGTGTTCGCCCTTCTATTGAAAATCCACAAAGTTATATCGATAACAATATTAGTGCTACACGGTGTCTGCTAGACCTAATGAAAGACACGGCCTCAAAAAAAATGATATTTGCCAGTTCATCATCTGTATATGGTAATATACCTGACACACCCTGGAACGAGGAATTGGATGTATCCAAACCTATTTCGCCCTATGCATTTTCTAAAAAATCATGCGAACTTTTAAATCATTCTTATCACCACCTTTATGGTTTAGATTTTATTAACGTCAGATTTTTTACTGTTTTTGGTCCTCGCCAACGTCCAGACTTGGCCATTAACAAATTCACACGTTTGCTTTATGAGGGACAAGCCATTCCCATGTACGGCGATGGATCTACAGCTAGGGATTATACCTTTGTGCAGGATATTGTTTCTGGAATTATTAAATCGATAGAATATATTAACAGTCGCGACGGGGTATTTGAAAATATGAATCTGGGCAATAACTCTCCTGTAAAACTTATCGATCTAATCAAGACCATTGCAGAAGTAACCAATCAGAAACTTACAATAGAACAACTACCAATGCAACCTGGTGATGTAGATATTACCTTTGCAGATATCAGCAAAGCACAACGAATGATAGGCTATGAACCTAAGACTTCTTTAAAAGAAGGATTGACAGCATTCAAGGAATGGTATTTAACCTGTCCTATTCAGCTTAAAAAATAAGTCATTATATTATCATGATCAGTCATCAGACAATCGATGACTGATCACGATATTTTTTCTCCTAAGCCACCAACTCCTGAACCAAATCAGAAGCCTCTTTTAACGTAATGGCCGAATAAACTTTCAAGCCAGATTCATCAATTATTTTTTTACCACCTTCGGCATTTGTTCCTTGTAATCGAACAATAATGGGCACTTTTATCTCTCCAATCTTCTTATATGCTTCCACAACACCATTAGCCACTCTGTCACAACGTACAATTCCTCCAAAAATATTAATAAGAATGGCATTTACATTAGGATCAGACAATATGATCTTCAGACCAGCCTCCACGGTTTGCGCATTGGCACCACCACCTACATCAAGGAAGTTAGCCGGCTCTCCTCCCGACAACTTTATAATATCCATCGTAGCCATAGCAAGACCTGCCCCGTTCACCATACAGCCCACATTTCCGTCTAACTTAACGAAATTAAGACTATGCTTTGAGGCTTCTATTTCAGCAGGATCCTCTTCGCTAAGATCACGCATTTCTGCTATATCAGCGTGACGGTACAAGGCATTATCATCTATATCTAATTTGGCATCAATGGCCATAATCAAATTATCAGAGGTCTTTAATACCGGATTTATCTCCACCAAGGATGCATCAGCACCTTCATAGGCTTTATAAAGGGCAGGCACAAACTTGGTCATTTCCTTAAAAGCAGTACCTGACAATCCCAGGTTAAAGGCAATTCTACGTGCCTGAAACGGCAATATACCTGTAGCAGGATCCACCTCCTCCTTATAAATTAAATGAGGTGTTTCAGCAGCTACCTTTTCAATATCCATGCCTCCTTCAGTAGAATACATAATAATATTACGTCCCGAATCTCTATCTAACAATACACTCATGTAATACTCTTCAGGCTCAGATTCACCTGGATAAAAAACATTTTGCGCAATCAGCACCTTATTAACCCTTTTACCTTCAGGCCCGGTCTGGTGAGTCACCAACTGCATACCTAAAATTTGTTTTGTAAGGTCTCGAACCTCCTCCAATGATTTAGCCACCTTTACGCCACCACCTTTTCCTCGTCCACCCGCATGAATTTGGGCTTTTACTACCCATATGCCGGTTCCTGTTTTTTGGCTTAATCTTTTGGCTGCCTTCACTGCATCATCCGGGTTATCTGCAACAATTCCTTCAGAAACGCGAACGCCATATCGTTTAAGGATCTCCTGACCTTGATATTCGTGTATATTCATGGTAGATTTAATTTAAAAAAGCTTAGATATATAATTACAATCTTTTAATTCTAGTGTAATGTACAATTTTGGATGCACAAATAAAACCATCAAAATGTTTATTTTTGCAGTTCAAATGATCATTATATGAGAAAACTGCGAAACAAAGAATTAAACAGATTAAGTGTAGAAGAGTTCAAAGCAAGTGCAAAAACACCCATTATCGCCTTATTAGATAATGTGAGAAGCCTCAATAACGTAGGATCCGTTTTCAGAACTTCCGACGCGCTTTGTCTGGAAGAAATATATCTATGTGGCATCACCCCAACACCGCCCCACAACGATATACACAAAACTGCACTTGGAGCCGAAGACTCAATGACCTGGAGTTACCACGAAAACACCCTCACTGCTGTTATTGCCTTACAGAAACAAGGCTACAAAGTATATTGCGTAGAGCAAGCAGAGGGAAGTACATCATTGATTGATTTCAAACCTGCCATCAACGAAAAGATCGCCTTGGTTTTTGGCAACGAGGTAAAAGGTGTACAGCAAACGGTTATTGATAGTTCAGACGGCTGTATCGAGATTCCACAATTTGGGACTAAGCATTCCTTAAACATTAGTGTAAGTGCCGGAATCGTACTCTGGGAAGCTACCAAACAAATGAGAGGTATGGTTTAAGGTGTTATAAAAACATAGTCCTCAATTTTCTAACGCATATATGAGGTTAAATGAAGCTAAAGGTTCGAGGTTAACCCATCTTGAGCGTTTTTAACAAATTTCAGCCTTTTTTTTGGCAAAATCGGACTTTTTTCTGATAGCTTAATTTTGTATGTAGCTGATTATCAGTTATGGAATTTTCGAAAACTCATTTGTAGTAAACAACTTTCGGATATGAAAAAAAAGGCCGATCTGTACAGATCGGCCTTTTATATATTTGGTAACTATTAATTACTGAATAATAGCTTTAAAGCTAGCATCTTCCATGAATTTAGCAAACTCTTTGTCTTTAGCAGCATCTGCTTTTAAAGAAGCATCAAGTTCCACAGCTTTACGTAGGCTATCAAATACCATATCGTTATCAGCAGTACGTGCACCAACGATAGCTTTTAGGTAATATTTAAAACCAACCTCTTGCGTATTTGCATTCAAAGTAGAAAGAGCAGCATCATATTTACCTGCTAATATTTTAGCAAGCGCAGCATTTGTGCTTGTGCTATTTCCGAAGTAACGCATAGCAGCATCGTAATCTCCTTTATGAATAGAAACGATACCTAAGTTATTGTCTAATTCAGGACCAGCACCTGCAGCAGCACCGAAATACTCTTCTGCTTTAGCTAGATCACCTTGACGAAGAGCAACCACACCTAGGTTATTATTTACAATAGCGTTATTAGGAGAAAGCTCATTTGCTTTATCCAAAGCACTTTTAGCGTCATCTAATTTATCTTGCATCACTAAGATGTAAGCTATATCGTTTTGCGCTCTCCAACATTTAGGGAATTGTTTAGCTGCTTTTTTGTAGATATCTAATTTAGCATCTAATCCTTCTGTTAAAGTAGCAGCATAAAGAATCTCTTCTACATTAAGCTCGCTTGGGTTAGAAGAAGCTAACTCTGAAATTTCTTCGTCTGATTTTCCAATCACTTCAACATTAACAGCTACTTTAGAACGACGCAATTGAGGTAAAATATCATCTTTGATTACTTTGTAAGTCTCAGACATATTTTTAATCTCTTTTTCACGTACTTCAGGATCTGAATACATAGAAAGAACTCTTAAGATAAGTTCTTTATCTTGAATGCTTGAAGTTTCCATCAAAGCTTTAAATCCTTCCCAGTCTTCTGGTGTATTTTTTAGATCAAAGAAATCCTCAGCAGACTCGTCTACTTTAGCTCTCCTTAACTCTTTAGCCAAATAACCCTTAGCAGCTTTTTGTCTTTTTTCAGACAAAGTTGTATTTAAGTCTGTAGGACCATCAGGAGAAGCGTAAGCAGATATAGAAACGCCTTTGAATTCTTTATTCTCAGCAGCTTTAGCTTCTTTGATATAATCTTTCAGCGCTTTGATTTCTTCTTTTCTTAATTCAGTACCACGCAAAGCAGCTTGTTGAATAAGAAAATAGATATCAGCATCTTTACTTTCTGGAATAACTCGTTGGAAGTTATCTTTTCCAAGAGCAACAGCTGCACCTTTATCTTCTACTAAACCTGCAGTAGCAATAACACCTTCAGCAATTTTTACATCATCAAACTCCATGCTCTGTCCGCTTTTGGTCGCTTTAATGCGAACCACAAGGTCAGATACTTTCATGTTTTCATTATATGGTACAGAACCTGTGTAAGTGTACTGACCACCGTTAAGGTAGGAAATTACCTGATTGTTACCTTCAGCCTTTTCTCCTTGAACTGTTTTTGAGTCAAATGCAGTTTCACCCCCCTCGTATTTTAATACAGGAGTAAGCTCTACAGTCGCTTTTTTGTCCATGTAATTTTCAGGCACTTTTACCTTCACAGTAACATCTACTCTACCAGCATGTGCTTCCAATACTTCAGGAGTAACAGTATACGTTACGTCTTCTGCTTTACTTTTCATTTTGTTTAAGCCTGCACAGCTAGCAAGTATGGCTGCCAAAGCTATCGAAGCAAAAACGTTGATTCTTGATTGTTTCATAATATTAACCTAATTATGTGTTTTCAATTAACTTTCGATAAGTTTTACAAATTTAATAATGTTTTAAAAAAATAAAAGTCTCGCTCTCATTTATTGCAAATATAGATATTCTATGAAAATAAAAACAATTACCACAATATTAAATCCGAATATTTACAAAATAAAATCGATTTTTTTGAAGCTGTTCAACCAAAAACCATTTTAACGGAACATAACATTCAAATAACTTTAATATTTGTTACTCCGCAAGGAAATTTCCGGTTCAACAATTCAGCAAATTCTCTGTAATATTTTTTATTTTGGAAATCGGCCTCTGTTGCATCTACAACAACGACAGGAAAATCCCTCACTTCTTTAAAGTAGTTAAAATAGCCTCTAGAAACGGATGATAAATATTCGGTATCCAGATCTTTTTCATACACTCTCCCCCTGTTCATAATATTATTTTTCAAAACACTCACCTCTCGATGAATATAAAAAAGTATATCTGGCTTTGCCGAGAAAGACCGAATCAAATCAAAGAACTGCCTATAAAGCCTGAACTCATCATCCGACAACGTAATTTTAGCAAAAATAAAGGATTTCATCAAATAATAATCAGCAATTATTATGCTATTAAACAAATCCCCTTGCTTAAGATCACTTTTCAGCTGCTGATATCGTGCTGCCAAAAAGGATAGTTCAAGAGGAAAAGCATAGCGTTTCTGGTCTTTGTAAAACTTAGGAAGGAATGGATTATCTTCAAAAGTTTCCAACACCAGCTTGGCCTTCATCTCGTCGGCCAACTTTGTAGCCAATGTTGTTTTACCTGCGCCAATGTTACCCTCTATAACAATGAACCTATTACCCATATGATTAAATTTCATTTTCAACGCTCACATGAAACGCTCCAATATGAATCATCTTCCAATATACGAATGGCGTTTCATAACTCGATATTCCCTCATAAAACACAAGCTACTTATACATTGGTTCCACACCCAGATGATAAAATATAAAGGAATACAGATCCGCTGCCTCCTCAATCATCTTACTGGTTGGTTTACCTGCCCCATGACCTGCTTTACGCTCAATTCGAATGATTACTGGATGGTCACCTTTGTATTTGTCCTGAAGAGCTGCAATATATTTAAAAGAATGGGCAGGCACCACTCGATCGTCATGATCGGCTGTCATCACCATTATAGCAGGATAGTCAACTCCCTCCTTCACATTATGCACTGGCGAATATCCATACAGATAATCAAACATTTCTTTACTATCTTCTGAAGTACCATAATCCGTAGCCCAAAATCTACCAATGGTAAACTTATGATAACGTAACATATCCATCACGCCGACGGCAGGAATAGATACTTCAAATAAATCAGGCCGCTGATTGGTCACTGCTCCAACTAACAAGCCACCGTTGGAGCCTCCCATTAACGATAACTTATCGGCCGAAGTATACTTCTTATCTATTAAATATTCAGCAGCTGCAATACAGTCATCAAACACATTTTGTTTTTGCAGTTTGGTACCAGCCTGATGCCACTCTTTACCATATTCACCTCCTCCTCGTAGGTTCACCATGGCATACACGCCGCCATTTTCAAGCAATACCATTCTACTCACTGAAAAGGATGGGGTTAGCGAAATATTAAAACCGCCATAACCATAGAGCATGGTTGGATTGTTCCCATCCAGCTCGAGTCCTTTTTTATAAACAATAAACATAGGCACCTTAGTACCATCTTTACTTTCAAAAAACACTTGTTTGGTTTCATAAAGGTCAAAATCAATATCAATTTCGGGCTTCCAAAACAATTCCGTTGTATTTTTAACCACATTATACTTGTAGATAGCAGAAGGGTATACAAAGGAATTAAAAGAAAAATAACACTCCTCATCATCTTTTTCACCCACAAAGCCATCTACTGATCCAATGGTTGGCAAATCCACATTATACAAATATTCTCCGTTTATATTAAATACCTTCACAAGATCATGGGCATCCGTCATATAAGTGGTTATTATTTTATTTCCCACAATAGAAATACCACTCAACACATCCTTTTGCTCTGGTATCAGATCAACCCATTCATCTTTATTCAATCCCTTGAGCGAGAATTTAACAATACGTTCCTTCGGAGCTCCATAATTCGTTGACAACAGAAAAACCCCATCTGAGTGATCTAGAATACGATGATCGTGTTCAAAATCGTCCACCACCTTTACAATCTCAGCCGATTCTGTAGTAAGGTCTTTAATATACAAAGCATTACCACTCGTAGATTCTGTTTGGTATAACACAAGATATTGATGATCATCCGTTACACTGCAGGTGCTAATCCTATCAGGGTGAGCGGGGTCATCAAATATTACGGCATCATTGACTACCTCATCACCTAACTGATGATAATACACTTTCGGATTTTTGTTCTCTCCCTTGAGCTCATCACCTTCTTTTGGCGTATCGAAACGCGTATAAAAGAAACCATTCTTAAACCAGGAAATTCCAGAAAACTTAACCCATTGAATATGGTCGTCCAATAATTTACCACTTTCTATATCCTTCACAAATATTTCCCGCCAATCGGAACCTCCTCGCGAAATGGTATACCCCAAGTACCTACCATCGTCAGATATACTAAATGATCCCAGAGACACAGTCCCATCTTCTGAAAGCTTATTAGGATCAATCAATACTTTTTCTTCGTCATCAGTTGTTTTTTTATAATAATAAATAGATTGGTTTTGAAGTCCATCATTTTTAGCATAAACCAACAATTCTGCCTTTTTAAAAGGCGTACCTATCTTTTCATAATTCCAGATTTGGGTTAGTCTATCTTCTATCGCTTTCCTGTAAGGTATCTGATCCAGGAATGCATCTGTTACCTTATTCTGTTCCACCACCCAATCTTTTGTTTCAGCCGACATATCATCCTCTAACCATCTATACGGATCAGAAACCTCCGTACCAAAATATATATCCGTTGTATCTACCTTCTTTGTATTTGGATAAGTAAGTTTTTCCATTGTAGTACTTGTATTACAGGCCACCATCGCAATACCGATAGTCACGCATGTGAGTTTATTGATTAAATGAAGGTTCATATAATTATTTTTAAGTAGTCTTTGAAGAGTCAAAAAAGTTTTCAACCCTCAAAATTCCCATGAATAAAACAGGTTAAAATATTTGGTTCTCTTTACGCATTCTTTCCTCCTTAAACTTTCCTGCAAACCATCCAATCATCACCCCTACAAGCCACCCCAACACAACACCTCCTTTAAATGATTCCAGATGAAACAAAAGCACCCACGCTCCGCCTACACCAAGTCCCAATGCCATTCCCACAACTGTATAAATGGATAATACCAAGCCCTTAGGCCGAATGGCATGCGTCGCCTTCAAATGGCGAAGAACCTCTCCAACTAACTCATCAAAATCGGCAGAATAGCTATTTCCATCATTAAAAAATTCATCTAAATGTTCCGTTGCTTCCTGTAACTTTTTCCAATACATTTTGCATTCTGGGCACTCTTTTGCTTTTTCAGAAAGAAGCTTTCCCATCCGAGGTAGCACTTCAAAATTAGAGAAAACCCCTTGTACTTTAGGAATGCGGGTTGCTTTTTCTTCCAAGGCATCTAGCCACTGGTCATACAGTAATAAATCAGTCATTTCAATCAGCTTTCAGTACACAATTTTACGAATTCAATTATGCATTTAAGTTAGCGATAAATAATTTAATTTCTTAGTCATAAAAAAAGGCCTTACGGCCTTTTTTATATCATTTTTAAATAAATTTACTCTATTCTAGTTGGACTTACGTTCCGGACGAGGTAATAAGGCTTTGCGAGAAAGTTTTAATTTCCCTGATCGTTGATCTACTTCAATCAACTTAACCTCTACCTCTTCACCCTCTTTTAGTACATCTTCAACTTTTTCAAGACGTTTCCACTCTATTTCAGAAATATGAAGCAATCCTTCTTTTCCTGGCAATATTTCAACAAAAGCACCAAAAGGAACGATTGACTTAATTTTTCCTTTATACACCTCACCTACTTCTGGCACAGCAACAATACCTTTTATTTTGGCCATTGCGGCGTTAATAGCAGCTGCATTATCAGCAGAAACACTTACTTTACCAATATCTCCGTCTTCCTCTATGGTGATTGTAGATTCGGTAGTGGCTTGTATTTCCTGAATAATCTTTCCTCCCGGTCCGATCACTGCACCAATCATATCCTTAGGAATATTAATTGTTTCAATTCGAGGTGCATGTGGCTTAAGATCTTCACGTGGCTCATCCATCGTTTCCATGATCTTATCCATAATATGCAAACGTCCTTCTCTTGCTTGTAAAAGCGCTTTTTCTAATACTTCGTAAGAAAGGCCATCCACTTTAATATCCATCTGCGTAGCCGTAATACCATCTCTGGTACCAGTTACTTTAAAATCCATATCACCTAAATGATCCTCATCTCCTAAGATATCAGACAAAACAGCAAAGTTTTTGTTTTCATCGGTTATCAGTCCCATAGCAATACCTGTCACTGGTTTTTTAATGGGCACACCAGCATCCATCAAAGCCAATGTACCAGCACATACGGTTGCCATAGAAGACGAGCCGTTAGACTCCAGAATATCAGACATGATACGTATGGTATATGGATAATTATCCGGAAGCATATTTTTCAATGCTCTAAAAGCCAGGTTACCATGACCTATTTCACGTCGACTTGTACCTCTAGAAGCTCTTGCATCACCAGTTGAAAAAGGAGGGAAATTATAATGTAATAAAAAACGTTCTACTGTTTTATTTAACACATCATCCACAATCTTCTCATCCAATTTGGTACCTAAGGTAACAGTAGACAAGGACTGAGTTTCTCCACGTGTAAAGATAGCTGACCCGTGAGGACCCGGAAGATAATCCACCTCACTCCATATAGGACGTATTTCATCCGTTTTACGACCATCCAAGCGTACTCTTTCATCCAATACACAACGACGAACCGCTTCTTTTTCCACATCGTGATAATATTTACCGATCAAAGCCAATGGAACTTCTCCTTCTTCAGCATCAGCATAATTATCCGCAATATATTCTTCCTTGATAGCCGCAAACTTATCTGCACGTTCATGCTTAGGAAGACCAGCTTTGGCCACTTCATAAACTTTATCGTAAGTAGCAGCTTTAATATGCTCTTTTAGTTCAGCATCATTTTCTTCGTGATTGTAAGACCTTTTTTCAGTCTTACCAACCTCTTCCATCAACTCTATCTGTGCTTTACACTGAACCTTAATGGCTTCATGAGCAACTTTCATAGCTTCCAGCATTTCCTGCTCTGAAACCTCTTCCATCTCTCCTTCAACCATTAAAATATTCTCGATGGTAGCACCCACCACAAGTTCCATGTCAGCTTCTTCAATTTGTATGCGTGTTGGGTTCACAACCAGCTCACCTTTTACACGAGCCACACGTACTTCGGAAATGGGTCCGTTAAAAGGAACATCTGAAACAGCTAATGCAGCTGAAGCTGCCAATCCGGCTAATGCATCCGGCATATCTTCTTTATCACCTGAAATCAAGTGGATAGTCACAAATGTTTCTGCATGATAGTCTTCCGGAAACAAAGGACGTAAAGCCCTATCAACCAAACGACAAACCAATATTTCATTATCAGAAGGACGCGCCTCTCTTTTCATAAAACCACCAGGGAAACGACCAATGGCCGAAAACTTCTCTTTATATTCTACTGACAGTGGCATAAAATCAGTACCCGGCATGGCATCCTTAGCAGATACCACTGTAGCCAACAAATAAGTGTTGTTCATTTTTACAACGACTGCACCGTCAGCTTGTTTTGCTAATTTTCCAGTTTCAATGGTAATGGACCTTCCATCACCCAGATCAATCTTTTTTTCAATTGGAGTAATCATATTTCTTTCTTTATCTCTTTTTATCGTCCCAAATATATGCAATCTGTTTCTATTATAATTAGATAAGATGATTTATTTTTAATACGATAAGATTGTAATGTTTTTTTCGTTCATTTTTTCTTGAAATCGAGCAGATGGCCTATGAGATACACAAACTATTTCACAAATACACTTTTGACCACCCCTTTCCTTTCTCGGATGGTTCCTAAATAATCTTTGCAAATAACTCCAAATACTGCATTATTCTCATTTTTGAAACAGCCATTTACAATCAGTAAACTCCTTGCTTTCAAAATATATTGAAAGCCTTGTCTTTGAAGCTTTCTTATCAAAGACAGCTTTACTTCTTATTCCATTCTTTAATTTGCTGTGCACAAACAACACACCAAAGCGCTCACTTGTACTATTACCATGCCCTATCAATCAAAAAAAGGTAATCCATTCAGGATTACCTTTTTCTTTTTTTTTAGCCGAGACTGGAGTTACTTACGTAATCCTAATTCTTTAATTAAATTACGGTAACCTTCAATGTCTTTAGCCTTTAAATAATCCAAAAGGCTACGACGCTTACCAACTAATTTAACCAAAGCATGCTCTGTGCTATAATCTTTCTTATTAACCTTTAAATGTTCGGTTAAGTGAGCGATACGGTAGGTAAATAATGCTATCTGGCCTTCTGTGGAACCAGTGTCAGTATTCGACTTTCCGTACTTCTCAAAGATCTCTTGCTTTTTTTCAGCTGTCAAGTACATGTGTATATATTTAAAAAATTTGCGGTGCAAAGATAATCAATAAATTACAAGTTACAACATATTCGTTAGCAAAAAACATCAAAAACTGTAATTGGATAATTTGTTGGTTAAGTTGGATGGAATATATATTTTTAGACCAAACATTTCGTAAAAAATCTATGCGTTCTTTTCGCTTTCAACTATATTTAACTTCATGGATCACCTGCTTGCTCTTCACACAAACGATAGTAGCACAGAAAAAGTTAGCGGAGATCAAATACAACGAAGTGATCAATCTGATCAATCATTATGAGCATAACAGCTTGTATAATTTCAAATCACACCCTACAAACCGACTAAACAATCAAGGAATAAATGGCTTTATACTTGATTTACAACTCAGCAAAGACAGCAATAAGATAGAAGTACTTCATCAAAATAAAAAATGGATCACCGACTTCGCCACTGTTTGTGATTCTCTTGCAACATACTGCCAGCAAGACACCCTTCATGTGCTAAGCATATTTTTTAACTACCACTTTGATCCTAAGCTCCTTGTTCATTTTTTAAAATCTCACCCCATCCATCAACATATTTGGCAAGGTGATTTCAATGCCCAATGGCCTACGATGGCTCACCTAATTTCGAACAACAAACAAATCATTTGCTTTGCTTACACAGGCAAAAATTCACCATCTCCCTTTATCCATTATTTATGGGATTACGCAGCCAATCCCTGCGATTCTAAAGAAATTGAGCCCAAACTAAACGGAGAATTTTGCCATGGAAACATACAAAACAAGCTACTATACCTAACAAGCTATCAAACATTTGCCCACGATCCCCCCTCCCAGAGTCGCCAGACATGGATAGACACAAATCAAGATCCTTTTTTCATTTCTCACGCCTTAAACAGCTGGAAGAACACCGGCAAAGTCATTAACTTTATAGTATATGACGACAAGCAGAAGAACTACAAGGGATTAAAAGGTCATCTACTGAGTCAGCGAAGCATCTCAGGTACCATTTCCTACAATAGACAAGCCATCGACAAAGTGTTTTGGCAAGGGGATTTCAATGCGGTAACATACGGCGAATATAATTTTCCTGCTACCTTAAACGAGGTAGTAAAACTTCGCCCCGAATGTCCTGGTTTTAAGTTTGTACCTGAAGAAATACACATTGAGGGCATCACAAAAGATGTCACTCAAAATTTCATTGCCATTCCTCTCACCCTCAATCATAGCATACGTGCCTACTATCCATTCGATAGCAACATTAAGGACGAAGGACCTCATCAGTTCGAGTTAGAAAACAAAGGCTGCAAAATTGTCCATGATGGCCAACGAAACAACGTCATTGAATTAGATGGCAAATCCTACATTACCATTGCTAAAGCAAATGATCTAGGCATCTCCGATTCTGATTTTACAGTAAGTGCGTGGATTAAACTAGCCAGAAACAATGAAGCAGATCAACGCGACTTCTCCATATTAGGAACGCAAGAAAATTATTACAGAGGAGGCTTGCACCTTCAATCCAGAGACAACAGACCCTATTTTGGTTTCTTTTCCAACGACTTATGGGGAAATACCAAATTTATACCCGGCAAGTGGTATCATGTGGTATGGAGGTATACTAAATACACCCAAGAGCAAGCTATTTTTGTAGACGGTAAAGAAGACGTCTCTTCTTTAAATCATCCTCCCTTTGTTAGCAATTCCCATATTTACATTGGCCGCTCTATCAGTCAGGATAACCTTTTTGAAGGAAGAATAGATAATTTACTCATCTGGAACCGAGCACTAGGAAAAGAGGAAATTTGGCATTTATCGCAGGATATTTCCGATATACAAGAAGATTCCATTGTTCATTTCATCATGCGAAACAAATACTGGATGGGCGCATTTATATTTTTATTGGTAACCCTCATCCTCTTTACCCGAAAAAGCAAAACAACTCCCACAGACAAAGTGATAGAGAATATTGACCTAAAACAAAAAGCCCCCAAAAAGAATGCTATTAAATTGTTTGGAGACTTTCAAATATTGGATAAAAATGGAGAAGATATTACCCACTGTTTCACCCCACGTCTGAAACAAATATTTATTTATCTACTTATTTACAGCAAAGAAGAACCCCATGGCATCTCTTCAGATGAATTCATTCAAATGATATGGCCAAATTTCGATCGCAAGAAAGCCATCAACAACAGAGGCGTTTCCCTCAGTAAACTGCGCAACATACTGGAAGCAATGGACAAGATATACATATCAAATCACCACGAGAGATGGAAACTTGAAATAACAAGCAATGTATATTGTGATTATTACGAATGTTTGGAGAAACTCGATAGTAACCTATTTAATAACCGTGAAAACCTACATATTTTTTTAAGTACCGTTCAGCGGGGAGCTTATTTACAAGACTGCCAAGAAAGCACTTTTGATGAAATCAAAGGCAAATTTTCCAACAAAGTAATAGACGTACTAACCCGTTTAATGTTTGACTTTGACATGAGCCAGCATCCAGAAATAATAGTGAAGATTGCCAATCGAATATTAAAAACCGACGATCTTAATGAAGATGCCATAAAATACAAAATAAAAGCACTATTGGTGCTACGTCAAAATAACGAGGCCCGATTTCTATTCAAATCCTATCAACAACGCTATCAAAAAATATACAATCAAGAACTCCCCATCTCTTACGAGGATCTAATCCGATAAGTCACTCCCTCACCGCCCCTAATTACCCCTAAAACGATCCAACACCATGTTCAATACCTTTCATTTTTCCGAACTGCAAGTCGTAAAATAACTTTTTATCCGCACTTACTTCATTCTTTCATTGCGCAAACTTTATACTTTTTACAAATACACATACAACACTGATATACTGCTTATTAAAAATAAAATTAATATCCAATTAATAACTTTTTAATACGCATTAAACACAATTTTAATTGTCCAATAAGGCCATACCATTTACTTAGTGACCATAAAAAAAGAATGCGCACTATGATTAAAAAATCTTGGTTAAAAAGACAATTTTACAAATTCTACTTTATTTTTTTACTGGGTATAATAGCCGCTTTTATTTTTAGTTACTCCGGAGGTAAGGCTGTTGAATATACGTCAACAGATCAATACTGTTTTTCATGTCACATACATGATCATGCAGAAGACTCATGGCGATTATCAGCTCATGTTGACAACAAGTCTGGTGTGATTGTACACTGTGTAGACTGCCACCTTCCACCCAAAGGACATGGGCAATTAATGGCCAAAGCCAAACATGGATCAAAAGACCTGTACGGAATGCTATTTAAGGATTCCGCGGATTACAAATGGGAATCTAAAAGAACAAAAGAAAAGGCCGACAAATTTGTTTATGAGGCATCCTGTTTAAAATGTCATTCCAACATCTTTCCTTCTGGTCTATCAGTAAAAGGAGAAGATTCTCATTTATATTACGAATCAAGAAGAGAGGAAATGACCTGTTTAAACTGCCATATGCATACTGGACACTACAATCCCCATGCCCTACATACGCACAATATTGCTTTCGCCACCCACAATGTAGCTCAGGAAAAATTCACCACAGCCACTATCGTCCACCAATTTGAAAATTTCACAGAACAAATACCAGGCACCAGTGTATCTTTCGATATGGTGGCTATTCCGGGTGGTGAGTTTATCATAGGAAGTCCCTCTAAAGAAAAGTATAGACAAAATGATGAGGGTCCGCAACGAAAAGTAAAAGTAAGCCCATTCTTTATGGGAAAAATAGAAGTAACATGGGATGAATACCTGGCCTTTTTTAATGCTACTGCTGCTGAAGGCAGGAAAGAGACTGTACAGAAAATACAACAAAGTAAAGATGATGTGGATGCTATTTCAGGGGCAACTCCACCATGGGGCGCTCCAGATCAGGGATGGGGCAAAGGAAAACGTCCGGCTATCACCATGAGCCATCACGCTGCGCTAACATACTGTAAGTGGTTATCACAAGTAAGTGGTAAAAAATATCGTTTGCCTACGGAAGCCGAATGGGAATATGCAGCCAGAGGAGGCACATCTACTCCCTATTTTTTTGATGGTGTCCCCAGCGATTATTCCAAAAAAGGAATCTGGAACAAAATATTTGGTATTGACACTGCCATCATCGCCTCCTACGTAATTTTTGATGCCAACAGTGACGGTAAAACACAAGAGCCTTCACGGGTAGCAGCTAATCCATTCGGGCTAAAAAATATGATAGGCAACGTTCATGAATTCTGTTCCGATTATTATCATCCGCAAACCTATACTCAATATACAAAAGAAACAACCATTGACCCCCAGGGACCCAGCAAGG
Source organism: Saccharicrinis fermentans DSM 9555 = JCM 21142 (assembly GCF_000517085.1). NCBI lineage: Bacteria > Pseudomonadati > Bacteroidota > Bacteroidia > Marinilabiliales > Marinilabiliaceae > Saccharicrinis > Saccharicrinis fermentans. The sequence continues at coordinate 530,385 of NZ_KI912107.1, read as the reverse complement.
GAAGAGAACACGTAATACGCGGTGGGTCCTTTAAATCAGATGCCAGTGAGTTGAGAAGTGCAGCACGAGGCTTTACCGAAACCCGCAGGTGGTTACAAACAGACCCTCAAATGCCTAAAAGTATTTGGTGGTACTCAGACTGTATTGATGTGGGCTTTCGTGTTGTCTGTGAAGCTGACATCATTGAATAAAAAGCCCTTCATTATCCATCGTCTATAAAAATCAGAGATCATGAAAAATAAAGAATCCAGAAGAAGTTTTTTAATGAAATCAACAGCCGCAACTGTGATCGGAGCAAGCGGACTATCATCCATACTATCATCCTGTGGGCACAAAACAAACGAAGAATTAGGTTTACCTCCATTGCTAGACAGAGCTCCTAAAGGCAAAAAGCTAAAAGCCGGTTTAGTCGGATGTGGCCACAGAGGAACTGGTGCCCTATTAAATTTCTTAAGTACAGGCCCTGGTGTAGAAGTTGGGGCACTGGCTGATGTTTTTGAAGATAAGGTAGAAGCTTGTAAGTCCAGACTTAAGCAATACAAATTAGACGTTCCTGACGAAAAATGTTTTGTTGGCTTAGATGCATACGAAAAACTAATTAAAACCGACGTTGATGTGGTATTACTTGTTACACCACCCCACTTTCGTCCCCAACATTTTAAAACAGCAATCGCACATAACAAACATGTATTTTTAGAAAAGCCGGTTGCTGTAGACCCTGTTGGCATACGTTCCATTATTGCTACTGCTAAAAAGGCAAAAGTAAAAGGATTAAATGTGGTCACCGGGACCCAACGCCGCCACCAACGCGATTATATCGCTACTTATAAACAGGTAGTAAACGGTGCTATCGGAGATATTGTGGGGGCTAAAGCATTCTGGAACCAGGAGCATGTGTGGTTCCGTCGTCGACAAGAAGGTTGGACAGATATGGAATATATGCTTCGCAACTGGAATAATTTCTGCTGGCTATGTGGCGACCACATATTGGACACTCACATTCACAATATAGATGTGATCAATTGGTTTACTGGTCAACACCCCATCAGTGCCGTTGGCTATGGAGGAAGGCACCGAAGGGTAACTGGCGATCAGTACGACTTCTTTAGCATTGATTTCGATTATGGCAATGGATTATTTTCACATAGCATGAGTCGTCAAATAGATAACTGTGCCAATGCCACCGGCGAATTTATCATGGGCACTAAAGGCTACACAAACTGCAAAAACACCATTTACAACCATGATGGACGTATAAAATGGCAATACGAATACCCCAAAGACAAGGATGGAAAATCAACCAATGTGGTCAAGATTTCACCCTATATACAGGAACACATCCATTTAGTTACTGCCATACGAACCAATAAATATGTTAATGAAGCAGAACAAACCGCCCTATCAAATCTAACAGCTATCATGGGACGCGAATCGGCTTATACGGGAAAAAAGATTACTTGGGAAGAAATCATGAAATCCGAACTGCGACTGGGTCCGCAAAAATATCACATGGGTGATGTGGACATGGAGTTTCCTGTTCCCATACCAGGAACTCCAATTAAATCGAGCTAATAAGCATTCCTTTATTTTTTTGTAATCCCTAAAGGAATCGCTACTTTAATAGACGAATAATACAGCGTTTACTATTCAAATACACCCAATAAAAAACATCCTTAAAATCATATATTACCATGAAAAATAAATCTCAAAGTCGTAGAAACTTCATAAAAAAAAGCGCTGCTGCAGTGGCCGGCGCTACCCTTTTCCCCTCTATTATACCTGCATCTGCCTTAGGTAGAAATGGCTTTACGGCTCCTAGTGACCGAATACAAATGGGGCTTATCGGATGCGGAGGGATGGGACGTGCTAACATGAAGAATCTACTAAATCTCAAGAATAAACAAGTTGAATTAGTTGCCTTATGCGATGTAGACAACAAACAAATAGAAAACGCAAAAAAAATAATTACAGATATCCGTGGTAAATACGATGCCCATGCATACAGAGATTTCAGAGATTTACTGGAAACAACGCATCTGGATGCAGCCATCCTCGCTCTTCCTGATCACTGGCATAGCATAATGGCCACCCATGTAGCCAACAAAGGCATCCATATCTATGGCGAAAAGCCACTAGCTCGCACCATCAAAGAAGGAAGAGCCATTGTAGAGGCAGTAGACCAAAATAATATCATATGGCAAACTGGCAGTTGGCAAAGATCCGTAGCTAATTTTCATAGAGCAGCAGAACTGGTTCAGAATGGAGCTATCGGAAAGGTTAACCACGTAGAGGTAGGATTGCCTGATGGAAAGGCATCCATTGGCACGCCACCTATTCAAACCCCACCAGAAAGTGTTGACTGGGATATGTGGCTCGGCCCTGCACCCAAAGTACCATTCCGCGGTGTTTTGCATTTTCATTGGAGATGGATCATGGATTATTCTGGTGGTCAACTGACTGATTGGGCCGGCCATCATATAGACATTGCGCACTGGGGATTAGGATATGACCATAAAACACCCGTTGAAGTAGAAGGGAAAGGGGTTTATCCTATCGAAGGCATTTACGATGTACCAACGGCCTACGACTTCACATGCACATATGACACTGGTGTCACACTCCGTGTAGCCAATGCAAGTGCCTACCCCAACAGAAAAGGTGAAGGAACCGATATGCAACATAAGAGATGGGGAATGGGAACCGTTTGGTACGGAGAGAAAGGCTGGATTCACGTAAGTAGAAAAGGTCTGTGGGCAAGCGATCAAAGCATTTTAGACACACCGGCCTCGCAGATAAAAACACCTATCTATCAAAGTAATAACCATTGGCAAAATTTTATTGATTGCATTAAATCGGGCAAAGAAACTATCACTCCGGCACGTATTGCGCACAACTCCATCAGTGTAGGCTTGTTAGGCGAAATAGCCATGCTTACCAATGAAAAACTGAAATGGGATGGTAAAACTGAACAATTCACAAACAGCTCTAAAGCAAACCTATTACTAAGCCGCCCTTTCCGAAAACCTTGGCAGCTTCAACAATAAATCAAACAAGTTTTCAACATCTTAAAAAAATCTACCATTAAAAAAATTAAACATGAAAAGCTACATAAAACTATCGCTTTATTATTTGGTACTTGGCTGCATACTGACAATAAGTTCTTGTGGTACTAAAAAATATGATGCACTAATTGTCACCGGACAGAGCAACAAATCACATCATTGGAAAGCATCGCACAATGCAGTAAAACAGATCATCAACAATACAGGTTTATTTTCTGTTGATGTAGTTATTAGTCCAGAACAAGGAGCCGACATGTCTTCCTTCACGCCGGATTTTAAATCTTACGACGTAGTCATTATTGATTACGATGGCGATCCATGGCCCAATACCACCCAGACAAATTTTGAAGAATATGTCAAAAATGGTGGTGGCGTGGTTGTTTTTCACGGTACTAACAACAGCTTTCCGCAATGGGAAGCGTTCAACCAAATGACTGCCTTGGGGGGTTGGAAAGGTAGGACAGAAAAAGATGGCCCCTACGTACGTTGGGAGAATGGGAAAATTATCAAAGACAACTCCCCTGGTAAAGGAGGAACCCATGGTAAAAAAACTCCATTTGTTATAGATACCAGAGCACCTCAACACCCTATCATGAAGGGGTTACCAATGAAAAGCATGCATGCAACCGATGAATTATACGGCAAATTAAGAGGTCCTGCAGAAAATATGAATGTATTGGCTACAGCCTTTTCTAACCCTAAAACAGGAGGGACAGGCAACCACGAGCCTATCTTATTTACGGTAAACTACGGCAAGGGACGCATTTTCCATAACGTACTTGGTCATGTGGGCCAAGATGAAGATATGACGCCATACAAAAGTGCATTTTTTATTTATGCAATGCAGAGAGGAACAGAATGGGCAGCCACCGGTAAGGTCACGCAAGCAATACCAGAAGATCTTCCCAACCAAAGCTCAGCACTCATCTTACCTGCTTACAAGGATTTCACGCTTGAGGATCTTTTCAGAAATGCCAGGAAATACGAAATCGGCAAATCTAAAAAATACCTCAACCTGATTCTGCAGCGCATCAGAAATCATAGCACTGATAAAGATTACCTGGAGAAAGTTGAAGACGAAATGATTAAACTATTAAGTGCTGATGATTGTACTACGGATGCTAAAAATTTCATCTGCAAAGAAATAAGCTGGTTAGGCTCTCCTAAATCCATTTCCGTATTAAAAGCCTTGTCTAAAAAAGCCGAAACTGCCGAGATGGCGCAGTTTGCCATAAGACGCCTACAATCTAAGAATTAGAAAAAACGAAATCAATCATGAGAATTTCATATTTTTTTATTTTAATAATCTGCACTATGCTATCCACATCCAAGACCGAAGCCAAGCAATGGGAGCTCGCATGTCAGGCCTGGACCTTTCATCGTTTTACTTTGAGCGAAACACTGATACAAATGGAAAAGCTAGGTATTAGGCACATAGAATTGTACCCAGAACAAAAAGTAGCACCAGACCAGCAGGGCACAACCCACTTTTCCATGTCGGACGACGAGATAATTCGATTAAAAGCACTGCTAAAAAAACATCATATAAAAATTAGTAGTTATGGTGTTGTCACTCCAACACATGAAAACGAATGGGAACAGCTATTTGAATTCGCTGAAAAAATGAATATCAAAACCATTGTCTCGGAGCCGCAACAGGCCTTACTCCCATTTATAGATAGCTTATGCCAACAATACAAAATAAGAGTGGCTATTCACAACCACCCTGAGCCAACCCCCTATTGGAATCCTCATATTGTATTAAAAGCCTTGGTTCACCGCAGTCAATACATCGGTGTATGTGCGGATATTGGTCACTGGACACGCTCAGGTTTAGAGGCAAGCGAATGCCTGAAAAAACTAGAAGGACACATATTTGAAATCCATACAAAAGATGTGAACCGCACAGATAAACAAGGACATGCGGTGGTCTTTGGAGAAGGAATTATGGACTGGCCAAAGGTTTTTAGTGAATTAGAACGTCAACAGTTTAAGGGTAAGTTTGTCATTGAACATGAATACAACTGGGACAATCCTGTACCAGACCTACACAAAAACATTCTCTTTTTCAAATTGAACACCCAGTGATTAAAATACTGAACAGCACTGCCTTACGACATACATTTGATAAGTCACCGTTATTTTAACAAAAAATGAATCACACACCCATGAAAATAAGATTACTAATACTAACACTTCTCTTTACCGGATTTTCTGTTTCATATGGCCAGGACAATCATAAGATGCAACCCAAGGAAACCGAAGATTGGAGTAGAAAACCGCCAGTCGTGAGCCCTGGAACAAAAAGAAATCCGCCATCGGACGCCATCGTTTTGTTTAATGGAAAAAATCTGGATAGATGGAAAAAACAAGGAAGCAACGAGCCTGCCGACTGGAAGGTGAAAAGAAAAAAGATGCAAGTCAGCCCCCCAAAAGGTGGAATAGAAAGCAGGCAGAAATTTGGTGATTGTCAATTACATATAGAATGGAAAACTCCAGTACAAGATGTAAAAGCCGGAAAAACAGGCCAGAAATGCGGTAACAGTGGTATCTTCTTAATGGGCTTATATGAAGTACAGGTATTGAATTCTTTTGAAAACGAAACCTATTATAACGGGATGGCATCCAGCATTTACAAACAACATATTCCCTTGGCCAATGCCACCTTAAAGCCTGGAAAATGGCAAAGTTATGATATCATATTCACGGCACCCACATTTAATTCCGATAAAACCTTAAAATCACCTGCATATATTACGGTCATACATAATGGCATATTGGTACAGAACCATGTTGAAATAAAAGGACCAACAACATTTATTGGACGCCCCTCATACAAGTACCATGAGGCCAAGGGGCCCATCTCTTTACAAGATCACAACAACAAAGTGAGTTATCGTAATATTTGGATTCGAGAACTATAATTCTTTTTAAACCATTAAAGATATGAGCAGAAAAGTCACCTTATTCACCGGTCAATGGGCCGATTTAGATTTTGAAACCATATGTCAAAAAGCCCATAGCTTTGGTTACGACGGACTAGAATTAGCTTGCTGGGGAAACCATTTTGAGGTGGACAAAGCAGATCAGGCCTATTGTGATGAAAAACAGGCCATCCTAAAAAAATACGATTTAAAAGTCTATGCTATCTCAACCCACCTGATTGGGCAAGCCGTATGTGACCACATAGATGAGCGCCACAAAGCAATCTTACCCAACTATATATATGGCGATGGTAAACCCGAGGGTGTCAGACAAAGAGCCGCAGCTGAAATAATTAAAACAGCCGAAGCAGCTAAAAGACTGGGCGTAAAAATTGTGAACGGATTCACCGGCAGTTCTATCTGGCACTTATTGTACGCCTTTCCACCTGCACCACAAGAAATGATAGATGCAGGATTCAAAGACTTTTCCGAACGCTGGACTCCCATACTGGATGCATATGATAAATTAGGAATCCAGTACGCACTAGAAGTTCACCCCACTGAAATAGCTTTTGATATTGCCTCGGCCGAAAGAACATTGCAAGCCATTCATTACCACCCCAGCTTCGGTTTTAACTACGACCCCAGCCACCTGGGTTACCAAGGAGTTGACTATGTGAAATTTATCAACAAATTCGCCCAACATATTGTACACGTACATATGAAAGATGTCGCATGGAGTGATACGCCCACAGAAGCGGGTGTTTTTGGTGGACATACAAATTTTGGTGATGCGCGACGCTTTTGGGATTTCAGAAGTATGGGACGAGGTAATATCAACTTTGAAAAGATAATCAGAGCGCTCAATCGCATAAATTACACAGGCCCCCTTTCTGTTGAATGGGAAGATGGTGCCATGGACAGAGAACAAGGAGCCTCCGAATCATGTCGTTATGTGAAACAGGTCGATTTTACACCCTCAAACTTAGCGTTTGATGCAGCCTTCGACACGGAAAACCAGTAGCAAATATCTCTGAGTCTGAACAAACCCAATAGAAATACTTTTATCGTACATACCCATTAATAGCTTATAACACCAAGAAAATGAAAAAAATAAAATTAGGAATGATTGGAGGCGGAACCGGCGCTTTTATAGGAGATGCACACCGAAGAGCCTCCCGTATATGCAACGATTTTCAACTCATAGGTGGAGTCTTTAGTAAGGATTTTGAAAAAGGAAAGCTGTTTGCTGCACACGAAGGCCTGGACACCCATAGGTGTTACCCCGATCTAAATACTTTTATTGAAAGGGAGATGGCTCTATCAGCCAACGAAAGAATAGAAGCAGTATCCATTGTAACACCCAATGCACTTCATTACCAATCGGCCAGCAAATTATTAAAAGCAGGCTTTCACGTGATCTGCGAAAAGCCGATGACCGTTACCGTAGAAGAAGCAGAAGATTTACAGAAAACAGTAAAGAAAAGCGGTCTCAGCTTTGCCCTTGCACACACTTATGCTGGTTACCCCATGGTACGCCAGATGAGAGAACTGGTTAAATCCGGAATACTGGGCAATATCCATCGCGTTGATGCGCAATATTACCAGGGATGGGTAAATTCGATGATTCAAGGAACAGACTCCGGTATTCAAGGAGTATGGCGACTAGACCCTCAGCACGCAGGACTAAGCAGTTGCATGGGAGATATAGGCGTACATGCATTTCATTTAATTGAATATACCACTGGTCTTTGTGTAAGCCGTGTACTTTCTGATCTAAGTCCAGTGAAAGACCATATTCAACTTGATCTGGATGGAACAGTACTACTGCAGTTACCCCACAATATCAAAGGAGTGATCCGTTCAAGCCAAGTAACAGCAGGTGAAGAGAACAATCTGACCATTGGCATCTATGGTTCCAAGGCCAGCTTAAAATGGAGTCAAGAGAATCCTAACTTTTTATATATGCTAAGTGATACCGAACCCACAAAAGTTTATAAGCCGGCACATGAATATAACACTCAATTTGCAGAAGCCAGTCATATGATGCCATCGGGACACCCAGAGGGAATATACGAGGCATTGGGTAACATCTACAAGGGGATGGCCAAATCTATACGCGGAGAAGACACCTTCGATGGAGAATTCCCAGGCGTACTGGATGGAGTACGTGGCATGAAGTTCATCAAAAATGTAGTAGAATCTAACAAAGAAGGCAATATTTGGAAAGAGCTATAGAAAAAAGTTATGGACTCTCTACCATCACAGACCCGTCCATAACCTAGCCCCATAGCACCGACCATTCATACAAATACATAGTGATATGATTTCAGTCGTAATACCCATATACAACGAAGAATCACTGCTAGGTGAGTTGGTGAAGCGTACCATAACAGCGCTCCAACACACTGGGCAGGATTTTGAGCTCTTATTTGTGGATGATGGATCTACCGACAATAGTATGGATCTATTGCTTCAACTCCACACCATTGATAAACGAATCAAAATCATGTCCTTATCACGCAACTTTGGACATCAAGCAGCCTACACCGCTGGTATTGATTATGCACAGGGCGAATATTTGGTACTCATGGATGGAGACCTACAAGATCCTCCCGAATTAATCCCTCAAATGTTCACATTGTTAAATTCCGGATCCTTTGATATCGTAAATGGATATAGAAAAGCCAACACGTCCCGATTCACACGAAATATATATACCCGGATATTTCACCAATTATTTAAACGACTATCAGCAATGGAAGACATTGAACATATCGGCAACTTTTCAATGCTAAATAAGGCAGCTACCCATGCTTTACGCACATTAACGGAGAAGAGCAGATACCTACCAGGACTTCGCCATTTCATAGGCTTTAGAAAAACATCCATCAGCTACCAACGTGAGAAACGAGGGTCCGGCTGTTCCATGAGCACCCGCCAACTTTTCACATTGGCATGTGACGCCATTTTCTCTTTCTCAAAGTTGCCACTGAAATTCTGTTTAATCATGGGTATCATCGGTATTATCACTTCTTTTTTAGCTGGCATATACATTCTTCTTTCAAAAACATTGGCACTCTCCCCCCTTGGCTGGTCATCTACTTTGACCAGTATATTTTTTCTGGGTTCTATTCAGCTAATATTTCTTGGAATATTGGGCGAGTACGTATTTCGCATTTATCGTGAATCACAGAATAGACCCATTTATTTTGTGCGTGAATTCCATACGGATCAAAAGAAAATTAAACGCCATGAATTGGCTTAGGTCACCCCGAAATACAGTATATCTATTATTGGCGACATTGCTGGTGATAATGCCTATCATGAGCCTGGACGCAGGCATCTCTGGTGATGAAAAGGTACATCTGGAACAAGCAGAGTTAGTGCTTCAATATTTTGCCAGTTGGGGACAGGACAAGTCGGCAATCCATACTCCTGTAACCAACTTAAAATATTATGGTCAATCATTTGACAATTTAACCACCCTACTATCCCATTTACTGGGTATAGAAGATATTTACACATTCCGCCATATTTGCAATTCAATCATTGGTTGGCTTTGTATTTTATTTACATCACGCCTTGCTATACATTTAAGTGGCCATAGAGCTGCCATATTTACCATATTGATAATGGCAGCCTCTCCCCGGTTCATGGGACATTCATTCAATAACTTAAAAGATATACCCTTTGCCTTAGGATATGTTGCCTCCTTATTTTATATGATAAAGCTGATATCCCATCTACAAAATATTCGAATACAACATGCGCTAGGATTAACATTGTCCATGGCCTTTACCCTTAGCATTCGTCCAGGAGGATTACTGGTACTTTGTTACTTTATTTTCTTTGCGGGCATGACTTTCCTTATCATGCAAAAGCAGAACAACAATACACTACAAATAATGCCTTTTGCACTTCGCATGGCCACCATTGTTCTTTTATCCTATTTAATAGGACTACTATTCTGGCCCTATGCGCTTGAAAACCCGATTATCCATCCACTCACTTCAATGAAGATGATGTCTGACTACCCCATCCGAATTCGTCAACTATTTGAAGGAGAAATTTATTGGAGTGATCAGTTACCCAGATACTATTTAATAAAATATGTAATCATTACCATCCCCATCATCATATTTCCTCTTTGTCTCATTTCTGTTATAGAGCTCCTAAAGAAACAAAAATCAGCTATTTTATTTCTCCAGAAGCTAATTTTAATATTTGTCATTATTTTCCCTTTTGCCTATACATCTATAGTCCATTCAAATGTATATGGAGCATGGCGTCATCTGTTATTCATCTATCCTCCTTTGGTAATTTTAGCTTCCACATCACTGTCTTGGCTCATAAATCGCATCAATGCTAAATCCATACGACTAGGAATATCCCTTGCATTTATGCTGAGTCTTTTACCTTCTGTACTATTTATAATCAAGAATCACCCCATAGAATACACATATTTTAACCGCCTAGCAGGCAATTATAAAGATGCTTCCATCAATTATGAATTAGACTATTATTACCACAGCGTTCGTAAAGCTTCCTTATGGTTAAAAGAACATATCGAAAAAAAAGACACCAATCAGATAAAGGTGGCTTCTAATTATGGAATAGATGTCTACCTAAAAAAAAGTAACAGAGCCATATCTCTGGTCTACACACCATATTACTCGAGAGGAAATACTGATTGGGATTATGGTATTTTTTACCGAACAACCATTGCACCTGCACAGATAAAACAAAAATTATGGCCCCCAGCTGGCACCATAAAATGCATCAAAACTCAAGGAGTAACCGTTTGTGCCATCGTCAAAAGGCAAACCTACGATGATTATCGGGGAAAAATAGCTTACGAAAAAGCAAACTACCAACAGGCCATTAAGCACCTACAAAGAGCCACCCAGGTGGATCCCGGAAACGAAATTGCGTGGATCAACCTAGGTAAATCATACTTAAAAAACAACCATTATAAAAAAGCCAAAAATGCTTTTACCCAATGTTTAAAAATGATACCTCAGTATGAGCCCAGCATGTATTATCTGGCTCAAACAGCTTTGCTCCATGGCGAAATGGAAAAAGCAGAAACATATTACCAAGAGATCTTAGAAAATAATAATAAAAGCTATCAAACCTACTTAGCCTATGCGCAGTTAAAAGAACTTTTAAACGACACAACAAATGCAAACCGGTTACTGAACCAATGTTTAATGATCAACCCCCATTATAAACGAGCCATTAAAATGAAACGAAGATTAAATAATTAAATTTCCATGGTTGTTATATACGCTTCGAATAAACAAACAAATATCTATCCATTAAAAATGAAAATGATGAAAAAGTTAGCTTTAAAATTATTTCTGATATGCTTTTTAGCGATCGGATCAGGAGCTGTTACCTATGCACAAGATCATGATGCTGTAACCGACTCGTTGTCCATTGATGACATGGCTCCTGTATTGTACGATGAAGATGCCTACGAAGAGGAAGAAGCATCCTCTAATGGTGTAATCATTGGCATTCTCATTGCCGTTGCGGCGCTTGGAGCCATTGGCTTCGTTGTCTTAAAACAAAAGAAGAAATAGCAAGCCACACATTTCACATCCCTTAAATGCAGAAAGCAATATGTAGGGATTATCATACACGGGGTGTCTAACACATGGCACCCCATATTAAAGCCGGAAAATGCAATGACATATCTACTCCTAAATTATCACGCATCATCTGGATTAAACGAATATCAACACATATCAGCTTTTTGTTGATTATTAATTGTACTTTCGTTTTTTATAAACTCTGGAGTGGGTGCATTGATGCTCATGCAGGCACACACTTTATACATGACATTAGAAACAAATCTAAAAAAAATACAAGAAATTGCTCTTCAAAAAAGAGAACACAATCAGGCATTCCGAATTTTCCTGGAAGGTCAAGAATCAGATCAGATAGATGACATTGTCTTAAGACTAAATAAGGAAATTACACCTCAGATAGATTGTACAGCGTGTGGCAATTGCTGCACAAAACTCAGACCAATAGCTTCTGTGGAAGTGCTCAAGCAATTTGTTGATTTGGATAAAATTGAAGAAGTAAAATATGCGATGAGCATAACATGCAAGCATGTTAAAAATAAAAAATGCACCCAATACCTTGATCGCCCTGAAGAATGCAGGTTATATCCTTATATGGACAGGGATCAATTTGTATCACGAATAGTGGGTATACTTCAAAATTATGAAATATGTCCTATCGTCTATAATATTTGCGAGCATTTAAAAGTAGAACTAGGATGGAACGCTAAATAAAATAAAGAGCTTGTTCTATGAATGAACAAGCTCTTCTTCGATTATCTTGGCACTTATTTTTATCAATACAAGGTATATTTTTTAATATCCACTTTCTTCTGCCATCTTTTCCATTTCCTGATTAAAGATCTCTTCGTATTTTTTCTTGTCGTAATCAACTTGTAATTTAGCATCTTTAGAAATGCTGTTATTCAAGGAGTTTAACAACTCTTCTTTTTCAACTTCAATAGCTACAAATGAACGATACTTTTTATCGGGTAAAACACTCGACTTTTCACAAGCCACAACAATATTGCTGATGGTTTGATCAGCAACTTCACGGGTTAAATTCTCAAATTTTTGCTCAAATTCAGATGCAGAGCCTACTTCACGTTCATTCACATAACGATCAGTCACTGATTTGGTGTTTGATTGAATCAAGGTTACCAAACGCTGTTTAGCCAACAACAAGGCTTTTTCCTTGGAAAGGCTCAAATCGCTACTGGTAGCCATTGAGAATGCTCTAAAGTAGTTTTTATCTGATTTGCCATTTTTTTCACAAGGCATATCTTGCAATATTTCACCCACTTCACTGTTGGTAGCCACTTTTTCTTTTGACTTACAGCTATAAGCGCCAAAAGTTAGGCATACAGCAAGAGCGCCAAGTCCAATTGTTTGTTTCAATTTCATAATATACATTTTTGGTTAGTATTCACTAAAAAACATTATTCAAAAATAAAGCCAAAGTATAACTTAATCTTACCTGACCTATTTACAAATGATTAATTATAAACCTAAACAGCTTTGTTAAAAAGCAATATTACTCTTCATGTGTTAAAATTTCATTTTCATTGATCACATGAAACACACCGAAATTAATCATACACCAGTATCTAAAATAATTCCCATGCTACGTTTCTAGTGTTTAAATAGTTCACTATTTCTGCAAACTAAAAAACTCCGTTTTGCTTTTTCTCTTTACTTTTTAGATATTCATTACAGCAATTCACAAATAAATAAGGTTAGTTTCGCTTCAAAATTACAAATGAATATTCATAATATTCCAATCAACACAAATAAAATTCACATTCTACTATCTTTTAGAATTTCTTTAAACAGCTCCACCTGCTCATCGGTACCCAAAACAAATAACTTATCACGGGGCGAAATTTTTATTTGAGGTGATGGGTTATAAATATAGGTTCCTTCAGGAGTCTTTAGACCCATCAGGTTAGCTCCTGTCTTTTTTCTAAGATTTAATTCCTGGATCGTTCTGCTTTCGTTAAGCGGATCCATCATTTCACATTCAATTTCCGTCAGCTTAACCTCTTTACTTTTTTGCAATAATATATACTCCACAAACTCCACCACATCGGGTTGTATCACCAGCTTGGCCATTCGCTGCCCACCTATTCGGTCTGGCATAATCACATTGGTAGCTCCCGCATGTCGCAACTTAACATCGGATCGAAAATCACTGGCTCGGCTTATGATTTTTAGCTTAGGATTTAATTCCCTGGCGGTCAACACCACAAACATATTATCTGCATCATTCGGAAGAGCTGTAATTAAAGCCTTGGCTCTTCTTATTTGTGCCACATCCAACACTTCTTCAGAACTGGCATCCCCTTGTACATAAAGCAATGTGGGATCTTCCAGAATTCTGGCCACCACATTATCTCGCTTTTCCAGGATGACAAATTTTTCACCATGATCCTTTAATTCGACACAAGCCTGGTAACCATTTCTACCATACCCACATACAATAATATGGTCTTCAAGTTTTACGATCTTCTTTTTCAACTGATACGATTTATACGACTGTTGTAATGCTCCTTCAACTACCAAGCGAGTAATAGAAGTGATGGCATAACCAAATATTCCTAAACTAAATATAATAAGAAGGACTGTAAAAAGCTTCCCTCCATCGGACAAGGGAAACACTTCTCTAAATCCCACTGTTGACACGGTGATCATGGTCATGTACAAGGCATCAACAAACGAATAATGCTCAATCAACATAAAACCGACACTACCAAACAGAACAATTAAAATTAAAGCGGCTACCCCGTAAACGATGGTTTTAAAATTATCTAAATATAAAGTTCCTTGCTTCACGCGTCGTTTTTAATGGCCAAAACCTGATGTCCGATCCTACACCGTAGGCATTTTTTTAATTTGCAATAATTTTTAGACAAATATATTAAAGCCTGTGAATCTCCTGCATTATTCACCGATATTTCCTTGGCTACCCATTGATCCAACAGGGCATTTTTCTCGGCTCTGATTCCACTCAGCCAATCCAATGACCTCTGTATGTATCCATTATCACCATTCAACTTTCCATAGGCAAATAAATAAGGAACAATAGTATTAATAATAATAAGATTTCTTGAATGAATTCCAATATTCTTTCCTTTTTTACATGATTTTCTTTGAAATGTATAGTGCTGTTGCCAGTAGGGAGACACCTCCACCTCGAAAAACTTATTAACCCTTTTAATATCCGGCTCATTAATAAGCATACCAAATACTCCTTTCAATTTAATCAACAGTGCCGCAAGCTGTGCCATACGAATGGTTGGAAAATTAGAGGGGCGCAACCTCAGGAATTTCCATAAATGCTTCTCTATGGGACGCAGGCCATGCTTGTCCTTCAAGAAGCGATAATCTCTCACCAAATGATTAACATAGCCTTCTTCATTCACTTCCTCCAGAAATCCTGCCTGCCCAAAAAGCAAAGCTTCTACAAGAAGCCTGTTATCACAATATTTAAGTAATATTTTCAAGGGAATAGATTGGGCCAGTAATTCAAACGGATCTCCATTCACTCCAAAGCCAAAACTACGAAAAAGCAACCTATAAAATGTTTCGTCCCAATTTTGGATAGTTAAATCTAACATACGCTGAATATCCATCGTCTTATGTTCCAGCTTCTCTATCAGCATACGCTGCATCCACAGGGAAATATCAAATGAACTAACCTCTTTGAGGTGCGCTGCACAAGCTAACCAATCATTACTGTTGGTGAGCTGCAAATATTCGTTCAACAATCTACTCGCATAGGTGATTTTCAATACCGGTATCAGTTGTCCATTGCTCCGGGTTATTGGCACATCGTCCTTTTCTACAACATGCAAAATAACATTATCGTAGGCTTTGTCCATTTGGTGCTTATGCTCATTCCAATCTGAGGCATTGATATGCACCTCTACATTTCCAGCCCAAAGGGTATCTCCGATTTTTATTTTAGCATTAAAAAAATCTGGTCCCGCATTGACATTATACGTTCCCGGATGAATAACCTCTACATGCAAGCCACATTGCGTTTTCAGTGACCTGTTATTATACATCTTATACTGCCATAAATAATGCAGAAATTCTTCGTGCATACAATTGTAATGTTTGGTTGATGATTTCCACCATAATTTACTAAACATTATTTAATCATTAAAATATTCCTTTCATATGTTTATAATTTGTTTCTTAATGGTCATATGGATTTTTATAATTGAGAACTTCTATGTTCTACTTGGATTTGTTTTCAAAATTGAAAATATTGGTTCTGTATAGAGAGGATAGATTGATTCTTTTAATACAGACCTTGCTCTTGCTGCTTATTGATATGTCCGTTTTACTCGGGGAGGTTTATTTTCAAAGGCCCTCATGATCAGGCTTCGCCGAATTACTCGGGAAGGTATATTTTCAAAGGCCCTCATGATCAGGCTTCGCCAAATTACTCGGGAAGGTTTATTTTTAAAGGTCCTCATGATCAGGCTTCGCCAAATTACTCGGGAAGGTATATTTTCAAAGGCCCTCATGATCAGGCTTCGCCGAATTACTCGGGAAGGTATATTTTTAAAAGCCCTCATGATCAGGCTTCGCCAAATTACTCGGGAAGGTATATTTTCAAAGGCCCTCATGATCAGGCTTCGCCGAATTACTCGGGAAGGTATATTTTCAAAAGCCCTCATGATAACTTCGTTATTGTCATTGCCATAAAAAGGACCCCAAAGGTCTAGAACAATAGATCACTATCAGCCCTACATCAACTTCCCTTTCCGTCCGGCGCACACTTCCTTTGCGCTAGGCCAACAGCACTACCACCTCAAGTGCGCCCAGAAACCCGGATGATGTATTAGAACTTCGTTATGAGCATTGAAATGGCAATAAAAGAAGGCTTTTCTGAGACGAGGCATAGCACCAGCTATGGTAAGTTGAGAAAAGTAACGAAGTGACTTCTTTTGAAGCCATTTAAAGGCGTAATAGATTTTCTAATGCATTTTCCGGGTTCATAGCTCTCTCGCCAACGCCGGCCAAGGCTATTGTTCTGGCCAACCCTGCGGTCTTTTACTGATAGTTGCGTACATAAACGGAAGATATTTATTAAATAAGAAACACTACTTTAACAACTCCCCAACTTCAACAACTCCACGACTTTACCAGCTCGCCAACCTTACAAGCTAACAACCTAACAAGTTAACAAGCTAACAACTTCAACTAATTCAACGACTTCAATAACTTAACAACTCGCCACCATCAAGCTTCTCGCCTACGCCGGCCCCGGGGTCATTGTTCTAGTCTGCCCTGCGGTCTTTTTACTGATTGTTGTGTATATTTATGGAAAACAAACCTCAAAAAAAGCCGGCTCAACATTTACATTGAACCGGCTCCTCCCTAACCTAAATCACAAATTAAACACTATCTATTCATTGATGAATCAACCTACCAAACATTCTTTTATCACGAATCACAACAAAATAATACGGACTAAAAGCCTCATTAATTTCAATATCTTTGTGATATGTACCTGTGAACTTCTTCAATTTTTCTTCAAATAAACGTTGCCCATCCTTAGCTAGCAAAAGCACATGCAAGTCATTTGTATCGTCAAATTGCATGGACATACCTATCGTTTTTATTTTTTTATTAAACTCCTCCTTAACATCAATCTTGATCTCAACATTTTTAGGCTCCAGAGCCGGTGCCGTAATCACCTTGGGCGAAATACCTCCCTTTACCAAAATATCCGCATGAGAAATAGATATTTTTTCAACATATCGATGTTTTTCATCTTTCGTCTTCAAGCGCATTTTATTCTCCTCAACAGCAATATGCTCTTCCGGATGTCGAATTCCAAACCGATGCATATGATCTTGTACACTCCTATTATTGTCCTTTTGATTGAGGAAGCGTTGAATCACCTTTGACTCTCCGTCCTCACCTTTTCCTTCAACAATAACTTCATTTTTTATAACGACTCGTCCATCCTCATACACAGAATCTCTTTGTATCCTAACATCGAAGCCTTCACGACTCAACGAATCCAGATAACTATCATCCCAATTCCAAGCATTCCTTCCTTGCTTACCACCATAGCTATCCAGCAAACGTTGAATCCTGTTCTCATCCATTCCCCAATGAAAAGATGAAAATAAAGAATCCAGAGGCCCATCAAAATCAAAATTAAACCTATTAAATAATGAATCATTACTGAATGCCATTACACGAATACTCTTATCCAGCTTTTCATCCAAGGTAGAAAGAATACTATCCAATTTTTCATGCATCTTTCCTACATCTTCCACATCAAATATGGTACTAAAATAATGACTAGTAGAAGTAGAATCAGTGTCATCTGTCTGAGCACTTATCTTTATTTCATTTTGTTGCGCAATCAGTGAAACAGAAACAAAGAAAACAGCACATAAGATAAACACCTTTGATTGATTACCTTTTGTTTTCATAACTGGGATTTTATGTAAAAATTAAACTAAAATTACCAAACCGCTAGCTGATTCTGGTTCTATCAGGATCATACAATACTGAAATCCTCTCCACCAAACATCATACCCTCCTCTTTCTTATCAGCCAAGGAGATACCTTAAAAAACATCACACATCAAGTTACTATCTTTTGCCTTGCTACACAATATTTTTTTTAACAGTTCAAAATTAATCAACTCACTCAACAACAAGGGTTAAGGTAGGGTTAAAATCAGTTAAGGAATAGTTAAAATAAAATCAACATCCTGAAAATACCATATATTTACATCGCAAAGCCAATAAAAATAACTATTTGCGCAGAAGACAAAAAGGAGATGAAGAAGAAATCGTTTACAGGATTAGTGGCATTAATGACCTTTTCATTATTGGGCATCATCTTGGTTCAGTTTTTATGGATGAACAATGCCATTAAAGTACGAAAAGAAAAATTTAACGCCACCATTTACGATGCAATGAATGCCACGGTTATACGTATGCAGCGCGAACAACAGGCTAACTATTTCTTTCGTCAATTCATTCCTCAACGCTATAGTAGCATACCTAAGATGGATACATCGCCACAAAGCAACACGCCTTATTTTCCACCATCCAATGGCAAGGCAGACAGACTTTCTCCTGAAGATATCATACAAAAGAAAAGCTCCACTAATCAAGCGCTCAACAGAGGTCATATTGAAACACACATAGAATTTCAACAAAACGGACAGCCCAAAGAGGTGATCATAGCACAAAATAATTTTGACGTAAACAGCGAAGAAGATATTTATCGCGCCCAGAAGACCTTGAAGCTATGGCAAGATTCTATTAAAAAAGTCATTAAAAAAAGTGCTGATCTAAGTGCCCTAAATTTTATCAACCAATTTAGTTTCGAAATCGAGAGACGTTCAACAAACCCTGCCGATGGAGTTGACGCAGAAACACTTACTCGAATATTAAATTATGAATTAAAAGCTCGAGGCATAGACCTCGCGTACGAATATGCGGTCATCAACAAAAATAATGGTGTACAAACCCGAATCTGCTCAAGCGAATACGACAGAGACAAGAGCAACTTTGGGTTTGTTGCAGACCTGTTTCCCGATGACCTGATACGAAGCTGGTCGCCACTGGCATTGGACATATACTTTCCCAATCAAAAATTATTCATCTATAAATCGTTACACATTTTACTGGGGTCTTCACTACTATTCACCCTATTTATTCTCATCACCTTTTATTTCACATTTAGGACCATCCTTAACCAGAAAAAACTTTCTGAAATAAAATCAGATTTCATCAATAACATGACCCATGAATTTAAAACACCCATTGCTACCATTAACTTGGCTACCGATAATATTGCAAACCCCATGATTATAGACAAACCAGCGCATATCTCTCCTTTTCTTAAAATAATTAAAGAGGAAAATAAACGCATGAACAACCAGGTAGAACGAGTACTGCAAATGTCTTTGATTGAGAAACAAGATTTTCAACTGGTACAAATCAAGGCCGACCTGCATATTTTAATCCAGGAAGCCGTTGAGAAAATAAAACTACTGGCAGAGCAAAAATCAGCCGTCATACAAACTGATTTACAGGCTGACCTCACAGTTTTTAACGTGGACGAGGTACATTTTACCAATGTGATTATGAACCTCTTAGAAAACGCATTAAAATACGCTAAAAAAACACCTGAAATAAAGGTAAGCACACAAAACACCAACAGCGGAATAGAGATTCGCATAAGCGACAATGGCATTGGCATGACAAAAGAACAACAGTCCAAGGCTTTTGAAAAGTTCTTCAGAGCAACCAAAGGCAACATACACAATGTTAAAGGATTTGGACTTGGACTAAGCTATGTAAAAGCCATTTTAGACCAACACAACGGTCATATTTTTGTAAAAAGCAAACTTGGTGAAGGCACTACATTTAGGTTAATTTTACCATACAGTTAAACCCATACTAAGAAAAGAAGGCATATTTTTTATACTTTCGTTTCCATCGAAGAAAGAGAGATCTATCATACCTAAATAAATAACAACACGCGCATTTTTATATGCGCAATAAATAAATACGACATAATATGAGTGACAAGAAAAAAGTTTTCATGGTTGAGGACGACCAGAATTTTGGAACGGTAATGAAATCGTATCTTGAAATCAATGGTTTTGAAGTTACCTGGGTAAAAGATGGCATAAATGCCCTAAAGACTTTTTTAACCGGTCACTTCGACATTTGCATATTGGATGTGATGCTACCCAATGTAGATGGGTTCACCATAGGCCGAGAAATAAAAGCCAAAGAAGAAGAAATTCCACTTATATTTTTAACAGCTAAAACACTCAAGGAAGATATACTAGAAGGCTTTGGAATAGGAGCTGACGACTATATCACCAAGCCTTTTGACTCAGAAATATTGATTGCTAAAATCAATGCTATCCTTAACCGCAGTTCCAGTAAAGAAAACGAAAATACCCCCAGTCTATTTCAATTGGGCCGTATAGAATTTAATTATGAGTTACGCACCCTTACCTCTCCCGATAAGGTTCACCAACTTTCGCCCAAGGAAGCAGAACTATTAAAAATGCTCTGTCTGGATATCAATAAAGTGATGCCTCGCGAAAAAGCTTTGAAAAGTATTTGGGGTGAAAACAGCTATTTTACAACCCGAAGCATGGATGTTTATATTACCAAACTAAGAAAATACCTGAGAGAGGAGCCCAAGATAGAGATTGTGAATATTCACGGCAGTGGATATTTATTGAAGCTTCCTGAATAATGAGCAAAATAAGGATACAAACATGAGGAAAGCAATGAAATAAAATCACTCTGTCAATATCAATTTCTTAACACAGCTTTTCATATCAGCAGCTATACCAGCCAGTCGAAATACTTTCCATTTACTCAAATCGCTTTTGAACAATGGGATCCTATACCTACCATCCAACATATAAGCTTTGTCTCCTTGTACCAGTATTTCAATGGGCATGGATGAAACACAATCCACACCCATCAAAGCGAGCATTTCTTCATCCGGATTATCCTTACCATAAAAA
The DNA here is from genome assembly GCF_000517085.1 of Saccharicrinis fermentans DSM 9555 = JCM 21142. Taxonomy (NCBI): domain Bacteria; kingdom Pseudomonadati; phylum Bacteroidota; class Bacteroidia; order Marinilabiliales; family Marinilabiliaceae; genus Saccharicrinis; species Saccharicrinis fermentans. The sequence continues at coordinate 509,285 of NZ_KI912107.1, read as the reverse complement.
GCAAGTCCCAAGACACTTATCTCTTTATCTTCAAAAGCCAATTCATAAACCAACTCACAATTATCTCCTCCATGCAACAATTTATCTTTTATCGCAACCACTGCTTCTTCATAATCAAGGTATTCATCCAATACAACCACATCGTGGTATCTAGGCAAAAAGGGTAAAAAATGATAGGTACTTAGTTCGTCCTCCTCCATATCCGATCCATAATAAACCGGATGATCACCTATTGGACGCAAGGCTTCTTTTACCAACGAATCAGTAATAGCCGTCATTCTCATAACCTCATCTCTGTTGGTAGTGGATCCAAAATATGCATGTTTTAAATAATGTGGATTCAAAAATGTGACATCAGTCTTTCCTTCACTCCCTACCAATCCAATCTTTAAAGTAGTACCAAAAGCTCCTTTATCAGTCACACTGGTTGCCATGCTACTCAACTCATCACAAGTAAAAACGACCACACATAGATTTTCATTATTATTAGGATGATACAATCCCAACACCTCAAAGTCGCTCTCCATTAACAACTGTGTCACCTCAGCTGTTAATTGATGAACAGTCTTACTAGATTCCCCTAACAGGCAATAAGGTTTCACAGCCGAGACTGATAAAAACAACATGACCCAAATCGTTGACACAATTACCCGCTTCATTCCATATATAATTAAAAAATTCTTTAAAATCATTCAAGCCTGAACTATTCAAAAATTATCCAACAATAATTCACCAATAAATCAGGCTAGAAAGATAAAAAAGAAATTAATATTTAACAGTTATTAACAGATTAATTTTAAGGGGGTATTTTACATTATCCAATCAAATCTGCTTAAAACAAAGAGTCCCTCCTGGTCGGCACCCCAAAAACAATTATATTAAAGTACATTTTTCACACGTCCCACAATCCCGGATTCCAACATTACTTTTATACCATGCGGATGGTTGGGAGAATGAGTGAGTATTTTTTTAACAAAACCCTGGGTTAATTCTCCTGTTCGCTGATGATGCTTCTGAACCACCTTCACTTCGGCTCCTATTGCAATATTTTTTCGCAGTTTTCCTTCGTTCATATTTTCTAACTTAACAACTAAATATTAATAATATAGCCTTCTCCGCTGAGCTTGTCATAAACATCTTTACTAAACATATATAATTTAGCTGGCTTTTTCGAGACCCCCAGTCTTTTTTCCTCCAGAGGAACAATATAACTTTTACTAAGTGCTTTTTTACGGAAGTTTCTATTATCAATTTTGATATTTAAAACCAACTCAAATGCCACCTGCAGCTCATTTAAGGTAAATTTTTCACGTAGTAAATCAAAGATAACAGGCTCTACCATCACTTTTTGTTGAAGATCGGAGTACGCATCTTCAATTAACTGGCGATGATCAAAACCCAGCTTAGGCAATGACTTGATGGAAAACCACTTCAAGGTATTCTGCTTTAACTCAAACCTATCCATGGGTATCAGAAAATAATAGGCTACTGTCATGGTACGTGGGTTACCTCCCCTGCTACGAACCCACAACAAATCTTTATCGCTTTGGATGCGAGAAGGATTACCATAAGTACGAAACTGTATTTTATAAACATCATTAAAGCCACTTATTTCACTAAAAATTCTATCTGCTGCCTCGTCTAGTGTTTCGCTCTTAAAGATATGATGACCTGTTACCACCCAATCGTCAACAACGGGATAATTGTCATTAAACATATCAAGGGTTCGCTTGCTTAATAAAATATTTAAAGAATCGGAACCCAAACCAAAAATAACACAATCAACCGAAACGTTGTCAATTTTTCTGAAATCCATATTTCAAACGTTAAAAATACGTTTTGTTTCTACTTAGTACATTGCAAATGTAGCATTCTACCATTAATATTCCCAACATATATTATTATTCATTTATTTCTTTTATTTTTACCTTGTGCGTAGCAGATACGTTTAATTTCAGTTATCATTCATTTCACTTTTATGCAAAAGTCATTTTACCTCAACCAAGAGAACTTAAGTCTACTGCCCGCCAATGTCATTAGGCCAACATACAACCGCAACGACATTACTACCACCATCGTTCATATCGGCGTGAGCAACTTTCACCGCTCACACCAAGCCTATTACACCAATGAACTAATGAATAAATATGGCTTTACCGATTGCGGCATATGCGGGATAGATCTCTTGGATTCAGACAGGAAAATATATAGCATACTAAAAGATCAGGATGGCCTCTACACACTCATCACCAAGCAACCCAACGGCGTAAACAGGATTAAGATTATAGGTTCCATTGTTGAATACTTTTTTGCACCAGAAAACCCGGTAGCCGTCATCGAAAAAATGGCCCACCCCAACATACAAGTCATCACCTTAACCATCGCAGAAGATGGATATCACCTCAATGAAATAACTGGAGAATTTGATATGAATCAAGCGCTCATTGCCGAAGATCTCAAAAACCCACTCTCTCCCAACACGGTCTTTGGCTACCTCACCCAAGCCTTAAAACTCAGACAACATAGAGACATAGGAGGGTGTACCATCATATCCTGCGACAACATCCCATCCAATGGAACAACCATAAAGAATTCCCTTTTTAAATATCTAGAGAAGGCCGAACCTGAATTACTAGACTGGGTAGACCAACACATCACCTTCCCTAATACCATGGTAGATCGCATTACTCCAGTAACCAGAATAGAAGACCTAAGCTATTTAAAAAACGACCTACAGACCGAAGACCAATGGCCGGTGGTATGCGAACCTTTTTCGCAATGGATCATAGAAGACAACTTCGCCACACAAAGACCCCAATGGGACAAGGTGGGCGTCCAATTCACCCAAGACATAAGTCCCTACGAGAATATGAAATTACGGCTACTCAATGCCGGTCACAGCATCTTAGGAATCGTAGGCACCCTATTGGGTTATCATACAGTAGACGAAGCTGCTTGCGACAATGACTTAATGACATTTGTAGAACATTTTATGCAAGAAGAAGTTAGCCCCACACTAGACAAAACAAAAAAAACCGACATTAATAACTACAAACAAAATATTATTGCACGTTTTCAAAACTCCCATATCAAGGATAGCCTTACCCGGATTTGCAAAGAAAGCTCTGCGAAAATCCCGCTATTTATTTTACCTACCATACAAGATCAACTAAAAAGCAACAAGCATATTCGTTTGGGAGCATTTATCATTGCTGCCTGGTGCAAATACAACGACGGAATGGATGAAAATGGAAATAACTACGAAATAAGCGATGAGCTTAGCGACATACTCATTCGTACAGCCGCTTTATCTCACCAATCACCCATTCGTTTTTTGGAAATAGAACCCGTATTTAAAGATTTAATCAACGAAAAGATATTCGTAGACGAATACCTAAAAGCCATTGAGGCATTGCGAAAACAAACAGTAAAAAAATGTCTAAGAAATATCAATTCGTCTCATTAACAAAACACAAATCCCAAGCACCTAACAAACGAGGTCATGCGCAACAATTACAAACACGCAAAAAGTTCCTACACCTAAAATAAAACAACATCGATCTGCAAAACACCCTTGCCACTTTCTGGATTCCATATACCACTGAAATTAACAGGTATCTCTTTATTGAATAACTCCACATGCTTATTTAAAGTCAGTCCTACATTAACAAAATTAGCATTTTCGGAGTAATAAGTTTTATCAGTTGAAAAGGAAAAAGCCCCACCAGCAAAAACACTAAGTTGGTAACCATCCTTATCATACACTCTGTATTTTGCCTCCAAATAATTAGAGTAAGAATTTATTTTCTCACCACCCTCTTTCACTTCGTAATCCTGATCCTGTCCCCCCAATATGGTAGCCCAAAACAATTTCAAAGGAAGGTCTTCCGAAATAGTATACCCCAAAGCTATATCCACAAAATTAGGCGAAACATCCTTGTCGTAACTAAACATATCTATTTCAGACTCATCCTGATTGGAATAATTATTATGACTTACAACTTCAACATAAAAGTTATCAGAAAAACGATACACCCCATAGTAAGAAAATTCCTTATAACTACCATCAAAACTTGCTCCACCCCACAATCCAAGCGTTAATTTACCATTTCTGTTATTATATTCCAATGCGGTTGATGTCATTACTCCAGGAGTAACCACAAAACCACGCCACATATGCATATTTCGTAAACTTAAATGTCCGTTCACAAGACGGTATTGATCTTGCTCTTGCTGCGCAACCAAAGAACTACTACAAGCAACAACTACCCACAAGACCATCGCTCTAAGATACCACGCCCTTTTAAGCATTGAGTTCAAAAAAAGTCTTTTCGATTCAAAACTCCCTTTCTCATTCTTCCAATTAGCTATTTTCATATGTTTATAATTTGTTTCTTAATGGTCATATGGAACTCGCCATGATAATCATTCACCTGTGTGAGAGATCACTCTCATGGCTCGTTTCATAAGATTAAAAATTAACGAAACTTCATTAACCAGTACAAATGTCAATCATCCACCTGGGCGCCCTATTTTTTTTTGCACTAGCCATGCCAGTTTCATATGATTATATTTATTTTTAACAGTCATCTGGGACTCGACTAAATTAAACGTATTCCTTGTATATAAAACAATTCCCTTATTTTATGCATAAACTAAAGATTCAATAAGATTGATTCAATCTTTAAACGTTCTTTTTACGTTTATTAGATCAAATATACCATATTATTTATGATACCTGCAAATATTTTAACATTTATTTTTAAATAGATGTTAAACACAAGTGATCAACATGGCCTCAAAGCCACTTAAAGGTATAATGAATTTTCCAATGTATTTTCCGGGTTCAACGCTTCTCTCCAACGCCAGTATCGGCATTTGTTACGATCAACCCTGCTATCTATTAACTGGTAGTGTGGTGTTAAAATAGAAATTACTTTTTTTATCGGATGTCAGTTTTATGCAATTGCAATCTTGTATATTTACTAAATAGTGGCTGTAAGAAAACGATTACTGAAGCTTGAGTACTCCAGACATTACAAAAACACACCATACCTTGATCGTGAACTTCGACAATATCCCTAAACCGTCTTTTTCTTTCGCCTTCTTTTGGTTTTCTTAAGTTGAACAGAGTACACTGGTAGCGGTCGCCTTTTTCCTTTAAGATGCAAGGAATCCAACTGCTTAAAAATAAAACTATCTTTTTCATCAAAGGCCTCATATAAGACACCTGAGATCAGCAGATTTTTCTTCAGCTCATTACACTGCGATTCGATTCGCGCAGCCGTATTAATCGTATCTCCATTATACGAAATATCGCGACGAATACTACCTACCTGCAACACCATGACCTTTCCAATATGCAAGCCAGCCTTAAACTCTGGCACAAAGCCATAGCGCCATCGATAATAACGAGAACGCCGCTCAATAACTCTTAAAAAGGCAAAAAAAGATCTGATACAATTATTATTTCGCAAGCCTTTATTTTCATCCCAGGTAACAACAGCACCATCGCCCAAATAATTATAAATTTCACCATGATAATTATAAAGCACAGACATATCATTAAAGACATCTTGCACCAAGCGACTAAATTTCTCATGCCCCAACAGCTCTGCCTTAGCAGTAGATGCTTTCATATCAATAAACATGAATATTTTTTTTTCTTCCCTCGGTTTATCTAAACGACCAAAAAACCAATTTAAAAAGTTCCCCACCCCTATCTTCCGGTACATCTCCTTAAAAGTACTATTGGCTATACAAGCGAAATAAAAATATACCAAAAAACGGATATGCCTTAACTCAAAATCAGGCATGTGCTCAATAAAGACGGAATAATCCAATACAGTCCGCAAATCCAATTTCTTATTTTCTGCCAGATACAACAAACCAAAAGCTAAAGCTAAATACAACAAGGAACGTAAAAAGCCCAACGTACGCACTGGCGAAAATCTCATGATACGATCAGAAAAGAACATATCTAAAAAGGAAAAAAGAGCAGTAATAATGACACTGGCAAACACCACATTGGCATACAACGACTCCTTTGTCAACAATCCAAAGTAATTGATAAAAACCGACTGATCATCAGTTAAGAACAGGAAGAAAAAAAGTGCTAGATTCCAATATATGAGATGATATCTAAAAGACTTAAAGATTTGAGAAAACCATATTTTTAATTTTTCCTTTAGAAACATCTCAACCTAGTATAACATATAAAAGAATTAACACAAGAAACCGATCTCACATGTGTACCTCTTTTTATCGAATTTTGTTACACTCCAAGGCTCCTAGTTATTAACAAAAGACTAAGAAATATCTCTATTCCGAAAAGATGACATATAAAACAAACAACAACAAGAAATCACAACAAGCTCACAATCACCACTTACAAAAAAGAGCCACACAAATCACATCAAAAACAGCGACTCTAAAATCGATCAAAATTTTATAATCTAAATGTAGTTTTAGTTTATCAGATTTTGTGACGCCCCCAAAGGGAGCTTACTCATTTATTAAGAAAGGTTAAATATCATCTCAGAACCGCACTTCCATATACAAAACAAAAAAGCCGTTCGAATCAAATCCAAACGGCTTCAAATAAAAAATATAATGAAGTTCTAAATTAAATCTATACTTCTCTTAACAAACTTAGTCAAAGCCTCTCCCTTCAACATATTATTAGAAAGAAGTGCCAGGTCGATAAGTTGCGACACCAATTTATTATCAGCACTAAAGCCACTTAATATTTCAGTCTTTTTAAGATTCAAATCACTGATCTTTTTATCCACATCAGCCAACTCATCTTTTTCAGCTTGTGGTATCTCTTCGTCTTTTTTGCCTTCTTTGGCTTTTTCCAGCTCCTGACGTTTTCCATTCAAGCTCTCAATCTTACTACGCAAGGAAGCCACCTGCTCACCCACTTTTTCATTTTTATCAGCCAAGATACGTTCTACCAGAGGATGGTTTTCATTCACCACCAACTGATAACTATCAGGCATTTCTCCATAGAAATTCATTCCGCCCCCCTGCATAGCACTCATCTCTTTCATTCGACGCATAAATTCCTGCTGAGTAATAACTGCAGGATTAGCACCAGCACCCATTGCTTCAAAAGCCACTATAAAATTCATCTTATCACCATTGGGTACTTGCGAAGAAAACACAGTCGTCAAATCATCTTTATCTCCTGCGGAAAGAGCAGACTCCAAAGTATTTTCTTTAGGTATCAATTTCTCAACCACATCACCATCAACACGCACAAAACGACTCTTTTCGAGCTTTTGCTCCATATGATTGATAAAATGTGTATCCAACTGACCATCCATCAACAACACATCATATCCTTTATCTTTAGCTCCCGCTATAAAGCTATGCTGCTCCTCTGCATTGGTAGTATAAAGATACACCAACTGATCATCTTTATCTGTTTGATTCTCCTTAATGATATCTTTATACTCTTCGAAAGTAAAGTATTTACCATCTGTATTTTTTAACAAAGTAAACTTCTGTGCTTTATCATAGAATTTCTCCTCTGTTAACATACCATATTCAATAAACAGCTTCAAAGAATCCCACTTCTCTTCAAATCCTTTTCTGTCTGCTTTAAATATTTCTGCCAAACGGTCAGCTACTTTTTTGGTAATATGATTGGAAATCTTCTTCACATTACCATCCGCTTGAAGATAAGAACGAGATACGTTCAAGGGAATATCTGGAGAATCAATAACCCCATGTAATAAAGTCAGGAATTCAGGAACAATATTCTCTACCGAATCGGTAATAAACACCTGATTACTATAAAGCTGTATTTTATTTTTCTGAACCTCTACATTATTTTTAATTTTCGGAAAGTAAAGAATACCCGTTAAATTAAAAGGATAATCTACATTTAAGTGAATATTAAAAATAGGATCCTCAGTCATTGGATATAAATCCTTATAGAACTTATTATAATCCTCCTCTTTCAACTCACTTGGCTTCCTTGTCCATAGAGGGTTGGTGTCATTCACCACATTGTCCTCATCCAATTCAACCTCTTTACCGTCTTTCCACTCTGTTTTTTTACCAAAAGCTACTTCAACAGGCAAAAAGCGACAGTACTTATTCAATAAACGTGTTATTTCAGCTTTTTCTAAAAACTGTTTATTTTCGTCATCAATATGTAAAACGATATCGGTACCGCGATCTTCCTTTGTTATTTCTTCTAGTGTATACTCAGGACTACCATCACAAGACCATTTTACCGCCTGAGCTCCCTCTTTGTGCGACTGGGTAATAATTTCAACTTTTTTAGCCACCATAAAGGACGAATAGAATCCTAATCCAAAGTGACCAATAATAGCGTTTGCATCATCTTTATACTTATCTAAAAACTCCTCAGCTCCGGAAAAAGCAATTTGATTAATATACTTCTCAATCTCTTCTGCCGTCATACCAATACCACGGTCAGAGATCGTTAAAGTTTTCTTCTTTTCATCCACACGAATAGAAACCTTCATCTCTCCCAACTCACCTTTAAACTCACCTATACTAGATAAGGTCTTAAGTTTTTGTGAAGCATCTACAGCATTTGACACCAACTCACGTAAAAAAATCTCGTGATCCGAATACAGGAATTTTTTAATGATAGGGAAAATATTTTCGGTAGTAACCCCAATATTACCTTTTGACATATAATTTAAAATTTTTATGATGAAACATATTTACGGGTGCAACCAATCAAACCCTATGCCAACAGAACGAAGATGACATATAGGCAGAAAATGTGACATGGGCATGTCAATAGTTCTACGATAGTATTCAAATGAATATTATACAACTCTAACAACTCGCTATCCTAAAGCCTCTCGCCAACGCCGGCCCCGGGCTATTGTCCTGGCCAACCCTGCGGTCTTTTTACTAATTGTTGGGTGTTTAAATGGGAATTATTCATTTATTGAGAGTTATTGAATATGGTTATGGATAAATTGTAATCTGTTGGTTTTTAACCGAATAATGTCTATAAATGGGGAGTTGCAGTTTACAAAGCGAGAGTAATACCTCTACTAATATGACATATATCTTGCTCCTTAAATTTCTATATATGTCCTTTTTACTCGGGAAGGTATATTTTAAAAGGCCCTCATGATAACTTCGTTATTATCATTGCCATAAAAAGGACCAAAAAGGTCTAGAACAATAGATCGCTATCAGCCCGCATCGACCAACCCAAATGATGTATTAGAACTTCGTGATAGATTTTCTAATGCATTTTCCGGGTTCATAGCCCTCTCGCCAACGCCGGCCCCGGGCTATTGCTCTGGACAACCCTGCGGTCTTTTACTGATTGTTGGCTGTTTAAATGGGGATTATTCATTTATTGAGAGTTATTGAATATGGTTATGGATAAATTGTAATCTATTGGTTTTTAACCGAATAATATCTACAAATGGGAAGTTGTAGTTTACAAAGCGAGAGTAATACCTCTACTTATATGACATATATCTTGCTCCTTAAATTTCTATATATGTCCTTTTTACTCGGGAAGGTATATTTTAAAAGGCCCTCATGATAACTTCGTTATTATCATTGCCATAAAAAGGACCAAAAAGGTCTAGAACAATAGATCGCTATCAGCCCTACATCAACTTCCCTTTCCGTCCGGCACACTACCACCTCAAGTGCGCCCAGGGAAGCCTCTCGCCAGCGCCGGCCCCGGGGCTATTGTTCTGGCCAACCCTGCGGTCTTTTACTGATTGTTGGGTTTATAAGTGAGAATTATCGTTTGTTGAGAAATGTTGAATCTGGTTAGGAATGAGTTGTAACTACTTTTGTTTTACTTGAAGTCTTTTCAATATTGAACTGTCTCCATATGTCCTTTTTACTCGGGAAGGTATATTTTAAAAGGCCCTCATGAATAAGCTACGCTAATTTATTCGGAAAGGCTTGTTTAAAAAGGCCCTCATGATAACTTCGTTATTATCATTGCCATAAAAAGGACCAGAAAAGTCTAGAACAGTAGATCACTACCGCGCCTGCATCAACTTCCCTTTCCGTCCGACACACTACCACCTCAAGTGCGCCCAGAAACCCGGAGATGTATTAGAACTTCGTGATAGATTTTCTAATGCATTTTCCGGGTTCATAGCCCTCTCGCCAGCGCCGGCCCCGGGGCTATTGTTCTGGCCAACCCTGCGGTCTTTTTACTAATTGTTGGCTGTTTAAATGGGGATTATTCATTTATTGAGAGTTATTGAATATGGTTATGGACAAATTGTAATCTATTGGTTTTTAACCGAATAATGTCTATAAATGGGGAGTTGCAGTTTACAAAGCGAGAGTAATTTGCTTACTTTTTTTTGATGTAAAAAAAAGTCCACTTGCTACCTAAATAACAAACGGACTTTTGGTTTAGATTAGAGTAAATCTTTCTATAAAATCATATGGCAGAACTTCCTCGTTCTTCTGTACGAATACGAATGACCTGCTCAAGGGGTGTCACAAATATTTTTCCATCACCTACCTCACCTTCGTGACCGTTATGTGATTTTGCAGCTTTTATAATTGCATCAATAGTAACTTCTGCAAATTCATCATTCACAGCTATTTCAATCCTCATTTTAGGTGTGAGATTCGGAACAAACTCTTTTCCTCTATAAACTTCGGTATTAACCTGATTACCATTACCAGACACCCGAGACACTGTTATTCTGCTGATACCTGCTTGAATCAAGCTTTCCCGAACCTGATCCAACTGATATTCTCTTATTATTGCGGTTATTAATTTCATGCGTTTATTATTTTATTTTCAACAGTCACACGCAACTCGCCAGGCTTAATTATCGACCTGTACAAGACAACTACTCATGACTCGTTTCATAAACTCTAATTTATTTACAGGGGTAGCACTAAAAACTTAAACATAATAGATCATCCACAATATTAATTCGGATTCATCATACCATACCCTCTTTCTCCATGATAAGCACGATCCAGTCCCATCATTTCTTCTTCGTCTGTAGATTTCAGTTTAAACAGCTTTTCAACTATCCAAATCAAGGCAATAGTTAACACAATGGAATAAGCAATGGCAATTCCCACTGCTACCACCTGAATACCAAACTGATTCCAAACAGTCCATTCGCCTCCAGCCAAAGCAGCCGCATTCTCCATCCAACTTTTTCGAATAAAAAAGCTTAAGAACACAGCTCCAACAATACCTCCAACCCCGTGAATACCAAATGCATCCAGGGAATCATCATAACCCAATTTATCTTTAAGCATTAAAGCACCATAACAAACCAACGATGCAGCAACAGCTAAGGCCATAGCCCCAAGAGGCTGTACAACACCTGCTGCAGGAGTTACGGCAACTAATCCGGCCAAAATACCAGAAGCAAAACCCAATGCTGTTGCTTTCCCATGATGAAACAATTCTATGATAGCCCAGGCCAAAGCACCTGTAGCTCCCGCCACCTGCGTAGCCGTTAAAGCCTGCGCAGTAGCAATTCCCGAAGACACACTACTTCCCGCATTAAAACCAAACCAACCTACCCAAAGCAAGCCCACACCCATCATGGTCATCACCAAATTATTAGGACGCAACTGACGCAATGGATATCCCCTACGTGCTCCCAGATAGATAGCAGCCACTAGACCACTCACTCCGGCAGAAATATGCACAACAGTACCTCCTGCAAAGTCAATGGCTCCATCAGCTCCCATATTAAACAAGAAACCATCTTCAGCCCACACCCAATGACACAGCGGGTTATATACAATAATACCCCAAAGTGCAATAAACACGAGATATCCTTTAAACTTAACTCTTTCGGCAAACGCACCTGCCAACAAGGCGGGGGTAATAATAGCAAATTTACCCTGGAACATCGAGAATACCAACTCCGGCACTCCTCCTTCCATGACCGTTTCATCAATACCATTGAGGAAAACATAATCATTATTCCAACCGAACCATCCACCCAATACAGATTCTCCAAAACACATGGAATAACCAACCAACACCCAGAGAACGCTCATAACGCCCATAGCCGCAAAGCTATGCATCATCGTTCCCAATACATTTTTAGATCTTACTAGACCTCCATAAAACATGGCAAGTCCTGGCACCATCAAAAGCACCAATGCAGTTGATGTAATCATCCATGCCGTAGCTCCGGCATCTACTTCCGGGCCTCCGTTCGTGGCCCAACCGTTCACAAAAAACCCCAGCAACAAAGTCGCCAAAAGAATTGCTTTCTTCATAAAATACGCTTAAAAGGTGGTAACATTCATTTCTCGCCTACAAACTTATAATTTTTAATGGTACGTTGCAAATTTTATTATATTTCAAAAGATAAAACCCTAATTTAACGATAGTATATCACAAAAAACAACATAACACAACAACAACAACCCCTCTTAACCACCCCCTACAAAAGAAATACAGCTCTTTTAGAGTAAAAAATGACATAAAAAAAAGTCCGACAATACATGCCGAACTTTAATCCATGGGTCATATTACCCTTATTCTATTTAAGGCAAGTACCTTGCTAATTCCTCTTCAATCTTGGATTTTTTCAATGGCTTTTGAAAATAACCATCTATCCACTCAAGCTTCAAAGCTTTTTCAATTTCTGGAGTTAAGCCATATCCTGACAATAAGAAGTAGGGTATATCAGCTCTAATTTTTCGGGCTGCCGAAACAAATTCCAGTCCATTCATTGATGGCATTTTCATATCTGTTATCACAACAGAAACCTCCGATTCCCCATCCAGTATCCGAAGCGCTTCTGCACCAGATTCAGCAGTCACAATCTTATAAACCCCACGAAACATGATATTGAACAATTTTAAATTTATTGGTTCATCATCAACATAAAGAACAACACCTAAACTACGCATCTATATTTTACTTTTAACGGGGATCATCACTTTTACTTCAGACCCTTTATATCTACAAGAATCTACTTTAATATCACCCCGGTGCTTATTAATAATATTATAAACAGTGGAAAGGCCTAATCCTGTACCACCGCCAACATCTTTTGTGGTAAAGAAGGGTTCAAAGATATGACTCAATACTTCAGAATCCATTCCCTCTCCATTATCAACTATAGTAACCATCGCTTGTGATGCATTACTTATCAACTCTACCCGTACTTCAATTTTTCCAGTTTCACTAATCGCTTGTACTGCATTATACAATATATTAATAAAAACCTGATGTAAATCTCCTTCATTTCCATCCACTTCCACATCTACCTTAGGATAATCCTTAATCACTTCAATTCTAGCCGTTGTTTCAAAAGCCAGCATATTTAAACAATCCTCAATAATAATGCGAATATTGCAACTTGAAAAATCTTTTTTGTTTTTTTTATTAAATCGCTCCAGACTTTGCACTATTTTATTGATCCTATTTACCCCTTCTTCTATTCCATAGACCATTTCAGCTCTTAAGGCATCCATTTCAACCTTTGTAAGGTCATCGTACTGACCACTCATCATGTTTTGCAAACTATACAAACCAGTCTGGATATAATTTAAAGGGTTGTTAATTTCATGAGAAACACCGGCCGTTAAAACAGCCATAGAAGCCATTTTCTCCGACTCAATCAGTTTCTCTTGGGTATCATGCAACTCCCGTAAAGTGAGCTCCAACCTATTGCGCTGTTCTAACAAATCACTATTAGACTGAACCAATTCCTCATTGGCCTGCTCCAGCTCTTCGGTTCTCAGCTGCACCAATCCCTCGAGACGACTCCTATATTGCTCCAATTCTTGCTCTTGTCTCTTTTGCTCAGTAATATTTTTGATTACAGCCTGAAAAAAACAATTTTGCCCTTCTTGTATTAACGCAACACTAATGGAACACAAAAACTCTTCACCTGTGTTTTTTACATGCTTCCACTCAAAAAAACTAGGCACACCGAGTTTTGTTTTCACCATTCTTTCCTCGATCAAGGACACAGACGTCCTACCTTCCTCTTGAAATTCAGTAGAAATATCCAGTATTGTTTTTCCAATTATATCAATACGCTGACACCCAAAAAGCTCCAATGCCCTTTCATTAACGTCAACAATTTCACTTTCTTGTAAAATTAGAATAGCATCAAAGGAATGCTCAAATAAATAACGATAACGCTTCTCTCTATGTTTTAGGTCTTCATTTTTATTTCGTATTACAGATAGTTTATCCAGAATCGTATCAGAATATTTCTTACTCACATAAAGCAAAGCAAAAGAAGCCAACATTATAATGGATAAATCCATTAACCATGCATTGACATCCAAAACATAAGATTGCACATCAATGGTAAATGGTCTCATGCCTGAAACATACATCCAGCCAAAAAAACAATAGACCAAACAATATACCAATAATACCAACAAGGCCTTTCTATACCCCAACACAAAAGATACAAACACCGGAATTAATACGATATAAACTTTGGAGGATACGAGAAAACCAAACTTACTTAAACCACTGATCATAGCCAATAATACAACGACCATGATGGTATAAATTTTAAACCCGAGTTTTATCTTTTTCCGAAAAGCCACCACACAACCCAAAAAAGCCATTACAGCAGAAAGGACAAAAAAAGGCATGTCTAAACCGTAAGAAAATGTTCTAGAGAGCGTTACTCCATACGAAACAACACCAAACAGATAACCAATCAACATTGCTTTATCCACAATATTGTTTTGCAACATTAACAGTTCTTCTTTACGACTCATTGCTGGCTTCATTAATTTGGTCTATCTCCTTTAACAATATATTGATTTGCTCAGCAATATATCAATAAAAACTTATATTCAGGCATTATATTTACTGGCTTAACAATGTTTTACATTTATCAGCCATCTTCATCGATTAAAGGTTTCTCAAAATTGATAACCTATATAGTGGCTGCAAGAAAACGACTGTTTTTTCTGTCTTTGATAAGAAAGCTTCAAAGACAAGGCTTTCGATATTTTTGAAACCAAGAAGTTTACTGATTGTAAATAACTGTTCCAAAAATGAGGATAACGCAGTATTTGGAGTTTTCTTGCAAAGACGATATACTTTCAACTACTGCTAAGTTTGATTGACCCTCCAACAACACGACTGTAGTATATTTTATGATCAACTGCGACCACTTGCATTGTTTATTCTTTTCCGACCCTATAAAAGACAGAAAAAATCAGTTATTTTTTTTACACACTTACATTCTTGAAAAAAAAGCATTTACAGCAAAGAGAAAATTTAATCCTCCTTTTTATTGCATTTTTTTTTGCAGTTCAAAAAAATACTCTACATTTGCACCCGTTATCAAAAGAGATACACAACGAAACAACAGCAATAGCAGGGGTTTCGGTTCATATTAAAAGTTTTGGAGAGATGGCAGAGTGGTCGAATGCGGCGGTCTTGAAAACCGTTGTACTGCGAGGTACCGGGGGTTCGAATCCCTCTCTCTCCGCTAAGTGCGAAAGTAATTTAAAGTAAAACCCTGTAAGTCAACACTTACAGGGTTTTTTTATGCGCAATATTTTTTTAATGAGAATTACTCATTGTCTGAGAATTACGTATTATGATTATGGATAAATTGTAAATTTCCAGGCTTTACTTGAATGCATATTTAAAATTGAAAACCTTATATCTATATGGAGAGGATAACTTTCTTCTTGTGATATTTTTGTTGCTTATGCAAGAACACATATGTTCTTTTTGTCATTGCCACAAAAAGAACCAAAAAGGTCTAGAACAATAGATCACTACCTCACCCTGCATCAGCTTCCCTTTCCGTCCGGCACACACTTCTTTCGCGCTAGGCCAACCGCACTACCTCCTCGAGTGCGCCCAGGAAAGCTTCTCTCCAGCGCTGGCCACGGCTATTGTTCTGGCCAACACTGCAATCCATTAGCTGATAGTTTCTTATACAAATGCAAGATATCGATTAAATGAAAAACACAACTATAACAACTCCACGACTTTACCAGCTCGCCAACTATAACACCTCCAATAACTCGCCAACTTAATATCCCTTCAGGTAAAAATAGAGCCAGTAGCTCAGATGATAATTCTTCTTTCTCAATTTATTTTATCTGTTTAATAACTAAATAAACACTTTTTTTAACAGACCCAACTTTTGTGCGTGATCCTAAATGCCTTAAAACGACATTAAATCGTAACCTATTTTGAAAAGGCAAAAAAAAGGTTACGATTTGTCCAAAAAAGGCAAGGTTATGTCCAATATTGTCCGGCTTACAATTATTTCATTTTGAGATTAATAACATAGTTTTACAATTCAAAAAATGAAGCTTATGAGAAGTACTTTTAATGTTCTTTTCTTCGTAAAAAAGAATGCAGAAAAGAAAGACGGAACCGCACCAATTGTTGCAAGAATTACAATTAATAAAAAGGTTAGCCAGTTCAACACCAAACAATATATCAAACCAGATGACTGGAATGTTGAATTAAATAGAGCAAAAGGAAGAAGTGCTGAAGCAAGAGCTATTAATACCGTGTTAGACGAAATTAAGAACTCACTTTATAACGCATACAACGATCTCACAAAAAAAGTAAAAAATACTTTCCTGGGAATTGGAGTGGAACAATACCTTTTATTGGAATTATTCGAGGAATGTAATATTCTCTTACAAAAACAAATTGGCATAACTAAATCTAAAGCCACTTACCAAAAAGCGGAAGTTTGTAAACGACACCTTTCAAATTACCTAAAAACAGAATATAAACGAACAGATATAGACTTAAGGGAAATCAACCACTCCTTTATCGTTGGATTTGAAACCTTCCTGAATGTGCAATGCGGTTGCAACGCAAATACCACAGCTAAGTTTATTCAGAAATTCAAGAGTATAGTGCTTACCGCACAAAAAAACGGCTGGATACAGACCGATCCTTTTGCCAATTATAGAATTACAATTAAAAAGGTTGACAGAGGTTACTTGAACGATGATGAACTAAAACGCATCATGCAAAAAAGCTTTAGTAGCGAAAGATTGGAGCGCATACGTGATATTTTCATTTTCTCATGCTATACCGGACTGGCATATATTGACATTAAAAATCTTAGGCTGGAACACATCACTAAAGGTTTTGACGATAATTTATGGATAAACACTAAACGCCAGAAGACCTCTATTAAAACGGTTGTACCACTATTAGATATAGCACAGTTAATTTTAGATAAATACAAAGGTCTGCCTAACGGTGTACTTTTGCCGATTCCAACCAATCAAAAAACTAATGCGTATTTAAAGGAAATTGCTGATGTGTGTGACATAAATAAAAACCTTACGTTTCACCTGGCACGACATACGTTCGCAACCACAGTTACACTCTCTAAGGGTGTAACTATCGAGTCGGTTAGTAAGATGCTTGGTCACACCAATATTAAAACAACGCAGATATATGCTCGTATTACAGACGAAAAGATAAGTTCTGATATGCAGTTGTTATCGGAAAAGTTAAAGTGCTCGGGGATGAGTTTGGTTTAAACCAAAAACAACAAAGTTTCTGGTTGACTAAATATATTCAACTAGTTCTACTTTAACAGATTAAAATGATCACTGAAAAAACGATAATTTAGTATTGTTTTTCTTTCGTAATAAACAGTAAATTAGTATATTGCAATTGAAACAAAGAACAAAACTCAAGTTTGCAATGGGTAACGGGCGAAAAACTTAAAAAAATATACGAATAATGGTAAAACACTGCTAGCGGTCAACAACCGACTTGAAGTGTATTTATCTGAATTTCAGCACCATTTTAAAAATAGAACAAAATCCAACTTCGACAAAGCTACTCAATACGTCGAAGGTCTAGCTTTAAGCGATTTGAAAAACATCGAACGCATCACTGAGACATTAAACGCAGACTACCATAAGATGCAGCATTTTATCACCGAATCCAATTGGGATGCAAGAGCTGTCATCGACCAAATAGCAAATCAGGTAGACCAATCACTCCCAAACCAAAAATTAAAAGGATTACTCATAGACGAAAGCGGATGGGTGAAAAAAGGTGACAAAAGCATTGGTGTTGATCACCAGTATTGCGGGAACGTTGGGAAGACTGCAAACTCGCAGGTTGCAGTTTTTGGTTGCTTGTGCACGGACAAATATGCAGCGTTGGTCGACACGAGACTGTACCTTCCAAGGTCATGGTGTACTAACAACGCCAGGTGTGAAACTGCTGGCATCCCCAAAGAGGACAGGGTTTTCAAGACAAAACCGGAGCTGGCTACAGATATTGTGAAGCACCAACTGGAAATGGGTATCGAGTTCGATTACGTTGGGGGGGATGGACTTTATGGCAATGACCTTGCGTTTACCCGTTCGGTTGAGGATATGGGTTTGGTGTACATGCTTGACATTCATAGCGATCAAAAAATCCACCTTGAAAAACCAGAACTACATATTCCAGAGCGAAAGAGCAATCGTGGGCGCCCACCCAAAAGGCCGAAGGCAAGCACCCCATCGGTAAACGCTAACGAATATATAGAAACGCTTACAAACAAGGACTGGAAAAAGCTTGACATTCGTGATTCTGCCAAGGGAAAGCTGAAGGGATTGTTCCATTTTAAGACAGTTTACATTTGGGATAAGGTTCAGAACATTGTTGAGAAACGGTTGCTGGTCATTTCGAAAAGAAAGACAAAGCAGGGAGTAGAAATAAAATATTCGTTCACTAACGCAGAACTTGCTCAATACACGCATCAGGCGCTGGCATACATGCAGGCACAACGCTTTTTCATTGAGCATAGCTTCAAAGAGCAAAAACAGATAGTAGGCTTGGATCAGTTCCAAACCCGCAAATGGCTGTCATGGCATCACCAAGTAGCCCTCAACTTAATGGTGGGCAGCTTTATGCTGAAAGAAAAACTATTGAATCAAGACGAAGTCCCATTGTTGTCGGCAAGAGACATTATGGATTTTATGGTATACAAATTTTATCGTGAAATGACCGATGAACGGATGCTGGAAAAACTGCAGCAGCGACATGAAAAGCGACAGCGTGACATAGACCTCTGTTATTCAAAGCAATAAATCTGTTAAAGTAGAATTATATGCTTTTCCAGATTTTCGATGTTAACCTTTTCCCAATAATTCTTTGCTAAAATAATTTTTGGATTATCAGTTATTTTAGCTATGGCTGAAAATATATAAGCAACGCCAGAAGTGCCATGACAAAAGCAGGTGTCATAAAAATTTCTGATATCATTAAAAGCTATGCCTGATTTATTTATATCCCTCAAGGAAGCTTTCTCGGCAATCTCAACACCTGCCTTATACCATTCACTATTATTGTATTTTATGCCTGCAATTAAGAAGAGAAAAGAGATACCTAAATCCCCATAACACCATGCTAACCTGCTATCACTATCTATATCATTGGAATTATTAGCAAAAGAGCTGACACCATCTTTCTTACTCCTTGACAACAACCAACTAATAGCCGGATTTACAAATTCATCAAAAATGTCATTATTAGAGTTAAATGTATGAATAAGAAATAGAAGTATACCAGGCATTCCATGCGCTGTTCCTAAATTAATCTGATTATCCTTATCTGTATCTAACCAAAAAACACCCTTATTATCCGTTTTTTTTATTTCCCTAAAAAAAGACAAAACCTCATCTAGATTTACAACATCAATTTTTTGCTTACTAGACAATAAACATGTTATTTTCCCCATACAACCGTATAGAAAATCGTAATCCTCTTTAATAAAATCTTGCTTTATAGAATCTTCTATGTATGGTAGAATATCTTTAACAACATTCTCATCTGACAAATCTAAAATTTCCAAATCAATGAGGTGAAGAATAACCCAATAATAACCAGTTATACCATTTCCGAGTGATGAATCTAACACATAGTTATTTGAATTATTTACTAATTCTTCTAATAATTCTTTAGCTATTTTGGAATACTTTTCATCTTTCGTTTGTAAATATCTATAAGAAAAATATAACACCCTTCCCAGATCACCCATATATAAGCTCGGGATGACTGGTTCTTCTGAGAATAAAATATCATCAATTTTAACAAATCATCAACCTTCTTCTTATATTCATTCATTTATTATTGGTTTATTATAATTCTTCCAAAATAAGGTATCTTTGATAAGCTTTTTACTATTGGAAGGAATATATTGCTTAGTTGGTATAACATCAATGTTATCCAATTCAATTAACGAAATATAAATAGTTTGCTTACCCTCTAATTCGTAAAAAATGTCATTCTTTTTGTCAACTCCTTTTTGATACCGCAAATAATTACCATAATTTAAAAAATAGTTGTTTAAATTCTTTTTATATGCAACTCTAAGGTTAATAAACTCTTTATCCGAAATAAATTCACCTACCTTATTGATCTTATCTACATTATATTCCCAATACGCATTAATTTTAATAATACTATAGTCTTTCGAGTTAATATAAATAAGACCTTCAAACTTATCAATGTAATAATATCCTGAATATCGATAAGAATTAAGTTTACTTTCAAAAGCTATTTTATATACCTTAACACCTTCATATTCACTAGTCCCTATCAACTTAAAATTATATTTATTTAGATTTGCTTTCTTCAATAAGGGTGAAGTACTCACCATATCTATACGTTCTAGATATAAAGGTTTTAATGCTGCAGCAACTGATGTTGTTTGCATTCTAAATTTGCATTCGTTATTCTTAAATGCAATACGTCTGCTAGTTATATTTCCTTTATTATCATACCCGTTCTCATCGTAAATTTTTACTACATTCTCAACATCAATCTTTACACTATCATGGTTAGTCAATATTCCTCTACTATATATCTCTGCATTATAATCTTCTTGGATATAATTAGACGGAATATTAACAATAGCTTTTTCAACAATAGATTTAGGATTTAAAGTTTTTGCTTGGACCATTACTTCATCTAATACAAAATCCCTTGATTCTAGAATAACCAATTCTGAAAGATCCTTAAGAGATACTTCACGCGTTTCAAATCCAACACATGAAAATACAACGGTATCCATTTCTGTTGATATAGGAATTATAAGTTGGTAATTGCCATTCTCATTACTAATTGTACCTATTGTTGAATTCTTAACTGATATATTACAGAAAGGTACTTCTTTCTGTTTTTCACTTAATATCCGACCTTTTACTAACTTTAAATTCTGCTCTATAATAGAATTATTTTTTTTGTCCATTGTACTTTCAATAGACATATCCTTAGGTTTTGCTCTAAAGAAACAATCTTCATTAACTAATGAAGTTGAGCTTGATTTTTTAATATAAATAAACCCATCAAATATTTTATTCCATTCAGCTTGAATTGGCGTATACTCAATTGCAGATGAAGTAAAAAGTGGATTGGCATCTCTTGATCGAAGATCAACAAACTGATAATAACTTTCTTTTTTACTTAGCTCAAATTCAATACTTTTATCCAAATTATCTGGTATCGTATCCGTTGGCTCAAATACTCCAAAAGTTCCAGACCCTATAATCGGCGCAATAGAATACACCTGTGAACCAAATTTTTGTTTTAAGTAATAAGCCATAGGCTTATACTGCCTTAACTCATCATTATTCGTAGTAGAAAAATCATTCGCAAAATGTGCTGAAGCCCCCCAACATATAACCTTTTCTCTTGGATTTTCACTCATGTAAAACAAAAGATTATCCGCCATTTGGGCATCTCTTGGATTACTCATTTTAGCCTTCCAATCTGCAACAAGGACTGAATTAGGATCATTTTCAAAATAATCATTAACTAGATTCTCTGTACTTTTTATATATTGTAGCCAAAAATCAGCCTCAGATGTATTAGTATTCCTTAAACTTTGCAAACAATGTTTCACTTTACCAAGTTCTATCTCAAATAACTTATAATCTTTTTCCCCATTAAAAGAAAATTCCTCACCTAACCTGATAAATACACCCTGTAAAAACTCAAAATTAATACTATTATTTATTTCATTTTTTTGCAAAAGCAATCGCAAATCTTCAATTGATTCATAAGTTGAATAATTACCAGAGAACTGATTATCAAAGCCCACAATATTGATTTCCCCTCTTTTCTCATGAATATATTTAATCAATTCTTGAAATTCACAAGAATTACTCCATATCGGGAATATACTATTCGAAATAGCTTCACTAACATCCCCATCGTCTTTAATTATTTTATTTGCTTTAAATAAATCGTAAATTCCACTTTCAAAAGCAATTGTATTAAACCCGAGCTCTTCGTGTAAATATTTTACAATTTCAATATTAATCTTTATAACATTACTTTCACTATGAGTTCCATCTCCAAGCGCAACTAATCTAATTTTTTGTAACCTGTCCTCTAACAATCCATTATTTTTTTGAAGTAAATCCCCTAATGAGAAACCAAGATCATTATTTACTTGACAACTAGTATACGTACAACCTGCAAATAAAATTATAAAAAAAAAGAACCTCATATGTATTTCATTTATTCTTGAATCAACACAATCTATTAAAGCTTATCGCATAAAATGCGATAAGCAGATATAAGTGTTATATTTCATAATAAAAAAGAGTTATTCTACTCAAGTTTTTTTAACTCATCTACTCTCTCTGCAGCTGCAACTTCCTTTGCAAGCATTTCTCCACACTCGTATGGATTTCCTCCTCCATGAGCTTTTGATACTTTACACCTTAAACCTGTTGATAAAGAGTAGGTAAATCCCCCTTTAACTTCGCTCATTGCTGAATTATCTAAAACTGCAATAGTTTCTTTGTTCAAATTTAACTTTTTCATTAAAATAAATATTAATTAAAACCCCTACTCTCTTTAGGCTTTTCGGGAACCTCCATAATCCATGAAAATTTAAGAATTATTCAAATAAAATCGTAAATATGCGGTCTGCTACATATTGCAAAGTAAAAAAATGCTCCAATCCGGATGTCGATTGGAGCGTTGGAAATCTCTAAGTTTTACTGGAATCTTTTGGAATTAATCGAAATTAGTGGGTGTTTTTTGGAATATTCTGACAACTATTAGACTTTTTCCAATTGTGCGGCAAAAGATCAGCCAAGTCTAAATCATAATTGCTGTTGTATAACGCAATCTTAGAAAATACATCTGTAAGCCATTCGCGAGGATTTACATCACTGGCTTTGCAGCATCCCAGTAGTGAGTACATAATTGCTGCATTTTCTGCGGCATCATGGTTGCCACAAAACAGATAGCCTTTTCTTCCAACAGCTACCGGCCTAATTGCATTTTCAGCTCCGTTGTTGTCAGGCAGATATCGGCCATCAAGATGATAGCGAGACAGACGTAAGAAAAGATTGTATGTATAAGCCAGCGCCTTACTCATCTTTCCTCCTTGTAGCGCTTTGGGGTAATAGCCTTCGATCCATTTTTCAAAAGCACGCATGATTGGATAAGCCAAGCGCTTTCGTAGTTCAGCTCTTTGCTTGTAATTCATGTTCTGATCGGTGGCCATTTGCTCAACTTGATAGATTTTAGCAATTTGTGCCAATGCGTATTCAGCCCCCGTTTTGTCTTCTTTTAGACTTTCGGAGAATTTCCTGCGCGCATGAGCCCAACAACCCAGAAGCAAAACACCTTTCTTTTGCTCATAGATTGAATATGCCTGATATCCATCGGTTTGAATAGCTCCCTGAAAATCCTTTAATAAAGGAAGTATCACTTTTTGTGCTCGGGAGCCTTTGTCGTAGTGAAAGAAAACCAAGTTATTCATTACTGATCGAACCATCCACAGATAAGCCTTTTGTGCTTTGTGCTTTTCGTTGCTAATAACAGGAATGGTACTTTCGTCAACCTGAATATAATCAGATTTTAGAACAATTTTTTTTAAACGTGCATAAAGAGCTCTTAGTAAATCACAGCTTCCTTGAAACCAACCATTAATGGTGGATGCAGGTAATTTTATACCAATCATTTTGAACATGGCCATTTGGCGATTAAAAGGCTGGTGGAAATAATATTTATTCATCATCAGCTCGCTCAATAAAGAAGGCCCTGCATTGCTGCGTGGCAAAGGCAATAATGGCATTGAACCAATACGGATAGCTGATGCTTCTTCGGTGTTTTGATCTGTAGCAATATCCGGTGATACTGATTCTTGCTTTACTGCATATTTAGGACGTTCTATACGACGTACATATACCTCTCCGGGCTTGTGTTCGAGTATTTCTGTTACTTCTTCGCCAATACGCACCCAGTTATCTTGTTTACCTTCCGGTTCAATAACTTCTACCTCTCGTCTAAGGTGGTCAGGAAGTGGTTGACGAACTGGCCTCTGCTTGTTTTTTACAGGCTTGCGGCGCTCATATTCGATAAGCTCTTTTTCAGCTTTTTCAATAATAGCTTTCTCTTCTGGGACTACCTCTAGTCCGTCCCAATCGATCTTTCGTTGATCGGGATCTTCGGCAATATGCTTTTCACTAGAATTGCCAAAAAACTTATGGCGAAACCAAGCAAGCTGGTCGATCAGCTTTTTAATTTGCTGCTCTTTTTTAGCGACTATGGACTCTAATTTTTTGTTTTTAGCTTCCAAAGTGTCCAGAACCCTATTGTCATTTTTTCGCAAGCGGGAAAGTTCCTGAAACATCTCGTCACATTCCTGGAGAAGCTCCTGTATTAACACATCTTTATTGCTTGAAAAATCGCTCATTTATCACTGCTTAATTACGAGCTTAAAGATAGTAAAATCATGGCTTCTAGCCAATTTTATCGATCTAAAAATCCTAAAAAATTGCTTCTTTTTGTCACCTCTTTAAGAGCCTTTTTTTAGGCTTCACATTCTTTACAATCAACATTAAATCGTGCCAACTTATAATGTGAGATGTGAGGCTTTCATCAAATGCAGGAAGTTTGAAAACACCACTATCGAGCTTCTTATGGTAAATTACCAACCCGCCGTGTTCTAGATGAAGTATTTTCATGGTGGTCAGCCTACGGTTGACAAATATAAAAACTTCACCGTCCTGAACATTACGCTTCATCAAGGAGCTTACAATGCCGCTGAGTGTGTAAAAGCTTTTACGCATATCCACTGGTGCCGGATATAGAAAGTATTTAAGTTTATCGTGTAAATGAAACATCAGACTTAATCAAATAAGTGAACAATTGTTTTTAATACTTGCGTGTTTATATTATCCCTTAGTAGCATCTTGGTGCCATTGGGAAATAGGAATTCAATGGGAGCATCATTATTTAAAGTAGCCTTACTCTTGATGATAGATGGACTCGATTGGTTATTCGTCGCTAACGGATTACTGTCAAATTCTAGTGGAACAAAGCTATCTGGCTCATGTGCTAATGCCTCTTCCAATTTATTTCGCCAATAGTAAAAAGTGGAAGGAGCCAAATCTTGGTTGGTACAGAAATCTTTTATGTTCAAACCTGATTCCTGGTAATCCTTATACAAACGCTTAAATGTTGTTAATGTCATTCTCATTTTTTGCCATCAAAGAAACAGCGCTAGTATGAAGGTCGCAATATGTGAAAGACCGAAGACTTACTTTTGAGTAAATTCTTGAAGATGTTTTAAAATTGCAGGATTCTTTTTTTTAACACTATTCAATGCATCAACGACCTCTTCTTTATCATTTTCATTGTTTTTCACCTCAAGAAATTTTTCAATAATTTCTAACGATTTTATTAGTGCTTTATCATTTGTTTGGAGATACTGTTTTAAACTTTCGTTCAAAAGACTTTCTGACACCATTGAAATACTCTTTTTATTTGATAGTGTAGTGCCAATTTGACCACGTAGCCAGCTTATCTCATTTTCAATATGAGTAATCCTGTTTTGGTGATTCTGCCTTTCGTACTCAAGTTGTTTTTTGGCAAAACGTAATTCAAGCTTAGATATTTCTAGTTTTTGCTCTAACTCAAGTATTTGCATATTATCAGTTAAAAAATCAGTTATTTTCAATTTTCCCGAAATTACAAGTCCATACTCTTCTAAAGTCCGTTCTATTACTTGTATATCATCTCCATTCTCAGGGATAACCATTAATCTAACTTTTAATCCTTCTTGCTCAATTCTAACAATCGAATTGGATTTAGGCTCTTTTTGCTGTAATACTGTAGAAAAATAATTAAGAATGGTTATTCCAGATTGTAAATATTCAGGTTTAAATTCTATGGTTCTTTCTATTCTATTTTTCGTTGACAATTCCCATTTTATTAATCATAAATCTATAGCTGTCACAACAGCAGAGACTGAATTATTTACACCTAACCTTGGATAAAGTAATGATTTGTGTCGTCTAAGAGCTGTATGTGAAATACCTAATTTATCAGCGATATCAGCCTCCGTCAACCCTTCAGCCATTAGCTGAAGAATATCTTTTTGCCTTTTTGTAATGCGACTTCTCATATTTCTTAATTAATTTTTTTCATTCAAGCATTATTTTACATAACAGATTAACCTGTCGCAATCCACTATCAATCAACTATATGTTTAAATTCGACTAATCCAGAGTTCTGTAATTCGTCAAATATTACTCGTATCTTTTTAAAGTCTTGATTTCTCAAATTATCCCATTTATCCTTTCTAGTTTTACTATAAGTAAAAGCAACTCTTTCTTTTGCTCTAGAAAGTGCAACAAAAAAAGCACATTTGTCCTCATCTGGTTGTTTTTCAAAACTCCAAAATGCACCATCTTCCAAACCAACAAAAATTATAGAATTATACTCTAAGCCCTTACTTTTATGAATTGTCATAATAGGAACAGAATCTTTTCCTAATAATTTCTGAACAGCTTCATATACATTTTCACTTTCTTCCTTATATTTCCCCAATGATTCTGACAGTTTATTTAACATATCTTTTAAAAACTTGGGATTTCTATAATTTGGAAAATTAGCCTTAATTCTATCAATTGAAACAAATTTAATTATTTCATTAACTAACTCCTTTGGGTCTAAATCCTTATTTATAAGTTGTCTAATGAACTTATTGAATTTATTTTCAAGCTTCATTATTTCATCATCCTCATATACTGAGGAAGTATTAATAAGAAAATTTATAGCTTGTGTTTTTTCATCAAGACTTTTGGTGTCAGACAAAAGAGTGATTGTATTTAGAACAAATACAATCAAGTCATCTGACAATAAGTCTTGCAATTGATTCTCATCTCTTGCTTTAATACCATTCTGGTTAAAAAAGTCAATAATTTCACCTGCATAAACACCAAGCTGTTGTTTGACAAGTATACAAATATCTCGTGGTGTTATATCTTCATTTTCAATCCACCTTTTGACTTCTTTGAATAAATGCTCAGTTTCTTTTTGTTGGTTGTCATATACCCATACAAAAGCTTCTCCTTCTTCTTTATTCCATTTATCTGAAGATTTTACTAAATCACTTTTATTCAAGAGTTTTGAAATAAGGTGATTTTGTAATTCTACTAATCTTGGAGCTGATCTAAAGTTCATTTCTAAGATTAAATCTTTTGCTTTATAGTTTTTAATATAAGTATCAAATATATCTGGTTTTGCTCCGGCCCATAACATAATTCTTTGCTTATCGTCACCAACAGCTGTAAATATTGCGTTACTATTACCAAAACAAGAATTTAAAAACTCAAATTGAAGAAATGTAGTATCTTGAAACTCATCAAGAAAAATATGGCTATATGTTTCCTGTAGAAAATCCATTATTTTCGGGTTCG
The DNA here is from genome assembly GCF_000517085.1 of Saccharicrinis fermentans DSM 9555 = JCM 21142. Taxonomy (NCBI): domain Bacteria; kingdom Pseudomonadati; phylum Bacteroidota; class Bacteroidia; order Marinilabiliales; family Marinilabiliaceae; genus Saccharicrinis; species Saccharicrinis fermentans. The sequence goes on along the minus strand of NZ_KI912107.1, from coordinate 481,607 downwards.
ATACAATAATGAGTTGAGATAGACGCATTATCATTTTAAAGCTTAATTTTGAACTTTTACTTTCAAGAAGTTTTTGCCATACTTGAACCCTCATTTTTTTTTGCTTCCCGTCATTATTCACAAGAAGAGCACTATTATGAAATTCTAGAATTTTATTCCTGTCATGAGTGTTGTGAAATTGAATATCAATCGCTTTATATATTTCTAGTATTTCCTTTTCATCTAAAATGACATCATAAGGGTAATTTATTTTATAACCTTTGGGTAAACCTCTATAAAACTGATCAAGTATAACCTTTGAGAATGCATCAAATGTTAGAGAGTCAAATCTTTTTGAAAGTTTTTCGCCACACCTCTTATCAACCCTATTTTTTAAGTTATACGCAGCATCTCGTTTAAAACTAATTGCAAGAATTTTACGGGGGTAAATACAACTATTTGTTTCTAATAAAAAACTTGCTCGTTGTGCTAACAATTCAGTTTTACCTGCACCTGGTCCCGCAATAACCAATGTGTTATAATCAGATTTTACTGTATTTAGTGCATTATCCTCTAATTGGAGATTATCGGAAGGGATCCACTCTTCTATTTTCCTATACCTCATGACAACAACTCTTTAATCTTCTTAAACATCTTTTCAAATACAGGTGGCATGTTTTCTGAAAGTTCCTTATCTGTCATTGAAGATAATGCCGTAATATGTGTTGTTGGTTTTCCTCTACCCAAGAAGTGATAATTATACCATATCATCAGTTCCTTTTGTTTATCACTGTATGTTAACGCTTGAGCTTCTTCCGATTTTAAAGTAGCCTGTATAGCACCTTTCAATTTCGATTTGAATTTGGCATCCTCTTTTACTTTATCCGGAATTTGCGGCCCCCCACCTTTGGGGATTGCACTTTTATATTTTTCTGAATAATACTCTAGCATTAAAAAATCTAAATCTAAAGGATTGGAATAATAAACATTGTAACTTTCAAGAAACTTCACCCATGATAAAACACTTTTTAACTTATTATCTTTATATGTCCATGTATGCATCTTTGAAAAACGCTCATCAGTCATTATTTCACCCCCTTCTAACTCTAATAGTTCATCTCTATCATAACCAGCATCAATTAATTGCTGAAGAATATATTTAATTCGTCCCCAACCTCCACCATTTCTTTCTATATCTAAATCAAGTAATGTAACATAGGGTATATTTAATACATCTAATAACTTCCAGATATGATTGACAAATCGGTGTCCTAATGGAACAAATGTAATTATGTTGTCATCGAAATCAACTTTATTAGTTTCCATCAGACGATTGAACAATACTTCTTCACTATCGCCTTCGCCAATAACAGCTAGTTTTGCAAAATATATTTCAGGATAGTTTCTAATAGCTTCTTTCACATACTTATAAGCTTCATCTTTCTTTTTAGGTAATAAAATTGAATTAATCTCTGCTTTGTATTGATTATCAACCCTAAAATGAAATATTGATTCTGGGTCAATTCTTTTAATTATTGCAGGAGTATGAGAAGATAAAAACACTTGCGTTTTTTCCTTAGTTGAAATAGATGTTAAAATACTAATTACTCTTCCAAGTAATTGAGGAGCAATATGATTTTCAGGTTCTTCAACTGCTAAAATTGTTAAAACAGGTCTAATCTTATCATCGTCTTCTTTTATAATTTTCTCCTCAACCTCCAATAAAGCACAAACAAGAGTAAGATAGAATAATGACCTATATCCTTCTCCTAAATCATTTATTTGAAATGCCCTATTTGTTTCGGTTGGACTGAAAGACACTTCCAATTTCTTCAATATTGAATCTAAGTCACTATTACCAAAGCCTAAACTTGTTTGTTTATACCTTTCGTCTTTGTGAAATTTCTTCCAATAAGTGGTTAATGACGATTGAATTTCATTGAACTCATTTAACTCTTTAAATAGGTCATTAATTTCTTCTGCTTTATCACTAAAATCTTCTTTGAATTTATCATCAAAGTTTAACAAATGTAAAACACGATAAAGTATTGAACCTGAAACATAACGAATTTGGTCACTTGGTTTTCTAATTGCAGGAATATATAAAACTTGGATTAATCCTCTCAAATGTTTTGGGAAAACACGTTTTGAATCTTCATCTTCAATTTCTCCCTCTGGAACAGTTACGAAAAATATTGATGTTTCAATCTCTCCTTCATCTGTAAATTCACTTTTATACCAAGTGCTTTCTAATCTAATCCGTATATAAGGTTTCTCTCCTTCATCGTCAACAACCATTTGATTAAAAAAATGAGGAATAGATTCTTTGTCTGAATCACCAAAGTTCATTTGTACTTCTATTGATAATGACTTTTCTTCAATTGAGTCTATATCTTCTTCATGAGCAACATGAAAATCTTGTTTTAAAATATCTCTTTCATTTTTAGTAACACCAAAAATTTTTGTCAAAGCTTCTAAAGCAGCCGTTTTCCCAGAACTATTTAATCCGATAAAGGCATTTATTCTATTTTTCAAGACCATCGTAGCACCCTCTGTATTAAATGCTCTAAATCCTTTAATTATAGTTTTTGAAATATACATATTCTTTAATTTATAATCAGCTTAATGTAATCACACCCACTTAAGGAGCTGGCTACCTCAACACTATCACACCATTTTCCTCGTCATACCTGTACTTCACAATCTTTCCATTAATAATCAATTCAATTGCTTGCTCAATCACTTCGAAAGGGGCAATAAACCATTCTCTTGGTGTATGACGCTTTCCTTTTTCATCGAAAACATCAATTTCTAAACACGAGTTGCCAAAGAAATTATGAAGTAGCTGCTCTAATTTCTGAGGATTCATATTAAAGCATTTCCAAGCTCCTTTTATTCGCACTGGTGCCATTAAATAAGTTGGCTCTTTTTCGGCATTTTTTATTCTTTCTTCAACATCGGTTTTCGAGTAACCAACTTTGAATAATTCTTGAATTGCAGATATTCTTTCATCGGTACTTTTTGACATTAGAACATAGATATATCCGGCTTCTTCATCTTCTTCAGTTATAGTACTAAAGCTTTCAAGAAAGCCTTCGTTTACTTTATCAATGTTTTCTGTTACTACTCGACCGTTTGCATATAGTATTTTCTCAACCGAACGTTTAAGCATATTTGATTCCGTGCCATTTTCAAAGATGCAGCGTGTCCGACCATCTTCTCGTACCCTGGTTCCGTCTTCTTTGTAATGTTCTTTATGAGAGATATTAATTTTCTCAAGGTAGAAAAGCACCCCATTGTGAACGTAAAAAGCCATTTCCTGAAGATTATCTTGCTTAAAGTCTATTAGTTTTCGTTTGCCTTCTGCCAGATCCTTTTGAACATCTTTAAGTAGTTGTTCATATTTACCAAAATCTTTGCAAGTTTTCCTACGAGCTATAAAATCGGCGTGTGCTCTTTCGTAATCTTTTGGTGTATGCTTAAAATCAAACAGACCTGCATCATCACCACCAAGAATATTCAATGAATCATCACCAAACAAATCCTCAATTGAATTAATTTCTTTTGGTTTGTTATATTCACCTTGTGATTCGTTTACTTGATTAATTGCAACATCTGGTAACAAGTTATAGGTATCGTGAAGCTTTAATAGTTCTACCTTTTCCAAATCTTCACGCAAGCTTTTTAAACGAGAATATAATTGATACTCTGAAATATTTGATGGGTTTGGTTCAGGTTCTTTGCTATTGTTTTTAACAAAGTCATTTATTTCCTGAAAATTAGCCAATAAACGTTCATCTGCCGTTCGAGCATTAGATTTCTTAGGCTTAACATTTAATAAGCCTAAGGGGTCATTGCTAAATATTTCATCTAAAATGCTATCCTTATCCATTTGCCTGTGCTCGTTTGCGTTTTTCCTCTTTCAGATAAATAATACATTCAGCCATACGCTTTTCCAATGGGTCATTTGATTTAAGACTTGGCTCTCTATTATACATTTTCATAAATTCCTGAATCTTTGGCCAGAGAATCTTAGCTTCTTCAAAATCCATTTTTATGCGAGTTGATTCGATATGGTCTTGAATAACTTTCAATACTTTGGTTGTTACCGATTTTGAAAGTATCTCGAAAGCCTTTTGGAAAGGATTAACCTTATCAATAAGGTCAATATGAATATCATCAATATCAACAAAGGAACCTGCCATGCGGATGAAACGTTTATCGCCTGTTTCCTTAATCTCTCCGTTTTTAATTACAGAATCTACTACCACATGCTGACGAACTTCTTCTACTTCATCTTCCGATAAATCAGGATATTTCACCTTGATAATTTTAGGGATTAACACTTTATTGATGACTTCTGGGTCAACATTGCCAGGCATGGCTTTAAGCATAGTATCATCTTGCAATACTGTTGCTTTAAGGTCATTTAAGTCCGATTCTAGTATATCCTTTACACGTTTTGAAGTTGGTTCTTTTAATCCCCTGATTTTTATTTCACCCGGTTTTGCCTTATCATCATCACTTACTTTTGTTTTAAACTTCCAGTTTGGAGCTAACACCTGTTCCATAAGCAATGAAGCAGTAATGGCTTTAAGCATATTATTAACCGAAAGCTTTACCAAATCATCGGCTGCATCAGGTTGGGCAATCAGATTTGTAAATTGGGCATGAGTTTTATTGTTGCTGTCACGGGTTGCTCTACCAATAATTTGAATAATCTCGGTAAGCGAACCACGATAACCAACCGTTAAGGCATGTTCGCAATAGGGCCAGTCGAAACCTTCCTTGGCCATCCCAAGAGCAATAATTAAATCCATATCATCAACGGACTTAATATTTCGTAAGTAATCTACGATTTTATCACGCTCTCTTGGATTATCCTCAACTAAATCGGCAACCTTTAATATTTTGCCGTCAGAATGCCTTTTGATATGAATTACACCTGTTTCTTTATCCTGCTTTGTGACTGAACCAATGGCATCCAGTATGAAATCAACCTCGTTGTGTTTGTCTTTAGTTGATTCACCTGAATTCACATTTGGAATATGCAGAATTGTTTTTTGGTCGGTGTTTAATATCTCCATAATGGCATCGGTGTATCTCCCCTGGTAAAAATGATAACCAATACCCAATGACTTTAAGAACTCATACCCGTTAAGCTGTTCGTAATAGTTGTATGTAACTTTAGTAAACTTTTCTTCATCTTCGGGTTTTAAAACCGGTATACTATCTCCACGAAAATATGAGCCTGTCATAGCTATAATATGAGCCGATGATTTACTCATTATTTCTCGTAACAAATCACCTAAACGGTTTTCGGCATCTGCTGATACATGGTGAAATTCATCAATGGCAATTAGGATATTGTTAAAGGTGTTTTCATCCAATTCTTCACAAGCAAAGCGGAATGTAGCATGTGTACAAATTAGAATCTGCTCACCGTTTGCCATAAAATTTTGAAAGGCTTGTACTTTACTTTTACTGCCATCGCCACCGGGAGTACACAGGTTATATGTATCATCGGGTTCCCAGTCAGCAAAAAAGCCAAACTTCTTTAATTCTGTTGTAGCGAAGGAACTACCGATGGAACGTTCTGGAACGGCAACAATTACTTTTTTAATGCCCTGATTTACCAATTTATCTAAACCCAAAAACATTAATGCCCTTGATTTACCGGAAGCCGGAGGAGACTTTATTAATAGGTATTGTGCATCACGATACTCAAAAGCACGTTCTTGCATTTCACGCATACCATATTGGTTTGTGCTTTTACTTTTTCCTGTTTGTTGGTACTGTACGTTTACTATATCTGGCATGTCTTTATTTTTTATAACTCATCGTAATTAAACTTTTGAAACCTTATTTCTTCATTTTTCAATTCGCTCCAATCAAAATGATATTTCTCTTCATCGCTCCAATTTGTTGGAAATTGAATCCTAAATAAACTGCCTATTGCAGACTGCATATCATAATAGTCTCCTCCAGAGAATGCCATTAAAGATTCTCCTGCAGAGAAGTCCTCCTGTCTAAATTGTGAAGAAATCAAAACCAACAAACCAGAAATGGCATTTAATAGGTTTTCAAGGTTGGCGTATTTAAAATTATCATGTCTATCATGCTTACTCTTATTATAGCTTTGATACCATTCAGGACTTGTATTTGATTCTGACCAAACCTTAAACGGTTCTAATATCAAAAGCTCTGAGTCCGACCATTGAGGTAGCCCAACTTTATATGAAGACAAACGATGAGTTGAATTTACCTTCCTGTAAATTCTCATGTTTAAAATTGGGTTGCCAAACCTATCAAGCTGAGGAGTATAGATATTCTCAGATAATATTGCTTTGAAATTAGCCTCTACTTCAATACAAGTACGCATAAAAAGCTCATGTATCCGATAAGAGAAAGTTTGCATACTTTCAGGAGATGGCTCAATGAATTCAAAAATCCGTTTTAAATCTTCAAGAATAAGTAAGAATGCTCTTACATAGCTATGACCTGATTGACAATAGTTCCTGTCAACAATATACGCCCAACTACTATAACCAGCATTGGGATGTGATTCTATTACTGGTCTATAAATTCTATGGTATGGCAATTCTATTCTCATTTCTTCTTATTTCGAGTTTTCTTAGCAGCTTTTTCTTTTGCCTCACGTTCTTTTTCCTCTCCAATCATTTTTTCATACAGCTTGAATAAATACTCCAAACGCTCTTCATCACTTTTAAATGGGGTACTACGGTAACATTTTTCAATGATGATGTCATTTTGATGATGTGCCTCTCGTAAACCATTTGGCATTTTATTAGGGTCATAAAGTTCTGCTAAAGTTTTATCAGAGTGCTTTTCTCTTTCCTCTAAAATACGGAATACCGCCTGAGTTATTTCATTTTTGCGTTGCGTAGAAATATTTGGAAAAGGGAAAGTATGGTATGAAAAGTAAGAAGAATATCTATAATCAGATTTTAATCGCCCTGCGGTGACTCTAACCCAAATCATGTGCATTTTGGAATTTAGCAACCCAAATACATAAGGTTCTGCATCATATATCACTTGAGAAGAATCAGCAATGACATTATCTATTTCAACAAAACCCATAGGAATGTACTCTCTGCGTATAGACGATACTCGGGGTACAATAATCTGAGATTGTTTTGGCTCATTCGAAAACTCAAATTTATGTGGTGTTAAAGCTTTTGCTTTTGCATTATTTCCTCCTTCCAACCTAAATTGTTTAACTTTTTCAATCCTTTCCTTTATTTCATGTATTTTAATAGCTTCATGTAGATTATCATCATTTAACCACAAACACCACCTTTCGTTTCCATTGATATAATCACTAGAACCGATAAATTTTCTAATAAAGCCATCACAAGTGGGATGAGACCTGAGCAATTGTTCTTTTTCTTCAGTTGATAAAACCAAATTACCTCCATCTAAAGGTTTATTACCGGAAGTCATTTTAATAATGTCGCAAGAGGTTTGGAACGCTTATAGACTATGGTATTTCTAGCATTTGCCAAATAAGCATTAATATTGTTTACGTTACTTTGTATGCCATTATTGAATATATATTTAGGTTCATTATTTTTTCCTCTAAGACCAATAATTGAACATATCACGCCAGCTTTATTTTTAGCACTATTTGTCCAAACAAAATCCTTATGCGTGAAATATATTTCAATACCCATATTAAAAATGTGGGGCCAAGTCATTTCAACTTGAGTTCCTTGGCATATCGAGTTGGTGGAAACAAATGCACACTTAATACCTTTTCGGATATACTTCGCCGATTTATAGAACCAGCAGGAGATATAATCCTGTTTCTTATAATTTTCCATACCTCCGAAAACAAATTCCATATCGGACTTTTGTTCTTTATCTTGCATGCTCGACCCCAAGTAAGGTGGATTCCCTAAATATAAATTTCATCATCCTCGATTTTTGGACAAACTTCTTCCCAGTTCACACGTGTCGCATTTCCCTGAACAATATGTCCTGCCTCACTTAAAGGTAAGGTTGGATTAGTGCGACCAAACTCTTTATGAAATTCAACGTTTATTTGGTGTTCAGCTAACCATAAAGCAAGCTTAGCTATTTCTCCTGCAAAATCATCTATTTCAATGCCATAGAACTGCGATAGCTGAATACCGGAAAGAGCCATCATGCCTCCTGCTTTAAAAATCTTCATTTCAAGCAAGCGGAGTTCTTTGTAGGCAATAATTAAAAAATTACCGCTACCACAAGCAGGGTCAAATATCTTTAGATTGTGTATACGGTTTAGTAAAACCTTTAATTTCTTTTGATCTTTACCTGCTTTTTCAAATTCTTCATACAACTCGTTTAAAAATAAAGGCTCTATAACCTTCATAATATTAGGAACAGAGGTATAGTGTTGTCCTAAGCTTCCACGCTGGTCAACCGAAATAACAGCCTGAAACATAGAACCGAAAATATCAGGATTGATAGCAGACCAATCCTGGTCACCGCTATTTAACAAAGCAGCTCTTGAGCTTCTTGAAAATACCGGAGAAGGAACTGTTTCTCTGAATAAACCTCCGTTTACAAAAGGAAAAGTATTTAAATACTCAGGTAAGTTCTCCCTTTTACTTTCAGGTGTATTAAGTACTGTAAATAGTTTATCTAAGTAGGTATTTAAATCACTTCCATCAACCTGTGTATGCGAATCTATAGCATTGGTAAATTGATTGTCTTCAAAAATATGGGTATCCTCGGCAAAGAAGCAGAATAACAAACGAGATAGGAATATATTTAACCCATGTATGAATTCCGGTGAATCATCAGGGTTATCCTTTTTAATCACATCGAAAAGCTTTGCCATTTTTTCGGCTGCTTTTACTTCGGCAGGGTTTTCATTGGCATGTTGTGCCTTTTCCATTCCGGCCCACGGCAAAAAGAAATCGTAATGCTTCGCTAAATCCTTTATTTGGCAATCCAGTTTATCTTTTGTTTTGGTGTCAATTGCCAACAGTGTTTTATAATCAGTTACTACTACAAAGCGTTCATTGTGAGTAGTATTATTTACTAATTTAGAAATAGTTAAATGTAAATCAGCGTTTTGTTCCTCTTTGAAAAACAGCTTTTTCTTCCAAGATATTTCACCTTCTGTTTTCGACATATTGCGATTGCCTTTTTTTAAAAGTGTAATCGCATTTTTTGGTAAACCATAGGCTAAAAGCAAATCGAAAATAAAGGTTTCTTTATTTATGGTTGCTATCAGCTTTTGTAGGTTTATTTCTATCTGTGCAATGTTCATTTCTATCTTCTATTGGGGAAACGAATAATTGTAATTATTTAAACTTTAGCAACAAAGAGGTTAACCCAAACTATCATTCATTATCTGAACATATTCTTTTGCTTTATCTAATTCTTTAAACCTACATATCAATTCGTTTTCAAAAATTACCAGATATTCAAAATAAGGTTGGTAACCAATCAAGTCACCCGAATAGTGTGGAGAATGAAGGCAGATAAAGTATTTTCCACTTACATCTTGTCTTTCTTCAAGTTCTAAATCTTTAAATAGTTTTCTATAAAACATGGTGTATTATTTATTCAGATTTCAATTTGCTTAATATTGTTGAAATGTTTTTCGAGAATAGGTTTTGACTTTTTATCTATCCAGTCATTAGACAATTCTTCCTCAAGAAACTTTAATATATGTAATGGATTCACTCTATTATCCGTGAAATATGATTTTTCAGAGGATTGTAAACTATTGAAATATAATAACGATGCAATATCCCCTTTAGTTATTATAGCACCTCCCGCTCTTATATTAGAACCATTATATCGAACGTATAAATTTATATAATTAAGCTCAACCAACAATCTTCCGGCACTAAAACACCGCTTCATATTGTCTGGCTCATAATTACCTTTCTCTTGTAATTTTTTAAAATGATCGGGATAATGCTTTTTAGTAGTATCTACAAAACCTTTTTTTTCTAGAATAGTAGCGAGAAAAATGGCATCAATTTCTTTATTGAACTTAGATAGACTATTAACTGTATTATATTCTCTCATTTGTTTTTGGTTAAGGTTTATAATCCAAATTCTAGATTTTCTGTCCAATCGAATATTGTACCGTTACATTCTGGAGCATAAGCGCAACAGACGTAGTATTCCTTTTTACGCTTACCTTCTTCAAAAGCTTTAAAATCCTTTACATAGAAAGTATTTCCGCAGTGTATACATTTACGAACTTCATCAAGCCCTATATCCATATATCCATATTCAAGAATGAATTGCTTCTTATCCTCGTCTGTGTTTAGAATTATTTCTGTCATTTATTTTTCTTTAATATCTTGTTCTACTAATTTTAATGCTTCCAGCCCTAGAGGTTCATCACGTACCACATCTTTTATCTTATCAGCCAACCATAAAATCACCAATTCTTCTTCCTGAACTTTAAGTATAGAAGCTAATTGTTTGATGTGCTCACGCTGTGCTCTCCGTTCACCTCTTTCAAGTTTGCTCATTAAAGCAGTATCAACCTCTAAATCGGCTGCAATCTGCCTTAACAATAAGCCTTTCCCTTCTCTTAATTCTCTTAATTTCTTGCCAAGTATATTCATTACTGTATTTTTGACTTGTCACATTCTGTCAAATATAACAAAAACCTTCGATAAATGAACTTATTGTCAATTCAAAATTTTAAGTATTTATGAACAAGTTTAGTATGTATCAAGACCGTACTGGTTTTAGTAAAAGCTCAAAGCAGTTCAAATTCTTCAAGAGTAATACAAAAGTGTTCCAAGATTAAAAGAAGTTGCTGTTTGTTGTAATAGTGCCGTTTGGTATGACCTGCCTGTTCAATCTGCTTCTTTAGTGTCGGACAAACTTCAATTTCATTCCTGAGTTGTTGCATAGCAGATTTTACAGAAATGCTATCAGGATATAATTTCTTAACCAACTCCTGTTTTAATATGGTTCTACGGATAGTCATAGTGCTGAATTTTGGTTAGAAAATAAGCCCGATAGTCCTAAAAGAACAGGATAAAGCAAGTCCAAAGACCATATTTTAATAGCCTGAGACTGCTTTGCTAAGCTTTTTTGAATAATTAGATTGCCTGAGCATATATTCAGACCATGTTCAGACAGCTTTGCTAAATATTGCCCCAGATTGAGACTTGCTTGTATAATACATTGAAATATTTTGGGCATAACTTGTTCAATTATACCCCTGACGGCTAATGTTGTAAAGATAGCTTTTTCAATCCTGCTAAAAAGAACAAAACCGTTGTAAAGAACCTACATTTCCCTTACTTAAGTTACTTAGGTTACTTAGTCGAATTAACTATCACGACAACAATCTTTTATACTTTCTAACAATCATCCATTTTCTAAGTAACTAAGTAACCTGGACTGAAAATGGCAAAATCCTAAGTAACTCTAAGTAACCCTAAGTAACCTGATTAAATACGATATATTAATATAATACACTTGTATTCATTTATTTATACTTCTCTAAGTAATCTAAGTAACCTAAGTAACCAGTTTTGTAAGAGTTTTTCATGTTTTGAGTGAAAGTCTCTGTTTGTTTCTGTTTTTTCTCCATTCGCTTAAAAAATGGCAACAAAAAACCCGATACCAAAACTGATACCGGGCTGTAATTATCTGTATCCGCCCGAGCAAATACTTATTCCTGAAGCAAACTTTTATCAATAAATTGCGGCAAAAGTTCTTTGAAATTTTCGGTGGGTGTCATGTGGATGTTTTCCATGACGTACTTTAGCCATTTTTGCGGATCAATGTCAAGTTTCTTGCAAGTTCCAAAGAAGCTGTAGAACATTGCGATATTTCTGGCAGCATCATGTGAACCGGCAAACAAATAGTTCTTACGTCCCAGAGCCAGAGGGCGAATAGAGTTCTCAACCAGATTGCTGTCTATCTCCAGCATTCCGTTGGTAAGATAGTTTTGCAGGCTTGTCCAGCGATTTTTGCAATATTCAAAAGCTTTGCCCAGAGGACTTCTTGGTATTACAGAGTAAATATGCGGTCTGCTACATATTGCAAAGTAAAAAAATGCTCCAATCCGGATGTCGATTGGAGCGTTGGAAATCTCTAAGTTTTACTGGAATCTTTTGGAATTAATCGAAATTAGTGGGTGTTTTTTGGAATATTCTGACAACTATTAGACTTTTTCCAATTGTGCGGCAAAAGATCAGCCAAGTCTAAATCATAATTGCTGTTGTATAACGCAATCTTAGAAAATACATCTGTAAGCCATTCGCGAGGATTTACATCACTGGCTTTGCAGCATCCCAGTAGTGAGTACATAATTGCTGCATTTTCTGCGGCATCATGGTTGCCACAAAACAGATAGCCTTTTCTTCCAACAGCTACCGGCCTAATTGCATTTTCAGCTCCGTTGTTGTCAGGCAGATATCGGCCATCAAGATGATAGCGAGACAGACGTAAGAAAAGATTGTATGTATAAGCCAGCGCCTTACTCATCTTTCCTCCTTGTAGCGCTTTGGGGTAATAGCCTTCGATCCATTTTTCAAAAGCACGCATGATTGGATAAGCCAAGCGCTTTCGCAGTTCAGCTCTTTGCTTGTAATTCATGTTCTGATCGGTGGCCATTTGCTCAACCTGATAGATTTTAGCAATTTGTGCCAATGCGTATTCAGCCCCCGTTTTGTCTTCTTTTAGACTTTCGGAGAATTTCCTGCGCGCATGAGCCCAACAACCCAGAAGCAAAACATCTTTCTTTTGCTCATAGATTGAATATGCCTGATATCCATCGGTTTGAATAGCTCCCTGAAAATCCTTTAATAAAGGAAGTATCACTTTTTGTGCTCGGGAGCCTTTGTCGTAGTGAAAGAAAACCAAGTTATTCATTACTGATCGAACCATCCACAGATAAGCCTTTTGTGCTTTGTGCTTTTCGTTGCTAATAACCGAAATGGTACTTTCGTCAACCTGAATATAATCAGATTTTAGAACAATTTCTTTTAAACGTGCATAAAGAGCTCTTAGTAAATCACAGCTTCCTTGAAACCAACCATTAATGGTGGATGCGGGTAATTTTATACCTACCATTTTGAACATGGCCATTTGACGATTAAAAGGCTGGTGGAAATAATATTTATTCATCATCAGCTCGCTCAATAAAGAAGGCCCTGCATTGCTGCGTGGCAAAGGCAATAATGGCATTGAACCAATACGGATAGCTGATGCTTCTTCGGTGTTTTGATCTGTAGCAATATCCGGTGATACTGATTCTTGCTTTACTGCATATTTAGGACGTTCTATACGACGTACATATACCTCTCCGGGCTTGTGTTCGAGTATTTCTGTTACTTCTTCGCCAATACGCACCCAGTTATCTTGTTTACCTTCCGGTTCAATAACTTCTACCTCTCGTCTAAGGTGGTCAGGAAGTGGTTGACGAACTGGCCTCTGCTTGTTTTTACAGGCTTGCGGCGCTCATATTCGATAAGCTCTTTTTCAGCTTTTTCAATAATAGCTTTCTCTTCTGGGACTACCTCTAGTCCGTCCCAATCGATCTTTCGTTGATCGGGATCTTCGGCAATATGCTTTTCACTAGAATTGCCAAAAAACTTATGGCGAAACCAAGCAAGCTGGTCGATCAGCTTTTTAATTTGCTTCTTTTTGTCACCTCTTTAAGAGCCTTTTTTTAGGCTTCACATTCTTTACAATCAACATTAAATCGTGCCAACTTATAATGTGAGATGTGAGGCTTTCATCAAATGCAGGAAGTTTGAAAACACCACTATCGAGCTTCTTATGGTATATTACCAACCCGCCGTGTTCTAGATGAAGTATTTTCATGGTGGTCAGCCTACGGTTGACAAATATAAAAACTTCACCGTCCTGAACATTACGCTTCATTAAGGAGCTTACAATGCCGCTGAGTGTGTAAAAGCTTTTACGCATATCCACTGGTGCCGGATATAGAAAGTATTTAAGTTTATCGTGTAAATGAAACATCAGACTTAATCAAATAAGTGAACAATTGTTTTTAATACTTGCGTGTTTATATTATCCCTTAGTAGCATCTTGGTGCCATTGGGAAATAGGAATTCAATGGGAGCATCATTGTTTAAAGTAGGCTTACTCTTGATGATAGATGGACTCGATTGGTTATTCGTCGTTAACGGATTACTGTCAAATTCTAGTGGAACAAAGCTATCTGGCTCATGTGCTAGTGCCTCTTCCAATTTGTTTCGCCAGTAATAAAAAGTGGAAGGAGCCAAATCTTGGTTGGTACAGAAATCTTTTATGTTCAAACCAGATTCCTGGTAATCCTTATACAAACGCTTAAATGTTGTTAATGTCATTCTCATTTTTTGCCATCAAAGAAACAGCGCTAGTATGAAGGTCGCAATATGTGAAAGACCGAAGACTTACCCACCTTTTAATTTTCCTAACTGGTCTTTTTCCAGTTTTTTCATTGATTTACTAAGTTCATTGATTTTTTTAACTTTTTTCATAATATAAAAATTAAAGTTTTCCATACTCTATTTATGGATTTTCTGGTTCCTCCATTTTTTTATAGCCTATATGGCATTTTATTATCACTGATATTTTTTTCTTTTGTAATATTTCTTTTCTGTGAGGCTACTTTATAAGTAACCTTAAGTTGTATAGCCTGTGTCATATGCTTAGAGTTAATGTCATATTCAAAATATGGCGTTCGAACTTCTGAAGCGGTATTATTAGAATTGAAAATATCTGTTATTAAAATTTTGCAATCTAAACTAGATTTAAAGAATGCATAACTATATGATAAGTCTATAAAAAACAGGTTTTTTTGTAGAGTATTAGCAGCAATATAAGAAGAACGGTATGTACCGTATAAATTAAAGCTGCTATTTTTATTAATTTTAATACGGTTATTAATGTTTGTTGATGATGTTATATAATTCTTTTTATAATAGCTATTGGGTATGTTTTGATAATAAACGCTGGCATTAAAACTACAATACCACTTTTTATATAAATAACCATTGTAACTATACCCTAAACCACATACCAAACTGTTTCCATTGTTTTTAGTAGTGTGATAAATTAAACTATCAACGGTTTCCCAATTTTCTGAAAACATTTTATCTGTATAGTATAAAAAGGCTTTTGCATAATGATTATTCCTATTAGCCCCTAGGTTTATTGTATGTCTAATTTGAGGTTCTAATTCAGGGTTACCAACATCATACATAAAGTCTGAGGTTCTATTAACAAAATTAGTCAACAAAACAAAATATGGTCGAGTAATTGATTTTGAATATGTAAAAGATAACTTATCCTTTTCGTTAATTCTAGATGTTACATTTATATATGGAAAAATGTCCAATGAGTTTGAGCTAAATACATCGTTACTATTCTCCCATTGAGATATGCCGTCAATCTTTGTTTGTTCTAATCTGATGCCAGCTTTAATTGTATTGTTTTTAAAACTTTTTTTTAATGATAAGTAAGCTGCTGTGATTTTTTCATCATACGTGTAATTGATAATACTGTCTTCGACCCAGTTGTTTGATTCATTAAGGGTATCCACAGACAAACGACTAGTAATTTTAGTGGAATTATGCTTAATCCCTAACTGAATTGAAGTGTTTGAAGGAAGAACTTTATAGTAATCGATTTTAACGTATTTGTCAAAACTATTTCCAGAGGATATGTTTTTTTCATTAATATCTCTGCTGCTATTTGTTTCATATGATGAACTTGTAATGTTTATATAATCACTTTCATTAGATAGTATACTCCCTTCTAAACCTAACTTACTACCTAGTGAATCCAAATAATAAGTATAAAATAGGGATGTATTTATAAGTTGTGTTTTGTTTATGGGACTAGAAATTCTAATCCCATAATCTTTATAAACTCCATTAGTATCTGAAAGAAATATTTCATTTTGGCCTTCCTTTTTCCCAGGAATATTAAAATCAGCTATCGTTTCAAAACCTATCTTGTGTTTTGTATTATTAAATACACCCCCAAATACTGCATTATGCATCTTAGGAAAAGACTCTCCCTTAGACTTTTCATTAATAATTAAATCCTCATAATAATACCTTGTTTTGGTATAGTTATCCTTCTTATCCCATTTTAATTGCCCATTTTTATAATAATAGGAACCATATAATTTCCAGTTTTCTTGTCCTAAACTTAAATTTGTTCCGGAACTTTGGTAATAATAGTTATTCCCATAATAATTTATTGAAGGACTTACCTGAAAGGTTAAACCCGTAGTTTTTAAGTTTGTAGTAATGTTTATAATACCTCCTTGCAGATTAGCATCTTGGTTGACTGCATTTGCTTCTTGTATTTCTACACTCTTTATATCATTTGCTTTTAGGCTACTTAAATATGATTCAACTTGGTTTGAAGGAAGAATCCTCCCATCAATCATAACACTTGCTTGTTCTGAATTTCCATGTATAACTATTTTATTTGAACTGGATAAATATACAGTTGGACTTAATCTTAATATGTCTAAGCCTGTGTCATTTATACTTATCGCATTCTTATTCGGTTTAAATATGAGAATGCCATTGTTTAGTTCGGTATTGTATGCTTGAGCTGTAATATCTACTGTTTCAAGTGCAATTAAGTTTCGTTCAAGTTTTATGTTATCTAGTTTAGGATCTTTACACTTAATGAGGTTAACTGTTTTTTCCTTGTATCCAATTGCAGATAGCTTTATAAGGCACACATTGTTAGGTACTATCATACTAAAATTGCCACTATTGTCAGAAGTTGTACCTAGAACATAAGTAGAATCTATTTGTCGTATAGCTACAATATTAACAAATTCAATAGGTGCAAGGGTAGTACTGTCTAAAACATGACCTTTAACTTCAACTAAATTTTGAGAAAACAAATTAAATGAAACAGACATGAGGGCGGTAATTAATAACAAGTTTACCCAATATGATACTTTATGACTCATACTTAAAATTAAATTATAGGATATTTTAAACTGTCACTACAAATGTATAATAGATTAATACATATAAAAGAATATATATCATTTAAAAAATACTAAAAAGTATCTTAAGTTGCTTAAGGAACTCAGTTGTCCTTTAAATTGTCCACTCTTAATACCTACCAATTGACCTTATAATATTTTATCGTTATGCTATTGAACGATGAAGTAAATAACATACAGTTTCTGAATTTTCAGTAGTATTGTTTGTTCATGTATTAATAATATCGCTTTATAAAAGTGGATATTTTGTAGCGAGCTAGGTCTGTGCTTATGAAGATTTTTGAGTGAAAATGTGATTGTTAAGAATAGTGCTGATTCTTTAACATTATACAAGTGCTCATAATTAATCACCCTAAAGCATAAGTTAATCTTGGATATTCTATATGAGTGTAGATCAGTAAATTGTAATAGAAATGTGACTGTTAAAAATTATCTTGAACATCATACTAAATCTTAAGAAGATGAACATTTCGACGTCAATTTGCGTACCAGTTTGAATGACTTGTAATTATAAAACTGCAAGATATAATGATTGATTTTTACTTTTTAAAAGAAAGTGTTTTTTAATTGATTTCTAGTGTTTTCTTAAGAAAATTTTTTTGACTTAAATTTTACATTTTTGGCATATTTTCTATTAAAAACATAAGGTTTAGAACGTATCCGCCCGAGCAAATACTTATTCCTGAAGCAAACTTTTATCAATAAATTGCGGCAAAAGTTCTTTGAAATTTTCGGCGGGTGTAATGTGGATGTTTTCCATGACGTACTTTAGCCATTTTTGCGGATCAATGTCAAGTTTCTTGCAAGTTCCAAAGAAGCTGTAGAACATTGCGATATTTCTGGCAGCATCATGTGAACCGGCAAACAAATAGTTCTTACGTCCCAGAGCCAGAGGGCGAATAGAGTTTTCAACCAGATTGCTGTCTATCTCCAGCATTCCGTTGGTAAGATAGTTTTGCAGGCTTGTCCAGCGATTTTTGCAATATTCAAAAGCTTTGCCCAGAGGACTTCTTGGTATTACAGATCCTTTGTGCTTGTTAATATATGCTCCAATTTCGTTAATTACAGGCAGAGCTTTTTCCAGCCGCAGAGCATGCCGTTGCTCATGGGATAGATTTTGTTCCCGTGCAATGGCCTCAATGGCATAGAGAAGCTGAATGAGGCTTAGCACGTGCGAGGCCCGTTCCTGATCGTTCTTCAGTGCGGCATCAAAATACCGTCTGGCATGTGCCCAGCATGATAAATGAGTCAGTCCTGCTTTTTTTGCCAAAAAGGTATAGCCACTATAACCGTCGGTTTGAACAAATCCACGGAACGAACTCAAGTCGTCGATGGGGCCATTGGCCGATCGGCTCTTGTAGTACTCAAACAGCACGCTTTTTGACAATGGGGCATACCGAACCCACATGTACCCCTGATGACACGTTCCTTTTTTGTTGCGATCCTGCACTTTTATTGGTGATTCATCGATCATCTGATAAATTTCCCTGAAAACATGTAATCGATGTACCACGTATAAAGGTCGCAATAAATTGGCTCCAAGTTTTATCCATGATTCCAGCGTGGAGTCCGGAATGGTAACTCCCATTTGGATGAGCATCTGGCGGGTGCGGTAAATCGGTAAGTGGTAGAGGTATTTATTGGTAAAGATCATTCCCAGTAGATTGGCACTAGCGATGCATTTATGAAGAGGTCTGTTTAAAGGAGCAATTACTTGCTTTTGATCGGCTTTCTCGTCCTCTTTGGTAATAAACTTGTAACGGATGTAATGGTTCTTAAACAATTTTGCAGGTGTATAATCCAGCTCCTCAGTGACTTCCTGACCAATACATACCATACCTGTAGTGTCTTGCTCTGGCTCTAAAACAATCTCATTAACAGGCAAGTGATCAGGCAGTTGCATACGGCCAGGATGTTCTTTTCTGACTTTCCTGCGTTCATACTCAACACGGATCTTTTCCTGCTCTTCTTTAACAGCTTTGGAAACAGCAGCAACCTCCTCTTCGAAAGACAATGTAAGTTGATCGGGATGAACCTGAGGAATGAAGCGTTCTCGTTTGGAACCGAATATTAAACGACGCATCTGATCATTCTGAAAAGTAAGATGTTCTACATCCTGCGTAAGCTTTTGTATGGAAGAGTCTTTTTCTGAAATAACAGCTTCTTTCTCCAAAAGATCCGCTTTCAGAGCCGATATTTTGGCCTCCAGTTGAGCAGTATTTTGGCTATGTGAAATGTGCTGTTTTTTCATACACAAATATAATATTAAATATTTGACTGACAAATATTTAAACCTATATTTTACAGTTATTTAACAACAAAAATCAGCTGATTTTAAATCGCTTTTTTCGTTTCAAATTTTTAAAGGAAAGACCTTCCAAAATCATCATCAACTCTTCCCGGGTAATGAGTCGTAATGGTGTTGTTTTATCCTGGTCTTCTAGAAAATATCTACCTCGCTCCAGACGTTTGTAAAACAAGGCAAAACCATCTCCGTCCCAAAATAACAGCTTTATATGTGTTCCGGTGCGATTTATAAAAATGAAAACGGAACCACTGACAGGATCCTGCTTCAATATATTGCGCACGATTCCGGCCAGTCCATCAAAGCCATTACGCATATCAACAGGCTTGCAGCACAAATAGTACTGCAAGTTTGCACTCAGCCCAATCATGAGCTAGTAAATTTTCAGGCTCATGCCGTTCGGAAAAGTAAGGCTCATTTGCGGCAATCGCTCATCCTGTAGCGATGAAACTGCCGTTGTTGCCGAAGATTCTGTTGAGGCGAAAGAATCAACCTGTGCATTCTGAAGACCGAATGAGTTAAAGTCAATAAATTTCAGGCTGGTGTCGCTTTCTGTTTTTTGAGTCTTTTCAAGGGCTTTGTATTTACCTACCCAGTATTGCATTTTCGAGCGTGTTACTCCAATTTGTTTGGCGTAACTTCCTATAGTTTGGCCGCTTTCCTGCTGTAGAACCACATGCTCAAAACATGCTTCGGTTTAAGGATTTTCTGCGTTTCATGATTTTTTGAGGCAAAAATAACAGTCATTGGAATGGCAGGAAACATGGGGTTGGTGGGGTGGATACTTTGGAGTTATTATTGTGTAAGCAGGACTTACAATTCCCTCCAAACTTGACAGAGCACTTCTACCTTGCCACATACGCATAGTATTATACCCAATATCACCAACGCAAATTCGCTTATATTTTGATTTGTCTGTATTGGAAGTGTCTTTTTTTATAGATTCGTCTTGTGGATAAACCCCATTAATACCGACAGATAGTAAAGGTAGTTTCTTTTGATTCGTTTCATTTCGTTGAGTAAAATACTCCTCTAATTTTGATTCCTTCCACTCACCACCAAAACCTTTTAATCTTGTTTTACCAGTAAGTAATTGTTGCATTAAGCCTTTTTTACGTTGCTTTAAACTCTTAATTAGTCCTTGCAAGAAAACGTATAATCAATTGTAAATCTGGTTCTTGATGTTGAAAACTTGTTTGAATCTTTAGCGAATATAGCTTGTGTAGTTGGGTTATTTTGCAGATATTCAACCTATTAATGGTTTTAGATTTGGTTATTTCGGAGCTAAAGCACAAAGAGGTTCAAGCATGAGAAAAAGATTCGAACAACAATTGAAACTGGGAAGTCTTCCAATTCAAGAAACGATCATACCGACAGCAAAAAGAAGTGGGGCTCTACCCGGACTATGTGCTGCGTTAAAAGAAATATTTGCCAACCCAAACTGGAACGAGAAGGTCTTTGAGATATTGGACAAGGCGATACGCTCGGAAAAGAAACATACAGGTCGTCCCGGAATGGACCTGTGGCAAATCTTTGTTTTGTCACAAGTGCGTCTTTGTCAAAATATTAGCTATGACGATCTACACGACATGGCCAATCACCATACATTGATACGCCAAATAATGGGCATCGAGAGCAGCTTTGGGTATGAAAAACAAAAGATTGGATATCAGTGTATTATTGACAATGTCGGTCTACTAACGGACGAAACAGTAAAAGAACTCAACAATGTTATTGTGGCATTTGGCCACGAGGTATTTTAAAAAAAAGAGGCGGCAGCATTGTCCTTAAAAACCGATAGTTTTGTTGTAGAAAGCAATGTTCACTTCCCGACTGACTACAACCTGCTATGGGACTGTGCGCGAAAATGCATCGACATGGTCAACAAGCTTCAGAAAAATCACGATCTGCCTGGATGGCGCAAGGTGTATGACTGGCGTAAAGACTTGAAGAACAAAATGCGGGCACTAGGTCGGGCAAGCGCATCGGGCGGAAAAGGGAAACAAGACAGAATAAGAACCGCAGCGCGAATGTACCTTGCAAAAGCTAAAGCTTTGCTGAACAAATTAGAAAATTCAAAAGACAGCTTTCCACACGAAGATATTGCAGATCAGGTAACAGTGATAGAGCTCGAACATTTCATGTCGCTATTGGTTAAGCATATCAACTTGCTTGAAAGGCGGACTATAAAAGGGGAAGCCATACCCCATAGCGAGAAAATGTTTTCCATATTCGAAGAATATACCGAATGGGTGACCAAAGGTAAAATGCGTCCGAATATCGAACTGGGCAAAAAAGTAGGAATAACTACCGACCAGTTTAATTTAATTGTCGATTACCAGATAATGAATCATGAATCTGATTCAGAGATTGTTCCGCAGTTAACAAAAAGACTATCAAAACGGTTTACAATAGAAAGTTGGAGTTTCGATAAGGGGTATTGGAACAAAAACAATAAAACATTATTGTTGAGAGTGGTTAAGAAACTTGTGCTTCCCAAGAAAGGCAAATGTAACCAAGAAGAAGCAGAGCAGGAGCGTCAAACCGTTTTCAAGAAGCTGCGCAACAAACATAGCGCCATCGAATCAAACATTAATAAGCTGGAGCACAGAGGACTAGATCGCTGTCCAGATCGCGGATACCACAACTTCAAAAGGTATGTTGGCTTGGCCGTTTGCGCCTACAATCTAAGAAAGATTGGTGCCGAATTAATCTATCGAGCACGGAATAGTTCCAATACAGACGAGCAGAACAAATTGGCAGCCTAGTAATGTTCTGAATATATGTGTTTTACGTAACACAAATGGAAGAGTTATGCCCAATAGTCAACAAAATTGGCAAAATATTATACGCAGGGTGGTGTTTTGCTATAAAACTCAGCTTTGACACATAAAATCACCATCATCAACAAAAATAAAGTTCACGTTTAGCGATATTCTACTCGCCTATTTTTGAAAACATGAGTTTTCTTGCCGAGACTAATTAATAACTCACAACTCATAATTCCCTTGTCCCATGTGGATAGGATTTGGGCTATTTTTTGTTGTTCGGGAAGAGGGGGGAGAGGTAGTAAAACAGATTGCAAATCCTTTTGCCCTATATTGGCACGAACAGCACCTTGCCCTCTCACAATTATTTGTTTACGTAATATGCTTGAGTTAAAGCAATCTTTCTTAAATAATTCATAAAGTGAATTGTCTTTACTTGTACCGCGTATTACAAAACCGCCAAAAACAGGGTTGGCATCATCAAGATACACTGCAGTAAGACCAATTTCCTCTGGTATCTCAGAAGTTCTATTAAATAATACATCACCTCTTGATACTTTATAGGTCATTAATTGTGATTTAGTTACCACTAAGGAACCTGGTATGTCATTGTGAGTAATGTAATTATTGTTTACTACTTCCATTACATTAACAAAACGAACACCTGTTCCGTATGCTGATTTGTCTGCATTAATACCATTCTTGAATTCGAACTTTTCACCTAGCTTAACTAATTCCCACTCTTCAGGAATCCACCCAATTTTAGTCTTTTTGTAGCCCTCTTTGCCTTCGGCAAGCTCAGCGCGTTGTTTTGTTTCTCCCTTCGACAAGCTCAGGGAGCGCTCTTCTTGGCTCAGGGGGCGGGTTGTGTTATAGGAACGGGTTGCTGATGCGGAGGCTGAGCTTGTCGAAGCCGCTTTCCTGTATTCAGTATAATTTCGTGACAGGTGACTGAGCTTGTCGAAGTCACCATTTATCAAAGCCTCTTTCTTTTTTCTACTCCATCCTTGTATTTGTTTTTCACGGTAAAAAGCATCATCGATTCTATCGAATTCTTCAAAATATACCAATTTAACGGGAAGATGCTTTCTAGTGTGGTTTGCTCCTTCTCCGTTTTGGTGTTGTTGCAAGCGAAGCTCTAAATCTTTTGTACTTCCTGTATAGTAACTTCCATCAGAGCATTCTAATATATATGTATATCCTTTTGTCATTAATTAAGGTTAAAGATTTGCTTAAATTGTTTAAACACCTCTAGTGGAGGTACCTGTGCACCCATAGTTTTAAGAATAGCCTTATCGGGTAATTGGTCAGCTATCATGTTGGCAGCCTTTTGTAAGTCGGCTTTAACATTGGCAGGAGTTTCAATAGTTTCGTCGCTTGGTAATAACATGGTCAGCCTAAAGATATCTGCTTTGTGCTTTTTTATATGTTTGTCGCATTCGGAGTGTCCCTCAGCCTTTCGTTTG
This sequence comes from Saccharicrinis fermentans DSM 9555 = JCM 21142, assembly GCF_000517085.1. Classification (NCBI taxonomy): domain Bacteria; kingdom Pseudomonadati; phylum Bacteroidota; class Bacteroidia; order Marinilabiliales; family Marinilabiliaceae; genus Saccharicrinis; species Saccharicrinis fermentans. The sequence continues at coordinate 458,102 of NZ_KI912107.1, read as the reverse complement.
CTCCAGTCTAAAAAGGCTTTTGCCTTAAGGGCAATTAAGGCTTTGGGGTTGGCTATATGCACATCATCTTGCACTTCGCTTTGTTCCAGTGTTAAGTTATAATAGTCTTCATCCATTAATATGGCAGAAAGGCTCGATAATTCGACCTCAACGGGTATAGGTGTAAGGTGCGTACCCTCGTCTAAATCTAGAATGTCGGGATTTTTAGCAAAGAGCTCTATTTGGTAGGGAAAATTATCTTTTTCGGGCTTTACAAAACGATAGTACTGACGTTTTTCACCACCTTTTTCTTTCTGTTGGTAGTTGCCCTCTTTAATAAACTCCCAAAATGCCTTTACAAAATCAGTATTTAAAGCCTCTACTACCAATATTATATCAATGTCTTTTGTTGCACGAGGCGTAAACCCAGCATCTTCCATTTGTATATCTAAAGCAGTGCCACCAATAATAATATACTTATCGGCATGGTCTTTAAAGTATGTTTTAAACGTTTCTATTCCTCTAACCATATAAATTTCTTTTCAATTTGTTCAAGAGCATCCTCTATCCGTTCGTCTTCGTCATTTGTAAAACAGAGATAAAGAGATATCGGGTCAATATTATTTTTTAACCATCGGAATCTATTGCTTAATATGGTGGGGTCATATTTCCATATTTCGGTAGCAAATTCTCCTTCACTTGTGTTTTCTTGAGGCCATTGATTTGTTTTTTTATACGCTTGATAAGCTGCTTTGTCAAGAGCCAAATATTGTTGATACCCAGAATTAATATCAGTAAAAGCTGTTAGTGCATTCGTATTTGTATTTATCCATTTATCATGAGGAGGCTTAGAGTCTGTAAATACTGTTTTTAATATCGGATAAATACCTAGCTGCCGTTCTTTTATGATAGACCATGTGTTTTGCTTACTTTGATTAAAAGTCAAGCATTTAGGTCTGCCTGTATGAATGGTACAAATATTAAGGTTAGCTAAATTATCCGCAGCACGCGTTATGGCCATTGCATTTGTATCGAATAAATTAGCGATTTTATTAAATGGCACCTGTTCAATTTGCTCATCTTCGTTTTTACTCAGTAGCCAATAAATAGTTAGCAACTGAGCCATTGGAGTAAAACGGATGTCTTCATTTGGTTTGGTCTGATTTACTTCGGAGAATGCCATCATTAGTTCCGGAATAAAGAATTGTTTATACGGAACAATAAAATTCATTCGCTGCTGCACCAATCTTTTACGTTTAAAGGCTTCTATGTAATTAAAAATAAGAATAACCGGCATGCCAATATGCTCACGAATGCTCTCCATGTGCTTTTGCATTTGTCCAATCGTTGGTTGGTCTTCTTGGAACTTTAAGTGTACCAACACAACTTCAGCACCCATTAGCCACGCTGCATCTATTTTGTAGCTTGCAATTAAATACATTGGTAGAGACTTATTCCACTGACCTTTTTGTTCGTCAATGTTAAATTCTAGACCAATTTCATGTGTGATATATTCCGTTAGTTCTTTCATAATAACATCTTATATGCATATTAACGAGTTGCGTGTTATAATGCAAATGTATTGTTATAATACTTATATGCAAATTGATATCGCTATATTTTTATGAATTCCGAAGCATTAAACTGTTCGTGTTCATTGTTTCTAACATATCCCAATTGATTCGTAAGCATTTGTGTTTTTCCAATTGTAAAAGGAGCATGATTCCAGTGATGATGACCAAATATCCATGCTTCGGGTTGATATTCTTCAATTAAAGGAAATAGTTCCGTTGCAAATGCATCATTAATACTATCCCCTTTGTATTTCTCGGGATAATTTAAAAATGTAGGTACATGGTGGCTGCAAACAACCACTTTGTTCTGTTTTGCTTTTTTTAATTCACCAGTTACAAACTCTAAGCTTTTTTTGTGTAATCTATTGTAACTTTCTGATGTGAAAGTATATTCACCGTTTTTAATTAGGTGAAAATCATTTAGACGCCTTTCAATTACCCATTTATTTTCGAGTTTTATTCGTGACCAGAGTGTTGAGAATATCAAGCGAACACCATTTTCGGTAACCACAAAATTATTGACAAGACTAATGTTGTTTCTTATTTTCATACTTAAGCGGCCATTATACTTACTTAAGTTACCATGGTAATACTCATGATTGCCTGGCACCCAATATACCCGTTCAAAATCTTCGCTTAGTTTATCCCAAAACCAATTAAATTTATCCATCACTTTAAGCGGCACAATATCACCAGCCAAGATTAGAATGTTTGCCTTTGGAATGATTGGTTTATCCTTTAAAAACTTTTCGTTTTCTGGAAACTCCAAATGTAAGTCAGAACAATATTGTATAGATAGACTACTCATTAGTACCCCAATTCTTTTAAATAAGCAGCCATTTGTTCTTCTACGGCAGTCATTTCTGTTTTTATGGTCGCAATTTCTTGTTGAGTAGCTGCAATATCAATGGGCTCTTCCTCTTCAAAAGTATCTACATAACGCGGGATATTGAGGTTGTAGTCGTTTTCGGCTATTTCCTCTTTGGTAGCTATATAAGAGTACTTCTCAATTATGAATTTTGAATTTTGAGTTATGAGTTCGTAATTCCCGTCCTCCTTGTTTTCCCACTTTCCTGTTTCTTCATTTATTGAAACTTTGCCTTCTTTTAAATCGGCTTGTTCACCATCAAAGAGTTTGTATGTTGCGAATACACGTTGAATATCAATTGTACGTAAGTTGTTTTGGTTTTTGCCATTTTCAAATTCACGACTGGCATCAATGAAGAGTACATCGGTATTATCACCCTTATTTTTATCGAAGATTAAAATACACGCAGGAATACCGGTGCCAAAGAATAGGTTGGCAGGTAAGCCAATAACTGCTTTTAGTTTGTTTTCTTCAATGAGTGCTTTACGAATTTTACCTTCAGAACTACCTCTAAATAGTACACCGTGTGGTAATACTACACCTGCACGTCCATGTTCGTTTAAAGATTCAACCATGTGGGATATAAAAGCATAATCACCTTTGCTCTTTGGTGGCACACCACGCCAAAAGCGTCCGTATTGGTCGCTTGATGCATTGTCGGCACCCCATTTATCTAAAGAAAATGGAGGATTGGCTACTACAATATCAAACTTTTTAAGGTTGTCGTTTTCCTTATGTAATGGATTGTTTAAGGTATCGCCCCATTCAATGGTGGCATTATCTCGTTCATGCAAAAACATATTCATGCGAGCCAATGCCCAGGTGCTTCCGTTTACTTCTTGTCCGCTTAACGAAAAATTGTTACTTCCCACTTCTCTGGCGGCTTTTAACAACAAGGAGCCCGAACCACAAGTAGGGTCGTAAATACGATTTTCTTCTTGCGGTTCAACCAATTTTGCTAACAAGGTTGATACACTTGAAGGCGTGTAAAACTCACCCGCTTTTTTACCGGCATCAGAAGCAAAGTTGGCAATCAGGTATTCGTAAGAATCGCCAATTACATCATTGCCCTCTAGATTTGATGGTCTGAGGTCTAATGCTGAGAAATCATTCAAAACATTCTTTAATCTGCGGTTGCGGTCTTTGGTTTGACCTAAGTTTGCTTCGGAGTTAAAGTCGATATTTCGGAATACTTTGTCGAGTTTTTCTCTGTTTTCCTCTTCAATATTTTCTAAAGCAACATTAATCAACTCACCCAAATTATCGGCATTGCGATGCTCGTAAAGGAAATCAAAAGAGCTTTCCTCTGGCATTTTAAAACGTTCGTGTTTTAAAGCACGTTCGATACGAACAGCATCACCCTTATACTTTTCATTGTATTCTGCTTTCTTCTCTTTGTGAACATCGGAGATGTATTTCACGAAAAGCATAGTTAAAATATAATCTTTATAACCTGCAGGGTCAAGTGTTCCTCTAAAAGAGTCGCAGGCTTTCCAAACTGTACTGTTTATTGTTGATTGAGATAATTTATTGCTCATATTTATACTAATTTCTTTTAATTTCTTTTGTGTAAAACCGAATCTCGTTTTCCTTCTTAATCTTCACCTTCACTTTTTCATTCACACGTAGGTGATTTTTCAGAATCAAACCTTTAGGAATGCTTGCGTTGTATTTTCTTTGTTCATCTTGAAATGTTCCCCAATTATTTCTTGACACATTTGTCACTGTACCATTTATCCAAGGAATATCTTCCCAATAACTTTTATTCTTCTCAATATCTTGGTTTAAGTCACAATAATCATTAAACCATATAACAATATCTATCAACTGTAATGTTAATGAAAACAAAAAGTATGGTGTTCTTAAGGTATTTCTATATTCCTGTAGGTTTTGTTTATCCACCGAAGATACGCCTCCAACCTCTTCTTCTGTATGAGATGCACTTCCTGTAATAAATAGGATATTCTTAACTAAATCAGCTATTAATTTTGGAAAGTGTTTTTTAGAACAACGCACATCACTATGATGTGTATCTTCACCTGCCATAAAAAGACTAGAATCAGATAAATTAACCTTATTATTTAGTATGCATTTATCGTGAAGCAGTCCTTTTTTATTTGCCACACGGAACATCATTTCTAATATCCGTCGAATTTGAGTAAACTGCTCCTTATCACTAAAATTCACATCTCCTTTTTTAATGGCGATAAGAATCTTTGTAAGTGTTTCGGTCGCATCATCTTCAAAATGTTCTATAACATTATACTTTGACAATGCCTCAAATACCCTTTCATGCTCATGCTTTATTTGAGTTTCCTCATTTTGCTTTGCAGCCTCCTTTATATCCTGAAATAACTTATCGTTATGCACACCTTTCTGATATAAAGGATATTGTTCCAAAAGCTCAATAATATCAGTATTATCTACTACATCTTTTTGTCCAGTAAAAATAAAATATGGAATCTTCCTTATAGGTGAAAGTCTTTCAATTTTAATAATCGAATTAAGAAGACCTGTGAGCTTTGGCACTTCATCTTCAGAATCATTATATCCCTTCGCATCAAGTATAACGGCATCATAAAAATTTATTTTTTTAGACAACTCCTCTATACCTTCTCGTGATGTTTTACAGTTATGAAGGATTATATCTTTCATATCTGCGATGTCAAAAAAGCCATCTTGCTTATCTGGCTCATCATCAATCCATAAAACATTATATTCTGCCATAACTTATTCCTGTTCTACATTTAACCTAAGTTCAAAAGCTACCTTATTAGTACTTTCACTACTATCTAATACTTCAAAACCTGCTTCCCAATAATTCGCTATTTGCTTTATTTTCCAAGCACCATATCCTTTATTACCTGTTTTACCAGCCTTTTCTCCTTTAATACCATACCTATCTGCCATACCTTTGGGTAAAGGCTCGCCATTATTAGAGAATAGGATAACAATTTGTTTAACATCCGAATCATACGACATTTCAATGCGGAAACTATATAAGTTATTATCCTTTAAGAATCCATGCCTTACTGCATTCTCTAACAAATTATTATACACCTCTTCAAAATCATCAGGTGATATAAAAGCGATTGGTTCAATGGTATTACTTGATTCGATAAAGGATGTCTCATCAACCTCTAAAGGTAACACTTCATAATTCTTTCCCTGTATACCTTTTTCGATACATGAATCTATAAGTTTCTTTAGGTTTACTATCTTCTTTTCTCCGAACCTTACTTCGTTTGTAAGGTTATTGATGTAATAAATTGAATCTTCCAAACTATCCACTAACCTTCTGAAACGTTGTTCTACAGTAACTCCCCTACGTTGATTTATTATATCATTTGCCCTTAATTGGCCTCCATTTTTCTCCATAAAACCTATCAACACATCAGCAGATGATTTCACATTATTGATGTGTTGCATAATATTATGCTTTTTTGAGCTCAGGTCTTCCTTTTGCTCTTTGCGAATTTGGGCAATTTCTCGCTCAAACCCCAATTCCTTTAACTTTTGCTGGAAGCGCTCAGTTTTCTCTTTTTCAACAATCTGTAATTGTTCATCTATACTTGGTAGAAAAATGCGAATAGATAATAATTGTTTTCTTGTTATGGAAGGAATGCCAGCACCAACAGTAAATTTTGCTAATTGTTTCTGCACATAGTCCTTATGCAATTCAGCTATCAGGTAATCTATATTGACATTATCTGATTCTACATTAAACTCAAAAATATTCTGTGGTGTATAATAAATATCCATACCTACATTTCCAATGTAAGTTGGTTTTAATTTGAGTCCCTTAGATGCGACTAAAAGAGAGTTGCGGTTTAGTCTGGCTACTCCTTTGGGTAATTCCTCTTGTGTTAATTGAGAATAATCAATAGTATATTGATCAGGACTATCTTGCAGATCCTTTATCCCAATCTTTTTCCCAAACTCACTTTTCTGATATCTAATAGGCTTGATGTACATAATAACATCGCCTAGTGGCTTAGCATTTGATAAATCAATTTTACTACTTGATTCAACAAGATAGCGCTGAGGTAATAAGCTAAAGTCATTTAATTTAATATCCTCTTCAGAAATTGTTAATACCTTTTCGTTTGAATCTACACTTTTAATCAAATGAGACACAACTTCTACATCAATAATATTCTGTGATGAACTCTTTCGTATAAAACACTCACTACCATCAACCATTTTCACTTTTCCAGTAGGTTTGTTCTTACTTATTACAATAAGATTCAGTGAAATATTCGTATTGCTTACAATGTTTCCAGGAAGTGATGTGATTGACTCAAGATTGAAATCTTTTAATATCATTTTCTTAAGTTTGACTTCCTGACCTAGTGAACTAGTTAAGAATCCATTTGGCATTAAGAAAATCATTTTCCCACCATCTCTTAGTTTAGTGAGCATTTCACCAATAATGTAGGCATTAGCATTATTCTTTATTAAATAATTACTATTTACATACTTCAAATCATGGTAGGTTTCTTCATTAAACCTAATATTAACCCATTTTGAGCGTTTTTAACGAATTTCAGCTTTTTTTCAGGCAAAATCGGTCGTTTTAGGGCAGTTTAATTTTGCAAGTAGCTGGTTATCAGTTGTAGCTTTTTCAAAAATCCATTTGTAGTACACAGGGGGTATTGATTTTGAATAAATTAGATAGTTTCTTTGGGGCATGTATTTCAAAGTATCCATGCGCAAAAATCCAGAAACTGGAGTTTACTCTGGTTATTATCGATTGGTTGAGAGCTACCGCAACGAAGACGGTAGGGTATGCCACCGCACCATGGTCAATGCCGGATACTTAGATGATTTGAATGCAGATCAATTAGTTATAATACAAAAGCTTATCACAGAAAAGGCCGAAAACTGCAATAACCCTTTGTTCACTTATCAAGAAAGTGACGATAGCCTCGTAAATAAGTATGTTGATGAGTTTTACGATATTCTGGTAGCTAAGAAAAAAATTGACATTGTTTCAAAAACAAACAAAAAACAACAGGCAAACAAAGGCAAGGATATTCAAAATATTGATGTCAATAGCATCAAAAATAAAGATGTCCGCGAAATTGGTTCAGAGTGGATGTGCCACCAGGCATTGGAACAACTCCAGTTTGGAGGCTTTCTTGAAAAACAAGGATGGAGCGACCACGATATAAATCTGGCAAAAACACATCTTATTAGCCGAGCCGTATATCCTGCATCCGAACTTAAAACAAGTAAATGGATAAAAGAAAACTCATCGGTATGCGAAATTACGGGAACCGACATAGGAAAAGTTACTAAAGATAAGCTGTATCGGATTTCCAATAAATTATATGAAGTAAAAGAAGCTTTGGAAAACCACCTTTCTGTCAGAACCAACGAACTATTCGACATTAAGGACAAAATCGTATTGTACGATCTTACCAATACTTATTTTGAAGGACGAAAAGAACACAGCAGTATAGCGAAATTTGGCCGGAGCAAGGAGAAACGGAGCGATGCAAAGTTGGTGGTGCTTGCCTTGGTGATAAATGTAGAAGGGTTTATAAAATATTCATCCATACTTGAAGGTAATATGGCCGATTCAAAAACACTTGAAGGCATGATCAACAATCTTCGGGTAAAAACATCCACATCATCAAAAAAAGCATTGGTGGTAATCGATGCGGGGATAGCCACGGATGACAACCTGAAAATGATTGCCTCAAAAGGATATGATTATTTGTGCGTAAGCCGTGTAAACCTTACTAAATACACTATTGATGCAAATGCAAAAACGGTATCAGTTTACGATAATAAAAAACGTAAAATTGAATTGTGCCGGGTTAAATCAGAAAGAAACAATGATTATTACCTCAAAGTAAAAAGCGAAGCAAAAAAGCTGAAGGAGCGTTCGATGAACGAGCAGTTCCAAGCTAGGTTCGAAGAAGGACTTCGAAAAATTAACGAAAGCCTGAGCAAAAAAGGAGGCGTAAAACGCTTGGATAAAGTTCATGAACGCATAGGTCGGTTAAAGCAGAAATACCCATCGATACAAAGATATTATAATATTGAAGTCAATGCCCTTGCGGAAGAAAAAGGTACAAGGGGCAAGAAGACACAAAAGCATCCACTTGCCTCGTCAATAGAATGGTCTGTAAAAGAAAACATTGAAATCAATGCTCGTAGTGGAATATATTTTCTGCGCACTTCACTTGAAAACTATGATGAAGATGTTTTATGGAGTTTTTACAATACCATCCGGGAGATTGAAGCTTCTTTTCGAGTTTTAAAAACCGATCTTGATTTACGCCCAATTTATCACAAAACCGATTCAAGTACAATGGCTCATCTGCACCTTGGGTTGTTGGCATATTGGGTAGTGAATACAATCAGGTATCAACTAAAAAGTAAAGGGATAAACCATGGATGGAAAGAAATCGTCCGCATAATGAATACACAAAAGGCGGTTACAACAACTGCTCAAAACGTAGAGGATCAAACTATTTCAATAAGACGTTGCTCTGAGCCTAACGAAAAAGTAAAACAATTATATGATGCTCTGAAATACAAATATGCTCCCTTTACCCGAAAAAAATCTGTAGTACACAAAATGAAAATAAAAAAATCGCAAGTGGCTACAAAACAAGAATCTCCGCCAATTTAGCTGCAATGTGGGTTAAATGGCGGATTAAATATAATTGTAGTGAACTTCCTTTCAGAGCCCTTATCTGCAAACCGAATACAGTCATTTGAATTCAGCTCTGATTTATATGAGTAGTCAATTGCTAAGCGGAGTCGTGCGATTGCTGCAGTTCTTTCATTAATTTCTTCTCCAACATATTGTGTGCCTTTAGGAATATTCAGGCCAAAAGAGGCATAACCTGCAAACGGGTTATATATCGATTGATTTTCAGTATTAGGAATTAATGAATGCATTAAATGAGTTAGTTCCTTAGGTTGGATTTCTCCTGCACCACGCTTCCCATAGCTGCTATTAAAATAAAATAGTAAATCATCAAAATATTCACTAAAGTCCTTACCAAAGCTAAAATCAAATCTTGAAATTTGCTCTATTAACTCTCTTGTGTGTCTTGGTTCTGAAAGAAAGTAATTATCATATCGAATATCTAAATTAGAAAATGTATTATCCAAAGAAGGATGACAGTACTCTAATGTTTCAAATGCACGCTGAACTTTTTTTAAAATTGGACCAAAAGAAGTTTCATAAGTAAATAATTCCCACTTAGCACTTTCATCTAATTCATACTTGCTTGGATTGTCATTTAAGTACTTAAGGTAACTTAATGATAGAATTAAGTCCGAAATTTCTTCAATTCTTGTTGTATGTCTTAAATAATCCAGGTAGCTCCAAAACTGTTTATCCCAAGTAGTCATCTTAATCAAATTTAAAGGTTAATTAATTCTTGTTCATTTTTGATGCTACAAAGGTGATACACATGTGTGCAACTATTCCGCATAACTTATACATACTTTTCAATTAAGGATTCAACCCTTGTTCTAATTCTATTTCTCAATCCAGTCGGCTCAAGTACCTCAACCTTCTCTCCAAATGATAAAATAAGAGATTCAAGCTCATAATTCAGTTGAACTTTTAATTGGATAACTCGTGCCTGCCCTTTCAAAGAAACTTGTGATTCGTGGAGAGGCTTTGTTATGATATATGGAAGTAAGCTAGGTTCAATTTTTAATAAAACTTTTTGAGGCTCCTCTCCTGATTCAACTGTTACTCCAACAACATCGGAAAAGTATTCTCCAAAATCTATATTATCATTCTGAATATATTTAGATTTACTCTCATTAATTAAAACAATTCTATCTAAAGCTCTATTTTCAATCCTATTAGCGTTCTCATTTAAACCACATACGAACCACCTATTATTATATTGTTTTAAATAGTAGGAATGAAAAATAACAATTTCATCTTCATCACTCTTAAATGATCGGTATACTATTGATAAAGCTTGTTTATTTGTAATTGCATTATATAAATCGCCTATATACTCCTTTCCGGTTAAGAAGGGGTTCTCTTCGAAAGAAATTACATTATCCTGGCTTGATAATTTAAAGCTATCTTCCAGCCTCGCTTTCAATTCCTCTATCCACTCAAACTGTGGCATCCCCTTAAAACGGGTAAGAGTAATTAATGATTCTTTTAATTGCTGAGCCTCTTGTTCATTTAATGGTTGGCTGTTTATCGAAAAGTTTATATCAGCATATCGATAATATGCTTTTCTTCCAGCCTTAAATGATTCGATTGGAGCATCAAACCCTTTTGAATCTTGCATGAATTTAATATCATCGTATATCTGACGTCTTTTAATTCCACTTGATTTTGGATCAACATCTAATAAAGCTTCATTGCAAGCGTCAATTAAATCTTCGATGTAAAATTTTCGACCTGGATTTCTAAAACAACGGTCTAATGCTTGATACCTTATTGTGGCATTTTTATTTGTGGCCATTCAATTAACTTTCAAAATAATCTGAATCGATTTCTTTATACACAAAGGTTTCTTTGGGTGAGATGCCAATGTTGTATTCAATCATTAATTCGGCCAAACGTTGACCATCTATAAGAATCAATGTACGGTCAATCTTTTCAGCAAAGTCTTTTGCTGAGGAAGGAAAATCTGAAGTAGTAATAAAGACTCCTTTTTGGGCGTTATGCGCTAACATGGCTCCTGCAAAGTCTCGCACCTCCTTTATAGGCACGGTATTGTTATATCGTTTGGCCTGGATATAAATCTTGTCAAGCCCCAGGCGGTCTTCATTGATGATTCCGTCTATTCCACCATCTGCAGATTTTTTTGTCACCTGTGCTGCCTCTGAACGATTTCCTCCATAACCTATTGCTTGTAGTAAATCTAAAACTAACTCCTCAAATTTATAAGGGTCAATCTTTGCAAGTTGATCGGACAATTGGCCTATCAACAACCTAGTAATCTGCTGATAGGATTCTTCAAATTTCTCCTTTGGTGTTTGATTGTCGGTCTCTAATATCTGCTCATTGCTTTCTTCACTGTCTTTTCCATTTGTTCCAACAAATTGATTAAATGAATCGTACTGCCTTAAAAAAGCTGCATTAATCTTCTCAGGATTTGTATTTAATACTTCCAATCCAAGTTCGGTAATTTGTACAAAACCTCGCTTTTCAGACTGTAACAAACCTGCTTTCTTAAGGTAGGTGTTAGCCCAACCAACCCTGTTGTCGAAAAGTGCTTGTTTTCCGCTAGGTAATAGTTCGCGTCTATCAGATTCTGACAAATTAAACTCCTTAGAAAGCCTTTCTATTAATTCTCTGAATTTATGTATTTGTTCATCTGCTACACATTGTAAAAGTGGCAACATGATAGATTGATAATCGGGTACTGACATGTATGCAATATTTAATGCTTTAAAAGTACTATTATTTACGATATTATGCTCAATAAGTGTCGCTTAATTGATGTTCAACTACCTCAAATTGCACAATAATAATTGAGTGTTAATGTGTTTGAAGAAATTTATTGTCCAATAATTTGATAAATAGAAAAACCGCCTCTCTCGGTTGAGAAAGGCGGTTGGTGATGATTGGTTGCTTAGTAAAATTTATTTACCTGAAATATACAAGCAATAAACTATAGCTCACATCTTATTTATTGAGCAATTCAACTAATTATAAAGCATTTGTGTACAACTCAATTTGATGCATGGCTTATTGGCAAATCATTGTCTTTTATAACTTTGCATAGAAAAACATTAAAATCCTTAAACTTGGGATATACCTCATCCGCCATGTTGAGTACATTAGAATGTTTATTATTTACTTCTTCTGCAAATTCTACTCCAGTGGTATCATTGTCCCCAAATAAGATGACTTGATCATAATTTGGGACCGCCTCAATCAATTGCTTCTTTTGCCCTACGCCATTAAGAATAATGGTTGTCCCATCCAACTGCTTAACTTTATAGTAGGTTAATGCAGAGAGATAATCCATAAAACCCTCAAAAACATTTAACGAATCACTCTCTCCTGGTATTGTGGATATAGTCTTTGGACTTATCGATAGTTTGGTGAACTTATTTCTCATTTCATATCCACCTTTATCGTTTTTAAAACCCAATGCTGAAATCAGCTTGCCTGATTTAGCAACAAATTCAACTTCACACAAGGCACTACAGTATTTTACCAGCTGATAGTTAATGCATCGAGTATGTAATTCTACTTTAACAGATTAAAATGATCACTGAAAAAACGATAATTTAGTATTGTTTTTCTTTCGTAATAAACAGTAAATTAGTATATTGCAATTGAAACAAAGAACAAAACTCAAGTTTGCAATGGGTAACGGGCGAAAAACTTAAAAAAATATACGAATAATGGTAAAACACTGCTAGCGGTCAACAACCGACTTGAAGTGTATTTATCTGAATTTCAGCACCATTTTAAAAATAGAACAAAATCCAACTTCGACAAAGCTACTCAATACGTCGAAGGTCTAGCTTTAAGCGATTTGAAAAACATCGAACGCATCACTGAGACATTAAACGCAGACTACCATAAGATGCAGCATTTTATCACCGAATCCAATTGGGATGCAAGAGCTGTCATCGACCAAATAGCAAATCAGGTAGACCAATCACTCCCAAACCAAAAATTAAAAGGATTACTCATAGACGAAAGCGGATGGGTGAAAAAAGGTGACAAAAGCATTGGTGTTGATCACCAGTATTGCGGGAACGTTGGGAAGACTGCAAACTCGCAGGTTGCAGTTTTTGGTTGCTTGTGCACGGACAAATATGCAGCGTTGGTCGACACGAGACTGTACCTTCCAAGGTCATGGTGTACTAACAACGCCAGGTGTGAAACTGCTGGCATCCCCAAAGAGGACAGGGTTTTCAAGACAAAACCGGAGCTGGCTACAGATATTGTGAAGCACCAACTGGAAATGGGTATCGAGTTCGATTACGTTGGGGGGGATGGACTTTATGGCAATGACCTTGCGTTTACCCGTTCGGTTGAGGATATGGGTTTGGTGTACATGCTTGACATTCATAGCGATCAAAAAATCCACCTTGAAAAACCAGAACTACATATTCCAGAAGCGAAAGAGCAATCGTGGGCGCCCCCCCCAAAAGGCCGAAGGCAAGCACCCCATCGGTAAACGCTAACGAATATATAGAAACGCTTACAAACAAGGACTGGAAAAAGCTTGACATTCGTGATTCTGCCAAGGGAAAGCTGAAGGGATTGTTCCATTTTAAGACAGTTTACATTTGGGATAAGGTTCAGAACATTGTTGAGAAACGGTTGCTGGTCATTTCGAAAAGAAAGACAAAGCAGGGAGTAGAAATAAAATATTCGTTCACTAACGCAGAACTTGCTCAATACACGCATCAGGCGCTGGCATACATGCAGGCACAACGCTTTTTCATTGAGCATAGCTTCAAAGAGCAAAAACAGATAGTAGGCTTGGATCAGTTCCAAACCCGCAAATGGCTGTCATGGCATCACCAAGTAGCCCTCAACTTAATGGTGGGCAGCTTTATGCTGAAAGAAAAACTATTGAATCAAGACGAAGTCCCATTGTTGTCGGCAAGAGACATTATGGATTTTATGGTATACAAATTTTATCGTGAAATGACCGATGAACGGATGCTGGAAAAACTGCAGCAGCGACATGAAAAGCGACAGCGTGACATAGACCTCTGTTATTCAAAGCAATAAATCTGTTAAAGTAGAATTAAAAGCAAGTGAAATATACGCTGAATAAGGTCTATGTATACTCTAATAGCACACTCAAGCATAAAAAAGCACGCAAAAGCAGTTTGATTATTATCGTAATTATTGCTTTTGAACTTATTTTCCCGGGATTATTTTAAAGGGAATCGATATAAATAGTAAGATTCAAGGCGTAAGAAATTTTAAAGCCGGAGTTTACTTTTGTAAATGAGGATTTCAAAATTTTGCGACAACGATGAAGATTGCATTTATTGCGGTTCATCTATAACAATTCAAATTCTTTCTGACTTATACAAAAATATTCCAGGATAACTTCCAATTGTTTGTGCGTGTAATAATGTGCTCGTTTATTTCTGGTCAACAAATCGAGTCTGTTATTTAATTCTACTGATAGTTTTATTTCTTTTCTGAGTAACTGCATCGCAGCATTTATATTTGAACTTTGTGGGTATAGTTTAATCGTAAGTCTTCGGTCTTTCACATATTGCGACCTTCATACTAGAGCTGTTTCTTTGATAGCAAAAAATAAGAATGACATTAACTACATTTAAGCGTTTGTATAAGGATTACCAGGAATCAGGTTTGAACATAAAAGATTTTTGTACCAACCAAGATTTGGCTCCTTCCACTTTTTATTATTGGCGAAACAAATTGGAAGAGGCATTAGCACATGAGCCAGATAGCTTTGTTCCACTAGAATTTGACAGTAATCCGTTAACGACGAATAACCAATCGAGTCCATCTATCATCAAGAGTAAGCCTATTTTAAACAATGATGCTCCCATTGAATTTGTATTTCCCAATGGCACCAAGATGCTACTAAGGGATAATATAAACACGCAAGTATTAAAAACAATTGTTCACTTATTTGATTAAGTCTGATGTTTCATTTACACGATAAACTTAAATACTTTCTATATCCGACACCAGTGGATATGCGTAAAAGCTTTTACACACTCAGCGGCATTGTAAGCTCCTTGATGAAGCGTAATGTTCAGGACGGTGAAGTTTTTATATTTGTCAACCGTAGGCTGACCACCATGAAAATACTTCATCTAGAACACGGCGGGTTGGTAATATACCATAAGAAGCTCGATAGTGGTGTTTTCAAACTTCCTGCATTTGATGAAAGCCTCACATCTCACATTATAAGTTGGCACGATTTAATGTTGATTGTAAAGAATGTGAAGCCTAAAAAAAGGCTCTTAAAGAGGTGACAAAAAGAAGCAAATTAAAAAGCTGATCGACCAGCTTGCTTGGTTTCGCCATAAGTTTTTTGGCAATTCTAGTGAAAAGCATATTGCCGAAGATCCCGATCAACGAAAGATCGATTGGGACGGACTAGAGGTAGTCCCAGAAGAGAAAGCTATCATTGAAAAAGCTGAAAAAGAGCTTATCGAATATGAGTGCCGCAAGCCTGTAAAAAACAAGCAGAGGCCAGTTCGTCAACCACTTCCTGACCACCTAAGACGAGAGGTAGAAGTTATTGAACCGGAAGGTAAACAAGATAACTGGGTGCGTATTGGCGAAGAAGTAACAGAAATACTCGAACACAAGCCCGGAGAGGTATATGTACGTCGTATAGAACGTCCTAAATATGCAGTAAAGCAAGAATCAGTATCACCGGATATTGCTACAGATCAAAACACCGAAGAAGCATCAGCTATCCGTATTGGTTCAATGCCATTATTGCCTTTGCCACGCAGCAATGCAGGGCCTTCTTTATTGAGCGAGCTGATGATGAATAAATATTATTTCCACCAGCCTTTTAATCGTCAAATGGCCATGTTCAAAATGGTAGGTATAAAATTACCCGCATCCACCATTAATGGTTGGTTTCAAGGAAGCTGTGATTTACTAAGAGCTCTTTATGCACGTTTAAAAGAAATTGTTCTAAAATCTGATTATATTCAGGTTGACGAAAGTACCATTCCGGTTATTAGCAACGAAAAGCACAAAGCACAAAAGGCTTATCTGTGGATGGTTCGATCAGTAATGAATAACTTGGTTTTCTTTCACTACGACAAAGGCTCCCGAGCACAAAAAGTGATACTTCCTTTATTAAAGGATTTTCAGGGAGCTATTCAAACCGATGGATATCAGGCATATTCAATCTATGAGCAAAAGAAAGGCGTTTTGCTTCTGGGTTGTTGGGCTCATGCGCGCAGGAAATTCTCCGAAAGTCTAAAAGAAGACAAAACGGGGGCTGAATACGCATTGTTTTGTGGCAACCATGATGCCGCAGAAAATGCAGCAATTATGTACTCACTACTGGGATGCTGCAAAGCCAGTGATGTAAATCTTCGCGAATGGCTTACGGATGTATTTTCTAAGATTGCGTTATACAACAGCAATTATGATTTAGACTTGGCTGATCTTTTGGCGCACAATTGGAAAAAGTCTAATAGTTGTCAGAATATTCCAAAAAACACCCACTAATTTCGATTAATTCCAAAAGATTCCAGTAAAACTTAGAGAATTCCAACGCTCCAATCGACATCCGGATTGGAGCATTTTTTTACTTTGCAATATGTAGCAGACCGCATATTTACGTTTTAATTTCGAAGAACTTTTCCCAATTATCACACTGGGGTTCCGAAATATTAATAGGAAGAATCGTGATGAGATGGAATTGTCGCTCGAAGATTCACCTACTATAATCATTACTACGAATAATATTTTGAGAGGAGGAAGTGGTTCTTTTGCTAGGCGACAATATCAAGTTGAAGTTGCACAGTATTTTAATAAAAACCACACGCCAATCGACGAATATGAAAATCCTTTTTTTAATGGATGGGACAAGGAAGAGTGGCAACGGTTTGATGCCTTTATGCTAATCTGCGCTCAAATGTTTTTAAAAGAAGGAGTCACTAATTGTGATGAAGCCAATTCTCAGATGAAGCAACTCATTAGAAATACAAATCAGTCTTTTTCGGAATGGATGGAGGATAATCTTGATTTAATGATAGTACCATTAGGCGTTGGCACTATTGAAATGCGAGATCGTTTTTTAAACGATACAAACCAAAAGAGCTCTGCAATATCAGATCGGAAGTTTAAGGATTATGTCAAGAACTATTGTGATATTTTCCCTTATCGATTTGAAAATCTAAATGGTCGTCCGAGAGGGTTTAGACTTATTGAAGATAAAACGAGATAGTTTTTTTTCTGATTCCACCCGGCAAAGTGGTTAATGGCGTCATTATCAACTAACAAAATTGGTTGTTTAGCTGGTCTAAGAAGTTATATAAAGCGGTTTTCTTGTATGTTAAACCACATTAATAAAAACTCTGTACCACTTTTATTACCTGTTTATCGTACAGAATTAGAGTGTAATAACCACTTTACCGGATTGTTTTGAAAAAAACACCATGTCAAATAAACTACAAACAAGAATTATGAATTATATAGTCTTTGCAAGAAAACTCCAAATACTGCGTTATTCTCATTTTTGAAACAGTCATTTACAATCAGTAAACTCCTTGGTTTCAAAAAAATCGAAAGCCTTGTCTTTGAAGCTTTCTTATCAAAGACTGAAAAAACAGTCCTTTTCTTGCAGCCACTATATAGAAGCAAGAAATATAGATATCGTGAATTTTCTATCAAAAAAGGAATACAGCCAACGGTAATAAAAGGGTGCCAATACTCTTTTAAATCTCCGTTTAGAGATGAATCAAAGCCTTCATTTTCTGTAAATGCAAACAAAAATCTATGGTATGACTTTGGTGTTGGTGAAGGAGGTGATATAATATCCCTTGTTCGAAAGATGCATAATGTTGACTTCCGTGAGGCTTTGCGAATTTTAGGAGGTAATCAATATGTTGCTTTTGAACCAAAACTGGCTATACCTCAAAAAAAGCTGAAGAGATTTGAAATAAAGAAAGCCCTTGATGAAATTGAAAGCATCTATTTGATTTCATATTTACTTCTACTTTAACAGATTTATTGCTTTGAATAACAGAGGTCTATGTCACGCTGTCGCTTTTCATGTCGCTGCTGCAGTTTTTCCAGCATCCGTTCATCGGTCATTTCACGATAAAATTTGTATACCATAAAATCCATAATGTCTCTTGCCGACAACAATGGGACTTCGTCTTGATTCAATAGTTTTTCTTTCAGCATAAAGCTGCCCACCATTAAGTTGAGGGCTACTTGGTGATGCCATGACAGCCATTTGCGGGTTTGGAACTGATCCAAGCCTACTATCTGTTTTTGCTCTTTGAAGCTATGCTCAATGAAAAAGCGTTGTGCCTGCATGTATGCCAGCGCCTGATGCGTGTATTGAGCAAGTTCTGCGTTAGTGAACGAATATTTTATTTCTACTCCCTGCTTTGTCTTTCTTTTCGAAATGACCAGCAACCGTTTCTCAACAATGTTCTGAACCTTATCCCAAATGTAAACTGTCTTAAAATGGAACAATCCCTTCAGCTTTCCCTTGGCAGAATCACGAATGTCAAGCTTTTTCCAGTCCTTGTTTGTAAGCGTTTCTATATATTCGTTAGCGTTTACCGATGGGGTGCTTGCCTTCGGCCTTTTGGGTGGGCGCCCACGATTGCTCTTTCGCTCTGGAATATGTAGTTCTGGTTTTTCAAGGTGGATTTTTTGATCGCTATGAATGTCAAGCATGTACACCAAACCCATATCCTCAACCGAACGGGTAAACGCAAGGTCATTGCCATAAAGTCCATCCCCCCCAACGTAATCGAACTCGATACCCATTTCCAGTTGGTGCTTCACAATATCTGTAGCCAGCTCCGGTTTTGTCTTGAAAACCCTGTCCTCTTTGGGGATGCCAGCAGTTTCACACCTGGCGTTGTTAGTACACCATGACCTTGGAAGGTACAGTCTCGTGTCGACCAACGCTGCATATTTGTCCGTGCACAAGCAACCAAAAACTGCAACCTGCGAGTTTGCAGTCTTCCCAACGTTCCCGCAATACTGGTGATCAACACCAATGCTTTTGTCACCTTTTTTCACCCATCCGCTTTCGTCTATGAGTAATCCTTTTAATTTTTGGTTTGGGAGTGATTGGTCTACCTGATTTGCTATTTGGTCGATGACAGCTCTTGCATCCCAATTGGATTCGGTGATAAAATGCTGCATCTTATGGTAGTCTGCGTTTAATGTCTCAGTGATGCGTTCGATGTTTTTCAAATCGCTTAAAGCTAGACCTTCGACGTATTGAGTAGCTTTGTCGAAGTTGGATTTTGTTCTATTTTTAAAATGGTGCTGAAATTCAGATAAATACACTTCAAGTCGGTTGTTGACCGCTAGCAGTGTTTTACCATTATTCGTATATTTTTTTAAGTTTTTCGCCCGTTACCCATTGCAAACTTGAGTTTTGTTCTTTGTTTCAATTGCAATATACTAATTTACTGTTTATTACGAAAGAAAAACAATACTAAATTATCGTTTTTTCAGTGATCATTTTAATCTGTTAAAGTAGAATTAAAAGCTTCTCTCATTTTGTAGGGTATATTTTGATTGCTTTTAAAATGCTTTCAAAATTTAAGAGGGTGCTTTTTGAATGCTTTGCTGAATATTGAGACTACAATACTCAAATCACCATCCATATGAAAATAATAAGTGTAGAGCTTACGTAAAAGTGCTTGAAATTAGCAAGTATATTTTATGTGCTTTTATGATGATTTGTAGAGTTTATGGAGCTAAAAACTCAAGAAAGTTCAATTTGACCAATATTGGCATAGCTCTGTCCAATATTGGCCTAGTAGCAAGCAGTTCAATTTGAGATTATTTTCATGATTTTTGCTGCGCTCGGCATAATTCAAGTAAACTTGACCCTGCCCTCACTTATCGCAAAAATTTATAATATAATTTTACACCCAACAAAATGAAGTAGAATAATATTAAGCGCAATACGATGATATTACCCCTAACAATATTAAAACAAGACTTAGCCGCGAAACTTTACCCTCAAAGTTCAAATGTAACTTCAGCCATGCAATTACTGCGGAAAGAAATTAAAGTATCAAATGAATTAACCCACATTGCAGCTAAATTGGCGGAGATTCTTGTTTTGTAGCCACTTGCGATTTTTTTATTTTCATTTTGTGTACTACAGATTTTTTTCGGGTAAAGGGAGCATATTTGTATTTCAGAGCATCATATAATTGTTTTACTTTTTCGTTAGGCTCAGAGCAACGTCTTATTGAAATAGTTTGATCCTCTACGTTTTGAGCAGTTGTTGTAACCGCCTTTTGTGTATTCATTATGCGGACGATTTCTTTCCATCCATGGTTTATCCCTTTACTTTTTAGTTGATACCTGATTGTATTCACTACCCAATATGCCAACAACCCAAGGTGCAGATGAGCCATTGTACTTGAATCGGTTTTGTGATAAGTTGGGCGTAAATCAAGATCGGTTTTAAAACTCGAAAAGAAGCTTCAATCTCCCGGATGGTATTGTAAAAACTACCATAAAACATCTTCATCATAGTTTTCAAGTGAAGTGCGCAGAAAATATATTCCACTACGAGCATTGATTTCAATGTTTTCTTTTACAGACCATTCTATTGACGAGGCAAGTGGATGCTTTTGTGTCTTCTTGCCCCTTGTACCTTTTTCTTCCGCAAGGGCATTGACTTCAATATTATAATATCTTTGTATCGATGGGTATTTCTGCTTTAACCGACCTATGCGTTCATGAACTTTATCCAAGCGTTTTACGCCTCCTTTTTGCTCAGGCTTTCGTTAATTTTTCGAAGTCCTTCTTCGAACCTAGCTTGGAACTGCTCGTTCATCGAACGCTCCTTCAGCTTTTTTGCTTCGCTTTTTACTTTGAGGTAATAATCATTGTTTCTTTCTGATTTAACCCGGCACAATTCAATTTTACGTTTTTTATTATCGTAAACTGATACCGTTTTTGCATTTGCATCAATAGTGTATTTAGTAAGGTGTACACGGCTTACGCACAAATAATCATATCCTTTTGAGGCAATCATTTTCAGGTTGTCATCCGTGGCTATCCCCGCATCGATTACCACCAATGCTTTTTTGATGATGTGGATGTTTTTACCCGAAGATTGTTGATCATGCCTTCAAGTGTTTTGAATCGGCCATATTACCTTCAAGTATGGATGAATATTTTATAAATCCTTCTACATTTATCACCAAGGCAAGCACCACCAACTTTGCATCGCTCCGTTTCTCCTTGCTCCGGCCAAATTTCGCTATACTGCTGTGTTCTTTTCGTCCTTCAAAATAAGTATTGGTAAGATCGTACAATACGATTTTGTCCTTAATGTCGAATAGTTCGTTGGTTCTGACAGAAAGGTGGTTTTCCAAAGCTTCTTTTACTTCATATAATTTATTGGAAATCCGATACAGCTTATCTTTAGTAACTTTTCCTATGTCGGTTCCCGTAATTTCGCATACCGATGAGTTTTCTTTTATCCATTTACTTGTTTTAAGTTCGGATGCAGGATATACGGCTCGGCTAATAAGATGTGTTTTTGCCAGATTTATATCGTGGTCGCTCCATCCTTGTTTTTCAAGAAAGCCTCCAAACTGGAGTTGTTCCAATGCCTGGTGGCACATCCACTCTGAACCAATTTCGCGGACATCTTTATTTTTGATGCTATTGACATCAATATTTTGAATATCCTTGCCTTTGTTTGCCTGTTGTTTTTGTTTGTTTTTGAAACAATGTCAATTTTTTTCTTAGCTACCAGAATATCGTAAAACTCATCAACATACTTATTTACGAGGCTATCGTCACTTTCTTGATAAGTGAACAAAGGGTTATTGCAGTTTTTCGGCCTTTTTCTGTGATAAGCTTTTTGTATTATAACTAATTGATCTGCATTCAAATCATCTAAGTATCCGGCATTGACCATGGTGCGGTGGCATACCCTACCGTCTTCGTTGCGGTAGCTCTCAACCAATCGATAATAACCAGAGTAAACTCCAGTTTCTGGATTTTTTGCGCATGGATACTTTGAAATACATGCCCCAAAGAAACTATCTAATTTATTCAAAATCAATACCCCCCTGTGTACTACAAATGGATTTTTGAAAAAGCTACAACTGATAACCAGCTACTTGCAAAATTAAACTGCCCTAAAACGACCGATTTTGCCTGAAAAAAAGCTGAAATTCGTTAAAAACGCTCAAAATGGGTTAAGTACTAAGCTTGATAATTTGACACGTAATAAACGAGCACATTATTTCACCCACAAAGAATTAGAGGCTATTCTTGAACATTTCTGTATTAATGAGGATGAGTTTGAGGGACTTTAATTTCATTTACAATACTCGAACGGGTATAATTATAAACTATATTGGCCTATTTATACCCAATAGGGTATAATCCATGCATCTCATATACACTACACATTTTAGGAGAAACCATAATTAATTACCGCAAAACAAAAATCCTGTAGCATTTTTAGTATATTCCTATGTATCAAATTTAGTATATAGCGATGTGGAAGTTTTAGTATATAGTGACATATAACTATATTTCAAAGTGATACAAAACAACTCATTTCCTAAAAACAGCTTCCTTTAAAGTTGTTAACATGATTTTGTAACCACTTTTCATAAAAACATCTAAATAATAATTGTTTTTCATGAAAAGTAATTGTTTTTCATTGTCTAGAAATAATACTATGCAAAAAGCCTGCTAGCTCTCACTTGAATTAACTCTCTATATTCTAATTTCTTATCTTCAGGCAAGAAGGAATTATTTATAAAATCTAGAACGGTTGGCATCGCTTTCTTAAATCGCTTAAATATATTATCAACCTGTTTTTGGTTTAGCTTTAGGCTCTTTGCTAGTTGTTGAAAATCACCAATTCTAAACTTCCGTTTTCTACCATTCATAGTTAGGGCTAACTCCTCCGGATCGTCTTTTTCTGGAATGACTAACCTTGTTGATAATAGGTCGTAAGCCGGAGCCAGTTGTGTTAATCCATTATCTAGATCAATCATCGAAAAGTTCTTCAAGTGCATATCTGCATTTCCCGTTAGGAATGAAAATAAAGCTACTTCAAAAAATACTTGAGCGTCGAATAATGGGTTGGATGAATATTGCATAATCACTTTACCAACTTGTTCCATGGAACCTTTATACTTATCCTCTGTCAAGCGTTCACTTAATTGGCATAAATCTTCCATGGGTAATTTTGCTCCCTTTACTCTATCTATTCTTTTTGTGATATACGCAAGTTCTCCTGACTTTAATCTTATTAGTGAATGGGGTACAGTTTTAATCTTAAAAAGACTGGCCAAATGCATGGTTAAATCCTCATTCTCGGGTAGATTAGCAAATTGAGTCGTCGGAGGCTTCAGAATATAATTTCCCCATACACCTACCAAAGTCAATCTGCTCTCTTGCCCTCTTTTAGGCTCGAAATGAAAAGCTAACTTAGCTTGAACTCCAGGAACAGTAACATGGCTTTGAACTACCTTTCTTGCCAATTCATGCATCTGATCCAAAGAATAATCCAATATAGGAGCTTCCTTAGTTCCGAATATCTTTCTTGAACATTTTGAATGAAAGTCCTTATCTCCTTCACCTAAAGGCTGATAGCAATATAAACAATTATTATTCATGATTATTTGCTTTAAATGGAAGAATAGAAACTGCTCCAATACAATCTTTACAACAAGCTAAAAGTAACCCCATTCGGTCATTAGTCTTTAACTTCCAATTGTCTACAGCTACATCTAATAACCAACCTTCAGGAATTAATCCATCAAAAAAAGGGAACATCGTATTTGAAGTATATACCTTATTATTAACGGGCAATGTTTTACTGATGGGCTGACAATCTTCCATTGCCAAGTATTCTTTCGTATACGTAAATCGATAACCTGTTTCTGTTTCTTCTATGCTTCCTGCCAAATAGTCTTTAAAAAACACCTGTCCTTTTCTATTCATCTTCAATCATTTTTAATTCTACAGGTGCCAATGCGTGACCGAATAGAGCCAACACTTCATTAACTTTATCCATACGTAAAGATTCTTTACCTTGTTCCATATCTCGAACAAAACGCAAACCAACACCAGCTCGCTCTGCTAAATCTTGTTGTGTTAAACCAAGCTGTTTTCTTCGGTGCTTCACAAATTGAATAAGATCCTTCATTTCTATACCATTTAGGGTATAAATATAGTAATTATTCTAATATTATACCCGATATGATATAATTTTTACAAATAAGCATTTTTATACCCTATGAGGTATAATTATTTTGTAGTATAGAATTATTTGTCCAGTTTATTAGTTAAAAAACTGGACTTTTTATTGGATTAGTTTCTCATCTTCCAAGTCAACTTTTCTGATCAAAATTCTTGATACAAAAAACCTCTTTTAGGTTCGGTTCCTTTTTGCTCCTTTTGGAAGGAAATGAGTTCATTAAAACGCATTTGAAACGGGCATTTTTTAGCCAATTTTGGTGGACTTACAGAGGACTTTAAAAATTGAATTCGTAAAATATTGAGAATAGGGCACTTAAAGTAAATTTTCAGTTCCCTCTCTCTCCGCTGATTAAAATATCAATGAAAGACAGAAAAAAAGACAAGCTCTACAATATCAACAGATTGTAGGACTATTTTTATGCCTTTTTGTTTTGTAAGTCTTTATTAGTCCCGGAGCCAGCGTTGGCGAGAGACCGGAGCACGCACAAAAGTTGGGTCTGTTAAATATAAACGGATAAAATAAATTGTGAAAGAAGAATTATCATCGGAGCTTTAGGAAGGGGGTCAACATGGTCCAGCATAACCAGGCGGAGGTAAAAGGATTCAAGCCTTTCTAGCTCCAAAGAAGCGTAACAGGGAACAAGGAAATACCTAAAGGAGGCGGTAAATACCGTTTACTTGACCTGAAAGAATTCTTTGACAAAGTAGATCATTCCACACTGTTGCAGTTGTTGTACCGCAAAATTAAATGTAAATAAACCATGTGTTTAATTCGTCGTTGGCTGCGAGCTCCGCTCGAACAAGACGGCATACTAATTAAACGCAGGATGGGTGTTCCACAAGGCAGCCCAATTAGTCCATTACTCTCGAATATTATTCTTCATGAATTAGATTCTGAGATGGAAAAGTTAAAACTCCCTATTAACAAAGAGAAAAATGGTATCAGACGACCTGTGAACTTTCAGATACTGGGCTTGGGCTTTGTGCCTATTTACCGCAAAGGCAGTAAGGATAAATACCAATTAATTGTAACAAAGAAACGATGGCAAAGCTTTAGAGCAAAACTCAAGGAGGAAACCAGAAAGATCAATCCAAAGTTGAATTAATCAGGTTAAATAAGCTGACAATTAAAAAATATTTAAATAGTTTCATGATTAAGAATTTATAAGTGTATTTATTTGTGAAATTGTGAATGACTTTCTATTTTCATCACCTGCCAGGTAATCCATAAAATTCTCTAAAGTCTCGCCCTTCTCTAAAGGATCAACGATTGCAGAAATAGCCTTTGGTGCAACATTCGTAATTTTGTTTGTAATATTGAGTGTTTTCTCAGCAGCTATTTTAGACTCCATATCCAATAAACACAAGTTTGTGAATGTAATGATAAAATGTTGATCAGAGTAATTAGCGAAATCCCGCTCTGTCTTGGTTATACTTGGTGATATCCGGGCATGAATAAAATTCTCCACTACATTACGTGTGTAATTGGTGATACTACATGCCTCCATGTAGTGACAGACCCCGCTTCTCCACATTGACTTGTACCGCACTATCCTGTGCCTGATGTAACAGTTGCGCTCAAAATAGCGCACACAATACACTATTATTTCATTGATTGTCTGGTTTTTACCATTCTTATTGCTTATTAGTTCGTGGCAACATTACCACTAAGGGTAATAAGCAATAATTTAATGGAAAGCGTTTATAAAAAGCTCATGCTGAATATCAGATGTTTATAGAATATATTGGGATGCACTTTGCATAAACGTATACTCTTGATAAAACATACTATGTAAAGCTTTGCATAATATGTTTAAAGCTATGAAATCTAGCGGATTCAATCTAGAAGATACTCACCTAACAGATTTAGAACGAATTTCTAAGCTCTTAGCTGCACTAGCTATTGCTTTTGTTTGGGCTTACCTTGCTGGAATTGATAAACATGAAAATATTAAGCCTATCAGGATAAAAAGCATGAAAGAAGAGCATATAGTTTCTTTAAATATGGATTTATTAGAATTGAATGCGCTTTAAATAACCCCACAAATAATAAGGACTTAGAAGAATATATAAAACTTTTGTCATGTACTTAGAATTAATTGTTTCATATTGCTTATACTCACACAACCTTTCCTTCAGAGAGAAGCACTTCATAGTAAAAGGTCAAATGAAAAGTGAAAGGCACTTTTTAGGGAATGTTAGCTGAACTCTGTCCTGTTGTTTTTTTACGATTTCAAATTAACTCATTATTTTTCTTTTAACCAATTTCTAAAAGCTTCATCGGGGAGCTTATGATTTTTGCCAAGGGCGGCTGAGGTACGAAGCCGTTTATATACCCTTGGCAGAACTCATAAGCGGACCTACCTTCGCTTTTATAATTTGGTGTGTGCTCACAGATTGATAACAAACCTCCCCTCAAACATGATACAAAGCTGCTGGGCTGTCAATGCCCAGTTCTGTATGGGTTGAGTCCACTTTTTCGATATGTTTTCGGTGGCCAGATAAATGAGTTTCATCAAAGCCATGTCGCTGGAAAACGCACCCTTGGTCTTGGTTACCTTGCGAACCTGCCTGTGGAAGCCTTCGACGGCGTTTGTGGTATAAATCAGCTTCCTAATGGGGGCGTCATATTTAAAGTAAGCGGACAGCTCCTCCCAGTTGTCGTTCCACGAGCGCAGCACCACGGGGTACTTTTTGCCCCACGTTACTTCTAGGTTAATCAGCTCGCTCTCGGCTTGTGACTTGGTTGGGGCTTGGTACACTTTTTTCAAGTCCTTCATAAATTCTTTCTGGTCTTTGGAGACCACGTATTTGAGCGAATTCCGAATTTGGTGTATCACGCACTTTTGAATTTCTGTATCGGGGAATATGCTTAATATCGCCTGTGAAAAACCCGTCAGATTATCCGTACAGGCAATCAGGATATCCTTTACTCCGCGGCTCTTTAGGTCTGTCAATACCGACAGCCAGAAGTTAGCGCCCTCGCTTTCGGAAATGTACATCCCTATGAGTTCCTTCCTGCCGCTTTTGTTGATAGCCAAAATATTGTATACGGCGCGCGATACTACCCTTCCCCCGTCCCTTACCTTGTAGTGCATAGCATCCATCCAAACAATGGGGTAAACATCGTCTAGGGGTCGGTTCTGCCACTCCTTGACCTGTGGGATCACCCTGTCGGTAATGTTGCTCAAAACGGTTGGGGAAACCTCAACGTCGTACATGTCCCGGATATATGCTCCGATGTCACGTAGGCTCATACCCTTGCCGTAAAGGCTAATAATCTTGGGGGCAAGGCTGTCTGCCAAAACGGTCTGCCGCTTCTTTACTATTTCGGGCTCAAAATCCCCGTGGCGGTCATAGGGCGGTTCAATGTCCACACTACCGCCTTCGGATCTAACCGTTTTGTTACCCTTGCCGTTGCGCTTATTGCCCTGGGAGCGCCGCTCGGAGGTCAAATGCTCGTCCATCTCGGCCTCCAAAGCGCTCTCCAAAAACTCCTTTATAATGGGTGCAAAAACTCCACCCTTACCCGTCAGGGATTTACCGCTCTTTAACTGTTCGAGTGCCATATCACGCATAGCGATATACTCGGGGTTCAATTCTTTTTTTTCCATAATCCTCAAAAATATAATTTTTAAATTATGGACAGAGTTGAGTTTACAGTCTCACTTTTTACTTTGATATGAGTAATGCTTCTATTTTGGCTAAACGTTCTTCTAATGTCTCAACTGTATTTTTATGAACTTCCTTTAAATTCTTCACTTCCGCCTCCAACTTCTCCCGGTCAACAAACTCCGCCCTCCGTGCTTCTTCCAAACTTGTAACTTGTGACTTTAAACTTGATACTTTTTCCTCTTGCCTTTCCCCTTTTTCTTTGAGTTCTTGAACCTCCTTCTCCTTCTGAATAGTATATAACGTCAACTCCTCCACCTTCTGCAACAACAGCTTATTCATCTCGGCCAGGTTCACTCCATTTTCTTCCATGGCCGCAGCACTGGGGATATCGGGCAGGTGTTTGTTGGTTTGGATAAAGTATTCTACTTCTTGCAAGTCGCGTAATTCGTAGTCTTCTTCGAAGACCAAATCGGCAGTTTGGCCGTTGGTGGTGACGGTGATTTGATTGGAGGCTAGGGTGCCGTTAAAGGAGGCATTCGAGCAAGTAAACTCTTCTACTTTTAGTTCTTTGGCGCGGATGGTGCCGCAGACGTCGAGTTTATAGTCGGGGGTGGTGGTGCCGATGCCGACGTTGCCATCGTACCGTATCTTAAATCTTTGTTGACCATTTGTCTCAATAAAAAATGATTTATTATCACCCCAGGATCCTTCAGTAATGCTACCGAACCTGATAACTCTATCAAGCTTATTTGGATACGAATCCGAATCCTTATCTCTAAGTTCAATTGAAAGCTTTCGACCAATTGACTGGCTGATTACATTCGAACCTATCGTTAGAATTGATCTATCCTCCGCTTCAGCCCTTACTTCAAGTTTAGAGCTTGGTGTTGTTTTACCAATACCAACATTCCCATTGGTCAAAATACTCATCAATGGAATGTCACCATTAAGAACCCTATTAAAATCTAAACGATTGCTTCCATTAGCAGAAAAAATATTAAACCATGATCCACTACTAGGTGGACTAATTTGAAATTTCTCTGAATTGATTATTCCTCTAACATCCAATTCTACAGTTGGACTTAAAGTACCTATCCCGACACTCCCTGTCTTTCTAATTACATTAGTATCCTGCCCCAAAACCGACACACCAATCAGGCATATTAATATTAAACTTGATAGTTTTTTCATTGATAGTAGTCTTCATTAAATGTTTGTTTCAAATTGTTTTTTATTTCTCTGCTCTACCCCGCCAGTAGTTATTTATGAACAAGTATGTTGGACTAAATTTTCCGCTACTATACTTACTGAAAACGTTCATCCAACAACTTAAATTTATCTATCATCCAATATATTTGCATGTGTATTATTAATAGGGTTTACTAACCTTGCAATCAATACGAGGATGCGAAAGCGCTTTTACTACATTGGGTACAAAACCAAACTTTTCTTTTGCACCGTTTAGTATTGCCTGTACATCTTCCGGTAATTCGTTCAACTGTGGTACAGGGTACCTGCTAATTTTTTTTGTCATAATTGTAAATATTAATGTTATAATGTTTCTTTTAATGTTTGTCCCCTTGCGGTTCTTGAGTAAAAAACGATCGGGTTGTTGCTGGTAAATAACCCTCTTTATAATTAGGAAACGCTTCATACATAGCTTGGGTAAATTCTTCAGCAGTATGCGATATGGAAACTATTTTCTTCATCTCTTTTAAATAAGCTAGTTTTGTTTGCATATCTGCTTTGGTTTCTGGCTTATAATGTGAACTTAAATAATTAGTGTAGCCCTTCGCTAAATATTTTTTGAAATTTTTGATGCTGCTTTCAAGATGTTCGTGTCCCAAAATTTCGGAATGCGTATCATGACCCAAAATATGCACATATACCGCATTGATTTCAGGAATTTCAATATCGAAACCATCATACGATTTTGTGATTACCATTTTTATTCCTGCAACTTCAGTTTCACCCTCTTTCAGAACTACTGTTGGTTTATACATAGAAGTATCAACCTTATCTCCAAAAGCTTTAGGAATACCTGCTTTCATAACTGCTCCAAACCCACTCTTCCAATAATCCAGTACATGCTGTGTAAAATACACATCCATATCAGCCAATTCATTTGTATTGATAAAAGATGCACCAAGTGGATGATACGATGGAAATATAGCATCCACCTTTATCTTATTATCAGCCAGATAAACTCTTAGCTCATCAAAGTTATCCCAGAATGCAGGTGATTCAATCATCACAGCTTTTCCTTCTTTTTCAAGGATAAGCACATAGTCGTTCATCATATCATTAGTTTTGTAGGCATGTAGTTTTACCTCACCCAAATCAATAAGCTCAAAGCTTCCTTTCTTTTCCATTGTTTTATTTTCAGATTTCACAGTAAATGAATTCACCGTTCCTGTAAAATTTGGAACATAAATAGTATTTCCTTCAGCACATAAATCAGCAATTCCTCGTCCTAAAGTGCCCAACAACATACGCTCCTTGTCGGAAACGGCATAAAGCTCTCCTCCTGAATTATTGGTAACAATATATTTATCGCCAACCTTTGTCACGCCATCAAGTCCACCAAGATGAAAACCCGACTTAATGATTTCGACACTCTTATCAGCCATATTTACTTTATAAACCGAACCTGGTGTTTGTGGTGATGCGTCGGGATTTAACTTATCGCCTAAATCTGCAACTATCAAATTTCCATTGTCAACATACAATCCATTGGGATGAGAAAATTCGGCATTCTCAATCCAAACTTCTAACTTATTGTTTATGATAGTAAAAATACGTCCACTCATAAGGTCAGAAATAAAAACCTTGCCATTTTTACCAATAGCTACATCATTGAAACTTAAAGCTCCTACGAAAGATAAACTTCTTATAACCTGAGCCTTTTCTATGTCGATAATATGAACCTTATCCTGATCACCTACATAAAGTTTATCATCAAAAATGGCCAAACCGCAAGGCTGATTTAAACCACCAATCCAATTATAATCAACGACTTTCCCATTTTTAGAAATACGACTAATATAGCCGGGCGCTTCTCTGCTCACGATATTAGAAACATAAATCCAATCGCTGGTTGGATCGGCTACAATCGACTCAGGAAATTGAAAACCTTTAGCTTCCCACTTTTTAGTAATAGCTTCAGAAGTATTGGAAACAAGCTCGGTAACAAAATTCATGTATTGTCCCATCTCGCCAACCATGGCTTCGTTCATTAAGGCGCCGGTTTCTTCTGAGTAGGGCGTTTTTAAATGCACATCGAATAAAACCGATTTGTTTCTCCAGTTTTCGTACACCACAAAGGTATTTTCGTCGCCATCGATGGTATAAAACTCAAAAAGCAAATTGCCAGCTTCGGTGCGCGATTTTTCTACATGGGTTTGGAACCTTTTAATAATTTTGTCGCGATAACCATCTTTTATTTTGAAAATAAAGAACAAGGTTTCTTCCTGATCATCTGTATTTACTTGTTTAGTACCCCGAACCGTAACAGGTTGTGTAAGTCCTAACGTCATTATTTCTGGAAGTGTAAGCAAAGTTGCCTTCGCTACTTTTGCCATATTTTTAGAATGAGGAAGCGTTTTATGATACTCGTAAGCACCTCTGTTATCCCATCGCGAATACACATAAAATACATTGTCCTTATTATCATCAGCATAAAGCTTCATTTCAATATTACCAGCTTCTTTTCTAGATTCATATACACTATGTATACAAGCTTCCTTAAATCCAGAAATAAATTCGGGTTTTACAGTAAACTTCGCCAAAAGATTGAACATTTTGTTACTATTTACATCTTGTGCATTTGTTAACAGACTAACACAGCACAATAACATCGTTACTAATTTTCGCATCATTTTTGTAGATTTTATTAATACTATCAAAATTATAGTGACAAAAGTATGTATAGTTGATATAGTGCACAATAACGGTCATAAAGTATAGTATATATTACATCATTACAAACCCCCACCTACAAACTAACAATCAAACACTTATGCCTATTTATATTTTTACTATATTTTTTATATTTACATTATTTTTTATTGTATTATATTTGCAATACGAGTTTTATTATCTCAAAAAGAAAACAAATGAATAGAGAAGAGTTACTTGTGAAAAAGCCGATGATAAAAATTCACGACAAACTGTTTCCGTGTCCAACAAGTGCAGCCATGGAATTAATTGGTGGTAAATGGAAGAGTGTAATTTTGGCGCATCTGACAGGGGGAGAAAAACGTTATAATGAACTTAGAAAAGAAATACCTACGGTTACTGAACGCACATTGAGTTTACAGCTAAAACAGCTGGAAGCGGATGATATTGTGGACAGAAAGGTATATACAAAAAAACCACCTTTAAAAGTGGTTTATTCGTTAACTAAGTTTGGTGAGACCTTAAAACCCTTACTCGAAATAATTACCGAATGGGGAATTACAGCGGCTTATGAAAAAGGTGAGTTTATTGAAATGGATAAAGAAAAATAGGTTCCCCAGCTACTTATTTGCATTAGGAAGATCAGACTAAGCTTGATTTTCGATATCAAATTGAAACCCTTGATAATTTACCAGATTCATTTTCTTATTAAACGAAATTTCCTGTTTTGATTGATTAACAATATGAAATGGTTCAGTATCTATTTCCTTTGGTGTATACAAGTTCTCAAAAGTAAAATCAGTTCCTTTCTTAAAAAATATAGAAAACTGTCCTCCTTCGGGTTCAATCCCAAAACGATCTTCACCCCCCAAAGGATTATAATGCTCTTCAAACTTACCCGAAGCAATTAAATCATAATGCATCCAGCCATAACTATTACCTTCAAGTCCTTTTGCTGTACTTGTAGTTACCCTTCCTTGCAGTTTGGACAAAACAATAAGTTGGCTCTTCTCATTATTTTCAGAAAGCACCACAACTTCCTGATATTGCTTCAGGAAATTTAAATCGTAACAGTAGGTACCTTTGAGTATCTCTTTTGAGCAAGAAACCGACAAAACAAGAGAAAAAATAAGCACTGATACCTTACTGATTTTTAGCATAAAATGAATTCTAATTATTAATTACTCCCACCAAAGTTTATCAACACTAACTCCTCTATTGGGCCATTCTACACTTGAAATATACCATTGCCCTTCTTCATCCTGAAAGATTTCCGGAGCATGTGCATTTAACACTGTCACTTCTTTTTCATGGTCTTTACCAAAATCCAGAATATCATCAGATTGCAATACATAAGTTTTATGCTGGTATGCCCCAACAATTTCTTTTTGATCCCAGATACCATCCCAGGAACATACAAATAAGTAAAAAGTATTATTATAGAATATTAAAGACGGTGATTCAGGATCGTACGATTCTGTTCTAAGAATAATCTTCTCCTCACTCCATGCTTTCAGATTCTTTGATATTCTCATACGAACACTTTTTGTTGAGCAATATACTATATAATAAGTCCCTTCATGATATAACAAATTAGGATCTCTGGCATCACCAAACAATTTCTTTTCATCTCCTTTTCCATCTTCCAATGAAAACAAATTGCCTTTTGGTTTCCAGTTCATTAAATCAGAACTTACAGCTAAACGAATAGGACTATGTCCATATACCATTTGAAAAAATCCATCATTTTTAATGATGTAAGGCGCATGATTGGCCAATATTTCTCCGGGACGTTCCTGAGGAGACAATATCTTTGGCAAGTCCTTATAGTGATATTCTTCAACACTTTCTTTAAAGCTGTTTTTTGATGAAATAGCATGAAAAGATGCGTATTCTCCATCATGAATTCCTTTGCTTAAAGGATCTGACATTACCAAAGGATGTGTTATCCCAAATATATGCCACTTCCCGTCTTCTCCCTTAACAAAGGTATGGTCGTTGGGCACCCACTCATCATACCATTGCCCTTCTTTTAGAAATTCGGTATCGGGACCAAAAAAATAATCTCCGGCAGGTTTATAAATCCAAACAAACTTATTCTCTTGCTTAGGCACTAATAATTTGTCTTTGGAATCTGATTTACATTGAATAAATAATAGTAATATAACTATGTATAAAATATTTTTCATCCGTTTCAAAATTAGTGAAACCTTGATAACCAGCGCAAATTACAATCACAATACTGAGTACCCAATTATTTGCCATGGACATGCCAGTTTCATAAGCTAATACTTTAACAAAAATCTCCGGTGTATTACCATTCAAACGCCTACTAAACTATAAAATAAATTCAATTATTACAGCCTAATTTTAAAAACAAATACAGGCAATTTAAATCACTTAGGGATACAAAAAGCACCCTCAAAGTCTACAATTAGCTATCAAAACAAGAATCGAGACTGGCAACTTTTTAAAGATTACTATTTTAAGCTTTTCTCGCAATTAGGACAACAGACGAATTTCAGACACGCAAAATTCCGTATAAAGTCAAAAAAATTCTGCTAGACTCATCAACCATAAGCCTTTGTTTAAGCTTATTCGATTGGGCAAAATATAAAACAAATAAAGGGATTTTTATTTCACTTTTTTGATATACACATAAAATGCAGAGAATTTCTTATCCTCTTTCCCGATGAAATTGGCCTCTAAATGCTGACGACCTTCGCACAGGTAGG
Source organism: Saccharicrinis fermentans DSM 9555 = JCM 21142 (assembly GCF_000517085.1). Classification (NCBI taxonomy): domain Bacteria; kingdom Pseudomonadati; phylum Bacteroidota; class Bacteroidia; order Marinilabiliales; family Marinilabiliaceae; genus Saccharicrinis; species Saccharicrinis fermentans. The sequence goes on along the minus strand of NZ_KI912107.1, from coordinate 423,545 downwards.
CTTTGAAACTTACCTTGTTGTTATTTACATCTACATTCTGCTCCATGTGAATCCCTTCAATATCAAGCATCGCACTTTTAATGTCAACCTTAATCCCGGCAGGCTTTGTTTCCAACCAGGGCTTTTTTGTATTTAATTGAGGTATGGTATCGCTAAATCCTAAAGCGGATTCTTTGGGCCATCGTCTCAGTTCAATTTCATATTCACCTTCTTGCTGTACGTCAATCATCCAATAACCTGTTCCCAACGATGGTTTTTTACTACTATATGGATCGCGGATGTATGATTGATCCCAGGTTACCGGGGCAAAGGTATGCAAGTCGTGTGCGGTAATGCAAGTTTCTTCGATATGAGGCGCTCCGATTTTATAGGCTTCGTAACGGCCAAATTCGCGCGAAGTATAAGTCCACCATTTTTCATAAACTGCTCGCATTTCTTGCACTTTTTCAGGATACTTTTTAGCAATATCGGTTTCCTGACCCGGGTCTTTTCTTAAGTCATAAAGCTTCTTTCCATTTATTAAACGCCAGTTGTCGTCCATAACGGCACTCTGTCTCCATTTTTCAGGTTGTTGAATGCGATTATTATCCACCACACAATAACGATGTGGCCAATCTTTTACTTCTTGCCGCATTAAAGGGGTAAGATCTCGACCATCGCGGCCTGTATCCGGATGATTGTTTAACCCGCATAAGCTCACGAGTGTTGGTAAAATATCAAAGTTCATCGCAAGTTGGTTCACATCGCGCCCACCCCTAATATTTCCGTCTTTCCAGCGAATAAAAAAGGGTACACGATGGCCGCCTTCAAATGCAGAGCCTTTGTAACCATTCATGCCTGCATTGTACTTATACTTGCTCTTGCCATCTTTTATGGTATGATATGCCGCACCATTATCTGTGGTGAAAATAACGATGGTATTATCTTTAATGCCCAACTTATCTAACTTTTGCTCTAGCTTACCTATATTATCATCAATATTGGTAATCATCCCATAATAAGCTTTCTGTGTTTCGTTTAGAAGCTCCTCATTTTTATACATATTGTAATATTTCTCAGGAACATTATATGGTCCATGGGGCGCATTTGGTGAAATATAAACAAAGAATGGCTCGTCTCTTTTTGTTTCGATAAAGTTTATGGCTTCTGAAAAAAACACATCGGTACAATACCCCTTATATTTTTGAGGTGTTCCGTTGTGCCAATAGGTATCGTCAAAATAATCGTTGTTCCAATAATCAGGTGTTTGTCCAACGCCACCGGCCCCGTGAGCCACTGTTTCGTCAAAACCGCGATCTTCCGGACGATAAGGATATGCATCACCCAAGTGCCATTTGCCATACATGGCTGTGGAATAACCATTCTGTTTAAACACCTGTGGCATAATAGTAAAATGTTCGCGCATAATACTACAACCACCAATGGTATGCCACACTCCCGCACGGTTTCCTTCGGCACCGGTCATAAGTCCCGAACGACTTGGAGCACAAGTGGTACCCGCATGAAAATTGGTTAAACGAACTCCCTCATCATGGAGTTTATCCATTTGAGGCGTTTTAACAATCTTATTTCCGTTTGCCGCCACATCGCCATACCCTTGGTCATCAGTGATAATGAGGATTACATTTGGTTTGTCTGCTGCTTGTACCGCAAGCATAGCTCCAATTAAGCATATTGCTACCAGATACAAATACTTCATATTCATAATAATTGATTTATATAAAATATACTTTGTATTAACTTTAAAACATCCTTGTATATTGTCTTATTTAGATTCTAAATCCCTAATCCTTATATTCTCAAAATCAACCCCTTGTCCTTCGGCCTGAAGCCCGATATATCCAGCTGTAATTTCTTTTCCTTCAATCCAAATAGCCGAAACGCTCGTCGAACGCTTCGTAACCATCATAGTTTACTTGAATAACACCCTCTACCACTCTAAAGGTGTTGGCATAACTATCTCCTAACTCATGATGATTTAGTTTTACCACCCATCCATCTAAATTTTTTCCATTAAAAAGTACCTGCCAACCTTCGTTATCTGATTTTTGCTTTGCGGCTTGTTGACAATTAGTACAAGCAAAAAGTATAATAAGGGCAAGCAATGTCTGGACTATCCTCATCTTATTTCTATTTTTTTGAATGATCATATTTGTAGCGATATTGCGCTTTTATATTTCCTTCCGATGCAATGGGCCACTGATCCGTTCTAAAACAAGCTACCGGCAAACTATTGCGATCATACAAATTTGCATTGGGCATATTTGACCAAGCATAACGAACGGCTACGGGATTTTCGATTTCATTAGCAAATACCTCTACTTTATTTGCAGCTATAATTTTAGCTTCTGCCCAAACAAATTTTTGATCGGCAGCGGCAATAGCAAATCCTTTAATCGTATTTGCATTGTATGCATACAATCCTTTATCAATATGATTAAAAGTAATAATGATTTTATCATCCTTTATTTCCATGGATTTATAGCGAGGACTTTTGCCTTCAATGTCATATCCGTAAGTTTCATCCAGCGCTAAACGCGCCAAACGGCTACCCATTTCTTGTTTGTTGCGGTAATGAATATTGTTTCCTTCACCCACATCCATCGAAATTACTTCGCCTGTATTAGGTAGAAAAAGTGTTTTTGACATGGCTTCGCGCAGTTCGGCCCATGAACTTGATGTTGGTTCAACATCCGGTTCTTTCATACTGGCAATTTGAATCCAGTAAAAAGAGAAATCGCACTGTTGCCAGCGCTCACGCCACGAGTTTATCATAATAGGAAATAAGTCGCTATACTGGTCGCCTCTGCCTAAGTTACTTTCGCCTTGGCACCATATAGCACCTTTTATACCGTAACCTATTACTGGGTTTATAACACCATTATAAGCATTTGCCGGCCTGTTTTGCCCAATTCTAATATCGCGCGGTGGGCGCATTTTTTTACCTGGTTTTCCTGCGGCTTCCCATGCTTCATATTCTTTGGTATAATCTGCCAGCATTTTATCTGTAAATTGAGTAATTCGCCAATCCCAATCTTCAAGGAATTCAGGATGATTATAATTTTCTTCAATAGCATCACGCGGAATCCATGAAGCTAAAGAAGAAGCGCCCCACGAAGCATTTATTAGCCCGACAGGAACACCTAATATTTGATGCAATTTTCGTCCAAAGAAATAACCAGCCGCAGAGAATTTAGCAAGCGTTTCAACGTTACATTCACTCCATGTAGTGTCTTTAATATCTGTTTGTGGCTCTGAACCGGCAACCAGAGGAATGGTAAATAATCTTATTTCAGGATAATTTGCAGCAAGCAACTCCAAATCTGAATGATTTGAGTTTTCTACGCTCCACTGCATGTTTGACTGCCCGGTACAAATCCACACTTCACCAATTAATATATCGTTAAATACGATTTTATTTTTTCCTTCTACAATCATCGTAAAAGGACCGCCTGCTTCCATTGGGTCGAGCTTAATTTTCCACTTGCCCTCTTTATCTGTTATTGCCGTATGTTTTTGTCCGTTAATACTTACAGTTACCAACTCTGTTTTTTTTGCTGTACCCCAAACAGGGTTCGCTTGATTGCGCTGCAGCACCATTTTACTGCCAAAGATATTGGCCACTTTTACTTCGGCTTTAAGTGCAAAAACACTAACACAGAAGAGTAAAAGCAAACTATATTTTAATCTGTTCTGTAACATCTTACTCTTTTATTTTATCATTAATTTTTCAGTGCGAACATCACCTGTTTTTGATTGATACACTAATTGATATACACCACGTTTTAGGCTACTTACACCAACTTTATCATCCGAAGCTTTTTTTTTACAGAGCTCATACGAACAGCTCCTGTGATATCAAAAATAGAAACTGAGTATTCGTGCTCACTAGAATTAATGTATATAAAATTTGATGCGGGATTTGGATAAAATAATACATCTTGCCTATGTATTTCATTTACCGATACATCAGATTTAGTTTCAATAACAATCGGTTTTTTTAATCTGATGGCAGGAAGATCAAAGTTTACGTCTTTAATTTCAACATTATCGACAGTTATATTTTGCCCGGCTTTAATAAGTACATCGCCTGTGCCCTCATCATTGCCACCGAAATGAATCTTTACGACTCCTGCACTTACTCCCATAAATTTATTTAAAGAAACAGTACCGTCTTTTTTGGTCCCAATTTGAATATTTTCACCCTCATTAACACTCACGTAGTGTGATGCCATTGTGGATTCATTAAAGGTATTTCCTGCGATATAAATATTGCGAGGGCCATAAGCATGCACATCGCGTTTACAATCTTTGTTTATGTGTCCTTCTTTAGCGCACGAAGTTGAAGCTCTTCGTTCATTGCCTCCATATACATTGTAAGTCCATGTAGCATAAGTGTTGCTCGGCCGTTGCTGTGTAACTCGTTTATGACCTTCGGTACCGTTTATATGAATATACATATATGCCTGTTCCACCGTGTTATCCATATAAAACGTGTTATCGTATATTTCAATATTTTGGGTAAACTGCTCCATATGGATGGGCTGGCACCCTCCACCAGCATCATCTGTCATGCCATAAAAGGTATTGTTTTGAATAAGCACGTTCTTGCTTTGTACCATGGCAATATGAAATTGCTTGCTTTTATGAAAAACACAATTTTTAATTTCGGTACCGCTCAAGCTGGTGCTTTCAGTGTATCTTCTGCCGGTGCCATCACCACTATCTTCTCTATCGTTTCCGTTATCCGATGAAACACCTGTTTCATACCCCTCATGAAAAATACAGCCATCAATTACCACTTTATCTACTGAGGTGATAACTTCTCCACCTCGCTTATTGGTATTACGATTAAAAATTTGCAAACACATTAAATCAATGTTACTGAATTCGCAATGTATCAAATGTAAACCATCAGTTGCATAAGCGTTAATGCCAGTAATTCCCATCCATAGAGAGTTGGTGAATAACACCTCTTCAAAATGGTGCCCTTTACTTTTGTTAAACCGAAAGATAGGATTACCCCAAGCCTTTTGATTCTTACCTCCATCCAGAGTGAGCTTGCATATTCTCGCATTATTTCCTTTGGCATCAATAAGAGTGTTTTTTTTTGCTGCCAAGCGAATAATCGTCTCATTCATTCCACTACCTTCCAAAATAAGGTCATCATTCTCGAGGCTAATGGTTGAGGTAAAATTATACGTTCCGGCCGGAAAAATGATTTTAGTGGTTATACCATCCTTCATCCAATTAATAATTTGGCTAATGTTATTTACATCAGCTGTTCGCGTTTCTGCCTTTACTTGGATAAGTAACACATTGGCAATTGCGATACATAATAGTCTTGCGTAAAATATTTTCATCGTTATCTGTATTTCTATTGTGCAACAAAGTCATTAATAGTAGGCACCCAAGTGCGGTTATATTTTTGCACCGTTTTATAGTTGAAATACGCTGCTTTTGAGTTTTTATCGAGTTTTTTAGCCAATTTATTCATATCCTCGGGGGTTGTACTTGGCCACTCTCCAGTTTCAAGTCGCTGCATCATGGTTTCAATGGCAGCCAACCATTCGCCCACCGAAAAGGTACAATGCCCCCATCTTTTTACATAGGCCGTTCTTAACAAGGCTGAGTATCCCTTTTCTTTTACCAAATCTTCGTACCCTTTAACCATAGCCGGATAAACCAAACCATCACCAGTGGTACTCATTCTAAGAAACGGAACTTTAGGTTCGCCAACGTGCGTGCGGCCCGGTTTACTCCACCATTGTTTTGCAGAAGCATCGGCCTTTAAACGCGGAAAATCATTTACTTTATTCAGATCGTTTGCTGAACTTAGTTGAGCCTCTTCATATAAAGTTTCTACTGCTTTTTTGTACAATTCATTTCCATTTTTATAGAATGCGTCGTAATCAACACCTGTATTTCCTTTTATTTGTCCCGGTGCAGCCAATTCGATCATCGTAGTTCCAAAAGTTCCTTTTCTAGGAAGAAGTCTTATCAAACTTTGGTACATACTTTCCTGAAGTTCTTTTGTGTTATTGAGATCAGGAGCTTCTGAAGGTGCTTTGCCTGGCCCTCCCCATGCTGGCCATTGCCCAATTGTGATAGCCAAAGCGATCCGAGCTCTACCCCCTGGTGTTTGCTGGGCTTCATCAATCGCTTTTTTCCACGCTGCTGCGATTTTATCTGTTTCTGCGCCTCGCAAAGGAATATCAACAATAGGAAGCTCGGGAGCCAAGAGCGCTTTTAGAACAAACAGTGCATCCAAGTGGGTATTGGCCATCCAAGGACTTGTGGCTCCGCACAAAGCAATTGCACCATCTATTCTATCGGGATGAATTTCGGCCATGGCAATAGTAATGGTTCCACCTCCTGAGCAGCCCAATTGAATGGTTTGTGCAGGCTCACCAAAATGTGCCTCAAAAATGTCCAATACCGAAATAATGTCATGAATTTCATGAGCAGGGTCGTAAGCCATCATGCGCCCTGGACGACGTTTGGTTCCAGATAGCGCATAACCCATTTTTAATAATTTCAGGTTACGGGGCGAATTGGCCGACTTATAATAATCCAAATCACTGAGCAAGGTGCCATTCCAATTCTCAGGAACACGAATCCGGTATTGTGTTCCTCTTAGCGGAATCGAATCCACTATTTCCATAAATGTACCCTCAGCACATTCCTTGAACTCACCCGACAAATCGGGCATAAACCAGTTCTGCTCTTGTTCTTGCGAAAGCCCCGTAGCTGTAAGCATAAAAAGAATTGCCAGAAACGACAAACACTTGAAATTATAAATCCGTAGTTCCATACGTGTATAGTATATTTGGTGAGCTTATATTTTATTTTTTTGATACGTCTAAACAAAGATTTATAAACCAATCCATAACATGGAGAATAACAGTTTTTAATATAGGGTATTAAAATTGATTCTATAGGTAATTTACGGTTAAACGAAAACTTACACCAATAGAAATTACTATTCAATTACTATTCAGATTGACAATTACGCTACTTCCACTTTAATATTTCATTCATCCCTAAAAAAAACAGTGCCCAACCCTGACAACACCAATGACGGCGCTACCAATAATTTTATTTATGTATTGCTTGACTTAGCGTCTATTTTTTGAACAAAAGGACTTTTGCTCCATCCTTTACTGCAATGCAAGAGGTAAATAAGCTGACAATTAAAAAATATTTAAATAGTTTCATTGTAATCGTTCCTTGATGTAAATGAAGCTTAAAATTGTTCTTCTTTGTCCAAGTAATAGTATCCATCTTTGGAACGAATCCAAGTTTTTTTATATAAACCAATGTGCTGTCTTTTTGCAGATAAAAATTCTGTTCGAATACAGGAGCATCAAGCAAGCAGGTGTTTTCCAACAGATTCAAGGGAGTGAAATTTTGCATTCAAGCCTTGTACTTTAATTAAAGTGCGTTGGTTTCAGTCTCTCATAACTGCATAAAGTCATTTTTATTATACGGCTATGATGTCATTAATGGTTCTAAGCCTGTATTTACATTGTCGACTGTATATAATTCGTAGTTCTCATTTCTAAGAAGAAGTGTAAAGACGGTTAGGTTTATGGTTTGGTCGTTTTCTAATTTAGTGCAAACACGTTACATTATCTTAATTATTTCAATACTCCGTTGAGCATGCTATTTCATAGCAAAGTTATATTCTTCTTTTTACGAAATTCATTAACCCACCTTGAGCGTTTTCAACAAATTTTGGTTCTTAGTCATATTTGAAGACGCATTATTATCCAGTTTGAGATAGTATGATTTTCTTCTTCAAGAGGTTAAATATTGCCCAAATATGACGAAGACCCCAGCATGACGTAATATGCACTCTCCTCTCTTTGGTTCAAAATGAACAGATAGCTAGGGCTGAACACCAGGAACGGTTACTTAATTTTGATCTACCTTCTTTGCAAGTTCCTGCATCTGACTCAATGAGTAATCTAATAGCGGAGCTTGTGCCGTACCAACTATCCTTAACATACTCCTTAAAGGTAATGTAATTAGTCCTTGCAAGAAAACGTATAATCAATTGTAAATCTGTTTTTTGATGTTGAAAACTTGTTTGAATCTTTAGTGAATATAGCTTGTGTAGTTGGGTTATTTTGCAGATATTCAACCTATTAATGGTTTTAGATTTGGTTATTTCGGAGCTAAAGCACAAAGAGGTTCAAGCATGAGAAAAAGATTCGAACAACAATTGAAACTGGGAAGTCTTCCAATTCAAGAAACGATCATACCGACAGCAAAAAGAAGTGGGGCTCTACCCGGACTATGTGCTGCGTTAAAAGAAATATTTGCCAACCCAAACTGGAACGAGAAGGTCTTTGAGATATTGGACAAGGCGATACGCTCGGAAAAGAAACATACAGGTCGTCCCGGAATGGACCTGTGGCAAATCTTTGTTTTGTCACAAGTGCGTCTTTGTCAAAATATTAGCTATGACGATCTACACGACATGGCCAATCACCATACATTGATACGCCAAATAATGGGCATCGAGAGCAGCTTTGGGTATGAAAAGCAAAAGATTGGATATCAATGTATTATCGACAACGTCGGTCTACTAACGGACGAAACGGTAAAAGAACTCAACAATGTTATTGTGGCATTTGGCCACGAGGTATTTAAAAAAAAGAGGCGGCAGCATTGTCCTTAAAAACCGATAGTTTTGTTGTGGAAAGCAATGTTCACTTCCCTACTGACTACAACCTGTTATGGGACTGCGCGCGGAAATGCATCGACATGGTCAACAAGCTCCAGAAAAATCACGATTTACCTGGATGGCGCAAAGTGTATGACTGGCGTAAAGACCTGAAGAACAAAATGCGGGCACTAGGTCGGGCAAGCGCTTCGGGCGGAAAAGGGAAACAAGACAGAATAAGAACAGCGGCGCGAGTCTACCTTGCAAAAGCTAAAGCTTTGCTGAACAAATTAGAAAATTCAAAAGACAGCTTTCCTCAGGAAGATATTGCGGATCAGGTCACAGTGATAGAGCTCGAACATTTCATGTCACTATTGGTTAAGCATATCAACTTGCTTGAAAGGCGGACTATAAAAGGGGAAGCCATACCCCATAGCGAGAAAATGTTTTCCATATTCGAAGAATATACCGAATGGGTGACCAAAGGTAAAATGCGTCCGAATATCGAACTGGGCAAAAAAGCAGGAATAACCACCGACCAGTTTAATTTAATTGTCGATTACCAGATAATGGATCATGAATCTGATTCAGAGATTGTTCCGAAGTTAACAAAAAGACTATCGAAACGGTTTACAATAGAAAGTTGGAGTTTCGATAAGGGGTATTGGAACAAAAACAATAAAACATTATTGTTGGGAGCGGTTAAGAACCTTGTGCTTCCCAAGAAAGGCAAATGTAACCAAGAAGAAGCAGAGCAGGAGCGTCAAACCGTTTTCAAGAAGCTGCGCAACAAACATAGTGCCATCGAATCAAACATTAACGAATTGGAGCACAGGGGACTAGATCGTTGTCCGGATCGCGGATACCACAACTTCAAAAGGTATGTTGGCTTAGCCGTTAGCGCCTACAATCTAAGAAAGATTGGTGCCGAATTAATCCATCGAGCACGGAGTAGTTCTGATACAGGCGAGCAGAACAAAATAGCAGCCTAGTAATGTTTTGAATATGTGCGTCTTATGTAACACAAGGGGGAGAATTATGCCCAATAATCAACAAAATTGGCAAAATATTATGCGCAGGGTCGTGTTTTGCAATAAAAATCAGCTTTGACACATAAAATCACCATCATCAACAAAAATAAAGTTCACGTTTGGCGATATTCTACTCGCCTATTTTTGAAAACATGAGTTTTCTTGCCGAGACTAATTAGGAGTACCCGTTGATTAGAAATATCGTGCCAGATAAAAAAATAGAGGAATTAAGAATCCGATCATGTGAGCGTGATTATAAACCAGGCCCCGGATAAATCCGGAGTCTGGTTATATGTTCCAATATTAAACGTTTCTACTCCGCTACCAGCTTAGAAAAACCGATAATCAATTCCCCTTTTTTAGTTTTACCCAGAAGTTTACAAGCAAAGTTATCATCTGAAATTCCGTTTCCCACTCCATCAAACTCAACAATCAGATCTTTCCCTTTCTTCTTCGTTCTAACAGCTTTACAGCCACGACCAAAATCTACCTCTTCAGAAGCTCCAAAGCACAGGCTGGCTATATCAACATCCTTTTGTGCATCAAAGCCATCCTCCGAAAGGATCCGAATTTTAATCTTTTTAGTATTCGAACTAACCATTTCCTTATTCAGCATCTGAATTCGCTTGTGCAGCACAAGCGGAAGAATGATATTTTTCGAGCTGTGATTATCTCGCGCCAAATCATCCGCTTTAAGGACATCAATCACAGCAAGAGATAGATGGGTTGCTCTGCCATACTCATCGGTCAGTACATGCGGCCGCTCCAGTTTGCACCAACGAGTTTGTGTTCCATCTTCATAAGAAGTATTGTTTGGAGTGTAAGCTGTACCTGGATTAAATTTCCAGTGAATACCATCAGGAGAACGCAAATAAATAGCGCGATAGTCCCAGAAAGCATTGATTATCATATGATACTGCACCTCATCTTTCCAAAGTACAGGATCTTCGAAGTTGGAATTTCTGTACTTCTCTGGGATAACCGAATTTCCTTGTAAAGGGCTTGTCATCACTTTGTAAGGCCCCAAAGGATCCTTACCTTCGCTCATCATCATTGCTCCACCTTTGGTAACAAACAAAAAACGACCATCATGCATATGTACACCCGACAGGTTTCTGTAAAAACGGTAGAACAGATTAGGATCTTCAAGCTTTGTATTCTCATCTACTTTTATTATCCCCAGTCGCTTCCATGGTCCACTCATAGAATTAGAAGTAAACAAAGTAGCTTCCCAGTTAATCAACGAGTAGAGCATATAGGTACCATCATTTAGTAAAATGACATCAGGGTTATGACCAAGTCCATCTTCAAAATTATAGGCAATATCGTCCTTCACTTTATAAGGGCCGTCAGGCTCATCAGCAACCGCATGGGCAATTGTAGAGCGAGGCCACTCCCAATGGCCTTTCGTTGCATTGGCCGGCCATCGAGTGACGCACATGTGATACTTTCCATCCTTATCATAAACGGGCCGTCCTCCCCAATAACTCCATTCTGAATCTTCAATTCCATTATCCACATCACGAGGCACAACTCCTTCAGCTCCCCATGTGTTGGAAGTAAGCTTTTTGTGAATAGGCATAGGAAGAATCAGGTCACTAAAAGATGCTCCAGATACCATTTTAACTTTGGCTTTCATATTTTCCGACGGAAGACTTAGATTGCCACTGTAATCCTTAGCAAATACTACATAGGTATTGTAAATATCCTTGGTTGGAGTAAAGTCGAGGTAGGAATTATTCGTTATGTTATGCGCTATTTCCTGCAGGTTATTGCCCTTAGCATCCCCGCGAAAAACAGAATAACTCTGAACATCACGATCCGTGCTTTCTGTCCACGAAACTTTTATCTCCGACTCATACTCTTCAGCTATCAAATTGGTAGGAGCAGCAGGTGCTACCTTATCCTTTTTTACAATATTCACTTTGTTGGACGCGCCTGACTCCTCTTGATTGAATCGTGTAACAACGTAGGTATATTCTACACCATTCATTAATGTCGTATCCAAAAAGGTTTTTCCAAAAGTTTCGACCAACTTTATGTAAGCTTCTTTCTCGCCAGACTGACGATAAACATAGAATTGACTGTTTTCATCTGCCATTTTATCATTCCAGCTTAATTGAATGCCTTCATTCTGCACCTCAGCAGTGATTTCAGGGCCTGCCATGTTTTCATCAACAACGCTAAGATTTACATAGTGCAAAAACACTTTTATCTCATCTTCCGAATAAAACGTAGCCCTAACAAAAGGGAGACCGCCCTTTACATCCTCTTCATTCAGCGTATACGTTCCACTGAAATGCTCAACAACTTTGTCAGAGCCAATAAGCTCTACCCGATCAGCAACGATTCGTTCATGTCTTCCAAACACCAGACTTAATGAAATGGTTCCATTACTGATGTATTCCAAATCTGCACCAAAGCTCCATTTCATCACGTCCCCGACTTTCGGGTTTTGATAATCAGGATTAGTATTTAATAGAATGGACTCAGCAATTCCCAAATCGTTATTACTAAACATCGTACCATTATGCAAACCCATTCCGTATTCTCCCAGTCCCTCAACATTTTTTGTAGTCCAGCATGGTGATTGTTTAGATTGTCGCCAGTAACCACGTACCGCCTCAAAGTCACCGTCATTGACATTGGCATGCGGGGCGTTATCGCCAAGGAGTGTGATTTGTGCATTTGTAACAAGCACAAGCCCAAAAATACAAAGCCAGGCTAAAAAGATAAATTTAAATTTCTTATTCCTATAATGTTTCATTGTTCTTTGAGATCCTTTCGTTTCCTTTTATATCGAGTTTATCCAAAAGTACAATTCGCATTAAGGATCAAAAGATATTACAACTAAAACAAGGTTATTTAGCGGTTACAAGAAAGGTTAAAACAAATTAACCTCACATTTCGTCCCTGTTTTTTAATGCATTACCATCAACGAAAGTTTTACTATTTTTGTTGACGATGAGAACACAACTAAACAACGAAATCGTCTACGAATACTTAAACCGCATCTGCGGGGATCGGATATTTGAAAAGTCACCCCGTAATGTACGACTACTTAAATTCCTGGTGGAGCAATCAATCAACGGAGTGGATGTTAACGAATCATTAATCGGCTTTGAACTGTTTGAGAAGAATTATAATCCCGAGAAGAATGATAGTAAAGTACGGGTATATATGTTTAACCTGCGTAAAAAACTAGATGAATACTATGAAGAAGCAGGGAAAGAAGACAAACTCATTTTTCAACTCTCAAAAGGACAATACAATCTACAGTTCAAAATTCGTGACACATTGGTATTCAAGGAGAATAACACCCCTCTTCCAGAATCTCCAAAGCTAAAGCAACGTATTTTTAAAAATGCCTATTTATACTACATATTGGGCATCGGAACTATGCTTACGCTGGTATTACACTTTTCAAAAGCAATAAAGAATGAACATTATTGCTGGAATGACTTTTTCAATAACAAGACAAATCTATGCGTAATGGCCGACCACACCATTGTATGGCATAAATATGGTTCAAGGTTAATTCCTACTATAGAACAAAACATAAACAGCGAAGCCGACTATATATCTTACCTGCAAGAACATCCAAACGATTCAATAAAGCTGGCCGATTATACCTTATTTTCTAAGATGGCTCCCTTTTCCATAAAGACGCTTACTGAATGGTTTCTTCAAAATAAAAGTAACTTTTCCCTTCGTCTTGAGAGTCGTTTCGAAATTGATGAAATCAGGGATAATAACCTACTCTATATAGGTCAGTTTAAGACCATGAATACATCAGATGCTATTTTCCTGAAAAATAGTACCATGTTTAAAGTTAACTCTAACCTGAACGGTTTTATCGTTGACAAGGAGAATAAGGAAGTTGAATATAATCCGGCATTCAAGTCAGGCGTACAAAATAAAGATTATGCAATGGTATCGTTTATGCAACTCGAAAACCGAAGGAAGGCTTTATTTTTTGTTTCGAACAACGACATTGGCACCATGGCAGTTGTAAATAATTTTACCGATAAAGAATGGCTTAAAGGTTTCTACAAGAACCTACCGGACTATTCTTCATATTTCAATGCATTGTTCGAAGTAAGTGGCGTACGTCGCACAGAAATCAGCTGTGAGTTGGTGGAGTTGGAGATTATAGAATAATACACCACAAGATATAGATCATAAATAACTTTCATTTCAGATATCCTAAGAGTCTACTCCCCAAAGTACTTTTGTAGATATGGATTTTTTTGTAATAGCCAACTCTTTAGCACCTCAGTTCTATCTATTCAATTCCTTATTTAATCCCCAAACCAGATAGCAAAATGGTGCATTCCAATTAATGGCTATTTCATTGGTTGAGTAGCTACATTCTTTATCTAAATATGCTCTGGCCGGAAACTGTGAAGGGTAATTGTCTTTACCGCAATCATTTTGTGACACACTACATCAGGGGCTTATAATGTCAATGAATATGTAAAAGCTTTGCCACCATGGTTCGTTAAAGTATAAAATATACCCCACCATTTCCTTTACTCAAAACCCATATTACTTGTTCTACCCATGCATCATCTTCCAGTATACAAACACACAAAACTAACATTCAATAGAATACAAAAAACACTTTTACTAAAAAATCCTCAAATGCGGCTATTCACCTTATAACCCCACTCACAAACAATCAATTAAACATCTGCCTTGATAAACTTCAATTCCGGTAAAACAACCTTTATTTCATCCTCCAATTCTTCTTTCTTCCAGTACACTATATAATTTATTATTGATTCTTTGAGTACATAACCTTTGTTCTGGTAGTTGTTTATGATTTCTTTATACCTGTTTGAAAATTTCAGGATAAAGTTTCCTTTTTCGTCAAAGCAACCATCATTATTAACCATTAGCGTATCACCACTTTTTAGCTTAGTAATTAATTTTTGACGACGAATAAAAAAATCGAGCCAAATATCCTTATGAGAAAGCTGAATTACCAACAAATTCGAAGGCTTATATTGTGCGTCATTATTTATTCGCTCTAAATTTTGACAAGTAATATCGTCCAAGTAATTACCATTTAAGTGAATTGTCAGTTTTTGTTTTGCCCTGGTCATGGCAACATATAACTCACGTCTTTTTTCATCACTATCTGGATGAAAACCATTCAGCATTAAAAACACATTATCAAACTCTTTACCCTTCGCTTTATGAATGGTAGATACAAAAATTGTTTCTCCATTTGTGCTCACAAAGTCTTCAAGCTTAGATTCCCTCACAAAAACTTCAAAATCAGATTGATATTTCTTTTTCGGGTTGCTCAATTCAAAATCCTTGATCATGTTAATACAAATATCAATCTTAGAGCTTTCCTTATAATGGTTCCAAAGTTTACGCTTTGCTGCTTTCCAATTTTCGTCCGTAATGGTATACTTTTCCTCTGCAAAGCCAAGTTGTTCAATAAAATATCGTACTTCAACTAAATTATATAAGCTAAATCCTTCATTGGTTTGAATCAGTTTAGCCTGTAAACCTCCATGAATCAAGAGACCAGTGATTTGTATGGCTTCAGAATTAGTATGCGTTAATACACAAGTTGTTCCAATAAGGTCAGATGACAAGATGTTGCTAACAACCGGCTCAATGAGATTAGGAGATGAGTACTTTATTAACTTAAGCTGCCCTATCTCATTTGTATGCGGAACGATTGGAGTTTCTTTAAGGCGGTGAGTAATCTTGTTAGCAAAATGATTTGTGAATTCTACAAGATTAGCTTTACTTCTGTAGTTTTCAATCAACTCAACTTTTTTAGCTTTTTGTTCTGAAATAAATTGTTCCAGATAGCGAGAACTTGCTCCTCGGAACTCGTAAATATTCTGGTCATCATCGCCTACTGCGATCACCCGCATCTCTTCATTGTACTCCATTATGGCTTTTATAAGCGCAAACTCATGAACATCCATATCCTGCGCTTCATCGACAACAAGAACAGTCTTCGTGATTCGGTTTGGTTCAATATCTTTATTACGGATTTTTTCGACAGTCTTATTAATGATTGTTTGCGATTTTTCAATTGTACCAACCTTTCCCAATAAATCAAAGCAATAGGCATGAAAGGTTTTAATTTCAATAAATGCAGCTGCATTCCCAATCAACTCAAATAAGCGTTTTTTAAACTCAGTAGCTGCGGCCCTTGAAAAAGTAACCATTAACAATTGCTCATGTTTAACATCTTCCATCAACAGTAGGGATGCTAGTTTATGAACCAACACTCTTGTTTTTCCACTACCAGGACCAGCAGCCACCGCAATATAAGGCGACTCATTATCTTTAATGATGCTTAACTGAGCAGGCGATAGCTCTCCGAATAACTGCCTGAATTTTAAGGGAGTAATATTTCTTTTTATTTCATCCTTTCTACTCCCCTTAAAGTACTTATTAAGAAATGACGCATAGTTAAGTTGAAAATAGTCTTCTACAAACTGTAAGGCTTCCTTATAATCTCGAATCATTTTTTTAGCATACTCACCTACTATATGAATTTGCTGAACTTTGTTTTCATAAAACTGATTTAACTTCTTATAGTCATCAACTTTATACCGTTTTTTATTATCCTGTTCCAGCCGTTCAATACTAAGCTTATTATATACTACAAGAAAACCACCTTCAATCTTTATAGCATCCATTCTGGATAAATAAAACAACGCATCTTCTACATCTACCAATGAAACATTGATTTTAAACAACGCATTTTGATTGTCATATTCCCTTTTCAACTCATGTACAGAGAACTCTACCAATACTTGTTCTTTATTTTTATCCCCAAGTGAAAGCTTTTCATTACTCTTCAAATACAGGTAATCAACAATAAAGCGGGCTAACACGTGCCGTTTTTCTAATTTCTTTTTGAGCTCCGATTCAGAATAGTTCGATAAAATTGTCAGATGATTCTTCGAATAATCGTGAGGCTTGCGTTTTAACCAATTTTTTATCACCCAGAAATTAATAATAGTTTTAATCTTATTGGGTGATACATCAGAACATCCACTTTCTTCAGCCAGTTCATTTAGCTCTTTGACATGAAATGACTTTTCCTGCTCTTCAAATTGAGTTACCAAAAACTGCTCTATTCGGCTAATAGAATTAACGATGCTCAACGATCGGTTTTTGTTTTCTCCACGCTTAATAAAAGCTGTCAAGTCCTTTGTATCGGCAAGTATTTTTTCCTCCCTCAATAAATTAACCACATGAATAACTTCCTCTTTTACGATACCTAAGTGGTCTGATATGTAATCGATTCTTGATTCCGCTGCATCATCACTTGCTTGCTTTCTACTTTTACTGGAAAACAGCTTTTTAATAACCCTGACCGCATGTTCCTTTTGCCTATCATTAAACTTTTCAGACAAATTAATTTTCTCAATAGCTTCCTGGACATTCTTTGATAGAATACTATTGGCAAAAATTCTTGGCATATTTTGCCCCCGTTTTAAATAGCCTGCTTCTTCCAGCGCAGATATGGCGGTGGTTACTCTCGTCTCAATTTCCACTACATTATCATCCCACCCGGCCTTTCTTGCAATTTCTAAAGCAGAATTAGAAACATTTAGCCTAAACCTGGTAATGTCTTTTATAGCTTTCCAAATTTGTTGAATTTCTTTAATATTCAACTTAGTCTGATTGAGCAATATAAAATGCTTACTCAAATCTTCCTCATTGAATAGGACATAACAATCAGCAGTTATATTCTCATCCCTACCTGCCCGGCCAGCTTCCTGTACATAATTTTCCAAAGAATCAGACAATTCATAATGAATTACCATCCCCACATCCTTTTTATCAACTCCCATTCCAAAAGCTGATGTGGCAACCATCACATCAACATCACCACGAATAAACGCATCCTGGTTTTCAGATTTCTCTTGCTTGTCCATTTTTCCATGGTATGGCTTTGCCAAATACCCGTCATCCGATAATCTTTGGGCAATTTGATAAGCCCTCCGCGTTCGGGATACATAGATAATGGTAGGGCAGTTTTTTCCATCAATTAAATTGCGTAATGTATCATATTTGTCCTCTTCATCTTCTTTTGGGATTACCTTATAACTTAGATTTGTTCGAGATGCTTTGGAGCTAAAAGTTTCTAATCTTAGCGATAATTTTTCCAGAAAATAATCCTTTATATCCTGGATTACATTTTGTTTTGCCGTTGCAGTAAAACACGAAACCGGAATGCCATTTTCAAGATTTTTCTTTTCTTGCAATGACTTTATAAATTCCCCAATATAAAGATAATCAACCCTAAAATCCTGTCCCCATGAAGAAAAACAATGCGCTTCGTCAATTACAAATCGCACTATATTTCTTCCAAGTAACAAACGTTCAATTGACCTTGAACGAAGCGACTCTGGTGAAATATATAAAATTGAAGCAGATCCACTTTCTACTCTTTCGAAAGATTTTGCCCTTTCTATAGGATCAAGTAATCCATTTATTGTAACAGCTTCCGTAATATTTGAACTTTCCAGGTTATCAACCTGGTCTTTCATTAAAGACTGAAGAGGTGAAATAACAACCGTTAATCCCTTTACACTTTCTCCACTCATCAGTGCTGGCACTTGAAAAGTTATTGACTTACCACCTCCTGTAGGAAATACAGCCAGGATAGACTTATTGTTAATGGCAGCATTAACAGCTTGCTCTTGCAACGCTTTACCGCCATAAGTTCTATATGAGTCAAATCCAAAATATTTCTTTAATCCATCTTTAGCATCTAAGGCCTTATTACAATATCCACACCCTTCCAAACATGGATTATTTCTGAGCAAAAACATGACTCTTTCTACCTCAGGATAATTCTTAATTACCCAAGGAGGTGTTATTGAGTATCTACTATTCGTATTTATTAAAGCCAAACAATAAGCTAACTCTATTGGTGTTTGAAGTACCAGTTTCTCTAAATCTACTTCTTGACAAATGGATTCTGCAAATCGTTTGTTGATCAGACTGAATATATCATCACCCAAAATTGAATAACCTACAAAATCAAAAAATGACTCAAACTCCTTTTTATCAGCAAGTAGCGCATAATAAATCTGTTTTAGGTCATCATCCATATCATGAAATGCCGATATTTCATCATAAAATAGATCTTTAGCTTTAGTTGCATCGTTTAAGGGATTATTTAACTCATCAGTCTGTAGTTTATCATCCTTCAATAAAGCATGGTAAGGTTTAGTAGGAAATAATAAAGGTGATAAGAATAATGTGTCAATAGCGTTCATTCCAGTCAAATTCTGATTAATCGCTTTCTCTACATATGGCAAGTCATGATGAATGATGTTATGACCACATACATACTTCTTATTCTTTATAAAATTAAGCAATTCCGTAATAGACCTCGAGTGCAAAGTTAATCCACTTCCATTAATACCTCCAACAGCAAGTATCTTTTTACTTTTAACATCTACTTCGGTATCTATAAAAACGATATTATCCATTGCTCTTATTTCTTACTTTAGTTTGATATAACTAGTGGCTGCAAGAAAACGACTGTTTTTTTCTGTCTTTGATAAGAAAGCTTCAAAGACAAGGCTTTCGATATTTTTGAAACCAAGGAGTTTACTGATTGTAAATGACTGTTTCAAAAATGAGAATAACACAGTATTTGGAATTTCTTGCAAAGACTAACTAATACATACGTAATGTCATTCGTATAATTAAGCTAATTAAAACGCTATCCGGTACCTTTTTTAATATCCTTTATTAATTATTCACTCCATCTATTCCCTTTTGAATGCTTACAATAGCCATTTGAGACACACCACACACGTTAGTGAATGAGTTCCAAAGTGAAACAGAATCTTGCACTTCTTCCAATATCAGCTCAGGTTTCTATATTCCAAAATATATACCTAGCTCCAACAAATGTTTCCTTCCAGTATTTTTACTCTCTTACCATTACTTTTGTCAAGTTTACTGTCTATTACAAACCCATTTTAAATACAATTAAATCACCTTTTCCAGTTAATCTTGTAGCGCTAATTGCTACAAAATTATCATCAGTAGCTGTTAAATCGTTTAGTTTAATCCCTTGCGGCAAACAAAATTCCTTTTCTGATTTAATACCTCCAGCTTCATCCATATGTACCACTTTTATTTTGTTATTAAATGTTCCTGCCAAAACAAAACTATGATCAGGTAAAGATATAATTTGTTCTATATTCCCATTTTCAGAAATACCAATAGGAGACTCCCAAATCTTTTCCCCATCTATATTATAAGCACTTGCAAAAACACCTGTAGCATTTAGACCAGCAAAAACTAGTTTATTGTTCGCATTCATATCTACAGCGGTATATTTTATGCTTTGGTCCAATAAAATATCCCATTTTAAATAACCTTCTTGATTAATCGCAAATATCCAATTTCCAGCAGCTGCATAAGTAATACCTGACGCATCATTAGCCAAACTATAAACCTTACCCTTGCTTGAATATGCTCGAGACCACAACTTTTTACCATTGGCATTAAGTTTTACTAAATTAGGCGTAAAAGTTGACTCTTTTGAATCTTTGCTATAGCCAGCAATTAAAATTTTATTATCGGGATAAACAACAAAATCAAGTACTTCATCAATATCAATTCTTTGATTAAAGATATTGTCACCATTGGCATCCAACTTATAAAGCCAGCCTTGGCCTTTTAAACTATCAATTATGGCACCAGTAACACCCGCAACGTAAATTTCGTTCTGCGCACTTATGCTAACTTTATTTACAATATCATCAAAACGATTTCCTAAAGATATATTCCAAATCATCTTTCCACTCGCATCTAGGCCTAAAAGCCAAGAATCATACATTGTTCCCTCGGCTTTTCGCGACGAAGCAGCTACCACAAGTTCTCCATTGGGACGTTGAGCAATTCCTCCACCAAAATCATTAAACTGTTGGTTATCGAATCCTTTTACAAACTTGTAATTTTCCGCAGGAAATTCTTTAACTATTTGTTCTGCTAATGCACTAGCCTTCAAATTAAAAATATCAATATAATGAATACCCTCGGGACATGAAGACACAAACTTGTTATAAGCCTCTAAAGTATTTACCCTTTTAGCCCATTCAAAAAGCAATTGCTGTTTTAACGCTTTTGCTTTTGATAATTTTGATGAATTAGGAAAGTCTGCTATAAAACGCTCAATAGCTTCAAGTGTATGTTTATCGGATGCTTCTTGAAAAGCCATTGTTTCCATCAATTTCTTAACCTCTTCAACTTGAGCAGCCTCAGGGTATTTCGTAACAAAATTTCGATAACTATTTAATGATCCTTCACTTATAGCCAGTTTATAAGCTAACTCATTGCGCATCTTTTTTGCGATATCAACTTGAGCCGATTCAGGATAATTCTTTAAAAATTGATTAAATGCTGCAACCGTATTTTCATTCTCTGCTTCACGAAACTTTAGATAATTCAAAATATGCGAAACATTGGCATAGTATTTAGAATCAGGGAATTCTTTTAAAAAACGCTGGGCATAATCGGTATTATTTTCTTCTCGTATATATTTAATCAGCTTATCTTCTACCTGCTGATGCAACCAATCCATATTGCTACTTAAAGGCCTACTTCTTCGTGTTCTATCCTGCTTTAAAACCAAATCATTTATAATAGCTATATCTCCGCCTGTAAACTGTGATTGCACTGTATAGGCTTTATTATAGTGTACCAACGCTTTTGTATAGTCTTTATTAGAATATTTATCATATGAGTAGACCATAGCTAGTCCTAAATTAGCCAAGGCTGATTCAGGTTCTTTTACTAAGGCTTTCTCGAAATTTACTTTAGCCTTATCAAGTTCATTATCAATATCGGCTTTTGTTCTGGCCTCCATGCCTTTGAATAAGTTATTAGTAAATATTCGTTTGGGACTCTGTGCCATACTAATAAATGAAATTAGCAATGACAGGATTAGTATATTTATTTTTTTTGAATGCATAATGAAGAGCTTATTTTTTGAGTACTGAAAATTCCACACGACGATTCTTTGATCGTCCAACTTCGGTTTTATTGGTATCTATAAACTTAGATTCTCCATATCCAACACCTTTTATTCTTTCAGCACTGACCCCTTTACTAACAAGGTACTTAACTACAGAATTTGCTCGCCGTTGACTTAAACTTTGATTTAATTTATCAGAACCCACATTATCAGTATGGCCACTAATTTCAATCAAGCTAACTGTTCCTTCTTTTAAAAAATTGACTACTTTATCAAGTTCTTCAAATGAAGTTGGTAAAAGGGTGCTTTTAGCAGTTTCAAAGAAAATATTATTTAAAATGAGCGCACCTCCTTCCTCAATATTTCTTAATCTCTCGGTAAAAGCATCTTTAGTCAATACGGGCTCTTTAAAAACAACAGTACCCTCAGAGTGGCAATTGTTTTTATCACTTACATAGTAAGTATATGAACCCGCTTTTAGGTTCTGAATTTTTTTTGCATTAATTGTTCCGTTGCTCCATTCTATCCTATAAGGAGGCTCTCCACCAGATATCCCTATGCTAATGGTACCATCATTTATTATTCTATCAATATGACCTGTAACGGGATTTTGACCTCCTGTATAAGAAGAATCAATCACCACGGTTTTTAGTCCTTTAGGAACACATGCACACATATTACAATCAACTAACGGACGAATCTCAAAATCGTCAAAAAAGTAATATGCATATGACTTGCCTTTTTTATTTTTTGTATCACGACCAGTAACTACATAATTTGTATTGTCATAATTATTAAAGTTTCCCACAACAAAGCATTGCTCACCTCCTTTAGCTGTATATACTTGACAAAACTGAGCCCATTCTTCTGTATTGTCTAAAAATAAACCTTCCTTGTTCGTTAAATCGGCTGTTAAGTTTAAAAATGTACTATTATCATTCAGTATTTTCGCAGTCGTAAAATGTATGCTCAACTGATCAACAGCAAATTTACTTCCGGACGCTAATTTGTACCAAAACGAAACGCAATATTTTTGACCTTCAATCATAGGACTGTCTAACGTACCTTGAATGTATTCTCTAAAATTACGATTACTACCACTTAAAATGGCTCCTACATAACCTTTACCTGATTTAGCCTTGCTGTATCCCGCAAAATTATCGGGTACTTTTACTTCTCCCAAACCGCACTCATTGAAATAATCGGGTGTTGTTGCCGTAGGATATGTCCAGTTAGGAATTAAAACATGTGAATTGTTCATAAAAGTGTAACCTTCAGGACATTTTTCACACACCTCAAAACTAGGGTTAAGCACCATATTTGGAACTTGTGCATATGATTCAAACCATGTGAAAATAAAACTTAATGCTATAAAATGTTTTACGTAGAGTTTCCTCATTTTCAAATGTAATTATGTTTGTGTTGAACAAAATAAATTGATAAATTAAAGATAAGATTACAGCAGAAAATACCATAACTAATCTGTAAACGGATTTGTTTATGTAAAGTTACAATTTCAAACAGCTATATGGTATTATAACTTTATTATCCTCCCTAAATAGTTATAAAGCCATATTAAACATAAATGGGCGAATCATGAAAGTTATTATGTACCAGCGGACTATATTATAAGATCCCCAAACTATCTAAGTATTTGATTTCAAGCCTACAAAATTATTGGAAAAGTAAGAAATATTGATTTCATGCAGAGATAATTTTTATTTGCGTCTTAGATTCATATGGCCTTTATCGTTCAAAGGCCATATGGAACTCTCCGAAACGAATCATCCCCTTGAGTGTAAATCCATTTCCATGGAATTTCATATGACCACCGTTTATGAATAGAGTTGAATCACATCACTAGCCTAAAGTAATTGTCCTTATCCAAGTTAACTTATGCCAAAGCATTTCAAGAGGTCCTTGTTTAAATTTTCTAATCCAGAATTTACAAAAATAATATTGAAAAGAAAACAGTACAATTCCGACGCATAAACTAACTGTATGACTTACACTCGGACCTATTCCCAGGCCATATCCGTAAAAAACAAAGCCTCCAATGATCGATTGCATCATATAAGCTGTTAAACTCATTCGACCGCAATACTGTAATCCTCCAGCAATCCGTCTAAACACTTTAGTTTTATACAGTAGATAAAAAGAAGCAATCATTGCAAGAGAGAATGCCAATCATATTCCCCCTATTAATCCGCGTGCGCAATTTGCCTCCACAACTCTAAAAAATGTTGGTTAAAGTTGACTATATTTCTTTTGTTTTTTGTTTCCGCAAGTATATAAGAACGCTTCATACCCCCTGAATGAAATTTATTAAGTAAAGTAAAACCGATAACATAGCCTGTAAAATAATACTCTATATATATGTTATATAAGCCAAAAGATAGTGCTCCGGCGTTTAATACAAAACTTATACCTCCTTCCACCCACCTGCCAGCATAAATATGCCCTAACCCTGGCACAATCATCGATAAATTTTTAGCTTTTTCAGGATTTTTCTTTCTAGGACAGTTTTTTCTTCTGAATAAATTTTCTGTACTATTTATCAATTCACTATTGAGATTATTATTAGTAATCAATGCCAGAGTAGCATTTTTTGCATCTTCAAAATGAAATAAACTATTTAAAGAAAGTATTTTAACCAATAATATCTCGTTTGGTATAGTATCTCCATGCGATAGATATTCATACTGATTGATATTCGTCAACGCATTTTCAAAATCACCTGCCAGATAATTACATAATGATTGCTCATAAAACTTTTCGTTAAAGAAAGTGCTTTCGCTGGAAGTAATCCTTATCTGATTAAATGTATCAGCCGCCTTATTAAAATCAAGTTGTTGTTTTAAAGATAGACCCTTGATAAACAAAGCATTCTTTTGATCCTCAGGAGATCCAGAATAAAACAAAACACGCTCGCATTCTATAACACACTCAGTATGTTTATTTTCAGATAATAATTTCCAGCAATATTCTAATGAATAATTGTGATTTTGCGAGTTAATTATAAAGGTTACGCAAAGGAATATGAATATTAAACAAGATTTTTGCATCTTCATAAGAATTATACTCTTTGTTTGAAATTTTAGAAAGTTTAATGGTTCCATATATGTTGCCTATATAAAAAGTAGTAAAGGCAGAAGCAAAAAGAATAGAAGAAAATTTTTCTGGGCCACGCTTACTAAAATTTTCGGCTGTAACTAGACCTAAGCCTGTTACTATCAATAAGGAAGAAATTCCCTGCCCCGTTTTCCCGAGATAAATTTTACCGCTTCCAGGTATTATAGAGGACAAAATAGCTGCAACTGTTGTCGATTTCGTTTTATGAGTAGCTAATTCATTGGCAATTGAATTAATAAGTAGATTTTCCTTCTTTATTCCATAAAACTGTTTATCCAATTTATTTTGGTAAAGTGAATAATTTGCAAAATCCCTATTTAACAAGAAGATTCCACTTTTCATATAATTCCTGATAATGGAATCTTGTTTATCCTTAGGTATAAAACAATCCAGCACATCCATAGCATCTGTATAATCCTTTAAGTGCGCTCTATTATAAGAAGCAAAAAGTTGAGATTTTGAATAAAAATAGGAATCCGAACTCACTTGCTTTAAATATTTAACAGATTCATCCAATTGCTTTAAGGAGTACAAACTCCATCCCTTCAAATAATTAATTGAATCTACCAAACCTTGGCTTTGTGTTTCTTTACTCAAAGAATAAGAATGAAGCAATGTAATTGCAGCATCATATTCTTCCTTTGCAATTAAATATTCAATAAAAGGTAATTCTTTACTCACTTGAGAATACCCCAAGACATGAATAAAAAGAAAAACACAAAATAAAGTAATTACTTTCATATTTAATGGTTTGCCTTTATTTATACTCTTCAGCAGTATCAACAAATCTTTTTTTGTTTTCATCAAATTTTAAAGGATGTAAGTCCGACTGCGCGATCCTATTGCACCTACTAAGTCTATCTGAAGTGAGTAATAATCCCTTGACTAAACCATGTTCTTTCAGACAATCTTTACAAAAGTTAGAACAAGACGGTGAGTATAAACAGTCAGCTGAAAATTGTATTGATAATCCGCTCTGATACGCAAATAATAGCGATCCAAATACCCAATTAAGTGGATTAAGTTTCTTCTTAAGAGGTTCTCCTTGGAGATAAAACTCCCTTCTCCGTGAATATACGTTTTGAGAATTATAAAGCTCGGCATTTAATTGTGCACTCACCATCTCAATATCATCTTTGTAATCAAGGCTAATTTTACTAATGTCCTGCGCATATAATATATCCGCTAACAAAAGAAATAAGCCAATAACCATAAGTCTTCTAATCGATATAAGTTGCATCTGCAGGTATGTCAAATTTAAATTTTCTTTCATCAACTGCACTCCCAAGTTTAATGTTTGAGATACTGGTTCTTTTTATGACTGAATCATTTTCTGAAGTATAGGATATTTCCGTAATTTTTTGAGGTAAGCTAAAAAAACTACCTAGATAATATTCATAATAGTAAGTCTTCTTTATCACTTTATCTTTTATATCCCGGTATTCACTGTATATAGGCACCATATTTTCATAAACAATATCTACCTCCTTAACCGTAGTAATAGTAACCGGAGATTCCCATGTTACAATTAGGTTGTTACCTTCATATTTTGAATCCTTTATGGTAAAACCTTCATTTCTCAAGCCTAAATCCTCTGTTTTGTTAGATACAAAATAATAAATTAACTCATTTTTACTTGAGTAATGCGAATTATGTGTGAAAGAAACGGTATTCTCTCGGGGCATATAAATTGTAATTTCACCTTTGGCATTAATGGACTTATAAAATTCTGTTGGTGTATGGTAATAACAAATTACATCTTCTTTTCTTCCATCATAAAATGTGGTATTCTCAATCGTAAAAAGCTTACCTTTTTTTAATGCTTGGTATTTTACATCAACTGAAATTTGGTTATTGTAATTTTGCCCAATCGTTAGATCACAAAATATAATAAATACAATAAAAAATATTGCTTTAATCATAAAAAAAGTGGTTTAAACTAAAAGCAGGCTGTTTAAACAGCCTGCTAAAAAAAGTTTACGTTGCAGTAAGTTTACCACATAAAGAATTTCGGATTATCAACGTATTGTGAAATGTCATCAAAATTAACAGCAATAACAATTAAGTCAACTAGTGGCACTAATCCAAAAATACCTCCACATGTTAAAATATAACCTAATCCGGTCATTACTTTAGTCCCTAAATAAAAACGATGAATGCCTAAACCTCCTAAAAAGAAGTCTATAATTAACGCTGCAGTTGCGCTCTTTTCTTTAACAGTAGTTTTTGATGCACTTGCTGCATCGTCTAATCCATTAAACATAACACTCATAGTTCCTACCTCTGCCTTGTTAAAAAGGCTCTCGATAGCAGAATCATTAATTTTGTAAGACGCACTAGCTGTAGTAGTTACCGCAGAAATTCCAAGAATTAATGCAAAAAGAATCAATACTTTTTTCATTTTTAAGTTAGTTTATGATTTAAAAAAATAATTTGCTAAAAGTATTATTATAAACCAATATAAACAACACACTCTTTAATTTATATTAAATCCAATTAGTACAAACAAAAACCATCTTATTAATATACAACCACCTATACTTAGATAAATTACCCTTCTTATTTGTTAGACTTTGCAACTCATATAGGAGTTACAAAGTCAACGATCCTTAATTACTCCTTATCCAAGTTAACTTATGCCAAAGCATTTCAAGAGGTCCTTGTTTAAATTTTCTAATCCAGAATTTACAAAAATAATATTGAAAAGAAAACAGTACAATTCCGACGCATAAACTAACTGTATGACTTACACTCGGACCTATTCCCAGGCCATATCCGTAAAAAACAAAGCCTCCAATGATCGATTGCATCATATAAGCTGTTAAACTCATTCGACCGCAATACTGTAATCCTCCAGCAATCCGTCTAAACACTTTAGTTTTATACAGTAGATAAAAAGAAGCAATCATTGCAAGAGAGAATGCCAAGTTCCCATACATTTTAATTATAACACCAATGGTTCGCATATATATCTTTAATTCAAAGATATCTTTGATGTACACCTTCAAAACATACAATGGAATAAAAGTTACAATCGAAACAATTAAAACACGTTTCCAGAACTTAGTATTCGCGGTTAAATCAGAGAATAATTGTTTAATACCTAACCAATACCCCAAGGCGAACAAGCCTATTGTTTGAGTCATACGACCTACACTTAAAGCCCATAATAAAGATGCTTTATGTCCGTATAAGGTATTTACTGTAATTAAATCAATTATCGAATTACTAAGCTGTCCTTCCTTTAACAAATTCCAGTACTTACCTGTTCCTAAAGCCGGAGCCACATAAGTATTATCCATAGCGAAGCGAATATAGTGGAACCATTCAATTGGCTGCATAAGAAAAAGCGCAGAGACTATTAATATGAGCTGTGTTTTTAAATTCCTTACAAAAAATAATGACAGACCTAATATTGCATACATCATTAACACTTCACCAGGAAAGAACATTCCATTGACTACTGCAAACCCCGCTAATAAAACCATTCGCCACAAAAAGCGATAACCAAAATCAATCTTTTTCTTTCTCTGTTTACGCATCATAAGACTAAACGTAAATCCAAACAGGACAGCAAATATGGCATAACCTTTCCCCGAGAACATAAAAAACAGACTATCCCAAACTTTAGAATCTATACTATTTAACCAATCCGGCTGTGTTTCCGGATTGGGGAATACATAAAAATTAAAATGCTCGATGCTATGCAGAAGCATTATTCCCATAATAGCAAATCCTCTAAGGCTATCAATAACTTCGATTCGATTTTTTCCGATTTTATTAACTGTCATTCTTTACTGGCTGATTTAAAATTAACCTATATTAAACTACGTATGGGATTTTTTTCAAGCAAATCATCATTTATTTTCCTTCAATGGCTATATGGAACTCACCAAAACTAAACACACAACTATCTATGAAATAAAACCATGGGCTATTTTATTTAAAGGACGATAATCAGAATTACATCCATTCGCATAAATAAACCATCGTATTGATACCAATCATTAATTACTAAATCGTTCCCCCAAATATCATACAACTATTTCTCATCAAACAAAGAGAGAAAAACAGTATAAGAGTCGTCACCTTTTTTAATGGCCAGGCAAAGCACATTGGGCTCTCCGTTCTCTATATAAATAAAAGGCCGTTCCATGCGGCCGGGAATAAACATGGAACCATCCTCCATCCGTATCTTTTTATCTGTTATTTTATATTTTTTTGCTTTCCTCCAATTTAATCCATCTTCCGACACCATTAAACCAATAAAAGTGTGTGCATGAAAGACGGCATAAAACCTACTATCTCTTTCAGAATACCACATGGATACATCTTCTGTATCTAGGTCTCCAATAACCGGATTCGCTTGCATTACAAATGGTCCCTCTGGTGTTTTTGAGATAGCAATAGCCTGGTTACGTATAAATCTCTTTTCATTGGGCTTATCACCTTTAACAATGAGATAATAACTACCATCTTTTCCTTTTGCAATAGCAGGGTTTACTGTTAAGGTCGTAATAGGCCCTGAGGGTTCAATTAGTGGCGCATCCCTTCTCGTCCAAGGGCCATTAAGAGAATTAGAAACGGCAACTCCTGTTCTCTGATTAGCCCGTAATATATTTTTAACATTCGTATCTAAGCCCTTCGTTTTGCTAATGTATAAATCTTCATTTGTGTATTCTTTATCGCCCCCATTAGTAGCAATATAATAGAGGTAATATTTACCCTCAAAATATTTTATCTTTGGGTTATGAGCCGTAATCCCATCCCAGTAACCATTTCCTCTACCCCTTAAAACAGTTTCTTTATATTCCCAGGGGCCGGTAGCATGATAAGATACTGCATGAGCTATTTCAGAAGAAGTTAACCAACCGGCAAAGGTATTCTCTCTTTTCCAACGAGAATAAAACAAGTGGTAAAGTCCCTCATTATCTTTAATGATGGAACCTCCCCAATTATAATAATTCGAATCGCGAAAGATTCCCGCTTGACTTAAGGGCTGAATGAATCGTTGCATATCCAGCTCTTCTTTGATCTCCTGCGACACCATATTGTTTGGGAGACACAACAACAGTACAAATAATATTACCACTATACTTCTAATCATATTTTCTACAGTTTATCTCGGCGTATATAAAAACACTTGGTAATAAGCTACGATCTTGCCGCTAAAAATATGCGACAAAACATTTCAAAGCTCAATGAAATTTAATGTCCTTTTTCCTGACTAAAAACCCAACGAACTAATGCTGGGTCATTCCATGCCAGTTCATAAGCATTATGTCCAACTCCCGGGTAGATGGTAATACGGGCATTATTATCCTTAAAACTTTGCAATGCTGAAATCATATCTGTTGAACCGGAGAGGGGTACAACTGGATCTTTATCTCCATGAAAAGCCCATATGGGAATATGTCTAATTTTTTTCGCCATCGACGGATCACCGCCTCCACAGATGGGCACAGCCGCTGCAATCAATTTGCGATAACGCATCAGAAAGTACCAAGTACCGTAGCCTCCCATTGAAGCTCCCATCACATAAATACGATTTTTATCCACCGAATTTTCCTCAACTACCTTGTCAAAAATTTTCTTCACCAGCTTCATAGGCCTACTCGGTGCAATATCTTTAAAAACATAGGAACCCTCTTTCCAAGGGACATTCACCCATTGCTGTTTGCTAGGACACTGCGGCATCAGAATAATACAAGGGTGTTCCTTTTGAACTTGTTCGTCCATCCATCCAGCAATCCAAGGTCGTAATTGTTTTAAATTATCAGCCCCTCTCGACCCAGCTCCATGAAAAGAAAGCAACAACGGATATTCATTCTTAGGATCATAATCTGGAGGTAAAAACAAACGGTATGGCCATTCTACACCACTTTCATCAGTATAAATATAGGAAGTAGCGTGTTCCGCATAAAAAGAATTATTATGCTCTTGAATAGCTTGCTTAACATCTGGGAAAGTACTATTTACATCAGCGGGTTGCCCCAACACCCTAGATGTAATCATCAAAAATAATAAGATTGGTAAATTCTTCATTTCTAAATAAAATTATATTTCAGCCAGCCACAATCTGCTATTTGGCAAAAAACAAAAATATAAATATAAAAGCACAACACATTCTACTATAAATAAATATTTATTCTACCGTATATATCTTTTTATGATCTCATTTTTGCCAATTAATCAAAATAAATTCATAATATCAACTTAGATCTTTTTAATATTTTGGAGTATAGCTGTAAATTTAGGTTTAGAAAAGACCACTGCCATCATCAGAAAAAGTGCGGCCCCACCTGTCACCTGAAAGGGATAGGCAAGTACATTCTGATCTGGAATAATCATGGGAATAAGTGCAACAGCACAGGCTGGAGCGAAAGGTTTACCAATGGTTTCAATAAAAACGAATTGACAAACAAAAAGTAACAGTACCGTAATCACTTCCGACACACCTAATAACATATGAAATACATATTGAAAAAAAGACCCTAGTATAGCTGAAATGACCAGAACAAAGAAAATATGTCGCGGACGGTTATGAAATCCAGCAGAAGATGAACTAAACTCTACAAACGTTACCACAAGTGGCGGCACGATAAAGTACATTTTACCAGTATACACAGGAATAAAAGCGATGAACATCAACCCCACAAGCAATTTCACCCAATGCCATGGGGCTCGCTGATATGGATGTAATTCTGCATCAAAATGCACATGCTTATGCAATCCTGTTTTCACAAAAAACCACTGCACACAAACCAATATAAGGCTCATTGCAAAAACAGACAGTGGATAAACCCAAGAATGCGTACTCAACAAAACGGGTAACATTGATGCAGAAATAATAGGAATCAAGGTAGTTCGACTGACAGAGAGACAAAAGGAGGTGAAGGCAAAGGAGATGGCAATATTTGCAAGCATAGGAAAAGGAGAATAACGCACAAGAAAAACACCAAAGAGTGCGCTTACTGTCATCAGCAACACCACCATAGGTCTACTTATAACCCAAACTTTCTTATCAATAATCCACAATCCGAGTATTAACGCCGCTATTTCGGGAAAAATAATTTCCTTCTCTCCAAGCCTTTCCGAGACACCAACCATCAGCCCCATCATCATTAATCCAAAGATATAACGGATTAATTTCGGCTTATTTACACCTCTAAACATAACTCAAAAAAAAGACAGTTCTCTCCACAAAACTGTCTTTTTACATTTTATAAATTACAATATTATACCAAGCCTTTATCCACTAAAAGCTTATTCATCTCTTGTTGTATTTCTCGGGCTGCAAGACCGGCCTTTTCTGCAAAATCATTTTCAGCACTGGCATAGATGATACCACGCGAAGAATTAACCAACAAACCACATTTCTTATTCAATCCATTTTGAGCCACCTCTTTGAGACTACCCCCTTGAGCGCCCACTCCCGGAACCAACAAAAAGTGATCTGGAATAATATCTCTTATTTCCTTTAATTTTTCAGACTTCGTGGCACCAACCACATACATCAGGTTGTCTTCCGTACCCCACTGCTTTGACTTTCGTATAACTTTTTCGAATAGTTTTTCATTATTCTCAGTTACATATTGAAAATCAGCCGCTCCTTTATTAGAAGTCAATGCCAGAAGAATAACCCACTTATCCACATATGTCATAAACGGTTTCACAGAATCCTCACCCATATATGGAGCAACCGTTACAGAGTCAAAATCCATGGTATCAAAGAAAGCTTTTGCGTACATATTAGAAGTATTTCCAATATCACCACGTTTAGCATCGGCAATAATAAAGATGTCTGGATAATTATAACGAATATAATTAACAGTTTTCTCCAAACTGTTCCATCCTGAAACACCCATACTTTCATAAAAAGCCAAATTAGGTTTATAGGCCACAGTATATTTATGTGTGGCATCTATAATTTCTTTGTTAAATGCAAACAAAGGATCCGTTGTTTCTAACAGAAAACGAGGAATCTTATTGATATCGGTATCTAAACCAACACATAAAAAACTCCCTTTCTTTTTTATGTTTTCGAATAGTTCTTGAGAAGTCATGATAAAATATATTTAAAAATGCCTAATTTGCATATACATATTAATATATGCAAGGTCATCAAAGTATATCAACAAATGCTGTTATTACTTTTATAACTCACTCGCTTTTAGTCTCTCCGCATTCTCTTCAACAATTAGCTTATCAATAATACCTTGGATATCTCCATCCATAACAGCAGGCAAATTATACATTGTAAAGTTAACACGGTGATCGGTAACCCTTCCCTGTGGATAATTATAGGTTCTAATTTTAGCAGAGCGGTCACCTGTCGAAACCAAGGTCTTCCGTTTTGAAGAGATGACGTCCAGGTATTTTTGGTATTCTAAGTTATACAGCCGGGTTCTTAACTCGACCATCGCTTTATCCAAGTTCTTTAGCTGAGATTTTTGATCCTGACAAGTCACCACTATACCAGAAGGAATATGTGTCAACCGAATGGCTGAATAAGTAGTATTCACCGATTGTCCACCAGGTCCTGAAGAACAATAAGTATCCTTACGAATGTCCTCTGTCCGTAAATCAATATCAAACTCTTCTGCTTCAGGCAATACCGCAACAGAAGCAGCCGAAGTATGCACCCTTCCCTGCGTCTCCGTTTGTGGTACTCGTTGTACACGATGCACCCCCGATTCATATTTCAAGATGCCGTAAACACCATCTCCACTCACATTAAAAACAACTTCCTTAAAGCCTCCTGATGTTCCTTCACTTTGGTGTGTAACATCCACTTTCCAGCCTTGTTTTTCGCAAAATTTTGTATACATACGAAAAAGGTCACCTGCAAAAATACTTGCCTCATCCCCTCCTGTTCCTGCACGCAGTTCCACCACACAGTTTTTACCATCCTCCGGGTCGGCAGGTATCAGCAAGAGCTTAATTTCTTCTTCCATTCCAGGAAGTTTAGCCTCCAGCTCATCCAATTCCATCTTAGCCATCTCCTTCATCTCTGCATCATCCTCCACTTTCAGTATCTCTCTGGCCTCTGCAATATTTTCCAGTGTTGTTTTATATTCGTCGTGGGCTCTGGCCACGCGTTCCAACTCTTTATATTCCTTGTTCAGCTTTATATATCGTTTGGTATCAGCAATCACTTCTGGATCTGTTATTTGTTCAGATACTTCCTGAAAACGAATAACTACGCCACCCAACATTTCTAACAATTTACTTTTACTCATTCTTTTTTATTTAGATTTTTAGATAAGAATTAAGAGACATTAGACTCTTTCACCATGATTTCATTAGAACTTATATAAAACCTGAAATTATCATATAATACATTTACTTGCCTCTAAATTAAATTACCCCTAGCCATTCATCACAAGCCAATCCATTCTAATATTTAAAAGTTCCGTACTCACTTTGGATGGTTAATTCTTTTACTTCACTTGCTTCACATCGTCCAACAATCTGGGCATCAATATTAAACGACTTACTTATCTGAATCAAATCAGCAGCAATTTCTTCCGGCACATACAACTCCATGCGATGCCCCATATTAAACACCTTATACATCTCATCCCAGGGCGTACCAGACTGCTCTTGTATGGTTCTAAATAAAGGAGGAACCGGAAACAAGTTATCCTTGATCACATGTAACTGATCCACAAAGTGCAGTACTTTTGTTTGCGCACCTCCCGAACAGTGTACCATCCCATGTATTTGAGAACGATATTTATCCAACATACTTTTAATAACCGGCGCATAAGTTCTGGTCGCAGAAAGCACTAGTTTACCAGCATCCATATCAACCCCATCTACCGCATCGGTTAGCTTTAACCCCCCTGCATATACCAAATCAGAAGGCACAGTGGGGTCATAACTTTCGGGGTATTTGTCTGCCAAATAATGGGCAAATACATCATGACGAGCAGAAGTAAGTCCATTACTCCCCATTCCTCCATTGTATTCTTTTTCGTAGGAAGCCCTACCCGACGAAGACAGTGCAACGATCACATCACCGGCCTCAATATTTTTATTATCAATCACATCAGATCGTTTCATACGACATGTCACTGTGGAATCAACAATGATAGTACGAACCAAATCACCCACATCAGCCGTTTCTCCTCCTGTTGAATAAATGGAAATACCCATCTCTCTAAGTTCGGCCAACAATTCTTCTGTTCCGTTGATGATGGCCGAAATCACCTCACCGGGAATCAAGTTTTTATTCCTGCCAATAGTCGAAGAAAGAAGTATATTATCCGTAGCTCCCACACAAAGCAGATCATCCAGATTCATGATCAACGCATCCTGTGCAATTCCTTTCCATACAGAGATGTCTCCTGTTTCTTTCCAATACAAGTATGCCAATGATGATTTTGTTCCTGCACCATCGGCATGCATAATATTGCAATATGCCTCATCTCCGCATAAAATATCGGGTATTATTTTACAAAACGCTTTGGGATATAAACCTTTGTCGATGTCTTTTATGGCGTTATGCACATCTTCCTTGGATGCGGAAACCCCTCTTTGATTGTACCTTGAATCTGAACTCACTGATTACTTAATTTACAAAATTCGGAGCACAAAAATAATACAATTATTTGGGAAAATAGGATATCTCACTACCTTATAAGTAGAAAAGCTATTTTATTTTCAACTCTTAACAAGACTGTTGATCATTTTATCGATCACCAATAGCATAATGATAGCAGCTACAACAAAATAAACCACAGAGGGTACATGTGCAAATTCCGACAAGGAACTACGCATCAATTGAATAAAAGATTCTTGCAGCTCATAGATTCCAAACATAGAATCTTTCGTTCCAATTTGCTTCACATCAAAAAGATATATCAGTATTCCCGCCAACACCACAGAAACGCCAATCCAAACTTTGCTCCTGACACTCACCTTAGTATTCAGCACTTGAGGCTGACTCACCCACTCTTGCAACACAATATTCATCGTTCGTTTTGTGAATTCATCAGAAGGCTCCAGCGGACCAAAGGATTCAAAAAACTCCTTTACCAACTTGTCGTTTTCCATATGTTTTTCTGTACTTTCCATTATTCAAATGTCCATTAAAAAACGTGCATGGCCATTCATCATTATCTGCAATTGCTCGTGCAATTTTTTTCGGGCTCTATGTAATTTCACCTTCACATTACTTATCGAATACCCGGTAAGAGAGGCCAACTCCTCAATATTTAATTCCTTATAATAATACAAAATCAATAAAAAACCATCATCCCCCTTTAACCTGCTGATGGCTTCATGAACGATTTGTTTCCTATCCTGCTGCTCCATAACATCAGCTTGCCCTTCATCAAACTTCACTAAACCTTGTACATCTTCATCAATAGATTGCCATTGATGCTTCTTTAATCTCACCTTACTGAGGGCTGTCCTATATACAATCTGATACAGCCAAGTACTAAATTTAGATTTTCCCTGAAACGAATCCAAGTTTTTGTAAGCTTTCACAAAGGCATCTTGTGCCACTTCTTCGGCATCTTCCTTGTTTTTAGTGATACTAATAGCCAAGGTATATGCCATACATCTATACCTATGAACCAAAACCGAATAGGAAGAGACATCTCCTTGCTTAATCTGCTTTAGAATTATTTTATCACTTTGCTTACTATCCATTCTATACAATTTGACGCTTACCAGCACAAACAAGTTACAACGGAAGTAAGTTTTTTTCAATATACACAAATGACAAGACCGACGATTTTAATAATCTATTTTTTTCAAAGACATAAAGTATTGACAAGTAATAACATATATTGTAGACAAAAAAAAATATCGTTTTTTTCCCTATTCTCTATTGGTTAATAACAAATAA
This sequence comes from Saccharicrinis fermentans DSM 9555 = JCM 21142, assembly GCF_000517085.1. NCBI lineage: Bacteria > Pseudomonadati > Bacteroidota > Bacteroidia > Marinilabiliales > Marinilabiliaceae > Saccharicrinis > Saccharicrinis fermentans. The sequence continues at coordinate 386,856 of NZ_KI912107.1, read as the reverse complement.
TCACTTACATTTGCAACCGCAAAAACGAAATGAGTGTTGTAACAAAACAAAGCGTTTTTGTGAACATAGGGCGAGGTAGCTCAGCTGGTTAGAGCGCGTGATTCATAATCACGAGGTCGGCGGTTCAAGCCCGCCTCTCGCTACTAAAACAAAGCACTTACAATTAATTTTGTAAGTGCTTTTATTTTTAATACATTTCGCAACCTTCAAGACATCACGAAGAGCCTGAGACCAGTTCACAAAACAAAAGCAACACATACATCTCAGGATGAACGCTTTATTTTACATTCTGCAATAAAACAATAATAAGCTAAGATTTGCACAGATTAATGAAGTTTAGCTATTTTTTAAACATATGAAACGAGCCATGAGAGTGATCTCTCACACAGGTGAATGATTATCACGGCAAGTTCCATATGACCATTAAGAAACAAATTATAAACATATGAAAAAAATACCAAAAAAAATGAACGGTGTCTATCTAATGGGACACGGCGACATAAACATGTTGGAATTTAGAAAGGACATCCCCGTTCCTACACCAGGCCCCAATGAAGTATTGATAAAAGTTGGAGCAGCAGCTGTAAATAATACAGATATCAACACACGAAAAGCTTGGTATTCCAAGAAAAACGGAGACAGCAATGATGCCAGCTGGTCCGGTGAAGCTATGAAATTTCCTAGAATTCAAGGTGCTGATGTTTGCGGTCACATTGTTTCTGTGGGAAAGGACGTAAGTAGGAAACGAGTAAATGAACGGGTCATTATTGAACCCTGCTTAAAAGAAGCGAATGGACATACGCTTCCTCAACCATGGTATTTTGGCTCTGAATGCGATGGTGGTTTTTCCGAATATACGGTCGTTTCATCCAGACACGCCTTTGCCATAGAAAGCGACCTTAGCGACGTGGAACTGGCATCTTTTCCTTGTTCATACTCCACCGCAGAAAACATGCTATCCCGATCGCATGTCACCAAAGGCGAAACCGTATTAATTACTGGAGCCTCCGGAGGTGTTGGATCGGCTACTGTTCAATTAGCTAAGGCACGGGCTGCGAGAGTCATCGCCATAACTAGCAAAACAAAAAAAGAAAAGGTTTTAAAAATAGGTGCAGACGAAGTTATATTAAGAGACGAAAATATCATCGAAAAATTGGGTGAAAATTCCATCGATGTTGTCATTGATTTAGTCGCAGGAAAACAATGGCCCGATTTAATAAACGCGCTCAAACCACGCGGAAGATATGCGGTAGCTGGAGCCATTGGGGATCCGCACGTAAAGCTAGACATACGAACGCTTTACTTAAAAGATTTATCTTTTTTTGGCTGCACAATTCTCGAAGAAAACATTTTCCCAAACCTAATCAAACTTATCGAAAACAAAGATATTTCACCATTAGTTTCAGCAACATTTCCTCTAAAAGATATCGCTAAGGCTCAACAATTATTTCTTGACAAAAAACATGTGGGTAAAATTGTTTTAAAAGTTGTTTAAAGATCTTACAAAGCAAGCGTAACTGATTCGATGTTAAATTTTGATTTATACCAATGAAAGAAGAACAAACATCTAAGAAATTTCAATCCGGAAATGTAATTTTAATCGCTGCATCACATATGTTGCACGACATCTATTCTTCTTTTCTGGCTCCACTTCGACCATTACTAATAGAAAAATTTGGTGTCTCATTGGCTTTGGCTTCCATATGGGATCTAATAATGCGCATTCCTTGGTTTCTAAACCCTCTCATTGGCATCATTGCAGAAAAAACAGCAGCCAGGTATTTTGTTATCGTAGCTCCTGCCATTACAGCCATAGCCATGAGCCTACTGGGGATAGCTCCATCCTTTACCATCATCTGCGTATTACTCTTCACCATGGGAATCAGCAGCGCAGTATTCCACGTCCCCTCCCCCACAATGGTGAAACGCTTATCCGGCAAACAAACAGGAAGAGGAATGAGCTACTATATGTTTGGAGGTGAACTAGCCAGAACAGCCGGTCCACTCATCATCACCGCCTCCGTTTCATACTGGGGACTTGCAGGCACATGGAAATTGATACCATTTGGACTAACAGCTTCCTTCATCCTATTCTTCAAACTTAAAAACATTAAAATATCCAATGAAATAAAGAATAAGAAATCAGAAAAAGGAGAAATACTATTGGCCTTAAAAAAATATTTACCATTCTTTTCGGTTCTCATCGGCTTTACCATTTTCAGAGCTGTCATGAAATCTAGCCTAACCGCCTTTTTACCAACCTTCTTCTATTCAGAAAGAGGAGAGACTTTATGGTTTGCTAATTCAGCCCTGGCAGTCTTTCAGTTAGCTGGAGCAGCCGGAACCATATTATCGGGAAGCATTTCCGACAGAATAGGTCGGGTTAACACCCTATTAATCATCAGTATTATCTCTCCCTTTATCATGCTCTTATTTATCCAATCCCAAAATTGGCTCTCCTTGGTCTTTCTAATCATATTAGGATTTTTTGTATTTGCTCCTGGACCAGTACTTATAGCTCTGGTACAGGATAGATCCAAAGAATTTCCTGTGTTTATGAACAGCATTTATATGACCGTAAATTTTGTTTCTGCAGCCTTAGCTGTATTCTTTGCAGGAGCCATGGGAGACTGGCTCGGTCTTGAAAAAACATATTTTATTGCCTCCATACTGGCATTGGGTGCCATCCCCTTTGTTTTATGGTTAAAAAAGAAATAAATCTACGGCAAAGCATACTAAATATGGATCACGCACAAAAGTTGGGTCTGTGAAAAATAAGTATTTATTTAGCTATTAAATAGAAACGGATAAAATAAATTGTGAAAGAAGAACTATCATTGGAGCTATCGGTGGCTCTATTTTTACCAGCAGGAATATTAGATTATTTCCAGATCGTATCCTATCGGAAATCTTCAAGCGGAAAGCATATTTTAAACTAAGGATTTGAAGTTAAAGGTGTTGATATTCTATTTTAATAATAATTTCAAGTATAACGAAAGTCTTTACAATTTATCCATAACCATATTCAAGAACTCTCATCTAAAGGATATCTTCTATTAATGTACACAGCTATCAATTAATGAACCACAGGGCAGGCCAGAACAATAGCCCCAGAGCCGGCGTTAGCAAGAGACTATAACCCACAAAATGCACCAAAAAATCCATACAGAAGTTCTAATGCACTTTGGGACTTTAATCAAATCAATATGAACATAATCTCTTCATTCCAGACGATAAAGATAAATACCAAGAATCACATCCATCACCATTTTGTGGCTGCAAGAAAACTATTTATGTTTTCTGATCTCTGTGCGACGTATCTTACCACTAATCGTCTTGGGCAACTCTTCAACAAATTCAACCACCCGTGGATATTTATACGGAGCGGTTACTTTTTTAACATGAGACTGAATATCGACAACCAGATCATCAGAGGCAACATAGCCCTTTGCCAGAGTTATAGTAGCTTTTACAACTTGTCCTCTGACGGGATCTGGCACTCCCGTAATAGCACATTCAACCACTGCAGGATGAGACATCAGTGCACTTTCCACTTCAAAAGGCCCTATTCTATAACCGGAACTTTTTATCACATCATCCGCACGTCCCACAAACCAAAAATAGCCATCCTGATCCTTCCAAGCAGTATCTCCAGTATGATACATTCCGTTTGACCACACACTGTTTGTATAATTTTTGGCCCGATAATAACCTGAAAACATACCTACGGGCGTTTTCTCTTTTGTCAGTATCACGATCTCACCCTCTTCGCCTACTTCAACAGGTTCATCGTTCTCATCCACCAAAAGCAATTCATAGCCGGGAGCTGCTTTACCCATAGAACCAGGCTTAGGCGTAACACCCGGGAAAGTACCTGATACCACTGTTACTTCTGTTTGCCCATAAGCTTCACACAGCTCAATACCAGTATAACCTTTAAATTTCGAAAACACAACAGCACTCAATGGCTCTCCTGCAACCGTACAATGTTTCAACGACGACAAGTCATATTCACGCAATCCATTCTGAATCAAGAAACGATAAATCGTTGGTGGAGCACAAAATGTAGTAACACCAAACTTTTGAATATCAACCAGTACATCTGTGGGGGTAAACTTTTTATATTCCGCAACAAAAACCGCACTACCACATAACCACTGTCCATAAATCTTTCCCCATACAGCTTTGGCCCATCCAGTATCTGCCAAAGTATAATGTAAACCACCATCAATTACCCTATGCCAATATCGAGCTGTTGTGATATGTCCCAATGGGTAAGTAAAACAATGCTCAACCATCTTTGGATCACCTGTTGTTCCGGAAGTAAAATACAGCAGCATGGTATCTTCATTTTTTATTCGATTAACCCCTGTTGGTCGCTCAAAAACTTCTGACATCCCTTTTATACCTTCATGCAGATTAGACCATCCTTCCCTTTGACCTTCAATAAGCACCCGTATTTTTAATGAATCGGAAACTTCCATCGTTTCATCCACTGCTTGCAACAAACGCTCATCATGAATAGATACGATCGCCTTTATACTCGCCTTTGTATTTCTGTATAAAATATCTTTTTTAGTCAACATATGTGTAGCTGGCACAGCGATGGCACCAATACGGTGCAGCGCAAGCAAACAAAACCAAAATTCATAACGATTTTTTAGCATTACCATCACCGCATCACCCTTATTGATTCCTAAAGACTTAAAATAATGCGCTGTCCGACTACTTGCTTTACTCAAGTCTGCAAAAGTAAACCTTTTTACATCCTCTTGATCATGCCATACCAAAGCTTCTCTATCCGGAAATTCCAGTCCGGCTCGCTCCACCACATCATAGGCAAAATTAAACTCATCGGGTACATTTAATTCATAATGTTGATAAAAATCTTCATACGAATTATATTCTCTAAAATTATTAATGTAATCTTTATAATACATCTGCTCTTACTATGCTATTATTATTGCTAAAAATTTAGCTTCTTTATTATCTAACGCTTTCATTCCATGCTGTTTGCTACAATGAAAATACAAACAATCACCTTCTTCCAGTATCACTTCATGATCTTCAATTTTTACCATTAGCCTGCCTTCAATCACATAATTGATTTCCTGCCCTTCGTGGCTACTCTGTTCTAACCTTTCATGCTTAGGAAAGACCGTCACCAAAAATGGTTCAGCCTTCTTTCCTTGGAAATTATAGGCCAGATTCATATAACTATATGGTTTATTCCTATTCACTTTAAGTCCGCGACCAGCTCTTACCACAGAAAAATCTTGCAGACGCGGCTCGCTACCTGTCAATAAGGCAACTAGTTCTACCTTAAAATAACTGGCGAAACTATAAAGAAAACCAACCGGAATGTCCACAAGTCCTTCTTCATAACTACTGTACGTATCTTTATCGATACCTAATGCCTCACAAGCGGCATCCATACTACAATCACACACCTCACGCAGAACTTTCATGCGTGCGGCAATGGCTTTAATTTTATCTTGATTCATATTTTTCTCCCTACCTTTAGGTAAATAATATTCTGATGGTTTACAATGTCAGACAGATTTAATACTTTATTTAAAAAAAAGCTACAACACAGCATATGATCCACCAAGAAACAGATATTTACAAAAAGTAAACTACCCATTACTCAATAGCCATAAAGCCTAATTTTTACCCTTTTCTTAGCTAGTATTAGAAAAAACAACTGTTTTTCTTGCAGACACTATTGCAGATGCAGATTTAAGAGCTACTATCTCCTTAATACGAATAAATGTTTGTGAAGTGCAATTTTAATAAATTTCAGATAGAATACAAACATTCGACAGAAACATTCCAAAAATAATGAATATAAAAATATCATTACCCTTCCATACCTTCAACTATTCCTTCATTGCCACCAATATCAGACTTGACAAACAATAAGGACAATACGATGGCATATACATCCCTTACGGCACAACAATCTCTAAATCATCCGTATGCTTATCAAATATAAAATTTTCTTTGTAGTTAATCTTCTCATTCTCCAACGAGACACAATACTCTCCATACTCCTCAAATTCAAACTCATATCCCGATTTCAGATCCATCTGGGATACGATATCCACTTTTTTTGCATCTCCTTCAATGGTGATTTTAAGATCTGCTTTATTGGACAAGTCTCCAATGCTTAATAAGTTCTCAAACTCCACCCAAATAATTACTTTCTTCATATAACATCCATAAGGAATTCTTACACCGATCTTTTTCTATTTGAAATAAACACAATTCTTCTCTTCAACACTGCCTACACTCGTGTTTTTGATTTTGCGACACAAAACTAAGGTATTTTTTTATTCCACAAGTATTCTTCTGAATTTTTCAAGCATAAACAAAATCACAGCTCCCAAAGTGATGGTATAAACAGAGGTAAATAGTCTTTGCAAGAAAACTCCAAATACTGCGTTATTCTCATTTTTGAAACAGTCGTTTTCTTGCAGCCACTAAATAGTTTACGACTACTACAAACAACCTATGCAACTTAAAACGTAAGCGAATCCGATCACCATAAACGGAACCTCAACCCCACACAGAATAATACGGATTCCTATTGATCCATGGATGCAGAAGCCAATAAAAGTTCCAATCGTTCAATCTGCTTATTTTTGTTTACCTCTCGGAGATGTTGTGCTGTATTGGTATAATATTGATGCTTACGAATAAAAGTCAATTGTCTTTGGTTCCACTCATTAAAGGAGCCAATCATATTCCGTACTTTTAACTCTTCGTAAAGCATATTTGATACCGGAATAAAATCTGTTCTTCCCAGATAATCCAAATCTGAATCACAAATTACCTTTTCTAAAATATTTTTAGGTTCAGGTGGAAACTTAGTCGCCATAATCAAATCACAGATCGTAGCCATCATATCGTCTGAAAAATCATATTTGGCCAACATATTTCTGGCTATCACCGTTCCATGTAGCTCATGCTCATCATAACTAATCACATGTCCTGAGTCGTGAAACAAAGCAGCCAGTTTCACCATCAAAATCTCCTCTTCACTCAGTCCCTCGGCCCAGCCAATCAACTCAACTTCTGTAACCACATCAATGGTATGCTTTATGTTGTGATAAAAGAGGTTTTCTGGCAAATTCTGCTCCATCATATCCAGCACTTCTTCTTGGATATCTAAAAACTGAATCAACGAATACTTAACATCAAAGGTCTTGTTCTTTTTTCCTTTATGTTCAGCATCCTCCAGTTGAGGTAGTATACCATCTACTTGGTACACTTCCACAAATCCCTTATACTTAACGGGAATATCCCCCAACATACCACAACTAAAAAATTCCTTTACCAATTCGTAAGTCATGGCTGAAATATTTACTTTATTAGAGGAGCTGGCCTTACCAATACGACTGGTAAAATTAACCGCCTCGCCTGCCAAGCGGAATGGCGTAGCCTTTCTTCCTGTTGGTTCTGCCAAAACGGGTCCTGTATGTATGCCGATGCTTAATTCCCAAAATGCCGTATTATTCTCTCCTCCATTAATATCGATAGCTGCCTGTCGCATTTCAAAAGCCGCTAAAATAACATCTATGGGATTTGTACTGTTTTCTTCCATCATACCGCCACCATAGATAAACACATCACCCACCGTTTTAATTTTTACAATATGATACCTTTTAGCAATGGTATCAATGGTTAATTGAAGCTCATCCAACTTATCCATGAGTCGTTCTGCATTCGGATGACCACTCAGCTTATGAAAGCCCTCAATGGAAGCATAAAGTAAGGAAGCTCTTTTAAAACGATGAATTTTTTTTCGGGATATCTTTTGATCTTCATCATCGAACGAAAAGCTGGATAATAAACTCAGGTACTTGTCGTTTTGTTTCTGAATAAAATTGTATCGACTTACAATCTCATTCATTTTGCGCTTAAGTTCCTTATTTCGGTTGGCAAGCTTTGAAATTCTACCTATATATAAATCTATATTATCCATAAATCCTCAATTCTATCTACGTTTGAATGCAGCGTAACATAGCTTACGGACATCAGAAGAAATTGTTTACTACAGAGCAGAATATTTGCATCAAACCATGCTTTTTTCCTTTAAACCCTCCTATTTCACTGATCAAATAAAAATAAACTTAACTTACACATAATACAAGATCAGCCTTGTAACAATTCTTTAATCTTAGATAATCTATCTTCAATAGAATCATTGGCGTCTACCCAATGAATCTGAAAACCATTTCTTTCCATTTTTCTAAACCATGTCATCTGACGTTTCGCAAACTGATGAATAGCGATATTTAATCTTTCGAACATTTGCTCGAAGGATAGCTCTCCCATTACGTATAGCGTCAAATATTTATATTCCAGACCATAATATAATAAATCTTCGGCATTTACACCAGCCTCCAATATCCTTTTTACCTCTTCCACCATCCCTTCTTTTAATCTGGATCGCAAACGTTGGGTAATCTTCTCTCGTCTTTTTTCTCTATCAATATGCACGCCTATGATTAAAGGACGTAGTTCTGGCAATTCCACCTCTATTTCCGGATGACTCTGATAGTAGGTCTCTATTTCAATGGCCCTGATTGCTCTCTTTTTTGTATCCACTTCAGTGGTATTATGCAAGCGCTTCATCGAAGACAAAACACCCGCCAACTCATCCAGGGTATTACTTTCCAATTTCTTGCGCAGCATTGGGTTTGAAGGCACCTGGATCATTTTATAACCATTTAACACAGCCTCTATGTACATACCCGTTCCTCCGCACATCACCGGAAATTTATCTCTACGATGGATATCTTCAAATGCCTTAAAAAAATCTCTCTGATATTCATAAACATTGTATTTATAACCTGCATCAGCTATATTAATCAGGTGATAAGGTACTTGCTGCCCCTCCACCACATATTCATCTAAGTCTTTCCCTGTACCCAAGTCCATATTTCGATATACCTGACGAGAGTCAGCACTGATAATTTCTCCGTTGATCTCATATGCTAAGGGCACTGCTAAGGCGGTCTTTCCACTGGCTGTAGGTCCCAATACTACCAGTAAATTATATTTATTAGAATTAATCATAAAGCAATTGACTCGATTTTTTATACTTTTGCCCCACAAAGCTAATTAATTTAGTACGTTTTTTTAATGCACATAGGTTTTAAATAAGGATAATATGGAAGCCACAAAAAAACAGGAAAGCCTAGGCGAAAAGTATAAAAAATTATTGGTAAGAACCAAGAATCTTCTTATTGCACCCAAACAAGAATGGGATTCCATTCATAAAGAAAAGTCTGACATCAATAATATTTTAAGTGATTATGTATTGCCCTACCTTGCGACGTTATCGTTGATTACATTTATCAGCTATATTGCTTCACACCAGGGCTACCCATTTGAAACAGCGCTAAAAAAAGCACTGTCGCAGTTTGCCTCCTTCTTTTTTGGTCTATACATTTCTCATTTTATAATCCTTAAAATCATACCTAAGTTTACATTAAACACCTTCAGCAACAATTTAAAGCTTCTATCATTTAAGATTTCGGCGTATAATTCTATTATTTTATATCTCATAGTAATTATCACTTCGCTAATCCCTCAGATATACTTTTTACAATTTATAGGGATATATACCATATATTTGGTTTGGCTGGCCACCAAAGGTATGGGAGAGTTTGAATCACGTGACCTCCGAGTTGTTTTTACCATAATAGTAAGTTTACTACTGATGTTTGTTCCTTACTTTATTTCAATTATATTTATCGAAATAGTTGGATTTTATTAAAAAATTCCACTTTATTTCCGTCCAATTATCAACATCTATTGCAACCATCATGTCGAAACAAAATAAAATTAACATACGCAACAAAAAAGCCTACTTCGATTACGAAATACTAGAGAAATTCGTAGCAGGAGTACAATTGTCCGGCACCGAAATAAAATCCTTAAGACTAGGAAAAGCAAGCTTGGTAGAAGCCTACTGCTACTTTATAAACAATGAGCTTTGGGTAAGGGGCTTTAATATATCTGAATATTTTTTTGGCACATACAACAACCACATGCCATTGCGCGAACGGAAGCTTTTGTTGCATAAAAAAGAACTCAGCAAACTAGACAGGAAGACAAAAGAATCAGGTCTCACCATTATTCCTCTTCAAGTATTTATTACAGAAAAAGGATGGGCCAAATTAGAAATAGGACTGGCCAAGGGTAAGAAAAGCCATGACAAAAGAGAAACACTTAAAACCAAAGATGCCAAGCGCGAAATAGATCGCATTAAAAAAAACTACTAGTTTGCATGCCCCACACGCAACCTTTGTGAACCAGATTCATCTAGCCTAAAACATTATCTTCAATTTTTTTTGAGCAAAAGCTGTAAAGATTTAACTTAGAAGCAATGAGGATAATTTAAAAAGCGTGGAGAATCTGGTTGAAATTATAAAACGATGTCAAAAAAACAGTGCTAAAGCGCAAAAAATTCTGTACCAGAATTTTTCGCCGTGGTTACTGGGTGTCTGTATTCAATATTGTAAAGACAGAACGGAGGCAGAGGATAATTTACAAGAAGGGTTCATCAAAATATTTAAAAACATACATAAGTTTAGGTTTGAAGGCTCATTCGAAGGCTGGATGCGTAGAATAATGGTAAACACAATTATTGAATCCTTCCGTAAGAAGAACCCCCTTTATTTGGTGGACTCCATAGAACAATATCAGATAGAATACGAAGACACCAGTCCTGAACCACCTGCATATTCAACCAAAGAACTGCTTGAGTTAATAGAATCTTTGCCTCCTAAATATAAACTTGTATTTAATTTATATGCACTGGAAGGACTTACTCATCAAGAAATTGCAGCATCACTGGGGATATCAGTGGGCACTTCCAAATCGAACCTATCACGAGCCAGAAAAATTTTAAAACAAAAGCTAATAAAAAAAAGCAATAAAGAATCGCAAACAGCATGAACAAAAGATGAATACGAACAAAGATATAGATCATATATTTAAAGATGGACTTGCCAACTTCTCGGAGACACCTCCTGCCCATGTGTGGGATGCAATTCAGAAAGAGCTACAAGCTACCCAAAACAATAAAAAAGTCATCGTTTTTTGGAGAAGCATAGCTGCTGCATTTATTGGACTTATAGTATTGGGAGGACTATTGTATCGTCACACAACAAACAACAGCCTCATCGCGGACAAAAATAGTATAAACACAAACATCACAACAGCACTCGAAAGTACTGATAGTACGAATGACACTGCACATATAGGCTATACCAAAGAAATAAACGAGATTACAGATAAACCAAAACCAACAACAAGATATACTACCCATGAAGCCCTAGTGGCCTACGAAAATAACACACAAACAATATCACACAAAGCAAGCAGTAGCAACCAAGCGAAGCCAATCACTCCACCCAAAGGCAGTGCACCACAATCTGCGCCCATGACCAGCAACCATATACCAGACAAAACAACTACACACGCGCTCTCTACTGCTCACCCTTTAAGAACGGCACAAGACCTTCATATTGCCAGGGCATTACCTGTTGATGCTACCCAACTCTTCTATTCTCAAAACCAACAAGCCATTATTCATTTAATGAAACAAGCTACCATCAAGCCACTCTTTAGCACAAACAATCCCTCTGATGAGAACGAAGAGAATAAAAAAAGAGCGCTCCAGTTTGCCTTAGGAGGTCAATTTTCCCCCAGTTATTCTTATCGAGAAACACAAGCATCAACCGCCAATCAAACAAAAGCGGTTGACGAAGATGGAATTATGACTTATACAGGTGGTATCCATCTACATATCAAAACCAGAAAAAGATGGGGTGTAGAAACCGGCTTATACTATTCTCGTATGGGTCAAAAATTTAGCAACCCTCTCCTTGGCCGATCAGAAAACATGCTCTACAGTGCCTCCTTTAGTGCAGGCGTGCGCAGTACAGAACCCAACTTGCAAAACTCCATGGGTCAAATCAAACTTAAAAGCACAGCACAACAGGACCTGATTATGGATGTGTCCAAATCCAGTGCCAATATGCAAGTCAATGCCGACAGCAAAAATACCTATACTTCAAAAGATCTTGATCTTATAAAAGTGCAACAAGAACTGGACTATATTGAAGTCCCCTTCCTTTTACGCTACAACATTTTAGATAGGTCAGTGGGGCTTTCTATCTCTGGTGGTATGAGTACGCATTTCTTAATAGGCAATAGCGCCTATAAATTAGAAAACAGCTCGAAAAATAAAATAGGGGAAATGGAAGATATAAACAATATCAACTATTCCGCTATCATTGGTTTAGGATTACGAACTCCCTTATTCAAATCTTTGGACTTTAACTTTGAACCGAGAATTAAGTATTTCATGAACTCAGTAACAGAAAAAGGAAGCAGTTATAAACCATACTCCGTAGGCATCTACACCGGTATTAGTTATACCTTTTAACTCGTCAACTTAATATCTCTTCTGGTAAAAATAGAGCCACCGATAGCTCCAATGATAGTTCTTCTTTCACAATTTATTTTATCCGTTTCTATTTAACAGCTAAATAAATACTTATTTTTCAACAGACCCAACTTTTGTGCGTGATCCTTTCTTATATTGTAATATTATACTTTTTGAATTTCCCAGGCTTGTGAAAAAACAAAAGGGCCTTACCTCAGTAAAGCCCTCTTTTTTTTTATTTCCATACTACCAATTGGAGGTAGTACTATGATATTCCAAATGAATCCATTAGTACCTTGTCATGCGTATTAAAACAGCCATTCTAATTCGATTTTGATCATCTATTACATTTTTCAATTAAAAAGCGATCACTTTTTCCTGATATGATGATTGATCGATACTCACTTTGATAATATACATTGTTTTACTATCAGGTAAATCGAACACCGTTTTAGTGGAATTCAACTCATGCTGAGCCTTCAGTTGTCCAGAAAGATTATACACCTCAATCACACGATCATTGGCCATTAAAAGCTCTTCTGAAACCTTCACATAAGCCTTTTGATTCACCGCATAAATAGTGACATTACTCTGTAAGATCTCAGCCTCAGCACTTTCTATACCTGTAGATACTGATTCTACAAACCTTAATTCAAAACGATCACTGGCACTAGTAGTCAAAGGCATAAAAGTATATTCAGGTGTTTCACGCAAGTTAACAGAAAGCCCTTCCACTTTGTCCTCCAAGTACACATCTACTTCAGGAATGAAGCTATTTAAATTTGTAGCTCTAATGGTAAAATCACTCAACCCGTCTTCTTCAACCTTGTAAGACAAAGGAATCACCATACCCGATTCTAACTCAGGTAATGAATTAATAGCGATTTCCTTACCATCCTTATTACTATATATATTGGCAATATTACCACTATTGAATAACTTCTCTGAATCATAGGCGGTAAAGAACTCGGACCCATTTTCATTAAATATGACGACTGTTTCATCAGTACCATAATCACTTTGAAGCTGTAATCTAACTCTATCATTTCCTTCTTCACTACCACTCTTCAAACCATATCCTCCCGTTTCATGTACCCTAGTAGTGGTTGAAATATTAACATAGTCCGTGGCACTATGCGTTCTCATCCAAACACTCTGACCTGGAGAGATATATCTTGAACCTTCATTGATACCCACACCATTCAATACATTGTAGGCTGATACAGAATTATCACTTTTACGTATATACACCGTCTTTCTAAAATTACCCATATCAAATCCGGCATCCTCCACGTCTATATATGATGGATAAGGATTTGCAACAAGCCACCACTGAGCTTTAGTATAGGTGCGGGAATAATCTTCATTATTTAAAACACCTGCATATTTCAAAGGAACATCCTCTGCAGGGTACAAATCATATCCTTCTAATTGAGCGTCAGGATCTGGATCTGAACTAAAATCATATATATCATCTGAACTAACATAACCTGCTACTCGAAACCAACTATCTTTTGAATATCGATTCATAGCATATCTTCCAACCCCATACGAATTGTCATAATCACTTTCAGTTACACCAGATACAGGATGGGCAATATACCACCATCCTAACTTTGTCATTCCATCCCACTCATAATTACTTTCTCCACTTACCGTTCCGTTCACAATAAGAGATACTGGCGCATCCACCGTATTTTTTACAGTAAGCTGATCATTGGTAATTAAATCACCATTAATGGTCATACGTGCTCCCGGTTCCAAGGTCAAGGAAGCATCTGCTTCAATGGTCAGGTTATTTACATAGGCAATAGCTCCACTTCGAATAACAGGTTCATTTCCAGCATTGGCAATGGTAATATCCGCAACACCATCAGGAACCACACCATCTGTCCAGTTACCGGCAGTAAACCAATCGTCACTTATAGCTCCTTGCCATTGATGTGGAGGTAATATGGGGAATGCGATAGCTACCTCATCTACCGACTGACAATCGCCATTGGTGATCGTCCATCTTAATAAATAGGACGAACCATTGGTACCATTAAATACAGTCATTGGATCTGTAGGATCTACTAAGGATCCACCTGTTCCACTCACAATACTCCATTGTCCATAACCAACTACAGGAGTATTTGCTTCAAGAGTGGTTTGCGAAAGTCCCTGATGACTCTGGTCATCTCCTGCTAAAGCAGCTGTCGGTGTTTCAAAGACCTCAAATTCGGTGACATCCACTACGCCCTCTCTCACTTTATTATCGTACTTAAAGCCGGTTAAAGCATACACCCCAATGGTTGGAGTAGGCAAATAATATGGGAAGCTACTTACGGTAACTGTTTGAGTAGCACCATTATTGATCGTGTACGATAATTCATAATCTGCAGCTGTTGGTACAGTAGAAGTCATTTCTACTTTAATACCTGTACTCAAGTCACATACTGCCTCATCTGGATTAAAACGTACCTTAGGCTTATTGGTATTCACTGTAGCAGTTGTGAAATCACTACCAGACTCATTCACATACACCCTACTATTGGTAATCACGATACCTGCTGCATCAGCTCCACTAGCGCTGGATGCTATTTCCTGCCAGCTACTCGCATCATAATTCACCACTCTAATATCCGTAAGACCATGTTCAGTCATCACAGGCGTAATATCACTTCCAGAATCCCATCCCAGTTGGATTTTCGCCTCACCTCCACCCGGAGTAGATAGATTCCAATACTCATGGGCATTGATAGCAGTTAATGGAAAAGCATAATCCTCATAAGTACCATTAGGTCGTTTATATTCAGCCGTCCACAATTTGGTTCCTGTCCGAACCGCAGTTATTGTCAGCTTATTTCCCAACTCACCATCTGAGCTAATAGGAAAGGTAAATGAATCACTCTGATTCATCCACTTACGCAATGGGCCATTCACATAAGAGTTGGCTGTACCGGCCGACGGTGTAACACCCACACCTACAGTGTTGGTAAGGGTCAAGCTGTTCTCTGACGAAGTATGAATTACTCCATTGGTTAAAATCAAAGTACCTGCCACTTCCACGTCATCATTTAGCCTTAATCCAGCACTATTATCTATCTCAAGGTTATTCAACATATTGTCTGCCCCACTAAAACCGCCTAAATTTTGTTCAGTAGAACCAATAAAAGATACGATGGCTGAAGATCCACTTCCACTAATAAAACTACCAGCGACTCTTTCAAAGCTTCCATTAATATATAAAGCCCTATTATACAAACTATTATCCAAAACAGGCCCATCTATCAATAACTGTTTACAAACCGTTAAGTCTGCATTGGGTAATATTCTACTTCCTGTACCTGAGAATACTAAATTCGCAGCATTATTAAACAAATCGGCAATAATACCATAATCACCTGAACCACCGAATTCTAAGGTAGAAGTATTACTACAACTCAAAAATTCATCGAAATTTCCCTCTGGCAATTGTCCATCTTCCAGATAGATTGTACCTGATCCTGATACATTATTTAAAATATGTCCATAGGTAGTATTATCAATTTTCAAGGTACCTTCTGATTCTATGATGACCTTATTCGCCTGAACAAAATTCTCATCCAAAGTAATATCATGTTGAATATACACAATAAAACCATTGGGTGCACCACTTAAGGTATAGGCATCGCCACCGGTTTGTGTCCAACTAGTCGGATCAGACCAGTCGCCATTCATCGTACTGGTATATTGAGGTATATTATCGGGGAAAGCAGCATCTAAACCAGCGGTGTACTCGCCACTAATATCATCACCCGACAGGGTAAAGGTAATCTGGTTCGCTGTCTCATCCACTGAGTTACTTTCGGACCAAGCAGTACCAGGAACCAACAAACGTTCTGCGTAGTAATTGGCATCATCCCCCTGAACATCCTCATCCTTATAATTCAACACCAAAGAACCACTGGCTCCCACCAAACCAACACTCTCCACTGCCCAATAATATTCCAACACATTGGCATCATCAATATTAGCCGGATGCTTTGAATTAACCGGGTGAACCTTCACTGTAGACACATTGCTACTGGCCGTAAAATTTAACACCGCAGGTGTATATTTTCCGGATACTCCAACAGGAAAAGTAAAGGAAGATGATCCGGCAGGCATTACCTTTTGAACCCCCTTATTACTATAAACCCCGTTGGTGGTAATCATAGTATTCTCACTAAATATTCCTGATATAGATGCAGTTTCTCCCAGAGAAAGCGAGTAACTACCAATATTTAACACACCTTTTGTCAACGCTAGTTCACCTTGTAATGAAATATCATTTGCTGTAGTAGCTCCTGAAGTATTTTTAAGCTCCAATCTGGCGAAAGTTCCTGTACCGGAAATCTCCTGACTCACAGAGCCATCTAACACAAGCCCATTTCCTGTAGAGGAATAAGTGGCGTTATTGATTACATCGCCTTTCACATAAATAGAATGCGCCCCCACATCTAAGGTTCCGCTATTTAAATTAAGATCGTGATATACAGTAATATCCTTACTTAAAGCTACTTTTGTTAAAGGGTCAATCACCAAATCATAAAATTCAATATCCGAAGAGCCTGTAATATACTGTGTTACACCATTTAATGTGGTTGTATTTTCGTAGTAATTATACACACCCGAATTCTCAAAATCACCATTCACCGTTAAGGCCACATTATAAGTTGCATTGGCATCCAAAATACTATAGGCATTAGCTAATGTTAAATCACCATCTAAGATTAATGGACTCAGCATCAATTTCACACTGGCATCATCTCCACTACCATCAATGGTCAAGTCATTCAACGAAATATTAGCATCCAAAAGATAATTTTGTGCGCCGACCCCAGAGTTATCAAAAATAATTTCACCTCCTGTTACGTTATATTTCTCAGGTCGTAGATATAAATCACCATAGCTGGTACCTCCACCTCGCATAATAGTCAATGTACCATCTGTCATATTAAATTCACTTCCTACATTCAATATTTCAAGCTTGGCATTGCTCGCTAAAGCACTTCTACCATTAATGGTCACATCACCACCACTTTGACTATATTTTAATATACCTGCGGAAGAGGCCGGATTACGTCGTATCTGACCGTTCACATACAAATTCCCTCCCTGTACATCTATTTCAGAAAGTCCTCCTCCGGAATATTCAATATCGTTATTTCGATTATTGGATGAATTCCCTATATTGAGAGATCCATCCACAAGCGTTAGCTTACCATTCAAATACACATCATAATCATCATCATTTCCTTGACATAAATTAAAATCATTATTACTATCAATGGTTAAACCCGCAGTTCCAGGGATGGTAAAGCTATTGTTGGTATTGACGGTGACATCCGCATCTCTATTATAGATAAAAGTACCATTCACCAAACTTAGCCATTCAGTAGATTCATAAGAAACTGTACCAGCTATATCCATAGTCAGTGAGGTAGCTTGAGAGCTACCCTTATTCACCGTAATAGACTCTACATTAGTATAAGTAGTGTAAGACACACCATCCGATTGCGTTATTTTGGCATTTGTATCACCAAAAAAGGTCAATGGAATGTCCTCAAAATCGCATCCCCTGTATGCATTTGCACCTCCTCCAGAAGATCGAGAATTATTGATTAAATCACCTCCAATAGCAATGCTCTGATTATTGGCATTACTATACACCGTAATACCAGCATCCTCGGCCACCACAAGATCTCCTTCAATCACAAAATCCTGGGCCAGACTATTATTTCCATAATAAATCAGGGCTCCACCAACAAGATTAAAATCACCTTTGATGGTAATCGTTTTAGCCTGACGTGTTCTATTTGCGAAACCATTCGGGTAATTACTATTCCATGTAGGACAATACCATGACTCAGAACTTTGTCCATCGGCAGTTAAATCACCTAAAATCGTTACGTCCTGATTTGGGAAAATAATATTTGATCCACCCAATGGACTTAACATTAAATTACCATATTCTTCCACTCCATCTGGCAACCAATAAGTGGTGCCAGCTGTAGCATTATTGGTATATAACTCAGTTGTACCCAGATTGGCATTAAAGTCCGAGAAATCACCATTAGGGAACTCAAATATACTTTGTGAGTTATCATTCACCGACACCCTAAATTTACCGTTGCCCGAGGGGTGTGAAATCACCATCCCAAAATCACTGGACGGATTATAAGTGGCATCCAAAACAGCCCCCGTTTCAATCTGCAGGCTAGCACAATACTGAGGACTCCTATCGGCAGAGGTATCCCAACGTAGTAATGATACAGTATGCCCGTTACCAATAATCACAATATCTCCTGATCCGGGAATACTGGAAGCTGCTCCACCAGTATGACTGCTGGTAGACCATGTAGAACTTTGATACCAGTAACCAGACTGCCTACTATAATATTTTTTAGGAGTTCCGAAAGCAGAATTTAAACCTGCCGTATAATCACCATCAATATAATCTGCACTCATACTCGGTAAAAACCAATCATTGATCGTATTTGTTTCCACAACATCTGCGGTAGTTCCTTTGTTCCAGGCATAAGAAGCCGCGTCATAACGAGCCGGTAAATAGGCAGACTCATTAGCTGCTACATCTGACTGATCATAATGAAACTCATGAGAAACCTTTCCGTTCACCCCAGTAAATCCCGTAGACGAAATACGCCAAAAGTAATCCAATGCCTCATCATCACTCGTCGTTGTTGGATGCTCATAGTTAACAGGTACAACGGTAATATCACCATAAGTAGAAGGTGCCGAAGTAAAGCCAATGGTAGCGGGTGTATAAGCATCTACCCCCAATGGAAATGTTTTCTCTGTTATGGCGCTATAAGAAAAGGTTACACCACCATCACCCGCATTACCTGCTGTTTTGATATAACGGGAAGAAGAACTTCCTACAATACTTGCATCCGCCGCAAAACTAATATTATTGGTTTCTATGTTTAGCACATAATCTTTTGCAAAAGTAAGAGTACCATTCACAATAATATTGGCATCTAGCGAAATTTCTCCATTCCTATCAAGTTGTAAGTTTTGAAACTGTCCAGAACCGTTACCTGTTATAGAAGAACCGGACATCAGCAATAGACCATCTCCAGAATGCACACCAGCATTATATATATTACCAGCCACCTGAATAGTCTTGCTATTATCATTTAATTCACCATCATAAATAATCAAGGAATCTGCTACATCAATAATAGTTTGTGAACCATCCAATAATAATCGACTGGCAGACTTATTCACTACCCATTTATGCAAGCTTAAAGCCGAAGACCATTCAACCGTTAATTTTTGCTCCTCCGTACCATTAAATATGGTACTATTATCACCTGTAGTATAAGAAGTTCCATCTGCCAAGGAAAAATCACCGCCTACCGTAACATCATACCCATTGGCATTAAAGCTTCCACTACTTAAACTCAGATCATTCAATACGATTCTATCTCCTTCGATATCAGTTCCACCACTACTATAAGCTACCAACTGAACACTTGGCGAACCGCTGCCTTCATTCTCAATCACCATATTATAAAACGGAGCGGTAGACCGAATTTTAAATACTTCGTTGCTACTTCCTTGTGGTTTAAAACGTATGGTACCTCCGGTAACATTAATATTCTTAGCGGCTGATGCCACATCAAATGCATATCCATTAGAACCGCTCACATCCAATATTTCAATTTCACCACCAGACATAGCAAATACACTGGCTGGTAAAAACATACTAAAAGTACCATAGGAGTTAGAAATATCGGAAGTATAACTACTACCAGACAAAGCAGCACCGCTAATTTCTGCAGGCGTCGAAGGATTCTCCTCTAAGGACAATCTACCCCTTAAGGTAAGCAAACCTCCCGTTTGACTAAAAGAAGACAAAGCATCTGCTGTACTGGATCTGATCTGACGCGCATCTACATGACCTCCATTGATAATAAACTCACCAGATGATTCGGACCAAGTAATAAAACCACCAGAACGTCTACTGGACAAATAACCTTTATCCACCTGAAGCTTTCCATAGATGGAGAAAGCCTGATTACCACCAACATAAACGCCATGTATATTTCCCGAGGATTCACTTAAGCCATAAGCTGCATTTACCTCTGCATAATTATTGGCCGTAGATAACACAATCACATCCGTACCATTCATTAAAAAAGCACCATTAGCAGGAACGATAAAATCTTCTCCTCCCTCTGTTAGAGACGGGATAATCGTTAAACCTGTTAATTCAAGGGTTCCGGTGCGTACCCAAAGTGCCTTACGTAAGTTAGGATTAGATCCAGAACCTTCTTTACCTAAATTATTTCGTCCAAACAAACGAAAATGATCATATGCTGATGCATAAACCGTTAATTTAAATGTTTTATCAACACCCTTATCCAATACCAAATTATAAAAATCGGTCGTTCCGTTACACAGCAGCGTATTATCGGTCGTTCCTTTAAAATAAACGGTGGCAGCTCCATTGTCTGGAAATGCATTATATACTGGATAATTTTGATTGGTCAGTCTAACACTACCATTATTGGTAAAATCACCATTAACAACAATCGTATGGGTATTATTGGCATAATAATCTGTAAACGGAGCAGTACCTCCACTGGTATCATTGGACGTTGTTTTACCAGTCCCTACCGTCAAAGCAGCTCCACTATCCACCGTTACATTACCATCAATGGTTAAGGCATAACGATTAGCTGATCCATCGTTGATACGATATGTACCTTGCTTTATGTGTAAGTCACCATAAATATTTAAATCATGTTTTTGTGTGGCAATGGCTGCTCCATTTATTACAAGATGATTGTAACTGGTTTGTGCCACTGGCAAATCAAAGTCTGAGGAATTGTCATATTCCACAATACCTCCATCGGCTTCTACCAGATAATTAGTGGTAGCATCTGGAAAGTGAACCGAGGCCAACTTTAAGGTACCTTTTCCACTTAACTCAGTTAAGGTATTGGTAAAGACATGGCTTGACATATCTAAAAAACCACCATCATTGATAACCAAGTTCAAGTTTGACTGACTCACATCAACATCCATGGTAACTGTTCTACCATTTAATATTACCACTCTGGCATCATCACCGGGTATATCAGTCGCCGTTTGCGTTGTACCACCCGGATCATGGGTCCATGTTGATATATCACTCCAGTTACCGGAACGATACGAATAATAGGTTGTTTTAACTACTTCCAATGGAAGGTCATAACTTATATTAATTTGTCCATCGGCTCCATTACCTCCGGCAAAGGAATTCCTATTAGTTGCTTCACCACCACTTCCTCCTCCTCCAGGAGAACTACCGTCATTACCGTTTGTATTTTTTACATTTCCAACACCACCGTCACCACCATTAGCTCCTGCCCCTCCTGCTCCTCCAGTATTTCCTCCTTGAGTTCCAGAATCTCCGGTTACATTGGTTGTCCCTCCTGAACCAGCACCTCCAATTCCTACCGTTCCTTTATTACGTCCTCCACCAGTTCCTCCATCAGCTATTAAACTTTTAAAGCTAGTTGAGCCACCATCACCACCATTTCCGGTACTTGCCACACCGCCAACACCTACTGTATAAGAAATAACTTCACCCGGGGTTACAACAAGATCCGACGTAGTATAACCTCCGCCTCCACCTCCGGATCCTCCTTTCTTATTAGATGTAGAACCTCCTCCTGCACCTCCGGCTCCCCAACACTCTACAGTAATGGATGTAACTCCATTGGGAACAGTAAAAGTACCTGAACTGGTAAAAACATTTGAAATTGATGTTGCAATTTCACCTGCTATCTCAATATCGTCAATATTCCAACCAGAGTAATTCCAACCATAATCTGTAGACCCCAATGCAAAACGAACTTGCAATCCGCTATTGCCATCAGCATAAGCAGAAATATCTATAGATTGTGCCGACCAAGAACTCTCAGTCAATGTCGACGTTTCATTGGTCCAAATATTCTGCCAGGATGAACCATCATACACATCGATATAAGCAAAATCATAATCACTTGACTCAACATTTAACCAACGTTGAAAATTAAGCATCACATTTTGTTTTCCACTACAGTCAATTACCGGAGATACAGCTGCATATTCACGTTCATTTAAATCATCTGCATACCCCCCATCTAAATTTGTACCTAACACATAACTTCCACTATAAGCCGAAGTTGGATTATCATTTCCATGATCTCCTCCCCCTCCGTCAGGCGTTCCTCTCTCAAATTCTCCGGATAAAATCCACCCTTTATCGGTTTCAAAATCATCAGACCAAATAGTTGTTACCTGCGCTTTAGTTACACTTGCAAACAACAACATCCCAAATAAAACAGCGTATATTTTTCTCATATTCGTATTTTTCTCTCCCTTGTTACCTCAACAAAATAATTCTATCAAAAAGCAATTTTAAAAAAATCCACGGAAAATATTCATTTGAATAATTGAGAGATTAGTTTTAAAACCCTATTTAGGAGTTTGTACGCAGAATTTCAATTAAGTTACAGCAAATGGACAGATTTATATATTTTATACATCAATTTGTGTTTTATACTGACAAACAGCTGGTAAATTCGTTCATGACAAAAACACTTTTTAAGTTACTTACCCACCTAGCAAGATATTTTACTAACTCAAAAAGACAAGAACTAAGCTTCCTTAGTATGCTAAATAAGTCTTATCACAAACCGTCATCTCCTTTATGCCTTCACCTTCTTATGAAAATATAAAAACTAAATATTTATGTTGTACATAGGATATGCACTAACGGGTATGAATAAAAGCAAATTACTTATCAACCAATCAAAACAAGACCACAACTCCCCTATTCAGTAAATGATCAGTACATTAATTATAAACCATCACTCCTTCAGCTAAAACCCATAAAAAAACAAGAGGGCCTTACCTAAGCAAAGCCCTCTTTTGTTTTTTCACTACCCCTATATATAATAAGACCGTATAGCTACTAAACCAGAAAAATGCATGAAAAAATCCATTACCCAATAAGGCTTCATCCAGATTAAAATACGACCACCTTCTCCTGATATGATGATTGATCGACACTCACCTTGATGATATACATTGTTTTACTTTCAGGTAAGTCAAACACAGTTTTTGTGGTATTCAACACATACTGAGCCTTCAGCTGACCAGAAAGATTATAGACTTCAATCGCACGGTCTTCGGCCATCAAAAGCTCTTCAGACACTACCACATAAGCCTTTTGGTTCACCGCATAAATGGTTACATTATTCAGCGAAATTTCGGCCTCATTACTTTCTATATCTGTAGATACAGATGCTTCGAATTTTAATTCAAAGCGATCACTGGTACTGGTTGCCAAAGGTATAAAAGTATATTCAGCTGTTTCTCTCAGATTGATGGTAACGCCTTCCTCTTTATCCTCCAAGTATACATCTACCTCGGGAATAAAGCTGTTTATATTCGTAGCTCTAATGGTAAAATCACTCAAACCATCCTCATTCACCTTGTAAGACAAAGGAATTACGGTACCAGGCTCTAATTCAGGTAAAAAATTAATTGCAACATCCTTACCATCTTTTTCACTATAAAGATTTGCAATGTTTCCACTATTAAATAATTTCTCTGAATCATAAGCCGTATATAATTCCGAGCCATTTACATTAAAAATCATCACTATCTCGTCTGTCCCATGATCACTAGAAAGCGCTAATCTAAGTCGATCGTTTTCTTCTGCGCTACCACTCTTTAAACCATACCCTCCCGTTTCATGAACCCGTGCGGTGGTTGAAATATTCACATAATCCGTAGCATTGTAGGTTCTCAACCAGACACTCTGTCCAGGAGCGATATATCGCGAGCCTTCATTGACCCCCACTCCATTCAATACATTATAGGCCGATACGGAATTGTCACTTTTTCGGATATATACCGTCTTTCCAAAATTACCCATATCAAAACCAGCATCCTCCACATCCATATAGGATGGATAAGGGTTTGCCACTAGCCACCATTGTGCTTTGGTATAAGTCCGTGAATAATCTTCATTATTTAATACACCTGCATATCTCAATGGAACATCCTCAGCAGGGTACAAATCATAGCCTTCCAATTGGACATCAGAATCTGGATCTGAACTAAAATCATATATATCATCTGAACTAACATAACCAGCCACTCTAAACCAACTATCTTTAGAATAACGGTTTATAACATATCTTCCTACACCATACGAATTGTCATAATCTGTTTCCGTAACATCAGTGACAGGGTGAGAAATATACCACCATAATTGTTTAGTCATTCCCTCCCACTCATAATTAGTCTCTCCATTTACATTTCCATTCACAATAAGAGATACTGGAGCATCCACCGTATTTTTTACAGTCAACTGATCATTGGTTATCAAATCGCCTTGAATGGTCATACGTGCTCCCGGCTCCAAGGTTAAAGAGGCATCTGCCTCAATGGTCAGATTATTTACATAAGCAATAGCTCCATCACCAATGACAGGAGCATTTCCTGAATTGACGATGGTGATATCAGAACTGGCATCTGGTACCACTCCATACGTCCAGTTAGCAGCAGTAAACCAATCATCACTTTCTCCCCCATTCCATTGGTGAGGCGGCAATAATGACCCTTCTATCATACCTGCATCCTCTAAAATCTCCAACAAAACATCAACCATATCATCATCTTCCATCATCTCATCTTCCCCACCAACATCAACATCCTTATAATTAGGAAAGGTTGTTGAAGCGTCCGGATCCAACTGATAGATATCTCCATTAAAACTACCACCGCCATTCGCTACTTCTAAATTTCCACCTATAATTAAATTACCGGTGCTAACCACATCCGTATTTTTCAAATAAACATTCCCCGTCACAATCACATCTCCTGACAGTTGGGAACCACTGTTGCTAAAACTCGCATCACCATGTACAATTAACAATCCTCCGTCTCTAACTTCTATTTTCTGCGTGGCCGTTAAATTACCCCAAATTTCAAGCCGTCCTCCATCATAGATTACATCCGAACCTCCTCCGCTTTTTTTATAATCTCCCTCCACCACATTAAGGGTTCCATAAATAGCTCCTGCCTGCGTAGAAGTAACATCTCCGTTTCGGGTAAGTACATGATCAATTTGCCACGCTTTACTTAATTTCCCATCTTGTGGACCCTCTCCAACCCAACTTGGATAATCCCAAACTGCCCCATCAAAATCTCCATCTGCGGTTGTGCTATAAACCTGTCCAGACACACCAATAAAGGCACCAATAGTCACCAACAAAAAACTACATATCTTCCTCATAATCATATTTTCCTCTCCCTGCTACTACAACAAAAAAACTAATAAATAAAATAGTAAAAACGCCTCCAACAATATATTCCTCTTGATTCCTGAATAAGTAAGCTACAAACTTTAAAAAAACCAATCATATCTTTATACGCAAAACTTCCAAAAAGTTACACCCAATGGACAAATACATATTTATATATATATCAATTACTATATTTCCCTGACAAACAGCCAACAACTCCATTGTTTAGATCAAAATACAAATATATCATCCCAATGAATATCGCAGTAATCATTATAGAATAAATCTTCCAGCTTACGCTAGTTTTCCATGCACAATTGTCCTCAATTACATGCGATATGAACCGACAAAAAATAACGCCCTACGAACTAAGATTAATCCACATTTCAATAGGTATAAAATGGTAAGGTATTTTTACCACCTCACTTCTTGAAAGATGCTAACATTTGATAGAATACCCCTTTCTGCTTTAGCAATTCTTCAGGACTCCCCTCCTCTGCCACGCCTGTATCATCTAGAACAATTACTCTGTCTGCAATATGAATGGTAGACATGCGATGACTTACTATAATAGCAGTACGTCCTTCGGTAATGGCTTTAAAATGATCAATCAACTTTGCTTCGGTAAATGCATCCAACGAACTAGTTGGCTCATCCAAAATAACCAGTTGCGCATCATTAAAGAAAGAACGGGACAAGGCAATACGTTGCCACTCACCCACACTTAACATCTCACTATTTTTAAACAAAGTGCCCAATGGAGTCTCATAGCCCTGAGGGAGATCCTTCAACAACTGATGTACCCCTGATTTTTTTGCACTAGAAACAAGATCCTTATCGTCTTTATCTTTCGTAATATTCCCAAACCATATATTTTCTTTGGCCGAAACATTATACAGCATAAAATCTTGAAATACAGCGCTTATATTTTCTGCCATAGACTCCAAGCGAATATCAGACATTGCTATATCATCTATAAATATCTCGCCACTATCTGGCTCATAAAGACCACAAAGCAACTTTACCAGTGTAGATTTCCCTGCACCATTTGCCCCCACCAAGGCAACTGTTTCTCCTTTATTGATCTTTAGGTGAAGATTTTTAAACACCTGACGGGAACTGTTGGGATATTTAAAACTTATATGATCAATCAGCAAACCTTCCTTCATGGGCTCAGGAAAAGTAGCAGACCTTTCCTTTCTACTACTGACAACCTCATAGTCCACAAATTCAAAAAAGTTTTTCAAGAATAGACCATCCTCATACAAAGCGGATATTTGTCCCAACAGATCCTGCAAGAAACTATAACCTCTATACAATGCCAGAAAAAACATGACCGTTTGCCCCTGAGAGATATTCCCTTCCACAGCTTCCCTCGAAATATAAGCAAACACAGCAATCAAAGTAAACGCAGTGATAAGCTGCACAAGCAATTCATAGCTTGTCTTTAACTTTAATAATCTAAACCGCTTGTAACGCAGCCCCACTTTTGCCTCCTCATATCTTTTCTTAAAAAGCGTAGATAAATTAAATACCCGCCGCTCCTTTGCAAATTCCTTACCTGTAAGCAATCGGTTATAATAGTTAACATACCGCTCCTCTTGCGTATGCTCTCTCTTAAAAGAATAAATTTTATGCGAAAATCTTAAACGAATGACAATAATCGGAATAGAAACCATTACAAGTCCTACCAACATCAACCAGTGCAAACTAGCCAGCAGACCTCCTATCAACAATAAAGTAATCGTATTCTGAAGTAGATGAATAAATCCGTAATATATGCGCGAAGGTCTGTAGGCAGCCTCATTCACTGCGCGGTAATATATATTTTGGAAATGATAATCATCATAATTTACAAAATCCAGATTCACCGTTCTATGATGAATCAGATCCTGCACTGCATCGTTGATATAAAAGGAGTGTTTTTCTCTAATGATTCCGCCCAACGAATTTAAAACAGCATTTAAAACAAAAACACCTCCTGCATAAAACAATACTTGTCCTATCGTTTCAAAGGCTACTTCCTTATTTCCGGACGAAAGTACGAGACCAATCTGATCCACCAAATGTTGAATAATAAAGATCAGAAAGAGGGGTATCACCCCCTTTAACAACAGCACCAGCCCATTAGCAATGGTCCACCATCTCGAACTCTGCCATATTAATTGTAATGATCGTATTATATCTCTACCACTTACCTGAGCCATTCTTTATGAATAAATAAAAGCCAAAAGATAATAAAAAAGAAAAGGCACTGTCACGATCTTCTAAAATATTTATGCCATACCAACCCCAGATAAAAATTCAAATATCCCACAAGCGGAGATAAAAAAGCCATGCTCTTCTTAAAAAATAAGGTATTGCTCCATTTAATAGCTCGTTGATGACGGAATTGCCCAACCACCAAGCCGTAAACGTCCGACAATCTATTGTTCCCATCCACTTTCATCAGTCCGTCTCCCTTTGAAATAAACCATCCCTTTGAGACATCTATTTTTAATAAACGATGCGCCACCAGGCGTCCACCATTCTCAAAAACAATCACATCACCTACTTGTAAGGCATCATAATTCACCGGACTCACCCGTACTTCATCGCCAGGCAGTATAAAAGGAAACATACTTAAACCAAACACAGGCAATACTATATCGCAACCCTTATTTAATAAGGAAATAAATGTCTGCTCAAATAACTTCTTATTTTTTTTTGCATCATTCATACCT
This sequence comes from Saccharicrinis fermentans DSM 9555 = JCM 21142, assembly GCF_000517085.1. NCBI lineage: Bacteria > Pseudomonadati > Bacteroidota > Bacteroidia > Marinilabiliales > Marinilabiliaceae > Saccharicrinis > Saccharicrinis fermentans. The sequence continues at coordinate 358,348 of NZ_KI912107.1, read as the reverse complement.
GTCCATTTCCCTCATCATACGTACAATATCGGTATCTGGTTTAAACCCCACCTCGTATACAGCCACCTTAGCTATGATCTCTTCCGCAATATCCAGGTGCTTTTTCACCATAGCGGGCTCATAAAATTGCTGAATAAAGTTACCCAATACACGCGAATAGGCTTGAACACCCTTCAAGGGCTGTATATAGTTAAGCGGTGACTGCTTTAATAAAAATATCTTTTTTAATATGGACTGTTTAGGTGCTTGTTTGTAGTAAGGCATGGGGTTATTGTACAATCTCACTTCACGATCAAACAGGCGAAGCACCAGACGATCATCATTTAAAACACAAGCTCCACACTCACCCCACAAACGGGCCATGGTAGATTTACCTATGCCGGAAACACCTGTGAATAAAATACCCTGTCCCCCATCTTCAATGGCCGAAGCATGTATCAACAGTCCCTGTTTCTCCTGCACAAGATATAACATCAACAGAGATCCCAGCGGATGCATCAATGGGTCCAAGCGCACTGCTTTGTGGCAATCCGTTTTTAAAACAAGACTTATCTTCACCTGAGTTTTACCTTTCTCAAACTCAGCTAACACACTTTTAATTTCAGAATGATCTTTAAATTCCACCCGTATGGCCACCTTCTCACCCAGGGTATACACATACCAACTGTAATTAAGAAAATCGTTACTGATGGGTTCTCCCCTAAAGGTAAGTTGATAATCGAATAAATCGATAACGGATCGTACAGCATAAGAAAACAAATAATCAGAATTTTCAACATCCCCATCTATGCAATAGGCTTGAATGGATCCTTGGCGATCCAAGAAAATTCGAGAATCTTGACATTGGAAAGTAAAATGTAAGTCTGCTATTTGCGCACTAAAACACTGCTCACCCACCATCATCCATCCTAGTTTGAATAGTCCGGAGCACTTCCTCCAAATACACTGCTTTCTGAAGACGAATTAAATTCCGGAATCGGACTGGATGTCACAGCACTAGCACTTGGTAAATCACCTCCTCCACCTCCTTCTCCAGGGTCCGGAACACTTGCCATCACCAATGAGATCTCATGATCCACATTAACAACCTCTAATTGGGGCTTTGAATATATTTTCTTTGTCAATTTTTTCCCTTTCATCATCATAAATTCTATTCTCAACTATGATTTTATGGATAAAACACCTTTATCAACCATATCGGTAATAAAATACTTAATATCATTCAAAGCCACTTCCTCAGTCACTTCGTAATTTTCTAACAATACTGATTTCAAATCTGCCATAGACTTCACTCCATCTATGGCATCATAAATAAACGAGGCCACTTCGTTTAAATTATAGACCTTATTCATATCAGCCACATTATCCGTTAGCGGAACCAACACTTTTTCTTCACCAATCGCTTTCTCCACAAAACGCTCATTCTTCCGATATACAAGCGATACATCCATAATTACCTCAAATTATTGCACAAAATTATAAAAAACAACAAACAATCCTTATTTTATAACTTTCTATAACGTTTGCTTTGATAAAGCTACCTTATATGCTGTTTAAATAACAAAATCAATGCGACTAAAACACCACTCTTGAAAAGGGAGCTGCATCATGATTCACAAAATCCCCTGCTCGATACTTATAATATCCTGATATGGCTACCATTGCCGCATTGTCTGTGGTGTACGCAAATTTAGGTATAAAAGTTATCCAGTTTTTACGAACGGCCAATTTTTCAAGACCAATGCGCAATCCTGAGTTAGCAGAAACACCCCCTGCCAGGGCGACTTGGCTTATATTCAAATCATCAGCCGCCTTCTCCAATTTATTCAAAAGTATTTCCACTATCGTATGTTGCAAGGATGCACACAGGTCTTTTTTATGCGCCTCTATAAAATTTGGATCTTCTTTAATGCGGTCTCTCAAAAAATACAAAAATGAGGTTTTCAACCCACTAAAACTATAATCATAATTCTTTATCTTTGGTTTCGCAAATTGAAAGGCATGGGGATCTCCTTCTTTTGCCAGCTTATCAACCCATGGTCCTCCCGGGTATGGAAGACCCATCACCTTGGCACATTTATCAAATGCTTCCCCGGCTGCATCGTCGATGGTTTGTCCGATCACTTCCATATTCATATAATCTTTCACCAATACAATCTGGCTATTACCACCTGACACTAACAAACACAAGAATGGAAACTCCGGATGTTTATTATCCTGATCCGGTTCTTTAATAAAATGTGCCAGCACATGGGCGTGAAGGTGATTCACATCCACCAGAGGAATATCGTGCGCCAAGGCAAAGCCCTTGGCAAAGGAAGTACCCACCAAAAGCGACCCCATGAGACCAGGACCTCTGGTAAAGGCCACAGCCGCAATATCACAGGCCTTCACGCCCGATTCCTTTAATGCTTTATCTACAACTGGAATTATATTTTGCTGATGTGCCCGCGAAGCCAACTCAGGAACCACTCCCCCAAAATCCTTGTGCACATCCTGATTTGCCACCCTATTCGACAATATGGTTTCGTCTTTAAACACAGCCGCAGAAGTATCATCACATGACGATTCTATTCCTAAAATATATACACTCATAAAACTTTAGCTAATAAACATTCTTTTTTGCACAATATTTGTCAATATTTTTCTTGTTCGCCCTAATTAATGTAATTAATTCAGACCTTTTTACCTATTTTTGCAAATTAAACGACAAAGCTATTAAAAAATCCTTTAAAATATTATTCTATTGCCTACTTGCGCTGATAATGTCCCCGATATTATTATATTTCGTGGTACTGATTCCCAGCGTCCAAAACTCCATAGGTAATATACTGACCACAAGGCTATCTAATGATCTGGGAGCCGAGGTATCCATCGGCAATGTTCGTTTTTACCCCATAAAAAAACTTGTTTTAAATGAAGTATTGATCAAAGACAGTCAACAAGACTCATTACTATACCTGGATCAACTGGTTGCTCCAATTGATAGTATTGTATTCGCTAACAAGCGGGTTTACTTAGGAGCTATCTCCATCCATCAACTTAACACAAGCATCACCACTGATTCTATCAGTAACAATTATTCATTTATTTTAGACTCACTTCGCAGCAGACAGGGCAAGCAAAGCAACTGGAAATACGCCATAAAAGGCATCCAACTAAAAAACAGCGCTATTTCCTTTGTACGGCAAAACGCTCCCACACCCAAGTCTAAATTCAATACAAACCACGTAAAGGTATCGTCTTTGGACTTATATGTGGATAAGATAAAGATGGAAGAGGATCATTTTTCATTTCGCATCAAGAATTTCTCGGCACATGAACAGTCCGGACTCGTTATCAAAGAAGCCAATGGCACCTTTGACATAAAACCCTCTGGTTTACATCTTTCTAATTTTGTTCTAATCGCCAAACAGTCCTTCATAAATCTAAAAAAATTCAGCATTACATTTGACACCACGTATCAAACACAAGACCTGTTTGCAAAATCACCCATAGAACTAGAAGTCAACTCTTTCTCGGCAGACTACAGGGATCTTGAAATTTTCTTCCCAAACTTTCCAAAACTACGAGAAAAAATTAATCTCAAAGGTAATTTAAATGGCACCCTTGCTGACTTAAAAGGACAAAACATTACCATAAAAGCCGGCAATCATACACAGTTAGAAACCAATTTCGACATTACTGGTTTACCCAATACCAAAGAGGCTTACCTGTTTTTAAATGTAAAAAAGTTAACAACCAATGTGGATGATATCTCCAAGTTATTTTCACTCAGCGCCAACCCTCAAAGCATCAAACTACCCGAATCCTTTAAACAAATGGGTGAAATCCAATACAGTGGAAAATTTTCCGGCTTTACCGATAACCTGGTTGCCTACGGAAAATTCAATACCTCTTTAGGCACTATCAACACAGATATTGGATTAAAAATAACCGATGACGACAAACTGGTTTATTCTGGTTTTATTAATACCGAGAGTTTTAATATTGGCAAAATCTTAAACTCAGAAAACAACCTGAACAAGGTCACAATGGACGTGTCTTTGCAAGGATACAGGGCCGGAAAAAACAAATTTAATTCATTTATTAAAGGCACCATTGACTCCATAGATATCAAAGGGTATAAATACGAAAAAATAGAACTCAATGGACTCATATCCAATCGTAAGTTCGACGGAAAAATAAAACTCAATGATCCCAACGCACAACTTTTGTTTAATGGCAAGGTTGATTTCAGCGGTAAAATACCCCAATTTAATTTTGGAGCTACCTTAAGCAATGTGAGGTTAGACAAATTAAACATTGCCCCAAATCTATTCAACAGCAAAATAGATTTCAAGCTTGACTCCAAATTAAGCGGGCAAAATATCAACACCCTCTCCGGCGACATATTACTCCACAGTGGAAAAATTTTTGTGGACAATATGGAACATGTGATTGATTCATTGATCATTGTTTCAAAACAAGATCAGTTATCCAAAAGAATATCCGTCTTTTCAGAGCTATTTGACGCCGAGCTTTCCGGTCGCTATAATATTAGCTCCATTCCGGATGTACTCCATCAAATTTTAGCACAGTATTTACCCTCGGCATTTGCGGTTCCGGAGGCGATTAAATATTCTGATCAATTTAATTTCTTTCTAAAGACCAAAGAATTTTCGTCTCTATTACAAGCCCTCACACAAAAGGTAAAGATTTCAGATGGCAGCCAAATCGTCGCCAACGTGGATGGAGAGAGCAATCAACTCCATATGACCGCTGATTTTGGTGAAATTAAATACAACTCCATCATAGGCCAAAATTTATCTTTTCATTTAGAAACGGCCAACAACAAGCTAAACTCGCAACTATCCAGCGAATTATTTGGCATCGAAAACCTACTGCCGCTGCACAACCTGAGTACTGCTCAATATATTAATAATGATTCTATTCAACTTCAAATAAACTGGGACGATAAAGCAGAAAAAGCGAGCAAAGGAAATATCCATACCCAAACACGAATAAACAAAAGCAAAGAAGGACAGCTATTCACACTCATTGAATTACTTCCTTCAACCATTACTGTAAAAGATTCGGTATGGCAAATACAAGAATCCCAAATAAACATTAGCCCCAACAGTTTAAGAGTAAATACCTTTCGGGTTCACCATCTCAATCAAGAAATTAATATCAATGGCTCTGTTCATAAAGACAAAGAGGGTACACTGGTAACTTTCATCCAAAATATGGATCTAAATAACCTAAGCTCCATATTCAACATTGAAAAAATTAATCTGGAAGGAACATTAAATGGCTGGATACGCTTAAAGAATAATTTTACACAACCGATCATAACCAGTAGTTTATCACTCAATGGTTTTCGAATAAACCAAGAAGACATTGGCCATCTTACAGTGGAATCCAATTGGAACAACATGCAAAAAGCAGTGATAGTAAGTACCCAAATAAAAAAAGATCGTCTAACATCACTTAACGGAATGGGTTATTTCAAACCTTCTTCCAAAGATTTCAGCTTTAACTTCGCTTTGGACAGTCTTCCCATCAGCTTTCTGGATCTGTACATAAGCAAGGTTATTCAGGACCTTAAAGGTACCGCATCGGGAAATATAAAGTTATTAAAAACAGACTTTGGATTAGGATTGGAAGGTGGTGTTCAAGTAAATAAGGCTAAATTCAATGTTGATTTACTTAAGTGTTCCTTTAACCTGGAAGACTCGGTATTATTTACACCAGAAAGAATTCACTTTAAAAACATGACCGTTACAGACCCCAAAGGCAAAAAAGGAAAATTTAACGGTACCATCGATCACCGCAACTTCCGTGATATGGATTTTGATTTATATGTACATGCAAACAATATGCTATTACTCAACACCAAGAGTAATGACAACCCCTTGTATTATGGTACTGTTTATGCCACTGGAGATATGGCCATCACTGGTTCCACCTATGATTTAACACTTGACTTAAACGCAAAAACGCAAAAAAACACAAAGCTATACATACCTATTTCCGACGATGAGGAATCACTGGACAATAATTTTATTCGCTTCATCACGCCCAATAAAACCGATTTGGTGATTTCTACTCAAGAAGAAAAAGATGAGGAATACAAAGTTGACTTGTCTAACTTCGCCTTAAATATGGGCATTGAAGTTACTCCGGATGCGCAAGTTCAGGTAATCTTTGACCCCTCAGTGGGAAACATACTAAAAAGCTGGGGCAAAGGAAACCTGCAAATACAGATCAACAAAGAAGGAGAAGTAAGTTTCTTAGGAGAATACAAGGCTGAAAAGGGAGATTATCTATTCTCTTTAGAAAACATTGTAAACAAAAGGTTCGATATAAACAAAGGAGGATCGGTTATTTGGGAAGGTGACCCATACAATGCTATTATAGATATAACCGCCACCTACAAGTTAAAAACCTCACTTCAACCTCTCACCAGCGTTTCCAGTGCTTATAGCGAAGAAAACGATGTTTCAACCAGGGTGCCCATTAACTGCGAACTTATATTGAGCGAGCGTCTATCTCAGCCAAAAATTAATTTCAACATAAGTGCACCAACACTGGAACAAAGCACACAAAATATCATACAAGAAGCCATTAGTACAAACGAAGAACTCAATAGACAAGTCCTTTCGCTATTGGTTCTCAATAAATTCTATACCCCAAGTTACAATACTTCCAATTACAGCGGAAGTGTAGTCAATAGCGCCAGTCCGGCTAACACATACACCTACGAACTATTATCCGGTCAACTGAGCAATCTGGTTTCGCAAATGATCGATGACGTAGACGTGGGCATTAGTTACCGTCCTGAAGATGAAATATCTAGTGAGCAGATAGAAGTAGCACTATCAACCCAGATTTTTAATGACCGGGTTACCCTGAACGGAAATGTTGAATATGGAAAATACGACAAGCTAAGTACCATCAATCCCAACTCAAGCAATATAGTAGGTGATTTTGATTTAGATGTAAAACTAAACAAATCAGGCAGTCTACGTGCAAAGGCCTATACACATAGCAATGATGATTTTAGTTTTGACAACTCCCCTACCACCCAGGGAGTAGGCCTATCCTACCAAGAAGAATTCGATACCGTTGGTGAACTTATCCGCAAATACTGGAACTGGTTTAGACCCCGACGAAAGGAAAAGGAAAACCAAAGAAAGAATCAACAAAACACGGTAAAAGAAGAGTAATCACACTCCTGTATCAAAGCAATAACCTCAACAGCAACACTGCTACCAAACCCACTCTTAAACAAACAGTTACTTCGCATAAAATCCATCATTTTTCAAATTAGTACATATCATATGGTTGGAATGTACAAAACATTGTATTTTTTAGTTATTTTCGTGCACAAATTCAAGTGCTAGGTATGAGTATTAAAATTGAAGAAGTCGTAAACCAAGGTCAAAGAAAGAAGTTTGTTGCTTTCCCGTACCAACTATATAAGAATAATAAATACTGGGTTCCTCCCATGAAGGCTGACGAACTAAGTTCCATCACGCCCGAGAAGAATCCTGCATATGACTTTTGTAAGGCCAAATTTTGGTTGGCATATAGCAATGGTAATGTGGTTGGTCGTATTGGTGCAATTGTTAATGACCTTTGGATTGAGAAAATACAAAGAAAAATTGGGCGAATTACACGTATTGAATTTATCAACGACCATGAGGTAGTTAAGCAGTTGACCCAAACAGCCGAAGAATGGTTGAAATCTCAAGGTATGGAAGGAGTAATGGGACCTTTGGGTTTTTCCAACCTAGATCATTCAGGCGTGCTGATCGAAGGCCACGACAGAATACCTTGCATGGCCAGCGATTATCATTTCGACTACTATAAGGAGCATATTGAAAAGCTCGGATACACCAAAGAACGTGATTGGCTGGAATTTAGAATCACCTTTCCAGATGCACTACCCGAAAAAGCTTTTAAAGTAGCTGCCATGATAAAGAAACGCTATGGTTTAAAAACACTTAAACTTTAAGAAAAGCAGCGAACTAGAACCCTATCGAGAAATGATATTTAAGGTTTTTAATGAGGCTTTTGTCGGTTTATTCGGGACATTCAAATTGCCTGATAGATTGGTTAAATTTTATATCGATAAATTTTTTCCGGCAGTAAACCCCCGTTACGTAAAGGTAATGCTCGACAAAGATGAACAATTGGCCGGATTCCTTGTGGCACTACCTTCCTTGTCTAAAGCACTGCAGAAAGCAGAAGGGAAATTATGGCCCTTGGGATGGTGGTATATAAAACAAGCCTTGGCCAAGCCCAAAGAAATGGATTTGATGTTAACAGGAGTAAAACCTGAATTGCAAAAGATGGGAGGCGTTTCTTTATTGATGAATGATCTGTGGGAAACCGCCAATGCTGACGGAATTAAATTTGTAGAAACGACAGGTATGCTGGAAGATAACCATGTGGCTATTCAAATGTGGAAATCATTTGAACATATCCAACATAAGCGTAAACGCTGTTATAAAAAGATTTTTTAATTTCATAGGTTTCGGTCATAGACAATCATCTTGCTCTTTTGTATAATATAGATGCAGAAGCATGCCTATTCTCTATGACCGAAACCCTATTACCTTAGGTCAGACAAAGGCGGCTCCGGTAAAAAATGCTTTAATTCCTTCACCGCTTGAATGGGGTCAGGCGCATTAAAAACAGCACTTCCAGCCACCAAAACATCAGCTCCAGCATTGATTAAGCGCTGGGCATTGGCCACGGTAACCCCACCATCAACCTCAATAAGGGCTCTACTTCCTTTTTTCTCAATAAGCCTTTTTAGATCCGTCAGTTTTTTAAAGGTATTCTCAATAAACTTTTGACCACCAAACCCGGGATTAACAGACATCAACAACACCAAATCGACCTCTGTGATAATTTCTTCCAATAGAAAAACTGGCGTATGGGGATTAAGTGTTACTCCCACTTGCATACCTTCTTTTTTAATGGCATCAATGGTACGATACAAATGCGTACAAGCCTCGTAGTGAACATTCAACAAATCAGCACCTGCTAGTTTAAAGTCACGAATATACCTATCCGGATCCACAATCATTAAATGCACATCAAAAGGTTTATCAATATGCGGACGTAAAGATTTAATCACAGGTAAACCAAAGGATATATTAGGAACAAACACACCGTCCATAATATCCAAATGAAGCCAATCTGCCTCACTTCTATTAATAATTTCTATTTGCGATTCCATCTTGCTGAAATCGGCAGCCAATAAAGATGGGGCTATTAAGTGCTTCATTTTAATTTATTTTCTATTGAACCAAACGTCTGTCTCATGGAAACAATATGCATACCAAGTAAAAAAACGATCAACGCGGTACAATCATATCATTATTCTTTTCCCGTCACAAAAGTAGTAAGGAATAATGAAAGAAAAAAAGCACAAGATTATCCCAAATAAGATCTCAGTATTTTACTCCGGTACGTGTGCTTCAATCGCTTTATGGCCTTTTCTTTTATTTGTCGCACTCTTTCTCGGGTAAGATTAAACAAATTTCCAATCTCCTCCAACGAATATGGAGGCTCCCCATTCAGTCCATAATACAACCTGATAATATCCGCCTCCCGAGCCGATAAAGTTGAAAGCGAACGATCTATCTCTCTCCGTAAAGAATCTGATAAGAGTTGATTATCCGGACTCACAGAATCTGTAGACAGCAAGGTATCATACATATTATTGTCCTCATCCTTACGTAAGGGTGCATCCATCGATATATGCTTGCTCATAGCCTTCAATGACTCTTTCACCTCTTTAGGTGCCAGATTGAGCACCTGTGCGATCTCCTCAGAGGTGGGTTCTCGCTGATACTCCTGCTCCAGCCTCGAAAAGGTGTTGTTCACCTTATTCATCGAACCAATTTTATTCAAGGGTAATCTAACAATCCGAGCCTGCTCTGCCAATGCCTGCAGAATAGATTGACGAATCCACCAAACGGCATACGAAATAAACTTAAACCCACGGGTCTCATCAAAGCGCTGAGCTGCTTTTATCAACCCCAGGTTACCCTCGTTAATTAAATCCGGCAAACTTAAACCTTGGTTTTGATATTGTTTAGAAACAGAAACTACAAATCGCAGGTTTGAATTAATGAGTTTCTCCAATGCAGATTGATCGCCCTGTTTAATTTTTTTGGCCAGCTTGACTTCTTCTTCAGCACTTATTAATTTAACCTTACCTATCTCATGAAGGTACTTATCCAATGAAGGAGTCTCTCTGTTTGTAACCTGTTTCGTTATCTTAAGTTGTCGCATAAGTAGATAGCTTAGGGTGTATTGTGTATAATATGTTTACGGTAAATATAACAAAAAAAGTAAGTTATAGTTTTACATATTGAATAAAAATTACAAGCTTTACATGAATGTGTAAAATATTCAGATAAAGGAAAATTATCAAAATAATTTTGCGATTTAGTTCATATTGATTAAGTTTGCATCAAATCTTCTAGGCATCATTCTTTAAAAATAGAATCAGTTGGCCTTTCAGAATACAAAAAATCAAGTAAAAACAATATAACAACGTTGAACAGTAGTTCATTTCATTTAAATAATTCCCCCAAGAGAATTTATTGGTAAAAATTATGTACGATATTCTTGAATTGAATAAAAAGCTCCTTACTGAATTGAAGGAAATTGCCAAGGGGCTAAAAATTAAACGCGTGGATTCTTTTAAAAAGCAAGACTTAATCTATAAGATTCTTGATGAGCAGGCTATTGCAGCCTCAGAAAAGAAACAAAGCGAAAAACCTTCAGAAAAAAAACCTGTAAAGAGAGCACGTACTCCAAAGGTTCAAAAAGCAACAACTACTACTAAGGTAGAGGCAGAAACTAAACCAAAACCAGAAACAAAGGAACGAAAGGCTGTTGAAACACCTGAAGCTCCTTCGGAGAAAAAAATGGTCAAGGCGGATAAAAAACCGCAGGATAAAAAGCCGCAGGATAAAAAACCAGCAGAAAAAGTAGTTGAAGAAGTTAAGAAAGAGCAGAAGGCTCCTGCCCAAGCTCAAAAACATGAGGAAGCACGAGAAAAGACCAAGGACAGTCCTGAAAACCGTCGCCAACATCGCCAAAACAATGAAGATGGAGGTCGTCGTCGTCCTCATGACAACCGCGATCAAAGAGGTGGAAAAGACAACAACGGTTACCGTCGTCAGGATAAACAAGATAAATCATTCGATTTTGATGGTATTATCTCAGCATCCGGTGTATTGGAAATCATGCAAGATGGGTATGGATTTTTAAGATCATCTGACTACAATTACCTTAACTCTCCCGACGATATTTATGTGTCTCAATCACAAATTAAATTATTTGGGTTGAAAACCGGGGATACAGTTCTAGGAACCATTCGTCCTCCCAAAGAAGGTGAAAAATATTTCCCACTGATCAAAGTAGAACAAATCAACGGTAGGTCTCCACAGATCGTTCGTGACCGTGTTCCTTTTGATCACCTGACCCCCATCTTCCCTGACGAGAAATTCAAGTTAACAGGAAATGGTAAGGAAAGCTTATCTACACGTATTGTAGATATGTTTGCTCCTATTGGTAAAGGACAACGTGGTTTAATTGTAGCCCAGCCTAAAACGGGTAAAACTGTATTATTAAAAGAGGTTGCCAACGCAATTGCGGCTAACCACCCTGAAGTTTTCATGATCATCCTTTTGGTGGACGAACGTCCTGAAGAGGTAACAGACATGGCACGTAGTGTAAACGCAGAGGTTATTTCGTCTACATTTGACGAACCCGCAGAGCGTCACGTTAAAGTAGCCAATATAGTATTGGAAAAAGCCAAAAGAATGGTTGAATGTGGACATGACGTGGTTGTACTATTAGATTCTATCACCCGTCTAGCACGTGCATACAATACGGTATCTCCAGCTTCTGGTAAAGTTCTTTCAGGCGGTGTGGATGCCAATGCTCTTCATAAACCCAAACGTTTCTTTGGAGCAGCACGTAACATTGAAGGTGGAGGTTCTTTAACTATTTTGGCAACCGCCTTAACAGAAACAGGCTCAAAAATGGACGAAGTAATCTTTGAAGAATTTAAAGGTACCGGTAACATGGAGCTCCAACTGGATAGAAAATTATCTAACAAACGTATTTATCCAGCTGTGGACGTAACATTATCCAGCACACGTCGCGAAGACTTGCTGATTGAAAAAGAAAATATGAACCGTCTGTGGATTTTACGTAATTATCTATCGGATATGACGCCTATCGAGGCAATGAATTTCCTTCAGGATAGGTTAAGAAAAACCAGAAATAACGAAGAGTTCTTGATTTCTATGAATGATGGTTAATTCTCTTTGTAAAAGAAAATAATAAAATGGCTTCTCCGTTCATTCAGGGAAGCCATTTTTTGGTACTTTTTTTGATGTGAGAAAGAGCACCAGACAAAAAATACTTTTATATGAAGATATTCGTTTTACATTCATAAACTATTTATATTTTTACGCAAAATAAAAAATACCATATATTCATGAATCCTATATTATTGATACAAAATGCAACGGAACAAACTGCTGAACTGGCAGAAGCTGTTGCTGAAAACCAAATGAATTATATTGACATGGCTATTAAAGGTGGATGGATTATGATTCCACTGGTTCTTCTTTCTTTTGTGGCTGTTTATATCTTCTTTGAAAGATATTTTGCCATCAAAAAAGCAGCTTCGGAAGATTTAAGCTTCATGAATAAAATGAAAGAATATATCCATGAAGGAAAAATTGACTCCGCTTACTCCCTTTGTCAACAAGTGGATAATCCAGTTAGCCGCATGATCGAAAAAGGAATTAGCAGAATCGGACGTCCGCTCCAAGATGTAAACACAGCCATTGAAAATGTTGGAAACTTAGAAATAAGTCGCTTAGAAAAAGGATTACCTACCCTGGCAACCGTAGCCGGTGGCGCCCCCATGATTGGCTTTCTGGGAACCGTTATAGGAATGATAAAAGCATTTTTTGATATGGCCAACGCAGGTAATAATATTGATGTTAGTCTGCTCTCATCAGGTATATATACTGCAATGGTAACAACAGTAACCGGACTGGTAGTGGGTATTATTGCATACTTTGCATATAACTTCCTGGTAGCCAGAGTGGAAAAAGTAGTCTTTAAACTCGAAGCCAGAACCATGGAGTTTATGGATCTATTAAACGAACCAGCGGCATAACAGACCAAAGATTTTAAGTATTCATATGAAACAAGCCATGAAAATGGTTTCACACACAGGAGGATAATTAATGTTGGAGAGTTCCATATGGCCTTTGAAAGGTAAAATTAACCATATGAAACTATCTTTACTTATCTCTTACCTAAATTTCTTTTAATCCAAAAGATATGGCTTTAAAAAGAAGAACCAAAATAAGTGCCAGTTTCAGCATGTCAAGTATGACGGACATCGTGTTTTTGTTACTGATATTTTTTATGATAACATCCACCATGGTGCATCCCAATGCCATCAAATTATTAATACCGAAACAGGCAACTAAAAAAGTGGTGATTGAAAAGTTTATCAATGCCCGCGTTTCGTCTGCTGGTAATTTTTATGTGAACAACAAAAGAGTGTCGGAAGCGACCTTGGAAGATGCACTGCTGAAAACATTTAATTCCAGTGATAAAACATTCATTAAATTGAGAACCGATAAAAATGCGCCTACCGGAGAGGTGGCCAAAGTGTTAGACATTGCTGAATCGCATCAAATAAAAGTAGTATTGGATATTAGGTAGGCCAATAACGAATAAACAACTAAAAAATGGCTTTAAAAAGAAGAAGTAAAGTAGATTCCGGCTTTAGCATGTCGAGTATGACCGACATTGTGTTTTTGCTCTTGATATTCTTTATGATCACCTCTACCATGGTTACTCCACCGGCCAATAAGGACCTGGTTCTGCCCAAGAGCGACCATCAAGTATCGGCCAAGCCCAATACTACCATATCGGTGACAAAAGATTTGAAGTACTTTATTGCAGGAGAAGAGATTTCTTTTTGGAAAATAGAACGTCGATTGAAAGAAATTATGGCTGCCGAACCAGAAACATACATAGCGCTACATGTGGATGAAACAGTGCCTTTTTCTGTGGTTGGTAAAATCAGGGACATAGCCATCCGAAACAAATACAAACTTATTCTGGCCACACAAGCAAGATAACACAAGGTTTATCAAAGTTTAAAACAATGGAAAAAAAATATAACAGTCAAGGTGTAATTGGATCCGTAATTTTTCATGTATTGATTCTTTTGTTGTTAATTTTCTTTGGATTAACCACGCTTCCTCAGGAAGAAGAGGGCATATTAGTGAATTTAGGCAATGTTGAGACAGGCCTTGGTGCCGTTGAGCCCCCCAAATCCAGTCCAAGTCCTAGCCCCACAGAACCACAGACTACTCCCCCTCCACCAACCCCCAGGGAGTCATCCACTCCCAAAGCGGAAGAATCAATAAAAACACAAGACTTTGACGAAGCTCCTGAGATAAAGAGTGCTGAACAATTAAAAAAAGAGAAAGAAGAAAAACTTAAAAAGCAACAAGAGGAAGAAGCTCGCATTAAACAACTGGAGGAAGAAAGAAAAAAACAGGCCGAGGCTGAGCGAATAGCTAAGGCCGAAGCAGAGGCAAAAAGACAAGCAGAACTGGAACAACAACGCAAACTGGAAGCTGAAAGAAAGAGGAAAGAAGAAGAAAAAAGAATCGCTGATCAAACCAGAAATACCGTAGGTAACGCCTTTGGAAAATCCAATAGCAACAGCACTTCAGAGGGAGATGCCGGTGGCTCAGGTAATCAAGGTTATGTGACTGGCGACCCCAACAGCAAGAACCGCTCAGGTAGTGGACTAGGAGATTCTGGCACTGGATTCTCTCTGGATGGTCGTTCTCTGATCGGTTCTCTTCCATACCCTTCGTACAATGCCAATGAATCCGGAATCATAGTGATATTGGTGACCGTTGACAAGTATGGTAAGGTAATCAGTGCTGAATATCAGCTCAAGGGCTCAACAATTCAGAACTCCACTTTAGTAAAATCGGCCATAACTGCTGCTAAAAAAGCAAAATTTAATTCAGATACCAATGCAGCTGCCTATCAAAAAGGAACCATTACCTATCATTTTGAACTCAATTAATAAGGCATAGCATCGTTATGGTAAATAAAACAAGTTGGCGAACACTTGATTGATAGCCATTTAAATGAGTTATATATTTACTAATGCATTTTTCTGTTTTACATTCCCTAACAAATAAACAAAGCAATACCATTAAAAAGAATTATTATATTAGCACAGACAATTAATTCGAAAAAAATAAATTATTTTTTTATTCATATACCAATCGATTTAGTTCATACAAGAATGTCATTTATGTGGAGATATTTCATATTAGTCATATTTTTGACTACACAATCTGGCATTTACACCACAGCTCAAATTCGGACAGAAGTAAAGCTGAGTATGGATTCTCTACCCGATAAACTACCCAGCATAGGTAACTTGGCAGCGCACATTCACCATCGTTTTTCTAACCAAGAAGATATGACTGCTGCAATATATTACTGGATAGCTAAAAACATAGCATTTGATTCCAAGGAACATTTTGCTAAAAAGAAGAAATTCACCTATAATTTCAGGTATAAAACACAGGATGAAAAAAAAACAGAAGATACAAAAGATAAACATGGGATTGGCCGAGGAAGCCTTCAAACGTAAAAAAGCCCTTGCCAAAGGTTATGCCCTGCTGTTTAAAAAACTATGTAATAATGCCGGACTTGAATGCGAGGTAGTGGAAGGCAGTTCTAAACAAACATTAAAATATATAGGGCGCAAAGCAGGACGAAGCAATCATATTTGGAATGTAGTTAAGATTAATAAACGATGGCATTTGGTAGATGTAACTTGGGGTGCAGGTATGGTAAGTGAGAAAAGTAAAAAATTCATCCCTCACTACAATGAAGCTTTTTTCATGACAAGCCCTGCTTATTTTTTCCTCCATCACTATCCAAAAAACAAAAAGTGGTTATTATGCGATCGTAGCAAAGAGGAATTTGCCATACTACCATTGTTCCATCCCATCTATTTAAACTCCGATATTATTCTAAAAAGTCCCTCGGTAGGACTATTAACACCCTCCTACGGCGACACATTGCAGATACAATTCAAACTGCAAAATCCAATGAATAGCTTTGAATCATCATTTAGTTATGCTTATGAAGAAGATCGAAAACCAGCTTTCTTAGAAGTTCATATAGACGAAGATCAAATTATACTTCAGATACCTACAAAAAAGAAAAAATACGATTATTTAACCATCTATCGCAATGATTCCCCACTGGTCTCCTTCAAAATTAAACTACTATCCCATTAAACCAATGATCGTTGGTTGTCTGTTTGAGTAACCCCTGTATAATAAACTTTTGGCAATGACCCAAAACTTACCCGGCAACTATAACAACGCACCAACTACATATCCCTTCTGGTAAAAATAGAGCCAGCACTTTCATTCCATGCCCGACATACAAAAAAAGGGTGTCCCTAACGGAACACCCTACATACATATAATGATGTCAGTAAATAATTACTTAACAACTTCGTAGTTCAGTTCAGAAAAACGCTTATAAGTACTATAACGCCATTTCGCATTTTGTTCTGCGGCATTGAATAGTTCAGCAGCCTCAGCAGGGAATGCTTTAAGCAAAGCAGTATATCTAACCTCTCCTTTCAAGAACTGCTGGAATAAATCCCATTGTGGTTCTTTAGAGTCTAACTGGAATGGATTCTTTCCTTCTTCTTCCAATTGTGGGTTGTAACGATATAGATGCCAGTATCCACATTCAACAGCTTTTTTACTCTCAGCTTGCGAAGCACCCATACCTGCACGCAGACCATGGTTAATACATGGTGAATATGCGATAATTAAAGAAGGTCCAGGATAGGCCTCTGCCTCTTTAAGTGCTTTAAAATACTGTGCTTGGTTTGACCCCATGGCCACTTGAGCTACATAAACATAACCATAAGTAGTTGCCATTAAACCAAGATCTTTTTTACGTATTTTCTTACCTGAAGCTGCAAACTTAGCCACTGCACCCACAGGAGTAGATTTAGAAGCTTGTCCACCTGTATTTGAATAAACCTCGGTATCCATCACTAAAATGTTCACATCCTGACCAGAGGCCAAAACATGATCCACACCACCGTAACCGATATCATAAGCCCATCCGTCACCACCGAAGATCCACACTGATTTTTTCACCAGGTAATCTTTCAATGCAAGTATTTCTTTAGCCACTGGAGCCGACTCTACCTCTAAGGCAGCCACCACAGCTTTAGAAACGGAAGTTGTTGTATCTCCATTCTCTTTATTAGCTAACCAAGCCTCAAAAGCTACTTTCGTGTCAGCATTAACGGCATCCATATTTTCGTTCATCAAACGTTCAATACGATCGCGTAATTTATTCACTCCGGTAGCCATACCAAGTCCATATTCAGCATTATCTTCAAATAAAGAGTTAGCCCAAGCCGGCCCTTTACCTTCTGAATTTTTACAATATGGAGTAGCAGGAGCCGAACCACCATAAATTGAAGAACAACCTGTAGCATTAGCTACCATCATACGATCGCCATACAACTGAGTAATCAATTTGATATAAGGAGTTTCACCACAACCAGCACAAGCACCAGAGAACTCAAACAAAGGTTGAGCAAACTGAGAAGCTTTCACGTTTTGTTGTTTAGGCATAATTGTATCCTTTATAGATACGTTTTTCACCATATAATCCCAACGTTCTGCTTCAACACGCTGTGTATCCAATGGCTTCATCACAAGCGCTTTGGTTTTAGCAGGACAAACATCTGCACAGTTTCCACAACCAGTACAGTCTAGTGCAGAAATTTGTATTTTATATTGTAAGCCATCAAAACCTTTACCATTGGCTTTTTTAGCCACAGTACCCTCAGGAGCGCCCGCCAACTCATCAGAATCTAATAAGAAAGGACGAATAGCAGCATGAGGACAAACGTAAGAACATTGGTTACACTGAATACAGTTGTCTACTTGCCACTCAGGAATATTTACAGCAACACCACGTTTCTCGTATGCCGTTGTACCAGCAGGGAAAGTACCATCTTCATATCCATTAAATGCAGACACAGGAAGATCATCACCTTTTTGCGCATTAATAGGAAAAACAATATCCTTAATAAAAGCAGGCACATCATTGGAGTGCTCTACAGCTTTACCCTCAAGCTTAGCCCACTCTGCAGGAACAGCAACCTCAGTAACAGCACCACCACACTCAACTGCTTTGTAGTTCATATTAACAATGTCTTCACCTTTTTTACCAAAAGACTTCACAATTGCTTCTTTCATTTTCTCCACTGCAAAATCGTAAGGAATCACCTCTGCAATTTTAAAGAAAGCAGACTGCATAATGGTATTAGTACGGCTTCCTAATCCTATTTCCTCGGCTATTTTGGTAGCATTAATGATATAGAATTTTATTTCGTTGGCAGCCAGGTATTTCTTAACATTCTCTGGCAAACGATTTTTTGTTTCTTCGGCATCCCAGATAGAATTCAGAAGGAAAGTACCTCCCTTTTTAAGTCCTTTAAGCACATCATACTGCTGAAGATATGCAGGAACGTGACATGCAACAAAGTCCGGTGTATTTACCAAATAAGGGGAACGAATTGGAGTATCACCAAAACGAAGGTGAGAAATAGTAATACCTCCTGATTTTTTAGAGTCATATGCAAAGTAAGCTTGTGCATATTTATCTGTGTTATCACCAATAATTTTGATAGAATTTTTATTGGCACCTACCGTACCATCAGAACCTAAACCATAAAATTTACCTTCAAAAGTTCCTTCCTGAGCAAAAGAAATTTCTTCTTTCATAGGTAATGACTTGAAAGTAACATCATCCACAATACCTAAAGTAAATTGATTTTTAGGTTCAGCAGCAGCTAAGTTCTCGTATACCGATATAATTTGTGTTGGGGTAGTATCTTTAGATGAAAGTCCATAACGTCCACCGATGATTCTTGGTGCATTTGCTTTTCCGTTAAAAACTTCCACAATATCTAAATACAAAGGATCACCATTAGCTCCTGGTTCTTTTGTTCTGTCCAGAACACATAAGTTTTTCACAGTAGCAGGTACAGCCTTCATAAAATATTCAGCAGAGAAAGGACGATAAAGGTGTACGGAAATCAGTCCCACCTTTTTGCCTTGAGCATTCAAATAGTCAATGGCTTCTTTAATGGTATCTGTGATCGACCCCATAGCAATCACTACGTCTTCGGCATCCTCTGCTCCGTAGTAGGTAAATGGAGCATATTTACGACCTGTTATCTTCGTAATCTCATCCATATACCTGGCTACCATATCAGGTATTGCATCGTAATATTTATTAGATGCTTCACGTGTTTGGAAGTAGATATCTGGGTTTTGAGCAGTACCTCTGGTAACAGGATGTTCTGGATTTAAAGCATTATCACGGAAGGCTTGAAGTTTTTCCTGATCAATAAGACCTTTAAGATCTTCCATATCGATGCTTTCAATCTTCTGAATCTCATGAGAAGTACGGAAACCATCAAAGAAATGCATAAATGGAATTCTTGACTCAATCGAAGCTAAGTGAGCAATACCAGCCAAGTCCATTACTTCTTGCACGCTACCTGTTGCTAACATAGCAAATCCGGTTTGACGTGCGGCCATCACATCACTGTGGTCACCAAAAATAGATAATGCTTGCGCGGCCAGTGAACGCGCACTTACGTGAAATACTGCAGGCAATAACTCACCTGAAATTTTGTACATATTTGGGATCATCAAAAGTAATCCCTGTGAAGCGGTAAACGTTGAAGTTAATGCACCTGCTTGTAACGAACCGTGTACTGCTCCTGCAGCACCAGCCTCGGATTGCATCTCTTCCACTTTTACTGTCTCTCCAAAAATGTTTTTTCTTCCACCAGCAGCCCACTCGTCGATGTACTCTGCCATAGTAGATGAAGGCGTAATGGGATAGATTGCAGCTACTTCGCTAAACATATAAGCGATGTGTGAAGCGGCATAATTACCATCGCAGGTAATAAACTTCTTTTCTTTAGCCATTTGTTTAATATTTAAGTTTTAACTACTATTATTTAGAACTACTCTAATTTACTGAATATCAGGTAATAAAAATACAACAATTTCCTAATTGCATTTAAATTTTAATACAAAAATCCAAAAAGCCATAAGGGAATATTCCCTGGACTTCCTATTTCTATCATATCACGCGCTTGCAAAACGCCTGGTTTATATTTAGGACAGTCCCCATTTCCACAGATCACAAAATGATCCTTGTCATCCACCTTAAAATCCGCTATTTTTGAATAAGTTAATTCATGATTACATCCCACCTGGTTATAAAAAAATGTTTTATGCAAAACATCTTTAGCTGGTTCCTCTCTACGTATCACATACACCAGGTTAGGATTATGCAAATAAATCAAAGAAGGCTTCTTTTGCATATCTTCGGGACCATCGTACAATAATTTCACCAAACGAGCCTGGCGAAGATAATAAAGGTAATTCATGACCGTGGCTCTGGAAGTATTGATATGAGCACTTAGCTTACTTACATTGGGTTGAAAAGGCGCCTCTCCTCCAACTCTATTTAGCAACTTCCTCAACCGAGGTAAATACTTCAACTCAATCTGACGGAGAAAACTAATATCAATTTCCAATATGAAATTAAGACTCTTCATCAAATTCTCTGCGTAATGCGTATCATCCAAAAAAAACGGATAGTAACCATGCTTCAAATAATCATCAAAATATGCCAATGGCCGTATTTTGGTTACAATATCGCCAGCTATTTCTTCATGCCTCTCTAAAATTTCAGAAAAACTATAGGACTCAAAGTCAATGCCGGTTTTAAGTTCCAAAAACTCACGAAAAGAAAAACCTTCTAGTTTATAAGAATGAACGATTTCTTTAAGATGGGGGTTCTCTTCACGTAACCTCATTACGGTTGAACCGGAGAATACGATTTGTAGGTCGGTAAAATTATCATAGCAGTATTTCAATTCTTTCGACCAACCCGGATATTTATAGACTTGATCTAACACCAATGTTTTACCACCTGTTTTTCGAAACTGATCGGCAAAGGAAATAATGGTATTTTCGGTAAAATATAGATTGTTCAAATTCACATACAAACAAGCCTTATCAGTCCCATAAGTACGCTTGGCAAAATCCAACAGAAAATCGGTTTTACCTACTCCCCTGGTCCCTTTAATCCCAATTAGACGATGACTCCAATCAATCTCGTCCATTAACTTACGCCGCAAAGGAACTTGTAAGTTCTCAATCAGATATTTATGTGTTTCAAAAAATGACTGCACCTTGTCCTTTTGTAATTATTTACACGACAAATGTAATATTCGCAAACATTAAATTGCAATCTCCACATTACATTTTTTGACAAAAGCTGTAATTTATACTTAATAAAAATAAGGTTTTTAGCCACTATGTCAAAGGATCAATGCTGTAACGCTTCACACGTTTACCCTTCTAACCAACACTTGAACTCTTTTATTCTTTCGCGCGACACCATAACACCTTCATTGGTACCGGCTACTATTTTAATTTTAAGACGCGATGGTCCCTGCACAATAACATCCTCAATGGCACTCAGGCTGACAATGTATTTTCTACTGATTCTGAAAAACTTTTTTGGATCCAACATGTCTTGCAATTTATCCAAAGCAAAATCTATCAGGTAATTTCTTCCTGTTTGAGTCAATAGATAACTGGCCTTTTCATGACTATAGAAGCAAGCAATTTCCTTGGTGTAAACAGGACGAATATGCGCACCTACTTTTACAACAAAACGTTCTTTATATTGGGATGGTATATTTTGAATGGTATCCAATAGTTTTGAAATATCCGGCTTCAAGACTAGGTCATCTTTCTTTTTAGAGAATTTCTGATACTTCATCAAAGCATCACTCACATTTTCCCGGGTCAGCGGTTTCAACAAATAATCAACACTATTTACCTTAAAAGCCTGCAATGCATATTGATCATAGGCTGTGGTAAAAATGATAAATGAAGAAATGGGGACCCGTTTAAATATTTCGAAACAAATACCATCACCCAAGTGCACATCCATAAAGATCAATGGTGGATGTGAATTCGACTTTAACCACGCCTCTGCACCATCAACACTATCCAACACATCTAGCACTTCAACATCTTGATCACATTCTTTGATTAATAATGTAAGATGTGTAGCAGCCAAGGGCTCATCTTCTACAATCAATACTTGCATAATAAGTTAACTATTTAGTCATCAGACATAAGAATTAGAAAATCCATCAACACCATCACAGTATTCCCTCAAGCTTATTTTCCATTTTCAACAAGGGTACTTTCACCCTAAAATATCTATCCGTTTTATCCACCACAAAAGGTTTATCTGTTAAATAGTGATATCGCTCACTTAAATTTTTCAAACCCACTTTTTCACCATCTATAGGATTCAGATAAGGTTGATAGTTATTTTCTACCACTAAATAATCATCCTCCGGGTATATCTTAATCACTAATTTATTCTTTTGACTAACTTGATTATGCTTAATGGCATTTTCAACCAACATCTGTAAAGTCATTGGAATCAGCCGATAAGCTTTCGATTGATCAAAGTGCGTCTCTACAACCATATTAGACCCAAACCGTTCCATCTGCAGATCTAGATATTTTTTTACGAAATGCATTTCTTCTTCAACTGAAATAATATCTCTTCCTCTAAATCCCAGCAAGTCTCTATAAAATCCCGACAACTTATCCACAAACACCCCTGCTCTTACAGCATCTATACGAATCAATGAGCTTAATACATTCAAGCTATTAAATAAAAAATGTGGATTTACCTGGTTCCGCAATACTTTATATTGCAACGATATCGCCTCCTGTTTAAGCTCTTCCTTAGCCACCAAGGATTTTTTCCATTCAAAAAAGAAAGCCCTGGCATAAAAAAACTGAGTGATAAAATACAGAACCACATACTCAACAATCAATATTCCTTTTCCAAAGGGCCAAAACTGTTCCCAGCTTAAGTCCATTAAAAAACCAAACCAAAACCAATTGGTAAAAAATATCACAATGGACGAATACATCGTAGTTACCCCCAAGGCTACCAAAAAACTAGTAACAGGACGCTTGATCCATGATAACCATCGCTCATCTACCAAGGAAAAAACGTAACCATTGGCAAAAAGACCATATCCAATCATCAAAGAATAACCTACATTACGTATGAAATTCCTAAAGTTGGAAGGCAGATGCCCACTTAATAGTAAGCTTGATAATATTCCTATAAGAATACAAACACCTCCTATTATTAAAAAGCGCTTAAAACTCCACCTACTATTTTTCATATGTTTATAATTTGTTTCTTAATGGTCATATGGAACTCGCCGTGATAATCATTCACCTGTGTGAGAGATCACTCTCATGGCTCGTTTCATATGATTAAATTAAATTTTCAAAGGTCATATTTGTTTATATTCATCTACTCCTTTCTATCACCCTTCTTCAGATATAAAACCTGCAGAAAAATAGCGAAAAAATATCATCTTCTATTCTACTACATATTGTTTCAACATTTCTTGTGTATGCCATTGTCCCCATGAAGGCCACAAATCTCCTTTGGGGCTTTGTTGATTAAAGAGTGCATTGGCTTTTTCAAACAAGGGTTTGGCTTTTTTCTTTCCCCCACCAAACATGGTGGGCGTATGATATATATTATTCGCCCTACAGTAATACAAGCGAGGATTTTCGTTGTCCAGTTCTTCAGCCCTATCCAACGAAGAGTTGGACAATATAGAATACTTCATGCCACTAGCCGGACCTGTGATACGCATAGAATAAAGTAAAGCCTGTAAAACATATATTTCTGATTCCTTCGGCTTAAATTCCAATAACCTGTCCATATAGCTTTGTGCCACATCCAGGTGCCGAGCTATTTCTTCATCCGCTTTCACAAAAAAAGCTATACGCACTAACGAATATGAGGCATAATACAAGGGCAACCATTTATCCTGCTCCTTATTAGCTACTCGATAAAAAGATGCAGAGATAGCCTGTAACTCTCGTGCTGTCTGCACCTTATACATTTGTTTTATATTATTTCGCATTATCTCTTCATAAGTTTCTGCCGATGCATTTGCTCCACATATAGAAACGATCATAAACACAGTAATTGTAACAGTCAATATTTTCATGATAATGGTATTTTATGCCGAACTATACCGGCGGTTATTTTAAAGTTATAAATATTCCTATAAAAGCAGACTGTTGTATGTCATTTCTTATGGGAAGGTAAACAGAAGATCCGTCAGGTCTGGAGATAGGACTTTGTTGATATCCATAAATATTATTTGTCCCTAACACATTAGATAAAGACAAATAAACAATGGTTTGGTTGCCTAACACCTGAGTGAGGTAACTCAGGTTCATATCCAGTCCATGTGTACATGCTCCATGATGTGTCACAGTGCCTTGAGAGCTATCCTCATACCAATTTCTTCCACTGGCCACCCAATACGTTCCTCCCAGCAAACATCTAATAGCCGAAAACCAATATTTCCCAACTACTGAAGCATTATGTTTGGACACGAAAGAAGGTCGTGCATAAAAGTCAAAATTTTTATATTTACGATGCGTATCCATCAAGGAATATGACAACCAGTATTCCAGATTCTTGATGGACGTATTATCGCGCCAAAACACATCCACACCAGCGGCTTCGCCATAACCTGTGCTACGATAATAATCAGGATCGGCATATTCATTCCCTTCATATTTTACCAGGTGGCTGTATTTTTTGTAATAGGACTCTATCCTCAAGAAACGTTCATCCACACGGCCGGCCTGATAAGCTAATATATAGTGACGGGCACTTTCAAAAGTTAGATTGGATGAAAATTTTAAGGCATCAGGGTGCGGATTCTGATAAAAATGACCATAAGAAGCAGATAACTGGCTCCGCTTACCTGTTGCCATAGCAATACCCAGTCGAGGCGCTACACTACTTCTTTTTAACAAAGAAGAGTATTCATACCTGAGTCCTGTAGATAAGGCCACATTTTTAGATAACTGAATCTGTGTTTCTGCAAATATCCCGGTTAAAAAATCTCGAAACCCGGGTTTATATTCCATTGAATCGGGATGTGCCCTATAAGTTTGTGCAAAATCACTCAATGTATGACTAACTCCATATCTCAACTTTATATCATCACCCAAGGCATGAACCACCATCATCCTCATTTCTATATTGGCCTCCTTGTTTTCAATATGTTGCCAGCCATAAATAATATTTGGATGATCAAAGGTGAGCGAAACGCCTGCCTTTATGGACGTCTTATCATTTAATGGTTGTCGATAGGTTATATTTCCATAGTAATTATGATTTTTCGAGTCGGTGATATAATTCAAATCCTCCCTCTCACTATTGGTCTTAAAACGGCTTTCTCCCACATCAGCCGTAAAATAAGCTTTCAACATTCCGTTCTTTTTTGTTTTATGCCGATAAATAACACTACCACTGGTAGCCTCCGTGGGCTTTTCCCAATCTAATTTAGTATCGACCATACCATAGTAGGGCAACATATTAATATAACTGCCAATTATAGAAATAGAATTATTCTCCCATGCATCGGTATAATTAGCTTCCATCCCAAGACTCATTAACGACAGTGACAAAACATCTTCGGTCATCAGATCATTACTTTCCAGTACCAATACCGAAGACAAAGCCTGTCCATATTCCGCAGAATATCCACCCGTATTAAACATGACACCCGAAAACAAAGAAGGCGAAAAACGTCCACGTGTTGGTACATCAGGTACTTTAGAATAATAAGGCTTACCTGCTAAAACTCCATCAATAAGTGTTTTGGTTTCATAAGCCTCTCCTCCTCTCACCAACAAGCGTCCGTCATCATTGGCATGTTGGGTTCCGGGTAGTGTATTTAAAGCACCTGTCACATCCCCCAAAGCACCAGCAGTTGTATAAATATCCCGAGATTTCATGACAGATCCTTTGTACTTATCCCCTGCAGCAAAACTACCTGCCGTTACCGTTACTCCTTCTATACTTTGAAAACTTTCTTTGAGAACAATATCTATTGTATACCGCCCAGGTTTCAAAACCTGCTCAAATAGTTGATAACCAACAAATCGAGCCACCAAAACCACCTCACCTTCTTCTTGGGTAAAAACATCAAACCCACCATTTAAACCTGAAATATTCCCATCGTAGGTATCTTTAAAATAGATATTAACACCTACCAATGGGTCTCCCTCTATATCGCTTACTTCTCCAACAACACGCGTTTGCGCAGTAAGCTGAACCGATAGTATAAAGGATAATATAATAAGAAAAACTGTCTTCATAATCTTTTAATGTTAATGACAATTCAAAATTGCCAACAAACTCACAGATGAAAAAAAAGAGATTACTGAGCTGTTGTTTTTTCAGGATGAACGGTGCATGTTTAACCAATACAAAAGGCACACTGCAATAATGAGATATTCCAATTTAACATTCATTACATCTCCCCATAACAATGCAAAATAATTCAAAGTAAAGCATTGGATGTTGAACACTAAATGATGGAACCATGGATAGAGAAACCTCCAAATGAAAACTATTTGCGAGTAAGTGATATAAATATTATTTTTGAGACCTATCCTGTTGATACAATCTATCAACGATGTTTTATCATATTTTTTACAGGCTCCATAATCATTACATATTCAAAAACAACACACAAACAACATGAAGACTAAAACATTATGTGCTATTTTATTTATATTCACTAAAACTATTTATATAAATGCACAAATCGACACGCTTTATTATAACAGTTATTGGTACGAAACAATAAAAGAAAGAGCTGAATATTTTAGACCAAAACCAGTTAAAAACAATGACTTTTTTTTGATAAATAACTATTTCATCAGTGGCGAATTAGAGATGTCAGCCCAATCCTCCTCCATAGAAGAAGATATTTTCGAGGGTGAAGTAAGGTGGTATTACAAATCCGGAAAGCTGAAAGAAACTGCCAATTACAAAAATGGTTTAATGGAAGGATATGTATGCCAATACGATTCCACAGGACAACTTTTGGCAAAATGCCTCTATAAAGACAACAAAGCTTACCATGGAATTTACTATACCCAAAAAAAAGATATCAGTGTTTTTAGTCATATTAAAAATGGCATATCTACATTAGATGAAATAACAGACATCAATGCGCAGGGCAAGGCAAAAATTATGGTTGAACTGCTGAATGATCACTACCAGCAGAAGATATTCAATATCAAAGGTGAATATATTGGTAAAGGTGAATTTGACCAAGATGGCCATAAAAAGAACGGGATATTTGCCGATATAATGTTCAGACCCATGCAAATATTTAGTTTAGAATATGTAACAGAGGGCAAAGTGGATTCTACATGCTATTTTTATAGAAATGGTTTGATTAAACAAATAACTAAGGGTGAAGGTGATAACAAAACAGACACCTACTTCGATCAATCAGGTAAACAAATGGGTACATTACACTACAAAGGTAAGTATCCTTATGAGGGTTTAAAACTTGAATTTCCGGTTAATATGCATGTTTATTGTGACCATGTGTCCCGTTATATGAAATACAAAAACGGTTATTTACATGGTCAATACATCGAATACCACACCAATGGTCTGCCTCGCGAAGTTGGTCAATATACCGAAGGAGATAAAGATGGCCTTTTTAAATATTACGATGAGCAGGGTAATTTATATTGTGAAGGCTGGTTTAAAAAAGGGAAAAAAATGAATGGTGAATTTGGTTCATATACCAACTACTTGGATAAAAAAATATACAAAGATGGGACGTTTATAGAAGGATATACACATCATAAAAATGGGGTACTTAAAGAACATGTCATCATAGATTCATTGCGCCTATATTATGACAAACAAGGAAACGAAATTGCACGATCAAGCGATAAGAATAACCGCGTTTATAATGGGACAAGTGCCCGTTTTAGAAACAATGGTAATATCGACAGTAAAAACTTCTACCGAAACGGACGTTTATTTAAGACGCTAAAATATAGAAAATATGATGGAAGTTTAAAGCTGGAATACTACTACGAAGATGGGAGAAAAACAAAAGGAATTGCATATTATTCAAGCGGTGAAATATTTGCAAAGATTGAAAGTCCGAATAGTAATCTTGAAAAATGGACCTATTTTAGCAAAGAGGGTCATGTAATAGCTATTTTTGAAAAGAGAGACCATGTAAAAAATGGCGACCTATACGACTTTGACAATGACATCATTGATAATATTACCCGCTACAGAAACGACACCGTCGTATACAAAAAACAATTTACTTCTGGGGGCAATGTATTATATGAAGCAGATTTTAACGGGTCTGTTAAATATTATAACAAATGGGGAAAAGTAATAGCACAAGGAAGCTATCGCGATGGCCAACCTTACGATGGAACCTTTTACACTTACGACCATGATCTTCACGTCAAAAAGATATTCCACATGAAAAATGGGGTAAAAAAGAACTTATAGAGGAAACTTGAAATAAAATACTAGCATCCAAACATATTGGTTAAACTCTGAAAAAAAATTGCTGTTACAACGATGAATGATAAAAAAAGAAACAGCCTAATTCTACTTTAACAGATTTATTGCTTTGAATAACAGAGGTCTATGTCACGCTGTCGCTTTTCATGTCGCTGCTGCAGTTTTTCCAGCATCCGTTCATCGGTCATTTCACGATAAAATTTGTATACCATAAAATCCATAATGTCTCTTGCCGACAACAATGGGACTTCGTCTTGATTCAATAGTTTTTCTTTCAGCATAAAGCTGCCCACCATTAAGTTGAGGGCTACTTGGTGATGCCATGACAGCCATTTGCGGGTTTGGAACTGATCCAAGCCTACTATCTGTTTTTGCTCTTTGAAGCTATGCTCAATGAAAAAGCGTTGTGCCTGCATGTATGCCAGCGCCTGATGCGTGTATTGAGCAAGTTCTGCGTTAGTGAACGAATATTTTATTTCTACTCCCTGCTTTGTCTTTCTTTTCGAAATGACCAGCAACCGTTTCTCAACAATGTTCTGAACCTTATCCCAAATGTAAACTGTCTTAAAATGGAACAATCCCTTCAGCTTTCCCTTGGCAGAATCACGAATGTCAAGCTTTTTCCAGTCCTTGTTTGTAAGCGTTTCTATATATTCGTTAGCGTTTACCGATGGGGTGCTTGCCTTCGGCCTTTTGGGTGGGCGCCCACGATTGCTCTTTCGCTCTGGAATATGTAGTTCTGGTTTTTCAAGGTGGATTTTTTGATCGCTATGAATGTCAAGCATGTACACCAAACCCATATCCTCAACCGAACGGGTAAACGCAAGGTCATTGCCATAAAGTCCATCCCCCCCAACGTAATCGAACTCGATACCCATTTCCAGTTGGTGCTTCACAATATCTGTAGCCAGCTCCGGTTTTGTCTTGAAAACCCTGTCCTCTTTGGGGATGCCAGCAGTTTCACACCTGGCGTTGTTAGTACACCATGACCTTGGAAGGTACAGTCTCGTGTCGACCAACGCTGCATATTTGTCCGTGCACAAGCAACCAAAAACTGCAACCTGCGAGTTTGCAGTCTTCCCAACGTTCCCGCAATACTGGTGATCAACACCAATGCTTTTGTCACCTTTTTTCACCCATCCGCTTTCGTCTATGAGTAATCCTTTTAATTTTTGGTTTGGGAGTGATTGGTCTACCTGATTTGCTATTTGGTCGATGACAGCTCTTGCATCCCAATTGGATTCGGTGATAAAATGCTGCATCTTATGGTAGTCTGCGTTTAATGTCTCAGTGATGCGTTCGATGTTTTTCAAATCGCTTAAAGCTAGACCTTCGACGTATTGAGTAGCTTTGTCGAAGTTGGATTTTGTTCTATTTTTAAAATGGTGCTGAAATTCAGATAAATACACTTCAAGTCGGTTGTTGACCGCTAGCAGTGTTTTACCATTATTCGTATATTTTTTTAAGTTTTTCGCCCGTTACCCATTGCAAACTTGAGTTTTGTTCTTTGTTTCAATTGCAATATACTAATTTACTGTTTATTACGAAAGAAAAACAATACTAAATTATCGTTTTTTCAGTGATCATTTTAATCTGTTAAAGTAGAACTAATTGTAAACAAAAAAAGGATATCACAATAAGCAATATCCCAAAAACGGAAGAAACCGTTCATGAATGAACAGCTTCTTTTAAAAATTTTATTTTTTAAATTCAACAAGCTTCCATCGTGCCACATTGTTCTTAGACCATAATAATACGTTAGAACCTTTCTGACCGTGAACCGTTTCAGACGAAAGACAATTGCCACCCTTTGTCATGATATAAACATAGCCATCTTTATCATTAACAATCTTAAATCTTTGAGCATCAGTAAGATTAATTTGATATTGAGTGACATTGGTTTTTCTTTTATCAATTCCTTTATAAAAATCAAGTGCCTTACCTGAATTTACATTTTTAATATAATAATACCCTCCGGTAGCATTTATAAAAGTAAACTGCTGACCTGTAGATTTATTATTATCCCACAACTGAACATTAGCTCCATTGTCTTTACTACCTTTGTGTACATCGAGAACTCGTCCTGACTTGTTCACAATTTGATATTTAACACCTTCTTTAACTTGTGCCTGTACAATGGTTACTGCAACAAAAAGAAATAACACTGTAAAAACATTTTTCATCATTTAAACTTTTTAATTATTAATAATACACATATAATCTTCTACTTATGCATTCGCCTTAGAACAACCCATTACTCTTCATTATAAGCCACTTATACAAGTAGATTCATATATTTTAAATCCTACTAAAATGGTATACGCTATACCTCACGAACAGTTACTAAAATATTCAAAAATCAAGAAATTGATGAAAATACGATTGTTCATATATAAACGAAGGCTGTTTTTTTCCACAAGCCTTCGTATTAATTTTCAAACAGTTCGATCTCACAATAAGCCTTACAGCCAAATATCTATTACACTACTATAAGATTTATTTCCTGTCGAAGATATAGCGACCACCTGATAGTACATCTTAACGTTTTTACCCCTATCACAATCTTTTATAGAAGTACCGCTTACTTCACCTACCTTTGATTTATAAGCCATATTCTTTGAACTAGCCACATACACCCAATATTTAACTGCGTCGCTAGCCTTATCCCAGCTAATAGACACACAATTTTCATTCAAACTAAGAGACACTCCCTCAGGTTTACCCGGAATAATCTCATTCGAAACAGGTTCTTCATAAACCATATCCTGCACAACAGTTTGTCCTAATATTTCTCCATCTTTATTTTTGGCCACTACCTGTAAATAATAAGTTTGTCCATTCTCCCAACCCATATCTTTTGTATAGGCAATCATATCCACTAATTGGCTATACTCCCAATCTGGATAAAAGTATTTATCGGTTGCAGCTAACTTAAAATCACCATCTGGTTCAGATGAACTATACATCTCAAGTACTAAGTCGCCATATCCTGTCCAATCACTTTGATCTGCAAATAAATCTGAAGCGACTATCAAGACCTTCATTCTTAAACCTTTTCCATAGCTCTCCTCATATCCATAAGACTCTATCTTCAAATCTACAATTTCACTGGCAGTTGTAAAAGATACTGTTGCTGCATCAGAAAAAACCAACTCTTCATTTCTTTTATTAAAAGCATACAAAAACAAAGTATATTCAGTATCTGCCTCTAAGGATGAGATCCGAACATTATTCTCACCTTCGGTAACATCGTCGATGGTTATTAGAGGGACCGACTCTCCAGTTCTGGTCTCGGCATATATGCTTATACCATCACATGTCCCACTATAGGTGAATTGAATATCAACACTCGTTTTTTCTGGAGAAAGTGCGGTCGCTTCCGTTGGGGAAGAAGGAGCAACAAGAGGTGCTTCCTCGTAAGTTATTTGTAAGATAGCCAGCAATTTACTAGCTTCAGAATCAGCATACGCTTTTACTTCAACAATATCATTATCTTCAATTTCAGTAATCACTGCCTGTGTACCTGTATAAGGAATATCAGATATACTCTGACCTCCCACAAATACATAATAGGCAAGAGCACCTTCATAAGCATTCCATTGCAGAAGCACCGTACCATGATTTTCTGTAATATTTCCACCTGTAATCTCTCCGATTTGCACTTCATTGTCATCATCTTTACTACACGACATCATCACAAGAGTAAAGAGAAGAATCGTAAATAATTGAATTTTGTTCATGATTTGTTTTTTTTGTTAAGTAATTTATCTTAAGTATTATTTATGGTTATACACCCAAAAAAACTCTGGAGTATATTTAAACTTCCTTTTAAATGATTTGGGATAACAAGCCATGAAATCGGGGTTATCGCCAAAAAGTTCTACAAACTCTTTATTTCTAAATGAACCAAACAAAAAAGGAATGAGACCAGGTTTTTTAATCAACAAGCTCTCTCTGGTACCTTTCTTTTGCACTCGGAAAGAAGAGTAATAATCTCCCATTTCTCCCCCACCAAACAGGAGCGAGAATAAATTAAAATCTTTTCCAAACTCAGATTTCATATGACCAAGACTCACGTAAACCTTATATTTATCCGCAAAACCATTATTTACCAGCAACATTAATTGTGAGTTTTCCTTTCCTTTAGCTGATACTTTTGTAACCACCCTTTCGAGGATAAGTGGCTTATAATATTTCTCCTTATTAAAGGAATCAAATTGGGAGATATTAAAAGGAAGATTTTTATTGCTTACATCACTGGCATTTTTCCCGCCAATACTTATACCAACATTAATAGCAATATCCTTGTCAACAAACTTCATGTCGGGATTAAAAACAACACGTTGCACATCAGCTTCTTTAATTTGATGCAATTCTCCATCTGTTCCATGCCATTGCCATTTATTCATTTTAATGGTCATTCCCTGTTTAAATTCTCCTTTAATCGACTCTCCTGAACGAAGTGTGATAACACCTGTACCTGGCAGGGGAAATTTTTCAAAACCATCTCTGAACGATACACATTCAACCGTCGGGTTCTGTGCCCACAATACGGAAGTCAACCCAATTAAAACACCTAGGATTTTGATTCTTTTTCTCATGTTCATTACTTTTTTTATCATGTTTTTTAAGCTAAATTTCAAATAAAACATCCATATATCGGACTTATATCGAAGGCCAAATATAGGAGACAAATAGCCACAAACTACCCGTCAACACTAGGATTTAAAGATTCTGGAATATTTTTAAAGATTTCGGAATGTATACACATCGCAAAAAAAAGTTTTTGAATTAGAAGGCTTTTGAATATTTTTGCCTCCTTTCAAAAAAAATCTATGAATTCAACTATTACAACTTCTATTATTGCTCTGCTCTTAGTCATCATGTCTGCATGTGGAAAGAACAGCACATACGATTCTCAAATTGAAATCATCCATGAACAAGCGGTGAAAAATCATAGAACATCACGAGATTCTATCCCATACTTTCTTAATGAGTGTTTAAAATATGATACACTTCAGTTATCTGATTTATCTAAGGCCCGTATTCTTCATATAAAAGGTCTTGACTATGAGGCAAAATTAAATTATGACAGTGCAGGCATTACCTTTTTAAATGCTGCCTCGCTATTAAACGACCATACTTTGAAAGCCACCTTACTATTACGGTCGGCAGTTGATGTATTAACAAACCAAGAATATAAGAAGTACAATCACATAATGGCAGATGCAGAAAAATTGGTAAATAAGTTGAATGACCCCATTCATCTTGCAGCATTCCAGGCTAAAAAAGGTGAGTATTATATTGAAATTGCAGCATACGAAAAAGCGATCCCGTTTTTCACCAAAGCCGATAGTATATTAGAAAACCACGATATTCTAATAGGCCGCGAGTATTTTCAATACCGCATTGGATTTTCTTATCGTCGCTTATCTAAATATTCTCAGGCATTTGACCATATAAAAAAATCCATCTCCTTTTCCACCCAATTAAACAACAACTACAGGTTAACCTTGAACCTACTGGACATTAGCAGGATGTACAGAGATGCGCAACGGTTTGATGAAGCACTAAAATGGGAACAAAAGCATCTCGACCTTGCTACCGCACACCAAAACAGGGAGCAAATACAAAGGGGCTATGAAAACATGGGGATTATTCATGCTGGAAAAAAAGATTGGGATACAGCAGAAACATATTTCAAAAAATCATTAAAGATGGCTATTGAGATAAATGAACCCGCAAGTGTTGGCGATGCCTTGAGCAATACCGGAAATTTTTACTATCTCAGGGGCGATTATGATAATGCACATCACTATTATCAAAAAAGCTATGAACACAGAAAAAAACACTATAATAAACCTTTGTCAATTATATCTAGCTTATTCCACCTTGGAGACCTCGATCTGGTAAATCAAAATTTCAAATCAAGTGAAGCCAACTTAAAAAAAGCCGTTTTTCTGGCCGATTCAGCAAACCTCATTGGCTGGGCTGTTACTGCAAGTAAACGCCTTGTTGATATCTATAAAAAAACAAACGACTATAAAAAACATACAAAAGCACTGGAACAGTATGTTAGTTATAAAGACAGGTGGAACAGTGAAGTACAAAACACCAAATTTAATAAGCTCACTTTACAGTACGAAAAAAAGCATAATGAGGCCATTATTGCAATGCAGGCCAACCAACTTAAAATCGGCAGACTTCTTCTGATAATCATAAGTATATCTCTAATTTTTGTAATTTCAATCACCGTATTTATTTTCATTCATAAAGCAGCGAGATTAAGAGCTTTTAGGGCTATCTACCGACAGCAATTACTCGTAAATGATCAAAAGCGCGTAATCGAGAGTCTGCTTAAAGAAGTGAACACAATAAAACCCGAAAAATCAGAAAGCGTATTACGTTCCCGTTTAGTGGAGTTACTTGAGAAACAAGAGATTTATAAAAATCAAGATGTATCTCTTGAATTTGTGGCCAATAAACTGGCCACAAACATTACATATGTTTCTAAACTTGTTAACAGTGAATTTAATTGCAACTTCAATACCCTCATTAACCAGCACCGTATAAATTATTGCAAAAGCTGCATAAAGGATAATGAGGAAAAAATACCCATGAAAAGTATTGGTCTCAATGCAGGATTTAAATCACAATCAACATTCTACGCAACATTTAAAGAATTTGTAGGTATGACCCCACTACAATATGCAAAAATTAGCAAAATGGAAATAAAACAGAAAGCTAGCTCAAACCTCGTTTAAAATTGAAGGTAGTAGAAGGTTGCAGTTGTTCCGAAGCTTTAAATTTCTTGAACAATTTTGCTGGTAAATGTTTGGATGGTGACTCTGTGCGTAAATCAAACATAAACCTAAAAAAACCTTCTTTTTTGAGGAGTTGAGCATACTGCAATAAAGCCACTGGAGTATTTGAATACACCGAAGTCATGCCATTACGCACATAACGCTTGAACGCTTTATCTGTATTATCCATAAATTCATTTTCAGGATGATAAACTTCCACGGGCATACGTGCAAAAAACAGCTCAGGGTTGGCATACACCGGCACAATACCATCTCTGGACGTACCATTCTGCAGGTTTTCGAAGTCATTTTCAACAGGATAGGTAATACACTGCACACCCAAGGACTTGATACCTCTGACAGCTGCATCATTATACACATATACCCGCTCGTTGGTAATCACTCGACACCCCTTTGGCAACATATCCAATTGGGATAAATGACTCAGTACAAAATTTTTCATCCCACTCCGACATAGCCACTTGATATCTTGTAACATTTCCTGCAAATGGGTTTCTGGAATAAAACCCGGAAGTTCCACATAAAAACGTGACAAATTTTTCTTAAAGAAGGGACTATCAAATGGTATTTTTCGCCAATCTTTTCTGGGAATATCCAATAATATTCCTTTAAAATCATCCACCCTCAGTTTACGCAACCATTCAATATTATCAATACGTACAAAAAACTCAAGATGGCTACCTTGTTGATTTTTAATCTGTATGTCCTGTCTAATTTTCCTCTTATAGGCACCACTAAGCGACTTTACATTCTGATGTTTTAAAGCATCAAACTTATTGGAAAAGTTACGTGATGGTAAACCTATTAAATAAACATCGTCTCCCTTTCTGATGTGTTTACTGGTAAATACGTGATAAACGTCATTCTCCTCACGCACCTCTTTCACCTTTACAGAAACAGACTCTCCCAATTTATTAACAACACGCAACTGTTGTCCCGCCTCAATGGAGAGTTTTGATTGAACAAAAAAACCATCATCACATAATTTTTTTACCGCACCCAGAAAAATCCCATTATTCGTATTATT
Source organism: Saccharicrinis fermentans DSM 9555 = JCM 21142 (assembly GCF_000517085.1). Classification (NCBI taxonomy): domain Bacteria; kingdom Pseudomonadati; phylum Bacteroidota; class Bacteroidia; order Marinilabiliales; family Marinilabiliaceae; genus Saccharicrinis; species Saccharicrinis fermentans. The sequence goes on along the minus strand of NZ_KI912107.1, from coordinate 321,823 downwards.
AGAAATAGCTCCTTTCACTTTACCTCCCATGAAATATTCAGTTTTTTCACGACCGAAATCCCACTTCAGCATTTCTTCTGCTTCAGGCAGCTTGTCGGGATCATCAATGACCATCCGGTATGCCTGAGCCACCCGATAGACATAGGCAGAGGACTTCATTCTCCCCTCAATTTTCAAAGAGGCTACTTTCATCTTGGTGAAATCAGGTACCAACTTAACTTGCTGGTTATCCTTCAACGAAAATATAGCATGCTTTTTACCATCATCCTTAAAGACCCGTCTACAAGGCTGGGTACACTGTCCCCGGTTCGCACCTTTACCCCCTAGATAACTACTAAACAAACACAATCCAGAAAATGAATAACACAAGGCTCCATGCACAAAAACCTCCACCTCAATTTGTGCTTTTTGCATTATCAGCTGTAACTCAGCATGGGTCAGCTCCCGCGCCATAATCACCCTATCAATCCCAGCTTTTTTCGAAAAGTTAGCCCCAATAGAGTTATGATTAGCCATTTGTGTACTGGCATGAAGAACCAAAGAAGGAAAGAATTTTTTTGCCAGATACCATATCCCCCAATCCTGAATAATAACAGCACTCACCGAGGTCTGAGACAGAAAATTTAGTACATCCAACAATTCCGGAATCTCATAGTTCTTGATGACTGTATTGAGTGTTACATAGATTTTAACATTCTTCTTCCCTGCAATATCCAACATGGTAATCAATTGGGCATTTGAAAAGTTAACGGCGCGACCGCGTGCATTAAACTGCTTTAATCCCAAAAATATGGCATCTGCCCCACCCTCAACTGCCGCATGAAACGACTCAATATTCCCTGCCGGGATTAACAACTCAGGTTTAAAATCCATCTAATAAATTTTCTGTGCTACAAATATTTTTGCAAAAGTAATAAAAAAGTCTGCAGATTACATCCCCATAGCCAACAGAAGGAAAAACAAATCAGGCATACCCACGTATCTTATATACAAGGTATCCTAACCATTCTTTAAATAACAGTTCCCAAGTAGCCATCACAGATGCCGATGGAATCAAGCATTCCCAAACTTCAGGTGGTCTATTGGCTTGCAAGGCGTCAGTCTTAAAAGGAGTCACATCTATGCCTGCTTTAGCAAAGCAGCCCAAAGCTCTTTTCATATGAAAACCCGATGTCACCAACAAAAACTTTTTATCTGCTATACCTTCTCTCTGTAGCATCTTTAATGTTTCTATTGCATTTTCATGAGTATTTCTGGATTTCCATTCCGTTAAAATAGAATCTTCCGGCACTCCCAACCCAACAAGGTAATCCTTCAAAAACTCACCACTACTTTTTTGCCTAACAATAATCCGACTAGAACCGCCTGTAAATATAAAACGCTGTGCTTTGCCTTCTTTATACAAACGCAAAGCTTGCAACAAACGGTCGCTACTGCGGGTAAATTGAATCCGTTGAGATTTTGCACGATAATTTGAAAATCCACCCAACAAAATAATACCTTCAAACTGATTCAATCCACTGGTGTCTTCCAACTCACCTTCCCACCACCCACTCACATGATAATACAAAAGTTGGTTAGAAAAAACAATCAAAATACCCAAAGCCCCTAACAATAACCATCTTCGCCATTTGAATCTTTTAAAAACAACATACGCCCACAACAAGCTCAGAACCCACCAAATGGGGGATATAAGGAATAACAATATTTTAGAAAGAATAAAAAACATGTATGAAAATTATTTTAATGCTTGAAAAATACAAAGAAGATTTGATATATTGTAAAATCATTTCAGATGGAAGCAAAACAAAAATTATCATGCATTTTAAAGAGCTAATAAAATCGAGATATGCCGTTCGGACATATCACGAGAACAAGGTAAACCCAACATTAATAAAACAAGTCGTCAATGCAGGCAGGCTTGCTCCATCGGCTGCCAACCGTCAGCCCTGGAAATTCATTGCCGTCGACGATGATGAAATTCTGAACAAAATTCATGCAGCATATCCCAGAGAGTGGTTTGCTAAAGTCCCCAATCTTATCATTGTATATGGTAATCACGAGGAATCATGGAAAAGATCATTCGATGGAAAAGATCATTGCGACATAGATACCGCAATAGCGATCGATCACATGACCTTGGCGGCCACAGAGCTTGGATTGGGAACATGTTGGGTCTGTCACTTTAACCCCCAATTAATACAGGAAGTGATTCAAAATGAGCCATATTGGGAACCCATGGCCATACTCACCATTGGTTACCCTGTTGAACTAAAGGCTCCACATAAAAAACGCAAAACAATAGAAGAGGTATTAAGCTTTAACGGCTGGTAATCTAGCTAATAAAAACCATTTTACACCAGAATTTAATTCAGCGTTTTTTCACTTTCTTTCCTGCGGCATTCACATTCATTCGTGAAGTGAATTCAATCATGTGAGGTATTTTGTAGACGGCCAACCTGGTGCTACAAAATGCCTTTACCATTGTTTCGTTTAACACCACATCAGAGTTATTCACCACCAGTGTTGCTTTTATAGCTTCCCCCAGAATATCATCAGCCTCTGCACTAACAGTACAATCTACCACTCCTGGCATCTCAACAAGCACAGCTTCTATTTCACGGGGACTTACTCTTTTTCCGCCTGCCTTAATAATTTCCTTTTTTCTAGCTGCATGATAAATAAAACCATCCTCATCTATTTTTCCTAAATCACCAGTATACAACCATCCATTTTTAATAGTAGACGCTGTCTCTTGCGGATCAAGGTAATAACCTAACATAACATTATCTCCCCTGGCAATTATTTCGCCCACCTCACCAGGCTGAATAGGATCCCCACATTCATTCACCACCTTTAGTTCCACACCGGGCATCCCTTTTCCTATAGAACCAAGTTTATCTTTTAAACGTTCCGAAGGCAAGTATGACAAACGTGCTGTGGCCTCTGTTTGACCATACATTACAATAAACTCTACCCCCGGTTGTACCTCCTGAAATTCCTCAATAAAAACATCATGTAATTTACCTCCTGCCTGTGTTACATACCGTAAATGCGGAAATGTCTGCGATGTGAAAGTATCTGATTTTCTTAATAAAATCTGAAAATGACTGGGAACCCCGGCAAAGCCGGTACATCTATATTTTTCAAGATCTTCCAATACCGTACCTAAAAACAAAAAGCGATTATTCAAAACTATTTTACCTTTCACTTTTAAATGTGTATGTAAAAGAGATAATCCGTAACAATAAAAAAAAGGTAAGACACACTCCATGATATCGTCTGAGGTAAGTTGTAAATAAGAGATAATAGAGGAAGTGTTGGCGATGATGTTTTTATGGGATATCATCACTCCTTTGGGAATAGCTGTTGAGCCTGAAGTATAAATAATCTGAGCCAAGCTGTGCATATCAAAGTCTTCCTCCTCCTTGTATTTGACCTTTATTTCACTGTCAAAAATTCTTAGAAGATCCTCTTCATTCCATACCTCTCCCAGTTCCACTTTCATTCTGTTTTGAAACATGGCAGTAACAAATGCGATCCTTACTTTCGCTTGCTTCTTTATAAAAGCCACTGACTTGTGCTCTGTTGCCGGATTTAAGGGAATCACCACATTACCTGATTTCATAATAGCCAGATAACAAACAATGAAGAAATTATTATTAGGAGATAACAAAATAATATTATTTCCACAGCCCACTACCCTTCTCAAATGATTTGCCAATGCAGCCACCTGCCATTTCAAATCATAAAATGACAATTGTTCCTTCTTACCCAAGACAAACAAATCTTCTTTTCTTACTTTCTTAGGCAATAAATAATCAACACAATTCATGTTCAAGCATTTGTTAAATAATGGCTAAAGAAAAACCTCGCAAGATCACTATGCAAAATACTGCTTTTTATTAAAGATATACTATGATCACTCACACAGGCAGGATGCTAAATATAATAATGATGTAGAGGTGCAGTCCGTAAATATTCCGTGGTTTTCTTTTTACGTGCAAAATTTTTAAAAATATTTGCCACCTCTACTCTTGTCATCTCCATTACAAGAGCTACCTCTTCAGGCGAATAACCATTTTCCCAACCATACCACAGCAGATCCATTATTTCAAACGGCATTTGATAAAAAAATTCTTCTTGTGTTTGCTCAGCCGAATAGGTATCTGTGGTAGGTGTCCGGTCAATAATACCCTGCGGTACTCCCAGATGCTTTGCTATTTGATATACCTGCGTTTTATATAAATTACCAATAGGCATCACATCTGCCGCACCATCGCCGTATTTCACAAAAAAGCCCTGTTGCACTTCATGTTTATTCGGTGTTCCTATCACAGCGTAATTCAAGGCCTCAGCATGATAATACAACATATTAGCCCGGCTCCTTTGTTTAAAGTTAGAAGCGGCCACAATCTGCAGGTATTCTTTCATAGGTAAACGAGCTGACTTCTCAGAACCATCTGCGAATGTCACTGACACATAATGTACAGGGGGTAAATTTTTATTGACAAACTCCTGCGGTATTACCACCTTCATCTTATCCACCGACGGATCATATTCTGGTATCACTCTCTGCACAGCTTCATCTCTCCTGACGTAGCACCCAAAGCCATCCAAGGCACCACTAATATTTTCAACAATGCACTGCACACCAAACTTATCAGCCAGTTCTCTCGCCAGACTCTCGCTATCAGGACTAGAATCTGTTTCAGGTAACATAAGTCCCAATAATCTGTCCGCACCAAATGCACGCACTGCAATAGCCAAAGTAACAGAAGAATCAATTCCTCCACTAATTCCAATTACGCCACCATATCGTCTAAATTTTTTATTCACATCTTCACGAAGTTGCTCACAAATAGCATCAATCACTTCATCTATATTAGTGATATGAAGAATATCCTTACTAAACAGTTGACGGTTCATTTGTATATTTTTTTAGTAAATTACTAATAAATTCGATTCATCACCCTTCCCCTATTGACTTCATCGGGTTTAAGGGGTTTATAATTTTTTATATATAAATCAAATAACACCTGAGTAGACAGCATCCCCATCAGTGCCATATTCTCCACCTCACTAACAATATGGTTTTGACGAAGTTTAGACACCAACTTCGCAACACTCTGGGGGTCAAAAGCCCCCAGGTCTTTTAATTTGGAAACATCTAATGTCGCATCCACAAACCCAGACTTTTCATTCAACAAGGCCTGAGAAATAGGAGCTCTATAAGCCTGTTTCGGCCTATTTAAAACTGAGTGAGGAATCACATCTTTCACTACCTGCTTAAGTAAGAATTTCTCATCGAGTCCTGCAATTTTTAGATCATCAGGTAATTGGGTACAAAACTCCACTATTCTATGATCCAGAAAAGGATAACGCCCTTCCACAGAATTACCCATGGCCATTCTATCACCCTGCGAAGACAATAAATACCCTGACATAAACATCTTAGACTCTATAAACTGCGCCTTTGCCAATGGTGAATAAGCTTTCACTTCAGCAGCAATTAACTCTTCATACTTTTGAACAAGGCTATTATCATCAACATTATATTCCTTTGACAAAAATTTTCTGATTCTACTGGTATTATTCCAACGCAACAAATGAGAATATGCAGGAGAACTTGTTTCTGATAATTTATATCCAAAAAAAAGTTTTAACCCCGCTGCCCCGGAATGGGCTATATGCGGCAAATAGGGGTATAATTTTTTCAACAACAAAGGGCGCCATTTCGATTGGGGATATTTAGACCAGAAATGACGAATAATTGCTTCTTTAAATATATTATATCCACCGAGCATTTCATCGGCCCCTTCACCAGTAATAACCACTTTAATACCCTTGTCTCGTACCAATTTTGATAATTTAAACATCGGAAAAGGAGCTGTTCTTAAAATCGGTATTTCTGCATGCCAGATTACTTTCTCAAATAACCCTGCCACATCTTCATTTTTAAATGACACCGAATGGTGTTTAGTATCAAAATGCTGCGCAACCTGCTTTTGAAAAACGGACTCGTCATAATCCTTCTCCTCAAAACCAATAGAAAACGTACGCAATGCTTCCGGAAACATCTTTTTTATAAAAGCTGTGGTTGTCGTAGAATCGATACCTCCACTCAGATATGCCGCCACTGGCACATCAGCCCTCATCCTTAAGCTAATCGCATCACGAAAGAGATCACGAAATTGATCCACTGCATCCGTCAATGATATTTGTTGTCTATTAGCAAAAGACAAAGACCAATAGGGTTTTATAATGATATTTCCATTTTTAATTTTAGCATAATTTCCCGCAGGTAACTCATAAATATTTTTGAATGCAGTATTGGGCGATAAGGTCGTCCAAAAGGTAAACACTTGATTTAAACCTTCAACACTCAATGCTCTATTTACTCTGGGAAATTCAAACAAGGCCTTTATTTCAGAGGCAAAAACCAAGCTATTGTGATCTGGTTTGGTATAAAACAAAGGACGAATACCCATTCTATCACGAGCCATAAAAAGTTCTTTTTCCAGCGTATCCCAAATCACAAAAGCAAACTGTCCGTTCAATTGCGAAAGACCTTCGGCACCATATTCCTGATACATATGAAGCACCACCTCTGTATCACACTCGGTATAAAACCGATGCCCCTTTTTCTCCAGTATTTTTTTTAGTTCCGGATGATTATACACCTCTCCGTTATAAGCTATCCAGTACCTTCCATTCTGCACACTCATGGGTTGAGTACCAGAAGCGATATCAACAATACTCAATCTAACATTACCAATACATGCGTTATCTGATAAGAACAAACCACAATCATCAGGTCCTCTATGACGAATACGAGTTAACATTGCATTCAACACAAACTCAGTATGTTTAACCCCACTATTATTTAAAAATCCTGCAATACCGCACATAGCTTAGCTTTTTACATGAGCCATAGAATATTATCATCCTCCAGCCGACAACAACTACTGAAAAGCTATTTTACGCTGCTTTTTTTTTCTCTATATACGCTGCTATTCTTTCCACACTTCCAAAGTTCTCCTCCTGTAGTTCGGTATCCTCAGCGGTAATATTATATTCGCTTTCTAAAAAACTAATAAGACCCAACAACCCCATAGAATCAAAGATTCCTTCGTCAAAAATCAAAGTTTCATCACTGATGCTTGTTGGATCACAAAATGTAGTCTCGGCAATAAAATTCCTTATTTCTTCCTTCATATCGCGCATTGTTATTTATTCAATATGTTACCATAACACAAACCAAATCTATAATATTTCAACCAATTGATAAAACTTCTTTGTCCAATGTATTAAAACTATACACAAAGATCTATTTTTCAATACATAATACATCACACAAGAGCCTATCGGCTATTTCAATACCAGTTCCTTATCCAATTCGGCATATTGGCTATTCTGTGATTTATACTCTGGCACCACTTCTTTCATCCTGGTTACCAGTAATTGGTTATTCTCCATTTTGAGTGCCAACAACATACTCTTGAGCTTATCATTCACTAGCGCATAGTTATACCTTCTCACATTAGCAATCATTATTTTTTTATGATGTGTTGGCAAAGTATTTTCCTTAGAAGCCAACAGTTCTTCGTACAGTTTCTCTCCAGGTCGTAATCCGGTATAACTAATTTCAATATCTTCTCCTAATTTCAAACCAGACAAACGAATCATCTCTTTAGCCAGATCATCCACCTTCACTGGATCACCCATATCAAACACAAATATTTCACCGCCATGACCCATAAAACCGGCTTCTAAAACCAATTGACACGCCTCTGGTATGGTCATGAAATATCGCGTAATATCCTTATGAGTAACGGTTATAGGCCCTCCCCTTTCTATCTGTTTTTTAAACAAAGGCACAACAGAGCCATTGGATCCTAATACATTACCAAAACGAGTAGTCACAAATTCCGTATTGACACCTTTCTGTTGCGAGAGCGCCTGTATATATATTTCACATATTCTTTTGGAAGCACCCATTACGTTGGTTGGGTTAACGGCTTTATCGGTAGAAATCATCACAAACTTATCAACCTTATACTCCACAGCCAGGTCTGCCAATACTTTTACACCGCCTATATTCACGCGTATCGCTTCATAAGGAAACTGCTCCATCATTGGTACATGTTTGTAGGCCGCTGCATTAAACACTATTTGGGGACGATACTTATCAAAAACACCCTGCATTCGATATTCATTGGTAACATCAGCCAAGATCACATCAAAGGGCGCATCACTATGACTAAGCAATAACTCTTGCTGCAAGTCGTACAATGCCGACTCTGCCACATCCACCATCACAATTTTTTGAACGGGAAAACGCAACAACTGCCGCACTATTTCTGAACCAATGGATCCCGCAGCTCCCGTAACAAGAATTACTTTTCCACCTAAACCATTCATGATCTGCAATTGATTCAACTTAATCTCCTCTCTGCCTAGTATATCCTCTATGCGAATATCTCTAATCTGATTTTGATTGGAAATCCCATCTACCCAATTACCTACCGAAGGCATCACCTTAAGTTTCCAACCTTTATCTAAACAAGACTCCGCTATTTCATGTTTACGTTGAACTGTAATATGGTTAATCGCTAAAATAACCACTCCCACGTTTTTATCATCTCCTACGTGCAAAGCTTTTTTCCAACTGATAACAGGGATAGAATGTAAGTTCATATTACATTTAGTTGAATTATCATCTATAAAAGCTACCACATTGTAATGATTGTTCTTATCACTCCTAATAGCTTCCAAAGTAATTTGGCCCATTTCTCCTGCTCCATAAATAAATACATTGGTATAAGTATTTTTCTTGGTCAAGGAACTATAAGTTTCTTTCACAACCATTCTGAAAGCAAAACTAATAACTGCTGTCATCAGAAAATGGAAGATAAGAACTAGACGAGGAACATTAAACAAATGATAATTAACAAGGTCCAACACTGTATTTGTCAACATTAAAAAGCTAAATGCTGCAAAACAGGCCACCGCCAATAACTTAAACTCATTATAATTACTATGTCGGATAACGCCTCTATAGGATCTGAACAAAAGGAATGAGATCAGATATACAAAACATACCCACCCCCCATTAAACACCAATTCTGAAACTGAGTACGAAGAAAGCTGAATATTTAAACGAAGAATAAAGGCAATTAAAAAAGCATTGACCGAAATACCAACATCTATGACTAAAATCCACCAAGGAGAGATGACCCGCCCATTAAAAATATTTAACAAAATAGTCTTCATGATTTCACTTTTGGTTTCTAAAACTAAGTTTATGATATTCGTTGTTAATCACGGGTATTACCTAAACAAATTATAACTTTTCTACGTGTAATCTGAATATAGTTAGCCATTAACTTATGAATTATGATGAACGACAAAATAGCTTGGGTAAAAGAGCTCAATGATATTGCAAAAAAGGGCAAATCCATTTCTTAAGATTTACCCTTTGATGCATATCTTCAAAGTTGCATACTTCTAATAATAAAGCAATCGGTGTCTAATGTGCAAGAAGAATCAAAGCAGGCATAAATTCACCCGACCGATCTTCGTAAAATCGATCACACATGATACACTAAGCAACTATTCGACACCTCATTGGGGGGCAAACCTATTGGTTGGATTGTCCATATTCTAAAATATCTTCAGAATATGTACCATCAGATTCCAAAACCGGTCTTTGCTCAACTGGTAATTCGGGAATACTTTCAATAAAAGCAATATCTTCATCCGAGAGCGTTTCTCCCGTATCCGTAAGTTTATGTATCATGGTTTGCAATTTAGCTGCCATATCAGTATACTCTGGCAAATCAGACGATCCAGCCTTAAGACTATTATCAACATACATTTCGTAATTTACCATTCTCCATTGTATCAGATCCAAAAATCGCCATAATACCTTAGAACTAGTCACACCTAATATCTCATAAATCCCACTATAATCAGGGGTATCCATATGCAAGTTAGCACAATACAAGCGAATGGTAATAGTCCTTGTTTCGCCTGCTCCTAGGTTTAGCCAAGTAGTCTGTATTTGAATTCCATGCTGAAAATCACCAGCTACACATTTCCAAACCAAACCTTTAGGAAAGAAAACTGTTCTTCTGGAAACACTATTATTCTGTAGAGTAACCTTTAAGATCACATCCTGCCCACTACCAAAACTATCCCAATTGGAATAAGACTTTAGGCTTGCAGCTGTTATCTCTTCCTCTTCCACAGCACCTGTAATCGTACCCACAATACTTATATCCTCTGGCATATCGAAACTTTCCGAAATTTCTAACTGCCCTTGATTATTACCCATCCCAGGTATATTTCCTGGTGCTTCCTGCACAGACTCCTTCTCGCAAGACACAAAACCCAGTGCAACAAAACACATCACAACACTAAACAAATTCTTCATAATCATTTCGGTTTACATTTATTTATTGTACAATATAAGCTAACGGTACATGAGTAAGAAGCATTAATTGACAAACGCTTTTAGTTTATTGACTAAACTAAAACTCTAAAAAACAAGCTTTTCACTAAAACACACCAATCTTTTAGTATTTACAAATTAAACCCGCTTTAAGAATGCTGATTTCACTTTGATACAAGCCTATTTCAGCCTGTTTCAGGAGTTCATTGAAAACAAAGATAAAGACACAAGAAAAACCACCACTTAGAAAATACTCTGTAAAACTTTTATGTCGAAAAGTTTAAAAAGGGCTAATATTCAAATATTTGAAACTATATTAAAATTAACTCGTAAATTTGCACAATAGAATATAATCCATACTTTTAAAATAAAACGACTTAAATTTTCGTTAGCGCAAGGAAGGCTTTTAGAAATAGAATGAGCCTTCAGACAACACAACACAACACAACACAACACAACACAACACAAAATTCACAACAATGAAGAAGTTAATACTGATTGTATGTATGTTTTTACCGATATTATTATCGGCACAAGACATTGGGGGAGATTACTACGTAGCAGTTGATGGGGACGATTCGGGCCCCGGGAGCTACGAAAGACCTTTTGCCACCTGGCAGAAGGCATTTGAAACAGCCCAGGCTGGAGAGACAGTTTACTTTAGGGGAGGTGTTTGGTATCCTCAGGATCATTCAAGAGGAAGTACCATCTGTGAAATTCATGTTGGTGATGGCATTGGACATGCGGGAACCAGAGAAAAACCCATACGTTTTTTCGCCTACCCGGGAGAAAAACCTGTTTTAGATTGTTCACAGGTGGACATGACAGGAAACCGGTTTAACGGGGCATTGGACTTTTACGAAACAAGTTGGATTCATGTCAAGGGGCTTACCATACGTAACGTTCCTCAACCCGAATCAGGCGAACTAGCTAGTGGCGTTGGCGCAGGCATGTGCAGCTATATGACTTTTGAAAATTTAACCGTTCATAATGTTGGTGGTCGTGGTATGAGCTACTGGGGAGTAGCTGGACATCCTGACATCCCTGAAATACCTACTGACACCACCCGTTTTATCAATTGCGATATATACGACTGTGTGGACCTTTTAAGCGAGGTTCCCGGTAACGGCTCCGATGCTGTCAAGATGGACGCCGAGGAAGGTACCTATTTATATTTTTATGGTTGTAGAGCCTGGAATTGTGGAGACGACGGTTTTGATATCAGTGGTCCGGGACTAACAATTTTTGAGAAGTGCTGGTCGTTTGGTCATAAATTAGAAGATGCATTGGATGGTAATGGTTTTAAATTTGGGGCCAACAGAGGCTCTGGAGCAGTACAAACAGCTGATGGCAACACGCTAATAGGCCCCAATATTCCTGGCGTACGTAAGATAGTAAAAAATTGTATTTCGGCCAACAATGCGGGTTTTGGCTTTTATGAACTGGCTTATTCACCCTATTACCCTAACCGTGCCTTGGTATACAATAACTTTTCATATGCCAATGGAATTGGTATAGAAATCAATGTAAACCCTGCTTTTGAAGGAATTACACCCAGCACATACTATAACAACATTATCTACAAAACCGTTCAGGATGATGCAGGGGGCAGACCTTACAATCTATCTAGTGTCAACACCTATACCGAAAGCAATAACACATGGGACTTTGCCGGCCCCGAAATCATTGGTAGCTTACCTTGGTGGCAACCAACTGACTCAGTCATTGTTACAGATGACGATTTTGTGAGTTTAGATTTGTCACAACTGGAACTTCCCAGAAAAGAAGACGGATCTTTACCTGATATCACTTTTGGAAAGCTAAACACAGGCTCTGATCTGATTGATGCGGGTATTGATGTGGGCACTCCATACTATGGAGACAGTCCGGATATAGGATATGCAGAATATATCCCAAACAACTACAATCCATTAAAAATCACTCAGTATTCACCCGAGAAAACACTCGACATGGTCTCGGTTTCTTATTATTCTCCAATAACAGGCTCGGTTTCTGTAATTGTTTTAAACGAAACAGGAAACCAATTACTATCATCCAGCAGTAATGCCACTGAGGGATATAACAACAAGGTAAACATTGATTTATCAACATATGAATCTGGAATTTACACCGTCAAACTTAACGATGGCTCCTCATCTGTTTCCGTAAAAGTCACCAAAATACCTGCTGATATTGATGTTGATTACAAAATTGTTAAAAAATTCCCGAACCCAACCACCGATCTGTTTGCTATCCAATTTACTTGTCCGGAACCAGCTACCTTATCTGTAACCGTTTCCGACGAATTGGGAGAGGTCGTTATGTCAGACTACTACCCTGCTCAGCAAAACCTAAATAAAATGGTGCTAAATCTTTCACCATTAGAAAAAGGAAATTATAAGATAACCTTAAACAAAGACAACAACATACTGAGCACCAAGGTTACGAAACAGTAATAGCGACAGCTATCCCATTAATATTTAAAAAAACCGCATGCCAAAGGACTTCCTTTGTTGCATGCGGTTTTTTTAAACAATACGCTTCACTTCTTGTTTTTTAATTAAAAATAAACGTTCTTAATAGTACATATATTTTTATTATCTGGAACAAAAAAATAATACATAAACAATATGAAGGGTATATTATATTTTCTCATCTTCCCGGCATTAATAATAAGCATACTTTCGTGTGACAATACCAATGGCACAGTAAATAATGAGACTATGGAAACAGATATAAACATTGTATTTCTTCACCACAGCACAGGAAGTTATATTTGGAACGGAATAAATCGCACAATACTTGTGAAAATTGCAGATAGAGTAAGTCCTTGGCTTTTTGAATTCATTACAGGCGGCCCACGCGTACCGTCCTTAATGCGGCAATACAATGAGAAAAACCACACCAGATATAGCTTTACGGAGATGGAATTTCCTAAAAAATCACCCTACGGTTGGAACAATTATCCTTACGATTATTACAACATATGGGTAAAGAATGGTGGGCCAACCCCCTATATGGAAGAACCTACCCTTGAGATGTTGACCCAACAATATCAGGTAATTGTTTTTAAACACTGCTATCCATCCAGCAACATTGTGGAAAATCAGGATTCAGCAGACATTCATTCAGAAATAAAAACCTTGGCAAACTACAAGCTTCAATATAATGCGTTAAAAAGAAAAATGCACGAGTTTCCAAATACTAAGTTTATTGTATCAACGGGTGCTGTGCAAGTTAAATATTACCTACCTCAAGACCAAGCATTGAGAGCCAAAGAATTTCACAACTGGGTTATTAACGAATGGAATGAACAAGGAGATAATATATTTATTTGGGATCTATATGAGCTTCAAACAGAAGGTGAGCTATATTTTAAAGATGAATGGGCCCTTACACCTTATAATTCGCACCCAGGTGGAAAATTCTCTGAGAAAGCTTCGCAATTATTCTTTAACCGTGTTTTAGATATTGTTGAGCACAACGGAGAAAACACCGCACTGACAGGTCAAGGCTTGAAATGACATAGAGAACACATCACCCAAAAAAAGCCGGTCCCCAATGTGTCCGGCTTTCATATCAATAAAATAGTTTGTCTCTCAATCGTTGAAAAAAGACACTTACATTTTTATAATTTTTTTAGCACCACCAACATCCGACTCTAGCACCACAAGATAAATACCTTTAGGCAATGAGCTTATTTGAAAACGGCAGGCACTACCATTTATTTGTTGCACATCCAAAAGCTGCCCTGAAAGACTATGCAAACTTACCAATTGTCCTTCAGCATTTGTATCACAACTTACATTTACCTGATCCTGGCTTACACTTACCTTGATTCCTTCATCGTCATTTTTCTTTTGAATATCAGTTGGTTGATCCCCTTCCCAACCGGCCAATCGAGCCAACATCCACCACATAGCTTTTCCCAACCTCATAGCACCCACTGTACCAATATGCCCAATATAATCTCCCTTCATATTATCAGGATGAATAATTGGAAATCTTTGCTCCACAGAATTATGATCAGTCCAAACCGTAGTGGCCTGCTCCCCTTTGTCATTATAACTTAAAATATCAGCCAGATCGAAAAAATACACATCCTCTTTTCCCTCCACATAATCTCTAATGTATTGCCACTTCAAATATTGCTGATAACCACGTTCATTAATATTCCATCCTTGCGTATCATTATCGTCTACCGGACCTGTAGAAAATATAACTTTGGTCTTAATATCTTGATCTTCGCAATATTGATTATAGGCTTCTACACTATTAATATAATTATTCATACTAACGCCATTGCCTACAAGCAGCGAGTCCATCCGATTCAAACCAAAAGGTAAATTACCATCCTTCCCATATAAAGTACTTCCTGCCCATCTCACATGGTAAACCGGATCTACCTCGCCATAGGGTCCATTACCATATACATGATCAAAATTCGCATCAAATGACCAACCATACAACATGGCAAACAATTCCGGGCCGTTATCATGACAATATTGCAAATGCTTCTTTATCCTCTCCAAAGCCACATCGTTTGTCCACCAGTCCCCTCTACCTATAATATATGTCCATTGATCCGGCGTCGAATAGCTTCCCCAAGTCGCCCCACTACTTCTTAAAGCATTGGTTTGATAGCCATTAGGAACACCATCATACTGAACTGTAACCGGGTAATTAGAATCTATATCATATAATTCTTGCAGACCACGATGATAAGCTGTAGCATGTGAAGCGCCCGATATGGAAACCCACTTTGTTTTAACAATATCAATCCACTTTTGAGGAATTCTATCATACTGATCAACCACGGTATGATCTGCCACCACCTGTGCATGATTCATTAAGTACATGGCTAAAAATACCATGAGAACAACCTGTTTTTTCATATATTTAAATTTATTTTTCAATGGTCATATGGAATTTTCCAACATTAATCATCCTCTTGTGTGAAACAATTCCCAATGCTGGTTTCATAAACTATCATCGATTAAATTATGGAGACACCATCTTTGCTTAAAAAAAGGATTAAAAAACACGCAGCACACCCCTTACTCGCTCTGCATAAATACTAAAGTAGAGATAATAAATAACAGGCAAGCCCTGCTGCAAATCAAACACGCGTACGACAAAAAAGTTCGTTTAAAAACGGTATTAGCTATACATCAGGTACTCAAAAACCCTTGTCTCTCAATATCCTTATAAATTCATGATTAAAAACAACTACTCCCTTTTGATTAAGGTGGTTACTGTCAAAAAAATGCAATGTATCGTTGAGCTCTATTATTTCATTAAAATTAAGATAATCTCCGTATCCATGCATGACATCATCAAACGCATCATTATTACTATAAGAATCATAAAGTGCGGAAGTAATAGGAGCAAATACCAGTACCAATGGAATATCTTTCTTTCTAATGATGGACAAGGTATTCTCAAATGCCTGGAACTGCGAATCATTAAAATCCCAGGACTGAGTACGAAAGTTTTCCTTCTCAAAATAAGATATATCTTTCTCTACATATCCTCCTGTGACATAAGTATCTCCATCAATATACATCGGCTCTATATATTCTGATCTGGCGTTAAACGGATCGCGCAGAAACTGATACAACAAGGTATTATACAATCTTATATTCCATAATCCTAAAACTTTCCATAAAGACTTCATATCCACACGATCGTTGTACAAAATATCAACGAATGACTCAACCCCGTCTATAGAAAAAGTAGTTGGGTAAACTTCATACACAATCATCTTAGGATTAAGCCGTTCCAAATACCTATCCAATAAAATTTCTGTCTGCAACGGTGTCTGTGCACTAGAACCCAAATTAAACGAACGCCAACCTTCCTCCGCAAAAATACGAGGATCAAACCCTCTGTAAGTATGCGAGGATCCCAAGAAAAGAACATCCACATTGTCTGTTTCCTTGGCTTCCTTTAAACGAGAAAAAGTGTGTCCAACAATGGCCTTATTTAATATATTAGGTGTAGCAATGGCAGGCAAATACCTACCAGTTACAAATATTAAAATGCAATAAACAACTATTGCAAAAGGTACAAACTTTACAAAAAGCTTTAAAAATTTTATCATCAACTCAATAATTTAGAACTGAAAGTATATAAAAGGACTCTCTTCTGTTTTCATATAAACCCCAATAACAAATACAATTACAGCATAAATAAACCAACGATAAGGTCTGTTAAACCTACGCTCCAATGATTCCAATGCATATTTATTCTCTCGTCCCAACCACTCTACCACAACCGCCAAAACAATCAATACTACACTAACAAAAGCCATACGTAGATGAAGGAAGTTAGGTCTTTCAAACAATGATTTAGAAAAGACACCAGCTATATAACTAAACGCATGGTCTAAATCTTTAGCTCTAAAAAATATCCAGGCAAAAAGGGTTAATGAAAACGTGACTATGATTGAAAAGAAATCTTTAATAGAAGGCCATATATTTCCTTCAGCAACCACTCCCAAATGGGTTCTATTTTTACCCATAAGCAATAACGGCAAAAAATAAAGGGCATGCAAAACACCCCAAACCATAAAAGTCCAATTTGCCCCATGCCAAAAGCCACTGATCACAAAAATAATAAAGGTATTACGTATTTTCATACGAATTCCGCCCCTACTGCCTCCCAATGGAATATAAACGTAATCACGAAACCAGGTAGACAAGGAGATGTGCCAACGTCGCCAAAACTCGGCAATGTCTCTTGAAAAATAAGGAAAAGCAAAATTCTGCATTAAATGAAACCCAAATAAACGCGAAGTACCAATAGCGATATCTGAATAACCCGAGAAATCGCCATAAATCTGAAAGGTAAAAAACAAGGCCCCCAAAACCAAGGCACTACCATTCATATGCCCTGAATTATTAAAGATATCGTTGGCAAATGTGGCACAATTATCTGCTATTACTACTTTTTTAAATAGCCCCCAAAGAATCTGTCTCATACCATCCTTGGCCTTATCCAACTCAAACACCCTTTTTTTGTAAAATTGAGGAAGAAGTTGTGTAGCACGTTCAATAGGCCCAGCCACCAATTGAGGAAAAAAACATACAAAAGCAGAAAAAGCAATAAAATCTTTAGTAGGTTCTAATTTTCGTTTATATACATCGATGGTATAACTTAAGGTTTGAAAAGTGTAAAAACTAATACCTACTGGCAGGATAATATTTAAAGAACTAACACTGATTTTAGTACCAAAGAAAGCAAAGGCATCCACAAAATTATCGAGAAAGAAATTGTAATACTTAAAGAATCCCAGGAATCCTAGATTTACAATAACACTTGTCCACAACAACATTTTTCTTCGATTATCTCTTTTCTCCACCAGCAGTTTACGACCCACTGAATAATCAATGACCGTGCTAAAAAGAATCAAGGCCAGAAATCTCCAATCCCACCAACCATAAAAGATATAGCTCCCCACCACAATAAATATATTCTGGAGTCTCAGACGTTTTGCCACCAGCCAATAACACAGAAAAAACAAGGGCAAAAAAACCGCAAAATCAATAGAATTAAATAGCATTTAGCAAAGATTGAAGATCTAAATTATACGATGACAGCACTTATTCTTTCTTACTTTTCCAACGAAAAACTTTGGACGTTCCGGGCAGTACACTACTGTTATCCGGTACATTCATATAAACAGTAGCATTGGCTCCTATTGTTACATTATTTCCAATAGTAATCTTACCAAAGATTACAGCACCTGCATACACCTTTATATTATCCTTTAACACCGGAGCTCCATCATCCGTTCCTCCAATGGTGACCTGTTGATATACAGTACAATTTTTACCAATTGCTTCGGCCCCTATAGCCGTAGCAAAACCATGTGTAATGGTAAATCCTTCACCTATACTTTTGGTTTGGATAAATAACGATGACTGTTCTCGACAAATAAATTGCAGCAAAAAGGAAAACGGCCTGGTTCGATAATAAAACAGATTACGAAACTCCTTACACAGAGAAAGCAAATACAGTAAACCAAAGTAAGTCCCGTAATTCTTTTCCATATCAGCCAAAGCCCTTTTCATATCGGCTTTAATAATTTGCTTGTTTCTATGAACAGAAAACAAAACCAAGTGCGGAAAGCAACGAATTGCATTAAACACTATTAACATATACTCTTGTGGCCTCATTTTTTATACGCTTTATCTAAATACACAAATAACAAAATAGATATACATTTCCTAATCGCTAAATACCAAACATCATATCCCGTGCAACACTCATCCCATTCATATAAAAATCTATATGCTCCAGCTCCAGATTACTATTGATACCCAACCTAGGTATTGAAAATATATTTTGTGCTTGATGTCGGGATATATTTCTTTTTTCAGTGGTAAAGGCCATTTTTAAGTTACATCGCCGTGCTATATCAAATTCCCGTTGACCTGCCTCCACCGCTGTTCCATATGGATAAGCAAAATACTCCATCTTTTTATTGGTAATTTGCTCTAACACAGCGATCGACTCCTTCATTTCACGCACCGCATCATCCTCTGTCATGGCACTCAATGCCATATGATGAACGGTATGTGCACCAATGGTTACAAGAGGATGATCACTCATCATGCGAACCTGATCAGGGCAAAGCATTAACTTTTGATTCAATCCGCTCATTTCTACATCCGTATTTTTTATCACGGTCTTTAACAAGTCCATGTATTCTGTCTTGTTTTTACACTTTAATATCAGTGTTTTTATTTTCGCAAATGCCGTTCGTTTTTCTTCATCATTCCTCAGGCTATACTCATAAGTTTGGGTACCATAGCTAAAACTCAATTCTTCCTGATTTAAAATAAGGTCTTCCATAAGATACCACCACATAACACTTGTATCATTAAGAAATCCGGTAGTTACAAATACTGAAAAAGGAACCTTGTATTTTTCAAAAACAGGTAAGGCATGTGTTAAGTTATCCAGATACCCGTCATCAAAAGTGATTGTCACAAAACGCTTGCTTCTTTTTGAGGTCGTTAATCGACGGTAACACTCATCCAGTGAAACGATATCTATCTTTTGCGCAATAAAATGCTTTATAATGTTTTCCAGATAATCCTGACTCACCTGCAATCCCTTAGTAATCAGACGCTCATCCTCATTAAAAATACGATGAAACATTATAACATGTCCAACTCCTCCAA
Source organism: Saccharicrinis fermentans DSM 9555 = JCM 21142 (assembly GCF_000517085.1). Taxonomy (NCBI): domain Bacteria; kingdom Pseudomonadati; phylum Bacteroidota; class Bacteroidia; order Marinilabiliales; family Marinilabiliaceae; genus Saccharicrinis; species Saccharicrinis fermentans. The sequence goes on along the minus strand of NZ_KI912107.1, from coordinate 302,176 downwards.
ACCATGGCCTGAACAACTTATAAAGATGTGTTTTATGTATTAGCTTTGCTCTACTCATTGTTTCCTTATCATTTTTATTCCACACCCCAAATTATTTAACTCTTTTGTCGGCTTAGTGATGATGCCACGACGCATATTTAGTCTTTGCAAGAAAACTCCAAATACTGCGTTATTCTCATTTTTGAAACAGTCATTTACAATCAGTAAACTCCTTGGTTTCAAAACTATCGAAAGCCTTGTCTTTGAAGCTTTCTTATCAAAGACTGAAAAAACAGTCCTTTTCTTGCAGCCACTATTTAAATAAAACACTGTTTAATAACATCAACAATTTTGCTCCTGTCCGATTCCGAAAGATTAGAGCCCGACGGAAGGCATATACCCTTCGAAAAAAGATCTTCCGACACTCCATTCAAATAAGCAGAATACCGTTCAAATACAGGTTGTAAATGCATCGGTTTCCAAAGCGGTCTGGACTCAATATTATGTTTCTCTAATTCAGCACTTATTTCAGCATGAGTAACACTGCTTTTTTCAGGATCAATTAACATGGTAGTCAACCAACGATTGGAAAAAAAACGCGCATCTGATTCTTCCTGAAAAGACAAACATGCTATTTCCTGTAACTGTGCCTTATAAAAACTAAAGTTATTTCTTCGTTGCTGAACTCGATCATCAATAACTTCCATTTGGCCACGTCCTATCCCTGCTAAAACATTACTCATTCGATAATTATAGCCAATTTGGCTATGTTGATAATGAGGGGCTTGATCTCTGGCCTGCGTAGCCAGAAACCGTGCATCATCCACCTGTTTTTTGTGATTAGACAGCAAAGCTCCTCCTCCAGAGGTAGTGATAATTTTGTTGCCGTTAAAGGATAAGGCAGACATCATACCCCATGATCCCAAGGGCTTTTCATCATATCTGCTACCCAAAGCTTCTGCTGCATCTTCAATAATGGGTACCCCATAATAATTAGCCACCTCCACTATCTGATCCATTTTTGCAGGCATACCATATAAATGAACAATAATAATGGCCTTGGGCATAAAATGCTGCCCTTTGGCTTTCCTTGCCTTTAATGCTTGCTCCAGAAGTTCCGGATCCATATTCCAGGTATCTCTTTCACTATCAATAAATACAGGCTTAGCACCTTGGTATACAATTGGATTAACTGAAGCTGAGAAAGTAAAGGTAGAGACCAACACCTCATCCCCAACCCCAACCCCTAGCATGATCAGTGCCAGGTGAATAGCAGACGTTCCAGAACTAAGAGCTGCCGCGTACTTCACCCCACAGTACTCCGCCAGTGTTTCCTCAAATGCATTTACATTGGGTCCAAGAGGTGCAATCCAATTATTATCAAAGGCTTCCCTTATGTATTTCTGTTCATCTCCTGACATATGCGGAGAAGAGAGGTATACTCTCTGCTTATTTGTATGCATCGAATTACTTTTTAGGTACTGCTATAATTTTTTCTTTGAAACGATAAAAAACAACGCTATCGTCATTCACATTCTGATCTACAATCATACCGGCTGATATTTTGTTTCGATGCCCCAATGAAACACCGGGCAATGTAGCACTATTAATCCCAAACAAATTCTCATCACCAATGCAGGTATTCCCTGAGAAACTGACATTGGGACTAATAAAATTAAAACTTCCCATCTTCGTATCATGACCTAAACTAGCACGAGAATTAATCAAGTTATAACATCCCACATGTACATTGGGTCCAATATTTACATTGGGTCCCAAAATAGTTCCGGTTCCAATACGTGCCGACTTAGAAATATAAGCCGATTGGTGAAACAAGGAGATAAAACGTGCTCCCTTTTTTAAAAAATCATCAATTATAGGTCTCCTGTATTTTATATTGGCAATGGCCATTATATAAAAATATTTAAGAGAAACATCATGATTTCCAAGGCTTCCCAGATAAGGCGCATCATAGTTATAAGACTTATAGCTATCCGGATCATCATCAATGAATCCTATCACATTTATATCCGGGTTTCCATTCCTTCCCTTGGAACAAATTATATAATCATTCACCTCAGCGGCATGTCCTCCTGCCCCTATTATTATAACATCAACCATCATTTTTTAGTCTATTTTGCCAAATATCCGCCATCCACTATCATATTGGTTCCAGTAATCCATTTGGAACCCTCTGATAATAAAAAAGCACAAGCATTGGCCACATCCTCTGGTTCACCCAAACCAAGCGGATGTTGTTCTTTTACAAATTCAAGCGCCTCTTTATTTCTGGAATAAATGGCTGATTTCGACATGGGAGTTTCCACCACTCCGGGCGATACTGTGTTCACCCTTATTTTACGAGCACCCAATTCTACAGCCATGGATTTAGAGGCCGACACCAGTGCCCCTTTGGTCATGGAATGAAGTGTTTTTCCTTTTGCTCCTACCACCCCCATTACCGAACTCAAAAAAATAACACTGCCTCCCTCCTTGGAAAAGTTAGAGGAACTCACTACATATTTAGTTAAATTCAAGGCAGAAAACACATTTGTTTCCATAAAACTGTTCATTTTATCAACCGATAGTGCATTCAGCGGTAAAGTAGTAGAAACACCAGCACAATTGATTAATCCGGATATCATTCCCAAACGCTGAGTCAAATTCTTCACCATAGCAGGTATGCGATCGAACTCACATAAATCTATCTGCACAGACTCATGTCTATCTTTATGGTGCATTGCTTCCATGGTTTCGCTTAACCTATTTTCATCTCTACCAAGCAAAACCACAACTGCACCCAGCCGACTACAAGTAATGGCACATTGTCTGCCAATGCCCGAAGAAGCACCAGTAACCAGCACTAATTTATCATTCAATGTAAATGGATGATTACCCATGAATATAGTTTTAGGTTCAATGATCAATTACTTATACACAACACCCCTATACCTCTACAATGTCTGCCACATAACAATCTTCCACATCAAGTATAGCCGTACCCCATGACAACCCCACCCCAAAGCCACTTAACATCAAACGAGTATGACTCTTAAGCTTATCTTTTAATTCAGACACAATGGTTATAGGGATGGATACAGAGGAAGTATTGCCATATTTTTCGATGGTAGATGGGATTTTATCAGCAGGCAGCTTCAGTTTTCTGGCGATAAATCCATTGATATAACTATTGGCCTGATGAAAAACAAAATAATCGACTTTATCAAGATCATTCTGTGCATACTCATTCAGACGTTTAAAATCGCGTGGTATTTCACGTAACACGAAATTAAATACATCCGCACCATTCATATAAGCCTGTTCATCAGATCTCATATTGCCGTACTCATCTATCACTTTTTCCTTGACGGTTTCCTCACTGGACATCTGACGATATCCTCCTGCCGGAATTTTTATCAGTGATTCCCTTTCACCATCTGAATTCAATGAGAACCAACTCTTTCCAAATTCACCACCCCCTTCAACCAGGGCAGCAACACCTGCATCACCAAATAAAAAACTGGTTTTACGATCTCTTTTTGAATACACCTTAGACCTGGTTTCTCCATCCAATATCAATGCTCTTTTTACTGCTCCAGAACTGATCATCGAAAAGGCGATGGAAAGACCATATAAAAAAGCCGAACACCCCAAGGTGACATCAAAAGCAATGGTTGATTTGGGCAACTTCAAACGTTCCTGCAAAATAATAGATGTGGCAGGCATTCTGTAATCAGGTGTTTGAGAAATAAATATTAACAGATCAATTTCTTCCCTATTAATATTCATTCCTTCTAACAGTTTCTCAGCAGCAGCAAAACACAAATCTGACGCACACGTATCCTTATCTGCAAATCTGCGCTCCTTTACTCCTATTTTATCAACAACTTCTTTTATCTCATCCTTCGAAAAGAACTCGTCATAATTGTAATTGTCAATAACATGCTTGGGCACAGCTCCTGCAATCCCCTTTATTCCAATATTATCAAAAGAAAACAAAGCCATTATGGTAGATATTTAGTTTTTTGCAGAAACGCGTTTAAAAAGGTCTTCAACCGTAACAAAAGTATTATACTCTTTCATTTCCAGTTCCACCCCAAAATCAGCATCCAGCATAGCCAATACTGATAGCTCAGCCAAAGAATCATAACTTTCATAATCTCTAAAATGATCCGAAAAATTAATTTCTGATTCTTCCATTTCTAGCGCTTCAGCCAGCGCAACAATAAATTTATCTTGCATATGATTAAAAATTAATAAAACTTCACTGAGCTGTGCAAATTTCAATCATTCACCTGTGTGTCCAATTATTTGCACTGCCCATGCCAGTTTCATATGTTTATATTTTCTTTCAATGGTCACATCTAACATGCCCCAATTGTCATTTTTATGAATGAGAAAAGGTTCATCATGACTCATTTGAAAAAGTATCATCCAAGCCAATAAAACAGGCGCGAGTTACATACCGAATATAAACTTTTTTTAGCGTATCTTTTTTAGAAAAAGATATTATTGTCTCATTTTTTACACCAATTCATCATTCTATTATACGAACTACCATAAAGGCTTCCGCATAACGATAACCAACAGTGCATCCCCTGTATTTAGCCAATGAAGAGATAGCTTCAAGTGACCTTGAATTAGGGAAGGCTCTCAGTTGACTTTTAAACTCCTCCATGGCTTTTAACTTAAATGAGAATTCATTGCTAACATCCACAAAATAAGTGGGTACAAAAATATCTGATGCAAAAGGAGCAGCCCATTCTGTTTCCGATAGAGTTTCGTATGCATACAGCTTTTTTACTGTATTACCCTGTACAGGTCTGGCAGCCACCAGGCCAGCATTGAATACTGCTTGATGATCGTGATGAATATCTCCCCTGTGTGGCAAAAACAATTCGTGTATTTTATACTGCTGAATAACCTTAGAAATCTCACCTGACATATCAGCCTTGGAAACCAGATCCAGATCTGGTGCTGGAAAATCAAGAAAGATAGTCTCTTTCACTCCCAAAATTCGGTGAGCCTTCTTGGCCTCTTCCCGCACGTTTAGCACTTTCTCCTCACTGTATCGTTTTGCAGATCCACGTGTAACCACCAACACGTACACATGATGCCCTAATAAGGATTTCTTTTTTATCAATCCACCACAACCCAATACCTCATCGTCGGGATGAGGAGCTACAATCAAAATATTATGTGTCATAAAAGTATAGTATTATCTAACCTAACCTACTCAGAAATAAATCAGGCTAATTATATTCTTTTTTCTTTAGCATTTTATACACCCATTTAGCCAATGAATGATTCTCAAGTTTTCGAAGACGCCAAACCAATTTATACCGGTATTTTTGGATCACAAAACTAGAACAGTCAAACACCTGATATTCGCCTCCAAACTCCTTTTTAACTTCCACCCCTAAGTTTTGAGCTTTTCGTATCACATTTCTAATTGATGCTGTTCATCTTCGAGCAACGAAGCGTTTACCAAAACCGAAGAATCGAGCCAACATGTTCTAAAAAAACGTTCAGCAATAGGCATCATAGACAACAAGCGAAAAGGAAGAACAGCCACCAGCTCATGTGCACTATTTCTTATGGTCAATCTTTGCTCCATAGAATAACATTTACGATCTCATTCAACAATACACTTCCTATCCCAACGATGGTTTATAAATGCTATATCAGGACCTAATCACCTTTCACGTATCATTGTCATTGATATGATGATTTCGATTTATGGCCTGATAAATTTTCAAAGCCAAGGGGTTTGTTTCAAATTTTCGCAACCACCATACAAACAAATACCTTCGCTTACGAATGGAATATCCACAACTATCATATTGACGTATCTCACCGCCAAATCCAATTTTATAAGAGTAAATACCATACAAAGGATCCGATTTATCCGGTTTTTCTATGGTAATACCAACCAGATCATACTGTTTAAACCCCTTATCACGAGCAAACTTCATCATTTCAAACTCCAACAAAGAAGAACCATCTGTGGCTCTATTTAACTCATTATCGGAGGCTCCCAGATATGCATAAATCATATCTTTATGCGAAACCATAATATTACCGGCCACAGGCTGTCCCTGATAATACGCTATGGCAACGTATGACCGCGGTGAATGACTCAATATATTTTTTAAATAACGAGCTGATTTATAGTAAATACGACTATAATAAGCACTTTTATGCGCAAACATTTTCTCCTGCAGATGGCAATAATCAGCAATCAAAGAAAAAGCATCTTCACCTTCCTTTACTTTTACTTCAACTTGGTTCTTTAGCGCTTTGCGAATGGCATATCTTTTACCTTTTTTAAAGCTAGCATATAAATCATCATCGCTTAAAGTAATATCATTGACAATGGTAGCACACTTTGTGGATGAATCAAACAATTCTAAAAATAACTCTTTATCATGCGAAACAGACTTAGACGAGACATTCAGCACAATCACGTTCCTCTTTTTCAGAAATGAAACCAGTTTTAAAAACACCATCTTTTTAAGTGTATAGGCATCTTTTTGTGAATACGTATCCGTAACGAGCACTGAAGAATCACACCATGAAAATTTAAAAAACTTTCCTATAATAGGTATTACCTCTAATATTCTAAATGGAATTCCTGCTACCAGCTCCCTATTTTTATTTCTCACTTGCAAGACATAAGCGTTTTTAAATGTTTTCCACCATGCTGAAGTAGAAAAATAGCTAGACTCTTGCGTCTTGTTTAAGAAAGCATCCCATTCATGTGCATCTATATTCGGTATGGAGACAACACTTATCCCGAAATCATCCTTTAAATGTTTTGCATAAATTACTTTTTGCGGTGATGTTATTGCACTATCCATCTTTAATATATATTTTTCAATTACCCGATGAAACGCTTCATAAATACAACCATCTATCCACGCAGATAAATCAGTATTTATCAATTTATTTCATCGACATTATTTTACACTAGAAAATACTTTAAAAACTCTTTTACGAAGTTTTCATGCACCCTCGGAGTTTAATAAAAACGGTTCTACCACAACTGTATTGTAATGACAGGGTATTGGTCATCACTCTTCCTTTAGAATATCTGTTACCACTTCATAAATAAAATTCATCTCTTTTCTGCTATACCTCTGATCAATTGGTAGAGGAATCATAAACTTAGACATGTGGGCTTCAAAAGTATCCATGGCCACTTCTTTCAACACATTATTCCATAAACGACCCACATAGATATTATGTTCACGAAGTTTCTTGTCCAAATCTGCAGATTCAATCACCAAAGGATAAACCATGGGCACACATGATTTATCTAAAAGCATCAAGGGATCAATCTTGTTTATTTTACTAAACATGAAATGGGCATACATGAAATTTTCCACCCTTTTTTTTCCGATCCTTGCGTAGTTGATATTTTTCAATAAAGTATGAGTTAGCTGCGACATCCTCAAAGGCGCTGACTGATCAATTCGCTGTTCATTTTTCATTCGCTCCTGATAGGTCGCATTGGTGCCAAACTCAATGGTTTTAAATAAAAACGACGCCGTTTCAGAGGAATAGTCCTCATCATATTGTACGATTCCTTTAGAGGCACAATCGCCAATGACATAACAGCCATCAGGAACACCAAAAAATTTACGAGGAGAATAGATATTATAACACCCATCTATGGGGCTTGCATAAAATGCAGCTGAATTGTCCACAATCACATTTTTATATCTATCTGCTACCTTTTGCATATTTTTATGGGCGATAATACCAAAATAGTTAACAACAATAATAGCTTCATTTTCTTTAGGCTTTACCCCCATCGGTTCAAACCGATCATTACAATAATACTTTTGGGTTACTATTCCATGCTCGCTCAAATATTGATGAACCGAAGGACATAAATAATATGGTAAATGAACAGTTGTACAATGATATAATTTGCATGCATGATAAATACCTGCCCGTGCCGAATTTAGCCGAGCCATACCCAACTGATTATTGTAATACTCTCCTGTTCCTTCCAGATCTAAGCCAATAAAACTACCTATTTCCATTATTGATCTATTTTTTGTTCTTCCTGTGCCTTTAATATCAAGCTAAAATCATAACCACAATTCATAAAAAAATCAAGTGCCGAAACATTTGATTGGAAATCTTTCCATAATTGTGGGTATTCAACTGGTTTAAACACAGAGTATCTCAACTCAACACCCTGTGCATCAAAATCTTCCTTATTCTGATAAGCCTTAGCTCCCGTTCCAGAATAATAGACATCGCCTTTCAACGCAGCACAAATACCCAATATTTTTTCTGTTTTACTGGCTTCTATTCCTAACTCCGACGAACGTACAAACTGCGTTTTGAACCCCAGTTTTTTAGAAAAAAACTGAATGAAAGCAGCGTTTAGCGCTACAATATCTTTGTAGTCGTTGAGCAGTATATTTGTATAGTCATTGTATACCTGCTCAAAATAAGGTGCTTTCTTATAATTCATAGCAATGGTATCCTGGTGCTTTTTCTTCCAATTGATCTGATCTTTGGAAGTCACCATGTCAATACGGTCGCCATGCTTTTGGTTGACGGGAAATTTCAATCTGAAAGAACCATTGGAAGTTTTAAGATAAGTATAGTTGTGCATCCCTTGATTTGAATATTGCACATCATCCAAAAAAACAAATATATCTGATTGATAAATCTTATAGAAGTAACCTAACCAAGGCAAATAGTTAGGTTGATGGATACCAATTATTTTATTACAACTCATAATAATGTATTAGGATTTACGATATATATTGTCATGTTTAAAAAAAACCATAAAGGAGGCCAGGAATAACTTGGCATCATATAAAAACGAATAATGATGAACATATTCTACATCAATGGGAATATTGATATCCCAGTCATGTATTTCACGACATCTTATTTGGGCCAAGCCACTTATCCCCGGTTTCACCATGAAACGTTGTTTCTCAAAATCATTATATTCAGCATATTTTTTAGGAAAATGAGGAACAGGAGGCCTTGGCCCTATAAAGCTCATATCCCCTTTTAGTATATTAAGTACCTGAGGCAATTCGTCTATACTTGTCTTTCGGATAAATGCACCCACTTTAGTAATACGGGGGTCATCTTCATAAACTTTAGATGACTTTTTAATATCACTTTGATCAGTCACCATAGATCGGAACTTATAAACAGTAAACACCTTACCATGAAGCCCCAATCTGTTTTGCTTAAAAACAGCCGGTCCTTTAGAGTCCAATTTAATAGCCACATAGACAACGATAAAAACCGGAATTAAAAAGAAGAAAGCTATGAGAGCCAACAAGAAATCTATCAACGGTTTAAGTACTTTTTTATACATCATATTGCGTTATTAATTCGGTATTTTTTGAAGTATGAAATTCAGATGCTTGCAATGATTTAATACGATACTCACTTACCATAGCTTGATGAGCAGACAATGCCTCAATAAACTGCAGTATTTCATCCAATTGACAAGGTTGAAACGACTTACCCATCTTATAATTTACAATTAATTTTTCTAAATCTGAACCTTTAGCTGTAATGCCTAAAATTGGTGAGCCCACCGACATATAATTAAATATTTTACTGGGGATAGCCACGGATGCAGCCTTCTCGCTTAATGTAACCACAGACAAGTCGGCTGACGACAATGAATAGGGCAACATATCTACTTCTTGCCATGGGAGTATCAGGCAATTATCCATTTGATTGCTTTTTACTTTTCGCTTAATTTCCATTTCCATTGCTCCTCCCCCAATCATGACAAACATCACATTATTCTTTTTTATTTTTGATGCAAGTTCTACCAATAAGTCTACCTGATGAGAATAGCCAAAATTCCCAGAATAGAGAACAATAAACTTTCCCTCTAGTTTATATTTTTTGACAAACAGATTATCTTCTTTTTTAATGGGTTTAAGAAACACATTATTGGTCCATAGAGGTACTAAATCAATTTTATCTGACTCAACATATTTTTCCAAAGCCTTACACATTCCCGGGCTAAGGGTATATACCCTAAATGCGTGTTTATAGGCTTTTTTATTGGCTTTGGTCCACATTTTTACAATCATAGAATCGCGCTTCACAAAGCCATAATCAGCCAATGCATCTGGATAAACATCAAAAATAAGCAGGGAATATCTATTATTTGCCAATAAGGATAAAAGTGGAGCCAAAGGAGGATTGCTGACGATCAGCAAATGCATATTCCTGAATTTGAACCAGATTAAGAAAAGGATTTGAATGGTTCCTCCGATCCAACTTAATAAACGTTTAATCGTTGAACTTCGGTTGTACCTTAGTATTTTCCAAACCTTTATCCCTTTATTAAGCACAACATCCCGCTGTACAATTCTACCTGCCACCAGTGTGGTTTCATAACCTTTTTTATGGTATTCATTGGCTATATCAATCATTAAATAACCAGAATCCTGGTTAATAATGGCAATGCGCTTTAATTTATTTTTATTGCCCACACCTCAAACAATTATTTTTTGAATATATCCAACAATATTTGCGCTGCATCTTTTATTCTGATATTATGATCATCGTAAAATTTCGCATCCCAATTACGATCGGGATAGTTTTTAAGTATATCGGCCAGCTCATTGGAATTATGGGGTTCAAAAAAATCTCCCGCTTCACCTAGCTGCTCCTTATTCACTTTAATATTCGAAGCAATAACAGGTACCTGCAACGATTTGGCATCTTCAATCACCGTACTCCATCCCTCAAAAAGACTGGGTTGAATCACTGCCTGACTACGACTCATCAGACTAATCTGCTCATTTCGAGGGATCATACCCAACATACTAATTTGGTCATGCAGGTGATTATCATCAATAATATGATGCAGCTCCGCCATATAGGCAGAGTTAGATGCCGAAGGAAATCTTCCGGTAAAAGCTATATGCTGAATAATACCCTTTGCTTTAAGATTAACCAATGCCAGTAATACGGCTTTATGGTTTTTATGCCTATGAAATTGATTGGCTACCATAAAATATTTTTCAGGAAGTTGGTATTTTTCTTTCAACGACTGAAAATCAAGTGCTTCAAGTCCATCCATAATAGACACAAAATGATAAACCTGAAAATTAACTTTCTCCATCCTTTTGAAAAGCGTTTGAAAATCGTCACGTACCGCTTGACTGGAAACAACCATCATATCTGTATTCCGCAACATAAATTTAAGACGGATATTTCGGTGTAAAATAGTTGTTTGCGTAAAAAACTCTGGATAAAATTTATGCTGTAAATCGGCATACCAAGCAATCACTTTGGCTTTAGTGGTACTTTTAACCGGACAATCTCTAACCGGATATATGGCATCCAAGCGATACGCATCAATAATATCATCAATAAAAATATTTTTACCTTTTAGCCATGACTTCAAAAAACCTTTTGCGACAGAAGTATGATTCCATTTAACCACATGAAGATAAGGATAAGAAATCTCACTTAAATATTTCTCAAGGTCCTTGCTAACCAATAAATAAATTTCTGGCTTATCCTCATCATTTAAATAATTGAGCGTTTTAACTATATTGATAATATAGGTTATCCCTCCCATCCATGATGGCTGAAAATTAAACAATAACCCAAGTCTTAGCCGATTTTCGCCTGTTGAAATTTTCATACGCTCATATTTTTTACTTACACTCATTCAGTTACGTTCTTTTTAAAAGCAGTTACCCATGCATGATAAGCTTGCAGTCCTTCTTTCATATCAATAGTCGCCTTATACCCATAGGATTTTAATTGATGAATATCAGCCTTCCAATTAATAGGATCTCCCTTACGCACCTGCCCCGAAAATGAATAATCAATTTCGTGATCAAAACAGTCAAAAAACATAGCTACAACATCTTTAATTTTCTCTTCCACCCCATTCCCAATATTAATCACATCAGCGTTAAACGCAGAAGTATTGGCTACCATCTCAATGGCACGAGCTAGGTCTCTTACATGAATAAAATCACGCGATTCTTCACCTGTTCCAAATAATTCAATGGGATTACCAGAGACAGCTTTGTTATACAGATCCCAAAACAATTGTTTTTTTAATCCATCGCCGTACACCGAAAAGATGCGTAATGAGCAAGTATTTAGCTGAAAGAAACTATGGAACTCCTGGCAGATCTGCTCTGCCTGAAACTTATGAAAACCATAAGGAGACAAGGGCTTCGTAGCTGCGCTCTCATGAATAGGCAAACTTTCAGGGTTTCCATAAATAGCAGCACTGCTCAGGTTTATAAACTTACACTCGGGTTGAAATTGGTTGATAGCCGTAAGAATTTTAAACACATTTACCGTATTCAAATAATAATCCCTCATTGGGTTTTTTAAAGAATCTGGCACACTTGCAGCCCCCGAACAATTAATACAGAGATCATATTTTTCGTAATGAAATACCGTATTATAATCAGAATTGGATACATCAATTAAAAAATAACGATCCACATCGGCATAATCAACTACCACATCTGCCTTCCAAACGCTGTGACCTACTTCTTTAAAATACTGTACCAAATGATGACCAATAAAACCCTTAGAACCAATGATTAATACCTTCATATAATATTTTTTAAATTCAAACAAGCATCTTACTTGTTAGCACAACTCACCATAGGTCTATTAGAAAAACACCAATACCCATGTAACACACAAGGTTAATTCATGACTAGCTCCACATAAAATCATGAAATTCTTTACAAATCCTATCCTTTGAAAACCTTTGAATACTTTTATGGGCATTTTCACCCAATTTATCACGTAATATGGGGTCAGAGATGAGTAATGTCAGTTTCTCCTGAAAAGCATGTAAATCAAACAAGGGCACCAAAAAACCATTTTGACCATCATCAATCATTTCAGAAGGGCCTGCCACACAATCAAAAGCCACCACAGGAAGGCCTGCCGCCATTGCTTCTCCAATAACATTGGGAAAACCTTCAGAACTTGAAGTAAAAGCAAAAATTGAGCTTTGGAGGTAGAGCTCTTCCACATGATCATGCTTTCCCGTAAAAATAACTCTATCGCCAATTCCTAAATCGTTCGCTAACTTTTTAAGTCTTTCCATATTACGTTGCTTCAAATGATCATAGCCAACAATCATTAATTTCCAATCAGGCGCATCTACTTTAGCAAACACTTCTATCAATTTATCCTGATTTTTACTATCAATAAGTCTTCCCACCATAATAACAATATGCGCTCTCTCAATCTTCTGTTGTGGCATATCAAATTTACGTATGGGATTACCAATCACCGCTATATTACGATGATAGTTTCTTTTGAGGAATATTTCTTTGGCTTTCTCCGTCTGTAAAATAATGCCTTTTGCTGTGGGATATAATTTCTTTCGTAAAAAATCCTGCATCTTACCCAGACTTTTATCCGGCTGACTTCTGTCAGATACAAAAACGGGTAGCTTAAGCCCCAACATAGATATCAAAACAAAATTATTCCAATGCTCACCAAAGCTAAGAACAGCAGATGGGTCTACCCCTTTAATTTCCCTTCTTAAATAGCGAATAGTTTTAAGAGTCGACAACAATCTTTTTTTATTATCGAAATCAAATTCAGGTATATGTAAAACAACATTAGGAGGTATCTCGTAAAATATTTCACGGTTCAAACCATACAAAATCAAATGCGTTTCTACATCGCTTTGGGCCGAGAAATAGGATGCTAACTCAGACATCACCCTCTCCATACCTCCTGCCTGTAAAGAATGAATAACCAGACATATTTTTTTTTTAATCAGCGCCATGATATCTACTTAGCTATAATATTAAAATTTTGAGTGATTCTCTTTCAGGATACCTACCTCGTTTCTACTAACAGCTTTGATAACGTCATCCACCATCCATGCATATGGGTTAAATTTCCCTGCATGCCAAGTCAAATCATGATCCCAATACCCGGTACAATCGTCGTAACCCTCCTTGGCAAATCCATAACTTATTTCAACAATCAATGGCTTATCTTCCATGAACACAAAATCAAAAGCCATACATTGCACCCCCAGTTTATGAGCTACATCAAAAGATAAACGTATGGTTTCGTCATTAAAATGTTCCTTTTCGTACAAAATAAAACCACTACCCGAAGCCCTAAAATCATTTTCGCGCACCATTCGTTTAATGGCAAAAGCTTTATCACCAACCACACAGACCCTTATATCGCAATCATTTTTAGGTATAAAATCCTGAAAATAAACATAGCCCATTTCCTTTCCCGTCAGCCGAGCATATTCGGTAGGATAGAAGAAACGTACAAACCCTTTGGTAAGATCCCATAAATTGGTTTTCCCCAACCTAAACAGACGGAAACGTTCTTTAAGGTTACCCCAGGCATCGTACTGCTTAAAACCCTTTCCGAATGCCTTATTGATTAAGCGATTGGCTTCCTCCACAGAGCGAACCAGTCGCACATTATCTGAGCCCGCTCCATTACGCAACTTAAAAACTTTAGGCAGGCTGGTTTGACGGATCCACCGTTTCGCATCTTTTTTACTATAAAACACATGAGCAGGAGCCAATGGAGCATCAATAGCTTCCAATAAATACTTCTGAGCTACCTTATCGTCAAAATGCCAAACCGTTTCATAATCAGGAAACACCACTTTACCTGCTTTTTCAACAGAAAATAAAAGCTGTTTTGCAAACTTACTTTCCTTGGCTCCTTTATGGTTAAAATGCCACATCAAGGCATCGCAATCAGCTAATTGGTCAATTATATTAGTGCTATAGCAATCAACCAATTTATAGTCGATTCCTTTAGATTCACAATAAGGAATCCAACGTTCGCTAAATGAACCTAAAGCGCTATGTATGCCTATTTTCATATATTTATATTTTTCTTTCAAAGGTCATATGGAACTCACAAAAAAAATCAATCATTCCCCTGTGTGGAAAATTGAATAATTAAATTTCACATGTTCGTTTCATATACTCTTATTATCCATTACTGAAAAATGATGTTACACCAATACGCATTGCTAATAATTTCCGTCTAAGTAAACGGAAGCCCAAGTTTCAAAGGCGATGACAACCCACAACGCATCCAATTCACTGGGTTTAAGTCCATTCACATTAGCCACCCATTTACTAATCAGCTGAGGACTAAATATCCCCCGATTTTTCACACCAGGTAATACTTTGTGGTTTAAATATTCATTAAATTTATTTTGAGAAAAGAATTCCTTAAGCGGTATACCAAAGCCCATTTTATTCCTAAATGCAAAATCATTACCAAACACATCCGCAGTCATTTTCTTCAGTAGGTATTTCTCGGTATTCACTCCGTTGCCATTCTTACGGTTCAGTAAATAATTTTCAGGTATGCTAAACGAACGACTTACCACCTCATTATCAAGGAAGGGCACTCTATTTTCAATTGAGTGCGCCATCGACATTTTATCTTGTCGAATCAAGAGGTCGGGTAAATACGATAAGAGTTCATACTTAACTTGTCGGTCGAAACGAGATCCGGACAACTGCGCATATATATCTTTTCTATCCTGCGCCGCATGTTTAACATTAAAGTCAGGACATAGCTGCTGAGCCATCAAGGGCTTCATAAAAGCAGTAGCCATAACAGCTCTGTTCTCTGCACTAAAATAATCGAACACAGCAAGGGGGTTTCGCCTATTATTTTTTATCTCTCGCAAAATATTCATCCCTGAATACGGATACTTTATCTCATTAAACCGTTCATACCCACCAAAAACCTCATCAGCTCCTTCTCCACTTAACAATACGGTTACATAATCCTTGGCTCTTTGCGACAGCTTATAAATACCAATGGTATTGGGATGATTAAGCGGTGATTCTAGGTGCCAGGTCGCATTCTCCAAATGATCCAGATAATAATCTGAATCCAACAAAAACTTACGAGCAGGTATATTTAATTTATCTCTTACCTCATCAACATACTTTTCCTCCGAAAAACGTTCATCATCAAATACGATGGACACTGATTCGAAATCGTTCTTATTTTTATTGGCCAGCCAAGTAACCAGAGAAGAATCCACCCCCCCCGAGAGTTGACAACCCAGTTTAACATCGCTCATCAACTGACTTTGCACACTACGGTGTAACCAGGTCTCCAACTTTTTTTGAACCTCGCACAAATTACTACTACTTTCCTCTACCCGATCGTACTGATCTATATCAAAATACTTCTTAAGCTGGAGACTTTCACCTGACTTATACTTCAGATAATGCCCTGCTTTTAAGGAGTTTATTCCCTCAAATAAGGTGTCATTAATTGTATTTCGAAACAATAAATACTCGTCTAACTTAGCATTATTCAAACTAAAAGAATATCCATCCAAATACTTAAAACTCTTTAACTCAGAAGAAAAGGCAAACACTGATCCTGTGTTCACATAGTACATAGGTTTGATTCCGAAACGATCTCTGGCGATATACAGTTCTTTCTTTGGTAAGTCAGCTATCACAATAGCAAACATACCATTTAGCTTATTCAACATCCCAACGTATCCATATTTAAGATACAATGCCAGAACAACCTCCGTATCTGTATTACTTTTAAAACGATAGCCCCAAGCTTCCAATTCTTTTTTATAATCAAAAGCATTATAAATTTCTCCGTTAAAAGCAAGAATAACACGTCCGTCCTGACTCGCCATAGGCTGATGTCCATTAGCTGACAAATCCATGATACTAAGACGATTAAATCCCACAACCCCCTCAAAACCATTTTCCACGGTAACCGGTTCCATATTACTCAGTTCCTGCGATTGGCTATTGTCAAGACTTATTGCGCGAATTCCAGTATCGTCAGGCCCACGGTGCTGCTGAACTTTTAACATCGACAATATCCTCGTTGTATCCTTTATGGCACCAGAATTGGTATTTATATATCCGGTTATTCCGCACATTCTGTATTTAATTTAAATGAAAGCGTACAATACTATACTACCCTCTTTGGGTTTAGGTGAAAAGTATGGGTAATTTTATATATCCCGTTTGTTTTTTTGACCAACGTTCCTTTTTTATTCATATTTCCTAAGCATTCGCAGCAAAACATCCCTATGAGATTCGCAACGGGACAAATTTAGGTGAAACAAACGCTTTTGGCGTGTCAACAATTTTGGCAACCAGCCCCTCTTTTGTAATGCCGTAACATAAGGCCCAAAATAAGGTTCAATAAAAGCATCATACATGGGAAATACAGAATCACAATAAGCTTGAAATTCAGCTTCTAACTTGGCATCATCATCAATAATTTGATGAAGCGCTTGCATATCGGCCATAAAGACCTGGTGCTCTTCTTCGTTCAATTTAAATACACCGGGTTGATCATTGCCTTGCTTAAGAGGTATGATCTCAAAATCAATCTTCTCAACTATAGACAATCGAACTGCATATCCACGATTCCACGGAGTGTTTATTTTTCCAGGCCAATCATACACAAAATTACCTAGACCATAAAATATTGGTTTTTCATTGTAGATCTCGTATCCTGAAAAAACATGAGTATGGTGCGATATCACCACATCAGCTCCCTGATCGCAGAGGTAACGGTATAATTTCTTGGTCCTTGGAGAAGGCAGCTTATAAAATTCATTTCCGGCATGAGCAATCACAATCACAAAATCATGCGTCTTCTTCGCTTTTTGGATATCATAATGACCTTGTATGGGGTCAATAGCATTGCCCACAAAGCGCTGATCAGTAGTTGATAAAAACTCATTGTCCGCATAATTCAATATGGCTATTTTTTTTCCCTGTATTTCTGTAGAATATGGTTTACTGGCTTCTGTGACTGCTGTACCTATTCCAATGGTAGCTATATTATTCTGCTTACAAAGATTCAAGGTATCCTCCACGCCTTTACTATCATAATCCATGATATGGTTATTGGCCATGGCTACCACTGATACATCTACGAATTTCAGAGCATTTATGGTGTCCGGGTGTGCTTTTTGGTAAGGCCCTGTTTTGGGTCTCGTTTTATTACTCAGCGTAAGTGGACATTCCAGATCCACTACATTTAAATCATTCCCCTGAAACACCGCTGCAAAATCATTGAATATGGATGCATAATGGCCGTTATGGCACAATTCTTCAATTCTATTTATCGGACAAAAATCTCCTGTAATTAATATGTTGATCGCTTTTGTTTTCACGGTTTCAGTTTTATTTTTTTGAAGAAGGAAGAAAGCTGTTGACTAACGACATGTGGTAATAGCACCCTTTACAAAGTAGACCTCATCACTACGCTCCGTTCACAATCATATCGCCCAACTGATCTGATGTCATAAATTCTACTTCGGGCCATTGACGGAGGATACCTGCTAACAAGTCATTTAACCGCTTCAGGTTATCTTCTCTGTTTTGAGGATCAAGCGAACCCATAAAGTTAATACGATGTGAACTAATAATGGCCGGTTTATTCCATTGAAATGCAATACCAATCCGCCGTATACATTCATCCACTGAATTATTATCCGCAGCAAGGGAGGGCTCAAAAAAGCAGTTACGCATGAGATATCGTTGCCCATAATTATTTTTACTGCCCATAAAATGGTATTTTTTACCATATACATCAAACGTACCTGTGGGAACCGACTGTACAAACAAACCTTGGATATATTTCACCCCATTATCTGCCAATGTCTTCTCAACATGACTATCCCAGGCATAACAAGGAGGGATAAAAGACTTAGATCTAAATCCAAAAGTATCTGCGAACAGATCCAATCCCTCACGCAGACTTTCCTTCATAAAAACCAAATCTTTGGGTGTATTGTAATCCAAAACTTCCATAAAATTATAATCACCCACTCCAGAGAAAGTCGTGCGATGCTCGAAGGTAAACATGATCTCAGCAGTTTTTTTTCGAAGTGCTTCCATCCATCGTATTACATTCACATGTTCACGGGCATGAAACTGCGGATGAAACACTTTTTGTATGTCCCCTTCTTTCCATAAGGAGAGCACCCTGTCTCTTCCCGGATATGTCTCCAGGGTTTTCGCCACGGGTTCAACATAATATTGAGAGAAATCTGACTCTCTGATCTTATCAAAATCAGGATTTCCCATCACCACATTGGCTGTTATTACTGCTGGATTCCCCTTTGAATCAATATGTGAATTCAATACTTGAAACAAGCTAAGGAGGTCATCATTACTCTCCAGCGTGTCTAACCTGTTATAGTCGGAATTTGCAATATCAAATCCTTTATCCTTGAAACGATTCAACACCTGTTTGGATGGCATACGAATGCTTCCCCAATCGTCGCTTTCAATAACCACAATTTTCCGTTTGGTCCGAAAGCCCGGAATATTGATCACATTTTGCGAAAGTACTTTTTTTATTCTTGATACATTAAGACCCATTGGCAACAATTTTACCTAATTCTTCAGAAGTAATAAATTCCACATCAGGCCACGTTTTTGTGATCTGTTTAAGTAGTTGCTCCAATTGTTTTAAGCCTCTACTACGATTTTGCACATCCAATCCTCCTACATAATTGACCCTATGGGAACTAATCACAGCAGGTTTTCGCCATTTAAATGCACTGGCTATTTCAGATAAACAACTATCAACCCAGTCTTTGCCGGAATCACTGGGTTCAAAAAAACAATTTCTAGTGAGATAAATTAAGCCATTCTTACTTTTCTGTCCCGACCAATGAATTCTTTTATTGGTCTTACCATTACCAACAGGTTCATCCTGAACCTTTGAGGTTGACAAAAACTTAATACCCGAGCTAACGCATGATTCTTCAAGTTTTTTACTAAACGGACCGTTGGGTGGAACAAAGAAAGAAGCTCTATAACCCAAAAGTTGTTCAAACAGATCAAGTCCTGTGCGAATAACCTCCTTTTGATATTCAAGATCTTCCACTTGTCTAAAATCAAAAGCGGCTTGATACTCCAAACCAATATCCGGATCTTGCGCAGTAGAAATACCCCACAATTGGTTATCAAAGGCCAAAAGAGTATTTTTATGCCCACTTTTAAGAGCCCTCAACCAGGGCAAAACATTCAAGTGTTCGCGTCCATGAAACTGAGGCACAAACAATCTATTTTCTATCCCTTGCAACCATAAAGCATAAGAAGACTCACAACCCTGATACCTGTTTAATGTTTCGGTAAATGGCTCAAAGCTATAAGTATTAAAACCATTCTCTTTGATTTGTTCAAAATTAGGGTTTGCCATCACCGAAACCGGTGTCAGCACGGCTGGCCTATTGGTACAATCTTTAAACGACGACAAAAGCTCCAGTAGAAAGGACAAATCATCAGACGTAGCTAAAGAGTCATATTTGTTAAACCTAAACCCTTCGTCAGACACCAAGTCGATACCCGCATTCATCAAATTATCAAACGCTTGCACACCAGGCATTCGTACGCTACCCCAGTCATCTGACTCAATCACCAGAAGTTTTCTCCTGATATTAAAACCCGGAATATTAGATATATGTCTGCGTGTGGAAGGTGATAGTATTTTTCCAATCATTGACTATAAAATTTGTAATTAAAACAATACAAGAGCCAGCGACAATTCTTGCACAAAAAATGGGATACCTAAACCAGGAGCAAAAAGCCAAGCATTCAAAGTATCAGAACCCTGTCGAAAGACCACGGCAGAATGCACCAGCATGGGAAACAAGCCAATGGCCGTCAGATAGCTAATACGTTTACCTCCTGATTTTTTGGTAAAAAAAAGAAAAACATACATGGTCGCAAACAGAAAAAAGACCAGTTGGAATCTTCCGCCAAGCGAAGGCAATGTTTTTCCAAAATTCACAAAAGTCAGCATCAACAGACTAAAACAGAAAAGACTTTTCTCTCCTTTACCGCTCATGATATGGCTGAACTTATATCGTATTACCACCAAAGCCAGTAATAAAAAATACAATACCATATCGGTTCCCAAGGTCATAAACCAGGCCGCCTCCTGGAGCTGTTCTTGAACGCCCTGTGCGTATGATTCATCAGAATACATAGAATATCTATCTTGAAACACACCTCCCATCCGAAGAGAAATAAGTGTCATAAAAGGAGCAATCACGTAGGGAACAATAAACGACAATATGGTTAAAGGGATATAAATAACCTCCCGATTTCCGACCAATACATATATGATTAACAAGCCATTGGCCATAAAAAAACTCCAATGAACAAATATGGCAGCAAAAGTTAAGATTAAATAGCGCATATCCTTTTTTACCACCACATGATATCCACCATATACAAAAATCCACGCCGCGGTCCACATTCTAAAACCAGAAATAGCCATCACGGGCAACAGCATAGCAAAGAAAGCCAACATAATCAGTGCATCCAGATTAGGATTTTTACGAAACACATCGTGCAACTTATTAATAGTACCTAAGTAAAAAAATCCAAAGATAGCAGCAAATACAGCAAATAAGGCTCTATGATCTGTTGTAAATCGTGACACAAAAAAAGACAGCAAAGGTTCCAACAGATCAATAGAATCACGATCAGAGTAAAGATTGGTAAAAATTTCAAACAAATGAGAAAAAGGCAGTTGACTATTTCTTTCCAACTGAAGAGCGTAACCTGCCGCATCAATATAATAACCTATATCTACCACATTGGTTGCTCCATAATAGATCAAGAACAGATAAACCACATTTTTAGCTTCCCGTTGACTATAATTCGTTAAAGCCAAAATAAAAGCCAAGAAAGGCCATATAATAAATAATATTAGATAGTACCTGGTGTTTTTAACGTTAGAATGCCAATAGTCATCTAAATAATTATTCATGCTTTTAATGTACTTTATTAAATTAGATCGAGAAATTGTTTCGATACATTAGAGATATGGTACTGCTCGGGATTAGGCAAGGCCATGCTATCGGTATAATCTCCCATTAAAAAACGATGCACCTTTTGAGCGTCAAAATCACGACCTATATTCAAAACCGGTTTATTAACAATCGCATAATCAATCAATTTACTGGGCGAATTCAACAGTGTATTATTATCAAAATTAACTAAGAAATCCATTGTCTTCAATATTTTCATGAGCGCTGCTCTGGGTATGTAGCCAGACACCTCCATTTTATCTTTTAAGCGATCCATATATCCATCCAGCATAGCTGTTGAATTGGTATAAATCAAAAATTTAAAAGGAAGATCCAACGAGACAAGATATTCCAACAGGGGTTGTGGGTCACGCACTCCGGGTATAAAACCACCTGCATAGGCGAATGTAGGAATACTACGACCTGCACTTTCGGCATGAGTTGTTTGCAAGTCAAACAAAAAACCTTGGGGTATAATTTTTATTTTACTATGAAACTGCGGATAATAAGCCTTGATAGCTGACTCTATGGGAATGGCTATGTATTCGGCCTTCCGACCCCACCACTTCTCAAAAAAACCAAAGTAAAAAAGTTTACGAAAGGTATCCAGTACATCTCCCATATATGGATCCCCACAATCGGCAACCCACTTTTTCGCAATGGTATGTTTTTCTTTCCTGGCCCAGGCAACCCCCCAGTGAACAGGGTGCGGAACTGCAAAGGAAATCAACAAATCATACCCGTTTTCTTTTTTAAGCATTGTCTTAACCCGAAACATATCCTCAATGGTGGGATATTCCAAAAACATCAGCAACAAACGAGAAATAATACTGTACACCAATGAAACAATTCTGTTTTGGGAACTAGGCAAAGCTTTTAATATTGACTTTGGCCACATCTTCAGCTGTATTGGATACGCTTTTAGAAACTCGGTATAGTCATGATCTCGGTATTTTGAAATAACGGTGACTTCATGCCCCTGACGACAAAATTCCTTCGCTAATTCTGTTACACGATAACTACGCGGCGATATTTCCGGAAAAAATCCATTTGATACCAATAAAATCTTCTTTGATTCAGCCATTTTTAATACTTGTTTTAAACAATTCAATCCACTGAGGTCCAATCACCCCTATATGAAATTTCTTTACAGAATCTTTCGCCCGCAATGCTATGCTAGCTCGCTGAGTCGCATCGGACATCAACAACTCCAATTTAGCTACAAAATCAGGTATATCATTCTGTCTTGCTATTACACCATTTTCTCCATCCACAACGATATCCTTCAATGAAGGCCAATTATTAAAAGCAATGGGCACTACACCATACTGCATGGCTTCCGGCATCACAAGTCCAAAACCCTCATAATCGGATGTCAAACATATAATAGAAGCCTCTTTATAAAAGGGTTCAGGCTTTACAAAGCCCTTAAAAAAAATACGTTCTAATTTTAGTTCCCTGGCTAATTCCTGTGTTTTCACGCGATCGGGACCATCTCCTAAAACTAACAATTCCCAATCTGAATAAATACGGTATAAATGTGACCATATACGTAACATTATATCTGGTCGTTTTGAGGACCAATCCAATCTTCCCACAAAGAGAATTTGTTTTTTCTTAGGATTATTGAACTTCACTTCCTCAAACACACAAGGGTTGCTAATAGCTACTATTTTTGAAGAATTTATTTTTAGCTCTTTGGACATATTCTTTTTAAACTCTTGAGATAAAAGAACCAGTTTATCACTGTTTTTCAATAAAGTACCAATCACTTTTCTATACCCAAATATTTTAAGTGCTTTTACACATATCTGCACTACCTTACCCAGACGCATATTTCGGTTTAAACCATGCAATGGATCAGTGTGATACAAGGATACCTTACGGGCTTTACTAGCTCCTGTCTCTAACCAAAATTTAGATCTTTCATTGGAAGCATCGTGGTTAAGTACAATATCGATGTGCTTTTCATGTAAAACATGGTGATAAAACTGCACATTTGTGGCCGAAAAAAAATCGCCATGAGGTAAGGTAAATATTTGTGCCGGAAACTTATACGTATCATTTTCATCATACTCATGCATTAAATAATAAACCCTATGGCCATTTTGCACCAAGTACATAGCTAAAGAATCGGCAACCCGTCCAACCCCACCCCTATTGGGGTTTAGCCAATTTTGGTATACAAACAAGATATTCACCTATAATTGCTTTTTAGAGAATTTTTTACTGAATATACCCACCGATCTAAGGGATAAGTAAGCATACAAAAGGAAGGGAGAAATATTATACAAGCGCCCCAATGAAGTATAAAATCGACTACAGCCGTTAATTTCAAGCTTTCCCAGTCCTTTATGTTTCAACATGCTGTTTATTTTAAAAATTTTGGTCAATCTGGTAATCCCCACAACCGAATGAATGGATAGGATAACAAATTTAACAATGGATTGATTGATAAATTCCACATCTTTATTCAACAAACTTTGTACACTTCTAAAATTCATTAGATTGTGAGCGGCAATTAAAAATCCGTTGACCGCCCGTTCTGTATTAAACAAATTCGAATGAGTAGCAGAGCCTGGCCTAGTAGTACGTTGTAAAAAAGACTTGCCTTCAAAATTACATTTGGAAGCTAAAAACATGATACGCACCAAAAACTCTCCATCCTCCAGATAAGGAATATTAGGAATAAACCTTAATTTGTTTTTATTCATGAATTCACGATCGAACAATATGGCCCATATTCTATCGGGATCCGGAGGATCTGATTGACGAGAAGCGTGGTAAGCCTCCGTTCCAGGATACACCTTACCTACCAATTGTTCACTAAAAACCTGATGCTGCACATGATTATATTCGTCTAGTATGGAAAAACCAAGAAAAGTAACTTGCGTATTTTGCTGCTCAGCATAAGTCAATATACGCCCCAAACTATTGGCATCAACAAAATCATCAGGATCAACAAATAACACATATTTACCTTTAGCATGATCCATACCATTATTTCTGGCTTTTGAAACTCCTTGGTTTACCTGATCTATCAAAACAATATTACTAAATTCTCGTTGCAACCTCTCTATCAATTGCTTACAATGATCAGGTGATCCATCATTCACACAAATAATCTCATACTCATCATAGGGAATATCCTGATTCTCGAGACTACGTATACACCTCTCAACATAAGGTTCAACATTATACATGGGAAGTATTACGGAAAGACGTATCATAGTAAAATCAGTTTTCAATATCAAATAAGCGATTCATGCAGATAATAATGAGAGGGTCAGCTTAAGTAAAGAAGCTGTTACGAACTATAATTATGCTAATTAATTCTTTTTTTTATTTTATTGAGCACCAACTGTTTAATATCCATTAATTGATTGAGTTTATAATAAGAATAATAAGAAGTAAGCAACAGTAAAATAATTCCCACCACATATTTCATGAAATCATCGGTCATAAAGACAGTTAAAAAAGAGACCACAACAAAACTATAGGATATCAAGAACCTGCCATAAAACTTTTTTGGAAAGCCAAATTGATATTTTCTTTTCAGAATAACAAAAGACATGCTTCCACCCATCAAAAATGTTAAGATAAAAGAAATACCAAGACCATTTAGTCCGTACATCTGATAAAACAACAAATTCATTCCCAACATGATAGACCCAGAAACAACTTCAAGAATTAGGAATAGACGGCCATCTCCCTTGGCCAAAAACACATAACCCATAGACCAGGATACCGCCTTAAACTGCATACCTAACACAGTTAGATTAGCAAACATAACAATGGGCAAGAAATCAGCCGTATATAATAGTCTAATTACAAAAGGCATGGTAACAATTAATAAAGCAAGTAAAGGTGCCATGATCAACAGGGCTGTCTCTGCCTGCTGGCTCACCAGCTTTTTCATTTGTAGATTATCTGCATGAATGGCTGATAAACGAGGAAAATAATCGGTAGCCATTGCCGTAAATACAATGCCTGTATACTGTCCAACCACACCCCATCCTGCATTATAAAGGCCCACTTGTTCCACGCCGCCTCTATTACTAATATACGCGTTGAGTATATAGGTTGTCAAGGTAGCTATAAAACCAGCTAAGGTCATGGATATACCAAGTTTTGCCATGCCTGTTCCGTGCACCCATGTCTCCTTTCTGCTTAGGCTGACCTTCTCAATTTTAACCTTGCGTGAAAAGTACCATGTCAAAAATAGTACAGTAACGCCTGTTATCAAAAACGAAGGCACAATACCCTTAAGTCCATAAAAATAATAGAGAGGTATAGATGTTACGAGTCCTAACACAGAACCAATAACGCCGGCCTTGGCCAAATCCTGCAGCCGTCGGGTACCTTGTAAAATGGCTTTTTGTCCATCACTGATGGCCTGCAGCAGTAATGTAATTGATAGCCACACAAAAGCCCAGGTATATTCACTATTCCCGAAAGACCATTTACTCAATAAAGGGGCAAGGGATAGTGTAATAATAGCGGCAAGCGCACCAGTAAACCAGGTCCATCTTTTAAGTACAGTTATAATTTTAGCTAGTCCAACTTTATCTCCTTTACCATGCACCGCAGAAATATCACGAACGGCACTGAGCGAAATCCCCAATCCAGCCACCGATATGATCAATTGCAAAGGAGCATTGAACAATCCCATAATACCCACACCTGTAGCTCCCAGTAGGATAGCAATAAGCTTTACCCTTACCACTCCCACCAAGATATTTATTACCTGTACACCTCCGAACAAGGAGGTAGCCTTAAATATCTGACGATAGGAAGACTTATCCTTCTCCTCCTCCTGAGAGGAATTCTCTTGGCTTGAATCAGCATACCCCCTATGATGCGCACCGTCCTCCGACTCATTTTGCTCATGCGTACCAACTGTACCTATATTTTTTTTCAAATTTATTTTTTTAGCAATGAACACTCAGGTTAAATGTATTAATAGCCGACGCCACGATTTTAGCTTCGTCGATAGTCATCACCTGACTAATTGGCAAGCTTAATACTTCACGATGTATCATTTCGGTAATTGGGTATGTAAGATGGTTAAGTTGTGGATATGCCTTTTGTTGATGCGGTGGTATGGGATAATGGATAAGTGTTTGTATTTGCTTATCAGCCAAATATTTTTGTAATAGATCACGCTTACGATGCCTTATAACAAAGAGGTGCCATACATGCCCCAATTGATCATTCACCTGAGCACTTCCATCCACCAGAGGCAGTTTCACATCCGTATTTTGGATATGATTCATGTAGAATTGTGCGATTTCTCTTCTATGCATATTATCGTCATCAAGTTTTTTAAGCTTCACCCTTAAAATAGTCGCATGCATCTCATCCAACCTTGAATTCAGACCTTGGTAGTCATTGACATATTTTTGAATAGAACCATAATTCCCCAGTGCCCTAATTACAGTGGCCAATTCACTATCGTTGGTAGTTACAGCTCCCCCATCACCCAAAGCTCCTAGGTTCTTACCCGGATAAAAACTATGTGCTGCAGCATCACCTAGCGCACCACTTCTGACTGATGAAACACTCATTGCTCCAGCTGCCTGTGCATTATCCTCAACAATCTTCAGTTGATATTTATCAGCCAGCTCCCTGATATCCTTGTTCCAGCATATTTGACCATATAAATGCACCACCATGATGGCTTTGGTTTTTTTTGTGATATGCTGTTCTACCAAAGAAAGATTCAGGTTATACGTATTTTCATCAGGCTCCACCAACACTGGTACCAATCCATTATCTGTGATAGCTAAAATAGAAGCGATATAAGTATTTGCAGGTACAATGACCTCATCCCCCTGCTCCATGATACCCAATTGAATATATGCTTTCAGAATCAAGCGAAGCGCATCCAATCCATTGGCTGTTCCAATACAATTTCCTGTTCCGATAAATGTGGCATACTCCTTTTCAAACAAAGCCACCTGTTCTCCTTGAAGATACCAACCACTATCAATAACCTTTTTTACAGATTCCGATAACTCAGGTTCATAACTCGAAGTTATTTTTTGTATATCTAAAAATTTTATCATCGTTTTTATTGAAAATTCTAAATCGACATTTCTATTTCCGCACAAAGCCAAGAAGGATTATTCACAATTACTTAGCAATACCAGCCTTGGTACCTAAGCGTCTTTTTATTACTAAATAATAACTAAACGGATTTGCATAAAACGTAAACAAATCATACAAAAATAAGTTGATGCGACTTCTTTTATTGAATAGCGACCAACGGAATAATTGCGAGGCATACCATATAAAGCGCTGATTTAAAGTAATGGCTTTGGGTAAATAAGGATAGGTATATTCTTTTCTAAATGCCTCGTGTCTAAAGTAGTTAAGATTAACAACGTAGCTATTACCATTATTATTAATGGCCTTTGAATGTCTCCGGTAATTAACCGTAATTGCATTCATAAAATACAACTTATGGTTATTTTTAGTCAGATTTAGCCACAAAGGATAATCTTCCAGCAATTTAAACCGTTCATCAAAACCACCTATGGAGCGTAATGTGTCTCTATGAAGAAAGACCGAAGGAGTAAAATGTATTCGATCGGAATACAGTAACATTTCGTATTGAGACCGGGCTGTCTGTCTGTCGCCCATAATACTCTCTTCACTAATACTACCCGGAATCGTCTTTATATAATGATGATCCTCAAAGGTATCCTGATATAATTGCACCTTAGAAAACAGTACTTTGATATCCTTATGCTGCTCCACAAAAGCCATATTGTCCTGAATACAGTTCGGCAGAAGCACATCATCCGCCCCTATAAACTTAATCCATTGCCCTGCAGCCTCTTTCAGACTACGATTAGCATTGGCAGAGACGCCAATATTAACCGCTCCTTCTATCACTTTGACTCCCTGAAAGCACTTTTCATGATCATCTATGGCCAACCAGTCCTTCACCATTGCCACCGTATTATCAGAAGAGGCATCATCCCCCACAATCAGTTCAATATTAGGATACGTTTGCCACTTAAAGCTCTCCAATGTTTCTATAATAAACTTACTACTATTAAAAGTACTAACAACTATGGAGACCAACGGACAGGATTCTTTCATATCATTTCTCATCAGGATTCACTCTTTTGTATACATTTATCTGAACTATCCGTGTTTTGGTTTGTGACCGTCTTTATTTCTTCCTCGGTAAAGAGACGAATTAACTTAGCGGGCGACCCACCTATAATAGCAAAGTCGCCAAAAGATTTATTAACAAAACTATTGGCAGCCACTACGCAATATCTACCCAATTGTACATTGGGCATGATGATGCTTGATGCCCCTATCCAGGAATGTTCTCCAATATGAATCTCACCCTTTTGAACTGGAAAAATCTTTTGCATTTCCTCCGAAGCATTCGGACCGGAACCAGACATGATACATACATTTTGGGCTATACTCACGTTATGGCCAATATTTATCTTTGCCCAGAAACCCTCTATCATGGAATTCATTCCTATGTAAGATTCTTTTCCGATAAACAATGGGTTGTTGGCTCCTCCAAAAACGCTACATCTTTTTGAAATTTTCACCCCATCCTCAATAAAAACATTATTAATACTGGTAGATGGATCTATATCAACATCATTCCCTAACTGAATATTAGACAACTTCATAACTACTCTTTTTTAAAAATGATTTCATAACGGCCACAAAGTAATCCAGATCCTCTTTCTCCAGTGTCTGATGAACTGGGATAAAAAAAGCTTCCTCACCATAGAACACACTACACTGTACCCCGTGTGAATAAAAATATGCCTTCAGACCAGGCAAATCTAACTGTGGATGAGGTGATTTAAACATAAAAACACTGGGAACAATTCCCTCATTCATTTGAAACCTTTCCGAAATACCTAACTCTCCAAATCGTTGTTTTAGATAATTATAATTAAAGAGTCTTTTGGCTGCAATGTCACCTAATGAATCAATATGTGCAGACAGTACATTCTTAACATACTGAAGAACATCTGAATTCATACCATAATGTTCTTGTATAGCTGTTACATGCTTACTCACCAATAAGCCTCCAATTTGTATGGGAAACATTTTAGGAAAACTATAAATTACGTAATCTCCGACAATGCCTGGGTCTTCTCCATCTGCGTTACGCGACAAAAAAGTATTGGCACAATCCTCAATTACAGGCAACCCCAATGCTTTTAACTTCTCCGGGTATTGATACGGAACACCAAATTCATGATTAAGGAATATGGCCTTGGTTTCCGGCACTATATCCCGTGACCAGAGGCATTTCTTTTCTATTTCGGCTGTTACACACCCACTAATATAGAAGTTTCCTGATGTTGTTAAGATAGTAACTACATCCTTTTCCTTTAGATTTAGATGATTTAGTACCAGACTAATTGCCTTCCGACCATTGTTGGTATATAAAAACGGCCTATTACCAAACCTTTCCTTGAAATAAAGATCTACCTTATTGTTCTCAGGAAGAAGATGATTTTTAGCCAAATCAGCGGTTCTGAACGGACCTATGCGATAGGAAGGCAAACTATATGGATCAGGATCAATGACGAACATACTATAATACTGCTTTATGTGATTTCTTTAACACCTAAATACCAATTGCAATCAATCATCTCTGGCTTTAGTGCTTCTCTTTATGACAACCAAATATAAACCTGAGCGATGATTCAGCTTCATGCGTTTCTTTAAACCTCAGTAATCCGGGATTTGGTATTCCATCTTCGGTTGAGATTCCCAGATCGACATATTTAAAACCTTGTTTCTGATAATGACTCCATAAATTAAACAATAAAAAATCCATGGCTCTCAGAGGTCTTCCCATATCATTGTCACCCCAAAAAACAGCATAAACAATTTCTGGGTGTGCACGATAAAAAATTGCAGATGCCAGCATATCATTTTCTGCCGAGCATACTTTAAAGAAGTCAACCGGCCATATATTAGCCGTATTATTTATATCTTCCAGTTGCATATAAATGGAACGTCCGAACTTAGCTCTGTTCTCTTTTATCAATTCGTAGGCTTCTTTTATTTCATCTTTATCTGATATACATGCAAACTTCAATTTGTTCCTAAGCGCTTGTCGATAGTATTCTCTGCTATTTTTTTGGGTATAACGACCTTCAAACTTATCCAGATGAACATAACTCGTTATTTCTGGCGTTTCATTTTGAAAACCCGCTCTGTAAAAAGCACTTACACACTTAGAGTTAAATGTTCGATGATAAATATCCGGAGGCAGAGATATTCTAAACGAATCATATTCGTGTAACAAGATATAGGACTTTAAGTCCATGACAAATAAATCTAGCTTATCAGAATACATATTCTCCTTCTTAAAATGAAAACCACCAAAAGGAGCAGAGAAAGGAGAAAGCAGTTTATTATCCTTTACACCGACCACCAATCCAATCTCAGGCTTACCTTCATCCTCAACCAAGAACAGCAGCCTATCCACTTTATTGCTATTCAGATCAAGAAAAGACGCCGCAATAAACGGGTGTGGATGAACAGGAAAGAACTGCTGAAAAGATTTTGCATCCACTTCAGTCAACATGATCCATACTTTTAAAAGTTAAAAACTCATCATAATTACGGATATAATCATCTTCACTATATTTCTCTGATGCCAACACAAAACAAATAGCTCCAGACGAGAAGTTAACAATCTCTCTCCAAATGCCAGGTATTACCATTAGTGCGAAGTTAGGACGGTTCAGCTCAATGATTTTTTTATTTCGTCCATCATCAAGGATCACATCAAAGCAACCACTGGCAGCCACTATAAGCTGATATAAACCTTTATGCGCATGACCTCCTCTTTCGGAGCCACCAGGAACGTCATACAGATAATACAATCTTTTAATATCAAAGGGTAATTGATCACCATTTTGAATAACTGTAATATTTCCTGCCCTGTTATTAATTTTTGACAACTCAACAACATTGCAATTATGAATATCTGACACAAAATTTAACATAGAAACTTAGATATAATAGGATTATGTGAGTTTTTTTTGTTTTATGAAATCATCAAAATTCCTGATATAATCATCGGCATCATAATTCGTTGAAGAGACGATAACGGCCAACGAATTTGTAGAAAAGTTCTCAAGGCCACGCCACATCATTTTAGGAATAAATACCCCATAGTACGATCGATTCAAAGAAAACTTATACTCCTTTTCTCCATCATGTAGTATAACATCAAAACTTCCGGACAAAGCAACAATTAGTTCCTCAGTTTCTTTGAAAGCATGACCGCCTCTTACCTCCCCTCCTGGAACATCATAGATCCAATAAACTCTTTTAATTTTAAAAGGCAAATGGGTGTCTTCCTCTATAAACGACAAGTTACCCCTGAGGTCTAAATGCTTAGGTAGCTCTATTAATGATGGTTGCATATGGTTGATCATATTTAATTCAACTTATTTTTTCTTACGTTTGGTCTGACCGTTGATATAGCCATATTTTTTTCCGTATCCATATTTTTTATTGTTGGCATTGGAATCATTAATAAGCAAGCTAACATGCTCATTACTGGCCATACATTCCTGTAAAGCATGTCCCATCATATCTTTTAAGGTTTTATTAATACGAGCAACCATTAAAACAGTATCCACATGGGTGGTTAAATGATGCGTATCTGATATTAAACCAATGGGAGCAGAGTCTACAATGATATAATCAAATCTCTCTTTTAATTTTTCAAACAACACTTGGGTTTTAGACGAAGCCGCCAACTCTGATGGATTGGGAGGCACAGGCCCCGAGGAAATGACAGAAAGGTTACTATGAAATGTTTCTTGAATGATTTCGTCAACACTATGTTTTCCAATCAAAAAAGTAGATACGCCCACCTCATTATTAAGGTCAAAAGCATTGGCAAATTTTGGGTTTCTAAGATCAAATCCTACCAGCACTGTATTTTTCCCCAATAAGCTATAGACGGCCGATAAATTAATGGATGTCAAAGTCTTACCATCACCCGGCATAGCCGAAGTAACCAAAATCAATGGATTCTTCGTTTCTTTGGTAACAAACTGCAGTTTAGACCTAACTAGTCGATAGGCCTCTGCCACCACCGATTCGGGATTATCAAAGATCTCTGTAAATGAATTCCCTTTAATATGGGGTATACTACCCATAATAGGTAAGTCTCCAAATCTAGTAATGTCCTCTTCTCGCACCCGGTTATTCAATGCAAAAAACAAATAAAAGAAAAGCATGGGTATAACACCTCCCAGAAAGATGGCAATAAAATATATCATGGTTGAGTTTGGGGCAATCATCTGGCTATACATCACACTTGCCGGATCTACCACTTCATTATCCGGACGGTTTGAAGCCTTTTGCATTTGAAGCTCTGACATTTTTTGTAACAGAAAAGTATAAAGCTCATCATTCAGTTTAAATTTTCTTTCAATACCTAACATTTGTCTTTCTGTTACAGGCAGTGCTGCTGCCTGAGAATTTATTTTAGCTATTCGATCATTGTTTTCCTGCATAGCTAATTTATTGGCTCTTTGCAAACCGTTCAATGTTTCTAACAACTCTGCCTTTCTTTTGGCGACTCTCTGGTTGAGCAGACTTTGCAAGGGGTTTTTTTCACCTCCCCCTTCTCCTGACATCTGTTCCTGCAGGCTTCCCAGCTCCGATACCAAGTTGTTAAGTCCAGGATCCTCGATCCCCATACTAATAGGTACCATAGGTAACTCTCCTACTGCGTCTTTCTCTAAATAATCGGCCAGATAGTCGTAATAATTAGCCTCCAAACGTAAACGCGCTTTCTCATTCTCCAATCTGGTTACCTGCGTAATAATAGCCTGCCCTTGGGCCGACAAATCCATGACCCTATTGGATGACCTGAATTGAGACAGCTGATTCTCTGTAAGCACCAATGAATCACGAATACCCACCAATTGGTTATCTATAAACTGGATTCTACGGTTAGCTTCCATATTTTTTTTCTCCAGTGAGATATCTTGGAACACGGCAGTCAACTCATTTAAAAAATCAACATCCTGTGTCTGGTTGGTGCCACTAATGCTGATTTCCAATATGGATCCAGAACGCGTTAATACATTCACAGACATTCTACCATTAAAATACTTCACCAATCGATCCAGACTCCGCACAACGAAACTCACATTATATCCTTCAAACTCTCTAAACCACTGCTTGTTGATACAGTCAATTCTAAAATTCCCATCTGGAAACTTAATGATTTTACCGAAGGAACTGGTGATATTTATGTTTTGCACTTCAGAAAACAATCTGAAATCATTGTTTCCCAAATACTCTACATGAAACTCCACATTTCGAGGTAATGGATTTTTACCCTCATAGACCAGTTTAATGGGACTATTCGGATAAAGAGAGATATCATTTCTAACCGTTTTATAATAAAAATCCTCTTCGAATCTCAGACGTTTCAAAGCTCTCTCAGTCAATTCTCGAGATGCCAGAATTTTAATCTGATTCTCTAAATTACGCATGCCCCCTGGAAGTCCGAGCCCTTTTAACAATTCGTCATTATCAGAGCCGCTATTACCTTCATCCTCAAATATCAACACCGAAGTTGCCACCCTATAAACAGGCATGGTATGACCAATGTAATACCTGGCAGCCACAAAAGAA
This sequence comes from Saccharicrinis fermentans DSM 9555 = JCM 21142, assembly GCF_000517085.1. NCBI lineage: Bacteria > Pseudomonadati > Bacteroidota > Bacteroidia > Marinilabiliales > Marinilabiliaceae > Saccharicrinis > Saccharicrinis fermentans. The sequence continues at coordinate 267,675 of NZ_KI912107.1, read as the reverse complement.
AGCACCATAAAAAAAACAAAAACATACCATCGTTTCAGCAATATTTTTATAATGACGCCCGGGTCAATACCCATATGTATAGTTGATGCAGTCGTTTTATTTCCATTTAACGACTTATTATTATTTTTCATATATTCATAATTTGTTTCTTAATGGTCACATACCCAACGGACTAATTTCCAATAAACCTACACATCCCAGGAAAGGTATATCCATTTATGTTGCAATTGTTAGTTCTGAGACAAAGCCAATACCACAAGCCCCAGATTCATAACCCCCAACAAAACAGAATATATAGCAGAATTCATTTGAAATGTTTTCCCTTTAAGGGGCGGGGCATAAATAATATCATTGGGCATCACATAATAAAATTCAGAGGATAAAATATTTCTATCGGCCAATGAAAACTCTTTAATAATCGGACCATATTGCGTAGGGCGTATCAGCTGAATACGTCTACGGTCACTATAATCATCTAAATCTCCAGCCATGGCTAGCGCCTCAAATATGTTAACACGATTTTTGGTCAACGGATATTTACCGGGGCGCCCCACCTCTCCCAATAAGCTTACATGGTTATTAACCAGGCGGACAGTGATAGAAGCATCCTTCACATAAGCCTGAAAAGTAGTCTCCAACTTGGCTTTTATGTCTGCTAAATTATTACCCATCACTTTTATCTTTCCAACGAAAGGAATCTCAATATAGCCACTATTATCCACAACATAACCTTGAAAAATAGCGCTCTCTTCCGTTAAACTCCCATCACCGGATACAGCATTAAACATGGCAGACCATTTAGGATCAGGTGATGACACGTTAATAAACAAATTATCAAAAGGCATCACCTTGTAATCTGGAGGTTGAATATTAGAACGTCCAAAACTATCGTCATTCACCACCTGTTGCAGTTCACCCTTATATTGCAAATAGGTAAGTTTTTTTCGCGACACACATGAGCCCAATAAAAATATCAATAATACAATACTCCAACTTACATTCATTTTAAAAGCCATATACAATTGTTTGCGATTAGAATTTATTTTAGCCATTACTTTTTAGCGTAACCCAGCCTTAATATCCGTATCGATTAATTCAATATTTAATCCGTTTTTAGCCAATAAGAAAGCAATATCATGACCTCCAAAGGCTTCACCTGCCTGGGGAGGAACTAGACTTAACAAGCCCTTACCCTTTAACTCGGCTAGTTTTTCATCAATATCATCACATTTAAAACAAATATGATGAAATCCACCTCCTCGTTTAACAAAATTATTTAAAGATAGATTATCTTCCAGTGGTTCAATTAATTTAACCAAAACACTATTTTCTTTCTTTAAAAAGACAACCCTTACCTTCTGCTTTGTGTTCACCACAGGTTCTGTCATCTGAATATAACCAAAAACATCTTGCCAGTAATTAAGTCCTTCCTTAATATCTTTCACTGCTATACAGATATGGTCAATATTCATATTATTCTATAATTTTAAATTCTACTCTTCGGTTTCTTTCTCTTCCTGTCTCCAGTAGGTTAGATCGTATGGGGAATTCGTCTCCATAGCCCTTTGAAATCAATCGGTACTGACTAACTCCTGAATCAACCAGATAGTTCGTAATAATTTGTGCCAACAAATTGGTCAGGTATACATTCTTTTCAGGGGACTTCATATTATCAGTATGGACACCTACCTCTATTTTTAGGTCCGGATGACTATTCATAAGTTCTACAATATTATTTAACATTAAGATGCCGTTTGTTGTCAATCGATTTCTTTCGTTAAAGAACATATCCCATTGATCGCCGTACTTAAGAAGAATACGTGTGAGTTCCATCTTAACAGAATCCGTTAAAATGCTAAATGTCACCTCTGGTTTTTTGAAACCACTCGTTAGCAACTCTTTATATGCAGGATACAGTGACATCATATCGGTGTTCTCCTGCACGAAATACCTAAAGGTACCGTCTTCGCTTTGAAAAATTTCATGGATAGCGTATTTAGACGGGATGCGATTAAAAACCGGGTCGGTGGGTAGCATTTTTCGCGGCGACGAAAACACTTCCAGTCGATATAGAGAAAGTGGATTTAACTTGTTATCTGCAAGATAAGTATTTACAATTTTAAAATTATTTCTAGAATGGATAGCTGCGGGCTCTAAAAACTGAGATACTCGTAAACGCTTCTCTTTCTCATTCTTTAAGATATACACGGTTTTATGCACTGCTTTTTTAACAAGGTTGCCATTCTCTTTAGACCGGAGCACTAGCCCTAGCTTCACATTTTTTTCACCTGGATGATCAAAAGCATAATGTGTAACCATCCCTGTTTTATGAACAGTATCATCCATTTGCCAATAATGATCAATTATTTCGAAGTCACGAAAATAAGATTTACGGGCATCAAAACGTATGGGCTCATTAACCAATCCGTGATTAGAAGACTCTATATAAGGCTGTTCAATATTTGAAATAGAAATTTGATACGTGTTTTTATGAAAGAATAACTCTCTCGACTTTTTATCAATCAATCGAACCTTCGCGGTATATTCTCCTGCGCCTGCAAAACAGTGGCTAACCTTTTTTCCGTATTGCTTTATTCCATCACTAAAAACCCATTCATAAGCTAATTTTAAGGTATCTACTTGTGAGCCTCCTGAATCTGTTAAGGTAATGCAATAATTATTTTGCAACTGACTCTCACTAAACCACACAGGTCTTTTCTCTGCTGAAAAACTATAAATATCGATGGTTCTCCCCCTATCGGAGGAGAAATAACCTTTGTTACCCAACGAGTCTGTCACCATCGCAAAATCATCGAACTCCGAATTAATAGGTGAATCTAGTCGCAAAGGAGTATACCATCCATCATCATTCGCCTTGGTTACATAAATATCCTTGCCGCCCATTCCCTCTGGTCTATCCGAAGAAAAAAACAATTCTCCCACTTTATTTACAAAGGGGTAAGATTCATTTTTATCGGTATTTATTTGCGGTCCTAAATTAACAGGATCTCCCCAGTAACCATTCTCCCAATCACAATAATAAAGATCTGCGCCCCCATATCCATCTGGCTTATCGGAAGAAAAATACAAACGTTTTTCATCGGGTGATAAGCATGGACTCGTTATATTAAACCAATCGTTATTATACCTAAACTCCCGAACATTCCCCCACTTCTCCGACACCAGATGAGCCGAATAAACACCCAACTTATTTCTATTGTACAGACTTTTTTTCAATTTATGCCCAACAATCATATTCCGGGAGAAATAAATAACATCACCGTTTTCGTTGAACGTAACCGGCCCATCATTAAGCTTAGTGGTTATTTCCTTTGAAAACAGATCTGCATTTTTCCATTTACCCTTTTTATCCGGTTCAACAAAGTAAATGTTAAACTGTGCTCTGTTGGCATCATTGGAATAATTTACCAGTGAAGAATTTCTTCGATTAGAGCAAAAGACAATGCCTCCCTTGTAAAAAACAGGCGCGAACTCATCAAACCGATTGGAACTAAAAACCGTCTTTTCTATGGTGTAAATATTGCTTTGCGCTTTTAAAAATGACAAACAATTAAAAAACAAAAAAGACAATAATAATAATTTTATTTTCATGTGTATTAAATAATAAGTATAATGCAAAGTACTAAAAAATCAATGGGTTCGGTGCATCAACTTTATATTTAAAAACGTATCTGAGCATAAGCTCATGTGATTCTTTACTATTTTTATTCAATGAACCTATTTCAAAATTATAACTATATGCGACGCTTATTTGTTTACTCATATTAATCTTTAATAAGGCGCCAAACAAGCGGTCGTTGCGATAAGAGCCTCCTAACCAAAATTGATCATTATAACTAAGCATTGTGTTTAAATCATATTGCCACTGTTCAGATACATCATTGGTCGTATATTGAAGTAACACCGAAGGATACAACCTAATTTTAGAAAACACATTAAATTGATACCCGGAGTTCAATAGATAGGTGTATTTAGAAAAATCATTCTTTGTAACATACTGATCTTTTTCCTGGTCAAAGGTATGATATAGTAACTCCGGAACGGAAAGGCCAACAAAATAATCCTTAAAAGAGTAATGTATCCCAAAGCTCACATTAGGAATAGAATACGTTTTAGAGCCCTTTATCCCCACATCCTTTCCTTGATCGAGATTGGTTAAATTACGAAAAGCAAATTTAGTCCGCACAAGCATCGCACCTACACCAAAAGAAAGCACGCTATTGGGCATTAGTATTCTATAGGCATAATTGGTACCTAACTGATTTTCCCTTTTTCCTTCATAATTATCACTTATCAACGTCAGACCTAAACCAAACTTTTGCTTGAATAAAGGAGCGTCTGCACTAAAGACCATTGTTTCGGGGGAGCCATCCATTCCAATCCATTTTTTCCCATAAAACAAGGATAAATTCAGCGCTTCATTCCCTCCTGCATAAGCTGGATTTATACGCAATGGGTCATGAATATATTGAGTATTCATTGAGTAATACTGTCCCTCACATATACTTCCCGCTGAAAAAATAATTAACAGCAAGCCTACTATTCTACACTTCTTACCCATATAAATATATCCACTCTGAAAGTTCATGACTATTATTTTGCCTCGTATATTATTATAAACTGATAATAAAAATGTGAATCATATATGCCCAAAATTAGATATTGATAAAATAAATGAAGATGAATGATATCCATGACTGGCACATCTCCGACTGGTCAGTCCCACCTCACAGTGCCTAACGGATTAACAGTAGTATGCTGAATCAGGATGCGATCATTATCATTTCTCATAAAAAACATCATTACAAATGTTCTCCTTGAAAAACACAATGTATTTCGCACTTGAACTTTAACAAACTTAACTAAAAAAAGGTGTGTTGATCATTGAATTTGACAAACGACCAAAATCTTTATTCAAAGCAGTATTTTATTACATAAAAGCGTTTAAAACAAGGTCAGATATCTTTATTAAACTATGATTTTAAATAACTTAATATTAACACTAAGCTTACATCAAAGACGCAAAAACAACTTTATATTGATTAGCTATGGTTGCCCAACTATGGGACTTCTCTAACTTTTCGAAAGCTTTTTGTGCCTTATGGAAAGCTTCGCTCTTATGTCCATAAAAATAAAGAATTTTATGCTGCAGGTCATCCATATCTTCCGACACAAATAAAGAAACCTCCTCATTGGAGAATACAGCCGTGTTTGCAGGAATATCACTACAAATAATGGGGACTTTTACCGATGCGGCCTCCAACAACATGATAGACATCGCTTCGTACAAAGTAGGATAAACAAATAATTGTGCATTCGCAACCAGATTCAACAATGCTACCTTGTTTTTGAACAACCCCACAAACTCCACATTTAATCCCTCAGACAGGGATAATATTTGCCTTTTATACGCAGGAATTTGTTCCAGATTGCCGACCACTTTAATCTTTGTTTTAAAATCCATCGCTTGTAGCGTACGCAGCAATATATGCAAACCCTTAGACGGAATAATTCTACCTGCAGCAAATAAAATATAAGGCTCCTCATCACTTACTGAATCATCCTTACCTATGGCTGTTCGAATATCTACCCCATTGGGAATAAACACAACTTCACGCTGGTAGACCTGATCATAGACTTCCTTTAATGGCTTTGATACGGCCGTAAATTGATCGGCCATTTTAAAAGCTATCTTCTCATTCAAAGTAAAGAAATAATTAACCCACCAGTTCCATTTCACATGCTCCTGAGGTCGCGCATGCGATGTTACAACCACCTTATAACGTAACTTTAATAATGGTAGTATAAATGCGCCATCAGTATGATGAAGATGCACCAAATCGTATTTTTTACAAAAAAGAGCATACAAAGCACATTTTACATAGTAAACGAAAACATTTAGTTTAGATAAAGGAAATTTTTTAAAGATAATTTGGCGAACATCTCCCAATGAAAAAGTTTCACTAGCATGAGTTTCTACTGACAATACGGTAAAACCATATGTATCCTTTAACTGATCGATAATATTCTCACCCACTGTAGCTGCCCCTCCAAAACTTGGTAGCCCCTTTAAACCAATGACTAATACCCTAGGCTTCATATGAGAATTCTGTTGCATATGTCTATCTTTTATTACTCCATATCTTCATGAACAACACCCATCGATTTCACGCTGAAAGAAAAAACAGATGCGTCCATATATCATTTAAATTATTCTTTATATAGTGAGGCTTCTCAAAACTGAAACTTTCTTCATCTTGATTAGCCGAAGGTACTTATTTTGTCAATCAATACGATTTTACTATTAAAAAAGGCCAACTGTTTTATTTATCTTAAGCCTATCAACAATCGGTATTATCTTCTTATATATTTTATCTAGTTTTGTAGAACTGGCAAATAATTCATTTAATTTTTTTACATCCTTATCAGTCAAAGGATGTAAATTCACCACCAATACCAAATACAAAAGAAAAAACAAAGCGCTGCCCAGCAACCACCCCGGAATACTTGCGCAGTAAAAAGAGACAGGCAATAATAAAAGAACGATTAAAAACGTAATTAATCCATATCTAATAAAGATTTTAGGTGCATAACGGATGGGAATATATCTACGAAGCATAAACAACATAAAAACATTTTTCAAAAACTCCCCAGTCACTGTAGCCATTGCCACCCCAACAATACCATAAATCTTCATCAGGTAAATACCTGCCACAATACTAAATACAGCTATAACCCTTGAATACAAGTTAATCTCAACCCGCTCTTTTAATTGTATCACCAAGTTAAGTGGATAAAAGAATCCATTCAACAGAATCCCCAATAAAGTAATACAACAAACCCAATAAGCCGGCAAATATTTAGCTTCAAACACATGGATGATAACCCCTTTGCCAAATAGTAAAAAATAACATACAGGCAGCATAAACAAGGGCACCAGCACTTTTATGGAAAACATATAAAACTCATTGATTTCTCCATCACTGCCTGACTTTGAAAAACGTCTAAAAAACACGGGTTTCAATATGGATTCAAATTCCCTAAAAGGCAGCACCTTATAAAACATCTCAAATATTTTAAGTGCAAAACCATACAGTCCCACATAAAAAGGAGACGACATGGCGGCAATGATGTAATGGTCGCTCGTTTTACCTATAATACCATATCCCAATTCCGAAAAAAACGATAACAAATAAAACCTTAGTACCCTACGCTTTATCTCCTTACTATTTCCATAAACTCTATTGTGTTTCTGCCATTGAATTTGCTTTAATATTTCACGAAACACATACACCACAAATATCATAGAAACGCCAGCCTCTACATACAACAAAATATTGACCGATATTTTATGAAGCAATATAAAATAAGCTGTAGATCTGAAAATCATCACCCATATACCAGCCTTTGCGCTCATGGGATGCTTTAGGAAGGATGCAATAATCGTTTCAGAAAGAACCTTTAATGCATAACAAATAACAAATACGAAAAAAGCTTTTATGTGAATATCCAGTTCTTCAATATGAAAGATCCTTGCAAAACCATTTCTAAATATAAATAAAACTCCGGAGAACACGATTATTAAAAACAAGGACAACATCAATGAATATCCCAGCATTTTACGCACTACACGACCATCCCCATTTTCACGAAATTCAGGAATGTAACGCAATAAAACATTTTTTACAGGACTTGTTATAAACAGTTGATACACAAAGAAAAGCCCAAACAAAAAGGTATAAGTACCATAAGTATCTACCGGTAACTTACGTATAACCAACACCGTAGCAACAAGACCCAAAAGTTGGGTAATCATTTTAGCGGCATACACCCACATCGTATTTTCTATGAGCTGTTTTTTATTTGATTCTGCCATACAACTTGTTTATAGATTCGTATTTTTTCAGGTACATATAATTTTACCTGATGAGATGACTGCAAGTTTTTTAATTACGTTTATATTTATTTTTACCAATCACACAGCGGAGCAAATATTTGACAAACTCAAACTTGATAACCGTTTCAATATCCATTGCTTTCGACTCCACATCCATACGTTGTATATGATTATCAATGATATCATCCCCGATCCCCCTCACTCCAAAAGAAAGCTCACAGTCTTCCTTTATTTTTTCAAACAAATCAACACTTATAAGATGATCTCTCAAAGGAAAAGCAAATACTCTATAATCCAAATCAAATTTCGCGCACACCCACTCAATACTATCCAGTGTTTGCGATAACTGATCATCAAAATGCAATTCATCATATTTGGGATGATCCATACTGTGCCCCCCAAACCCAAAGCCTTCCTTTATCATTTCCCTAATTTGACCACTACTTAAGTAAATGGGATGATCCATCAGATATTGCTGAAAATCAACATCAAATAATCTGGCTAGGTCATTAAGTATAGACGAATGAGAATAATCAATGGCCTGGACACTTTCATGAAAACCTTCACAATAGATTCCTTGCTCCGAAAAAATATTTTTCCATCGTGCTCGCTTGGCCTCTATCTCAACATTAGAAACACGATGTAATATTAAATTTTTTTTCCTTTGATAATGAAGCGCTGCATTATCAACAAAACAAGGATTTAAAAAAACGGTTGCAGAAACACCATGTTTTAATAAAATAGGACGAAAAACATCATATACCACCCTTAAACCGTCATCAAAAGTGATCAATACACACTTTTTCCCCGAATATTTAGACGCCCAATTATTGGCCAACACATCTCGTATGTTCACAAATTGATAGTTTTCTTTCAAGAAAACAATATCATTTTCGAACTCCTCTACTGTACGGTACGTATTTCGGTTGATGATCGGATCCGGATCAATATCTTTGATGCTGTGATAGTTTATCACCAACAAATCACGATGTGTTAATTGTTGTAGCATTCTAAAGGGAAAGATAGCTATCATCGAACCCAATAGTTGTCTTAGGTTTTGCTTAAGCTTTTTCAATTTTAAAAATAAATAAATTAGTCTACTGCAAAACTAATGATTCGTATGAATAATACGTGATCGTTAGTCTCTACCATTTATCCTTCCATCAATAATACCGAGTCTTTTAAACTGACATATAGAAATATTGGAAACAGAATAATCCAAAAAGCAATGCATAAAACTACTATAAGGAATAACTTCGACAGAGCCTGTTTTGGTAAAAACATATATTACAAATCTCAAATAAATATTGTTCTGGCCAACCCTGCGGTCTTTTTACTGATTGTTGTGTGTTTAAATGAGAATTACTAATTTATTGAGAATTACGAAATATGGTTATGGATAAGTTGTAAAGACTTTCGTTATACTTGAAATTATTATTGAAATCTAATATCAACATATTTAATTACAAACTATTATCTTCAAAGTATCAGTGCCAAAAGTTGGGTGTAAATGTTGTTTGTAGTTGTCATGCAAATATTTTTGTTAATCTGAATAAGAAGAATTTCACATCAACAACACCTCTGAATTGCCTTCTGAAATCCTTTACTTTTGCATTGAAAGATTCTGCTGCAGCATTGGTACTTCTGTTATCGAAGAAATTAATGATGTTCTGAACATGAAAACGGTCGATTATCCTGGTAGCCTTTGAAAAACATTTTTTAACAATTTGGCTCATGCTATTTGCCATATCTAACGTCACTTCCTTAACTATACGCCGTTGCTCATCAGTGAAATTTTCTTTAATCAATTTGATAATATCCGCGGCATGCGTTCCTTTAAAGATCCCCACTATGGATCCCTTTTTTCCTCTCTTGGCTTTATTGGTAAGGATTGTATATAATTCTCCATTAGATAGCGCTGTTTCGTCTATTAATAAAGAATAGCCAATATTTTTGGGATATACCAGATAATCTTCGGCATGCTCCAGTTGGTTCCAATCAGTATAACCACTCAGCTTATTCTTGTACTGGCGCTGAAAGTTACGACCATTCACGCCCAGATAAACTTCAAGACTCCGACAGCTTATAGCATTAGAATCGACTAATTTCTTTTAAAAAAGCAGCATACTCTTCGCTCATTCGAGTACCCTGCGCTATTACTTCCCAATTACGGCTTACTTGTTTCTTTTTACTATTAATGGTAATCTCCCAACGTCGTCGCCTTACCTTTAGCTTTACTAGCATATTACGAATAGGATAATTATCAATATAACGAGCTTCCATAAAGCCACTCGACCTATAGGGATAAGATTGGTATTCTGATGGTATAATGTCTTTTTCTTCAAGTGTTAATTCCAACTGTTTATCGTAAATATGCTTTACGCTTGAAGATTTTCTATAAGATACGATCTGGAAATAATCTAATATCCCTTCTGGTAAGAATAGAGCCAGTAGCTCCGATGATAGTTCTTCTTTCTCAATTTATTAAATCCGTTTCTATTTAACAGCTAAACAAATACTTTTTTTTAACAGACCCAACTTTTTTGCGTGATCCTAAAAAACATACTGTAACGCCCTTTGTGGAAATGACGATGCGGGAAGGCAACAAAAACGTAGCACTGAAAAATGCCAAAAGAATTCTATCCAGCCAATAAAGTACAATGGGGTGCCCATTAAAAACAGACACCCCACATTACCCAGACAAAATAAACAAACTAACCTATTAATCGTTTTGAAACTTCATCCCAATCAACTACATTCCAAAATGCATTGATATAGTTGGGACGCAAATTTTGATATTTTAAATAATATGCATGTTCCCAAACATCTAAGCCTAAAATTGGCGTTCCTTTTACTTCAGCAACATCCATCAAAGGATTATCTTGATTCGCTGTGGAACTCACCACTAAACTTCCATCTTCTTTTTTTACCAACCATGCCCATCCTGAACCAAATCGGGTAGCTGCAGCTTTTGAAAACTGCTCTTTAAATGCCTCAAACGAGCCAAAATTTTTCACTACTGCCTGAAATAAATCGCCTGATGGCATCCCTCCTCCTTTGGGAGACATCACCTTCCAAAATAAATCGTGATTATAAAAACCACCTCCATTATTTCTTACAGCCATAGAATGCTTTGAAACATTCTTTAATATATCTTCAATAGATAATGCGGCCAAATCAGTTCCCTCTATAGCAGCATTTAGATTATTAGTATATCCAGCATGGTGCTTCGTATGATGAATCTCCATGGTGCGTGCATCAATATGTGGCTCTAAAGCATCGTAATTGTAATTAAGTTTTGGTAATTCAAATGCCATAATTCTTTTTGGTTATGAATGTGATACAAATTTATTTTTTATTTAGATTAAATCAAAACAATCAAATAAGATTTTTTCATCTTTTTTTCCGTATTGATAGAATCAACAATAGAACATCACTCCACTCAAAATGTTTACAGAAATATTAAAAATATTATCTTCGCCAGAAATAAATAAATAAATAAATAAATAAAACAAACCTACTTACTCAGGTTATAGTTGGCAAATAGGCACATTAAGGTATACAAAACATTATTATATATTTAAGTTTATTACACAATGGCCATGTGGAGCTTATCAGGCTAATTTGTCTACTTGTGTAAGAAGCAAATTCTTAAGGCTTGTTTCATCATTCTATCATCGTAAATCATAAACAGTGCACAAAGACATCTTAAAATTATCTGTTCCCAATATCTTAAGCAACTTAACGGTTCCTCTGCTAAGTATGGTTGACTTACACCTAATGGGGTATTTGGATTCGGAAATATTTATGGGAGCAGTAGCTTTAGGAGGAGTCATCTTCAATTTTGTGTATTGGGGATTTGCTTTCTTAAGAATGAGTATCAGCGGTATAGCTGCACAAGCCTACGGAAAAAAGAACCATCAGGAAATGGCCATGGTATTATTCCGGGGTATGTTAATCGCACTCACCGGCAGTTTAATCTTGCTTCTCTTTCAGTCGAGTCTGGAAAGACTAAGTTTTTGGTTATTAGAAGGCTCTGCGGATGTAAAAGAATTGGCTCGCAATTATTATTACGTAAGAATTTGGGCTGCTCCAGCAGCCATTTCTCTAATGGTGATCAATGGCTGGTTCTTAGGAATGCAAAATGCCTTGTATCCAATGCTTATCTCTGTATTGATTAATATAATAAATATCGGATGCAGTTTTTTACTGGTGCGTGAGTTTGGAATGGAGGAACGCGGCGTTGCTATGGGTTCTGTAATTGCACAATACTTCGGTCTCGTTTTAGCACTTATTCTATTTTTAAAAAAATACAAAAACACCCTGCATTATTTGAACATAAAGGCCATACTAGTCACCAAACACTTGAAAGACTTTTTACATGTGAGCAGTGATATATTTATCAGAACTTGGTGTGTTATATCCGTATTTACTTTCTTTACATCAAAATCTGCGGGTTTTGGCGACATTGCCCTGGCTGCCAACAGTGCATTATTACAATTTCTCTTTTTATTTTCATATTTCTTAGATGGCTTTGCATATGCAGCAGAAGCTATTGTTGGCAAATACTTTGGTGCCCATAACAAGAAAAAACTAAAAGAAGCCTCCAGAAAACTTTTTTACTGGGGTACATTTTTCGGGCTATCCTTTACCTTGGTATATTTATTTGCAGGTAAACAAATGCTACACTTTTTTACAGACAAAGAAATGGTCATAAATGAAGCATCTCAATATCTCATTTGGCTTATTTTTATCCCAATAGCCAGCTTTGCCTCTTACATATGGGATGGCATTTACATCGGAGCCACAGCCTCCAAAGCCATGAGAAACACCATGCTAATTTCATCGATACTTTTCTTTTTTGTACCTTATTATTTGCTCGTTGGAACCATAGGCCTACATGCATTGTGGTTGTCTATGTTACTATTTATGTTATCACGTAGCGTCTCTCAAAGCATATGGGCTCAACGAGCCGTTTTTTCTTTACTGAAATAAATTGAAACCAAGTTAAAATATCAACGTAAGACTTATTTTGTTTCGTACCTTTTTTTACCTAATACCATATAATATATGAAACAAGCATGTAAATTCAATCAATTCATTTGCAAACAGGGCAATAAAACACATGGCATTCACGAAAGCCTTTGAATATAAAATTTGATGAATACGAAATTTATTCGGGAGTTGCATCTGACCATTGAAAAATAAATTTAAACAGATGAACAAACAATATCTACTGATAAGCAAACAAAACACTTGAATGATCCTTTAATATGATATGTCTCCTATGAAAAATACATGTTGGTTCGCTGTACTTAACACCCTAATGATAACATCAATGCTCATTAGCTGTAAAACAATGGATCAAACCGCCCCATCAAATGCAACTTCCACCTATCCGGTCCCTCAAATAAAATCTAATACCATTGGACATAACGAAACAATGGTAAGCGGTCATTTAATAAAAAAGAAGGGATCTGAATATTTTATCATCGACTCCATCTTGATGCGAGGTAATTCTGCACCTGTGATTTCCAGGGGAGAAAAAATATCCATTCACAAGTTTTTGAACGACAAACCACCGCTCCTCGAAAAAGTGGATGGCATCTTAATTAGCAAAGTGGCCAACCAGGCCCATGCGATAATCTGGAATTTTAAATTAATTAAAGAATAGCACAATATCATTTAAACACATGAGATACAGAGTTCTATTTTCCATAGCCATTTTAACAATTATTACTTCACTGGTAATAAAACACCATTATTTACCCCATAAACCATCAAATCCTCCCAAGATACGATCATCACACTCTCCAAAGGCGGCGGCACAAACCATCAAGAGCAGAGAAACGTATGTTTTTAACATGCTCAGGGATCCGGCTCTTAATCAAATACCAGATGGTATTAGGACTAAGGAACTAGCATTATATGCCTCACTTCCTAAGAGCACCTTAAAGAGTGGTAACCAAACATATGAATGGCATGAAGCAGGGCCTAACGATGTAGGTGGTAGAACACGGGCTCTGGGTATTGACGGCCGAAACTCAAATATAATTATTGCAGGCGGTGTTTCTGGGGGCATCTGGAAATCGACAGATCAAGGACAGACATGGCAATTAAAAAATTCACCCGAAGAAACCTATTCGGTTACCACCTTATGTCAGGATACACGGGTCGGCATGCAGGATATCTGGTACTATGCCAGTGGAGAATTCAACGGTAACTCTGCTAATATATCAAACACAGCCTATAGTGGCTTTGGCATCTACAAATCGACAGATAATGGTGAGAGCTGGAAAATTATATATGGAGACAGCAACAATCCATTCCAATGGGACCATATTTCTGATTATATATCTAAAATAAAAGTTGATCCCAATAGTGGCGATGTCATTTTGGCCGCTCATAGTTATGGACTAATACGACTATCCGAGTCAGAAGGCACATATTCACTCAACAGTCTGCTTGGCGACTTTAACAATCATACCTATAGTGATTTTGACATAGACGCACAGGGTAATATACTAGCCGTATTATCTCAGGCTAACTTTAATGACGATGCCACACCCACAAATGCACCCGGGGTATACTATAAAAAGTATAATGAAAGCAACTTCTCTCCGATTGACCCAAACGCAAGTTCATTCCCCACTACCCATGAAAGAAGTATAATACGCATTGCTCCATCTAATCCTAACGTAGGCTATGTATTTACCAATATTGATGAAGACAACGTGTCTTTTCACAAAGTAGACCTCACCAACAGCAAGTTAATAGATCGTACTGCCAATCTACCGGACTACAACGACAATAATGGTCGACTGGGACCTCAAGCCAATTACAACATGACCCTTTCCATAAAGCCAGATGATGAAAACTTCATTATAATAGGCAACACTTGTTTATTTAGATCTGACGACGGATTTGCCACCAAACCGGATAAGTATTATGCATGGATTGGTGGGTACGAAACCGATGGCAGTAGCAGTCAATACCACAATCATCATCCGGATTGCCATGTAACTATTTTTGATCCCAACAACAACGATGCTGTTTGGAGTGGACACGATGGAGGACTAAGCTATGTAGCAGACATTACCCAGAACACCACATCCAGCACATTCATGCCTTGGATAGATAAAAACAATGGATATAATGTCACCCAATTCTATACCATTGCAGACATTAGTAAGGCCAATGACAATCGTTATATTGGAGGAACTCAAGATAACGGAACACCCGTATTTACTTATAACTCTTCCACCTCCAGCTCGGTAGATATCAGCAGTGGAGATGGAGGTTTTTGTTACTTAGGTACAAATTACGCCTATGTTTCATCTCAGAATGGAGTTGTAATCCGCACAGGATACAATGAACAAAATCGCCCTTTAAGTCCATATTTAAGCAGTGAAAACTCAAACTGGTCAGTAGTATCTCCATCCGATGCAAGCGGACAATTATTTATTAATCCATTTATCATCAACCCCAATAACCAGGAAGTGATGTATTATGCAGCCGGAGAAAAACTATGGATTAACACAGCTATCGAGGACATTCCTGATTTTGAGAATTCTACCATGTTAGGATGGGCTGCTCCCACAGTACTGGAAACGCCCAATTATACCATCACTGCCATGGCCGTTTCCTCAACTCCAGCCAACATATTGTATTACGCAGCCTACTCACAATCAAGCGATCCCCTCCTCTACAAAGTCGAAAACAGCACTAGTAGCGAAGCCAGCATGGTAAGACAGGATATATCCATTACAGAAGCCACCTCTGGCTCCTACCCCAATTACATAGCCATCAACCCATCAGACGCCAACGAAATTATTGTCATATTCTCTAACTACAATGTACCCAGCATCTTTCACTCTATTGATGGAGGTGGTCATTTCACACAAATTGACGGCAACCTCAATTATTCAGCTATTTCCAGTGAACCAACAACATCTGACGTTTCGGTTAGAAGCGCTGCTATTTTAAATTGGAACAGTGAAAAAACATATTTCATCTCCACCAGCATTGGCGTCTACAAAACATCCATCCTCAATGGTATTTCTACAGTATGGGAAAATGTTTCCGCAAATAGCTTAGGAAATGTGGTATGCAATATGATAAAAACAAGCGACTTGGACGGCAAAGTAGTAGTTGCCACCCATGGCAGAGGAATATTTGTTGGTAAACCAACTACCAGTACAGAAGTGTATCCAGATACCACAGATAAAAACAACACATCATTTACCATTTACCCCAATCCAAGCGACGGCCTATTTAACATACAAACAAACAATAATTCAAACAGTCCGATCTTAATATCCATTTTCAACAGCAATGGAGAAATCGTCTTCAACAAAAAAGTTCATTCGAAGGAAGAACTCAACACATACGTCTTTGACCTCACGGGATCGAGCACTGGAGTATATCTGGTTCAGATTCAACAAGATCACCAAGTAAATACTCAAAAAATCAGTATCCACTAAAAAAGAGGGTAAGGCCTTCCCCGGCCTTACCCTCTTACAAACATAACCAATATATTAACCTAACCTTTTACAAAAATTGATTTAATAATGTGTTGGGCCATTTTAGGATTCTCTTTGAGTCGCCGCGTTGAGTAACCAAACCAATCTTCACCATAGGGAACATACACACGCATTTTATTCCCATCTCCCACTATTTTGTTTCGCAATTCAGGAGCAACACCATACAACATTTGAAACTCATACATATCCTTAGGCACCTGATACTTTTTAATTAACTTTCGGGCGCCTTCCACCAAAGCTACATCATGCGTTGCGATACCCACATATACACCTCTATAAAGCATCTTTTCCAACAGTTTAAGATAATTTTCGTTGATAATCGACCCTTGCTTATATGCGATCTCTTCAGACTCATTGTAAATACCTTTACACAATCTAAAATTCAAAGGAGAATCGGGGGTATGCAATTTGAGCATCGCATCCACATCATCGGCTGTTCTTTTTAAATAGGCCTGCAATACCAACCCTACACGATTAGGAAACTCGTGCTTTAAGCGCTTGTATAAAGTCAACTCCAAGTCAACACATTTGGAATCTTCCATATCTATCCGCACAAAACTGCCATATTTCGACGCCAAAGACACGATCATTCTAATATTTTGATAGCACTCTTCTGGGTCAATCAACAATCCAAAGCTCGTTGGTTTTAGCGAATAAGTACCGTCCACTTGCGCACTTTCAAATGCTTCAATAATTTTCAGATATTCATCGCGATTAAAACTAGCTTGCTCCATGTTATGAATAAATTCGCCCAGCAAATCTACCGTAACACTAACTCCGTGCATATTTAAGCTTCGAGAGACACTAATGGCATCTTGCACAGTAACACCTGCTATATATTTCTTAGAAAACATCCATATGAACTTTTTAGGGAAATATGGCACCACCGAAGCAACTGCTTTATTAATCATATCCAACATTTTCATCAACCGTGTATTATTAAATTTATCAGAACTTATTGATTTTATAACAACTCGATTGATATTGTTATCTACTGTAAAATTCCATTTATTTCTCATGCAAAAAAATGACTATTCTCACAATATCCTGACAAACAACCCTATCCTGACATAAATCATACTTATGTATCAAAAGCTCGTTACAAGGGCTGCAATGGAAATAAAACAAGTAGCTACTAAACAAGACATAACTTCACGATAGCACATCAAAGTCAAGAGCGGAAATACTTTCTACCGAAGCGATCTAGAACAAGCCAACAAGCTTAAAACAATCAAATCCTTTGGTACATATCAACCACCTCACTAGGCATTCGAACAATAGATAAAAAGGTTTTAATCAACCAAAAAGAGGTGTTCGTCACAACAAAATGGAATCTAATACGTAACAAAGGCAACACAACACATTAAATCAACCACGGTGATCAATCAACACAACACACAATTTCGCCTGGTTCTTTGTATTATTTTGTCCTCACTAATTTACAACACTAGTTTTGGACAAGACTGCTCCCACCTATCAAAAGGAAATGACATTCACCCAATGGGGAAATGTGCTCCCGTTGATGTAGATTGGGAAGCTACGTATTATGGCGTAAACGACAAAGGAACAGCGACCATACAAATACAATACGACTGGAATGATGGCTCTCCTGTTGAGCTAGTCAATGCCACTCTGATAGATGCGACCAATAGAAACTGGCAAGCCACCCACAGTCACACCTATCCCAACACGGGCAACCAATGCAACTATCACCCAAGGGTAGCTCTGGTGGTAAATGGTATTGTATGTACAAGCTCTGAACAGGAACAAATTGTAACCGTGTGGGACACCGACAATCAAAATGGTGGTTATTTGTCCATCGCACCTGATCCTAAACCAATTTGTTTTGGAAATGATGCCTTATTTCAGTTTGAAGATATTAGTCAGTGGAACTGTACTCCTCCCGATGAAAACGATGCCATCAACAATGCCGATAGGTGGGTTCAATGGATATATGGAACCGGCGGAAGTACAATTACCAATGCCCAGGTAGATGGATCTGTGCACACATACCCATGGACCGGATCCATCAACTACGTCCCCGGGCCGGTAGAATCCCCTATTGCACCCTATAATACAACATTAGACATCTATATTCCCAACGGACACCCGGTGGGTGCTTTTTTTGAGGTAACACTTCGCAACTGGAATGTTTGTAATCCCTACGATGCAAACCTCTCTGATGGACTACCTCCGGCTGATCCTATCAATGGAGATTTTCCTCCTGTCACCACAACAGCCCGGGCTATTATTGTTGACTTACCAGATGCATCCGTGGCACCTGTTGCTGCTATATGTGCGTCAGAAGCTCCTTTTTTGCTAATTGCCTCCGATGGAGGTGGGCAGTGGTCTGGACCAGGAATCAGCGATCCTTCAAATGCCATGTTCAACCCCCAAACAGCTGGTCCAGGTATACATACTATCACTTATGCCATTACCGATGGAAACGCATGTTCAGACATTGGTTCTGTAACCATTGAAGTACTGGAATCACCCAAGGCCTCCATCGCCCAGGGCGACACAGCTCATCTTTGTCCGGGTATGACCATCGCCCTTGACGGAAATTCCACTTTAGGCACAGCTCCCTATACGCACAGCTGGAGTGGTCAAACAACTGGACTTAGCAATACAAATATTGACAATCCGGATTTCACTTCTACCTCTGGTGGACTCTATGAACTCATATATCGAGTAGAAGACCAGAACACTTGCTGGAACACCGACACCATCATAATGGACATTCAACAAGTAAACATCAGCATTACCAATCCGGACATAGAGGTATGCCAAGGCAACAACATAACGCTTAATCCCGAACCTTCGGGCGGCTCCGAATTTTATGTACTCCATCAATGGACAGGAACAAGAACAGACAAATTATCTGCTACAGACATACAAACCCCTGTTTTTACAGCCAATGAAACAGGAACTTTCACATACCTCTATACAGTACATGATTCGCATGGCTGTGAGAATACCCAAACAATCAAAATCACCGTACATGGACAACCCTCGGCGAACCCCGGCAACCACATTACAGAATGTGGTTTACAAAGTACGCTAACAGCTACACCAAGCATTGGCCTCGGAAGTTGGAAGACAATTAATGGCCCCGGCAACCTTATGTTTTCATCCTTTTCCATTCCCAGCCCAGATATAACAGCAAATACATACGGAGATTACACCCTTAGGTGGACGGAAGAAAATAATGGATGTACCGACTCTGCCGACATCATTGTTTCTTTCACAGAAATACCACTTCCTAGCGTTATGCAAGATAAAGATACCTGCGGCTTATCCATACAACTCAGCACATTCAAACATGTTGGAACCGGCATATGGAAAATGGCCGCAGGAATCGGCACTCCAGCTTTTGACGATGCTGCATTGACCCAAACAAATGTAACTGTTGACATCCCTGGCAAATACAAATTTACATGGAACGAAGACAATGGAAATGGATGCATAGGTAACGATACGGTAGAAATCAATTTTCTTCAAATACCCATCGCGCAAATAGCACTTCCTATGGCAGGCTGTACGCCCTTAGAAATAAACTTCACGAACACATCAAGCTATGCAGATAGCTATCACTGGGATTTCGGAAATGGCATCATATCAAACCAGGAAAACCCTCAACAAATATTCACCAACCATACGGCCATCCCTGTTGATTACGAAATCACTTTCATCGCCCGTACCATAAACGGCTGCGCAGACACGGTTCAACACACCATCGAAGTAGCTCCAACTCCTGTTTCGCTTTTTGAAATAGACAAAGCTGTTGGATGCAGCCCCCTTGAAAGTAAGTTCACCAATCAATCCCCAAGCGGAAATTCATATGAATGGATATGGGGAGACGGCTCCTCCAACATCACCACAACAAATGCTTCACATACATTCAAAAACAATGAAACATACACACAATCTTTTAAAGTAGAACTCATCAGTAAAAATACTTTTGGATGCACTGACACGTCAAAAATATTCACAACGGTCTATCCCAAACAGAAGTTTAACCTTATGGCCAGTCCTGATAGCGGATGTGCGCCCTTAAATGTAAACTTTATAGGAGACATAGGAGCCTATCAATACGAATGGGATTTCGGAGATGGAAACCATACCTTAGGAGGAAATATACATTCAAAATTATTTACCAATAATGAGCAAAAAAAAGAAAAACACCTAGTGACACTGTATACCACATCGGGCTTTGGCTGTTTAGACACTGCCCAAGTGAGCATCATCACATTACCTTCACCCACTGCTGAGTTTGTCCCCAACGATTTTGCCATCTGCTCACCTAAAAATATCGTATTCGACAACAACTCAGAACACAGTCTGAAATCATTCTGGGACTTTGGAGATGGGAATACGGCTAACACAGTTAATACGGAAAGCATCGATCACTCCTACATCAACAACACTTTCAGCCCAATTAATTACAAGATACGATTGGTTACTGAAAATAGTTTTGGATGTAAAGACTCCATGGATGGTTTCACTACTGTAAATCCCAGTGTGGCAGCTAAGATAACAGGAGATGGCAAGGGATGTGCCCCCATGGAAATTAGTTTTGGTAACGAATCTATAGGCGCCAACAATTTTGTATGGAACTATGGAGATGGACATACATCCACATCTTACCTCGGCCTGAATGTATTCACTAACAACACCACTACCGACAAAGAATATAAGGTAAGTATGATTGCAAGCTCACCCTATGGATGCACAGACACAGCTCATTCTGTAGTCACTATATATGCAACACCCGATGCCAATTTCACTGTCACCCCCGAGGAAGTACAGATGCCGGAATCAACAATAGAAATCAACAATCTAACCCTAGGCAATAACTGGCTATACCAATGGGAGTTTGGTGACTCTAACACCTCATCCCAACAACAACCCATACAGCACACATACGCCGACTATGGACTATACGATGTGTCACTCAAGGTATATTCTGAAAAATGCGAAAACACCCTAAAAAAAGGCGTTAGGATCAAAGCTGGGCTGCCCACCGTAGAATACGGCCCACCCACACAAGGATGCCCTGCCTTAAAGGTAGATTTCTTCAGCAATGCAACCAGCGCAGAAAACTACTACTGGGATTTTGGCGATGGCAACATCTCTGCTTCTCCCAATCCTACCCATACCTATTTTACCGAAGGAACCTATACCGTAACCCTCAGCGTAGAAGGACCTGGTGGCACAACTACAAAGAACGACCTTAAAATTGATGTCTATCCCGAACCCACAGCTTTATTTGAAGTACGTCCCAATATAGTGACCATTCCCGGAGAAGGTGTCACGTTCATAAATCAGTCGATAAATGCAGATACCTACCTATGGAATTTTGGTAACGGACAAACATCAACCCTTGAAAACCCGATACACGAATATTCATCAGCAGGCAATTTTGACATTAGACTACAAGCCGAAAACCAATACGGCTGCTCCAACTCATACATTCAATACCAAGCCGTAACAGCCAAAGAAGGAGGAGAAATCACTTTTCCCAACGCCTTCACCCCTAACACGGCCGGACCCGGAGACGGAAGATATGACCGCACAGATAATAACAATTTCATTTTTCATCCCGCAGTGGCCAAAGGAGTAGTCGAATACAAACTCCAAATTTTCACACGATGGGGACAACTGATATTTGAAAGCAACCAAATCGAAGTAGGTTGGAACGGGTATCACAAAAACCAACTATGTATCCAAGGGGTATATATCTGGAAAGTATCATGCAGATTTAGCACTGGACAATTTAAAGTATATACAGGAGATGTAACCTTACTGAGGTAATTAATATGAACAGACTTATCAAATACATATCCACTATTTTTGTCCTCACATGCGCATTCGTCAATAGCGCTCAGGCCCAGGATTCGCATTTTTCACAATTCTATGCCAACCCACTATACATGAGCCCTTCATTAGCCGGATCAACCAATGGAGGACGATTAATTGCCAACTATAGAAATCAATGGCCTGGCATACAAAATGCCTTTAAAACCTATTCCATATCATTTGATAACTTTTTTTCCAGCCTTAATAGTGGTCTCGGCTTCATGCTATATCAAGACAAAGCGGGAAGTGCAGGTTTAACCACCACTCATTTAGCATTCCAATACAGCTATAATCTCGTCATTAACGACCAATGGCAAATCATACCTGGCTTACAGTTTGCCTACGGCGATAAAACCATTGACTTCAGCAAACTCCGTTTTGGTGACGAAATAGCTGGTCTGGGTGGTTCAGAATCATGGAGCAGGCTGAATAACGAAAAAGCAAACTACATTGATTTTGCAGCCTCAGCTTTTCTTTACAGTGCCAAATCTTGGTTCGGAATTACGGTAGATCACCTATCACAACCCAATTATTCCTTCTTGAATGAAGAGATGAGAATGCCCTTAAAAACAGTTTTGTTTGGCGGGGTCAACATTTGGAACGAAAGAAGACGACTAAAAGGTCATGCACGCTCCTTCTCTCTCAGCTACAGATTACAACACCAAGCCCAAAATATACAAACCGATCTGGGGGTATACTGGTTTAACGACCCTATTGAAATTGGGGTATGGTATAGAGGACTTCCATTTTTGACATCCAGCGACAACTCAGGAATCAACCAGGACGCCATCGTTACATTGCTCTCATACAAATATGGTCCCCTGCGCTTTGGCTACAGCTATGATATCTCCATATCTCAATTAGGATGGACTTCACAAGGCGCTCATGAGCTATCTGTTATTTTCGAGTTTAACCAAAAAATGAGCCTACGTCTCAATGGAAAGAGACCCGCCTTGCCATGTTCTGAAACAGCCAATCCTCTGTCTAGT
Organism: Saccharicrinis fermentans DSM 9555 = JCM 21142; assembly: GCF_000517085.1. NCBI lineage: Bacteria > Pseudomonadati > Bacteroidota > Bacteroidia > Marinilabiliales > Marinilabiliaceae > Saccharicrinis > Saccharicrinis fermentans. Next base: position 244,366 of record NZ_KI912107.1, on the reverse strand, counting down.
ACAAGCCGAAGTAAATACAAAGGTAAAAGACGAAGGGTATTCTAAGGATAAATGATATACCCTAGCAAAGAATAGATAACAGCCTATACCAAAAGCTAAAAAAAAGGAGATCTCTATGAGACCTCCTTCTTTTTTATTATAAAACATTAGGCTATTTCTACCATTCGAGCAGGCTTTGGTTTTACCTCTTCTCTTTTGGGTAGCACAATACGCAGTACGCCATTTTCGTAGCTCGCTGAAATAGCACCATCATCCACCTTTTGTTTCGGAACATTAAACGTTCTGGTAAAACCTGCATAATTGAACTCTCTTTGCGTATAATTCACATCTTCCTGAACCTTATCCTTATTGGCCGAAATAGTTAATTTACCATTATGAAACTCAACATTAAAATCATCCTTTTTCAATCCTGCAGCAGCCAACTCAATCAAATACTGATCGTCATTCTCCATAATGTTCACCGCTGGAATTGTTTTAGTACCTGAATACATTCCACTCTGATTCATAAAAAAGTCTCCTCCCATAAAATCATTCAAAAATGAATCTAAATTTCTGTTTGTTCTTCTAACTAGTGTCATCATAAAATCCTCCAAATATTAAATTAATTATTTTAAATTTCTGAACACTCCAACTCAAACCTCATACCACACTATGTATCAAGACATAAAGTCACAAAAACAAACAAAGAACTGTCATTTTGTCTTGATAAAAACAAAGAAGGCGTCATTTTGACTTATTTCAAAAAAAATATCTAATCACTTTAAATTAAGACAATGTTAACGGATGGGTAATAACAAAGAAGACTTAAAGACAGATATTTGCCCATATAAAACAAAAGTTTTCCTCCCTACAATTTCTGTGTGTACCGGAGGTCATGTTCATCCTGAACATGACCTCCTTTTTATTACTTGACTATTTGCTTAGAAAAACATATCACAAAAAAACTTTAAATAAATTTGGGATTTAAGAAAAATCATCTACTTTTGCATCCGCGTTAACGAAATAAGACGAGCGCAACAAGGAGATTCAGTAGCTCAGCTGGTAGAGCACATCCCTTTTAAGGATGGGGTCCTGGGTTCGAACCCCAGCTGAATCACAATTAAAAAAAGACATAAAGTTGTCTTGGAAGAAAAGATCGGGAAAACCGATACAATAGGATGATTCAGTAGCTCAGCTGGTAGAGCACATCCCTTTTAAGGATGGGGTCCTGGGTTCGAACCCCAGCTGAATCACAATTAAAAAAAATGGGCATAAAGATGTCTTAAAGATAAAATCGGGAAAACCGATATAGCAGGATGATTCAGTAGCTCAGCTGGTAGAGCACATCCCTTTTAAGGATGGGGTCCTGGGTTCGAACCCCAGCTGAATCACAAAAGAAGTCAGATAATTGACTGAAAGCACATAAATTCAAAATTTATGTGCTTTTTTTAATTTCATCAAACCACACGCAACCTCAGAAAACAAAGCCTCCCCAAGTAAAAAACGAGCCAATATCTTATTCAATGTGTATCCAGACATAGAACAAACCTATGATTTATCACATCATCTGTATCTTATTTACAGCCGAAATATTACTAAACCCGTTGCCATGACTCATCTGGCACAATGGTTTAATCAAATAGAATTAACAGATATAGATTCTTTTCAAATTCTCAGAAGAACCTTTGAGAATAATTATCAGAACATCATTAATTTCTTCGATAACAGAAGTACCAATGCAGCAGCAGAATCTTTCAATACAAAAGTAAAGGATTTCAGAAGACAATTCAGAGGTGTTGTTGATGTAAAATTCTTCTTATTCAAATCAACAAAAATATTTGCATGACAACTATAAACAACATTTATACCCAATTTTTAGCACTGACACTTTTAAACTAAGGATTTGAAGTTAAGGGTGTTGATATTCTATTTTAATAGTAATTTCAAGTATAACGAAAGTCTTTACAACTTATCCATAACGATATTCAATAGCTCCCGATAAATGAGTAATTCACATTTGAATAGACAACCACAAATATAACGACCGCAGGGCTGGCCAGAACAATAGCCCCGGGGCCGGCGTTGGCGAGAATCTTGATGGTGGCGAGTTGTTAAGTTATTGAAGTTGTTAGCTTGTTAGCTTGTTAGGTTGGCGAGCCGGTAAAGTCGTGGAGTTGTATTTCTCATTTAATAGATATCTTCCATTCGTATATGGAACTATCAGTAAAAGACCGCAGGGCAGGCCAGAACAATAGCCGTGGCCGGCGTTGGCGAGAAGCTATGAACCCGGAAAATGCATTAGAAAATCTATTACGCCTTTAAATGGCTTCAAAAGAAGTCACTTCGTTACTTTTCTTCAACTCACCATAGCTGGTGCTATGCCTCGTCTCAGAAAAGCCTTCTTTTATTGCCATTTCAACGCTCATAACGAAGTTCTAATACATCATCCGGGTTTCTGGGCGCACTTGAGGTCGTAGTGCGCCGGACGGAAAGGGAAGTTGATGCAGGGCAGGTAGTGATCTATTGTTCTAGACCTTTTGGGTTCTTTTTATGGCAATGATAAATTAGCGAAGCTTATTCATGAGGACCTTTAAAAATAAACCTCCCCGAGTAATTCGGCGAAGCCTGATCATGAGCGCCTTTGAAGATTAAACCTTCCCGAATAAAAAGAACATATATAGAAATTTAAGGAGCAAGATATATGTCATATAAGTAGAGGTAGTACTCTCGCTTTGTAAACTATAATTTCCAATTTATAGACCATATTCAAGTAAAACAAAAGTAGTTACAACTCATCCCTAACCATATTTCGTAATTCTCAATCAATAAGTAATCCCCATTTAAATACCCAACTTTCAAAATAAAGACCGCAGGGTTGGCCAGAACAATAGCCGTGGCCGGCGTTGGCGAGAAAGCTATGAACCCGGAAAATGCATTAGAAAATCTATTACGCCTTTAAATGGCTTCAAAAGAAGTCACTTCGTTACTTTTTCTTCAACTCACCATAGCTGGTGCTATGCCTCGTCTCAGAAAAGCCTTCTTTTATTGCCATTTCAACGCTCATAACGAAGTTCTAATACATCATCCGGGTTTCTGGGCGCACTTGAGGTGGTAGTGCTATTGGCCTAGCGCGAAAGAAATGTGTGCCGGACGGAAAGATAACCAAAAAGCTGCATTAGAAAATCTATTACGAAGTTCTAATACATCATTTGGGTTGGTCGCTGCAGGGGAGGTAGCGATCTAATGTTCTAGACCTTTTTGGTTCTTTTTATGGCAATGACAATGACGCAGTTATCATGAGGTCCTTTTAAAATATACCTTCCCGAGTTAAAAGGACATATGAGGAAAGTTCAATTTTGAAATAGCATCAAGTAAAGCATAGAAGGTTGCAATTTAGCGAAAACCAAATTCAACATTTCTCAATAAATGAATAATCCCCATTTAAACGCCCAACAATCAGTAAAAAGACCGCAGGATTGGCCAGAACAATAGCCATGGCCAGCGTTGGCGAGAATCTTTACGATCGAGTTGTAACACAACTCCGAACCATACCAGAAACGCAACTAATTAAAAATATTAGCATCTACACTTTACTATTCGTTAAAATATAAAATAAAATGGACAAACTACATTTACTTATTTCGGCAATTCTATTGGGCTTAATTTTTAACAGCTGTTTAAAAGACGAAGAAAATGACAAAAAGAAAAATGTGAAAATTACAATCTATCCCGAAACAGGATACGGAACCAGCATCATGAGTGACGTTTGGACCCAACCTTTGATTTTCTCAGATAGCGACAATGGTGATAAAAAGCAGATGATGGTTGACATCATTTTCGAAGATCTCAACTTTAACTACGAGAGAGGATATAAATACACCTTTAAGGCTACAAAAGTATGGATGCAAGAGCCTCCACAAGATGTCTCTTCCATTAAATATACTAATATCTCTCTTATTTCTAAAGAAAAAGTTATAACCCAAAACATAGAAGAAGACATTAAACTTTATATATCCCCAAACACTAAAATATAACAACACAATCATTCTTTGGCGGTCATTTGAGCGCCAAAGTCCTTCACTTCAAAGAGAGCATGGCTAGAGAAATAAAAACCAAACAACAGATAACCTGAATACAACAAAATAAACCATTCACATTTTCGTTTTTATAACAAACTATTTTAAGCTACTTTTACAGTTCGTTATTTATCCAGTAAAACAAAACAACAGCTTGTAAGACATCAACACAAACAGACACACGATATCAAGCCCTAGTAAGTTTTAAAAATGAAAATAAAATATTACGCCTCATATATTATCATCCTGCCTCTTCTTTTTTGGGAATGCTCAGGAGGAAAGAAGATCTCACAAGCAAAAAAAGCCTTTGAAATTGGCGAATACACTAGAGCTGCCGAATTATACAAACGCACCTATACTAGAGAAAAAAACAAATACAACAAAGGAGAATACTCCTATTACATGGGTGAATGTTACCGAATTACCAATAAACCCACCAAGGCAGCCTCTGCCTATTCTAAAGCCATACGTTATAATTATCCGGTTCGTGAAGCCCAATTATACATGGCTGAATCATACCGTAAAGCTGCCAAATACGACAAAGCTATTCCTGTATACGAAACATACCTAGACCAAGTACCCACAGACACTCGGGCACAAAAAGGTTTAGCATCATGTATGATGATGCAAAAAGAGCCTAAGGAGAATCGCTACATGATTGAAAAAATTAAAAAATTGAATAGCAAGTTCAGTGATTTTTCTCCTGCATATGCCGGCAACTCCTATGACTATGTAATATTTTCATCAATGCGTACCGAAGCTAAAAGAAGAAGAAAAAACAAGATTACAGGACAAGGCACATCCTCCCTTTACTATTCAAAAATAGACAGTAAAGGAGAGTGGTCCGATCCGGAGGCCTTTGAAGAACCTATAAACAACCCTTCCTTTGACGATGGAGCACCCAATGTAAGTGCAGATGGCAAAACACTTTACTACACACGCTGTCGTTTCGACAACGAAAAACCAATGGGTACAGAGATCGTATACTGTACACGGAGTGGCGGTAAATGGTCTGAACCCGAAGCTATTATTATTGGCGAAGACAGTCTAGTAGTGGCTCATCCTGCCATTGACACCAATGGTGATTTCTTATATTTTGTGAGTGACAGAGATGGCGGATTTGGAGGCAAGGACATATGGAGAACACAGCAAACAAAAGACGGCACCTGGAGCGAACCTCAGAATCTAGGTTCTGCTATCAACACCAAAGGCGACGAGATGTTTCCCTATATGAGAGAAGATGGTACACTCTATTTTAGTTCTGACACCCACATTGGTTTTGGAGGCCTTGATATCTTCAAAGCTATCCCCGACGAAGAAAAAGAATGGATAGTAACTAACATGGGTGCACCCATCAATAGCATATCCGACGATTTTGGCATTACATTTAAAGGCACACAAGAAGAAGGAATACTCTCCTCTTCTCGCGGTAGCTCCAAAGGAATCGATAACCTATACCATTTCATCCTTCCTAAGCTACACTTCACCCTTAACGGCGTCATTAAAAATGCAAACAATGAAGTTGTTGATGGTGCCTACCTAAGACTCATTGGCAGCGATGGCACAACCTTAAAAATAAACACCCCCAACGATGGCACTTTCAAAGTAAAATTAAAACCCGACACTGATTATGTATTTCTAGTGGCCGCCAAAGGCTACCTTAATAAAAAGATAAAATTCTCTACCGCAGATGAGATGGACGACAAAGACTTTAGCTTTCGTATTACCCTAGAGAAACCAAAAATAAAAGTTGACAACACACCCTAATCTAATTTATTCATGCATTGTGCATAATGCGTATTTATAATACAAATCACCTTCTTTTTTTTAACAAACTCATTGACAACCGAATAATATGATGAGGTATTTGCCGGTTGGTAGCTTCAAATATTTCCTGTAACGAAAAACCAGGATTTCGTTGAACAATCTTCTCAATCTCTGTCAATTCGTATGGCATCACATACTGTTCAATATCCACCTCTTCCCCCTTTTCAAACAAGGTGGCCAGGTGAGAATAAACAGTAATAATATTCACCCCCGCACGTGCAGCGATTACTTCAGGAGAAAGCCCTTGTTTATATAGCTCTAACGTCTTCATATAAACGGGGACGGCCTTCTTATTTTTTTGCTGCATAAACGCCAAAATCTCATCCACAAAAGCTTGCCCATATCTCTCCCACTTAGTATTCCCCACACCCGATATATCTTTCATTTCCCATTCGTTGGTAGGCCGACGTTCAACCATTTCCGAAAGCGTAGCATCAGAAAACAAAATATAAGGAGGGACTCCCTGTTCCACAGCCATTGACCGCCGAAGCTGACGTAACCTTTCAAACAACCCTTTCTCTTGATCAAACGAGCTCGCTGTAATTTGTTTTTTTCTCGTAACTTTTTTTGCTCTTTTAATCTTCTCATTCAAACGATGTAGCATCACTGTTTTACCTTCAAAAAGCACTTTATCACTTAAAGGAGTTAAAGCCAGTATACTACCCAACTGATATTCTACCTTAAGATAACCTAAACTCACCAACTGATTAACAATCCTTTCCCAATCATCACCGGAAACATCAGCCCCCGCTCCAAAAGTTTTAATCACATCAAAGCCACCAGCCACAACATCCGGAGTACGATCTCCGGTCATCACCTTCGGCAACAACTCCTTAGGCAATCGCCCCCGCAATCTAGCCACTGCCGACAAAGCTTTTTGAGCCAAAACAGTTCCGTCGAATAAAGAAGGACTACCTTTGCAATTATCACACTCCCCACAATTATCCATGGTCCATTCCCCAAAATAATTGAGCAACAATTTTCGGCGACAATGATTAGATTCTGCAAAATGCAACATTCGATCTAATCGCGCATTTAATATCACCTTCCGCTCCGACTCCTCATTGAAGCTGGACAGAACTTTATAATCCTGATAACCATAAAACAAAAGAGCATGTGCTGGCATCCCGTCTCTCCCGCTCCGACCAATCTCCTGGTAATAACCTTCGATGTTCTTGGGCAAATTATGATGAATAACCCATCTCACATTGGATTTATCAATACCCATACCAAATGCAATGGTGGCACAAACTACCTTTATTCTATCATTAATAAAGTCATTTTGTACTCTATTACGAAGAGAAGGATCCATACCAGCATGATAAAAACCAGAAGACACACCATTGCTTCGTAAAAAACGCGATAAATCTTCGGTATTCTTCTTACTTAAGCAATACACAATACCTGACTCATCTTCCCGTTCCTGTATGAAATCTAGAATAACCTCTTTACGCTTATAAGCAGGACGCGCTTCAATAAAAATATTCGGTCTACTAAACGAATCTTTAAAAATTTTAGGTTTACTAAGCCTTAGCTGAATGGCAATATCATTCTGAGTCAACGGATCCGCCGTGGCTGTCAAGGCCATAATAGGCACATCCTTAAACTGTTTTTTTAGATACCCCAATTTTTTATAATCCGGCCTAAAATCATGCCCCCACGAGGAGATACAATGCGCCTCGTCAATAGCGATCAAATTCACATTAACTTGCAGCATAATATAGTAAAAGCTCTCCGAATTCATCTTTTCAGGAGAAACATACAACAGTTTTATATCTCCCTTGTGTAAACGCTCTATGATAACAGACTGTTCCTGTTCAGACAAAGAACTATTTAAATATTCAGCACTTACACCATTTACCTTCAATGCTTCCACCTGATCTTTCATCAAAGCAATAAGCGGAGATACAACAATGGTAACACCAGACAATGCCAATGCTGGTATTTGAAAACAAATTGACTTCCCTCCTCCCGTTGGCATCAAAACCAAACAATCCTTCTTGTTTAAAGCTGCCTCAATTACCTTCTCTTGCATTGGGCGAAAACTGCTATAGCCAAAAATATCCTTCAGTATTTCCTTTGCTTGTTCTATAACCATAATTCAAAAGTATTCAATTTTCGCATCTTTTTTCTTTAAAATAATGTAACCAGTATTTTCATCACGTAGTCTAAAGTAATAGAAACATATAAAAAACTCAATAATCAATTCACTATGGACGATATATTAGTTCCCATCGTATTATTTACCGGCATTTTCACCATGATCATCATGACTTCTTACTATAAAAATAGAAGAATAGAAAGAACATCGCTGATAGCAGCAGGAAAAGATGCCTCCCTATTTAACCAAGGTCATCATAAGCCATTGGTAAGCCAGGCCCTAAAATTTGGCATTTTATCTATAGGTATTGGTTTTGGTCTATTGATCGGCGAATATCTAGCACACAACACCAGCATAGACGAAACCGTTGCTTACCTAGCTCCTGTATTTATCATTGGAGGAGCAAGTTTATTGGTTTACTATTTATTACAAAAGAAACTGGACGACAAACACGATAAAGAAGAAAACTTATAACAAGTACCCTACTCACGACAAGCGTTCAACAAGCAGGGCATGAACATTCTAATATCAATGTAAGACGATATTTTTCTTCATAAAAAATATCTATCCCCCATACTAAATTATTACTTCGACATGCTACGATTCATCTAATAACATTATTTAACCATTCTTAACTCAAAACATCTAACATTATTGCACATATTTGCATCAGGGATTTTTCATAAAACTTGGATTTAGTTAGCTGAATTAAGGGTAAAGGACAGATTTTTTTAATCTGTCCTTTTTTATTACCCTATTTTTTTAAGGGGCTCCTTGTTGACAAAGACGCTTTTTAACGAACCAGACAATATTAACCCAAAACTAATTACACTACCCCATACGGCTCCCCCAAAAACATCTACCGGAGTATGCACGCCCAAGACTACCCTCGAATAAGCAATCACAACAGCCCACATAAACAATACGACAAGCCAATACTTATATAAACTCCCCTTTCTAACAATTATCAAATACCCAAGCAATATAGTCACCAAAAAAGCAGACACAGTATGCCCTGAAGGGAAAGAATAGCCTGCCTCTTTAATCCACACCTGTAATACATCATCATTTAAACACGCCCCTTTCACCTTTATTTTCTGACTTTTGCGATCCAATAAATATTTTTTTAAATACTCCCTTCTCAATTGCTTATTCTCCTGTTGGTAAAAGCCATCAGCGTTGAGTCCAATTTCCTTTTCTAAAAACCGGATGCTGGGTCTATGAATTTTCAATTGCTCTTTTATTAAAAGCTCGTTTACCAAGGCTGTAGACCCAACAAAAAAAGACAAAAGAAAAAACAAACGACAAACATTCAGCAATTTAACCCTAAGCACTCCTTCCCAACCAAGCAAAAAGGAACACACGAGCAACAACAATCCTATGCCCCAGGTACCCCCTGTATTTGTTATCCATATCAAAACACGTACCCAGGCGCCCTGAAAAACGGCTATTTGCCGTATGGGTAAAATAAATATAGGCGCAACCAACAATAAAGCACATAGCGTATACACCAACAATAAGCGCAGTGATTTTCTATTTTTCGCATTCATTCACATTCAAATTTGCACACAAAAGTAATGGAATAGAACAATTAAAAGGCTATTGCTATTGACAGATCCAAAATTTATCACGTAATTTAGCAATCAGACTCTCTATTACCCTATATAAGAGAACATTATTACAAACATTAAAACAACAAAGAAGAAGAAGATACTATTACGAGACGCAGAATAAATAAATAGCTGGTTTCGTAAATAGCGTTAAATATACTATATTGTACGCGGTACATTTAACCCAACAATAATTTATGCAATGGCAGAACTAAAAGAAAAAATTGAGCTTGAATTCATTATTAAAACTTCGCCTTCCATCTTGTTCAACCGCTTATCTACCCCAAGCGGACTCTCGGAATGGTTTGCTGATGATGTAAATGTAAAAGGAGATAAATATACTTTCATATGGGAAGGAACCGGACAAGAAGCCAAGTTAATTTCCAAAAAAGACAACAAACATATCCGTTTTCATTGGACGGATGACGAAGAAGAAAATACTTATTTTGAATTTAGCATCAATGTAGATGAAATAACCGGAGAAACAGCTCTTGTGGTAACCGACTTTATCGAAAATGATGAAAAAGAAGATTCCATTGAACTATGGAACCAGCAGATAGATCAACTTAAACATGGTTTAGGCTCTGTTTAATTTCTTACCAAACATTAAAATTTTAAATTAACTTTGCATTCTGGAACTTTACCAATTCCAAGAATGCTTTTTTTTTGGCATTATTCATGCATATCGACAGCAAAAAAACAAAACAGAAAAAATGAAGCGACTGCATATTTTCATCTTAAAAAGTTATTTGAGTCCACTCATCATGACCTTTTTTATTTCGCTTTTTATATTGGTGATGCAATTTCTATGGAGATATGTAGACGACCTGGTTGGCAAAGGCTTAGAAGTAAACGTATTGGCAGAACTAATGTTTTACGCCTCACTACAGGTGGTACCAATGGCCTTACCTCTGGCCATACTATTGGCCTCATTGATGTCGTTTGGTAATTTGGGAGAAAACTATGAATTAACGGCACTTAAATCAGCCGGAATTTCATTACCCCGCATAATGGCTCCACTGATCATATTCACCGTCATCGTTTGTATTGGAGCTTTCAAATTCTCTAACAACATACTACCAGTTGCCAACCTAAAACTATACAGCCTTTTATATTCTGTACGTCAAGCCAGTCCGGAATTTGACATCAAAGAAAAAATATTTTACGACGGACTCACAAATTTCAGCATCAAAATAGAAAAAAAGTCGAAGACCAATGATATGCTCTACGACATTATGATTTACGATCACAGAAATAAGCTTGCTAAAAATAGTAATGTCACCATTGCTGATTCAGGGAAGCTGGATTTTTCCGATGACAAAAAATTCTTAAAGTTAACACTATGGGATGGCATTACCTACGACGAAAACGCTGACCGACAAAAGAGGAACATCAGAAAAAGAGACAAGCAACAATTTAGGGTAGATCATTTCAAAAAACAAGTAGCATTAATTCCCATGCAAGGAATGGATTTCAGCCGTTATGACGAAGGGCTGTTCAAGGGCCACAACAGAATGAAAAATCTGGCACAGTTGGGGCACGACTCCGACTCCCTGCAACAGCAAAGAGACAAACAAATAGAAAAATTAAAGCCCCGCATTCAGAGCAATTACTTTGTTCAGAACAAAGCTACAAAGCGAAAAATAAAACAAAAGATAGATAAGAATGCAGTGGCAGATTCAACACTAAAACAGCAGCTCAATCAAAGCCTAATAGAAAATTTTCCAATTGCCAATATAGACAGTGTGTTTGAAACACTTGACGCACAAAAAAAAGTCATGATTCTTGAAAATGCGGTAAGACGAGCCCGCGACACCAAGGCACAAATAGACGAACAGCTCATCAAAATAGACAAAGTTGACTATCATCTGGTTCGCCACAAAATAGAATGGCATCGAAAGTTCACTTTATCCTTCGCCTGTTTTATTTTCTTTTTCATTGGCGCCCCACTAGGTGCAATTATTCGAAAAGGCGGACTAGGCATGCCTGTGGTCATTTCTGTATTATTCTTTATCGTATACTACATCATCGACACTTTTGGATTAAAAGCGAGTAAAGAAGAAGTTTGGCCTCCATATATGGGCATGTGGTTATCATCCGTTGTATTATTTCCCATAGGAGTTTTCTTAACATACAAAGCGGCCACCGACTCAGCCATCTTAAATTCAGACGCCTACATAATCTTTTTCCAAAAATTATTTGGACGACTTAAGAAGAAAAAGAAGAAAAAGCACCTGCGAAATATATAGGCTTTGAGTTATTTCATTGCCGAGGCTTAAATATTTAATTACCTTTGCAAGCCTAAAAAACAACTATTCTATAATATACAATATTGTTGCCATGAGCGATAAAACATATCAATTAAACACTATTGAAGAGGCTATTGAAGCCATCAAAAAAGGAGAATTAATCATTGTCGTTGACGATGAAGACAGAGAGAACGAGGGAGATTTTATTGCTGCCGGAGAGTTAATGACACCTGAAAAGGTAAACTTTATGGCAACACATGGTCGCGGCTTAATTTGCGCGCCCATTACCGAAAAACGTTGCGAAGAACTGGATCTGGAGCTAATGGTAGGTAAAAACACAGCTCTGCACGCTACACCGTTTACTGTTTCTGTTGACCTAATAGGACAAGGCTGTAGCACGGGTATTTCAGTTTCAGACAGAGCAAAAACAATCCTATCTCTTTGTGATCCTCAAACCACACCTGAGGATTTAGGAAGGCCTGGACACATCTTCCCTTTAAAAGCAAAAGAACGAGGTGTGCTCCGAAGAGCAGGTCATACAGAAGCAGCCGTTGATCTGGCTAGGTTAGCAGGTCTTTCTCCTGTGGGTGTTTTAGTAGAGATTATGAACGAAGACGGAACAATGGCTCGCCTTCCTCAACTTACCGAAATAGCCCAAAAATTCAATTTAAAAATTATCACTATCAAGGATTTGATTGCCTACAGACTAAAAAAAGAAAGTCTGGTAATAAAAGGCGTTCAAGTAAATATGCCCACTGAATATGGTAACTTTCAATTTATTCCTTTCAAACAAAAGTCCAATGGTCTTGAACACATGGCCTTGATAAAAGGAGAATGGAAAGCAGATGAACCCATCTTAGTGCGCGTACATTCTTCTTGTGCCACGGGAGATATTTTCCATTCAAAACGATGCGAATGCGGCGAGCAACTCCATAAAGCCATGAGAACCATTGAAAAAGAAGGGAAAGGTGTAATCGTTTACATGAATCAAGAAGGCAGAGGCATAGGCCTAATGAACAAGATCAAAGCCTACAAACTACAAGAAGAGGGGCTGGATACAGTTGATGCCAATGTTGAACTTGGGTTTGAAGCCGACGAAAGAGATTATGGTGTAGGTGCACAAATACTCCGAGAGCTAGGTGTTTGCAAAATGAAACTAATGAGTAACAACCCAATCAAAAGAATTGGACTACAAGGCTATGGTCTTGAAGTAGTGGAAAACATACCTATCGAAATAAAACCAAACCCATATAACGAATTTTATATGAAAACCAAAAAAGAGAAAATGGGGCACAATTTGGAGTTTTTTAAATACGATAAAAAATAAGTCTTCTTGTAAAGATTCTTATAAAGACATTAGACCAGGTTTTCTCACGATAACCTGGTCTTCTTTATTTCAGATCCTTTAGGGTATTTCATATTATCTACAAAACACATTCCCCCCTATATTATCAACAGATGCACCCGTAACTGACGACAAGCAATTAACCTGTCGCTCCATACGTAACACGCCAAGAAATGCAAAAATCAAAGCCTCTTTAAAATCAATAACTTCCTTCCTTGGAATAACGATTTTTGCGTCCGATAAATCTTCGATCAAATTCATCAAATGGGTATTAAAGGTTCCTCCTCCGGTAAAAAGGGCACTTTCAATTCTATTCTCATTTAAAACGTTTGCAATCTGTTTAGCAAAATGCCAATAACACGTGGCCAACATATCCCTTGCATCAATACTTTCATACTCATTAAACAGGGGAGTTAAAAATCGCTCTACCCATTCTCTGGCCAATGACTTTGGTTCCGAAAGCTGATAATAATCCAGCTGATTCAATTCTTTCAGCAATTTATCAACAACATGTCCCTGTGCCCCTATTTTGCCCCCCACATCAAAAGTCAATCCATACTTTCGGCTCACCATATCATTTAAAACAATATTCAGCGGACAAATATCAAAGGCTATCCTTTTGTCCTTTTTATCAAATGAAATATTCGCAAACCCCCCTAAATTAACGCAAGCCCCATATTGTCCAAACAGAAGCTTATCACCTATTGGAACCAAAGGAGCCCCTTGACCACCCAATGCAATATCTAATGTTCTAAAGTCCGAAACCACGTTCAACCCGCACTCTGCCGCAATGTGAGCTCCACATCCGATCTGAAAGGTAACATTCTTGTCCGGTTCATGAAAAACGGTATGTCCATGTGAAGCCACAAAATCAATTCCACTGACACCCGAAACAAATTTCGCAACCTCTTGTCCCATAAATGCACCAAACCGTTTATGCAGTTCCACAAAATGATATGCGCTTAAATCCTGAGCATTGGACAGCTCGCGCTTCATTTGCTCATCATACCTCACAGTCTTACCATCATACATATTAAAATCCCAACCACTCTTTAAACGCTCGAATTCACACAAGACCAAATCCAAACCATCCAGTGAGGTTCCACTCATCAGACCCACTACCCTATATATATCTTTACAGTCCATACTTTTAAAATCATTTTTTCAATCAAATAGATGACTTAAATCTTACTTCATCTATAAAATAATGTTTAATTTAGGATATCTTTAAATTCATTCAAATATACAATTATGCTAGATTTATCTACCTCTTACATGGGGCTTAAACTCAAAAGTCCTATTATTGCAGCAGCTTCAGGACTCACCAACTCCTTACAAGACATTGTAGAACTAGAAAAAAATGGTGCCGGAGCTGTAGTTCTAAAATCTTTGTTTGAAGAAGAGATCGTCACCGAGATGGAACATGCCTTAAACAAGATGCAATCCGAAAACCACTTATATCCGGAAACCATGGAGTTCTATGAGAACTCTGATGTAGAAGATACCCTTACACAATATCTGAAACTGATTGTTGATTGTAAACAAAACACACAAATACCTATTATAGCCAGCATTAACTGCCTAACAGCACACAACTGGCCTTACTTTGCAAAATCGCTTGAAGATGCAGGTGCAGATGCACTAGAATTAAACATATCCATTTTACCTTCGGATCCAGAATTAACAAGTGCAGAAAACGAAAAAGTATATTTTGATATTATCAATGCTGTTAAAAAAGAAGTCTCCATCCCTATTTCAATTAAAATAAGTCCATATTTCTCAAACCTAGCAGCCATGCTTACCCGCTTCTCCAACGCAGGAGTAAACGGTATTGTTTTGTTTAATAAGCTATACTCTCCCGACATAGATATTGAATCATTTGATATTATTCCCGCCAACAAATTCAGTGCTTCAACAGATTACGTATTACCCTTAAGATGGGTGGCTATTATGAGTGATCGTATTGATTGTGATATAGCTGCATCAACTGGCATTCATGACGGCCAGACCTTAATAAAAATGCTTTTGGCCGGTGCATCCAGCGTTCAAGTAGCCTCCACACTTTACCAAAATGGTTTTGAACAAATTCAACGAATGTTAACTGAATTAAAAAACTGGATGACTGAGAAAGATTTTACCACTGTAGAACAAATAAAAGGAATGCTCAGTCAATCAAGAGCCATAAATCCAGCCGGATACCTAAGAATTCAGTTTATGAGGCATTTTGCACAAAAATAATAGTGCATCAACATTAACTAGTGGCTTCTAGCTATTTTTCTATCTTTGCAAAAAAAGAATGGATTATATTGACGACTATTATCCGCAAAAACCCTTAAAAGAAGGAGTGGATTTTATCATGGATCCGCGTGGTTTTAGAATCATGACAAAAAAATATTTGTCTGAACGAGGCTATTGTTGTGGTAATGGATGCAAACACTGTCCGTATCATCCCACACATCAAAAAGGAAATACTACCTTAAAGTAGTTGTATTAAAAATGAATTCAAAAGATGGCTATTAACAAAGAAGATCTAAGAATCGTATTTATGGGCACTCCGGAGTTTGCGGTGGAAAGCCTGAAGATTCTTGTTGAAAACAAATATAATGTTGTTGGAGTGGTGACAGTACCCGATAAGCCTGCTGGGCGGGGACAAAAGATAAAAACATCACCGGTAAAGGATTATGCGCTGGCGCAAGGAATACACATTCTTCAGCCCGAAAAACTAAAGGCTCCTTCATTCCTAGAAGAACTAAAGGCTCTAAACGCAGACTTACAAATAATTGTAGCCTTTAGGATGCTTCCAGAAACGGTATGGAGCATGCCTCCCCTAGGCACGTTTAACTTACATGGGTCCTTATTACCACAATACCGAGGTGCAGCACCCATCAACTGGGCGGTTATAAATGGCGACCTGGAAACGGGAGTAACCACATTCTTTTTACAGCACGAAATTGATACAGGTAACATCATCGATCAAAAAAGAATGCCCATAGGTCCTGATGACAATGCTGGAACGATTCATGACAGGATGATGATTCTGGGTGCCAGCCTGGTTCTAGAAACAACAGACAAAATATGTACAGGCACCATAGAAACCAAACCACAATCTGAACTGATTAGCGCCAACACGCCCCTCAATCCAGCTCCAAAAATCTTCAAAGAAGATTGTAAGATCGATTGGCACCAACCTATAGATAAAGTACACAATAAAATAAGAGGCCTCAGCCCTTACCCTGCAGCCTGGACCGAAATATCAGATAACAACCATCAAAAAACAGGACTCAAAATTTTTGAGACAGAAATCATCAGCGATCAATCCCAGAAGATTGGCACCATAAGCACCGACGGCAAATCCCGTATTTGCATAGCCGGAAACGGAGGCTCTTTGTTGATAAAAACCCTTCAATTGGCAGGAAAAAAACGAATGAGTGCTAAAGAGTTCTTGAATGGATTTAAAGAACTCCACACATACCAGATCTCCCAATCTTAAAAAACACCACCACACAAACGACTTGTAATACCAAATGCAGGTCGTTTTAATGCATTTTCTTTTACAACGATTCTTCCGCCAGATTTAAAATACCTCCACGGGCAAACACTTACCCATTGGCAAACACACAATCTTTTCAGTCCTCAGCGATAAACCGGTAAGCTTTTCAATCTCTCGAACCACAGAAAGCACACGCAATGCGCTCAAAGCCGGATTCCACGACTGCTCCACATTCATTAATCCAACCAATCGGCTCTTCACATCTTTTGGCAATCCCAACAAACTCGTCCTTCCTCGATCAGCAAATCCAGAGATGCGAACAACAAACTCCTTGTCACACTCAACAATCTGAATGTCAACCCTTCTGGATTTTCGATAACTAGCTAAATTCTTTTTAACATCATAAGTACCCCTTCCATCCATCCCAATGGACTGAGAAAGAGAATCAACACCATGAGCCACAAGGATAAAACGAACCTGCTTTTCATTACCCAGCACCCGCTTTCCTAATTCTGCAATAGCCCTAGATTCTTCAACTGTAAAAAACACCGAAGCACGGTACGCATTAGGATCAAAGTAATAGGATTTACACACAATAGTATCTGGATCAGATACGGGCTTCATCTTTTTTTCGTACTCCTTCAAGTATTCAGAAACACCTCCCGTAATATTCACATACAACTGTACCTCATCCTTAGAGTCACTATAAATCGAATAAGTGGCAGCCAACAATTTCACCCGAACCCTATTATCCATTTCTTGATCCGCAAGAAGAAATAGATCCTGTGTTTTAAAATGATAAAACGAACCATCTTCAAAAATATATACTGAATCCTTTTCTGTCCACGACTGAGGATGGTCACCCAGTGCAGCATACATTCGTTTCACCTCATCCTCTGCGCTATTCAATTCACTATATACTGCTTTTATTTTACTTTGCAAATCCTTTAAACGCCGTTCTTTATCACTTAGATTACCCAAGTGTACACTATTCTTAAACAATCTGTTTTGAATAGCTAGCTCATTGCTCTCCTCCAGTTCACGAAGCGAGTCCACCTCAAGGTTAATAGAATCGATCTGTGTCTGGATAACATCACGCATCCGCTCTTCCTTTTTATAAATATCCAGCAAACCACCTTGTTTATTGAGTTCTCCAATAACACGATCCACTTTACGCTGCTTATAGTCCTCAATTCTATCATAATAAGATGTTCCTTCCACCCTATTGTGATCAGGAGAGAACTCTGGTGCACCAAATAACAAATAACTCTTTTCACCTGTCTCAACCACCACTAAAGGATGCTTATCCCAATCCATTCCCCATAATGTTAGATGTAAGAGCATAGGTTCATCCGGGGCTAGCTCCAGATCAATCTCGGAACGATAATCAGGTACAACACTGCTTTTATTCTTTTTTGTTCTATAAGTAAAAAGCCCTATTCCCTTTCCTGTTCCTGTATTTATCACTGCACCCGCTTCGCCACTCTCTTTCTCACCCAATAAACCAGACGACCCGCTGCCATCGCCAACCGCCAATAAGGTACCCTTGAAATACACCTTTCGTTTAAGCAAAATCTGAAAATAAAGCCTTGATTTCTCATCCACATGTGTACTGATCAGCTGATGCCATCTATCAAAAACAATCTTTTTTTCTTCCGCCGTCAACATACTTACACTTTCCAAGGATGCTAACTTACGACGAAAACCCAAGCTAGGATTTATCACATCGTAAAATACCGGCATATATTTCTCTTTCAAGACAGCTCCTTTTTTCATTTTTCGGGGCATTGCCTCTATCATTTCCCGATAGATCACATTCACATCTTCACTCATTGAAAAAGGAGGAGACTCCTGGTATCCATTTTTTAGCTCAACATACAGTTCCCACAAAGCAAGTTTCACTGCAGCATTGGATACCAAACCTGGAGATGATTGACTAATCGCCTCCCAGTCTACTTGTAAAAGCGCGGGATTTTGAATGATCGACTGCTCCAAAGAATCCCAAGAAGAGATATGAAAGCCATAACCGCGTTCTTGAATCGTAGCACCCTCCGCCTCCTCCTGCATAACAGGCTTATTATAAACAAAATACCGACTCCAATTTCTATTTAAGCAAGCCGTCCTCTGAGTAATTCTGTATAACCATGCTTTTTGTTGTACCGATAACTCCTGCGCATTTAATGAAAGAGATAACCATAATAAGCAAAATATAAATTTAATAGGCATATGAATTATGGGCTACTGTAAAAAGACAAAAGATATCTGAATATTTTCAAATATCTTTTGTTTCACTTTAATTTTTATAAGTCATCCTTATTTTTTCTTTCTTCGCAATTGAATAAACTGCCCTTCTTTCACCCTATCTCCTTTTCGAAGGTTATTATATCTATACAGTCTACTCAATTTAACTCCATATTTTTGAGACACATAATGCAATGTTTCACCCGACTTCACCTTATGCACATTATGCTTACGATGAGCTTTATTGCGCTTAGGTTGAACGTACAGATATTTATACGTCTTAATTTTCGCATTATCAGGCAAGTCATTATAAGTATACACTTCCCAACTCTTCAAACCGAACTCCTCACTTATTTTTTCAAAAGAATCCCCATCAAGTACACTAATATACTTAACTCCGTTATTCAATTTAACCTGGTGACTACCAAAAGCATCTATGGTAAAATCATCATTATAAGTTCTTCTAACCACCGGTTTACTAGCTCCACTGTCACTATTACGCACAAAAGTACCTCCCCGATCAAAACGATCCAAGTTGTTCTCTTCAATAATTTCGATAAGCCGATGAGCATATTTAGGATCAGTGGCATAACCAGCCTTTTTCAGCCCCTTTGCCCAACCCTTATAATCTGTCGTTTTCAATTCAAACAAAGAGGCATAACGCTGTTTCCCGGTTAAAAAATCAGAATGATCTATATAAGATTGATAAACTGTTTTATACTTCCTAAAGCACTCACCTTTTCTGTCATCATCATGATAGACTCTTTTCCCTTTCCAATCGTTATGACATTTAATGCCAAAATGATTATTTGACTTACGGGCTAAGGTAGAATTACCATTACCAGACTCTAACATCCCTTGGGCTAAGGTGATACTAGCTGGAATTCCCACCCTATTCATTTCCTTTATGGCCAATTCGTGATATTCCTCTATATATTGCGAACGACTTTTGCTTTGTGCTAATAAGATCACTGAAGTTGTACAGAAAACAATCAATATAGACAAGCGAAGCATATTTTTCATTGTAATATTTTAATGATGAATGGACAAATATAAAAAAAACGATGATTTCCCCGTGGCATTTCTCTCATCAGTTTAAGCCGGATGATGTATTAGAACTTCGTCATGAGCGTTGAAATAGTAATAAAAAAAGGCTTTTCTAAGAAGAGGCATAGTACCAGCTATGGTGAATTGAAGAACAGTAACGAAGTGACTTCTTTTGAAGCCATTTCAACGTGTAATAGACTTTTATAATGCATTTTTCGGAATTATGGTCATACATAGTCTTTGCAAGAAAGCGCCAAATACTGCGTTATTCTCATTTTTGAAACAGTCATTTACAATCAGTAAACTCCTTGGTTTCAAAAATATCGAAAGCCTTGTCTTTGAAGCTTTCTTATCAAAGACAGAAAAAACAGTCCTTTTCTTGCAGCCACTAACTAAGACCACATCAATTTTGAAGAATTATCCCCCACTAATAAAAACGAAAAATTGTAATAATGTTGCACAAATACTACATTTGGAATAAATACTAAAACATGAAGCACTTAAAAATTATCACAGAAATAAAACAGTACCCCAATATCAAGGCATTACCCGACGAAGAAATTGAGCTATTACACAAAGCCAGGGAAGCTGCCAAAAAATCTTACGCCCCCTATTCAAACTTCAAAGTTGGAGCAGCTCTATTACTTGAAAACGGAGAGATCGTAACAGGCAATAACCAGGAAAATGCGGCCTATCCTTCAGGCCTTTGCGCTGAACGAACAGCCATATTCTGGGCCAATGCACAATACCCGCACATAGCCATTAAAACAATGGCCGTAACAGCAATCAAAAAGGGAGAGATAATACCCAGTCCCCTTTCGCCCTGTGGTTCATGCCGACAAGTAATGATCGAAACCGAAACCCGTTTCAACACCAATATTAAAACTATTTTAGACAGTCAATCCGAGATATGGGTCATTGATTGTGCCAAAGATCTACTACCCCTATTTTTCTACGGAAAAGATTTAGATTAAGAGCCTGTATATCAATAGATTAATACCCATACTTACATTACATTTTCAAACTCTCTCCAAAGAGGATCTTCTTTGGGCACCGGTGCATTAATGACCACCCACTCTTTTTTCACCGGATGTTCAAACTCTATCCTCTTGGCATGCAAGCTAATACCTCCACCCTTATTGGAACGTGGTGCTCCATATTTCAAATCTCCACGAATAGGGCATCCAATCTTAGCCAATTGACAGCGAATCTGATGATGTCTACCTGTCTCCAAATTAATTTCCAACATATGGTAATTAGCTGAACTGGAAATCAGCGTATAATTAAGAATCGCTTCTTTGGATTTTTTACGAGGAGTATCATATGCACTAGAGCGGTTTTTTTCTTGATTCTTAATTAAATAATGAACAAGCTTACCCGAATCCTGTTCCGGGAGATTTTTCACCAAGGCCCAATAAGTCTTCTTAATCTCCTTATCCAGGAACATCTTACTCAAACGCGTAGCAGCTTTACTAGTACGTGCAAATAGCACTACTCCACTTACCGGACGATCGATACGATGCACCACGCCCAGATACACATCCCCAGGCTTATTGTATTTCTCTTTTATATATGCCTTGACCTTATCGGATAGGGCTTCATCGCCCGTCTTATCACCCTGAACAATTTCAGAATTAGATTTATTAACGGCTATAATATGATTATCTTCAAAAAGTATTTCCATGATTTTGCGTTAGCAGATAGCAGTTAACAGTTTTTTTATTCATTATTCACTGGTAACCATTTACCGATATATTATTAATATTGTTCTCTTTCATTGGGGAAATCAATTGATTTCACATCCTGAATATAATTGCCCACTGCACCACTTATTTCGGCAAACAGATTATGATATCTTCTCAAGAAACGCGGCGAAAACTCTTGGTTGATTCCAAGCATATCATGCAATACCAACACTTGTCCGTCAACCCCACTTCCTGCACCAATACCGATAATCGGAATGGTCAGTTCCGCAGCCACTCTTTGTGCCAGTTCGGCAGGAATTTTCTCCAATACAATGGCAAAACACCCCACTTCTTGTAACAGATGTGCATCTTCAATCAGCTTTTTAGCTTCTTCCTCCTGTTTGGCTCGTACGGTATAGGTACCAAATTTATGAATCGACTGAGGAGTCAAGCCCAGGTGTCCCATCACCGGTATACCTGCCGACAAGATACGTGAAATACATTCCACGACCTCAGCTCCACCTTCAAGTTTTACCGAATCGGCGGCTGTTTCTTTCATAATTCTTATGGCAGATGATAAAGCCTCTTTGGAGTTTCCCTGGTAAGTACCAAAAGGCATATCCACCACCACCAATGCTCTGTTAACCGCTCGTACCACAGAGGCTCCGTGGTATATCATCTGATCCAATGTAATTGGCAAGGTAGTCTCCCAACCCGCCATCACATTCGATGCTGAATCACCCACCAGAATAACATCAACTCCAGCCTGATCCACAATTTTAGCCAAAGAGTAATCATAGGCTGTTAACATGGCAATCTTTTCCTTATTATGCTTCATCTCACTCAATACGTGAGTGGTTACCTTTTTTTGGCGATTCATCGCTACCGACATGATATCTATTTTTTGTGTTTGATGGCGGCAAAGTTAATAAATAGTTAGCTCCACTTGGCAAGAAATTTGAAAACACTTTCAGTCAAAATAAATAAATTGTAATTTCAACCGTTTATTTATTTCAAAACAAGCAGATGCTTTCAATTGCCTTAGGCTAATCTCTAGGCTTAAGCTAATTATATTAACCTTTAACAGAACAATCAAAGAGATAATAAAAACATCGAAACAACACACACTTTAATATTTGAAATTATGAAAAACATTATTATTATTAGTACACTAAGTCTGTTTTTACTTACAATGGCTTCTCATGCACAACCTCTCACATTTGAAAAACAAGATATTGGTATTGCTGTTGGTGTACCTTCTATGAATGACAATACATACACTTCCCAATCTCCTGCTATCACACTGCACTACGAGTATGGCTTAAGTGATAAAATTGGCGTTGGCTATATTGGTGTAGGAGGACTATTATCCATCGCTGGCGGAGAATACACCAACACCTTCTTAAACCCCAACCCTTCCGTTGATTTTAGTCAGACTTTAATTGGGCCCAGAGCCGTTTATCACTTTGACATGGTTGAGTTGACCAACAATGACCAGTGGAGTAACATTGATGTGTATAGCGGTGCTTTTGTGGGACTTAAGTTCGAATCTATAAAATACACAGACCCCAACACAGAGAAAAATATAAAAGACCGAAAGACCAAACTAGCCAATGATTTGTTTGCTGGTATCCGCTATGGCTTTAATCAGAATATAGGCGCATTTGCCGAAATAGGCTTTGGAGTCAGCTATTTTAGTGTTGGTGCAAGCTGGAGATTATAAAATATCAACATCAAATACCTATGTAATCTTTGCAAGAAAACTCCAATTATCGAAAAATATATGGTGGTTTAAAAAATATTTATAATTTTGCCACAAATTATCATATGCGTATTTACACATACGACATCAACGCTAAAACAAATTATACTAAGCAGAAAAACTACAAATATTTTGCTAACAAAAGTAATAGATGAAAATGAAGGACTATAGTAAAATATTCAAAGCCTTATCAGACTTAACGAGGCTAAAAATCATATGGTTACTTACCAATATCGATGAAAAAATCTGCGTTTCAGAAATTGTAGATGTACTTGATGAACACCAGTATAATGTATCGCGGCATTTAAGAGTATTAAAAGACGCTTCGCTCATTGAGGAAGTAAAGGAAGGGAAATGGGTATTTTACTATCTATGTCCAACACAAAATGAATTTCAACATTTCATACAAAAAGCCCTTTCATCTATCCCTGAAACAAAAATGAACACTGAGATGACCAAGTGTAAACAATTACTCCATCTTCGTGAAATACAAAAAACTAAGTAAAACCTAAGTCCTCAAAGGCTAAACCTATTTTTTTACATACACATATGCGCTTTTACACATATAACAAATAATAACTTTTAATAAATTAAAATTATGAATGAAAAATTAACTTTAGCATTAAATGAGTTTATACACGTAGGTGTAGCATTGGTGCTTATCATTGCCTTGGTTTCGGTTTTAACAGGAGTCATACGTGCATTTATTCCGCAGGACAAGTTACAGAAGAGACTATCCAAAACAGGAAAGTACAGCGGTTTAATGGGCGCTTTACTAGGCATTCCAACACCTTTTTGCAGTGCATCCATGGTACCTGTATCCATGGGAATGGTAGAAATGGGGGCTCCATTCTCGATGGTTTTTTCATTTTTACTTTCTGCCCCATTGGCCAATTTCGTAGTAGTTGGATTTATCCTAGGTGTTTTCGGTTGGAAAGTTGCTTTGGTTTACTTTCTGGTTGTTTTCATAGGCTCAGTATTAATGGGTACCCTCGCCGGAAAAACATCACTCAAAAACGAAGTAAAAAGAATTCAATTGAATTCAAAAGAAAGCAGCACAAAATGCACACCCCAACCCACCTCTTGCGGCGCTAATGTACCCAAAGACCTTGATCAACTGAAATGCGCTTCGGTTGAACCAACAATTGAATCTGGATGCAGCGCTGTTGCCACTCCCTCCTGCGGACAAACGATAGAGTCAAATCCCAGACTAAAAGAAGCACTTACCTTCGCCTGGGCACTGTTCAAGCGCATTTTTCCTTACGTATTGGTAGGTGCACTAATCAGTGCTGTTTCGGCCATCTTTGTGCCAGACACTTGGGTTCAGAAACACTTGGGTAGCGATAGTCCTTTAGCCATTCCCATCGCTGCTACCATCGGAATACCTTTGTATTTACGAATAGAAATGGCCATACCTATATTGAAAGCACTGATTGTAAAAGGAATGAGCATGGGTGCAGCCATGGCCTTAATCATCGGCGGCACAGGTGCAAGTCTACCGGAAATTGCCATCATATCATCCATGCTGAAACCCAAAGCCATCGCCGCATTTATTGTATCGGTATTAACCATGGCAATGGTAGGAGGCTTTATCTTTTACTTTTTCTTTTAGAACAAAATGAAAACATTCACTGCCATCATCAGATCCATCATTCATGCATGCCCCTATTCAATAGCTGCAAAAAAATGCATGAATACACTAAAGGGGCACAAAAAAGTCACTCCCCCAAAATTACAAAAATTCCAGAATGGCATAAAAACAGGTCGTAACATTGCATTGATAGGGGTTTTTTGCCCCTTTCTTTGGTATTCAATATTGACCCGTCAAAGTGCAGACTTAACCTTACTACATGCAATACATTCTGGTATTATCGTAGGACTGGGTCTTTTGGTATTACTAATAAACTACTTGGCACTATTTATCCATAAAAGAAAAAAAGAGAACATATGAAAAAGAAAAATACAACACCAAGCGTTATTATTGGATTATTGTCTTCCCTATTCGCTTTTCTAGGCATGATAAGCGTCTGCGGATTTCCGCTCTTGGCAGCATTTTTAGCATGGTTCGGCATAGGAGCCTCTCAACTCGGCATCCTATCTGAATATCAACCAATATTTATGACCATCGCTATCATTGCGTTGCTTTATGGATTTTATACCATTTATTTCAAAAAAGCACATGCCTCTACAAACTGTGGCAAAACCAATGTACAAACTGAAACAAGCTGCAATAGCGCTCCCCTCAAATCAAGATGGGTAGCTAAAGCAATGCTTTGGATAGCTGCACTGGCCATCGTTAGTACTTATTTTATGAATACGAATACGAACATGTGCAATAACAATAACTCCAGCTGTGCGGTTAAAAAGTCAGAACATTCAACCAACCAATGCCAACCCCCGACCTTTTCTTGTCCTGACAACATCAAAAACAATCAAACAAAACAACTGAATGACAATTGTATAACAGGCCACAAAACATGTACTGACCAGTAAGCCGCACCAAGCCATAAGTACAACTAAAAACAGCGAAGTATCTTGAATCAACTATATGTCGTAAAATAAACCAAGATATTTCGCTGTTCTTTTTTTAAAATTCTCCAAAACCCAATAAACAACTGTAGTTTTTATTGTCATTTCAAAAAAATATGTAACTTTGTGTTTCAAAGTACTTTTTATATGGACAAAATCGAACAATTAGAAGCACTACAGGATATACGAAAAATGATGAATCGCTCAGTGAGATTCCTATCCCTTAGTGGCTTATCTGGTTTATTTACGGGCTGCTACGCATTAATCGCAGGTTTTATTGTATATAGATACAACAACGGAATATTACTTATAGACAATTACACAAATGAAGACATTCATTTTTTCATAACACTTGGAACTATCACCCTGATTCTTGCAATATCTACGTCTTTTCTTTTTACAAAAAAGAAAGCGCGAAAGGAAGGAACCAAACTATGGGATGAATCCGCAAAAAATGCATTCATCAATTTATGTATTCCTCTATTGGTCGGAGGAATTCTATGCTTAACCTACATAAGCCAAGGACTAAACGGCCTACTAGCACCAACAACATTAATATTTTATGGCTTAGCCCTTGTTAATGCCAGCAAATTTACCTTCCCAATGGTTCGACAATTGGGAATAATGGAGATTGGTTTAGGTTTGGTCAACACTCTTTTTATTGGCTTCGGACTTATTTTCTGGCTTATTGGCTTTGGATTATTACATATCATCTACGGAACCTATATGTACTTCAAATACGACCGAACATGAAGCACATTGTAAATCAACTCAATAAAGCTTTTGAAAGTCGAATCAGACTCGGAATCATGTCCATTCTAATGGTAAACCAACGCGTAAGCTACAACCGCTTAAAAGAACTACTGGGGGTTACAGATGGTAACTTAGCAAGTCATCTAAAAGCCCTCGAAAAACTAGATTATATTAATATTGAGAAATCCTTTGTCAATAGAAAGCCGCACACAACATATGACGTTTCAAATTCAGGAAGAAAAGCGTTTAAGAATCATATTGATGCTTTAGAAAATCTCCTTAGAACCAAATAATTTTTTTTAACTTTCCACTTTGTTTTTCAAAGTACTTTTAAGATATTTTATCATGAATACAAAAACAAAAAAATCATTTACCTTAGGCATGGCAGTTATTGGAAGTTACTTATTCTACAAACAAGATGCAGGTATTAATATTTTTATCTTTACGATCATCTCTGCCTTCGCATTAATGTATTTACATAAGCAAAAAGGATATAAGACATTAAGCTTGGCCATCCTCCCTTCCTTACTTAGCTCTATATTTATTGTTTGGTATCCTCAACTATTTACGCGTACGATTTGGGTTTTGGGTTATTTACTAATGTGGAGCCGAATGCTACCTACTCCCTATCCTATCGTTACGCTTTTTCAAGGTTTAGTTTCTATTTGCGAAAGTCCTATTCGCTTATTAAAAAAAGGTGAAATACAACCTAAAACCAAAGCAACTGGCCAGCATAAAAATATCATTTACATAATCACCACCACCATCGTTCTTGTTTTTATTCTATTATACATCAAAAGCAACCCCGTATTTTCAAAACTCTTCTCTAATATCGACTTGTCCTTTATCGAATTTGGTTTTTTAATGACCATTATTGGCCTATACCTTTTACTAAACGGTCTTGTCACAATCAACGCAAACAAAAAAATTCAAGGACTAAACTCCATTAAATCAACAATTACAAAAACTACCATCACACAAAGAGACCAGCAAGAATACTTGATCGCCAAACTAAGTATAGGAACAATAGGAATCATTTTATTTATAGCCAATATAACCGACTTAATCGTCATCATCACAGGCAAACTACTGGAAGGAATAACTTATTCTGAATATGTTCACCAAGGTTTCAACACATTGATTTTCACACTAGGTTTAGCCATCGCTATTATCATCTATTTTTTTAGAGGACAATTAAATTTTCATCATCATTTAAAAGTTATTAAAAGATCCGGCTCGTTCTGGATATTACAAAACATATTACTGGCACTTATTACAGCCTACAAAAACATGCTCTATGTAGAGGCATATGGCTTAACCTACAAAAGAATAGCAGTATTCTTAGCTCTTATTTGCATAATAATAGCTTTGGTACTATCACTAAAAAAATTATATCAACCACATACCAATTGGGTATATTACAACAAACTAGCGCTCAGCGCTTTTATTTGTCTTCTTTTTATGTCATTTATTCCTATGGATAGAATCATCACCAGGTATAATATAAGCTACTCCGAAACAAGAGATATTCCTTATATACTAAGCTTAAGCAAGCCGAACCTTAAATTAATTGAAAATTTAATGAACGAGAAGGATGAACTATACTCAGAGAATGCTATGATACTCAACAATAAAATATTTGATCTAAACCAAAAAGCGGCAAACAACAATTGGCAAAGTTGGAATTTCTATATTGATTCTTACAAGAGAGCTCAGTAATTTGAGCCCTCCACTACTTACCCTCCCTTAAATAGTCTTTGCAAGAAAACGCCAAATACTGCACTTTTGTCACAAAAACATGACAACAAAAACGCAAACCACAGTAATCCTGTGTCATTATTTCATTAAACTGACATAATTTTCTCATGGCATAGCATTTGAGACAAAGCAGACCGAGTTCACAAAACAGATAAATTAAAAATCTTATTATAAATTAAATCAAAATGGGAAAAATAATTGGAATCGACTTAGGTACAACCAACTCTTGTGTTTCCGTAATGGAAGGTAGCGAGCCCGTTGTAATTCCAAATAGTGAAGGTAAAAGAACCACACCGTCAATAGTTGCATTTGTTGATGGAGGAGAAAGAAAAGTAGGAGATCCTGCTAAAAGACAGGCTATAACAAACCCTGCACACACCGTATATTCAATCAAACGTTTTATCGGTGACAACTATGACGAAATTCCTAAGGAGGTTTCTCGTGTACCCTATGAAGTCGTTAAAGGAGACAACAATACACCACGTGTTGTTATCGAAGACAGAAAATATTCTCCACAAGAGATTTCTGCTATGATTCTTCAAAAAATGAAGAAGACTGCCGAAGATTATTTGGGTCAAGAGGTAACAGAAGCAGTCATCACTGTTCCTGCTTATTTCAACGACGCCCAACGTCAAGCCACTAAAGAAGCTGGTGAAATTGCTGGCTTAGCCGTAAAACGTATCATCAACGAACCAACGGCTGCATCTTTGGCATACGGTCTTGACAAGATGGATAGGGATATGAAGATTGCCGTATTCGACTTAGGTGGTGGTACTTTTGATATTTCAGTGTTGGAGTTAGGTGATGGCGTATTCGAAGTAAAATCTACCAATGGTGATACACACTTAGGTGGTGATGATTTCGACGATGTAATTATCAACTGGTTGGCTGACGAATTTTTAAAAGATGAAGGTATTGATTTACGTAAAGACTCCATGGCTCACCAACGCTTGAAAGATGCTGCGGAAAAAGCTAAAATAGAACTTTCTAGTGGTAACTCTACAGAAATCAACTTGCCATATATTATGCCAGTGGATGGTATTCCCAAACACTTGGTAAAAACATTAAGCCGTGCACAATTTGAGCAATTGGCTGACAAATTGATTCAGGCTACATTGGAACCTTGTAAAGCTGCCTTGTCTGATGCAGGCATGTCTCCTTCTGATATTGACGAAGTTATTTTGGTTGGAGGTTCCACTCGTATACCTGCTATCCAAGAAATTGTAAAAAAATTCTTCGGAAAAGAAGCTTCAAAAGGAGTAAACCCCGATGAAGTGGTTGCTGTTGGCGCTGCTATTCAAGGTGGTGTATTAACTGGCGAGGTAAAAGATGTGCTATTGTTGGACGTTACTCCTCTTTCGTTGGGTATCGAAACCATGGGCGGTGTAATGACCAAACTAATTGAGTCTAACACAACTATTCCAACCAAAAAATCAGAAACTTTTACAACGGCTGCCGATAACCAACCTTCCGTAGAGATTCATGTGTTACAAGGCGAACGCCCAATGGCTAACCAAAATAAAACCATCGGTCGTTTCCATCTGGACGGAATTGCTCCTGCGCAACGTGGCATTCCTCAGATTGAAGTATCTTTTGACATTGATGCCAACGGTATACTACATGTAACAGCCAAAGATAAAGCTACTGGTAAAGAACAAAGCATACGTATCGAAGCTTCCTCCGGATTGAGCGATGATGAAATCAAACGCATGAAAGATGAAGCGGCTGCGAATGCAGAAGCTGATAAACAAGCCAAAGAGAAAATCGATAAGATGAATGGCGCAGACAGTCTGATCTTCCAAACTGAAAAACAACTGAAAGAGTTTGGTGATAAATTACCTGCTGACAAAAAAGCACCTATCGAAGCGGCGCTGGAAAAACTAAAAACAGCTCATAAAGCAGAAGACCTACCAGGTATTGATGCGGCAACTACTGAATTGAACACTGTATTTCAAGCTGCCTCACAAGAGATGTATAATGCGAGTCAGGCACAAGGTGGACAACCAGGAGGAGCTCAACCAGGACCTGATGCTGGTCAAGCACAAGGTGGTCAAGCTAAAAGCGGTGACGACGAAGTGACTGATGTGGACTTTGAAGAAGTAAAGTAATTTCCTATCCTAAAGGATAAATAAATATAGTTACCCCCCAACAAAGCAATGTCTTGTTGGGGGGTTCTTTTTAGGCATAATTCTCCTAATAAAATACAAGGTCAGTGTCAAAAATTAGGTATAAATGTTGTTTATAATTGTCATGCAAATATTTTTACTAATCTGAACAAGAAGAACTTTACATCAATAACTCCTCTGAATTGCCTTCTGGATTCTGCTGCAGCATTGGTACTTCATGTTATCCAATTGAGAGCAATGTTTCTAACTCATATGATAATTTTCTTTGCTTTTGAAACCTCCGTTAATGTTCTTTTTACTCGGGAAGGTTAAATTTTCAAAGGCCCTCATGAACAAGCTTCGCTCGTTTGACATTACCACAAAACGCTTAATAAAACCAGTAAATTTAATGTAATATTTTTCATCCCAGTATCTTAAAAATTAATTTTATAACCAATACCCACCATCTTCAAATAAGATGATAAACAAGTATTATTTACTTTAACTATTCAAAAATTGTCGTACTAGATTATTTGCAAATACGTCAGTTTAAACACAAATATGTTACACAAGGAACTATATAAAAAGAAAATCTATGAGTCGCAAAGAATTATCTACTGGTGCCACAAATGTACAGCTAATGTAGAAAGTCATACACCTGTTACTTTTTTAATAATTCCTATCTTTGCAATATGGATCATAGAGACAAAGTATTTTTAGCTGTTGCCGAGAATCTTAGCTTTTCAAAAGCTGCCGAAGAACTCTTCATCAGTCAGCCGGCAGTTACCAAACACATTAAAGAATTGGAAAGCAAGCTCAATAGCACCCTATTTGAGCGAAAAGGAAACAGAATTTACCTAACCAAGGCCGGAAAAGTAAATTACGAGTTCCTAAAGAAAATAAAACAGCAATACGAAGAGCTGGAGTTTGAACTGGGACGCCTAAACAACACCTTTAAAGGAACACTACATATAGGAGCCAGCTCTACCATTTCACAATATGTAATTCCAGAAGTTATTGCAGCCTTTTATAAACGTTATCCCAACATAGACCTTCACTTATACAGTGGCAACTCTGTTGATATGCAGAAAAAACTACTGGCTGATGAAGTAGACATTGCTTTAGTAGAAAACAACTCATGCATGACAGAATTAAAATACTTAGATTTTTTAGATGATGAGTTGGTTGTGGTAACCGGAGGTAACAGCGTATACAGTAAACGAAAACAAATAACCCTAAACGACCTTGGCGAAATACCTTTGGTACTTCGCGAAAAAGGCTCTGGCACTCTAGAAGTAATTCAACAAGTATTAAAAAGCAACAACATACAAATAGACGACTTAAAAATAGTTACCCACCTAGGCAGTACTGAGACCATTAAAAACTTTCTGATTAATTTTGATGGCATAGCTATTATCTCCGAAAAATCCATCAACAAAGAGCTACAACTCAAAAGCATTGTTAAAATTAAAGTCAAAAACTTTCAATTACCCAGAAAATTACGAATCGTATTACGCCAAGGAAATATTGGCAGCACCACCAAAACATTTATAAACTTTTTAAACAACTATAACTTTTAGTTATGTGATATAATTATTTTGTATTTGCTTTGGCTATCTCATACGAGTACATTTGTTACTATAAATCGAATACAAATGAATCTCAGTCAAAGAAAAATTCAACTAATTTATGGCACAATAGCCGCATTGTGCTTTACGCCAATATTATCACCGGCAATTGCTCTTGTTATAGGAATTGTGCTTTCTATGGCAGGTTTAAAACTAAAAAACACCCCATTAAAAACCTCATTTATTCTTCAGGCATCCATTGTTTTAATGGGCTTTGGGATGAATCTAAAGGAAGTGATAGAAACATCACAAACCGCCTTCGTTGAAACAGCTGTTTCTGTTATATGTGTAATGAGTTTGGGCATCGTATTGGGAAAAATATTAAAACTCGACTCCAACGTTAGCTTACTGATTGCCTCAGGCACAGCCATATGTGGTGGGAGCGCCATTGCAGCCGTTTCAAATGTATTGAATCCAAAAAAATACCAAATCTCGTTTTCACTGGCAGTCATCTTCACTTTAAATGCGCTGGCTCTATTTATCTTTCCAAAGATAGGCCATTACTTCCATCTATCTCAATCTACCTTTGGTCACTGGGCTGCCATTGCCATTCACGACACCAGCTCTGTTGTGGGTGCTGGGGCCATTTATGGTGAAAAAGCACTTAAAATAGCTACAACAGTAAAATTAGTAAGGGCTTTATGGATTATTCCTGTTTCAATTATTATTTCATTTTCGCAAAAAAAACAAGGTAACAGCAAAGCCCAACTACCCTATTTTATCTTTATCTTTGTGGCAGCCATTCTCATCACATACCTCGTACCTTCCGGACAAAACACTTATGAACATTTAAGCTGGATAGGTAAAAAAGGCATGATTTTGGCGCTCTTTTTTATAGGAACCGATATCTCCATAAAGGAAACAAAAGAAGCAGGCTGGAAAAGTTTTCTTCTGGGCATTTTATTATGGATATCTATCGCATCGGGTTCATTACTTATTTTAATCAATCAATAATTATGGAACTTTTTTGGATTATTCTGATTATTTCTGTAGCCAGTCTCATCAAAGGCATTACCGGTTTTGGTTTTGCCTTGGTTGCTTTACCTCCCCTACTATTTTGGTATACTCCCATTGAAATCATCCCAGTACTATTGATTTGCAATTTGGTAAGTTCAATCATCATTCTTTTACAGAAAAAAGAAGGCAAGCTAGTGGATCACAAATTTAAACCCCTCATCATTTACGGTGGTCTTTTTACCATTTTTGGGGTATTTATACTGAAAAAGATATCCGGACATTATATCATTATGGGCATCAGCATCGTATTTATTCTATTAACCATATTGTCGCTATTAAAAATTGAACAAACCAAAAAGGCCTTACCGGGTTATTCCTATAAGTTGGCAGGCGCCATTGTGGGTTTCCTCTCTGGCAGCATTTCAGTAAGCGGCCCGCCATTGGCTGTTTTTTTAAACAGGGCCGGTGTAAACAACCAACAGTTCAGAGAGATATTTTCATGGTTTAACCTGGTCACTGCGCTGGCTGCAGTAGTGGGTTACATACACTTTAACATGCTCACATTCGACTCCTTGAAACAAGTCATGCTATTTTCTCCCATCCTGTATTTAGGCTCTTTTATTGGAAAAAGAATAAATGGGTATATGCCTGCCAAATCATTCAAAACCATCACAATGACTCTCACTTTAATATCCTGCGTATTTTTGCTCATAAAAGAGTTTTGATAAAAAACGTGTGGATCTTATTCTAAAGCATTTCTATGGGCATTTACCTCATTAATGCCCATACCCCAGCTAGTCCTCTGCTCCATTACTTTTTTTTCATGGTTGAAAATCTGTAAGAGAATGCCAAATACACATATTGTGCAAGTGGATTATAATACTGATGATTGATTTGATCCTGACGTTGATTGATCACCTTTTTATAATCGTAAGAATCAAATACATCATTTACCTTCAACTGAATTGCGCCTTTATTATTCATGACTTTGTACTTGGTCGACCAGTTAATGAAATAATACGCAAGTCGCCTTCCCTGCGCAGATATGTCAGCTCCATCATAATTTCCACTCAACTGAAAACTCAGTTTCTTATTTACATGGTAGCTAGAGGACAACTTGGCCATCAAATACATCTCCTCCTTATCCAAAGAATGAGACAATTTTTCTCCGTCCAATATTTTATAATAAGATATCACAGATGGCCTAAAAACAAATTTTCCCCAAGGTAAGGATGAAGCAATTTCAACACCTAGATTCATCATACTTCCCAGGTTTTCTACTGTAGAGTTGGTGATGATATGCCCTTCTTCCTCCGTAAAAGTATAATATGTACCAATTAAATGACTTATATGACGCACAAAGACAGATCCGGATATGGTTGTTTTTTTATATGTCAAATGATGGTGAAAGTCCAGGCTTTGGGTTTGTTGCGATTGCAAGTTTGGATTTCCTGAATTACGATAATATCCACCAAACGATAAAGATATTGGATTGAGTTGTTTATAATTAGGAACCTTCTCCCTCCGTGTGTAAGAAAGCCCCATTGTGTAATTTTTATCTATCTTTTTCTCTATTAAAAAAGATGGTGAATAAGTAATGATGGTATTGGTAATCGTACTGTCTAAATCATATAAATACTGATTCAGATAATTACTCTCTAGTCTCAAACCCAGAGAAAAATTATATTTTCCTTTGGCGCCATTCAACACAGCATACACCCCTGGTTTTATCTCGTCAAATTTAAAATTCACCTCACTATAATTTTCATTTTTTATATCATTCGGTGCATTATAATTGGTCTTATCCGAGCGTTTATCTTGTTCAAAGTGCCTCAAATTTAACTGAGCACCCAACTCTAATTTCCATTGTTCATTCAGGGGGCGTTCATAATCTACCTTGATGATACCCGAACGATTCACATCATCACCCGCTCTAACTTCTTGGCTATAGTTAGGCAATGCAACGTGGGAGTCCGGATTCAACGGCTGAGTAGTACGAACATAGTCCAACAATGGGTTACTTGTTGAATACTTAGTCTGTACCATTAACCTATGATCATCCAGCTGATTAAACACCTTATTCCACCCCACTTTAAACTCAAGCAAATCACTTCTATTCTCTTCCTCTCTCAGGTTATCGGTGTAGTTATATAAAACGGAGTCATTATTAAACGACGAAGAAGTATATCTAACTGTTTGAGGTGCATTTTTATGTTGATATAAAACTTGGAAACTGGCATTGGACTTCTTTGAAAAACGATATTTAGCATTCCCGCGCATAAAAAATGTCTTCTGATCGCGCAGTTTATGCTGCTCTTGATGCAAATACTTATTTCCTTGATCTGTGAAAATAGTTCTATCTGTAATTCTGTCATCTTCCTTAGGTTCTCCTTTCAAACTAGCACTTATTCCCACATTCCATTTTCCCGAATTAATACCTGAACCTCCTGTTAAGGTATACCGTTCTGGCCATCCATATCCTACATTATACTTATGGTTATAGCCCGAAATTCTATCCTCCTTCAATTTGATATTAATGACTCCACCCCCATTTTTACTGTCATATTTTGCCGAAGGGTTTGAGATAACTTCAATGCTGGCAATCACATCACTGGGAAGTTGGTCCAGCATATCGGCCAAATCACTCTCAACTCCATCTATTAAAATAGTAGCTTTTGTTCCTTTCATGGTAACATTATCATCCATATCAAGACCCAGAGATGGGATATTCTTAAACACATCCAAAGCATTTTCTCCCGCATTCGTACCAGTACCTATATTATAAACGACTTTACCGGGGTGATTTTCAACCGCTGATTTTTCAGAAACAACGGTTACTTCTTCCAGCCTAGTTGCTTTGCGCTTCATCTGTAAGGTCTTCAGGTCATTCACGCCACTTATCACCAATACACTATCTAGCTTAAAGGGTTCAAAACCCACAAAAAATGCCTGTATAGAATAATACCCTTCCACAAGTCCTTGAAAACAAAAGGCACCCCATTCATCAGAAACAGTTCCTTGAAGTATTTCTTCAGAGCCCTGACTATGAAGGGTGATATTTGCAAAGGGAATTTCCTTTCCTCGGGGAGTTGTAAGATTTCCTTTTAATGAGTTAGATGATTGTCCAACCATCATCAGAGGATATATACATAAACTCAGAACAATAAATATGTATCGCATATATAGTAAAATTGAGGCCGAAAAATACTTATTATCCCTCAATATATTCACCATACATACTTAACAAAGTATATACAACAAAATTAAACACCCCGTACACACAGCTCTTCACCCCCTTTTCCACTATAAATGAATCCTCACTAATGTTTCACTATTTTATGCACATATTCCGTGTCCGAAGAAATAATCTTCACAATATATACTCCACTCTCCAGATGAGAAAGATATATCTGCGCTTTATTTAAGTGTATATTTATTGCCAGATCCAATCTATTTCCTTTCGTATCAAAAACCCGAATGAGCGGATCGGACAACTTCATATCCACATACAACACCGAACTGACCGGATTGGGATATAAACGAATCGCGTTGTCTGAGATAGATTCACCAAGTTGGGTACTTACTCCCACATAAACATTTAATGTAGTCATTGTCTCTCCACCATGCCCATCTGCTGCAGTCACATCCAATTGAACCGAACCTGGACCTATGGGAGTAAGCGTTAACAATCCTCCATCCAAATCATGCGCTACTATACCATCTGCACTTAACAAACCTGAATAGCTCAACACATCACCGTCAGCATCCATAAAGTGATCGTTCAAATCAATGTCCACAACGGGGTCATTCATATCCAAATGCACATCTGCTAAAGAAACAGGACAAGTAGGACTTTGGTTTTGTTTTACCTGAATATGAAAGGTATGACTGACCATTGCTTGATGAACATCTCTGGCCTCTATGGTGATATCCACATTGCCTACTTTCAATGGATTTAATTGCAACAGCGATTCTTGATAAATAACAGGCTCCACAACAGATGGATCAGAAGACAGGACTTCAAAAGTCAACACATCCCCATCAGCATCCGAAAAAATATGGTTCAACTCCATGTCCTCATCATAGTTCACATATACAATTCTATCCGCTACAGGATTACTTACCTCAGGTGGCGAATAAGTATCTCCTTGCAAAGAGATACTTAACATAGGCACATTCGGATCTGAAGAATGAAGCTCTATTGTTCCCGAATATTCAATTAATTGTGTTGGTGTAAATCGCACCTCAAAAGAAACCACCTCACCTGGTTTTATTTCAAGCGGAGAAAAATCAGTTAAAAAAGCACTATTACTGGATATCAAGCTATTAACCATTAAATTTCCTGATCCAGAATTTCTAATTTTAAATACCGACACCGCCTGCTCATTGAGCAATACCTCGCCAAAAGACAAGGTATTCACATCACTTTCTATATGCTCAACACCGGCCACATTCAATAATAATGGAATATTCACAGTACTTGCATTATCATCATTACTAAGAACCTGTATATCCACAACATACTGACCTTCGACCAATCCATTGGAATCAATTTTATATCTTAAACTATCAGTATTCTCGCCATACATAAATACAAACCCCGGTTTCAATTCACAAAGAGCTGTATTTAGAGGTGTAACACAATATTCCAGCGCACTGAATAAAAACTGCTGATGCCCTTGTACAGTAATAGATGAAAATGATTCATCCCCCATAGCCAAGATCTTTCCTTTACCGGAACCTGTAATAGCTGCATAACAATTATCATTAGCATCCGTCAATAAAGAAAGAGCGGGAGAATAAAGCGACAAGGTACAATCTGCATGAGCACCAATCACATAAGCATCCAGACTTCCATTAATTGCATGATTTATTATATGAGCGGATCCTGCCTCTGCTTTTTTAGAAACATATTCAATCCCCCAACCTTCCAGGAGCCCATTAAAATCGTCAATTCTACCATCTCCTTGAATGATCAAAAAACCACCCTTATTGACCCACTCTCTTATTTCGTTTTTATAATCATCCAAAAAGTCGGCCGAGTCATCAATCACTAAAACATCTAAAGTCGTCAAAAGTCTGGTTACATCTCCGGAAGATACCGATAAACAGACAGCACCATAGTCAGTTAAAGAATTTTTAAGTGCGTTATAATAGAACACATTTTTAGCCAATCCAATTCTAATGCCATCCAGTCTGGGTTCAAATGAATAATATCTAACAGGATTTTGGCTATTTCCTTTTTCATAGGCATCCAATAATTTACCTTCATAGGCCAATAATCCTTCATTCAAATTACGAACAGGAATGAAACTGTCGATCATTTCCCCACTCAACACATCTAGTCGAATGGTATCATTGGTAAGTAATAATTCAGGAGCCGCCTCTATTTTCACCTGTTTTTTCAAAGTATCTTTAGAAATACAGTTATCCACGGCCAATTGTACTTCATATACACCTGCAGTATGAAATATGTGTTGTGGATTTTGCATGGCAGAAGTTGTTCCATCACCAAAGTCCCAGCTCCACAGTTTAGGTCCGTATGAAGAATGATCCTCAAACTGTAAGTTATAATTAACGGGCCACCTTTCCTCTGCAATTTCAAAACTAGCATCCACACTGTTACCACCACTGTAGGCTACCGTTTCCCAGGAGGCCACAAACCCCTTACCAGTAACCGTTTCATTACTTATAAACCTAAGAAACATACTTCCTGATGAGGCCTTCAACACTACAGGATCAAAAACATCACCATTTAAGGATGCCAGCAACACACCATTTTCATTTGTGCCATCATAAACATTTAAAACATCACAACAGGATTCCGTACTCAACCAATCAAGGGTAAACACGATTTCTTTGGCACAATAGGGAGCTATCAAAAAAGTTTGTTCTCTTCCATTTTCATAGGCCCCATAAAAACCTCCTTCATCATAAATATGCCCTGATGCTAAATTACTGTGATCATGCACACCCATCAAATAATCATTAACTACTCGCATTGAGTTAACAGAATATGATGTACCATATTCATTGCTTACCGTAAGCTCCACATCAAAAACGCCATCATCACTATAGGTTACTGTTGGATTCGGATCGTTGGAATATTCAGGCACTCCACCTTCAAAATGCCAACTTCTTTCCTTAACCAAATTATCACTTTTATCATAAAAAGTAATTTCTTGGTTTACAAAAACAGAGGTATCCTTTGTTAAAAACAACGAAAGCGGGGCTGCGGTGTTTCTTTCCAGCACCACAGTATAATCTTCATATTGCCCATAATGGCTATCATTGCTACCATCTAGGTTAGATGCATAATCATAACGATCCGACCCAACCCTTAGCCTAATGGGCGTATCAAAAACAACCCCGGCAGGTATTTTTACATCTCCGCTATGATCCTCAAAAGCTTTGGAAGAAAAAATCTTCTCTTCGGCATTTGAAAAAACTCCGTCATTGTTTATATCCAACCATATACCTACCACTTCTTGCTGATCTTCCCCGGTTGTAACAGATACGGAATAACTTTTTCCTTCCATCAGTACGGTCTGGTATCCACAGGTAAAATCTTCATATCCTTGGCTCGCTCCTTGCGACCTATGGTTTAGGTCATTCAGTCCTACTCCATAAATCCCCCCCGTTCCATTATTAAGGGTAGCTGGCACATGCACTGCAGCCATTGGAGTAGCTTGGTTCACCACGGTAATATAATCCTCAAGGGTTGTCACATCTGTACTATTACATTCAGCAGTTCCTGTCACCTCCAACTTAACATCAAACACCCCCAATTCGTTAATACTTAACATAGGATTTTGTTCGGTACTAAATAATTCGTCATTCAAATACCACTTATAGCTTTCGGCATGGGTACTCGAATTTATAAGCTGAACTTGAGCAGGCACACTGCAATAAAGTGTTTGGTCGGCATAAAAAGAAGAAACAACTGCATTTTCATAGGCAGAACCAACACCAACAGCATACCAGGCATTGGTCACCTGAATCACTTCATTGGAACAATCACCATATAAGTCAATGGCCGACTGGATGGAATAAAAACGGGCATCCTCAAACTTACTATATCGGTTTAAATAAACCGTCAGATTTCGGTATGCGATGGCCTCTGCTGCTTCCAGGCCAATAGACTTAACAATATAACTACTACCATTATCATTAACCCCACTCCCTCCCTCACACAAGAGGTAGAACCAATAACTCTGAACCGTAGAATTTTTATGAACACCTCCATAATCAGCACTTCCAGTATGCCAATAAGTTCCTTTGTAAGTATCCGGATGATAACCTGCTTTAGGATCAGAAATATTCCGCAGAAATGAAACTCCATCGGTAAAAATCTGCTCGCCCATCAGGTAGTTCGCCGTTGATGGGTATACATAAAAATCAATGGCAATCCCAAAAATATCGGAAAAAGACTCATTCAGTGCCCCTGACTCGTCACGATATTCCAGGTTGGCACTATAACTAGTTAAACCATGCGCTATTTCATGCCCCACAATATCCAAGGATGTGAAAGCATTTTTAGAAGAAGAATTTCCATCACCATAAGTCATCCTGTCACCATCCCAAAATGCATTCGCGTAAAGGGAACCAAAATGCACGTAAGATTTTAACTTTAAACCATTGTTATCAATAGAGTTTCGACCAAACTTATTAAAAAAATAATCATAGGTTTTCTCTGCTCCAAAATGCGCATCATAAGCCACCTTATCATGAATATTATCCCAATGATTATCTGCATCAACAAATTCGGTAGCTTCAGAATACAGCTGTCCATTATTCAGATTATAGGTATGTATACCATTACCTCTACCCTCTTCACCCAAGACATAAGCTCCCTCAACTTCACTGGTCGTTATGGACACATTACCATTGTAAAATCCAACAGCTGTTCCATCAACATCCATATGGTGTATTCTTGAAATTCGCTTTACAATATCACCACTATTAGCATTCACATATACATATTCTCTTTGAAGCGGCTCCAAGGCATACACATCTACCTTATAACAAAGAATCAAACCCTTTTCTTCGGGAACATACAAGAGTTGTGCTTCGGGATACAATGAATTATCACGATCCCATACAAAAAGCTGCGAGCTAAAAGTCGAGATAGCTATTTCAATGGCTTTCTTTTCGGAGAGCTTAGCCTGCGTGTTGGCAGCTGGAACATCCACTACTTCACCATTGGCACTTATGGCCATTCCATTCGCATAATGAACCGAATAGCCCATTCCTTCAACCGGAATATCATGTAAATGTAACTGGAACCTGGAGTGCGCTTGCCCTTGCTGATCTAAGTACTTATTGATAAAAATCAGCTGATAGTGATCGGACAAGCCTATTTTTTTGCTAAGCAAGGGGCCATCTAAGACTAGTCCGGACTTTAAAGATTGTGAAGAGAACTCGATATAT
This sequence comes from Saccharicrinis fermentans DSM 9555 = JCM 21142, assembly GCF_000517085.1. NCBI lineage: Bacteria > Pseudomonadati > Bacteroidota > Bacteroidia > Marinilabiliales > Marinilabiliaceae > Saccharicrinis > Saccharicrinis fermentans. The sequence goes on along the minus strand of NZ_KI912107.1, from coordinate 202,794 downwards.
TCAACCATACCGTTTGATTCGTTCACTTTAACTTTTGAAGCGCCCTTAACAATCTGTTCACTGTCCTTACCCCTATATATCTGCCCATCGGCCAATATGACCCACAGTATACAAACGAATATACAAATCAGACTTTTCATGCGTGCGTGTGTTGTGTGAAATTACAGTGTCGTATATCACTATAATCACATCAATTTACGCACATTTCAATGAACAAACAAGAAACTTTGATAAACAATCTATATCTCTTGTCCAAATCGACATTTAAATAAGGTCAATATCACCACCTTCCTCTTCATTTCTTTTTAAGACAAATCTTTTATAATAAGAGAAAAGCAAGGTGGTAATGGGCAAAGCAATCAACATCCCCAATAAGCCCAACAAGCTACCCCAAATAGAAAGCGATAATAAAATAATAGCTGGATGCAAACCATACACACGCCCCATAATCTTGGGAGTAAGAACAGTCTCCTGGATAAGCTGAACCACAGCCATCACGATAGCTGCCAAAAGAATAACATGCCAAAAACTCTGATTTGTTTCCATGGCCCGCAGTAAGGACAATAAAATAACCGGAACAAAACCTGCTATCTGCAAATAAGGAACAATATTCAATGCGCCAATAAAGAGACCAATAATAATAGCCATCGGAAGGCCAATAATTTTAAAACCTATGGCCAACAAAACTCCAACAATAAGCGCTATTAGTCCCTGAGCTCTAAAATAAATATGCATACCATTGTTCAAATCATCAAAGACCTCATGCACCGGTTTACGGTAACGAGGAGGAACAAGTCCCAACCACCCATCTGAGATCTGTTTAAAATCTATCAATAAAAAAACCAGATAAATAAGAACAATCAAAAGACTCATGATACCAAACAAAAAGTTCATCGAACCAGAAAATACTTTCCAGGCATGCCCAAAAATATTTTTAAGTGAATCGGCCACACTCTGTGGGTCTAAAAGCTGGGTAAAATCAGTATTATTAACAAAGTCATTGATATAATCAATCACTTCCTTAGGCAACATATTAGAGACCGAAGCATCCGTCAGATAATTCTGAATCAGTTGCACCATTTTTGTCATCTCGGCAAAAAACTGAGGTATCAACCAAAGCAACAAAAAATACAAGCCGCCAAATACAAATACCAAACTTGCAAAAACAGCAATCCCTCTGTACTTAAACCTACATTTAAACTGAAAAAAATCCACCAAAGGATTAATCAAATATGCCATCAGTAAGGCCACAAAAAAAGGCACAAGTGCTCCACTTAAACGTTTTAACAAAAAATAAAACGCCAGTAAAAATGCGATGGACAATACGATCCTAACAACCCGATCAAAGGTATATGGCTTTGTGTGATTTGAATTCATGTATCTTCGTTTTGGTGGCAATATATCAAAAATATACCAAAGTAAAATCTAAACATTATTAAGTACCTGTATAAAATGAATCCTATTATTTAAACCAAGCTATCACTTACATTGTTTGTAAATACACGCCCTTAAGAAAACAACTTTATTACGCAATGTGAATGATTGTTAATTTATGTTTTAAAATACAAATATTTAAGGCCCATATAATAGGAATTTTTCATTTTATTGTTTACATTTCACCTTAAAACCCATAAAAAAGTACCATTCTATAACCCATTGATTTACAATATCCAATATTTCCTTAAGCACATGCACAGACTAAAAAAATACATATTACTACTACTGATTCCGCTTAGTTTTTATGCTTGTGAAAGAGAATTTGTATTTTTAAGTGGCACTGAAGGCTTAAACTTTTCGGTAGACACCTTAATGTTTGACACCATTTTCACTTCCGTTGGTTCTGTCACTAAAAACTTTAGAATTTACAATCCGTACGACGAAGATTTAATTATCAATTCGGTGGAGTTATCAGGTGGTGAAACAAGTAATTTCAGACTTAACATCAACGGGCAAGCAGAAGACCGGGTTGACAACCTAAGAATAAATGCTAAAGACAGTGTGTTTGTTTTTGTGGATGTCACCATTGAGCCCGACAACTCCAACAATCCCTTTGTAGTATCTGACTCCATCTTATTTTACTCTGGTGAGAAATCACAAAAAGTTAATTTAGTAGCATATGGCCAAAATGTGGAACTACTCACCCAAGAAAATATAAAGACCACAACTTTCACGGCGGACAAACCTTACTTAATTTACGATTATTTGGTAGTAGACAGCCTGGAGACTTTAACAATTGAACCTGGCAGCAGACTCTATTTTCATAATGATGCACGCCTGGTGATTTTTGGAAGTATGTCTGTCAATGGAACACCTGAAGAGCCTGTTCATTTTTTGGGTGACAGACTGGATGACTGGTATAGAGACAAACCAGGACAATGGGGCTATATCCATTTTATGCCCAGCAGTTCTGACAATATCATTGATAACGCTATCATTCAACAAGGAACAATGGGTATTTTTGTTGACTCCGTTGGACTTGGAGACAGCAATCCTTTGATAATACATAATACAATAATTAATCACATATCTCAATTTGGCATATTAACACAAAATGCAAATATGGATGTGTCCAATACTGTTATAGGTAACTGTGGATACCACTCCGTAGCACTAACCCTGGGTGGCACTTACAACTTTTATCACTGCACCATAGCTAACTATTTTCCCAACTGGGTAAACAGAAATACCCCTGCCTTATTTCTAAACAATTATTATACCGACGAAACAGGCGCCGAAGTTATCAACCCATTAATCGAAGCCAACTTCTACAATTCTATCATCTACGGAGATAAATACTCCGAAATAGGTTTCGACTTTAAGGACAAAGAGAGCGAAAAAGACAGTAAAAGTTCGTTTAATTATAAATTTGAAAGCTGTCTCCTTAAAAGTGGCAACCTGGATGTAAGCGATCAAAGTAGATATATCAACATATGGACCAACGAAGATCCGAATTTCATTGACCCCTCAGCATATAATTATCAATTAGATACGCTATCTTTTTGTCAAGGCATTGCGGATAAAGAAATAGCCGACAAATACCGCCGTGATATCCTTAACAACAGCAGAGTAAGCGACCTGAACGGTCCGGATATTGGTGCATATGAAAGAATGGAAGAAGAATAATATTAAACGCGCACTAAAAGGACTTATATTTGCCCTTCAGCTCAGCATTTCGTTTGCTCTTTTTGCCCAGGACAGCAAACAGCTAGGTGTGATGTTCTATAATGTAGAAAACCTTTTTGACACAAAAGACGACCACAACAAGCTTGATGACGAATTTACTCCACATGGTCATCGGCATTGGAACTATGCTAAATATTTCCAGAAACTTAAAAACATATCTCGTGTAATACTTGAGTCTGGAGGATGGACACCACCTGTGATTATTGGCTTATGTGAAGTAGAAAACAAAAAGGTATTAGAAGATCTGGTGTGGAAAACCGGGTTAAACCACCTAAATTACCATATCATACACCATGAATCGCCCGACCTACGAGGCATAGACGTGGCCATGCTCTATCAAAAAAATCATTTTACTCCCCTTGAGTCGATTCCCATATCAGTAGATCTGGGCAAAGAGGTACGTCCAACCAGAGATATATTATATGTCTACGGACTATTAGAAGACACCATTCCCCTACACATCCTAGTTGCGCACTTCCCATCGAGATATGGAGGAATACAAAGCACCAAACCCTTCAGACATAAGGCCGCTGAAATATTGAACGATACCATATCGGAGCTATTAAAGTTAGAGCCAGACGCGAATATCATTGCCATGGGTGATTTTAATGACCAGCCCGAAGACGAAAGCATGCAAGTCCTTATAAAAAACAACCACATCGTCAATGTATCATCACCAGCCAACAGCATTCATCATTCAGCGGGCACCTTAAAACATCAGTACGAATGGAACACCTTTGACCAATTTCTCATATCTAAGAACCTAAGCGATTCCACACATACTTTCTTTGTCCGCCCACCCATGAAAATACTCGACTTTTCCTTCCTTATGCAAAAGGACAAAGCCAACATGGGTACAAAACCCTTTAGAACTTATATTGGCTACCAGTATAACAATGGTTTCAGCGATCATTTCCCTATCTGGTTAGATCTGGTCATTCAGCAACAAGCATCTGTGTATAGATAACAGGAGCCACTTATCCATCACCTTCACTACGCCCCAACTAATTAGTGGCTGCACGAAAACGACTATTTTTTCTATCTTTGATAAGAAAGCTCCGAAGACAAGGCTTTCTATATTTTTGAAACCAAGGTGTTTACTGATTGTAAATGACTATTTCAAAAATGAGAGTAACGCAGTACTTGGAGTTTTCTTGCAAAAACTAATTATCACAAGAAACGCTCATTAAGGAGACCATAAGCACATAAAAAGAAACCAGCTAACCAGCTTATACTCCCCCCTAAAAATGACGATGCGAATACTGCCTTACCCACTCATAAAGCGCCACAGCACAAGCCTGCGAGACATTCATTGATTTGATGGTTCCAATCATTGGAATATGATAAAAGTGAGCACATTGCTCCATTAACTCCACTGACATACCATGAATCTCATTCCCTAATACAAAAGCTACCTTTCTAGGCAAAACACAATCAGCCAGATTATGCGATCTTTCGGAAGTTTCAATAGCACAAATAACATATCCATCCGGAATACGACCCTTCCAGTGATGAATATCACAAAACTCCCACTCCACCAGACCAGCAGCAGCCCCTGCAACTTTTTTAATTTTGCTATGCCGCACGCTAGTTGAATCGCCTAAAAAAAGCACTTTAGCACAACCAAAATTGCTGGCCAAACGTATAATATGCCCCATATTTTCAGGAGATTTTAAATGATCAGCCACAATGATCGGTCCTTGACCATCCGAGCAATATTTAACAGAGCTAAACAGACTATTACTTTGCGTTTGCATACGATTTAGTCTTTCATTTTGGGGGTGAGTCCCATATCCTGCCCAAGTTTAAGCATTAACCGATAAGCCTGATCCCTATCATTATTGATTTCCCCCTCCAATATGGCTTCTTTTATAGCTGCTTTTATATCACCAATCTCCCTACAAGGCTCTATACCAAATGCTTCCATAATATCCTCTCCACTCACTGGGGGTTGAAAATTTCGCACCTTATCCTTTTCTTCAATCTCCTTCAACTTTTGCCTGACCACTTTAAAATTCTTCATATACTTCCTGACCTTATCTTCATTTTTAGAAGTAATATCAGCCTCACACAAAGTCATCAAGGAGTCAATATCGTCACCTGCATCAAAAAGGAGTCTTCGCACTGCCGAATCCGTCACTACATCTTCTGACAAAACAATGGGTCGCATATGTAAATAAACCATCTTCTGAACAAACTTCATTTTGTCATTCATGGGAAATTTCATGCGCTTAAAGATCTTGGGCACCATCTTTTGCCCAATATGATTATGCGCATGAAACGTCCAACCTAACTTATCATCAAAACGTTTGGTTACAGGCTTTGCTATATCATGAAACACAGCCGCCCAACGCAACCACAAATCATCCGTAAAAGGGACAATACGATCTAACACCTGCAAAGTATGGTAAAAATTATCCTTATGTCTTTTTCCTTTCTTCTCTTCAACACCTTTCATTGCTTGAAGTTCAGGTAGAATTAACGCAAGCAGACCTGTTATTTCCAATAACTTGAAGGCCAGAGAAGGCTTCTCAGACATAATCATCTTATTAAGCTCATCCACCACCCTCTCTCCGGATACAATTTCAATACGCTCCCTGTTATTTTTTATTCCTTCAAAAGTACCTTCTTCAATAGTAAACTTAAACCGCGCTGCAAACCTCACAGCCCTCAACATTCGCAAGGGATCATCCGAAAAAGTTACCCCAGGCTCAAGAGGAGTACGGATAATACCATTTTTCAAATCCTCCAAACCATTAAACGGATCAACCAAATGCCCGAAGGTCTCGCTATTTAGGGATAAAGCCAAGGCATTAATTGTAAAATCTCTCCGATCTTGATCATCTTGAATGGTTCCATCTTCTACAATTGGCTTGCGCGAATTTCTTTGGTACGACTCTTTTCGTGCACCCACAAACTCAACTTCCACATCTCTATACTTAAACATGGCAGTCCCAAAATTCTTAAACACAGACACCTTAAGTCCCCCTAATTTAGTAGCCACTTTTTGTGCCATCTCAATCCCACTACCACGCACCACTATATCAACATCTTTAGAGGGAATCCCTAAAAACATATCTCGTACAAAACCTCCAATTACATATGTCTCAATCTTGTCCAAGTCTGCCACATGCCTAACTGCGTTAAAAACAGTACTTTCTAAACTCTTTAGTATTTCCTTTTCTGTCATTCTTAAAATTTAGGCTGCCAAAATTACAATATATTTGACGGATATTACAATTTCAGCATTCAATTGCTCCGAAGATATCCGCTAATCGCACAATATCAATACGTTACAAAACAAACACATATTGCTTACAACTACCAAACATCAAAAATATCACAAATGTTTAGTACCTTATTCACTCGAATATAGCATTATTACTTGGTCATACGAATAAAAAGTGCCATCCATCATGATATAATTGAAATGAGACATAACACCACTATGGCGAATAACAGCAAGTCATCCCACAACTTGAAAGCAGCCTTTTTAATGTAGAACCGATTTTCTCATGCCTTTTTCGGATTTAACTGACAACATATCCAACAAACAGGCGTTTCTTTAAAAAAATAGTTTGGCATACATATTGATATTGACATATCGACATTTTTACATATATTTGTATCTGAAAATGTACAATAAAAATATTCATTAAAATAAAATAATCATGTTGGAACATTTGACAAAAGAAACATTCAAAGAAAAAGTTTTTGATTTTGAAGCAAGCAAAGATTGGAAATTTGCAGGAGAAAGACCTTGTGTAATTGATTTTTATGCAGACTGGTGTGGACCTTGTAAGGCGATTGCTCCAGTATTGGAAGAGTTATCGAAGGAATACGATGGTAAATTAGATATCTACAAAGTAGATACTGAAGCAGAGAGAGAATTATCCGGTATGTTTGGCATACAAAGCATTCCATCTCTTCTTTTTGTACCAAGTGAAGGACAACCGCAGATGGCGCAAGGTGCGTTACCTAAAGAAACACTGCAAAAAGCATTTAGTGATGTTTTGAAGGTTAGTTTAGATTAAATCGCAACCTATTTTCAATAAACCAGTAAAAGGAAATTTCAAATACAATAGCTATGAAGGCATTCATTATTTCAGGATTATTATTTGTTTTTATTTTCTCCAATGTATTGGCTAATCAAAGGCCGGAAGCAAAATCCTCAGGTGACAAAAAAGAAAAAAGTGGCGTAATACACTTAGACAAAGAATCTTTTAAGGATCTGGTCTTTGACTATGAAAAAAACAAAGAATGGAATTACAATGGAAAAGTACCTGCCATATTGGATTTTTATGCAGACTGGTGTGGACCTTGTCGTCAAGTAGCTCCCATTTTAACACAAATGCAGGAGGAATACAAGGGTAATATTCAGGTTTTTAAAGTAGACACCGACGTAGAAAAAGAATTGGCGGCAATTTTCGGAATTAGAAGTCTGCCAACTATTGTATTTATTCCTGTAGATGGAGAACCTCAAGCCGCTTTGGGCGCCAGACCTAAGGCTGAACTGGAAAAAATGGTAACAGAAATTCTAAAAGTAACAAAATAATCATCACAAATACTAATCACTTATTTCAGATTAGGTTTTCATTTATTAACCATGGCTGTTATAAAAGTCCTTTACTTTTGTAGCAGCTATTTTTTATACATATTTTTCGAGCACCAAAGTTTAGGAGACTACTAACTCCTGATTTAGTAACATCCCCCAGCTTATTTGTATTGCGCATTGTGGGGTCGTTCTTTTTCATCATTTTATCTCAATCTCATCGCCAAGAAATTTTGGTTTTTTACCAAATATCAAGTCGAGAACCATTTTTACTTTCGCAAATCTTTCCCTTAATCTTGTTTTAAATCCATCATGAACATTAACATCTTTGGCATTAAATCCAACAGCTTCAATATCTTTTTAATGTATCTCATTTAGTTTGCTGTGTCATTTTTTTGAATAGCCCATAACGGTTAATTGTATTTACCGCACGCTTATTTTTATTTGTTTACAAATGTTCGCATACCTTTAATTATCAACATTTTAAATATCTTCTTATTTTGACATGCTTGCTTGTTTTTTTACATTTAAAGAACAAAAGTATGGCAAATTTTATGGTACATGTTTTGGCGAACCTTACCACAAATATATGCCATACAGAATTGAATGTATAACCAAAAACAAGTTTCAGTTATGACAGGTAAAGTTAGCACAGTCATCGTGCTTTTCAAAAAAAGAAAGAAGAAAAACGGTAAGTACCCGGCAAAGCTCCGATTAACACATAATCGAAAACAACAGTATTATTCAATTGACAACAAAGACCGGGTTTATGAATTTACCGAGGATGAATTTTCAAAAATTATTTCAGCAAAACCCAGGGGCGTTTACAAAGACATTTCCATTGAGTTTTTAATAATTGAAGAAAAAGCTCAAAAAATAATTCCCTCTTTCAGCGAGTTCTCATTTGATAAGTTCAAAACTCACTTTGGAATATCGGGAACTGACCTACGAAACATTTACTATTTCATGGATATTGCGATTAAGAAATATTCAGAAACAGGCAGAGGTTTATCTTGCTTTTTCAAAAAAGGGAAAGCAATAAAAAAAACAGACATGAAAAAAGTACGCGAATTATTACATCTAGTTATTGGGCAAGGCCATAGTTCACGTCAGGCAGCCAAGATTGCCGGCATGAGCAAGAGCAGCGCCAGCGAGTATGTCAGCGGCTTCAAAACGAGCGGGATAGAACTGGATAAAATGTCGAAGCTGACCGACAGTGAATTACTATGGGCCATAACCGGACCCAACGGAAAGCAGGCAAACGAACGTTATGCCCATTTGATTTCCCTCTTCGGATATATAGAAAAAGAACTCTTACGTCCGGGTGTTACTCTACAGCTTCTGTGGCAGGAGCTTTTTGCAGCACGTGAAAAGTAAATATGCGGCCAACTACATATTGCAAAGTAAAAAAATGCTCCAATCCAGATGTCGATTGGAGCGTTGGAATTCTCTAAGTTTTACTGGAATCTTTTGGAATTAATCGAAATTAGTGGGTGTTTTTTGGAATATTCTGACAACTATTAGACTTTTTCCAATTGTGCTGCAAAAGATCAGCCAAGTCTAAATCATAATTGCTGTTGTATAACGCAATCTTAGATAATACATCCGTAAATGAATATAGTTGAACAAATGGATTTTGCAGAAATTTATAAGATTTGAAAACGCCCATTGCCGTTTTAGCCTTTTTTGTATAACAGTCATTAGAAGGCTAGCAATAAGTGCACAGTATATCCGAATCTTAATTGCATTTTCATTATCTCCAAGAAAATACTTCAAGGGAAAATTTTGTTTTAATTGTATAAAGAGCAATTCTATTTGCCATTTCCCGGATTTCGGTCAACACATTTTAAAATATCCTTTAAAAGACTGATTATTGAGCTGTCAATTATTTCTATTTATTTGTTTATTACGTCTTTAATTCTGCTGTCCGAAAACCGATGTCCCCAAAAATGTGTAGTTTTATCCATTGTAGTTTGTGTTTGTGGTAAAACAAAACTACAAAAAGAGAATGGAAGATCGAACAGTCTTCCTTCTCTTGTTTTTTTTATCGGACAACAGTGAAACAAAAACAAGAAATGAGAAAACTATTTTTACTAATCAGTTTAACGATTAGTTTGACAAGCTTTGGACAAGAAACCACAGATGATTTAAGTAAGATATTTAGAATTAACGCTTTAAATCCTGGACTCGAATTTGAGTTGCCGATTTCAAAAAAGTCGACCATTGCAATAAATCCAGGAATTGGATTTCATGGTAGTTATATGCACCTTGAGTATGATTATTTGGTAAGTGGAGTAACATATTATATTTCGCCGTTTTTGGACTTGTCGTACAAAAAAATTTACAATCGGACTAAAAGACAATCAAAAGGGAAAAATTTAAATTACAATTCAGGAAATTATTGGGGGATAAGACTTTTAACAAACTTCAAAGAAATTGAATCAAAAAATATTTACCGAATTGATGACATTAGTTTCGACTTTGGACCAACTTGGGGAATACAAAGAGCTTATGGAAAGATGCACCTACTTTTTGATGTGGGCCCAGTCTATTATTTTGACACAAAAGGGAACAGTGGATTTTTCCCAATAATGTTACAGCTGAATCTAGGATTCAATGCAAAGAAATGGTGAAGTAATGTCTAGAAAATAAAAGTACGAAACGCTAAAGGAGTAGACGGCTGACGGTCAAATGACCGCCAGTGCGCCTCTCACCACCTAGCATACGGGTAACTTCGTTATTCCTCTTCACAAATTAAAATACTATTTTAATTTATTCGCGCATATACAGCGGTTCTCTACACCATGGGGAATCGAAGATCGGCAGAGCCAATAATGAGTTCGATTTAGTGGATAAAGAAGATGTTATTTCATTGTACATAGAAGCTAAAGGAATGTAACCTCGTTTTCTAAGTCTTTCCACCGTTATGATAGTACCCAGAACAATATTGAAACAAGACATTGTAAATAAGTTGTACCCTAATAGTATTACTATTAAGTCTGCAATGCAGCAACTCAGGCGTGAAATTGAAGTATGCCCTGAATTAAAACAACATTAGAAGAAATACGGCAATACAATAATCCAGTTAATAGCAATTCAGAACCTTCACTGAAAAAAGAGTTGTTAAGTGAATTGGGGAAATTGGCACAGTTACTACTAAAGAAGCATTTTAAGGGGATCAACATCCGCCGGAATGTCACGATAAAACACAACCTCAACCAAAGTTTGGGAAGGGGGGGCAACATGCTCCAGAATTTCTAAAGACTACATCATGCTCTTCCGAGTATTCTATTATCCATACGTAAATCTGTAATAAAAGAATCATGTTCTATTTTCAAAATCCTTATTAATGCCGCCTTAATAAATTGAACAGATTCACTATGTTTGCGTAAAATAAAGGCAGAACAACAATGAAAAAAACGATCAGTAGACTTCAATTTACTAACTATCAAGACCCTAACAAAACCATGTCGCAACAAATACTAGAATTTTGCGCAGGAGGCGGCGACTGGGTTCAAATACAAACAAAAGCGACTGCAGATGACCACGAATGGACTGAAATTCGCAAAAGCAGTTCCCTTTGCCAACAACATGGCGCCACCCTAATTATTGATAACAATATACACCTGGCCCTAAAAATAGACGCAGACGGCGTTCTTTTGAACACAAGCACCAATATAGCAGAAACCCGAAAAACCATTGGCAGTCATAAGATTATAGGCTGCATAGCACACACCTATGAAGATGTTGCTAAAATAGCAGCACAAGATGCCGATTACATCATATTAGACCCACTAGAAGGCGAGAAGACAAAGCAAACGCTCAACCCGCAGGCATACTCTACCATCCTACAAGCTTGTGCTAAGCATAAACTATCCATTCCCACCATAGCTGTAGGACATATTACAAAAGAAGATTTCCCCACACTCTTTAGTATGGGTATACACGGCGTAGCCCTTTCTACGTACCTTGCAGAGCAAGATAACATAGGAAAAACAACATTGAATACCCTTGCAGAGATTGGCAAAGCACAATCTAAATACTTCATAAAGCGATAACAATCCACTTTTTTTCTTGCATATAAGAGGGAAAGCGCTTAATATTGCATCCGTTTTCTACAATGGGGTGCCTGATACGTAGCAGGCTGAGATTATACCCTTCGAACCTGGACAGGTAATGCTGTCAAGGGAAAAAGATCATCTCCAAGTTTCCTCATTGCAGTATTTATTCACTTAAAAACTGTAATACATGCAAAAGTTACTTTTACTTATTTTGATTAGTTCTTTGGGACTAACGACTGTTTCCTCTCAATTTCGAATACACGGTAAAGTTTTAAACACCTTAAACGAACCACTTGTTGGAGCTACAGTGGCTATTCATGGATCGACCATTGGAACAGTAACTGACGACCAAGGCTCCTATAAAATCAAGAACCTTAAAAGCGGACAGTATGAATTGGCCATCTCCTATCTGGGATATGAAACACAGCTCAAATCCATTCGTTTATCGGCAGATGCACAAATAGATTTTATTTTACAAACATCATCCATTATGTCAGAGGAAGTCATCATTTCCTCCATCAAAGCAGGTAATACAACGCCTGTGGCCAAAACAAACATCACCAAAGAAGAGTTAAACAGGCAGAATACTGCAGATGACATACCGCTCCTATTGAGTATGACACCCTCGGTGGTATCGTCTACCGAATCAGGCATTGGTATTGGTTATAGCAGCATGAGAGTGAGAGGAACGGATGCAACACGTATAAACGTTACCGTAAACGGAGTTCCCTTAAATGACGCTGAGAGTCAGGGTGTATTTTGGGTGAACATGCCCGATTTCTCCTCCTCTGTAGATGAAGTACAGATTCAAAGAGGCGTAGGAACATCGACCAATGGGGCAGCCGCCTTTGGTGCATCTATTAACTTTAATACAAGCAGCTATCATACCAAACCCTACGCCGAGATAACTTCTACCGCAGGGTCCTTCAATACTTTTAAAAATTCGGTAAATATGAGCACCGGTTTGTTAAACGACAAATTTTCTTTTGACTTTAGATATAGTGACTTACAAACAGATGGTTATGTAGACTATGCCTTTTCGGACCACAAATCACTCTACATGAGTGGTAGCATGCATCTTAAAAACAGCTTTTTAAAAGCCAACATTATTCATGGAGATCAAAAAACCGGAATTAGTTGGTGGGGTATTGACGATGCCACACTGGCAACAGACAGGACGTATAATCCGGCCGGTCAATACACCGACGAAGATGGAAACGAAAGGTACTACAAAGATCAAACAGATAATTACATACAAACACACTACCAGCTCTTCTATAGTCAAAATTTAAATAGCCACTGGCTCTTAAATACCGCCCTTCATTATACAAAAGGAGAAGGCTATTACGAACAATACAAAGAAAATGAAAAACTCACCGATTATAACTGGTCACAAATCATTCGTCAACCAGGCGACACCATTAAAACCACAGATCTTATCCGTCAAAAATGGTTAAGCAACGACTTTTACGGTTTTACCAGTTCCTTTAACTACAGCACAGAAGAACTGCAAATGAATTTTGGTGGTGGCTGGAACAAGTATGACGGCGATCATTATGGCGAAGTTATATGGGCCAGATATTCAACCAAATCAGAAAAAGGTGATGAATGGTATCGTAACAAAGGCATCAAAAAAGATTATAATATCTATGCCAAGATAAATTATCAATTGGGTAAATTAAACATATTTGGTGATGTACAATACCGAGGCATTGATTACACCCTGAATGGTACGGATGACGATGTGGACATACTTGACCAACACCACACTTATGATTTCTTCAATCCCAAGGCAGGTGTTTATTACTCCATGAATAAGCAAAACCAATTCTATGCTTCCTATGCCGTTGCCAACAGAGAACCGGCAAGGGCTGATTTCAAAAACGCACAAGACGATGCAAGCGCCATGCCGCAGTCAGAAAGACTTCATGACCTGGAGTTAGGTTATCATTTTCAATCCACAAAAATGGCAGCCCATATCAACTTCTATTATATGCGCTATAAAGATCAGCTGATTCCCACTGGCGAAAAAAGCAATGTGGGCTATTCCATCATGACCAATGTTGAAAGTAGCTACCGTACCGGAATTGAAATCGATTTAGGCATCAAGGTATTGCCTAAACTACGCTGGGACGGAAATGCCACCTTTAGCAAGAGTATCATTCAAGATTTTGTAGAAACAGCCACAACCCACAACAACGAATGGTCTGACAAAATAGAAAACTGGACTGTGGTCAGAGATACCATTATTGATCATGGAAACAGCGACATCGCCTTTTCTCCTTCCTTCATAGCCAACAGCACATTTACATACGAACCCTTTCAAGGAAACAGTATTAGGTTAATAACCAAGCACGTAGGAGAACAATACTTTGACAACACCTCCAGCCAGGATAGAAAATTAGATGCATACACCATCTTTAACGCTTCTATCACACAAAATTTTAGTCCTAAATGGATTAACAAGATTCAATTACAGTTATCTATCAACAACCTTTTAGATAAAAAATATGTGAGCAATGCTTATATATGGGGAGGCACCTTCTATAACTTTGAAACCAACGAGGAGTACACCTATAACTATTATTACCCCCAAGCGGGCAGACACGCCTTTTTAAGGGTCAAGTTTATTTTTTAATTTCAGCAAGTCACAGAAAGAAAAATAACTTGCCTTTCCATTACCAATGGCAAGTGTGTAAATAAAAATCTCCCCCATATCACTATGAATAAGGGGGAGATTTATTTTAAGGAGCTTAAATTTCATATTCGCCCCACTAAATTCTCGGGTCAGTGCCAAAAGTTGGGTGTAAATGTTGTTTATAGTTGTCATGCAAATATTTTTATTAATCTGAATAAGAAGAATTTTACATCAACAACACCTCTGAATTGCCTTTTGAAATCCTTTACTTTTGCATTGAAAGATTCTGCTGCAGCATTGGTACTTCCGTTATCTAATCGAGAGCAATGTTTCTAACTTATATGATAATTTTCTTTGCTTTTGGAACTTGCGTTAATGTCCTTTTTATCATTGCCATAAAAAGGACCAAAAAGGTCTAGAACAATAGATCGCTATCAGCCCTACATCAACTTCCCTTTCCGTCCGGCGCACACTTCCTTCGCTCTAGGCCAACAGCACTACCACCTCAAGTGCGCCCAGAAACCCGGATGATGTATTAGAACTTCCTAATAGATTTTCTAATGCATTTTCCGGGTTCATAGCTTCTCGCCAACGCCGGCCCCGGGGCTATTGTTCTGGCCAACCCTGCGGTTCATTAATTGATAGCTTTGTACATTAATAGAAGATATCCTTTAGATGAAAGTTCTTGAATATGGTTGGATAAATTGTAAAGACTTTCGTTATACTTGAAATTATTATTAAAATAGAATATCAACACCCTTAACTTCAAATTCTTAGTTTAAAATATGCTTTCCGCTTGAAGATTTCCGATAGGATACGATCTGGAAATAATCTAATATTCCTGCTGGTGAAAATAGAGCCACCGATGGCTCCAATGATAGTTCTTCTTTCACAATTTATTTTATCCGTTTCTATTTAACAGCTAAATAAATACTTATTTTTCAACAGACCCAACTTTTGTACATGATCCAAATTCTCTTTTAAACTCCTTTGCTTTTATAAATGCTTCAAAAAAGGAGCACAAGAGTCTTAAACATCCTCAATTTCTTTTAAAATATTTTCCACCTCGGTTTCTGTTGTATGCAATTTCTCCTTACAAATTTTTAGCAAAACAGATACTCGCTTCACCTTATCTGATAGCTCATCCACATCCAATTCATTACTTTCAATTTTAGAAAGGATATCTTCAATTTCTGTTATGGCTTCCACATAGCCTATCTTTTTTTTTGTCATATGCTATTATTTAATATGATTATGCGTAGTCAAAGGTACAGTAAATTTAAATGTGCTACCTTTTTCAAGTTTACTTTCCACACTAATCACTCCTTTATTAATTTCCACGAACTCTTTACACAACACCAAGCCAAGGCCTGTTCCTTTTTCGTTAAATGTTCCGGTGGTGCTATGATTAGAATCAACCCTAAAAATCTTTTGCAGGTTATCTTTGCTAATACCAATACCCGTATCCTTCACAGAAATCTCGATATTCGATCCTTTCACTTTTCCCGAAACGCTAATTACACTGCCCACCCTTGAAAACTTAATGGCATTGCTTACTAAGTTCCGGAGTACTGCGCTAAATAAATTCTTATCCGCCCAAGCGAGTAAATCATCGGCAATATCCACGGAAATAACAATATCCTTCTCCTCTGCGTTAATTTTAAGAATCGAAACAATATTACTGACCACAATTTTCACATCTAACCTTTCGGGTTTATACTCTGTGGTACCCAACTGGGTTCTGGACCACTGTAATAATGTCTCCACCAAGGAGTATAACTTACGTGTTGAATGATATATGGAACGACTATAAGCGACTATTTCCTGATGACTTTTGCTTTCTACCTGCAAGGACAAAAGTTCTGAGAATCCCATCAAAGAGTTAAACGGACTCTTTAAATCATGTGCTATGATTGAAAAAAATTTATCCTTGGTAGCATTCAACTTTTCCAGCTCTTCATTTTTATGCTTAAGCTTTTTACTCAATATCATTTTTGAGCGGAACAACACAAAAAACACAAGCGAAAATACAGCTAAAAGCACAATACTCCCCCAATAAATAAGTTCATTGTTTTTAAAGCTTAACAAACGAGCTGCAATCATCATTTTTACGAGCTCTGAATCTAACTTTTCAACACCTCCCTTGTCTTCATTATTCACGGATTCAACACAAAAAAAAGCAGCAGCTTTAGCACGTAATATGGAGTGATCAAGGACTATACTTCTATTTTTATAATAAAGGGCAGACTGATCATCACCCATCATCTCATACAAGTGCGAGAAAAAATTAAAACACTCTAATTGCAGACTATCATTATTTAACGAAGAAGATATCGCCATGGCTTTTTGCGCATAGGCCTTTGCTTCAGAAAACACTTTGGTTTGCACATTTAGTTGTGCCAATACCAAAAAAGTCATGGCCTCCAATTCTCTTTCTTCTCCAGAAGGAATATGATTCAAGGTCTCAAACAAAATATCAGATGCCTTTTCATATTCCTTGCATTGGCAATAATATTTACCCCAAGCAATATTAGCTCTTGCCATGCCTAACGAATCACCTTTACTTTGCTGATAAGCCATATACGAACGTAAAAATGGCAGCGCTTCCTCATGCTGGCCTATATTCATATAAGCAATGGCTATCTTATATTTCATATATTCATGCAACGCTGTATCCTCGCACATAAGCAAGTTAGCCCTAAGCATGGATATAGCCTTTGTATTATCATCTATCTGAAAATACAAATCAGCAGTAGAAATAATTCTATGAATGTCACAATTTGCTTGTAAAGATGTTTCCTGCCTACCACCATCGCTTCCCATTATTTCAACTTCAAGCTGAAGTAGAAAAACTAAAATTAATCCTTTAAGTAAGTAACGCATTTGTATATAATATCCAGGCTGTGATTGCTTGTAAAGATAAAAAAAGGATTTTAATACAAAAGCTGAATAATATGATTTTTATCTTGTTACCGTTTTCTAATCATGTGACATACAATATTAAGTCCTGGGGTAATCTCCTACAAGACTGTGATCTACTATTAACCAGGAATTGTCATCCAACATCCAGTCCTCCAAGGCCAATGCGTTCTCCTTGAAAGAATTACTAAACTCTTCTATATTGATCTCTCCAAATTTATCAGGCACCCATGTACAACAACTCATCATCCACGAAACCAGTACCAGAGGTTCCTCTTCGCCCCATTCCAAGGCGGCCAGTTTATCTCTAGAAATAATGGGTACATTCCAGTCTGCAAGCTCCATCATCCACCCCTCTAAGCTAAGCTCGTCTTCTTCAAAAAAACTTACATGTGCTGGATGATCTACCACCCACCCTTTACTACTTAACATCCAAGATTCAACGGCTAGCGCTTCCTCCTTTACCTCATTGCTAAACGAGTGCGTATAGAGCATATCCGACACACCTGAATGGAAGGATGGTGGCATATTACCTTCCATCGAATTTTCATAAACAAACTCCTGTGTGGTTTCATTCACTTTAAAAACTTTGTAGACCCCAAAGGCCAACAGAATGAACGAAGAAATGATCAATACTTTAACAATTCCTAAATGATATCCATGTTGATTTACTTGTGTTTTCATGATTTCATCCTCCTATACTTTGGTTTGTAACAGGTAGAAATCACTTATCGTGCCGAAGAACACATAGTGCAGATATACAAATACTTACACAAACAACCCTAAAAAACAACACCTTTTAAATGACCGTTTCCGAACCAATAGGAGTCCGAAAACGTACATAAAAAAGGACTCTAATCGAGTCCTTTGTATTTTTGCTTTAATTTATTCAGCTCTCGTGCCAAGGTTTGTTCCCTTTCCAGTGCCCATTTTCTATGCGCATCAAACTCCTCTTGCTTTTCACCCAATGTTTCCTTGGTTTTGATAGTAATGGTATTACTACGTTTAAATAAAAACACCATAATACCAAGGGTCACAATCAAAATAAAAATAATAGTCCAAACCATAGTACTATAAACACTTTTTGTTAAAAGCATTCCTAAAAAGTTGAAACTGTCCTTTTCCTTGGTCGCTATCCCCAACCTATCGTTGGCCTCTTTCAAGTCAGCCTTTAAAGTATTCATCTCATTCTGCTGATCCTGCACTTTCGTTTCCAATGACACTATATTATCCCTTAAAGCTTTCACTGAGTCCAAAGCATTTCCTTTCAATTTATATAGCCATGTTGTTTTAACCACCTTAAAACCTTCATAAGTATTGGATTTACGAATGGCATAATCGAATTGACTTCCGATATTTCCTCCCTCCAGACCGGTGTTACCACTTTCCTGAGCTTCCATTGAAACTGTTTGTCCCAAAAAAATAATGGATACTAAAAATGTTGATATTAAATTTTTCACTGTAATAAATTTTAGTTCGTTGTGTTGAATATGATTTTAAATATAATGCAAAATAAAGGAAAAATTAAACTTTATAGGCCTTTACGATCCAACAAATATAAAGAAACTACAAAAATCCACACAATACTAAACATATAAATAAACCCCGGCTCCCTTTAGAATCATTCTAATTAAGGATGATGGAGATTTTTTTTGACCATCCACTTGCAAATCTCGCTTTTCACACTTATTTTCGTACCGTTAGAAAGTAAATAATGAAACAGAGTCATCCCAAAGGAAGTGCAGAGTATATCAATCGTTTAAACAAGATCAAAGTTTTAAATTTGATCAGGGAGAGCGGTGAGATATCGCGCGCCGAAATAGTTAAACAAACAGGTCTCAGTGCGCCCACCATAACCCGCATAGTTGATAGCTTGATTAATTTCGAAAAACTAGCTGTTCAGGTAGGCATTGGCGAATCAAATGGAGGTCGCCCCCCGATGATTGTAAAATTCAACGGAGCGGACAGCTATGTGATTGGTATCGATTGGGGTCGCACCCACATATACAGTGTTCTTTCAAATCTAAATGGGGATGCCTTGGCAGAAGTAGACACAAGAACAGAAGCCAGCGATAGTTATGAATCAGATTTAGAGCGGGTCATTGATTTAATCGAGCAACTTTTTAAAAAATCCGGCATTGAAAAGAAAAAGTTGCATGGAATAGGCGTTGCAGCTGCCGGCTTCATTAATAAGAAAACCGATCATATAGAATATTCACCAAACTTCAAATGGAAAGACGTAGATATTAAAAAGCCATTGATAAAACACTTTAAGGTACCCGTCATTGTAGATAACGTATCGCGCGTAATGGCACAGGGGGAGTTAATGTATGGTATTGGAGATCAGTGCAAGGATTTTATATTCATCAATATTGGCTACGGTATTGGATCTGGTTTTATCATGAACGGGCAACCTTTTTTTGGTTTTGATGGTATGGCAGGTGAAATTGGACACAATAAAATTATTGGCACAACACCTGCTGGAATAGAATGCTCCTGTGGTAAAATGGATTGTTTGGAATGCTATTCTTCAGGAAGAGGAATCACAGAAATTGCCAACAGGCAGAAAACACAACACCCGGAATCCACATTAAATAAATACGAGAGTATTTCAACAGAGATCATTGCCAAAGAGGCACGAGAAGGAGATACCTTTGCCTTGGAATTGTTTAATCAAGCAGCCGATTATCTGGGTCAAGCCATTGCTTCAGCTGCCAACCTATTCAATCCCAAAGCCATTGTATTAGGTGGCAAGGTAATGAACTCAGGGATATTTTTTACCCAGCGCATTAAAAACGTTTTTAACAAAGAGGTTATTCAACAACCCCATCGAAACATAGAATTATTGCAAAGTAAATTAGGAAATCAGGCAGCAGTAAAAGGTGCCACATCCCTCATTTTGCATGAGGTATTGAATTTCAGAGTATAATAAATAAACAACAAAATATCTAGAACATGTTAAAAGGAATATCACCACTTATTAGCCCCGAACTTTTAGAAGTTTTAGCCCGCATGGGTCATGGCGATGAAATTATTTTAGCGGATGCCCATTTCCCTGGCGAGTCATTTAACGGAAGAGTATTAAGAGCTGACGGCTTAAGAATTCCTGACTTACTGGAGGCGATCCTTCCTCTATTTGAATTAGACTCATACGTTCCAGCCCCTTTAACAATGATGGCCGCTGTTGAAGGTGACGAACTGGATCCAACAGTAGAGGAAGCTTACTTAAAAGCGATCCACAAATCAAATCCCAATGTTCCGCCCATAGAGCGAATCGGTCGCTTTGAATTTTACGATAAAGCCAGGGGTGCTTTTGCGGTATTAATGACAGGTGAAACAGCCAAATATGGTAATATCTTACTAAAAAAGGGTGTTACCCCAAGTATGTAATCCTCAAAGCTAATCAATCTACAAATCTATTCATATGAAACGAGCCATGGAAAAAATAAATTCTCACACAAGAGAATAACTTCACTGGCGAGTTCCATATGACCTTTGAAAATTAAATTTAAACATATGAATAAAGAGGCTGCAAAAGTGGTAGAAAAAAAATACATTCTACCCTTCATATTACTTACCAGTTTGTTCTTTCTTTGGGGCATTGCCAACGATTTAACGAACCCAATGGTATCAGCATTTAAAAAAGTAATGCCAGAGCTATCAAACATGGAAGCGGCATTGGTACAGCTGGCATTCTATGGTGGCTATGCTACCATGGCTATACCTGCCGCATTGTTTATCCGTAAATTTTCGTATAAATCAGGGATACTCCTCGGCTTGGCATTATACGCTACTGGTGCTTTACTATTTATACCCGCAGCCAAACTAGAAATCTTCGGTTTCTATTTAGCTTCATTGTATATATTGACATTTGGACTGGCATTTTTAGAAACCACTTCTAATCCATACGTACTTTCAATGGGGAGCTCGGAGACATCTACACGCCGGCTTAATTTAGCACAGACCTTTAATCCTTTGGGTTCTTTACTGGGTATGTTAGGTGCACAAATACTGGTTATAAAAGCACTTAGTTCAGACGATTATACAACAGAAGCCTATCAGGCTCTTTCTGCTGCCAAGCAAGCCTCCATTCGTACAGATGACTTGGCTGTTATCAGTACTCCCTATATTGCTCTGGGGCTTTTTGTGCTGCTGATGCTTATAGTTATTGCGCTTGTTAAAATGCCTAAAAAGACGGATACGCACGATACTTTAAATATCAGAGATACATTTAATACTCTTATAAGAAATAAACGATACTACGAGGGTGTCATCACTCAAATATTTTACGTAGCGGCACAAATCATGTGTTGGACCTTTATCTATCAATATGTAGAAAACATAAACAGCGCAAGACCTGCAGATGCCCAGTTAACGGCAACATGGTACAATATGGCAGCAATGATTGCTTTTCTCTTGGGGCGTAGCGCGGGTACATATTTGCTAAAATACGTCCGTCCGGGACAATTAATGTTCTACTTTGCTATTGCAGGAATGGGCTTTACTGCCGGGGCCATCTTTATATCAGGCATCGTAGGTTTATACTCCTTAGTAGGTATTTCCATCGCTATGTCCATCATGTTTCCTACCATATATGGTATCGCTCTTAAAGACATGGGTGATGAAGCGAAATTGGGATCCGCAGGTCTAGTGATGGCAATTGTAGGAGGTGCACTCATGCCCCCCATACAAGGTTCTATCCTCGATATTGGCGGCCCTAAGTTCAACGACACCCTGATTCTGGGCGTACCCGAAGTGAACTTCTCATTCATATTACCATTGATATGCCTCGGTGTGGTAGCCATTTATAGTTATCGAGCCGAAAAAGTGCACCTTAAATAATCCCTAAGATGAACTTTAACATAGGAACACTGGATATTATCATCATCATTGCTTACTTGGTAGGCATTGTTCTCTTGGGCGTTTTTGCCATTAAAAAGAAAATGTCGGAACAATCATCAGATGATTACTTTTTAGCAAGCCGTTCACTTAAATGGGGGGTTATTGGGGCAGCACTGTTCGCTGCCAATATATCAACTATTCATTTGATAGGCTTCGCCGAATCGGGTTTTAAACACGGTTTAGTGGATGGCCTGTTCGAATGGCTGGCTATTCCGTTCCTTGTTTTCTTAGGCTTTTTTATCGCACCCTATTTTTTCAGAACCCGTATTTCAACCATCCCCGAGTGGTACGAAAGAAGGTTTAATGGCGCATCCAGAACTTGGATGGTACTATTTGCCATACTTACAGCTCTCCTAATTCATATCGGCATCAGTCTATATGCAGGAGCCGAACTGGCCAAACAATTCTTTGGTTTACAAGAAATTTATGGCATCATCTTTATTGCCGTTTTAACAGGCATATACACCGTAGTAGGTGGATTAAAAGCTGTTGCTATCACAGAGAGTGTACAAACCGTATTGTTAATTGGAGGTGCAATGACATTGACCATTTTTGGTATTTTTGCCTTACCTGATGCTGGAATTCATTCTTTTGCCGAATTTAAAGCACAACTAGCACCTGACACACTTAGCATATTACGTCCTGAAAATAGCCCTGCCAATCCTCCGGAAGGAGGTATCTCGTGGTATGCGGCATTGCTGGGCTACTTTGTTCTTGGTGCTTGGTATTGGTTCTCTGATCAAACCATTGTACAACGTGCTTTAGGTGCAAAAACAGAATATGACGCCAAAGTAGGTCCTATGTTTACGGCGATATTAAAAATATTACCCGTATTATTCTTCCTCTTACCAGGGGTATTGGCATATGTTATTTTCAAGTCGGACATCGGAGCTGACACCAAAAACACATTGCCCTTTATGATTGACCGTCTGGTACCCATTGGTCTAAAAGGTTTGATTATTGCGGCCTTATTGGCTGCACTTATGAGTTCGGTAGCCGCTGCTATAAACAGCGCCTCTACCCTCTTTTCGATTGATATTATCAAAAGAATCAAACCCCAAACAGACGATAAAAAACTGGTATTGATAGGTAGGTATACGGCTGTGGTCATCATGATTTTGGCAATTGCATGGAGTACCCAGGCCGATAAATTTGGCGACACCATCATTCATACAGTTAATTCACTGGGGGCCATGATAGCCCCTCCTATTGTGGCAGTATTTATGTTTGGTATGTTCTGGAAACGAGGCACCGCCAAAGCTGCCAATATCACCTTCGCAGTTGGATTAGTAATGGGAATCTTTGTCTTCTTACTGGATTTTCCTTACGAAAATTTATTACCCGGCTTAAAAGGTTTGGCAGAAAAGATAGCTGCTTCCAACGGAATAAATCTACTGCCCCAAACAAAAGCCATCACCGGATCGCTGGGCATGGTATTTATGATGCAAGCTTGGTGGAAATTTGTACTGTGCGCACTTATTATGATAGTAGCCAGCTTACTAACTGCCAAACCAACGGAAGCCCAAATATCCACTTGCATCCGACTAAAAGATTATTGGCCGGATAAATACAATGGAGTTAAAGACTTTAGAATTATAGGATTAGCAATTATTATAAGCCTAACTGTTTTATGGATTATTTTAGAATCAATAGCCTAAAACACTGGGATAAAGCTCTCCGGAGCCTCTTTTTTAGCAGTTATTCTGCATATTGAGTTAAAAAATTTTATTTACTTATTTTCTTAATGTTAGAAACTTGAAACGACAAGCACTAACGACTTAAAAAACAAAACACTATGAAAACAATGTTAGCAGCTTACCTTCCTGGTAACAGTACTGTTGAGATGAAAGAAGTTCCAGTTCCAACTCCCGGACCCGGACAAGTATTGGTAAAAACCAAAGCTTCCACAATTTGCGGATCTGATATCCGTGCGATCTACCGTGAACACCTAGGTAAAGGTCCAGAGGCTTATCAAAACAAAATTGCAGGTCATGAACCATGTGGACAAATTATAGAGTGTGGTACAGGCATGAAACGTTTCAAAGAGGGAGACCGTGTTATTTTATACCATATTTCGGGTTGTGGTGTTTGTAACGACTGTCGTCGCGGATACATGATTTCATGTACATCAGATCAACGTGCCGCCTACGGATGGCAACGTGACGGAGGGATGGCTGAATACATTCTTGCCGACGAAAAAGACTGTGTTTTATTACCCGATGAACTTTCATACGTAGACGGAGCACAGGTTGCTTGTGGTTTTGGTACCGTATACGAAGGCTTAGAGAAAATTGGTATCTCAGGTAAAGATGCGGTTTTAGTAGTAGGACTTGGCCCTGTTGGTCTGGCTGCACTTCAACTATGTAAAGCACTAGGAGCTAACAAACTTGTTGGTGTTGACACGGTACAAGAGCGTGCTGATATTGCTAAAAAACTAGGTTTAGCAGATGAGGTATTTGTGGCTGGCCCTGATACCTTAGAAAAAGTATTAGCCGTAACGCACTCTGGTGAAGGTTTCGAAAAAACGGTAGACTGTTCAGGTAACACCCATGGGCGTCAGTTGGCAATCCGTGCTACACGCAAGTGGGGTAAAAATGTGATGATAGGAGAAGGAGGTACTGTAGAATTCAACCCTTCTCCAGATATTATCCACGACCAAATATCAATCCACGGTTCTTGGGTTACCAACACATGGAGAATGGAAGAGTTGGTTGAACTATTAGTACGTTGGAACATTCACCCAGAAGACTTGGTTGAAAAACGTTTTGAACTGAAAGATGCCGACAAAGCATACACTATGATGGACGGCGGTAAATGTGGAAAAATCGCTGTTGTATACGACGAAGAGATTAAGTAATAACCTAGTAGCAAGAACAAGTATTAAGGTGCAAATATAGCTTGTATCTTAATACTTACATCTTGCGACTTGATACTTATAAAAATGAGAACAGTAAAAGTAGAACAGCTGTCGTTGGAGGCATTTAAACCCTTTGGTACGTTTTCTAACTTAATAAATCCTACAGATGAAAAGTTAGGCGCGGCACCGGTTGAATTTTTTCGCGATCAGCTACAATTGGATGTCCGAGGAGATATACCCTTGAGTTATTCTTGTTGTAGAGTAGAAAAACGCGAACTGATCATCGACATATTGGAATATCACTCTTCATGTGCAGAGGTCAACATCCCTTTGGATAACGATATTTTGTTACAAGTAGGACCGGCCACTGCCAGTGAGGATGATATCCCATTAGATAAGATGCGGGTTTTTTATATCCCAAGAGGCACGGTATTTACCATTAAGCCAGGAGTATGGCATTGGGGACCTTTTACACCCAACGACCGCCCTGCCAATATCCTTGTAAACCTTCCAGAAAGAACCTATGCAAACGACTGCGTGGTTAAAAATCTGAAAGAAGAGGATTATATTAAAATTGAAATGTAAATTCTGCTATTAGCGCAAGCTATTAGCCAATATCTATAATAACATGTCAGATATTACAAAACAATTCACAGCGATCAATCCTGCGGATGTACCCTCAAAAGTACTCCGTTCAGGAGATAAGCTTCCTACAGTAGGTTTAGGAACTTTTGGGTCAGACCGCTTCACACACGATGAAGTAGCGGCTGCGGTAAAAGATGCTATCCGTTTAGGTTACCGTCATATTGACTGTGCCGCTGTTTACGGAAACGAGAAACAAATTGGTCAGGCTATTAAGGAAGTAATTGACGAAGGCGTTTGTACTCGTGAGGAGCTTTTTATCACTGGTAAGGTTTGGAACGACCGCCACCGTGAGGTAGAAAAAGCATGTCAGGAGTCACTGGATGACCTTCAGTTAAGCTACCTGGATATGTACCTGATTCACTGGCCATTTCCAAATTACCATGCACCTGGTTGTGATGGTGATGCACGTAACCCGGATTCAAAACCATTCTCTGTTGACGAGTTTATGGATACATGGAAACAATGTGAAGCATTGGTTGATGCCGGTAAAGTGCGTAACATTGGTACATCAAACATGACGATTGCTAAATTCGAGAAGACACTTCCATTAATGAAAATTCTTCCTGCAGTGAATGAAATGGAGATGCACCCTTGTTTTCAACAGCAAGAGTTATTCGACTATTGCATGAAGAAGCAGATTCAACCCATCGGATTTATGCCTATCGGTTCACCTACTCGTCCTGAACGCGATATTGCTGAGGGCGATGCTGTAGATATTCAAACTCCCGAGATACAAGCCATTGCAAAGGCAAGAGGTGTACACCCGGCAGTTATCTGTATCAAATGGGCCATTAAAAACGGACAGGTAACTATACCATTCTCCGTTCACCCTGCAGAATACCTGAGTAACTTACAATCTTCATTTACCGATCCTTTAACGGACGAAGAATTTGCATCCATCAAAAACTGCGAATGCGGATCTCGTTTGGTTAAAGGTCAGGTATTCCTTTGGGAAGGTGCTAAGCACTGGAAAGACCTTTGGGACGAAGATGGAGTAATTGCTCAATAACAAATTTGCAAAACACGCTTTTAGATAAATAGGGCCATCCTCTTGAACACAGGATGGTCTTTTATTTTTTAGCAGAAAACATAGTTGATACAGGCTTTATAAAAATCATAACCATGGCTTTTGAATTCATTCCTTTTTTGTCATTTGCCCTTCCCACATCATTTTCTCCGGGGCCTAACAATATTTCAAGCATGGCTTTTAGTATGAGCAGGGGTTATGTTAAAACATTACCGTATATACTTGGTATTTTTTCCGGTACTTTGGTGATGATGATGGTATGTGCTGTTTTATCATATGGCCTTGCCTCCCTGGTGCCTAAACTTACTTTATACCTTAAATATATTGGAGCAGCCTATATTTTTTACCTGGCATATAAAACCATGAAACTAAATATTGGCTCTAAAGCAAAGGTTGGTGTACAGCCTCGTTTTTACGATGGAGCAATCCTTCAATTGGTAAATCCCAAAGCCATCTTTTACGGCATGACCGTTTATTCCACTTTTTTTATGGTATTTCTGGAAAACAAATTATACTTGGTTTTATCTGCCCTAGGTATCGCCACATTTACTTTTATAGTTGTTTCTGTGTGGGCTTTGTTTGGTGCAATCATTAATAAATACCTCCACCATAAAACAATCAAACGATCTTTTACCTTGCTAATGACTGCAGGACTCGTATATGCGGCTATTGACATCTTGATTTCATAGATATATCCTACTTCTTAAAACTACGCTACAAAATATTTTTGTTATCTCTAAAAATAAACAGGAAATTGTAAATTGAATAAAAACAACTTTAATTCGCAATAGATTTTATAATTCACTTTTGAGGATTATATAAGAATACAGCAATGACTGTTTCAAAAATGAGAATAACGCAGTATTTGGAGTTTTCTTGCAAAAACTATCTAATATAATACTAAAAAAACATATTCATTGCATATTCAAGTTCAAAATCAGGATGCTTAGCCAGTTCTATCAGTTGTGCTTTTTTTATTACTGCATCCGTATACTGCTCATATTGGGTACTGATTGTATTCAGAACCGCACCCGTGCCTGATGTGTTACCCACCGTAATCACCTTTCCCAAAAGCTCCTTTGGGAAAAGTCCTATTGTAACAGCACTTTCCGGATTCAAATAATTACCAAAGCCTCCTGCCAAAAACAGGGCATCCAGTTTTTCAAAAGTAAGTCCGGCCTCTTGAACCAGTAACTTAATACCAGTAAAAAAAGCACTCTTCGCCAGTTGTATTTCCCTAATATCTTGGGGAGTAATAACAATATCCTCATTGTTTCCTGCCTCTTCTTTGGGCACTAAAACAAAATCATTATTTAGGGTACCATCGGCCAATACGATATTGCGATCCAGCAAATA
Organism: Saccharicrinis fermentans DSM 9555 = JCM 21142; assembly: GCF_000517085.1. NCBI lineage: Bacteria > Pseudomonadati > Bacteroidota > Bacteroidia > Marinilabiliales > Marinilabiliaceae > Saccharicrinis > Saccharicrinis fermentans. Next base: position 174,654 of record NZ_KI912107.1, on the reverse strand, counting down.
GGCCATAACATCCAACAAACCAGAACCACATATACCGATGGGTTTTTCATTTCCAATAGTCTGGTAGCCGTAGGCATCAAAAGCCGATATAGCTCCATCAAAAGCAGCCATTCCACAATAAATATTAGCTCCTTCCAATGCCGGTCCAGCAGCGGTGGCACAGCAGAATATTTTTTGAGGTGTAACAACAGCCATTTCTCCATTGGTTCCGATATCAATAAACAAGTAATTTTTAACTGTTTCCTGCGGATATAACGACGCCAGTCCTGATACAATATCAGCTCCCACATAGGCCGATATAGAAGGCATCAAATGTACTTCTGCTGCACTATTTATGCGAAACCTCAACTCCGATCCATGATACACTCTTGCTTCCAAAAACTGTGCTTTAAAAGGGGCCAAAGCCAGTGAACCTGGATTCACACCAGCTAACAAATGCAACATGGTTGTATTGGCAGAAACCGATACTTTAACAATATGACCGTACTGAATACCTTCTTGGGTCACAAAATGATCAATTTGCTGATTCACGGCTCTAACCAATTCCTCCTGCAAAATACGCACTTTGGTTGCGTCGGTGCAAAATGTGATACGCGTTATAACGTCGGCACCGTACTTTACCTGTGGATTGCCCACCCCAATACTTCGAATGACTTGCCCGGTAATCAGACTAACCCAATAAAACACCATACTTGTAGTCCCGACATCAATAGCTAAACCAACGGGAAAATCTGATTGTAGTATCCATTTGTTTACCTGAAGAGGAAGATGAAGTGAATATTTATTTTGATGGGTAAGTATCTTAGCTTCCTTCTCGTCAGGTAGTATCACCTCTATATTCTGTGTGGGGTAATAAGAACAGGAATTAACCATCCCCACACCTTTTATTCTTACTTTACATTTACCACAGCTTCCATTACCACCACAAGGGGATGATATATCCATACCTTGCTTCTGTAAAAAGTGGAGTAAAGATTCTCCTTGTTCATATTCAAGACTTAAAAGTCGATTTTGCTGATGAATTTTTATATAGGGCATAACTTATGAGTGGGATACATTTCTATAAAGACAGTTAACGCTATTGCAAGCATGGCAGACATGTTTATGATACTTCACTTTTTCACCTATTCCAATCATACCACTCACCGTTTTTATAGGATGCATTAAACAAGTATCACTTAATTTAACATGACAAAAACCATCCGAAAAAAAAGAAAACAACTTCCTTTGTTCCTTAACATCCCAAGCGCAATATCCAGGACTGTATCTATTCGATATTCGTAATCCTTTGGGCTCCATTTGACTCTTCAAGGTTTCCTGTATCTTATCCATGGCCTTTTCTACAATAACAGAACCTAGAACATCCAATATGTATCCCTCCAACAATTGACCTTGTGAACTAAGTTCTTTAGAGCGTTCCGATATTTCACTGCCGGCAGTACATAAAAAAACAGCAAAGTAAGTAGCATTTCTAAAATGTCTATTGATATCCCTACCTGTTTGAAAAAGTGTATTTTCCACTTCAATAGAATCCCCACTAATACCCCCTTTTTTAATGACATAACCTCCTTCAACCGATGCTATATTATTAAACCGTTTTATCTCTTCTTTCAAAAATAAGCTATAGAAAGGCATATCATCACCCAAATGTGCTAATTCTTCCACATCCTCCAATAAAATATCCAATTCATTCATATGAAATGAAAAATGTTTTGTAGACTCCATTTTTTCAGTATTCTTAGCTTTAACACCACCTATCTTTTGATGAAGATTTTGATTTACAGTTGACTTACATCAAATCACCATCTACCTGTACTTCATTACTTTTGTGCGCACCCTTAAGCCACATATCGCTTAAATGTCCTTCGCAACTCTCCAATCGTTAATTCTTTTCCAAAGGCGACCAATTCGGATGGTCCAGTATAATTATCTATTTCACTTAACTCAAGCTTATGAAAGACACCATGAACCAACATCACCCTACCATCCTTCAAATTAAGATATCCTTTTATACGCGGACATCTTTGCTGTAGTTCTTTAAGAAAGGCAACGAGTCCCTCTTCAGCTAATTTTTCATGTGTTCTAAGCACGCAAGCTACCATATCAGGTCTACCTTCGGATTCAACACCAATATAGCGCTCAGCAGCTGCCCCTTTTTGTATCTGATCATCACAAAATGAAGTCCAGCCAATATGAGCATATGTAGTTGAAATAATCGCTGCATAAGGGTTTAACAAGCGAATGGATTCAACTACCTCTTGCAAATCACCTTCAAAAAGGTCTGTTTTATTGAGGATGATATGATCTGCAATCATGATCTGATGTTTAAAACGCTGCACGATATTCATACCTTTAAAATAGTTAGGAGCATCCACCAGACAGATGTTTTTATCCAAGGTAACCATATCCTTTAACTCATCCGTTTGCAATAGTTCAACAACACTAATTGGGTCAGCCAAACCAGATGTCTCCAGAAAAATAATCTCGGGTTTATAATCCACAATCAGCCGTTGCATTTGCTGCACAAAACTACCTAGCTGGCAAACACAAAATACGGAACCATTATTTATCTCAAGCAACTTAAATTCACCATTTACCTGCTGAAGTTCTTTTCCATCCACTCCTGTTGGTGCGAACTCATTTTGAACAACAGCAATACGCTTTAGCTGAGATAGCTCACTGAGTAAATGATGAAGCAAAGTTGTTTTTCCACTTCCTAAAAATCCTGTTATAAGATTAAATGTTGTCACCTTTGCTAAATTATATATTACCGGGGATCCACATAGAACGTAATCCCCGGTATGGTAAATTTTAATGATGTATTAGAACCTCGTCATGAGAAATAAAAGTGCCATCAATCAAGAACTGGTTAAGATGAAGCATAGCACCCCTATGCTAAATAGAAACAAACCATGAGAATAGTTTCACTCACAGGGAAACTATTAATCCAGTCAAGCTCCATATGACCATTGAAAACTTAATTCAATCATATAAAACAAGATAACAAGTGACACATTGTCCACAATTTTAATTCATAATAGATTCTCTAATACATCTCCGGACTTAATTTTTAGCTTCCAAATACGCTTCTATTTTTGCTTGAATAGCATTAATAGGTGGTATTTGTGATATAAAATCGATATTTCCGTCTATCACAATGGTAGGCAAGTTTTTAACTCCCAGGGTAGCCATCATCTGAACGCCTTCCATCTCCTTGATACGATGCTCTTTATACACCACTTTATCGCCATATTTTTCTGAAGCACGCGCCACTGCATCAACCATATATTGACAAGGAGCACAAGACGAAGAATCTAAAGTAATAATATCGATAACAACCTTATCCTTATCCCAGTGGTTGGTCAGATCCAATAACTCGATATTATCAGTAGCCGCTTCAGAGGCTCTCAATTCACCCTGTAGCACCTCATCACGAACCAATTCAGAAACAGCGATTAAGTTTTCTTTTGGTGTAGCCATTGCCAGGTCACAACCCGGAGCCAGGATAAAGCCTTTTTTACCACCAATATCCATACATTCCAAGGCATCTCTACGTGAAGCCTCTTCATCACCCATAAGCAATACCACGGTAAGTTTTATATTACCACCAAAAGATACCTTATGCTTCAAGGCTATATCTCTAACATAATCCAACGGAATATTCTCATCAATAGAGATATTGTCTGGTTTTGTTTTACACATCTGCTCTATATTTTGCTGTGCATTTCCACAAACAAAGAAAGAGCTCAAAGCATCAGCATCACGAATAAAATCGTTAATTTCTGTGATATAAGGTGTCACAAAGGTTTCAAAGCTAGCAGGGTCAATCTGACTGGTCATCGGGTCCACAATAGCAATCACATCGGCACCAGCCTCGATATAATTACCCGCCATCATTTTAGCCACATCAGTTGCAAAGCGCATTAATTGATGCGTAGCTTCAGGATCCATCATCATCTGCATAAAGATATCGGTACCCAACAGGTGAAGTGCTAAGGTAAACGGTCCTGTGATCAAACCATACAATGCAACATCCGCATGCTGTTCTCTCAACTTACGGGTTGCCTCCATCACCATAGGAATACGCCCCTTACAAGCACAAGGTACTTTCATATCCTCCAGCTTAGTACCTTCCATTAAAGGATGTGAGATCACAGCAGGAGGGTTGTCATCAGCCCAAGCTAATTTACACCCTAAAGCCTCTGCCTCAATCTGCAAATCAAAAGCAACAGGAATACCATCTGGGTGATAGGTCTCAATGGCTTTATTGACACCTTCAACTATTTTGTCAGCTGATTGCAAATATTCTGTTGCTGTTAATCCCAATAAGCTACCTGCATGCGCACCTACAAAAGGAACCCAAGGAATTCTCTCAACTTCCTCAAGCTTCATTGCTTTTTTTATTAACTCTAATCCTTTCATGTTTATACTTTCTTTTAATGGTCATATGGAACTCGCCAGGATTAATCATTCACCAATGTGTAAGATTATTTGCTCTGTCCATGCCCGTATTACGTGTTTAAATTTGTATGTTATTGTCATATAAAACGCTCATATAAATGCATTCATCCACCTTTACATTCATCAAAATCATAACTTTATATGCCGTTTCATAAACGCTAATTATTGAAACATAAGCACGGTAATAAATCACCAAGCTCTTATTCGTTAACAGCTATCTTAAGAGGCTAAGGCATTTAAAAACTCTACTACGCCTTGCGGATCCGGATTATAACTATCGGCCCCAATTCTATCACAGAAATCTTGGTTTACAGGTGCACCACCAATACAAACCTTTAGGTCGGCATGTTTTTCTTTGATAACCCCCACAATTTTCTCCATATTACTCATCGTTGTGGTTAACAAAGCCGATAAACCGATTACACTGCCCGGATTATTCTCTGCAGCCTCAATAAAGGTCTCTGCTTTCACATCTGTACCCAGGTCAATCACCTCATAACCATTACCTTCAACCATCATGGCCACCAAATTTTTTCCTATATCATGCAAGTCTCCCTCCACAGTTCCAATAATAAAGGTTCCTTTACGCTCCGCTTCTCCCGACTGGAAATACGGTTTCAAATGTTCCAAAGCAGCCGTCATCGCTTTTGCACTCATTAAAACCTGCGGTACAAAAACCTTGTTTTCACGGAACTTCACACCTACTTTCTCCATTCCGATCATTAGTCCCTTCATTAGAATATCATTGGCCGACACTCCCTGGTCCAACAACTGCTTGGCAATTTCATCCGCCCCATCCTGATCCTTCATATTAGGAGGATAAGGAGATACTTTATTGATCTTACCAAACTCCACACAGTCCGCTAATTTTTCAAATAATTCATTCATAATATATAGATTTAATCTTGTTTGATTTATATTCTTTCCTTTCTAACACAACCCTATGATTGATTGTATGGTAGCAAAACTACAGCCTTTCATGCGAATAATTTAAAGCTATAGTGACAACTATTTAGCTATATTTGCACAATTATCACTTAGGGTATAAATAACATTTTCATGTCTCTCTAATAATTAATTCGGGTTGCATAACCACCTGCCTATTATCAACTTCGTCCTTGCATATCATTTCGCGGATAATCTCAGCCATCTTTTCATATTTACAATCCACCACCGTAAGGGCAGGCGAAAAAAGCATAGAGAGTTCTGTGTTTCCATATGACACCACCGTTAACTCCTCAGGAACAGATATATTCCAGCTTTTTAATCTACCCATAAGACGAATAGCTATTGAATCTTGAACCGACAACACTCCCTTTATCCGATTTTCTTTCAAAAATTCTTTCGTCAATACATTAATATCCGAACAACAAAAGAGCTTTTGGTGCTTAGCTCTAACATCTAAAATGGTTTCAAAGGTCTGTTTCATCAGGTTAAAAACCATATTACTACCTTGCCAGGTATCATGACTCAGCAACAAATAATTACCTACTTGCTTTTTCGACATATAATCCACAGCTCTTTTCACCCCCAAGTCGTAACTCTGTATGGCATAATTAAAATAAGAACCAGACATGGTATAATCTGCCAACACTAATTTTGTACTACCTACATTTAATCTGCGATAAAATTCCCCGGTCTGGGATTCATCATAATTTGGCACCACAATAATCGCCTCATACCCCTTTTGAATCAAGTTTCCTATGATTCTCATTTCCTCATCCGGATTATTATAATGAAGAAAATATTCCATCCCTCGTTCAGCCAAGGTCGCATGAATCATCAATTTTGAAATTAACTCTTCAATATTATTTGAATAAAAAGGAATTACAACACCCCACATTTTTTTCAACTCGCTTACACCTTTAATAAAAGTGCCCCGCCCCACCTGTGACACCACCAACTTCTCGTCCACCAATGCCCTAATAACCCTTTTGGCTGTATCCCGCGAAATATGATGTCGTTCCATCATTTTATTGATGGAATCAATCCTCGAACCCGGCTTTATCTCTTGTTTTAAAATTTTCTCCCGATAAAACTCAATCAACTTTTTGTATATGGGTATATGCCCTTCAAATTTCAGCATGTCGACATTTAAGATGTTAAAAATAGTTGATGAAAATAACAAAACATCACATACCATCACACTAAGTCACATACCATCACACCTCGACAAAACCCTTGTTTTTCGGCACAATAGCACATAAAAATCAAAATACCCCTCCAGAATCATATAATTTAGGTATGTTAACAAAGCTTATTTAGAGACTTTCTAAATCAACATCTATACAGAAAAAGCTAATATTCACTATACAATAACACTACACTTACCTAAAATACCAAAACACGCCCCATAATACCTTCATTATTAGACGAATTTCTCAGTGTCTTTATGTAATTTTAACCAGCGATATTGAAACTACAAGCTTTATGTTTATGAATGGTAACAATGAATTCAAGTTCCGAAAGAACCTCGGAGCTTATGTATGGGTAATGCTTTTTATATTGAGTGCCTGCCAGCCCAAACAATCAAAACTAATGGAAGGCAAATACGAATCATACCTTATTGACAAAGGTGATATTGAAAGTTATCAGACAGCCGAAGGTCATGTTGAACCTGCCAACGAAGTAATACTTTTGAGTCCGGCTTCCAGCATTGTCAAACAAATTATAAAAGGTCCTGGACAAAGAGTAACACAAGGTGAAACAATCATTAAACTTGATTCCAAGGCCGTCAAGGATAAAATTGAACAATTGAATGACCAGCTTGCTGTAAAGCACAACAGCTTAGAAAAAACCCGTCTGAATGCAAAAGGCACGCGCGCCGACTTATCTTATAGTGAGGAGACTAAAAAATTAAAAATTGCCTCCATCAAGTCGACCTTAGCCGATCAGCATCAACTATTAGAAGTAGGAGGTATTTCGCAAGCCAAAGTAGATAAAACCAAACAAGAACTGGTATTGGCAGAAAAAGAACTTAAACTAGCCAAGCAAAAAAACACCATCAAGCTGGCACAACTTGCCACGGATGAAAAAGGCTTGCTCTTACAAATAGAGATGCAGCAAAAAGAACTCAAGCAACAACAGGAGTTACTTAGCAAAATGGACGTTAAAGCGCCTTCGGATGGTATTATTTTAAATATACATGCAAAAGAAGGCGAAAAGATACAAGGAGAAAGGATATTGGCCAATCTATCAGACTTAACACGATTAAAAGTAGAAGCTTCCATTGATGCAAACAATAGATGGATGATAAAAATAGGTAGGCGCGCCTATATTAATGTTAATAAACATCGCCTGCAAGGAAGAGTTAGTTCTATAATGCCCATGTTAGACAATGGTAATCTTCGTTTTTCAGTGGTTCTTACCGAAAAGGACCAATCAAAATTAATTCCTAACCAAAAAGTAGAATTGCAAATTGTTAAGAGAGCCCGTTATAATGTGCTGCGCTTAAAGAAAGGCAAGCTAATAAATTCCAATAAAAAACAAAGTCTGTACGTAATACATGGCGACAGTGCCATCAAAAAAGATTTTGAATTTGGTTTGATCACCGACGAATATCTTGAGTTAAAAGAAGGAGCCTCCGAAGGAAGCGAAGTGGTTATTTCCACCTCTTCACCATTAAATAAATTGAAAAGCATAAAAATTGAAAAGCAATAAAATATGATGGCAAAAAGAATGATAGCTGCAGCTCTGATTACCCATGTATTAAGCTTAGCCCTTGGGCAAAAAAAAGATAACCTGCCCAGAATGGAATTGAGTTTAAAAAACGTAGTAGACCTAGCCATTAGCCAATCTTCATCTGTGAAATATGAACAAAACAGATACGAAAATTTTTATTGGCGTTGGAAAAACTTCCAAGCACAATTCCGTCCTCAACTGGTATTAAGCGGAGACCTACCCAATTACGAAAAAGGAACACGGCCCATAACACAAAATGATGGTAGTGTACAATTTAGAGAAGTAGGGTATTTTAAAAATAGCGCCCAACTAGCAGTCAACCAATCCATTCCTCAATTAGGTACTCAAATATATGCCAAAAGCACCTTATTCCGATATGAAGATTTAGTGCATGACTACACAAATTTTCAAGGGAATCCATACCTTATTGGGGTTACCCAACCTATCTTTGCCTACAACTGGATGAAATGGTCAAAAAAAACAGAACCTCTGGTGTATACCGAAGCTCAAAAGGACTTTATTGAGTCCATCGAAGAAATTTCACAAAAAGCAACTTCGCTATTTTTCAGATACCTAACAGTTCAAACCAACTATAGACTCGCTGAAAATAATTTAAACAACAGTAAGGATAATTTAAAGATTGCCGAAACAAAAATAAAACTAGGTACCATCAGTGAAAATGATTATTCCAGAATAAAACTATCCGTATTAACAGCCCAAAAATCACTTTCTCAAGCAAATATGGACTTAAAAAATGCAGATTTTGCGCTGAAAAAATATATAGGATTGGAACAAAACATAAATATTGAATTACTGATGCCACTTCAAATGGCATTATTTAAAATAGACCCAGATAAAGCCCTCAAGGAAGCATTGGAAAACAGAAAAGAAACCACTCAATATCAAAGACGATTAATAGAAGCCCAAAGAAACTTAACCAAAGCCAAACGAGGCAATGGATTAGCCGCAACTCTAAAAGGAACTTACGGAACCACCAATATTGGGGAAAACATTCCGGGGGTATATGAAAATACAGTTAATCAACAATCCGTTCGCCTATCATTGGCTATACCTATATTAGATTGGGGAAAATCAAGTTCTAATGTAAAACTGGCCGAAAGCAAGCGTGATTTAGTTTTGTTTGACGTACAGCAAGACCGGGAAAATTTTGAACGCAACGTGGTAGTGCAGGTTGAACAATTCGGCTTATTGAAAGAACAACTTGAAATAGCGAAAGAGGCAGATAACGTAGCCGGGAACGGATACTTGATCGCACTTAAAAAATTTCAAAATGGCGAAATCAGCATTACAGATCTGAATATTTCTCTGTCGGAAAGAGACAAGGCCAAGCGCGACTACATTAAGTCATTACAGTCGTACTGGACCTCTTATTATCTATTAAGAGAACTCACCCTATATGATTTTGAAAAAGACCAGAAAATAAATTACGAGAATCCGCTTCTGTCAGGACTTAAAAAATAGTCCATTTACCAAGATGGCAATACTTTATTGATCTGGTCTGTTTGTTGAAGTAAAGTACACCAAATAAAAAAGGCTGTACAAAAATCCGCACAGCCTTTCATATGATACCTGGATAATACTATTTATCCAATACTTTCATTACTTCTAAAACATGCTGACGACTGGTTTCCAACAAGGCTTTTTCCTCATCGTTCAGATCAAGCTCAATTACTTTTTCGATACCATTTTTACCTAAAATAACAGGTACGCCCAAGTAACAATCATCAATACCGTATTCACCTTCTAACTTAATGCAAACAGGAAATACTCTTCTTTGATCCTTCACAATCGCTTCTACCATTTGCGCAGCAGCAGAACCCGGAGCATACCAAGCAGAAGTACCCATTAGTTTCACCAATTCGCCACCACCAAATTTAGTACGTTCAATAATCGCATCTAATTTCTCAGCGTCGATTAATTCAGTGACAGGAATTCCTCCTACAGTAGTATAACGAGGAAGAGGAACCATCGTATCACCATGTCCACCCATCAATACCGCTTGAATATCTTTAGGCGAAACATTTAATTCCTCTGCCAAGAAAGCTCTATAACGTGCCGTATCCAAAATACCAGCCATACCAATCACTCTGGTACGTGGAAATTTTGATGTGATATGCGCCTGATAAGTCATTACATCAAGAGGATTTGAAACAAGAATAATGATGGCCTCAGGAGAGTACTTAACTACATTTTCAGTGACAGTTTTCACAACACCCGCATTAATTGAAATAAGGTCGTCACGTGTCATTCCTGGTTTACGAGGAACACCCGATGTAATTACAATAACATCCGAATCAGCTGTTTTGGCATAATCGTTTGTAGCACCAATTGTACGTGTATCATACAAATTAATAGGGGCTTTCTGCCATATATCCAAGGCCTTTCCTTCGGCCACACCTTCCTTAATGTCAACTAAAACTACTTCATTGGCAATCTCGCGGTATGCCAAAACGTCTGCACAAGTAGCTCCAACGTTTCCGGCTCCAACTACGGTTACTTTCATAATTGTATTACTTTAAATTTTGCTATATAATGATGATATTTATTTTTATAAGAATCACAAATATATACAGTTGATTTTAATTGCAGATATTTTTCTTCAATTATTAAATGATGTTTCACAACATCTTTAAACAAACAAAAAACATGGAATAAAGTTGTGCTTAAACCGACAAATAAAAAAAAGATAAACCATTCCTGAGACCAAGGATCGGGGAATGATTTAATCATTTAATTTATGCGAATAAAAAACTAAATTCCAGCCACTTCCTTGATATCGGCAATGATTTTTTGGGCCAGCTCATCAGCTTCAGCATCACTGGATGCTTCGGAATATATGCGAATAATAGGTTCGGTATTTGATTTACGAAGATGAACCCATCTATCCGGGAAATCTATTTTCACTCCATCAATATCATTCACCTGTTCGTGGCTATATTTTGCTTTCATAGCAGCCAGAATTTTATCCACATCTAACTCTGGCGTCAATTGTATTTTGTTCTTGGAAATAAAATAGCTGGGATAAGAAGCTCTAAGTTGAGAACATGACTTACCTGATTTAGCTAATAAAGTAAGGAACAAACCAATACCTACCAAGGCATCACGTCCATAATGGGAGGCCGGATAAATAATGCCACCATTTCCTTCGCCTCCGATTACAGCATGGGTTTCTTTCATTTTACTCACCACATTCACCTCCCCTACAGCTGCAGCCGAATAGGATCCTCCATGTTTCTGGGTAACATCACGCAAAGCTCTGGTCGAAGAAAGGTTAGATACCGTATTACCCTTGGTTTGACTTAATACATAATCAGATACAGCCACCAAAGTATACTCTTCACCAAACATACTTCCGTCTTCATTGACAATGGCCAAACGATCTACATCCGGATCCACCACAAAACCAACATCCGCCTTTTTATCTTTGATCAACGCAGAGATTTCAGTTAAATTCTCAGGTAAAGGTTCGGGATTATGAGGAAATTGCCCATTGGGTTCACAAAACAACTCTATCACATTCTTTACTCCTAATGCCTTCAATAAGGGTGGCAGGTATATTCCTCCGGTAGAATTCACACAATCCAAAGCCACGGTTAAATGGGCCGACCTGATAGCTTCCACATCGACCAAATCCAGCGCACAAACATGGTCTATATGTTTCTGCAAATAACTGTCATCCTCTTTTAAAGAACCCAAATAATCCACATCCGCAAACGAAAAATCCGCCGCATCCGCAATCTTCAGGATCATCTCTCCATCCGTGGCGCTCAAGAATTCTCCCTTGCTATTCAGTAACTTCAAGGCATTCCACTGCTTAGGATTATGACTAGCAGTAAGAATAATACCCCCATCAGCATTTTCCATGGTAACAGCCAATTCGGTTGTTGGTGTGGTTGACAAACCTAAGTTTATCACATCAATACCAGAACCAATCAATGTACCTACAACAATTTTATCCACCATGGCGCCCGACATACGTGCATCACGTCCTACCACTACAGTAATCCTTTCCTTGTGCGCATTCCTTTTAGCCCAGACAGCATAGGCCGCAGTGAATTTAACAATATCTAAAGGACTGAGTCCGTCACCCGGCTTTCCTCCTATAGTACCTCTAATTCCTGAGATAGATTTAATTAAGGTCATAATATATAATATTTTGATTGAATGAATATCCAACGGTAAAGATGATCATAATTCACAAGACAGTGTTCCTTTCATGCACTGATATGATCAAATACCGAACTACTTACACCAATAAATTATTTCATAATACCAGCTTTTAAAAAGGTAATCTCCTTGGGGCTTAAAAAACGCCATTTTCCACGAGGAACATCTTTTTTCGTAAGACCTGAAAAATAAACCCTATCTAATTTAACGACCTCATACCCCAGGTGCTTAAAAATACGACGTACAATACGGTTTTTACCCGAATGAATTTCAATACCTACCTCTCTGGCATTTCCTTGTACCAAAGAAATTTTATCTGCTTTAATAAATCCATCTTCCAATTCAAATCCCTTGGCAATCTTATTCAAATCATCCTGCGTGATATCCGCATCCAAGAAAGCATGATATATTTTCCGGTGCTCATGACTTGGGTGCGTCAACCGTTTGGCTAAATCACCATCATTGGTCATCAACAAAACGCCTGTAGTCATCTTATCCAATCGTCCCACTGGATAAATTCGCTCAGTACAAGCATGTTTCACAAGATCAATAACAGTGTGTTTTGCATGCGGATCACTCAATGTTGTAACACAATCCTTAGGCTTATTCAAAAGAACATACACCAATTTTTCAGCATTAAGTTCTTTTCCCTGATAAATCACCTTATCAGAAAGTTTCACCTTAGTTCCCACCGCTGTTACAGTTTCTCCATTCACAGTAATCAATCCTTCAGCTATTAGCTTATCCGCCTCTCGCCTACTACAAACACCTGCATTGGCTATAAACTTATTTAATCTAATTTCTTTGGGTTGAGAAACCGACTTATCTGGTTCATTTTCAAATGCCATGTCACTACTGTCTTGGTTTTTATTACTACTTTTTCCAGAACCTTTAAAATTCCTTTCACTCATCATACCGTATAATTTGTGCAAAGGTCATAAATAATATTGAGTAATCACAATTATAGCGAATCATACCTTTTTTTTATACACAGAGCATACCAACACAAACCAGTAGCATTCTTTTTTACATTTACGCATAACATTTACGCCAAGTCTGGGTAATAAGCATATACAAAAAAAGAGTGCCCTAACGAGCACTCTCTATAATTTATTATGGATCACTCCATCTATTATAAACTTACATAGTCTTTGCAAAAAAACTCCAAATACTGCCTTATTCTCATTTTTGAAACAGTCATTTACAATCAGTAAACTCCTTGGTTTCAAAAATATCGAAAGCCTTGTCTTTGAAGCTTTCTTATCAAAGACAGAAAAAACAGTCGTTTTCTTGCAGCCACTACATAGTATTTAAACTAGGCCTGCAAATCCCATAAATGCCAAAGCTAGAATACCGGCCACCAATAAGGCGATAGGTGTTCCTTTCATACCTTTGGGCAGATCAACCAGCTCCAATTGCTCCCGAATACCTGCGAATATAATCAGCGCCAGTCCGAAACCAATAGCAGTAGCTGTTGAAAAAGCAACAGCCTCCAACAGGTCGTATTCTTTTTGAATAGTCAGAATGGCCACACCTAAAATTGCACAGTTAGTGGTTATCAACGGCAAAAACACACCCAGTGCCTGGTATAGTGGAGGGCTCACTTTTTTCAGTATGATCTCTACCAACTGAACCAATGAGGCTATCACCAAAATAAAAGTGATGGTTTGCAGATAGCCCAAGTTAAAAACATCCAACACAAAAGTTTGAACCAGGTAAGTAATAATGGTAGCCAGTACCATTACAAAGGTCACTGCCCCAGTCATACCAATACCGGTAGAAATCTTTTTTGAAACTCCCAGAAACGGGCAAATCCCCAGGAACTGCGCCAATACAATGTTATTAACAAAGATGGCCGATATAAATATTAAAACGTATTCCATTTCTTAGGCTTTTTTAATTCTGTCAATAAGTGCAATTAAATATCCCAGGGCAATAAATGCTCCCGGCGCCAGAACAAATACCAACATACCATATTGTTCTGGAAAGATTACCATATCGAACATTTTACCACTTCCCAAAAATTCTCTCACGGCTCCCAGTATGGTTAAGGCCATAGCAAAACCAAGCCCCATACCTGCACCATCAACGAGCGAGGACAACACGCCGTTTTTTGAAGCAAATGCCTCTGCACGTCCTAACACCACACAGTTAACAACGATCAGCGGAATAAACAATCCCAATGACTCAAAAAGAGCAGGCAAATAGGCTTGCATCAATAGCTCTACCACGGTTACAAAGGAGGCAATAATCACAATAAACGAAGGGATACGTACTTTATCCGGAATCAGATCTTTAACCAGCGAAACTACAATATTACTCATTATAAGCACAAAAGTAGTTGCCAGTCCCATTCCCAGCCCGTTGACGGCTGAAGAAGTCACCCCCAGTGTAGGACACATACCTAGCAACAAGGTAAAAACAGCATTCTCCTTAAAGAAGCCTTTTGTAAAATTTTGTAACTGATTCATTTTTTACCTCCTTCTTTTTTATACGTATCATAAGCGATCATAACAGCATCCAGAAAGGCCCTTGAGCTAATAGTTGCAGCTGTAATAGCATCAATATCACCGCCATCCTTAGATACAATCATCTTGGTTTTGGCCGGATTAACACCCAATATATTCTGCGGAGTATTTTCAACCCTAAACCATTCTTGCATCTTAGAGCCCAGCCCTGGAGTTTCTTTATGCTCCAGCACTGAATAATTAATGATGGTTCCATCCGGTTTGAGGCCAACCATCACCTTAAACTCTCCACTAAACCCTTTTTCTGTTTTAGTAGAGATTGCCACACCTAAGAGTTCACCCCCTTTTTTACAAGGAAATATTTTCAATATGTAACCCTCTTTAGAAGTCAGCTCATACACCTCATCGGTGGGATTATTATCAAACCCGGGAACTACCTCTTCAATTGCCTTTTGTTGTTTGGCCAATTTAGCAGCCTCAATAGGTTCTTTTGTTACTTTGTAAACCATGCCAAGCGTACCACCAGCAAGCGCTGTAATAACGAGCAAGGCAACTACCATATTTACTAATGTTGATTCTGTTTTTGCCATGATTCAAATTATTTAGCAACCACCGGTTTCTCTCCGAAACGCTTAGGTTTAATATATTTATCAATTAAAGGAACAAAGGCGTTCATAATAAGTATCGCAAAAGAAATACCCTCCGGGTAAGCTCCAAAAATTCGGATAGCCACCGTTAAAACACCAATTCCGATTCCAAAAATAATACCTCCTTTTCGACTCATGGGCGAACTTGAGTAGTCTGTAGCCATAAATACGGCACCTAAGAACAAACCACCTGAAAGAATATGAAACATAGGTGGCGCATACATCATTGGGTTGGTCCAATGCAGGATACCAGTAAATACAAATACAGATCCAATCACAGCAACTGGGATATGCCAGGTGATAATTTTACGAAAAAGCATAAAACCCAAGCCCAATAAAATAGCCAATCCAGCCATTTCACCAGCACTACCTCCTTGAAGACCTAAAAACATATCACGATAACTAGGTATTTCATTTAAAATATTAGTAGGTAACTCTCCATTGGCCAAGGCTTCCTTCATTACAGATAGCGGCGTTGCACCTGTAGTAACATCGGTATATGTAAAAGGAATTCGTTCCGGTCTTGGCCAGCTGGTCATTTGCACAGGATAAGAGATCAATAGAAAAACCCTTCCTACCAATGCTGGATTAAAGGGGTTGTTACCCAATCCACCAAAAGACATTTTACCAATACCAATGGATACCAAAGCACCTATAACAATAATATAAATGGGTAGATTACTTGGTATATTAAAAGCCAGCAACAAACCTGTTATCATGGCCGATCCATCCCATATGGATGTTTCGTTCTTCATCAGGTAAACCTGAATAACATGTTCAAACACCAGGCAAGATGCAACAGCTGTCACGCTTACAACGAGGGCTCCCAAACCAAAGTTGTAAAAAGAAATTAGCAATGCCGGGATAAGGGCAATGATAACTCCGTACATATTTTTTTTCACGCTATCCCCACTATGAACGTGCGGTGAAGGTGAAATAGTTAATGTGCTCATATTTCAATTATTTAACTAACGCTTATATTTTTATTTATTCATTACGAATAACTTGAAACCTATAATGGACACCTATTTATTACGACTCCTCATAATTTGTCCCACTTTACCTTTTCCCAGTCGTATATAATCCAACAGAGGACGGTTCGCCGGACAAGTAAAGCTACATGAACCACACTCAATACAGTCCATGATATGTTCCTCTTCAGCTCGGTCCCAAACGGCCTTGTCACTAACAGTCATCAGCAAGAAAGGCTCCAGTCCCATAGGACATACCTCTGTACACTTTGCACATCTGATACAATTTTGCATGGGTTTACGCTTGGCCTCTTCATCGGGCATGATCAGCACACCTGAGCTTCCTTTGGTAATTGGAATATCAGTACTTACCAAGGCCTTACCCATCATAGGGCCACCACCAATTACTTTTCCGGTATCTTCAGGAAGGCCGCCGGCAGCGTCAATCAAGTTATTTAAAGGCGTTCCTATTCTAGCAAGGAAGTTAGAAGGTTTAGCAAGCGACTTACCGGTCACAGTAACCACACGCTCAAACAAAGGTTTATTCTTCTGAACCGCTTCATAAACAGCAAGGATGGTTCCCACATTTTGAACCACAGCTCCCACTTCGATAGGCAACTTTCCAGAAGGAATCTGCCTATTGATACAAGCATCAATCAATTGCTTTTCACCTCCCTGTGGATATTGAACCTTCAATGGTTCAATGGTGATACCCGCATAAGAGGCAGCCAATGATCGCATATGTTGAATAGCATCCGGCTTATTATTTTCAATTCCAATAATGGCCTTATCCACTTTTAGTGCTTTCATAATAATTTGAGTACCCACCATTATCTCATCACCTTTCTCCATCATTAACTGATGGTCGGCTGTTAAATATGGTTCACACTCCACCGCATTTAGAATAAGCACATCGCATTTCTTCCCGGGAGGAACAGAAAGCTTCACATGAGAAGGAAAGGTTGCGCCTCCCATACCTACAATACCAGCATCTGCCACCGCTTTAATAATTTCTTCAGAAGTAGCGCTAATCTCCTTTTTAAGTGCTGTACTACGGTCAATACCTTCTTCCCACTCATCACCCTCTACTTTGATAATGATGGCCGGCTTGCGATACCCACTGGCATCAACGATGTTATCAATCTTAAAAACCGTTCCGGACACCGGAGAATGTATGTTGGCTGAAACAAAACCTGTAGATTTAGCAATTAAGGTACCTACCTTTACGGTGTCACCTTTTTTTACTATGGGAGCAGCCGGAGCGCCAATATGCTGTGCAACCGGAATGGCTACTTGCGAAGGAACCGGTAATGCTTCAATTTTTTTACCGGCCGAAAATTTGTTTTCGGGAGGATGAATACCTCCAAGTGAAAATGTCTTTAACACGTTTATTCCTCCTTATTTTTATTATCCGAAGATGTATTGTTATCATTTTTTACGCCATTGCTTGCCTTTACAGCTGCCTCTTGCGAAGCAACAGGGCCTGCTGCATTTTTAGGGCTTTCTGACTTGGCCTCAGGCTTTGCTTTGCGCAATGGAAAGTTGATCTCATGAATGGCATGCGTAGGACATACAACGACACACTTACGACACAGTTTACATTTATTGTAATCGATGTAAGCCAAATTGTTTTCCACCGTGATAGCATCAAAAGGACACACCTTTTCACATTTACCACATCCGATACAAGCAGTAGCACAAGCCTTTTTGGCCACTCCTCCTTTGTCCTCGTTCACACACGAAACAAATATCCTACGTTCTTTAGGACCTCTCTTCCTAAGTTCTATAATATCTTTAGGACAAGCATCCACACAGGCACCACAAGCTACACAGTTGTCTTTAACAACAGGCAATCCTGTTTTTTCATCCATATACATGGCATCAAAGTTACATGCTTCCACACAATCGCCACATCCCAAACAGCCATAACTACAACCCGTATCTCCTCCGTACAACGAAGCAGCCACTGCACATGATGTGGCACCGTCATAATGATTCGTTTTAGGTCGGTTTTCACATGTACCGTTACAACGCACAACAGCCAGCATAGGATCTGACTTTGCCACTTCCTTTCCGAGTATGGCGGCAGCTGCACCCATGGTCTCTGCTCCACCCACTGGACAGTTTAAGGAAGAGATATCGTCGCTCTTCACCAAAGCCTCGGCAAAAGCCCTACAGCCCGGAAAACCACACCCACCGCAATTGGCAGCAGGCAACACCTCTTCAACCTGATCGATTCTTGGATCTTCGAACACTTTAAACTTCTGTGCCACAAAGTAAAGCACCAAAGCCGCCACGGTTCCTAATATTCCAAGCGTTAAAATAGTTATTACTACTACGTTCATTTTATATTAATTTTATCTAACCGATTATTTCTTTGATAGTAAATACAAATGTTTTCTCAAGCTTTGGAGTATACAACTTAACTCCTATGAAATAAGGAACCAACACAGCTAGGGATGCAATACCTGCAATACCCTCACTCTTCGTGATTCCATGCACAACAAACAAGGTAATAAACACCAGAATAAATGGGAATATATAGGCTATCAGCGATGCTTTTAACCCTAAAGATTTTTGACCCCTAATAACCACCTGCTGACCAACGGCCAAGTGATCTACCCCATACGTGCTAACATCAATTACCTTTTCTTTCATATCAGATGCAGTACAAGCCCCTTTGGCATGACAGGATGCACAGGCTGATTCGCTTAATATACGAACCTTCACCTGATCCGAATTGAAGGATTCAACGTACCCCGTATGCTCTACAAACTTTAATTTCGTCATGATTTCAAGCAAAATTTCCGAACAAATGTAATTAATCAGATATTACAGAAAACGCCATTTTGCTATTTGGAATTGGTATAAATAAATTATATTGCTATGTAGACATTACAAAACCTTGATGAATAGTGCAAAGTGGAGATTACAATTAAAAAAAAGAGGCTTGTATTTTTTTTTCAATTTTTCCTAAACCTGTCTTTTATCAGGTTAAGTATTGACAATATGGGGATTATAAAGAAATTTTTCTTTAATTAAGCAAGGTATTAAAAGTGACTTCAAAGTTGAAACCTTTAACTTATCAAACTCCAGTTCATTTTTTGCCGGGCCAGCTTACGAAGTTGTTTATTGAGAATTTGATTTTCGGGTTTCTCCAACGTGGGGTCATTATCTAAGATGGCATTGGCCACATTACGGGCATGTTGTAACAATTGGGCATCACGGGTAAGGTTCGCAATCTTCAACTCAAAAGGCAAACCGCTTTGCTGAGTACCTTCCAAATCACCCGGACCACGTAGTTTCATATCGGCCTCGGCTATTTCAAAACCATCATTGGAATCTACCATGATGTTCATTCTCTTTTTACTATCCTCGCCCAATTTATATCCCGTCATCAAGATACAATAACTCTGTTCAGCTCCACGTCCTACACGCCCTCTAAGTTGATGCAATTGCGACAGGCCAAAGCGTTCTGCGCTCTCGATAATCATCACTGAAGCATTGGGCACGTTCACGCCCACCTCAATCACCGTAGTTGCCACCAGTATTTGGGCTTCTCCTTTAGCAAACTCCTGCATAGCTGCATCTTTTTCAGCAGCCTTCATCTTTCCGTGTACCATGGTAGTTTTATACTCTGGAAAAGCAGCCTGCATATATTCCAAACCTTCTGCCAGATTTTTATAATCCATCTTTTCCGATTCCTCAATCAAGGGGTACACCACATAAATCTGTCTTCCTTTTTCAATTTCAGTTCTAATAAAATGATTCAGGTTGTTTCTACGATTATGAAAATAATGTTTGGTTTCTATGGGCTTTCGACCGGGGGGCAATTCATCAATCACAGACACATCCAAATCACCATAAACCGTCATGGCCAAAGTACGAGGTATTGGAGTGGCCGTCATCACCAACACATGGGGAGGAATGCTATTTTTCTTCCACAACTTAGCTCGTTGCGCCACACCAAAGCGATGCTGCTCATCGATAATCACCAAACCTAAATTATTAAATTGAACCACATCTTCGAGTAGAGCATGCGTACCAATCAATATTTGCAGTTCACCACTTATCAATTGAGCGTGAATCTGCTCTCTTTCCTTCTTTTTGCTAGAACCTGTAAGCAGCTTCACATTTAAATCCATCCCCTGTAACAGCTCCATAATAGATTCGTAATGTTGCGTTGCAAGAATCTCGGTGGGCGCCATCAAACAAGCCTGAAACTTATTATCAAGGGCAATCAACATCACCATCAAAGCCACCATTGTTTTGCCACTCCCCACATCCCCTTGAAGTAAACGATTCATCTGCCTTCCTGAACCAATATCATTTCTAATTTCCCGTATTACACGCTTTTGTGCACCTGTGAGTTCAAAGGGAAGATTATTATAAAAAAAATGATTAAAAAAATCGCCCACATTAGCAAATATATGTCCTTGGATACGAAGGCTCCGCTGATTCTTTAATTTTAAAATACTAAGCTGAATGTAAAAAAGCTCTTCAAATTTCAAGCGAAACTGGGCTTGTTCCAAAGCCTTTGAATTGGGAGGAAAATGTACCGTACGCAGTGCCTGATCTAAAATCATCAATTTGTACTGCTGCACAATATAAGCAGGCAAGGTTTCTGAAATAGCGCCTTTGAACGACAAAAATATGTTCTGTTGCATCTTCTGAATACCTTTTGAATTCAAATAGCCTTTCTTCATCCTTTCGGTGGTATTATAAAAGGCCTGTAAACCAGATGTTAAACGAGGCTTGCTTTCATCTACCTTTTCCATCTCCGGATGAACAATATTGTATGTTTGATTGAACTTACTAGGCTTACCAAAAACGATATATTCAGCCTTTGGATCAATACCTGTTTTAATCTGCTTTATAAATTTAAACCACACTAGCTCAATCTCCCCTGTTTCATCGGCAAAGCGGGCCACTAAACGCTGCGACTTTCCTTGTCCGACAGAATTCAGTGCAACGACCTTACCACGCAATTGAATATGCGAGGAAGTACTGTCTATCTCCCTAATTTTAAAAGTCCGGCTCCGGTCCACATACTTATAAGGGAAATGATACAACAGATCCTCATAAGATTGGATTTTAAGTTCACTCTTTAGTAATTCGGCCTTTTTAGGACCTACACCCGGCAAATAAGTTATCTCTTTAGTAGACAGTTCTGACATAAAACACTATCAAAAAATAGAAATTACAAAAATAGAAGAAAGCATAACATGTTCCAAAAGCGAGGCACAAAGATGACAAGTGATCTCTTCACAAGGCACCTAATCTCTTCGGTAACAAAGAGACCATCTCAAGCCAACATAATCTTTAAGACAGTCTCTTATGTACTCTAATCTGCAATATGGTGATCTATAAGCGCACTTTGACAGCTTCACTTGCCTTATTGGCCTTAGCCCTGGCTTCCTCAACGGAGGCTCCCCTAGCCAAACACACACCCATTCTACGTTCTCCTTGCACTTCAGGCTTTCCAAATAATCTAATTTGCGTATCCGGATCTGTCAAAGCTTGTTCTATGCCGGAAAATGAAACCTGTGCAGAGTTCCCCTCCACCATAATCACACTACTGGCAGCAGGTCCATGCTGCACTATATTAGGAATAGGTAATCCAAGAATGGCTCTCACATGCAAGGCGAACTCACTTAAATCCTGTGATATCATGGTCACCATACCAGTATCGTGCGGACGAGGGGAAAGTTCACTAAAGTAAACCTCATCACCTTTCACAAAAAACTCCACTCCAAAGAGTCCTCTACCGCCTAAAGCCTTCACGACTTCTTCAGCCATCCTTTTGGAGTCGACCAATGCCTTTGAGCTCATCGCTTGAGGTTGCCATGACTCCTGATAATCGCCGCCCTCTTGCCGGTGACCAATGGGTGCACAAAAAGAAACACCCCCTATATGACTGATGGTCAACAAGGTTATTTCATAATCAAAATCCACAAAACCCTCAATAATCACCCGGTCACTGTTACCCCGTGCACCATCCAAGGCATATTGCCATGCATCATCAATATCATCCGGGCTTTTCACCACACTCTGTCCTTTACCCGAGGAGCTCATAATAGGTTTAATCACACAGGGAAAGCCGATCTCTCCCACTGCTACTTCAAACTCCTCTTTGGTTCCTGCAAATCGGTAAGGCGAAGTTCTTAATCCCAGTTCTTCGGCAGCCAAAGACCTAATACCTTCGCGATTCATGGTTAATTTTGTCGCATTGGCTGTTGGAATCACATTAAACCCTTCATTTTCCAGCTGTAATAGAGTATCTGTGGCAATAGCCTCCACTTCCGGAATAATGTAATCAGGCTTTTCCTGACGAATAATCCGAGCCAGTGCCTCTCCATCCAACATAGAAACCTCATAGCTGCGGTGGGCCACTTGCATGGCCGGCGCGTTTTTATACTTATCCAAGGCAATCACTTCAACACCATATCGTTGAAGTTCAATCACCACTTCTTTACCCAACTCACCCGAACCTAACATGATCACTTTAGTGGCAGATGCAGACAGTGGAGTGCCTATGCTTACTTTTGCTGTATTAGTCATACGTTTATAATTTTCATTTGCTACATAAAACCCGCCAACTGAATCATTATCTTGTAGGAGAAAGATTATCCGATGGCTCGTTTCATATATTCTATTTCAATCAGGTAATGTTCAAACGCGCAAAAATAGTCTTTTTAATTGGGAAGCAAAAAACTGAAAGACAAGCAAGTGAAAATTGATTCATCCAGAACCAAACACACATGGTTTTTCACCCTAATCCAATCAGACGCATTGACCGATTAGAGCATATAATCTTCAACTCGCCATCGTAAAGCTTCTCGCCAGGCCGGCCACGGGGCTATTGCTCTGGCCTACCCTATGGTTCATTAACTGATAGGTGGTATTTATATGGAAGATATTCATTAAATGAGAGTTCTTGAATATGGATTTTTACAATTAAAAACTTCTATGTTTTTTACTTGAAATTGTTATTAAATTTGAATATCAACACCCCTAATTTCAAGCCCTTAGCTTCAGCGGGTCAGTGCCAAAAGTTGGGTATAAATAATGTCTATAGTTGTCATGCAAATATTTCTAGTAACCTGGACAAGAAAAACATTGTAATCCCATTTCTTTTTTGGTAAGCAGTAACAAATTAAAATCTACCTTGCTTACATTTTAAAACGTGGCAGAATCTTATTTTAAGGCAATTTTAAGTAAGGATAACAAACAATTATTTTGTTTACTGATTTAGCTTTTTTAATGTTATGAACATTATTTCTCTAAAGTAAATGGGCACACAAAGAAAACAAATAAACTTACCCAAAGGCTATTTGGAGAAATTAGAAAGACTTAGATATAACGAGAGTACCAATAAGAACTTATTCGAAATGCATGAGAGATTTTTGTACTGCATTTAAGAACGATGATCTTTCAGAAATAGGTATTAACGAAATGAATGAATACTTACATCATCAGGCACAGATGTATTTTATCATTCATTTATTCTGCAGGTCTCAGACGTAGTGAACTTAATTTATATGAAGATGAATTATGGAATTCGACGTAAAATAAAAAAGTGCACAATACCACCTTATTTGGTATATATTGTGCACTTTTAATCATGATATATTATATATATATGCACTATAGTGCATTTACTAACAAGTTGAACGAAAGCTCCTTCGTCGCTAATTAGAAAAGTGGTAACTTAAAGTATTATTCATTAATACTTTATAAGATGAAAAAAAACATTACGCGCGCAGGTCATTCAAGAAATGCGCTTACGCGGTTACAGTGAGAGAACTGTAGATACTTATGTATCTATGCTCTCGATTTTGGCAAAGTATTACAGGAGGTCTCCGTCAACACTTAGTCATCAGGAAGTAAAAGATTTCTGCTATTATCTTCTTCAAGAAAAAAAGCTTTCGAACAGTACCATCAACCAAATGATTAGTGCCTGGAAAATATTTTGGGTGGATATACTTGGGAACAAGTGGGATGGCATTAAGATAAAGCGTCCAAGAGTAGCGAAGAAACTACCCACGGTTTTGTCTCAGTCAGATGCCTATCGTTTGGTGACAAGTTCATATAATGTCAAACATCGTACATTAATGATGTTGACTTATGCAACGGGCATGCGGTGCGAAGAAGCTCTAAGTTTGTTGCCTGAGCAAATAGATTCGGCACGTTTGGTTGTACGCATAAAGGGCAAGGGTAATAAAAGCCGAGAAGTACCACTTCCAGAGGATATATTAGAACAACTCAGAATTTATTTTAAACAGTATCGTCCTTCGAAGTATCTTTTTGAGGGCTTTAAAAAAGGGAAGAAATATTCCGCAACAAGTTTTCGTAAGATAGTATCACGTGCTGCCTTATCAGTAGGTATAAATAAAGGCGTATCGCCTCATGTGTTACGACATTGTTTTGCTACTCATATGCTTGAAAGAGGTATCAATTTGAAACGGTTGCAGTTACTGATGGGACACAGTTCACTAAAAACAACCTCAGGTTATCTTCATTTGGCTCACCCTTACCTTGGCGAAGTTCCCAATTTGTTAATTCCAATAAAACAGGCACAGCCATGAGTCACACCGAAAATAGTAAACAGAAAATAGAAGTGGCCGATGTTGTGAGGAGCTGTCAAGATGATATTGCTACCAAGTTAAGGTTGAACAAAGAACAACAAAAAGCTATTGAAGCTATAACAAGGTGCCGTACATCAGAAGCAGGCGGTCATATTGCGTATTGTAATAACAGCAGCTGTAGTTACAGTCAACAGTCCTATAACTCTTGTCGCAATAGACATTGCCCCAAGTGTCAGTATTTAAAGCAGCAGCAATGGGTCAATAAGCTCACTAGTCGATTAATGCCCGGACGCTACTTTCATATTGTATTTACCATACCAAGGGAGCTACATCCATTGTTTTACATCAACCAACAAGCATGTTATGACTTACTGTTTCGTTCTGCCTCCCAAGCTTTACAAAATGCAGGACGCAATCCTTCATTTTTAGGTGCTGATGTTGGAGCACTATGTGTACTGCATACCTGGGGGCAAACATTAATGTATCATCCCCATATTCATATGCTGGTTCCCGCTGGCGGCCTGTCTACGGATGGTATGGAATGGGTTGCTTCGCCCAAGAAGTTCTTTGTGCCCGTAAAGGCATTGTCTGGCATGTTTAGAGGTATACTAGTTAAGCAACTCGAAAAACTACTGATCAAGGAAAAACTGAGGTTACCTAAGGAGTTTGAAGGAGCTCAAATGTTGAAATCAGAACTGTACAGTAAACGATGGAATGTATACTGTAAAAAGGCGTTTGGGGGTATCAACAGTGTATTACAATACTTGGGCAGATACACCCATCGGGTAGCTATATCTAATAATAGGCTAACATCTTTATCGGACAAGCAAGTGAGCTTTACCTATAAAGATTACAGACAAAATAGCAAGCAAAAACAAATGACCTTAAATCAACTTGAATTTGTGAGGCGTTTTATACATCACGTCTTACCTAGCGGATTCTTTAAAATCAGATATGTTGGCATACTTGCAACGGTACATATACATGGTAAACGAGAACAGGTAATTGCACTAGTGGGTGAAAATATGTGGTTGTCAAACCTCGAAGGCCTTACCTCATATGAAGTGTTAAGAGCATTAATAGGAAAGGATCCTTGCATATGCCCCAAATGCAATAAAGGCATAATGGTTCGCACAAGGATATTGCACCAACTAGAATGACATTAAGCAGATAAAACGTTCTTTGTTTCATGGATGCAAATAAAACAACCGTTCATGTGGGTGTAACGGGATTGTTATGCCTTAAACCAAACGAAATTAACATGCTGATGAAAGAATGTTGTATAAATAACAGAGAAATATTAGGATCAGAGCGTTTACAAAGAAAAAGAACTAGATGAAATGTGCATAGGTTAGGCCGCCTTCGTTCAACGTAATTTTATCCTTCATGACTAATAAATATTAGCAATCATAATTTTGGATATTTATCAATGTTCAACTTTTTACTTATCTTGGTCGAACAAAGGATAAAATCCTTATAAGTTGGGTGTAATTTGATCAAACGATGCGGATTTGGTGTTTTTACCAATTATTGGTAACTTTGGTTAAAACATTAAAAAAATGAAAAATACTTCAATATCTCTCGGTAATTATTTTGACCAATTTATACAGACACAAGTTTCTGCTGGTCGATATAAAAATGTAAGCGAAGTTATTCGTGCAGGCCTTAGACTTTTAGAAAATGAAGAAAGTAAAGCGATTGCTTTAAGAAATGCTATCCAAGAAGGAATTGATAGTGGAATTGCTCACGATTTTGACCCTCAAAAGAATCTTGAACAATTGAAAGCCAAAAAGAAAAGGAATGGCTAAATACGAATTGACTAACAAAGCTGTACAAGACTTAAATAATATTTGGGATTATACATTTGAAACGTGGTCTGAATATCAAGCAGACAAATATTATGAAATTCTACTTAGTAGCTGCCAAGACATTGCGAACAACCCTGAACTTGGCAAAAACTACACTGGAATAACCTCTAAATTATATGGGGTAAAAGTAAATCGACACATTATTTTTTATCGCAAATCTTTAGACAATACGATTGAAATAACAAGAATTCTACACGAACAAATGGACTTAAAGAATAGAATAGCAGAATAAAAAACTACACCCAATCGGAGACTGCCGCTGCCATTAACCTAGCGAAGAGCCTCTCACCACGACTTTTTACGCCATAAAAAGTACGTACGGGTAACTTCGTTATTCCTCTTCACAAATTAAAATACTATTTTAATTTATTCGATCATATACGGCGGTTCCTTACATCATGGGGAATCGAAGATCGGCGGAGCCAATTTGCCGTCGGTATTTACTGCGCTAACCGCTCACAAATAACCTTCACTGCTGTCGTCACCAACAACCACCACGTTTTTACATTCGTAAAAAGTGCCACTTGCTAATGGTTCGAAGCGTTACCTCCGCCCGTGATGGGACTTTACGAATACAAATGTTTATATTAAAGAATTCGTGAACTTCGTTTCACCCTCTGGATAAAATAAAACACACCCATACCCATGGTTTATTGAAGATAATTTGTATTTTCAAACTTTTTCAACAACTTCGGGTGTGGGTGTACTGCAGCACATGCAGGGCACACACAGTGCATAAATCGCACTAAAACAACGGTTTATCCTTAACGTTGTATGTAAGGCTCAACAAACTATCAATAATAAAATGAAAAAAATTAGTATTATATTATTCACAACATTATTCTTTATTTCATGTAAGAATAAAATAGAAAAACCGAATATTGTATTTGTTTTTGCAGATCAATGGCGCGCAGAATCATTAGGCTATGCTGGAAACCCAGATGTTAAAACACCTAATATTGATCAACTTGCTTCTGAGGGAGTTTATTTCACAAATGCAATTTCCACAGAACCTGTATGTACACCTTATAGGGCAATGTTGTTAACAGGCCAATATCCATTAAAAACTGGTATGTTTATGAATGACATTTTGCTTGATCCTACATCCGAAAGCTTTGCGAAACTCTTTAAGAAGCAAGGTTATAATACCGCATATATTGGAAAATGGCATCTTGACGGAAATGGTCGTTCGGCATTTATACCAAAAGAAAGAAGACAAGGCTTCGACTATTGGAAAGTGTTAGAATGTTCACATACCTATAATAACTCAACATATTGGGGAAATGATGATGAGTTACATTCGTGGGAAGGATATGATGCTGAAGCTCAAACAAAAGATGCTATTACTTATATTGAAGAACAATCAAAAAGTAAAAAACCATTTTCTTTAGTACTATCTTGGGGACCTCCTCATGCGCCTTATCAAACTGCACCCAAAGAATTTCAAGATTTATATACTAATGTTGATATAAAACTTAGGCCAAATGTGCCAGAAGAATTTACTAAAAAAGCAAAGAAAACCTTAAAAGGTTATTACGCACATTGCTCTGCATTAGATAGTTATATAAAACAATTACAAGACGCAATTAAACGATGTAATATTGAAGAAAATACTATATTCGTTTTCACTTCAGACCACGGTGATATGATTTATAGTCATGGTGAAACTAAGAAGCAAAGAATCTATAACGAATCTGCGAAGGTACCTTTTATAATTAAATATCCGGCACTATTTGGAACTAATGGTAAAAAAAGCGATTTCCTATTAAATTCCTTGGATATATTACCTACTATGTTGGGAATGTCAGGATTGAATATACCTGCAAATTTAGATGGAGAAGATATTACAGATGTATTGCTTGGAAAAAAAGAAGACACTCGGAAGGCTTCTCTTGTAACTTGTATCCAACCATTTGGTCAATGGAGTAGAGCTAGAGGAGGAAAAGAATTTAGAGGTGTTATAACAAAAAAGTATACGTACGCCAAAGATTTATCTGGAGATTGGTTACTTTTTGATAATGTTTCAGATCCATACCAGCTAAAAAACTTAAAAGGAGATCCCGCTTTTGAATCTATCATTAAAAATTTAGAGGAAACTCTAACAGAGGAGCTTAAGCGTATGGACGATGAATTTTTAACAGGCTCTTCTTATGTTGAAAAATGGGAACATTCTATTGATTCAACAGGAACTGTACCTTATAAATGGTAATTTAGCTTTCAAATTTAAGAATAGATATAGCCCTACATACAATCGAATTCTAAGACTTAAACAAACATTTTTAAAGAATTAATTTCTAACTTTATTCTTGCCGAACAGCGACCGATGGTGATTATTATACCGAAGATTTCTTTGCATTAAGGTATGCTTTATTTAAGGCATACCTTTTCCTTTTACACAGGCATCGAACCTGTATAAAAGGAGCCGAACAACTCCTTTAATAAGCCTGAAAACCTAAGATTCTAACTGGTTCATTTCAATGAAAGAGTAAAAGACTAATTTGATTGATAGTCCTAAAAAACTGGAGTAGACCTTAGTTCACTTTTACTCTTTTCGGTTAATTCAAAACTAAGTTATTTTAATCTGATTGTCCAATACAAAGCTAAAGGAGTAGACTGCCGCTAGGCCATTAGCCTAGCGGGAGCCTTAAAAACAGGTTTAAATCTGCTGGCATTTTCGCTTTAATCCTTAATTGCTTAATCTTCTGAATGAAACTGGGTAACATACTATGTAACGTTGGCTCACCCCCAGTTACAACAACAGCATCAAGCATTTTGCTATTTTGGCTAATCCATTCCAAAATCACTTCTTCGCTTAACTCATTTGAATGGTCTTTTAGATCAGAATCTATTAATTGAGGATTGTGACAATAATTACAACTAAAATTGCAGCCACAAGTAAATATTACTGCCGATATATTACCTGGGTAATCTATCAAGCTTTGTTTATGGAAGCTTATAGTTTGCTGTCACTTTTTTAATTAACTGCTTTACCGAACTTGTTGGCAGTTGGCTTTCGCCTAAGGAAGTATGAAAAACAGTACCTCCGGTATATTTGGTTTGCAATGAATATTGAATACGTAAAGCCTCAAATAAATCATCAGTATAATTTACAGGCAATTGGGTTGAATTTGTATAGTATGGTTGACCTCCTTTTGGGTAAGTTTGCTCATTAGCTACAATTATATCGGGACAATGACTTTTTTGATTACCAAAACGTAAATAGACTTACAGCTGCGGGGACAGCTCCTGATTTTAACAAGATTCCCTTTTCATCCAAACACAAAAAAAAGATGTGTTAAGAAACCAATAAGTGACTGTGCAAGTTTACTTCAAAATAAAGAGTCTTCAATATTTTCGTTATCAATAGAAAAAAAATATCTAATACTCTAGCTCCCATTTCCTCTGGGTTACAGATTGTTTAAAACTATTTTTCATTTTTTTAGCTGAGAATCATTATTTGTAAAGTATATTTGTCGCATCATTGGTTTTCAAATTTCAATTTAACAATCAGTTTAATTGAAATAGAAATTAAAAGGGAATGTCGTGTAATTCGACAACAGTTCCCGCTGCTGTAATTCTCAAAACAGCTTTAGGTATTATTCCATTGCCCGCCAGTTGGCGGATGAGAAGGAACCTAAAGTGAGATAAGTCAGAAGACCTGCCAGTATAACATAGATTTTGCAGTCTGCGGAGAACAGATAGCTAATCAGAACGATGTTTCCTTGGCCTTCCTTTCTCATCGTATGCTGCAAAATCAAAACTTAATAGGTAACGAAAATTGCAGTAACGATGAAAAAACAAAAAATTGACATTCGTTTTGGGGTTCTTTCCCTTTTAGTATTATTTGCAGCTTTTAGCAGATTAATACCACATCCTCCAAATTTTGCACCCATAGCGGCTATGGCACTGTTTAGTTCAGCCTACTTTTCAAAAAAGCACATTGCACTTATTATCCCGGTTTTATCCATGTGGCTTAGCGATATAGTCATAAACAACACTATTTACGCTCAGTATTTCAATGGTTTCACCTTTTTCTATCCAGGATTTTATTGGACATACCTGGCTTTCATTATCATTGGTGAGCTTGGTTTCTTTCTTCTTAAACCAATTAAACCTCAAAACATCCTTGTAGCTTCTTTATCAGCATCACTATTGTTCTTTTTAATCTCAAATTTTGGGGTGTGGACTTCCGAGACAATGTACACAAAAGACTTTAGCGGTTTACTAACATGCTACACTGTGGCTATTCCATTCTTTAAAAATTCATTAATGGGTGATTTAGTTTATTGCGGGATCCTATTCGGTTCCTTTGAATTTGCACAATATAAAATACCGACATTAAAATTAAAGACAATTTAAAAAAGATTTTAAAAACGGAACGGCAGCGTTCGCCAAAACTATCTGCCGTCCCTCAGTAATAACACAATTAATAATAATTTAAAAATTGCATTATGAAACAAATGTACTTATTAGTTGCAATATTCTTGTGTTGCTCTATGAGCCTTTTAGCACAAAGGCCAGAAAATGTATATGCTATACAAGCATTACAAGGTAACAAAACTACTGAATCACCAGCAAGTAAGAAATCTACTCCAACTGCTTCTCTCAGCACATCTCAATCGGCATCACGTAGCTGTGATGATTGTTATACTGCTGATTTTGAAATTAGTACAGATTCGTTAATAGATAAATATACCTATACAAAGGTATGGAATCATACTTATGAATACAACGACCAAATAGCTGCCAATAGAGGATTTTGGAATTATGAGGAAGAATGTTTGACTTTTATGCACTATGCCGATACTACTTGGAGCAGTATGCCTTACTGGGATGGATTTACTGTAAGTAATACACGGGCTTTTGATTGCGACCCATCATGTGATTCCACCTGTACAAATTTCCACAGTCAGTTTGCTGCAATGCCTAAAGATGGTGCAAAAAGCAGGGAGGATGATATGTACGCTGTTATGTATGATGGATATAACGAAGGTTTCTTCGCATATAGACATTGTGGCCTAGCTTTAAGTCAGGATGATTCTATCTGTGGGCTTTTCCTAACCTTAAACGCATACACATACAAATCAATTAAATGTGGTGATGGTTTTGCTGATGCTTTTGATTATGGAGATTACTATTATGTAACTATCAGAGGCTTTTTGAACGGTACACAAACTGATACAGTGGCTTATTACCTTGCTGATTATACAGGTTCGACAGCTTATGTTGTTGATAACTGGAAATGGGTAAACCTACAAAGTTTGGGAACAGTGGATTCTTTAGCGTTTGAACTTACAACCAGCGATGCAGGGCAATACGGCCCCAATACACCTATGTATCTTTGTGTAGATGAGATTAAAGTTGGTTGTACTACTTGTGCGTCAACAAATAATAATCATGCTACTTTACCAACACCCGGGTATCCTAATTCAAAAGCAAAAGCTCAAGCTTCGGATTTAACAATTACGGTTTTGCCTAACCCTGTAAGCAGTGTACTTACTGTAAAAACAGAAACAGGCAGTAATATTAGCATTTTTAGCAAAGAAGGTAATCTTGCTAAAAAACTAAAAACAACTGCTTCTTCATTTGACATTCCTGTTAGTGATTTATATCCCGGAATGTATATAATCCATTGCGAAAATGGAGGACGTACAGCATCAATAACTTTTATTAAAAACTAATTATACAAAATAAAGCATCTATGGGCTTAGTATGCCCATAGATGTTCTTTTTGCATTAAAAATATTACACAAATGAAATTTATTTTATCACTTATATTCCTGTTGGAGATTGCCATAACGGGAATACATGCTCAGGAAATCATATCTGCTTCTGCAGGTGATGTTTCGTGCAATGCAGGCTCGGTAAGTTATTCAGTTGGGCAGGTAGCATACAATACTAACTCAGGCGCAAATGGTACTGTAACACAAGGCGTACAGCAAGCCTACGAAATTTATGTAACAACGGGGATTAAAGAAACGGGTATCAGCCTTGCGGTATCGGCATATCCTAATCCAACAAGCAATTACCTTAATTTGAAAATAGAAAACTTAGAACATTTAACCTTGAATTTTCAACTTTTTGACATAAAGGGTAATTTATTACAATCACAAAACATTATGGGCAATGAAACACAAATTGACATGAACAATTATTTACCGTCAACCTATTTTGTGAGAATCATTAACCAAAATCAATCAATCAAAGAATTTAAAATTATTAAACAGTAGAAATAAAGATGAAAAAGATATATACAATTTTAGTAGCAGTAATAGTAACTATAAGTGTGTTTGCTCAATCTCCCGAAAAAATGAGTTATCAAGCAGTAGTCCGCAATGCAAGTGGTGAATTAGTCACCACACAAGTTGGCATGAAACTTAGCGTATTAAAAGGCGATGATGCGACTTCTGCAAGTGAAGAATACTCAGAAATTCTTAATCCAACACCTAATAGCAACGGTTTGGTAAGCATTGAGTTTGGCGGACAAACAGGATGGGATGTTATTGATTGGGCTGATGGTAAATTCTTTATTAAAACCCAAACAGATATTGATAACAACGGTACATACGATGTGGAGGGCATAAGTCAATTACTTAGTGTTCCTTATGCTATGCATGCTAAAACAGCAGAATCAATTGTTGGTGGTGTAAGCGAAATCGATCCTGTATTCGATGCTTCCATAGCTTCAAAAATTACAGCAGCTGATACAACAAAGTGGAACAATGCTGATAGGTCTGAAACAAACGAATTACAAACCCTATCTATCTCAAACGATACAATTTACCTAAGCAATGATGGTTTTGCAAAACTACCTACACAACAACAAGAAACTAAAACTTATGCTGTGGGCGATTCTGCTCAAGGAGGTGTCGTATTTTATGTAAATGACAAAGGGACACACGGCTTAGCAATTGCATTAACTGACCAAGCATACGATGGAAGTGACCCTGAAACAATGGTATATTACTACGACGCTCCTCGTCTTTGTTCTGACGCTAGTCGTTTTGATGAAGCAGGCAAAGAATTTACTGATTGGAGATTACCGACAATAACAGAAGCCGAAATATTAGGAAATGCTTTTAACAATCAAGGTATGATTGATAAGCTTGGTATTCCTTGGACTAGTAATGATTATACTCATTTATATTGGTTTGCAGATGTGCTTTATTTAGATAAACTAGTTGATGGTAATATTGGAGCAGGTCAGTCAATAAATGGCACTAATGCTTATAAATATAGCAATAGTTCAGATAAAAACCTTGTAAGAAGAGGATTTGGAAAACTAAATAATTCAGGTGATGCGGCTCCATATTATAGCGAGATAGAGTATAAGACCAACGTTCGTTGCGTAAGGTCTTTTTAAACATCGAACTTATGAAAAGGATGATAATGTTAAGTATACTGGTCTTTGCTACATCTTTAGTAAAGGCTCAGTACATTTCTGAGATAATAGAATATACTCCTGCCCCTGGACAGTTTATAAATATCAGCCCAGGTTTGCCGTGGAATGCCGAAAGCATAAAAGGCTCTCCTGAAAAAAATGGGCGAATGGTATCACTCGGATTTTGGGGTGGATATATTATTGTAGGGTTCGACGAGCCTATTGAAAACGACTCCGATAACCCTTATGGTGTAGATTTTACCGTTTTTGGTAATGCTTTTCTTGGAAGTTCGGAACCCGGTATAGTACAGGTAATGAAAGACGAGAATGAAAACGGATTGCCTGACGATACATGGTACGAATTGATGGGAAGCGACCATCACCTTTCAGCAACTACTTATAACTATGCCATAACTTATACCAATCCTCATGGTAAATACGATGTTCCATGGGTGGACAATGAGGAAAATGAAGGGATTGTACGTTATATGAAAGAATTTCACACACAGGAACATTATCCATCTGCCGATAGTTTTCCGCATATCGATCAGGATAGCTATACCCTACATGGTACGCTATTAAAGCATAAATCTACACAAAGTGTTACAGACGGCTTGTGGGTAAACCTTGATTTTGACTATGGTTATGCCGATAATAAATCTATCATTAATAATAGTCATGTTGAAGATTGGTTTTTAACCCCTGATAATCCTTACACTTTGGATGTTCAAGA
Organism: Saccharicrinis fermentans DSM 9555 = JCM 21142; assembly: GCF_000517085.1. Classification (NCBI taxonomy): domain Bacteria; kingdom Pseudomonadati; phylum Bacteroidota; class Bacteroidia; order Marinilabiliales; family Marinilabiliaceae; genus Saccharicrinis; species Saccharicrinis fermentans. The sequence continues at coordinate 139,668 of NZ_KI912107.1, read as the reverse complement.
AGGCTGCGGCGGCGATGCTTTTGATATCCATTGGGCAATTGATGCAAATGGAAACCATGTTGATTTAGATAAAATTCATTGGGTAAAAGTGTACAACGGTGTTGCACAAAATGCGGGATGGTTAGGCGAAAACTCTACCGAGATAACAGGCATTGCAGATGTTATGCCAAATGACACTATTGAAGGCGTAACTCACACTATAGTAAGCAACCAGCCGCCGCATCCGGGAGGGTTTCCTGTAGCAACAAACTTGCAATGGTACACGGGCGAAAATTTTCAATTTGAAAGTTACGTGGTAAATATGGGGCGGTTACAATATCCCGACATGCCGGCAAATTACATGATTACATGGGAAAGCAGCAACGAAGCTGTCGCTACCATCTCTGCCGACGGCCTACTAACACCAGTAGCAAAAGGAGATGTCGTAATTACAAGCATTTGGGAAGACCCTGACGACACTTTATCTGGTGTTAAACTTGATAGTGTTATAGTTGATTCGATTGTTGGACGTGGAGGCACAAGCTATATCTGGGAAACATTTTACACAGGAATATTCCGTGAATTTAATATAAATATCGAAGTTGGAGGTGTTGATGCTATTGTCGCCAACAATACTATTGAAAATGTTGTTGGGAAACCGGGCGATAGTTTTACTTACGATTTAGAAGGGCTATTTACCGACCCTAACGATCCTGATGCTACATTTATTTACATGATATTTGGTGGTCATGACATGACTATTGCCGATGCCGAAATAGTTGATGGCAAAATAACATTTGAACTTAAATCGGTTGGCGATATAGGAATTATTATAAAATGTCAGACAAATGGAAAGATGGGACAAACTACCATTCCTGTATCTGTTCGAGACGATGAGCCTACATCAATTGTTACAAATAGTTCTTCCGACAAAGAGTATCCGATTTACCCTAATCCAGCAAGCAACTTTATTAATATTAAAAATGCAGAAAGGGTTAACATCGAAGTTTTCAATATTTCGGGGATTAGAGTAGGTGAATTAAATAACTATTCTTACGGTCAGTCTATTTATGTTGGGCATTTGAATTCGGGCATTTATCTTATAACTATCAATTCAGGTACTGATATAAAAACACTGAAATTTCAAAAGAAATAAATGAGTTAACTAAACGAATGTTCCATAATTAGTCTTTGCAAGAAAACTCCAAATACTGCGTTATTCTCATTTTTGAAACAGTCATTTACAATCAGTAAACTCCTTGGTTTCAAAAATATCGAAAGCCTTGTCTTTGAAGCTTTCTTATCAAAGACAGAAAAAACAGTCGTTTTCTTGCAGCCACTAATTAGGAGCATTCGTTTTAAAATGATATTAAATGTTAAAAAAAAGGCACTTACTTTTTCTAATTGCTTTCATGCCTTTGTTTGCTTATTCTCAAGGTATGCTGGATTCTATTTACCAAATACCTGAAGTAATTAAAACCGCAGAACGGATTTTTAAAAAGGAAACCGCAGGTATGAAGCAAACCGAAGTGGACACACTTGTACTATTAGAGAAAAAGTCTGTTTCCTTATCGGAACTGTTATCAGAAAACACACCTGTATTTATTAAAAGTCATGGACGCGGAGCTCTGGCTACGGCATCTTTTAGGGGAACTGCTCCATCACACACACAGGTAACTTGGAACGGTATAAACATCAATTCACCCATGACGGGTATGGTTGATTTTTCGCTCATTCCGGTATATGTGGTTGACGATATGAACCTAAAACACGGGGCTTCTTCTTTGTCTGAGCAAAGCGGTGGATTGGGTGGTTCAATCAACATTAACAACAAACCTGACTGGAATAACAAATTTGGATTAAAATACAGGCAAGGCACAGGTAGTTATAGTACTTACGATGAATTTTTGCAAGTAGGCCTCGGCAACAAAAAAGTACAAAGCAAAACCCGTGTTTATCACAGTAAATCTAACAACGATTACACCTACATAAATAAAAGCATTGGCAATAATATTAACCCACAAACAGGAGGATATATAAACCCGCTGGATACTAATAAACATGCCGATTGGACAAAATATGGATTATTACAGGAAATATACTACCGTCCAAATGATAAAAATATTGTTTCGGCTACCTATTGGGGACAATATGCCGACCGCACTATTCCAAGGGTAACAAGTTTTGAAGGCGATGAAAATGCCAACCTTAACAACCAAAAAGATTATGACCATAAAGTAGTTTTGAAATGGAGTAATTATTCAGAAAAAGGGAAATTATATGCAAATAGTGGCTACTCACATAAAAACCTCGATTATACCCTCCACAACCAAGTGCCGGGACAGGGCTTACTAGCTGCCATATATTCCGAAAGTTGCTCTAGAAGTTACCTGAATAAGGTTTCGTATGATTATAATTTCAGTAAAACATTTTCTTTGAAAGCAAGTTTAGACGGCAATTATCATAGTGTAATTTCAAAAGATTCGGTTACAAAAACCGGTTATACCGAAGAAAGAACCGAGCTTTCTGCATTTTTATCATTACATAAAAATTTTGCTGACAGGCTTAACCTTATGCTTATGATGCGACAAGAATATGTCGATGACGATTTTACCCCTTTTGTGCCGTTTTTTGGTTTCGACTTTCGCTTGATAAAAGAAAAAGACCTTATACTTAAAGGAAACATAGCACGTAATTTTCACATGCCCACGCTTAACGACCTTTATTGGTTACCGGGAGGAAACCCGGATTTACTACCTGAAGAAGGCTTTAGTTTTGAGTTTGGACTGGCTTATCAAAAAAAGATAAAAAGGCATAAGCTACATACCGAAATTACGTATTATAGAACCGATATTGACAATTGGATTGTGTGGTTGCCAACATATAAAGGATACTGGGAACCACTTAATATTAAGCGTGTACTCTCACAAGGGCTTGAGGCCAATATCAAGTTGAGTGGACAAATTGGGAAATTCAGCTATCGTACACTTTTCAACTATGCCTATACCAGTTCAATTAACTATGGCGACATAAAAGTATGGGGGGATGAATCGTATGGTAAACAGCTTGTGTATGTTCCACTTCATTCCGGAAATGCACTTCTAAATATTGGGTACAAAGGCTTTTTTATTACCTACCAATATAATTATTATAACGAACGATTTACTACATCGAGTAACAATATCTCAAAACGTGACTGGCTTTACCCATATCACATGAACGATATAAGTATGGGTAAAAACCTTGACTTAAAAAAAATAAAACTATCGGCAGAACTAAAAGTATATAATCTGTTTGATGAAACTTATCATTCAATATTATATCGTCCAATGCCCGGTCGCAATTACTTGCTAACGCTTACTTTTCAATTTTAACAGATTAAAAATCAAATAATGAGAAAGATTTCAATTACAATATTTTGCATAGCTCTAATCTTTAGCTCTTGTATGAAAGATGATGAGTTGACAAACTTTAAAGAGCCCGATTACGAATTTGGTGATGATACAACAACCATAACCAATATACGCAGAGCTTCGGGCGTGTTTATAATGAACGAGGGAAATTTCATGTATGGTAATGCATCTCTGTCATACTACGATGTAGAGAATAGGAAAGTGTATAACGATATTTTTTATGAAACCAATAAACTTCCTTTGGGCGATGTTGCACAATCAATGATTATTAGGGATTCTTTAGGATATGTGGTAATAAATAACAGTGGAAAAGTATATGTGATAAATATAAATACTTTTAATGTGGTGGGCAAAATTACAGGGCTTACTTCGCCACGATACATTCATTTTTTGAGCGATACAAAAGCATATATTACCGATTTGTATGCTAAATCCATAGCCATTGTGAATCCACAAACATTTCAGTTAACAGGAAGCATTAACGTAAATAATTACGACCCCTGGTTTTATCAGCATCCCACCGAACAAATGGTACAATACGATAAATATGTTTTCACCAATTGCTGGAGCTACGACAATAAAATACTGGTTATAGATTCCGAAACCGACCAAATTGTAGATTCTATTGATGTAATAAAACAACCAACATCACTCTGTATGGACAAATACAATAAAATATGGTCGGTATCTGATGGTGGATATTCCGGCTCTCCCTATAAGCAAGAATATCCGGGGTTGCAGCGAATAAATCCGGTTACACGAGAAGTTGAAAAAACGTGGACATTCGGTTTTGATGACTGGCCACAAGAAGTTTGCATCAATGGCGGTGGCGATACCGTTTTCTTTATTAACAAGCATATTTATTGCCAGCCAGTGTTATCCGATGCAGAACCTGAGATATTTATAAAAAGCCCTTATGATTATTCAGACAAAGATGCCTACTTCGGTGGATTTTACGGGCTTGATATTGACCCCTTTTCATCGGAAGTGTATGTTGCCGATGCTATTGATTATGTGCAACAAGGCGTGGTGTACAGATATACAGCCAAAGCTGTACCAATTGATACTTTTAAAGTTGGAATAATTCCGGGAGCTTTTTGCTTTAAAAAATAATAGACAGTAAAGTAATTACAATGAAAAGAGATATACAGAAAAGATAGTTTGAGGGACTACGAATTCTCCCATTTTTGTATTTGAATACAGTAACAAATGAGTGTTTTTGAAAAAGATAGCTTTGCAGCATTTGAGAAGTTGTTACAGGGCTATCAAAAAGCCCACAAAAATCAAGTGCATGGGTAGACAAGATTGATGTTTGGGTTGCGAAAATAACACATTTACCAAATGATCCGTTTTCACAAGAACTCATTGCGCTTATCTTATACCACTATTCTGCACTTTTTGAGGACATAGAAACTGTTATAGACAGAGCCTTAATCTTGCGTGAGCAGATGGAAAACAAACAACGTTTTGTCACCATAAATAGAAAGTTTTACAACATTCCGTTTTTGCCTTGCAATACTTTCTTAAAAAGCCTTCCTGTATTCAATCATGAGGATGTTGAGTGTTACAGGGTAAAAAGATAAATTTATCCAAACTCATAAAAAAGTTAATCGGCAATAAGAAATATAAGTTTCCTTTAAATATGGATTTATTAGAATTGCATGCGCTTTAAGTAACCTTATAAATTATAAGGACTTATAGGAATGCATGAAACTTTTGTCATGTACTTAGATTTTTGTTATAAAGATTTTCAGATGGATACCACAGATATATTAATTAAGATTAGGAAAATTGTTAGGTCAGTAGATATTGAATCTAAAAAAATCAGAAAGAATACGGAGTAAGTATTCCGCAAGTTTTGTGTTTAAGCTTCTTGCATGAATCTATGAATTATCAAGCCACACTGAGTGAAATCAAAAACTTTCTTAATCTAAATTCAAGTACCGTAAGTGGTATTATTAAAAGACTTGAAAAAAAGGGCTTCTTGCCCGACTTCCAAAATCAGGAGATAAAAGAATTGTTACAATTGCCTTTACCTCAGCAGGCGATAAGCCACTAGGTACAATCCCATCGATTCTACACGAACAATTATTAGAAAAGCTTCAAAAGTTAGATGAAACCGAAATAGCAAAAGTTGAAGATAGTTTAGAAACTTTAGTTAGATTATTAGAAATAGAACAAATAGAAGCCTCTCCTTTAATAACCTTATATATTGTCTTAGAAGGTATTGAAGATACTGAAGCGGACTTAAAGGAACCCTTCCTATTATAGTTCAAAAATGCTTTATTCTAAATTTATCAGAATAATATTAGCATTCTCATATCCTTTTTGTAGTTTTGTTCGCATAGAAACTATTTTATTTTTATGAATTGTTGGCATAGTGTAATTGCATATTATAGAATAAAAGAAAGAGACAGAGAAAGAGAGGAGATATATCCTTGCGCAAAAGAAATTAAGTGCGATACCACGAAGACCAAGATGAAACATAGGTTTCCAAAGCATAAAAGCAGAATAAAAAAGGGAAAATAATATATGATTTACAACAACGTTCAAAAAGAGATTGCGCATAAGATTGAAAAAGAACCACAGGTATCAAATTGGAAAGATTGGAAATGGCAGATTAAACACTCTATTAAGTCCTTAGAGAAGTTTGAATACTTAACAGATATTAAATTCGACAAAGAAGAAAGGAAGAATCTTGAAAAAACATTTGAAAAATTCCCACTTTCAATTACCCCCTATTACTTATCGGTAATTGATAAAAAAAACTACAAAAACGACCCTGTATTTAAACAGGCTTTTGGTGGCATTGAAGAGTTAACAACCTTAGAATCGGAACATGCTGACCCGTTGTCAGAAGATAAAGATAGCCCTGTAGAAGGCATTACGCACAGATACCCAGACCGAGTTTTATTTCATGTGAGTAATATATGTTCCATGTATTGTCGCCACTGTACAAGAAAAAGAAAAGTTGGAGATATTGACTTCGTACCATCTAAAGACCAATTATCAGCAGGAATAGAGTATATAAAAAACACTCCTCAAGTTAGAGATGTTTTATTATCGGGTGGTGACCCACTAATGTTACCTGACGACAAGTTAGATTGGCTGTTATCTGAAATTAGTCAAATACCTCACGTTGAATTAATTCGTATAGGAACTAGAATGCCCGTTGTACTTCCTTACAGAATAACAGACAACCTTATTTCCATCTTAAAGAAGTATCATCCACTATGGATTAATACGCATTTTAATCACCCTAATGAAATAACAGCCTCAGCAAAAGAGTCTTTGGCTAAATTAGCAGATGGTGGTTTTCCTTTGGGTAATCAATCTGTACTATTAGCCGACGTTAATGATTGTCCCCGAATAATGAAATCGTTGCTACACAAACTAGTTCAAAATAGAGTGCGTCCTTATTATTTGTACCAATGTGATTTATCTGAAGGCTTATCTCACTTTAGAACGCCTATTGGAAAAGGAATTGAGATAATGGAAAGTTTAATTGGTCACACCAGTGGCTTTGCTCGACCTACCTATGTTATTGATGCCCCTGGTGGTGGTGGAAAAATACCTGTCATGCCTAATTATATTATTTCATGGTCAACAAACAAGGTGGTTCTAAGAAACTACGAAGGTGTAATTACTACCTATAAAGAACCTGACAGTTATGAGCCTAAAATGTGTGATAGAGATTGTGGGAATTGCGATTTAGACTTAAACCTTAGTGAAATTGACGAAAGTGAATCTATTGGTATAGAGAAATTACTATCTGATTCCTGCGATACCATTTCTCTTGTTCCTGAAGATAATGAAAGATTACAAAGGAGGGATGAGAATGAATAATGACATTATTGAAGAAATTACTGAAGGTTCATTAATACAGCATGGCAAGGGAAATGACAGAGTATATCTTATGTCGTTAAAAGGAAATCCGGTATTAACGATTCAAAAAATACAACAACTTGCTAGCCTTAATAAATACTCAAAATTATTTTGTAAAGTACCCAAAAGTGCTGCACCAGTATTTTTTGCAAATGGATTTTTGCTAGAGGCTTTTATACCAAAATTTTATAGTGGTAAAGAAGATGTGTTTTTCGTTTCAAAATTTTTAAACGCAGACCGATTATTAAATATAGAGAACAAACAATTGATTGGTTTAAATAAACTTCTAGTAAAACAACCAACGAAAAAGAAAATACCCAAGGGATATAAGGCTAGAACACTTAATACATCAGATGTACAACAAATAACAAAAATATACCAAGATGTTTTTACCACATATCCCTTTCCAATACATGAACCGGACTACATTATAAAGACAATGGACGAAAATCTCCAATATTATGGTGTTGAATACAAGGGTAAGCTGGTTGCTTTATCAGCAGCCGAAATCGACTTAGATGGTAAAAATGCAGAAATGACAGATTTTGCAACACATTTTAGTCATCAAGGAAATAATTTATCAAGTGTATTGCTCGAGGCTATGGAGAAAACAATGAAAAAACAGGGAATAAAAACCGTATATACCATTGCTAGATTAAACTCTATTCCTATGAACCTAACCTTTTTAAGATTCGCTTATGAGTATTCAGGCACACTTATAAAGAATACGAATATTGGAGGGCAAATAGAAAGTATGAACGTCTATTATAAACACCTTTAGTATGTCAAATTTTAAACTGTGTAAATACACTAAAACATGCCCCGTATTTAAAGGTGAGGTTGCTATTAATGGTACTCCTTTGAGTATTTATAGAAATGTATTTTGTCGTAGAGGCGATAAGGGCTGGAATAATTGCGAGCAATATTTAGAATTTAAAGTAAACTCACTATCAAAAAATACAAGTTTTAATGTCAAAAATAGATAAGATTAATGTTACAGAAGAGGAAAAACAAGTGCTTGTACTGTTGCAAGAAAAGGGAAAGTGCCTATATGGCAATATCTTCAAAGAATTGAATATGGCGCAAACAAAGGGTGCAGAGGTTATTTATTCATTAACAAATAAAGGTTATATAAAGAATGCTGAGCGTTCTTCATATTATGAATTAGCTATTGAAATATAAGTATGTACGATATTTTGCATTCTATAATCCTCTTGTTGATTCTGCTTAATCCTTTTTTGATTATTGTTTACCTTATTGATATTGTAAAAAAGAAACAGACCAAGGAGTTCTCAAAAATTTTGATTCGGGCTGGACTAAACAGCTTTACTGTTTTTACACTCTTTGCCCTATTAGGAGATACTATCTTTCAACATGTATTCAATGCTAATTTTGCCTCGTTTCAAATTTTTGGGGGAATAGTATTATTAATTACAGGAATTCAATTTGTTTTCAAGGGAAGTGCATCTATAGAATCGTTAAGAGGTGAATCCAAACACATTGTAGGAGCAATTGCCATGCCTATTTTCATAGGCCCATGAACAATTAGCTATAGCGTTTTGATCGGTGAGCGATTGAGTAAAACAAATGCGATGCTTGTAATTGCCTTCACTATTATTATATGCATTTCAATAATCATGTTACTAAAAAGATTGCATGACAAGATACATGGGAAAAAAGAAGAGTTAATAGAGCAGTATATTGATATATCCGGCAGGGTAATAGCACTTTTATTAGGAACAGTTTCTATCGAATTAATTATGTCCGGGCTTATCTTTTGGGTAAAAGAGTTGCTTTGGTTGCTGGTATAATCTCAACAATTGGCCACATCGGTGTTACAAGTTCACAAATATTAACTGAAGCAAGACTAGCTTCTTCTACTTTTCTAACCTTATCCTTAACTCAGGCACTTTGGGTTAGGGGTATTGTAGCAGTTGTTTATACTGTTATTGGTGGTCTTAAAGCTGTAATTTATACAGGTACGGTGCAATGGATTGTACTAATGGCAGGTTAGATATTTATAGGGTTGCCATTTGCCTATATGTAACTTGGAGGCATGGAAGCAATAAAGACAACACTTGACCCATCATTTTTAAGTTTAACCGCAATAAGTTGGCATGAGATTATTAATTGGATGTTTACCATTATTCCTATTTTGTTTATTGGCATGACTTTATAACAACGAATATATGCAGCAAAAGACACAAAAACTGCTCAAAAAGGATGGTTCATTGCCGGGTTATTTGAATATCCTATTATGACATTTGTTGGGGTTTTATTAGGAATGCTTTCACGCGTGGCTCTTGAACAAGGTATTTTGGAAGGTTATACGATAGCAAACCTTGATGCAGAAATGGGCTTACCTGTTTTGCTAATAATTAGTGGCTGCAAGAAAACGACTGTTTTTTCTGTCTTTGATAAGAAAGCTTCAAAGACAAGGCCTTCGATATTTTTGAAAATTAGGAGTTTACTGATTGTAAATGACTGTTTCAAAAATGAGAATAACGCAGTATTTGGAGTTTTCTTGCAAAGACTAATTACTAAAATTGATTTGCCTCTTGAATTAGACGCTAATATTTATGGAATACTCCTTTCATTAATCACATATTTTTTAGTTAACACTATAATGCCTGCTTATGAACGATTAAGGGGTAAATGATGTATTTATAGAAAAATATTTTATATGAGGATATGGACAATACACCCTAAATACTTAGACACAAAAGGTATCGTTGCCCTTTGGCGAGAAACACTTCTAGCCAAAAATGTATTGCAAGGAAATACAAAAGGGTATATCAATCACCCACAATTAATTCGATTTAAAGAAAGTCAAAATGCTCTAGTATCTATCAATTATTATTTACAGATAGTATGGAAAGAAGCGAATAAGAGAGGGTATAAAGTTGATAACATTAAAACTATTACCGTTACAGATGGGCAAATTAAGTATGAAACTAATCACTTGTTTCGAAACATCCAAATTTCTCCCCGCTGCCGCACGTGCCACGTGTGGTAGCGGGGGTTTTAGTTCAACAACAGCTCAAACGCAATGTGGGCAAAGGTTTAAGCTGAATCTAACAATGTGTTTGTAAGCCCCGCAAATTTTATTTCCTCATGGAGAGAAAATTATGTAAATTGTGTTCGGTAAATAAATTTGCTAAGCGCCAAAATGGAACATACAAGTTGTTAAATCCACACTGTCGTTTAGCTAAACGTTGTGCGTCATTAAAACAAATCGACCTTAAAAATGAAAAAATCAATAATAATAGTATTTGGAATTTTACTTTTAACAAACTGTAAAACTGAAACAACGAATCAAAAAAACACGGTAACTCCAAAAGAACATAATTCCGATGAATACAATCAAATCTTCAATAAAATTGAGAATGTTTTAAAAACCAATAATGTTCCTTCTCTGTCCATTGGTATCATTAAAAATGGAAAGCGAAGCTATAAGTCTTTTGGTACAATGAACAGAAGCAATGACATTAAAGTGAATAGAGAATCTATTTATCAAATTGCTTCTTTAAGCAAGATGATAACTGGAATTATTGCCAACAATTCTATTCTCGAAGGAAAACTTAAACTTGATGAACCCATTACAAACTATTTATCGCATAAGCTAAATAAACAAGCCATTGAAAAACTAAGTGAGGTTAAAGTTTCTGATTTACTTCACCATACAAGTGGACTACCAAGAGACCCTAAAATAAGAGAATCTCGGGAAAATGGAGAGGTTGAATTTGACGCTGTGAATGGGATTAATTATTTATCAGAAAGCGATTTGATTAAAGAGCTAAATCAAATACAGCTCGAAAACCAAGCAGGTACAACCTTTGAATATTCTAATTTAGGATATACTGTTTTAGGTTATATTCTTGAATTGGTAAACGAAAAAACTTATGCAGATTTAGTTAATGAAATTTTAGCCCAAACATATAATCTAAAAAATACTTTCATTGATTCTCGAAAATTCAAAAATAGAATAGTGACTTCTTACATCGATAATGGAGATAGAACAATTGAACAACGAGAATTTAAATTTGGAAAACAAACACCAGCAAGCGGTGTTTATTCAACTACTGAAGACCTTTTAGGGTTGATGGATTTACAAATAAAATCTTTTAGAAGCCAAAACAAAAATGACCTGGTTCCACCTAGTTTTTCAAATAAAGCTTATACAAGAAGACAGAAAAAAGACATTGCTTATGGATTTGGCTTATTTGAATTTTCACAAAATAAAAATTGGAAATATTATGAGCACGATGGAGATGCAGATGGATTTAGTAGTGATTACTATTTCTCACCAGAAAAAAATGTAGGTTTGGTATTTTTATCATCAAGTGGAGGAAATTGGTTTGGGCAGTTGGCGAATGAAACATTTTTTGAATTAATTGAGAACATAAAATAACAAACGCACAATCGACTAGACTACCGCTAGGCCATTAGCCTAGCGGAGAGCCTCTCACCACGACTTTTTACGCCATAAAAAGTACGTACAGGAAACTTCGTTTCACCCTCTGGATAAAATAATACACCCTAAAACCGAAGTTTATTGAAGATAATTTGTATTTCCAAACTTTTTCAACAACTTCGGGTGTGGGTATACTGCAGCACATGCAGGGCACACACATTTTGTTTATTCCATAGTAAATATGCGGTCTGCTACATATTGCAAAGTAAAAAAATGCTCCAATCCGGATGTCGATTGGAGCGTTGGAATTCTCTAAGTTTTACTGGAATCTTTTGGAATTAATCGAAATTAGTGGGTGTTTTTGGAATATTCTGACAACTATTAGACTTTTTCCAATTGTGCGGCAAAAGATCAGCCAAGTCTAAATCATAATTGCTGTTGTATAACGCAATCTTAGAAAATACATCCGTAAGCCAAACACTTACATATTGTTAATGTCATCCTCATTTTTTGTCATCAAAGAAACAGCTCTAGTATGAAAGTCGCGATCTGTGAAAGACCGAAGACTTACATTAAAAGTACAACCAATCAAGAGCTTGTTGAGATGAGGCATATACACATGGTAGGATACGAATAGTCATCATCAGATAAGTTAATGTACAAAAAAAGAGTGCTCTTTCGAACACTCTTCAACTCAAATGACATATTATTTATATTAGAAGATACATTACAATGCTTCTAAAATACACATTACATTTTAATGCAACTCCAATTGCTCTACCCCTTCGTGCGCATTACCTCTGATGGCTTCAAAAGCCTCTTGAAGCTCTTTCAATTTCTCAGGTTGCGCATCGGCTAGGTTGTTTTTTTGCTCCTTATCATCCTTAATATTGTAGAGTTGATATTCGTTGGAGTTACCCAACTCTATATTAACTTGTTTATTGACAGGATTGCCTTTATAAGGAGGAATCATAACCCAATCTCCACTGCGGTAGGCTGTTTTTGAATTAGCTTCAAGCACCAAGTCATCACGACCGTTGTCTGTTTTTCCTAACAACACATCCAACATATTTTCACTATCTGCTTTAGGTGCTTCTATACCAGCTAAGGAAGCAAAAGAAGCCATCAAATCCATCTGACACACCAATGCATCCGACACCTTAGGTTGAATAGTACCTTTCCAGTAAGTAATAAATGGCACACGTGTTCCTGCCTCAAACAAACTATACTTTCCACCTCTTAATCCACCGGTAGGTTTATGACCACCCAGCTTCTCCACAGCCTCATCATAATAACCATCATTTAAAACGGGTCCGTTGTCACTTGAAAATACAATCAAAGTATTCTCCAACAATCCTTCCTCTTCCAGTGTCTTGATAAACTCACCCACACACCAGTCTGCTTCCACAATCACATCACCTCGAGGTCCTAAATTGGTAGCTCCCACAAAACGAGGACTTGGAGTACGAGGGACATGAGGTTGTTGCATGGCATAATACAAAAAGAAAGTTTCATTTTTATGAGCCTTCACATACGCCTGTGCTTTTGCCAAAAAGTGATCTGCCATTTCCTCATCTTTCCAACGGGCTGCTTCTCCACCTTTCATATATCCAATACGAGGAATACCATTCACAATGGTATTATTATGTCCATGATGCCATTTCATATCACATAACTCAGGATGATCTTTTCCTGTTGGTTGGCCATCAAAATTCTTTTTATAATCAACTTCTATGGGGTCGTTTTTATCCAGGTTATCCACATGTCCATTATCAATGTACACGGTAGGAACACGATCTTGAGTGGCAGCCATAATATAGGCATAATCAAAACCTACTTCATTAGGTCCCGGACTTACTCGCTCATTCCAGTTCACGTGACCTTCACCTAATCCTAAGTGCCATTTACCAACTACACCAGTATGGTAACCGGCAGGACGCAACATTTTAGGAATAGTCATCTGCTCAGTTCCTATTAATAAAGGAGCTGTTCCTGGCAATATCTTCGCGTCTTTATTACGCCAAGGATAAGTACCTGTTAGTAAACCATATCTACTGGGCGTACAAGTGGCCGAGGTAGCATAACCATTGGTAAACTTAACGCCACCTTTGGCCAGGTTGTCAATATTAGGAGTCGGTATTTCTGTTGCTCCATAGGCCCCAAGATCACCATAACCCAAATCATCTAGATAAATAACCACGATGTTTGGTTTTTTAGATGTTTCACTGTCTTTTGCTTGTTTATTTCCAGCAGGTGCACAACCTACCATCATCGCTAAGACAAACAAAAACGAGTAAATCAAATTTGATTTTTTCATGTGTTTAAAAATTTGTAAAGCCTACAATACCGATGCAATATTCTAACCACACCGCCACCCACAACAGTATGACATGTGTGATCTGATTATTTAGCACCTGTACTATCGGTTTTTATGTGTATTAATTTATGTGAAAAATTCTGCTATCTAGCCACTTTTATTAAAGTAGCTCAAAGATAAAATAATTCACCATTGAATGACAGACAAAAATACACAAATAATAGGGGGTGTTTTGTACTTAGTGATACAAATGTTGGTCACTACAGTACAAATGTTCTGTTATTTATTCCAGTCGAGCCGGTTCATTTTATTATAAATGGTAATGGGCGACATATAGATATCGGATTTAAAAGCCTTATAATCTTCAGATGCTTCTGAATCATATAACACATAAGCAGCCCATTGAAAAAGTTGCTCACCAAAACCGGCAGATATGGTCAGGCTATCAGTATAGTGTTCTACATTCCGTTTACCATTTTTTGAAAGATATTGCAAACCTCTCTTAAGGACTCCTGTCACTTTTCTGCTTTCATAATCACGAATATGCATTAATTCATGAGCAAACAAACCAATACGCGCTTCTTCCGGCACATTGGCTAACAACACGCCTTTAAAAGCCTCATCGGTATTTACATGAATAATATATTGACGATTCTTTTTCCCCATAAATAAAGAAGCAAATCCAGGACGAGCTGTCATCGTTGTCTTTAATTTTTTGGTTTTGATTCGTATCTTACAAGCGTGCAAATCTTCAAATTGAATATAAGGAACCAGAAAATTTTGCAGATAATTATCTTTGAAAACAGCATCCACTTTCAATGAACCTCTTTGCCAATAATTATTTTTGTTGGTTTGTACCTTTCCGCTAATGGGAATGGATGAAAGAAAAATTAAATTTTTGATACTTGTTGTGATGTCCTTCAGCTTCATACCGTCCTCTTTTGCTTTATTCTATTAAAAAAACACCAAAAGGTTTCAAAAAGTTCTTACTACATATTATCATAACAAAGCCATAAGCACCCAAAGCCTTACCATTGGGGTAAACCATCAACAGCTAAATAATGTTAAATTTATAAGTTCCCCACCAATACAAGTCCCTGCCAAGTCAAATAAGTACAACAAAAATAACTTATCACTCTTACTACATCCATTCAAAAGCACTTCTATAAGCCCCAATTTCGTTTATATAATCCAAAAACTGCCCATAAAACTTATGCTGTCCCACAGTTGCACTATCTCCCACTATCACCATTTTCTTTCGCGCTCTGGTCATGGCAACATTCATTCGTCGTGTATCTGAGAGAAATCCGATTTCGCCTTTTTCATTGCTTCTCACCAAACTGATGTATATCACATCCCTTTCTTGCCCTTGAAAAGAATCAATGGTATTCACCGACAGCTGAAGTTTACATCCATCAAACTCCTCATCCACGTCTTTAAAATTCTCTTGTAGTAAATTAACTTGTGCTTTATAAGGTGATATTACCCCAACACTAATTTCAGTATCCTTTAACTGACTTGCCAAGGTGCTAAAATATTCCCTAAAATGCTTTAGCACCAAATCTCCCTCCTCCGGATTAAATGAGCTTTTACGCTCCTTATCCATCTGCTCAAAAAAACCACAGCCTGCCGTATCTACAAATTCAATGGCCACATCGCCTTCAAAACAAGTCCAGTTTTCCACTTGCTCATTGGCCTTTAATCGGTCACCATAAAAATAACGACTTGAGAAGCGCATAATATCTTTGTTCATACGATATTGCTCCTGCAACATTACGTCCACCTTATTACGCTTGATGGCCTTTTCGAATAAGGTCTCATCCAGACCAGCCTTGGCTGCTTCAAAAGATTTAATCGTTGGAGGCAACTGACAATGGTCACCGGCAAAAACAACACGATTGGCCTTTAATATAGGAATCCAAGTGGCAGGTTCCAATCCCTGTGCAGCCTCATCAATAAAAACAGTATTAAATCTTCGGTCTCTAATATGATAATTAGAAGCGCCCACCATAGTGCTGGCAATCACCTGAGCACTGCCCAAAATATCATTGATAATATAATACTCTAACTGTTCCACCTCCTTTTTCAGCTTACTGGATTCCTGCAACAACAACCTTCTTTGCTGACGTTCTTCATGCCCGAAATTACGTTTGTATTTCATGGCTGTACGATAGTATTCTTCGCTCTGTTTCTTTAGTGCCTTTAAATCTTTATAATTACTATGGTGCGCAATATTGGCATCAAGCGTTTTACTTAAAATCTCCTGTGTCACCCTTGCCGGATGTCCAATACGTACCACGCGCAACCCTTTATTTCCTAACTTCTCGCACAATAAATCGATGGCTGCATTGCTGGGAGCACATACCAGCACCTGGCTCTCTGACTTTAATGTATGGTAAATACTCTCCACCAAAGTCGTTGTTTTTCCGGTACCTGGAGGGCCATGCACAATGGCCAAATCATTGGCCGACAAGATACGATTCAGAGCTCTATTTTGACTTTCATTCAAATGGGGTATCACCACTTCTTGTTTATCTGCAAATGTGGCTTCTTGCGATTCCAGCAACAAACTTCTCAGATACATCAAACGATCATCCTGAGGATGCATCACGATACCCAAGGCTCTCTCCATCTCCAAATAAGCATTCTCATCGAACATCAATTGAACACCCACATTACCATCGTGCAACCATTGAGGTTCCTCATCGCTATTGAGTGTAATCATCATTTCGCTATCATTTGCTCTATTCACCACTCCACTAACCGCATGTTTATTTTCATTATTATTGCCCGAATTGGAAAATAAGGAAACCAATTTTCCTGACTGAAAAAGGTGTGACTCTCGGTGTTCCTTAGGTCTGGATACTTTCACCAACAAACGTTCTCCCGCATCAAATTTTGTACGCTCAATGCCTAAGGGATACCAACACACTCCTTCCCTTCTTCGTTCAACAACAGAAGTATCAGACACCTTACGTTTATACTGAAGCAAGTCTTCTTCCTTTTCCTTCAATAGAAGTGCATGTATTTTTTGAAGTTCCTTCATAATCCTACTCATAGAATAATTCAAATGATTGAATGGCGAAATTAACACTTCAAAATTTAATTATAAGCTATGGGCTTAAATTTATCTGTAACCATACCAAGACATTTACGTTATAGCTACTTTAAAACAAAAAAGTAAAATATGATTATATACGGATGGCGCTCGTCTCACATTAAAACACTACAATCTAAAAACATCACATGCCCCAATTGTCATGAAAAAGGTGGCATCGAGAACAGTTTTTACGGAAAATATTTTCATTTTTTCTGGATTCCCACTTTCTCTCTGGGAAAAAAAGGAGCATCCAGGTGTGTCAAATGCAACCATATCTATGAACCTAAGCACATGCCAGAAAATATTGATCGACAGTTTAGAGAGATGAAAAGCGAAGTAAGACTGCCTTTTTGGCATTTTTCTGGACTTATTATTATCGCTTTCCTATCCATTGCCATCGCCTTTTCCAGTACAATATAAACACCACTCCATTATAAATAAAAAAGTGCGAAGGCTAAAACTTTCGCACTTTTTTTATGCCCCCACATAAGACCAACGACTCCGCCCCTGTAAAGATCATAAATAATGCGCTTTACATTCAAAATAAATTAGTATTTTACAGTAGATATTTTAAACCCAGAAAATGCATTAGAAAATTTATAACGAAGATCTGATACATTATCCGGGTTAAACCGTACCTATGAGGTAGAAAAATGCTGGCCCTACAGAATACCTAAATACTTTGATAAATTTAGCAACGTGCAAACATTTTTCAGATCCCATGGTTATTTAAGCATGCCTTTTTATTCATGACAAAAATGACGAGTATCAGAAACAATAACACCATTCCCAATCACCCCGAGGTGAATTTGGAGATAAGTAAATTTAATCAAATCATACAAAGCCTCAATCAACTAAACACCAAGCAAAAAGAGCGTCACAAAAAGCGAGGCAAACTACTTGCTCACGAGCGGATCAACCTATTGATTGACAAGCAAACACCGTTTGTTGAGTTATCACCATTGGCAGCATACGGCCAATATAATGATAGTTTTCCTTCCGCCGGAATCATCACTGGTATCGGCATTATACAAGGACGCGAATCAATTATTATCGCCAATGACGCATGCACCAAGGGAGGCACTTACGTTAAGGAAACTATCAAAAAACATCTGAGGGCACAGGAGATTGCCGAACAAAATAATTTAGCCTGTGTCTACCTGGTTGATTCTGGTGGTATATTTTTACCCGAACAAGCCCAGGTGTTTCCCGACAAAGAAGACTTTGGGAGGATCTTTTATAATCAAGCCCGATTATCATCCATGGGTATTCCACAAATCAGCATTGTGATGGGATCATGTACCGCAGGAGGAGCATACATTCCAGCCATGAGTGACGAAACCATTATCGTTAAAAACCAAGGCACCATATTCCTCGGAGGCCCCCCCTTGGTAAAAGCAGCTACCGGAGAAGATGTTACGGCCGAAGAACTAGGAGGAGGAAAACTACACACCTCAGAATCGGGAGTGGCAGATCATTTAGCAGACGACGATCACCATGCCATTGAAATATGCAGAGAAATATTCAAATCTCTACCACACCCCTCTAAGGAGAACTACAAACGTACTCAAGAGGCTCCTCCTCAATACCCACGAGAAGCTATTTATAATGAGATACCCAACATTGGCAGTAAACAAAGAGATGTACGGCCATTGATTAAGTGTCTTACAGACCATAGCGAATTCAATGAATTTAAACCTGATTACGGTTCTACCTTAGTGACCGGATATGCGAATATCAATGGATTTTCGGTTGGGATACTAGCCAACAATGGCATTTTGTTTTCAGAGTCAGCACAGAAAGGAGCCCATTTTATTCAACTATGCAATAACCGCAACCTCCCTATGATATTTTTGCAAAATATAGCTGGATTTATGGTTGGCAAGGAATATGAGAAACGGGGCATTGCCAAAGATGGCGCTAAAATGGTCAATGCACTGGCCAACTCCCGGGTACCTTTTTTCACCATCATCACAGGTGGAAGTTATGGTGCAGGCAACTACGCCATGGGAGGACGGGCATTTGGCCCTCGCCTATTGTTTACCTGGCCCAACTCAAGTATATCGGTAATGGGTCCCCGACAGGCAGCCGATGTGTTGGCCACCGTAAAAAAAGACCAGGCCAAAGCGGCAGGTGTAGAAATATCAGAAGATGAATTAAACCAGCTTAAAAATAAAACCCGACAAGGCTTTGAGAAAGAAGCCTCTCCTTATTATGCCACCAGCCGACTATGGGATGATGGTATTATTGACCCTGCCGATACCAGAATGATTCTGACCATTGGCTTAACTATTGCACAAAATAAACCCAACAATACTTCTACTTACGGTATTTTCAGAATGTAAGCTCCATGAAAACAATCAAATTTTATATTGAAGATCGAATTGCTTTTTTAGGTTTAAACAGACCCGAAAAGAAAAACGCCATCAATAAAACGATGATAGAAGAAATAATTGGCACCCTCGCAGAAAATAAAGCCAACAGAAATTTCAGGGTACTGGTGATCTATGGTGAAAGTGATCATTTTTGCTCAGGAGCCGACTTAGAATGGATGAAAGCCGGGATACAACAATCCAAAACCGAAAACATCGACGATGCCAAACTATTCAACACCTTATTCGAGAGCATTCACACCTTTCCAACGCCAGTGATCTGTGAAGTCAAGAAATCGGCATTTGGAGGAGCCGTAGGACTAATGGCAAGCGCTGATATCGTAGTGTGCGAAGCCTGCTCTACATTTGCATTCCCGGAGGTAAAGCTAGGCATTATTCCAGCCACCATAGCGCCTTACATTATCTCTAAGATGGGCAACAGCAACGCACGCAAGCGTCTTTTAATACCCAATCCGTTTACTGCAAAAGAAGCACAAGCTGAATCATTGGTGCACTTCATTGCCGACAACGTTCCTATCCGAGAAAAGACACTCAGCATTGCACAAGCCGTTGCGCAAGGTGCTCCCGATGCACTGATACAAACCAAAGCCCTCATACAACGTCTAGAAGAATGTGTAGATGATGAATCGGCCTTTTTATTTTGTGCACGAATGATTGCCAATGCACGGATCTCCAGCGAAGGCCAGGAAGGTGTTAAAGCATTTTTTGAAAAACGAAAACCAGCATGGAACAATGAAGAAAATATACCATCAGTTTAATAGGATACTCATTGCCAACAGAGGCGAAATAGCCGTAAGAATCATAAAAACGGCCAAAGAAATGGGATTGGAAACGGTGGCCATTTATACAACCGAGGAGAAAGATGCCCTGCATGTTGAGAAAGCAGACCTAAAAGCCTTGATGAATGGAACAAGGCTTGAGGAAACCTATCTGAACGCGCATCAAATCATTGCTCTGGCACAACGCTACCAGGTAGATGCCATCCATCCCGGCTACGGATTTTTATCTGAGAATGAAGTATTTGCCGAGCTATGTAATCAACACAATATTGTTTTTATCGGCCCCGAAGCCCGCCATATTAAAATGATGGGAAACAAAGAGGCGGCCAATAAGATAGCTGCACGCTGCGAAATACCATTGCTGCAAAAAATAAATGGTTCTGTTGCACAAATACTGAAAGGCGCAAAAACACTAAGCCTACCCATTGTTATCAAAGCGTCTGCAGGAGGCGGAGGTAAAGGAATGCGCGTCGTTCACCACTTAAACGAATTAGAAAGAGAAATTAAACGCGCCGCATCCGAAGCTCTTAGATATTTTGGAAATGCTTCAGTTTACATAGAAGAATACATCCAAAACCCCAGACACATAGAAGTACAAATACTGGGCGATCATCATGGAAACACGGTTCATTTATTTGAGCGGGAATGCTCCATACAGAGGCGCCATCAAAAAGTGATAGAAGAAAGTCCTGCTCCCAATCTGGATAACACCACAAAACAAAAAATAATAGAAGATGCCTTGAAGCTTGCCCAACATATCGGTTATACAAACGCAGGAACGGTAGAATTTTTATTGACAACCGATCAAAAGCACTTTTTTCTGGAAATGAATACCCGTATACAGGTAGAGCACCCTGTTACTGAACTCATAACAGGCATCGACATTGTCAAGGAGCAAATACAAATTGCGGCAGGCATGCCCCTCTCCTATCAGCAAAATGAGATTGAATATCACGGACACGCCATTGAAGCACGCATATACGCTGAAGACCCCAGTGACAGCTTCGCTCCCTCCTTTGGAAAGATAATGGGCACCCATATTCCTTCCCACCCCCATATTAGAATTGATGGTGGTGCACAATCACAAGAGAACCTCAACCCCAACTTCGATCCCTTACTAAAAAAAGTAATTGCCTACGGTCAAGATCGCAACCAAGCCATCCTGCGCCTACAAAAGTTCTTGAATAACTTCGCTCTTTTTGGCGTTGAATCCAACAGAGAATTCATACTAAAGGCTCTGAAAGATCCCGATTTCCAACAAGGAAACTATTCCACCTCTTTTTTCGAAGCCAAGCAAGACTACCTCTTATCCAAGACGCCTGTGTTAAGTGCTGAACTGGAAATCATTGCAGCCGCCTTTATTACCCTGAAACATCACACTAAAATACCATCAGACAATATATGGAACACCCTTGGCTACTGGCGATTATACCAACAACACCAAATATATTTTGAAGGACATAAACTAACCATTGACCTCATCAACATCAATACCGAAACCATCACTATTCAAATAGATCAAGAAAAACCTATTGAAATTTCTTGCATCAGAATTGAACAAAATGAACTCTCATTCATTATTAACGAAAAACATTTTTGGGTCAATTATCTGGTGGCGAACGATGGCCTTTATCACATCCAGCATAATGGACGAAAAAGAATTATTAGCGATATACCTGAACGAATAAAAAGAAATAATGACACAGATAATGTGGAGGCTATAAAAACAATGAAAGCTCCCATGCCGGGAAGAATAATCGAAATTATGGCAAAAGAAGGTAAAGCCATAAAAAAGGGAGATACCCTCATGGTGTTGGAAGCCATGAAAACAGAAAACAGCATTCATGCTTGGAAGGACACTGTGGTTAAAAAAATTGCAGTTGATAAAGGTCAACAGGTACAGTTAAACCAGCTATTATTAGAAACAGAATAATACACAGACAAGAGCAAACAACCATTATTGACTATTGACAAACAACAAATAAGTAAAGTATGAATCCATATTACAGCGGAGAAAAAGAAGAATTCAGAAAAAAGGTAAGAGAATTTGCTGAAACTGAAATTAAACCTCTTGCACAAGCATTAGATGCCCAGGAAACTTTTTCGGTTGAGTTAACCAAAAAAATGGGACAACAAGGTTTATTTGGCATTGACATACCTCAAAAATATGGCGGACAAGGCAAGGATACTATCTCATACATTATTGCTGTGGAAGAAATAGCCAGGGTAGATGGCTCACAAGCAGCCACGCTCGCTGCACACAATTCGCTAGGCGCTTCTCCTATATACCATTTTGGCACCGAAGAACAAAAAACATCCATGCTCCCGGATCTCCTGAACGGAAATAAACTCTGGGCCTTTGGTCTTACCGAAATAACAGCCGGTTCTGATGCCAGGGGTGTTGCCTCAGAAGCCACCAAGACGGATGACGGATGGAGCATCAATGGTTCCAAAAGATATATCACCAACGGCAGTAACGAACTCATGGCAGGCATCACCGTTTTGGCAAAAACCGGAACAAAAAATGGCAAACCCACCTATTCTACCTTTATTGTTAAGAGAGACAGTCCTGGCTTTTCAACAAAGCGCACACTGGGAAAAATGATGTGGAGAGCCTCTGACACTGCCGAAATAACATTTAATAACTGTCTTATAAAAGATAGTGATATACTGGGAACACCCGAAAAAGGTTTATCTCAAATGCTTCAAACCTTGGATAGTGGAAGACTGTCCATTGCAGCTATGGGCTTAGGCTTGGCACAAGGTGCTTTTGAAATGGCTTTAGACTATGCCCAACAAAGAGAACAATTCGGAAAAAAAATTGCAGGTTTTCAGGCCATACAATTTAAACTGGCCGATATGGATCTAAAAATAGAACTAGCCAGAAACCTACTATACAAAGCCTGCTGGCTAAAAGACAATCACCAACCTTTTGGCAAAGAAGCTGCTATGGCAAAATTATATTGCAGCGAGGTAGCCGCTGAAGTATCTGACGAAGGAATGCAAATATTGGCTGGAGCAGGTTTATTTAAAAATCATGATATGGAACGGTTTTATCGTGACCATCGTATTTTACGTATTGGAGAAGGAACATCCGAGATACTTAAGTTGGTGATCTCTCGTCATCTCATGTAATAAGCGCACATTGTCATTAAAATAATGATACCCCAAACCTGAGGCTCTAATTTATATTTGTTCCGGTACGGGGCTTGTATCATCTATTTTTTTGGCGTAAATTCGATTCGTCCTCATAAAACCTTGTTTTTTTATCCTATGGAAGACAGAAAAAAAGAGCATCTTCATTTAGCTTTTGAAGCCACTGTAAGCCGGGCCCAAGCAGACCCTCGGTTTATGTACGAACCATTATTGTCGGCCCATCCCAATGGAGAGGTAAAGCCTTTTTCATTTTTAGGCAAAAAGATGAACCACCCTTTCTGGATTTCGTCCATGACTGGTGGAACACAGCGCGCCGCAGCCATTAATGTAAAATTAGCAAAAGCTACCGGTGAATTTGGATTGGGCATGGGACTGGGATCATGTCGTGGTCTTTTTGAATCAGATGATTACTGGGAGGATTTTAATGTACGCTCTTGGATAGGAGATGATTATCCTTTTTATGCCAACTTGGGCATTGCCCAACTAGAGCAACTACTAAAAAACAAGGAGAGTGAAAAAATCGACTACCTGAACAAACAGCTGAAAACAGATGGTACCATCATACACATCAACCCTCTGCAAGAAGCATTTCAACCCGAAGGCGATGTATTAAAACGCCCACCAATTGAATGTATCCAGGAACTGCTGGAGCAGGTTGAGTCTCCTATTATTGTTAAAGAAGTAGGACAGGGAATGGGGCTAGAGAGCCTAAGAGCCTTACTAAATATGAATATTGCAGCAATTGAGTTTGGAGCACTTGGGGGCACAAACTTTACCAAGCTGGAACAAATGCGCAGATTAGATATCTCCTCTATTTTCGAAAGCTTTACAACTGTTGGCCATACTGCCGAAGAAATGACACGCATGGTCAATCAAATTGTTGAAGAAGGCAATACGCAATGCAAGCAAATTATCATATCGGGAGGCATCAAATCCCTCTTAGATGGCTATTATCTGACCAAGATAAGCAAGCTACCCGCTGTATTAGGAATGGGTAGTGCTTTTTTAAATTATGCCCTCAAAGACTATCAGGAGCTACAAACATTTGTTAAAAATATGATTAATGCATGGCAACTGGCCGAAGCCTATCTGAAAATTAAATAAAACTGCAGTTCAAATAACCATTAACATCGAATAAAGGCTCTGTGTTTTCATGGAGTCTTCTTTAAATGAACACTATTTTTTAGGCCATATACATGATGTATTGATGGCACAAAGCAAAATACCAACAAATACTATGATCCAAGGTTTTTCAAAACGCTCTCAAGAAGAAAAAGTAGACATCCTACTAAATAACTTTAAGCTACCATCATCCCTCAAACAAACCCTCAACTCTCACCTTCACAAAAACTTACAAGACACATACAATCAATTCTCCGAAAACACCGTCAGTAACTTTTACCTACCTTACGGTGTTGCACCAAACTTCATCATCAACCAAAAAGAATATGCCATTCCCATGGCTATTGAAGAAAGCTCTGTGGTAGCAGCAGCAGCCAAAGCAGCTAAATTTTGGAGTAGGTTAGGTGGATTCCAAACAAAAGTAATTTCATCCATAAAAGAGGGGCAGCTTTTTTTTACAAGCGATTGGAAATTCGGGGAACTGAAAGAACACATGCCATATATCCACACTGCACTAATCCAAGGCATTACTGACCTTACGCAATCCATGGAGCAACGGGGAGGTGGCATTGTAGATATGCAGCTAATTCCCATAACAGATATCGACGACCAATCCTACTGCCTGCAGGTTCATTTCGAAACAGCTGACTCCATGGGGGCAAATTTCATCAACACATGCCTCGAAAGGATGGGAAACCATCTCTGTACCATACTAGAGGATAAAAACAAAACAAAACAAGTAACAATCGACATGGCCATTTTATCCAACTACACCCCCAGCTGTATGGTAGAATGTACAATCTCCTGTCCTATCCACTCTTTAGGAGCCTATGCCGGAAATTATACCTCTCAAGAGTTTGCCCGGCGTTTCGAGAAAGCTGTTTTATTGGCCAAACACAATACACCACGCGCTGTAACCCATAATAAAGGCATTATGAATGGTGTTGATGCAGTTGTTATGGCCACTGGCAACGATTATAGAGCCATTGAAGCCGGGGTACATGCCTACGCTGCCAGGTCAGGCAAGTACAGCTCACTCACTAACATTACCCTAACAGATGAACTATTCACCTACACATTAACCCTACCATTGGCTTTAGGCACTGTTGGAGGCCTCACCAAGATCCATCCTTTGGCTCATTTTTCACTGGCGCTTCTGGGAAATCCTTCAGCATACGAATTAATGCAAATCATTGCATCTGCAGGAATGGCCAATAATTTTTCGGCAATAGCAGCATTGGTTACTTCCGGCATCCAACAGGGGCATATGAAAATGCATTTATCAAATATTTTATTTACTTTTAATGCGTCCGATGATGAGAAAGCAAAAGCCTTCAACTATTTCAACAACCATACCGTTAGTCACTCGGCAGTAAAACAGTTTCTCGAATCTGAGAGACATACAGATAACGAAATATAGAAAAGCTATTACCACATTCTTTTCAGTTAAGTAGCAGGCAGTAAATATGAACAAAGAAATAAAACCAAGCCCCGTTTTTTCTTCCAGAGGCAACGGCAAGCTAATGTTGTCTGGAGAATATTTAGTATTAAAGGGCGCAAAAGCATTATCATTACCATTAAAGTTAGGACAAAGTCTGGACATTTATGAATCCAAAGAAAATGGATTTATCTGGGAGGCCACGCATGCCGACGGAGACTGGAACACCGTTAAATTCAATGATAAACTTACTATTACCAGCTGTACCGATGACGCATTTGCAAAACAACTGCAAAAAATCATTAGAAAAGCCATCAAATTAAGCCCACTCCAACTAGCTGATATACTAGAAAAGAGAGCTGTAACTCATTTGGAATTTATGCCACAATGGGGACTTGGCAGTAGCTCTACACTGCTATATAACCTTTCTGTTTTTTTTAAAATTGATCCCTATAAGCTTCTGCAAACAACATTTAAAGGATCTGGCTATGACATCGCCAACGCAGCCAACTCAATGGCTATCTTCTTTCTGCTCATAGATGATAAGCCCAAAAGTGTTGAAATCAACTTTGATCCTATTTTTAAAAATAACATTTACTTTGTTTATACCGGTAGAAAACAAAATTCAAAAGCTTCCATTAAAGGCTTTCATAAAAGAAATATTTCTTCTGAAGATATTGTCAAAATAAGCGCCATATCTACATACATGGCGGTATGCACCGAATTAACTGATTTTCAAGAACTCATAAACGAGCACGAAGATATCATTGGCAGAATAATAGATAAAACGCCCGTTAAACAAGAACATTTTAGCGACTTTGATGGTTCTATCAAATCACTGGGAGCTTGGGGTGGCGATTTTGTGATGGCTGTAAGTAAACAAACAGACGAATATGTTTTTGATTACTTTGGCAATAAAAAATTAAATACCATATATAAGTACGAAGAATTGGTTTTAAATAACCCTTGCAGGTAAAGTAACGTACAAAGTAAAATGAGCTCTCATTTATCCATAAATAATGACAATAACTGAGAAACAAGATTTAAGTGAAGGTAGTAAAATTCATGTTACCAGTCCTTCGAACATAGCCATTGTTAAATATTGGGGAAAAACGGGAATGCAAATTCCCTTAAATCCTTCTGTCAGTTTCAGTTTAAAACATTCCATCACCGACACCTCGATCAGTTACACCTTTCATCCTGGTCAGGAAAACATCTCCTTCCGTTTGATCTTTGCGGGTAAGGAGAACACTACATTTAAAAAGAAAACAGAGGTATTTTTCAAAAGGATCTTACAGATATTTCCCTGGTTAGTAAATTTTCATCTGAATATCGAAAGTAAAAACACTTTTCCTCATTCGTCAGGAATAGCCTCTTCGGCCAGTAGTTATGCAGCCTTGGCCATATGTTTAAGTAAAATACATCAACAAATAACCGGCCAGCAACTATCCGAGCAACAAATATCCAATGTGGCTCGTCTGGGCTCCGGTAGTGCCTGTCGATCGATATATGGTGGTTGGAATTCGTGGGGTAAATCAAAGCTAAAACAGAGCAGTAATATGCATGCGATTCACCTACAAGACAATATACACCCAAGCTTTACAAACATCCAAGACAGCATACTTATTGTCAGCGAAGATCAAAAAAAAGTGAGCAGTACCCTAGGGCACCAATTAATGGAAGGCCATCCCTATAGAGAAGGAAGAATACAACAAGCCAATGAGCATACAAATAAATTGTTCACTATTTTAAAAACAGGCGATTGGAATGCTTTTGTCACCTTGGCAGAAACGGAAGCACTAAGCCTTCATGCTTTAATGATGAGCTCCACACCCAATTACACCTTACTTTTGCCTAACTCCCTGAATATTGTTCAACAAATTAGAATATTTCGTGAACAAAACAATATTCCAGTCTGTTTCACCATCGATGCCGGTCCTAATATTCATGTTTTATATCCGGCTGCGAACAAAAAGCAAGTTCAGGAGTTTATTCACAATAATTTGATGTCATACTGTGTTCAAGGAAATTTAATACATGATGAGTTGGGCGATGGACCAGCAGAAATATTATAATAGATGTCTATAAACAATAAAAACAGCATTTTTTATTCTAAGGTTCTTCTTTTCGGAGAATACTCTATCCTTTTTGATTCCAATGGATTAACCATCCCGTACGCACATTTTAACGGGACACTTGATTTCATAAACTCAACCAGTTATACCGATTTGGACTTCGCAAAGAAATCCAACGAGCAACTAAAAAAGTATTCGGCATACCTGCAAGAAAAAGCCATTGATCTAGTGCATATTGATCAAATTAATGCGGATGTTGCAAAGGGCTTATATTTTGAATCTTCTATTCCCGAAGGTTATGGTTTAGGAAGTAGTGGTGCTCTGGTAGCTGCCTTCTATAAAAAGTACGGTAAAAATCGCATTGAAGCCAAAGCTGGGCTCTCAAACAAAGAAACACAAGAACTCAAAAGAACATTTTCGATCTTAGAGTCCTACTTCCATGGTAAAAGCTCGGGCATCGACCCGCTCATTTGCTATCTGAAGTACCCGCTTTTTATTAAGGATCAAAAAAATATTTCTTCCATTGGTATATCCCGAGAAAATATAAAATCAGATGATGCCGTATTTATTGTCAATACCAAACAGACAGGTAAAACAGGACCTCTGGTAGATTTATTCATGACCAAATGTCTCAACCCTAAATATATCGACCGAATAAAAAACGATTTGATACCAACAACCAATAAATGTATTCATTCCTTATTGGCAGGTGATTTAAATAGTTTTTACACACATCTAAAACAACTTTCTAAGTTTCAGTTTCAATATTTAAAAGAGATGATACCCAGCGAGTATTTAAAACATTGGGAAGAGGGATTTAAAAAGAACGATTACTTACTAAAACTATGTGGATCAGGAGGTGGTGGCTACCTACTTGGTTTTACTCGAAATTTCAGCAAGGTAAAAAAAGAATTGACAGACCAAGGTCTGGAGGTGATACCTGTTTATCAGGAGTTTTAAAGTGTTATGAGCATTTTTTTATGCTCTATTTCCGGCTGCATCTACAGTATAAACTTTAAAAGTTCCAGTTTCTGCAGTTTCAAAAACAAACGGAGATTCTTTAAGCACCTGAGGTTTATGCGCTACTTTTCCAATAATATTATCGTTTAAAACAATTTCATAATGAGAAATTGCATGCTCAGCTGCATAGGCGGTTTGCCAAGTGATTTTAGTTGTTCCATCAACAGCTTCTTGTTTTAAATCTCTAGGTGGTGTCATGTCTATTTTATCAAGCTGAAAGAAATTTGTTCTTTCTCCTGCTACCTGTGCTGTTTTTGCTTCTATTTCTCGTCTTTTCTCATCTGACATTGCATCAGGCCTAACTTGAGAAGCATAATAATTTTGAGTTAACTGACATTTAAGCGGATCTTCATCTATATGACCAATGTCTATAATTAAAGTATCTACACCTGGTGTGGTTAGAACATATTCTATAAGTTCATGACTTGGTAAATCTACAGAACCTACTTCACGATAAATTTGGTCAGGTCTTCTTGAGAATCCAGGAACTTCTTTGTACATGGTTCCGGCTCCAAATACTTTCATCCCAACAACACCAAGGCCTTTAGCTTTAGCTATTGGAATAACATTATGTTTCATATTGAAATACAGATGATCATTGGAATTTACTGAAACGAGGCATAGCACCGCTATGGTAAGTTGAAGAAAAGTAACGAAGTGACTTCTTTTGAAGCCATTTTAAGGCGTAATAGATTTTCTAATGCATTTTCCGGGTTATAGCTTTCTCTCCACCGCCGGCCACGGGGCTATTGTTCTGGCCAACACTGCAATCCACTAGCTGACAACCTCTTATACAAATGAAAGATGTCGATTAATTGAAAAACACAACTCAACAACTCCATGATTTTACCAACTCGCCATCCTAACAAGCTAACAAGCTAACGACCTAACTATCTAACAACTTAAACAACTCGCCATCTCAAAACAAAATTTTCATGAATAATAACTACATATAAAACGTGGAATCGTTTAATTAACAGAATATTAGCCCACCTCTCCTTTCCTACAACTTACTCTGGGGCCTATCGATGGATGCCAATCTAAAACTAGCTCCTTCATCCACGAAGCTATAATAAATCCTTTAACAAAAGATGCAGGCAAAATACAAAGCTCTGCTTATTAAAAGTCAACAAAAACCCAATAAGATTAAAAGCCCCCAACCACCATCACCCGAAAATGAACTGACTAATGAATTTGGTCAAATAGCTAATAAAAAAAGTATCCCCAAAGCCCCTTCCTCAGAAAATGCAATCAACAGAATCATCCCTAAAGAGAGGTTTACTTAGTAGGATTGTAAATTCCTTAAATAACATAAAGTAATACAATTTATTTTATAGAAAATAGTGTATTTATTATAATTTTTACTTTCTTTGTTATTACACAGTTTACAAAACCTTTAAATAACAATGCCTATGATGAAATAAAAAGAGAAAATAGGCTGGCTACCTTCCTTCCTAAAAGCCAAGAGGAATGATAAATCACATGATCCCACGAGAGTTAACGATTCTGGTCTCAATACCAGTTAGACTCTAAGTCGCACAAAGAATATGAAACGGGTATATTTAGCTATTTTTCTATTGCTGCAAGTTCAATTTCAATAGCTTTTATTTTGTTTATATGAAAATTATAAAGTCAATTTTTTATGTTGTAGTAGACAAGAAAAACTAAACGAAGTGGTATATTTATACTAGCAAAAAAATGGCGAATGAAACAGTTACTAATAATTTTATTAATAAGCTTTTCTATGTGTTTTTCTAAGGACAAAGTGCAGACCGCATCTAATGTGGATAGTCACATTGATGTATATCTAATAGATGAAAAGGGAGAAAACGTATTCGCTCCGGAGTATCAAGGGAAAAGAAATTTTGAAGTATTAACCCCTAAACGCAGGAGGTTTGTTAAATTCTACGACCCTCTAAGTTATGCTCCTAATGGATATGTAATTAATTCTGACTATAGTATTCGTATTTTTTTAAATCTCCCTTCTATAGGCGATTCGCACTCTTCCACTTATGTCAGATTTAATAAAGGGAAAATAATTAGGATAAAGACCGATTTTTATATCTCAATTCCTGATTCAGTAAACCAAACATTTGGAGGAGGCACTATTGCCAAAGAAAGAATATGGTTTAACGACCTGCTAATTTGGGAATCTTCTAATAATACAACAGTAACCCCTCGTGTTCAAACAGTTGATTTATAAATGTTTATTAACATTTAAAACCTATTAACTTTTTAACAATTATTATTATGATTAAGAATTTTTTTCTAATAGTTATTAGCTTCGTGCTGATATTTTTTTCAAGTTGCTCAGAAGATCTTGATAATTCAAATCTACAACCAAATGGGAACGCTCCTGAAATTAGTCCAACTACGCGAGTTGTTTCTGAGGAGCAAGGTCTGATTTTTGCGGAAAAAATGTATGCTGCCATTCAAGCAACAGAAACTCCTCAAACACGCTCTACTGCATCTACTCAATCTTGTGACATTGAGACCATCAAAAATGAGGACAATGTCCCTGTTATGTATATCGTTAACTTTGGTGACAACCAAGGCTATATGCTACTGTCCGCTGACAAGGAATCCCAAAGTTCACTAATTGCATTCAATACAACTGGGAAGTTAGACTTAGATGAAATGAATCCAAACTCTCCCATGAGATCGATGATCGATGAACAAATAGAAAAAATAACGAAAGACATAGACAAAACAATAAATGTAGATGACGAAAACTATAACATGTGGGAAAGCTTAGGAAATGAGAGCGATGGCGAAGAGATTGAAATAGAGCTGGTTGTAAACAACTCAGCTTCCACAACCAAAGGTAAACATAAAGGGTCATGGGGCTTGACGCCAATTGGGCCATCGAGTACTATCCAATATTGTGTGTGGGGACAAGCAAATGGCTACAATGCTGATGCAAAACGCCCCAACATCGATCTTGCTGGATGCCCTGCCGTAGCAGTAGGGTTATTGTGTAAGACATGGAAGTATCCAAGCGACCGAGGATTTGATTATGCAGCAATGCCCAATAGCCTGGCTCCCACCACCGATTCTAATCCTATTTCAAGAATGTTTAGAGATATCGCGGATGTAATTCCTGGTTATAGTTGGGGTACTGCAGCAAGCGGAGGCAGTGGAGCCAGTCAAGCTGGAATACTCACTGGGCTTAAAACTCTTGGCTACAATTCCGCTAAGTCAACTTCATATGACTTCAATACTGTATATAGCAATATTGAAGATTGGTATCCTGTTTTGTTAGGTGGTTTTACAAATACTGGTGGCCATATTTGGATTGCAGATGGTTATTCAGAGACTAAATGGAAAGTTACAAGAAAGTTTTTAGGTATTACGGTTAAAACATGGTACGAATATTCTGATCACATATACATGAATTGGGGTTGGTATGGCTCTAGTAATGGTTGGATTGATCAAGAAAGCTGGCCTTCATACAACAATAGCAGAATAATGTGGTATGATTTATTCCCACGTTAAACGACATCTTACACAAAACCATGGAATATTATCTTTCCATGGTTTTTGTGTATCCTAAATTCTATAAAGAAATACGATGAGCTTAACACCTTTTTAATAAAAAGAGGGCAAAGCCTTATTCTGACTAAAACTTGTAGAACAATTATAATATTGAATACTTCGTAAGCATAGAGAGTGCATTGTTATATTGGTATTTACCGGATGAGAAATTAAAAATTAATTAACATAAAACGAGCTATGAGAACGTGTTCACATACAGAAGAATGATTAATTTTGACGAGTTCCATATGGCCACTGAAAAATAAATTTAAACACATGAAAACTTTATTAATAAGAATAGTAAAACTGACATTTTTTTTATTTTGCATATCGTTTTTCTCTTGTTCTAAGGATAGTGATCCTGGTATAACCATCGAAGTAAATCAAAGTACGTTGATTTTTCAGCCGGGAGCTGAAACAAAGTCATTCGAAATTACAGCTTCTGAAGAATGGAATATAACTTCTGCCGAATTATCCCATTCATATGGAGGAAATTTTGCAGAAACTAACTGGTTTCGAATTTCACCTGTATATGGTGTGGGAAATGCCACTATCACCATCACTACAAAAGAAGATTCTAAAAATAATAATATCGAACTTCATATCGAATATGGAAACCAAGCAAAGACAATTACACTAATTCAGAATTAACTTTATGCGCATTGTAGTTACCTTCCTCTTTTTTTGTATTTTTTCTTTTGCAGTAAAAGCTCAAGTGTTACGCATTAATGGTTGTGTAACAGACATAAAAACTAAAGAAGTTCTGATTGGCGCAACTATCAGCAATAATGAAGCATCCTTTGGTGTAGTTACTAATTCATACGGTTTTTTTTCTTTTGAGCATCCTAAAGGTAATGTGCAGTTACTTTGTTCATATTTAGGTTATGAAACTGTAGTAATTGATTTATGTTTAACCAAAGACACAACGATTAACATACAGTTATCTCCTATAATACTCGAGATTTCCAGTGTGGAAATAATTGCAAACAAAAGCAATACCAGAATGGATAAAGGCTTAGGTATTATCACAGTTCCTATCTCAACAATAAAAAATAGACCTAAGTTATTTGGTGAGAGCGATTTGATGAAGTCGCTTCAATTTATTCCTGGTGTGCAACAAACAGCAGAAGGAAAGAGCAATTTAACCATTCGAGGAGGCAGCCCAGACCAAAATTTAATACTACTTGATGATATTCCAATCTATAATGCAGATCATGCTTTTGGCTTTTTATCAGTTTTTAATACAGAAGCTCTTAAAAATGTCACTTTGTATAAATCCGGCTACCCAGCCCGTTTTGGTGGACGGCTTTCATCAGTTATTGATATAAACACTAAGGATGGGAACAAGGAAGCTCTGGCCGGCTCAGCAACTCTGGGCTTACTGGCTGGCAGTGTTAATTTTGAAGGTCCAATTGTCAAAGACAGAACATCATTCTTCTTTTCCGCAAGGCGTTCTTTAATTGACCTTTATCTTATGGGGCTTCAAGAACAAGCAAATGCTGATGATTTTGAGACAAACAGGACGAATTTTAGTTTTTCTGATATTAATGCTAAAATTCATCATAAGATAAGTGATAAAACTTCTATATATACTATGCTTTATAACGGAAGGGATAAACTAATGAACAGAACTGGTAATAATGATATTTCCATCAATCAAGATGATATTCCGGATCGAAATGGCAATTCTGTTCTGAACAATATTCCTAATCAAAAAATCTCAAATTCAATATCAGAGCAAGATTGGAAATGGGGAAACACTATATACGCTATTCGTTTAAACAGTGCCGTTAGGTCTAATATGTTTCTCAACACTACCGTTTCTTATAATAAATACCAGTATGAAACAACAGTGGATAATAGCTTTGCTAATGATAGTGTCAATGTTATTGATGCGTTGAATTATTCGTCGGGTGTTAATGATTATTCTATTTCATTAAATTGTGAATATACGCCTTCTAATAAACATTTTTTGAGAAGTGGTTTACAATTTATTTATCATGATTTTTTTCCGGAAATTTTATTGCTTCATTCAAGCGGAAATGAAGCAACCACTCCCAATACCCAACCATCTCAGAAAGTACTTAGCCGGGAATACTCTTTTTACATTGAAGATATATGGAGTATATCAAAGAAATTGAAAGCCAATATTGGGACAAGATTCTCTTTATTCAACGTAGATGGTATAATGTACAATGCCTTTGACCCTCGTCTTTCATTGAGGTATATGTTGACTAATAAGCTATCGATAGTCGCCGATTATACACACATGGAGCAATATATTCACATGCTTTCAAATAACTCATTATTGCTTCAAACAGATTTATGGATGTCATCTACCAGTTCCATAAAACCAATGCGAGCTCGTCAGCTTTCATTGGGAGTTAATCAGACTATTACTTCACAACTCACTTTTTCTTTTGCCAGTTACTATAAAAACATGAATAATGTTATTGAATACAAAGATGGAGCTTCATTCTCTGGCACTTCTTCAGGTTGGGAAGAAAAAGTAGAAAGTGGTATTGGTCGAGCCTACGGAGCTGAATTTTCATTGGAGAAAAATTTAGGTAAGACTACAGGGACACTATCGTATACCCTATCTAAAACAGAAAAAAAATTTAACAAGATTAATTCTGGCGATTGGTTTCCATCAAAGTACGACCGCAGGCACAATATCAACCTATTAGTTATGCACAAACTAAACTCCAAAATTGACTTTACATTAAATTGGGTATACTCCTCCGGTAATATGATTACCATACCGGTAAACAGTGTTGTAACACCTGATATCCCTTATTATCCCGGTAAATTTGACGAATTGACTCAACTTGAGAATCGGAATAACTACAGGATGCCTGCATTCCACAGACTTGATGTAGGGATAAATTATACGCGCAAAAAAACGAAAAACAAAGGTGGAATTTGGAATTTCAGCATCTACAACATCTATAACCAAAAGAATGCTTTTAAATTATATGAAGAGGTAGATGTGTCGAGAAATGATGTAGGAAAACTTGTTTACACTAAAAAACTTAAACAAGTGACTCTTTTTCCGATTATACCTTCTATATCACATACGTATAAATTTTAGCTTGTATGAAATCAACAACATTTGGAATAATAGTTATTTTGGCCATAGGATTGATTTGTGGCGGGTGCGAAAAAGAGGTGAATTATAACGGTAAAGAGTATACTAAAAAAATGGTATTAAACTCCATGATTGATTGCAGCCAAGACACTCATTTTATCAAAATTTCAGAGAGTGTTTTCGTATACTCAAATCAAAATCCTCAACCCATAGATGACGCTAATCTCGAAGTAAAAATTAATAATTTGCCTGTTGGAGTCGTTTACGACCATAGCACAAATGAACATCGTTATTATAGGTTTGAAGCCTCATTGAATCCCAAAGACAAAATTGAAGTTACAGGCGATTCGCAATCACACGGTTATGTAAAAGGACAGGATATCGTCCCCAATCCTCCTCAAATATTAGCCGTAACACCGGAATGGTTTACCGGAATCAAGGATGGTATATCTTACTTACGTACAAAAATTAAAATTAAAGACATCCCTGATGAAGATAATTTCTATCGTATCGTCATCCACGATAAAGTTATATTTGAGGAAAGCAGTCCAGAAGAAGCAAAATGGTTTACATCTGATATTTACGTTGATCAGGAAATACTTTTTAAAGATATTTTAGGAACGCTTGGAGAAACGAATACAAGTCTTTTTGCTATTTTTTCTGACAAGTTATTTCAAGGACAAGAGTATTTATTGAATGTATATATACGAAAAGACAATTTTTCGGCATTAAATGCAGAACACTATGTAAAAGTTGAAATCCTTTCTCTTTCAGAAAATTTATATCGGTATTTGCGCTCATTGGAACTTGCCACAAATGGAGACAATTTTTCCGAGCCAGTGAAAATATTCACAAATATCGATGGTGGATTCGGCGTTTTTGGCTCATATACAATTGACCAACAAATAGTCAACATCGATTAACCAAGTGAAATCATTGCATATTTTATCAATAAAAATATAATTAAGAGCTACAATACAAAAATATAAGCACGAAACATTTTTTATCATTTTACATAATAAAGCCATTAACTTTCTACTATGCATTCATTATTCAAGTTATTTAGGTTCATCTTTCTCGTATCGTTTTTTTTCATTAGCTGCGAAGATGATGATTATCCTACTATACAAAAAGAAACAGTCATTGTTTATATGGTAGCAGATAATGATTTAAGTGATGAAGCATTTGATGACATAAATGAAATGGAGTATTTTTTTGAAAGCAAAGCCGGAAACTTAATTGTTTATATAGACTCTGGTGAAGAAGCTCCACGAATAATTAAGGTATGTCCAGATCAATCAGACAAGATCGTGAGTAAAACGATTATTACTTACCCTGAGCAAAACTCAGCAAGCCCCACGGTATTCAGAGCCGTAATAGATGATATTATGGAGTCATACCCCTCCGAATCGTATGGTTTAATTTTATGGTCACATGCCACAGGATGGCTCCCACCAGCTAACAATACGTTAAAATCCTTTGGTTTGGATGAAAATTTAGAAATGGACATTTTAAACTTGGAGGAAGCTATTCCAGACAAAACCTTTGAATATATTATGTTTGATGCCTGTCTTATGGGGAGTGTAGAAGTGGTGTACCAGTTAAGGTATAAAGCACCATACATTCTTGCTTCACCAACAGAAATACTTGCAAATGGTTTTCCATACTCAAATATCGTTACTTCACTGTTTGACCAAAACGAAAGCATTCAACAAAGGTTAGAAAATATTGCCAATGAGTATATGGACTATTACATGGCTCAATCGGGAAAATATAAATCTGCAAGTATTTCTCTTATCCAAACCAATGCTTTAGACGAACTGGCCTCAAAAACCTCTGAATTATTAAATTCTTACAGTCTGCAAAAATGGGAATACAAACAAAATATCGCTCAACGTTTGGATTTATTAGAGAGTGCACTGGCATTTGATTTTGAAGATTTTTTAGCTAATAATTATCCGGATACTGCTGTGGTGGAGGTAAAACAACAGCTTAATAACGCTGTTCTATATAAAGAGCATACTGAAGCATTCCTAACTATTAATCAAATTCATAAATTTTGTGGACTTAGTTGCTATATTCCTCAAGTAGAGTTTGAAAAACTGAATAATTATTACCAAAAACTATCATGGAGCAAAGACAGCGGATTTAATTTACTTTTTGCCGATTAATTCTACTTTGATACTTTTAATTTTTTATAAAAACATATGATGTATTAGAACTTCGTTATGAGCATTGAAATGGCCATAAAAGAAGACTTTTCTGACACGAGGCATAACGGAATTAAACCTGAAAGTTTCTTTACGCTCGAATTAATAATCAATCATCGCTTTAGAGTAAATTGTGTTTTACTTCATAGATGATACATCGCTTGCTCTTGAAATTTGCGTTAACGTCCTTTTTATCATTGCCACAAAAAGAACCCAAAAGGTCTAGAACAATATAAGATTAAAAGCCCCCAACCCCACTTAGTCGATGCTTTTGTTTGGGTTACAAATTTATTCTTTTCTCTATCAGAAACAGAAATTTCCGCCAAGTTATTAAAAGATCAAAATTTACAGTTTTATGCTGCCTGCCCATACTCGTTCATTAACATAGGCATTGCGTTATTCTTAGAAGCTTTAATTACAATAACTTACATAAGTAAAATACTTTTCTCCGTTTTCCGCTATTCCTTCTTCTGTTCTTTTCATTCCGCACTTCTCTGAAAGCCTTACTGAGGCGATATTCTTGGCATACATTCTGGC
Organism: Saccharicrinis fermentans DSM 9555 = JCM 21142; assembly: GCF_000517085.1. Taxonomy (NCBI): domain Bacteria; kingdom Pseudomonadati; phylum Bacteroidota; class Bacteroidia; order Marinilabiliales; family Marinilabiliaceae; genus Saccharicrinis; species Saccharicrinis fermentans. Next base: position 101,208 of record NZ_KI912107.1, on the reverse strand, counting down.
AATCAAAGTCTCCGTTTTCAGTACTTCAAATCCATATTTCAATAATCCACTACAGATTTCCTTGCCATAACCTTTTCCCCAATAAACAAAATCAAGTATATAACCTAACTCTAATTTTTTACAGTCTTGGAAAGAATTAAACAGTCCAGCTTCTCCAATTATATTTCCTGTTGACTTCTCTTCTACAATGAAAATTCCCATCCCGAATTTGCCGTATTTATTTACAGCTTCTACTTTTCCGCAAAGCTCTTCCATTGTCCAGTGATGCTTTCCTTTTGAAACGAACTGCATATTTCTGGCATTATTGTAAATCTCTAACAAGACCCTCAAATCTGTTTGTTCCAGATGGCGTATTAACAAACACTTTGTCTCAAATATAGTCATAATGTGATTTGAAATGGTTTGAAATAATTGTTCGTTTCGGACGATGTGTTCCCAATAATTGCGTTGCCATAATTTCCCGTCAAATGGTTTCCATTTTTTATTTTTTATCATCATCAATATGACCAAACAAACATTCACGTTTTTTTACGCAAATGGTAATGAAATACAATCCTGCCTACGAATAATCATATTCTTGATCTACGATGATGGATATTTGGATTGTATTTATTCATTATATCACCAAAATAATGTTCGCGATGTTGAATGTAGATGGTTACAAAACAGGTCGCATTGGAGCCGTAATCCCAATTGTCGATTTAGATAAACTTGTAACACTTGATGCTTCATTGTATTTATACCAATCAATTTACTAAAACTCCACAACATTAACAACTCGCCATTTTAAAGTCACTCGCCATGCACGGCAAACCAACAAGAGCTGTCTCCTTAGGCAAGAAACAGCTCTTTTCAGATTGTAATAAATTGGCAATAATCTTCTATTTCTTCAAATTGGCAATACTTTCTTCCAAGGCTTTAATTTTGGCCTCTGCATCCGCTTGCTTTTGTTTCTCAATGGCCACTACCTTTTCGGGGGCATTATTTACAAAGCGTTCATTGCTCAATTTTTTGGTAACCGAAATCAAAAAGCCTTTGTTATATTTTAAATCAGCTTCCAGACGCTCAATCTCTGCTTTCACATCAATCAAGTCGCCCATGGGAATAAAATATTCATTGGCTTTAACCATAAACGACAATGCGCCATTTACTTTTTGATTCACAAAGGTTATATCCTCAGCATTGGCCAGTTTAGCCAAGACGGCATCAAAAGTCTTATCATAGCTTCCTGTATTATCCAAAATACTCAAAGCGATACTATCTTTATGAGGGATATTTTTTTGCTTACGAATATTTCTAACGCCACCAATAGCTTCCTGTGTTAGCTCAAAACTTGCCAATAACTCTTCATCCACTTTATCGGGCTTTGGCATATCCGCCACCATCACGCTCTCCCCTTCGTTTCTATCATCCAATAGCTGCCATATCTCTTCCGAGATAAAAGGCATAAAAGGGTGAAGCAATCGTAATATTTTATCAAAATTTTCGATGGTTGCCTGATAAGTACAACTATCAATGGGTTGTTGATACCCTGGTTTCACAATTTCAAGATACCAAGAAGAGAAATCATCGCGAAACAAAGTATAAACACTCATCAAAGCATCCGATATACGAAACTTATCAAAGTGATCATTCACCAAAGTAATTGTTTGATTCAACTTATGGGTAAACCACTCAATACCTTTGGCTGCGCTTTCGGGCTGATCCAATGATTCATCCACTCTCCAACCTTTCACCAATCGGAAGGCATTCCAGATTTTATTGGAGAAGTTACGCCCTTGCTCGGTCAATCCTTCATCAAAAAGCAAATCACCCCCGGCAGGAGAACAAAGCAACATACCCACACGAACGCCATCTGCTCCATACTTAGCAATCAGATCCAACGGATCGGGGGAGTTACCCAACTGTTTACTCATTTTACGACCTTGTTTATCACGTACCATCCCTGTAAAATACACATTTTTAAAAGGGAAGGTACCTTTAAACTCATAACCTGCCATGATCATACGAGCCACCCAGAAGAAAATAATATCATGCCCCGTCACCAAATCACTGGTGGGATAATAATAATCGATCTCTTTTTTTTCTGGGTTAAAACCGTCGAATACAGAAATAGGCCATAGCCAACTGGAAGCCCAAGTATCTAACACATCTTCCTCCTGTCTTAAATCATCAATGGTCAATGCGGTGTTTCCACTTTTCTCCTGTGCTAGGCGTACGGCTTCCTCTTTACTTTTGGCCACCACAAAATCGCCATTATTCAGGTAATATACCGGAATACGGTGTCCCCAATAAAGTTGGCGTGAGATACACCAATCTTTCACATTCTCCATCCAGTGACGGTAAACATTTTTGAACTTGGCAGGGTGAAATTTAACCTCATCATTCATCACTGCATCCAAAGCCACTTTGGCCATGTCAGTCATTTTCAAGAACCATTGGGCTGAGAGCTTAGGTTCAATCACAGCACCTGTCCTTTCAGAACACCCCACCTTATTATCGTAGTCTTCGATCTTCAACAAGTTTCCTGCTTTTTTCAAATCAGGAATAATCTCCTCACGAACCACAAAGCGATCTTTACCTACAAACAGCTGAGCTGCTTCACTCAGTGTTCCATTATCATTTAAAATATCAATACTTTCCAAATGATGACGCATTCCAATTTCATAATCATGCAAATCGTGAGCCGGCGTAATCTTCAGACATCCTGTACCAAACTCCATATCCACATAATCATCTTCAATAATAGGAATAGAACGATTGATTAAAGGCACCAATACTCTTTTTCCTCTCAGATGCTGAAAGCGTTCATCGTTGGGATTAATACAAACTGCTGTATCTCCTAAGATAGTCTCTGGACGTGTTGTTGCAATAGTAACATATTCATCCTCACCTTCTATTTTATAAAGTAAATAATATAACTTAGAATGTTCTTCTTTATAAACCACCTCTTCGTCCGAAACAGCTGTTAGAGCGGCAGGATCCCAATTCACCATACGAACACCACGATAAATAAGTCCTTTTTCATAAAGCTTTACGAAGGTATCCATAACGGCCTCACTGCGTGTTTCATCTAAGGTAAAGCAAGTGCGATCCCAATCACATGAAGCACCTAGTTTCTTTAGCTGCTCCAAAATGATACCGCCATGTTTATCAGTCCAGTCCCAAGCATGTTTTAGAAACTCCTCACGCGAAAGGTCAGCTTTATCAATCCCCTCATTTTTCAATTTATTTACCACTTTAGCTTCCGTCGCAATAGAAGCATGGTCGGTACCGGGCACCCAGCACGCATTTTTACCCATCATGCGTGCACGACGCACCAATATATCCTGTATGGTATTGTTTAGCATATGCCCCATATGTAACATTCCTGTTACATTCGGTGGTGGAATGACGACAGTATATGGCTCTCTTTCATCCGGTTCTGAATGAAAATATTTATGATCCATCCAATACTTATACCACTTATCCTCCGTGTTGGCAGGATTATACGTGCTTGCTAATTCCATATTTGTTTAATTAGATTTTTAGATTTTTAGATAAGAGACAAGAGTGCGATAAAGGTCGCCACAGTATCTATTATATAATCGTCTAACTTATTTGCTTCATTAATAAGTTGCAAAAATATAAAAATTAAAAGAATGGAGAATAATGCCACCCAGCTTTTGATGGGAGTTTTTTACTTTCTGTCAAAACCAGGCACATATTTAACATGGATCGTTGGAATTAATCCATAAAGTATATTAGAAAATCTATATCAAATTAAAACCACTACCAATCAAGTCACCCGCTAACTTGTTTCAATGCACCCTAACACCTTTTTCTTAAAGAAGGAGGAACATTAAAGGTAGGCTCAGCTACTCCAGGCTTCCTAGATTAAAGCTAAGCCTAAATCCCCACCGCTCAAACTGCATCTCTTCGAACCCGGCAAACACACCAATATTGGCAACTAAAAAGAGCTGACTGATACCGTAACCTACCTCATTATAATTTCTAAAATCAGCTTGTGTTAAATGACTTAGGTAGATATTTTCATTCCAAAGTTTATCTTGTAAAAATGGTATGTTTTTTATCAACAAATAAGGGGTTGAATAACTAAAATGGCCTTCCAAATACCACTCATTGGTACTATACTCATAATCATTCAACAAATTAAAGTTACGCTCCCAGCTCTTAAACGAAACAGGTATTTCACTGGTATTAAAATGCTTAAAATGGGAAAAATGCATGGATGAATGATCAAAAAAATACCCGGCACTCATGTCATAAGTTAAATGATACATAAAGCTCCATTCCAACTTCTGACTGATACCCAACACCAACAAATCATAACGAGAATCGGCACTCCACAAATCACTAAATCCACCCTTATAACGCAGCATAAAAGTAGGATAATCCGAATGCACCATGCGTTTATAGTTACCATTAATTCTATAATAATACTTGGGGGTATAGTCTATTTGAGCTTCCACATCCAAGGCTCTTCGCCCTCTAAACAGCTCCGGATCCATGTGATACAATACCTCGTTATTATCTCTATAGTTTCTACCTGGATAGGCCAGAGAATACTGGGTACTATTTTCCATTCTATGCAGGTTTTGATAACGAAGCTGAAGATTAAACATTAATCCATTGGCAATATAGCTGCGTCCTCCTAATAAAAAATAGTTATCCTTATATAACTTCATATAATTGTCCTTCAACAAAAGCGACGAAACCATATTCACAAAAGGAGAAATACCACTTGTTCCATTAAAATCCCTGCTCCACTGTCCTCCTTCCATAAAAAATTTAGTATGCGTAATATAGTCGACTCCCCACACACTGCGTAACTTCCACATCATATTTTTTCTCCCAAAGGAATATTTCAGTTCAGGGAAAAAATCCACTCTACCTTTGGGATCTAATAATTTTTTGATTTTAAATTTTTGATGAAAAGTTAAACCATCCACCGCATTAAATCCAAAAGACATTGGGTTCAACAAGCCATCATATTTTATTCTGAACGTAGAATCAGATGAGTAGTGTTTCCCTCCGAATAAAATTTTACCATAACCTTTGCTAAAGGCCGAAGGCTCCTTCGCATAGTCTACGCTGTCTGCATTCATTCCTGCCAGGGCCAGTGTCAATGAATCGCGGATACCAAAACTTTCTATTTCACTCTTAGTAAGCGGAATAGGTCTTATCTCGTTCCAATCAATAGCATCAGCACTCACGGTATCTCTCACAATTTGATACAAACTATCCTGAGATTCCAGTCTCAAGCCCTTTCCAAGCGACTCTACACTTTTATTTTCCTTTTCCATCAAGCGTGATAGTTTCATCATTTCGCGGTTACTCAAATCGTCTTTTTTCAAGAGTGCCTCCACCTTTTGCTGATTTTTACTCAGCGGCTTCTCCGCTTCCATTTCTCTTAAGAAGGCCTGTTCCGACTCCACCTCGGCATAGGCTATTTTAAGCGACGAAGGCACAGGCAAGCCACTATTTAACTCCACCTCATCATATTTCACCGATCCACCATAATTGGCCTCAACATTAAAACCCATCATTTTTACATCCACATCAAAATGGTGACTCACAGGCAGCCAGGCCTTACCCTTCACTTGCTCTTGCACTTGCTTGATTCGGATCTTACCAAAAAACTGTTCATTAAGCAGGTCTACAGAATGTAAATTCCAAAGCTTATCAACAATGTAGATATAACCCGCAAAAAGCTTCTGGTTTTTACGCTTGGGTATTACTTTAATTTTATTTACATAATAATCACCCTCTTGAAAAAAGCCCTCATACCTATATTTATAAAAAGACAAAGCCTTACGCGATATGGGAGAAATGGCCAAATCACTTTCTGAGTCGTAAAAACTATAATTTAAAAAACCCAACACTTCATCTTCTCCATCATTAGGAATCGTGGAACGTTTAGATATTTGCTTATGCACATAACGATTGGGTGAGTTAAATGTAATTTCATTGACCGACTCGGCCAGGTAACTTTTTCCCTCTTCAATTCCTTGTTCTTTCAATTGTTTTCGGAAAAGACGTGGAACCTTATTCATATCAAAGCCACCTTTCAAATACACATTGGCTTTATAATGCTTGATCTGTCTAAGAAAATAAGGTGCCAGACCAATGGATTTCCGGATAATTCCATAAGCTGGGTCTTCGTTTCCCGAAAACACCCTCACTTCTTTTATCTTATAGTCTTGTGCCTTTAATTCAATATTTTTCACGATATCATGCCCCTCCATATTCACCTCCAACTGAACCTTTGCAAAGCTTAAGGCCTGAAACGACACATGAGATATGCCCGAAGGCAGTTCAACACTATATTCTCCCATTAAATTAGAAGTGGTACCCGTTGTTAATTCCTTAATATAGATAGAAGCAAAAGGAATAGGAGCTCCATCGGAAGAAGTAACCACCCCGGACAGGGTTTGAGCATAGGAACCAAAATTAAACAGGATAAACAAAAAAAACACAACGATCAGTTTCCTCCGATCAAGTTTAACAAGACCTTTTAATAAAATATTTATATTCTGGGGAGACTCCACACTTGGCATATCAATCATTTTCATTCTAGGTTCAATGAATATAACGCATAACCAGCCCAATAGTTACACGATAAATATAATAGATAATTTCCCTTAACATCAACAAACAAAGCACAATTTCTAAATTTCAGCGTCAAAAATATGATAAATGACAGGTTTTAGGTACTTTTGTCACTTCATTTTTGGCCACCACAAATAAAAATTAATATGCCATCTATTTCTAAACGCGGGTACGACATGCCCGCTTCGCCCATACGCAAACTAGTACCCTATGCAAACAGTGCAAAACAAAGGGGTATTAAAATATATCACTTAAACATTGGTCAGCCTGATATCCATACTCCTAAAGTTGCAATAAATGCCATTAAAAACATTGATCGAAAGGTGTTGGAATATAGCGACTCTGCGGGTATTCCTGCTTTACGTGAAAAACTTACCCATTACTATCGTGCACAAAACATTGAACTCTCGAAGGAAGAGATTATGGTAACGACAGGAGGATCAGAGGCCTTTATATTTGCTTTTTTCTGTTGTTTTAATCCTGGCGATGAAATCATCATTCCTGAACCTTTTTATGCAAACTACAGCAGCTTTGCCAATGCCATGGGTATTAACATAAAACCCATTTCTTCAACCTTTGAAAGGGGCTTTGCCCTTCCAACCATTGAAAAATTTGAGAAATTAATTACGCCACAAACCAAAGGTATTTTCATATGCAACCCCAATAATCCAACCGGTTATTTATATTCTAAAGAGGAATTACACCAGCTTAGGGATATTGTATTACAAAATAATTTATTTTTACTCTCTGATGAAGTCTACAGGGAGTTTTGTTACGACGAACGAGGGCATTTCTCTGCCCTAAACCTGAAAGGCCTTGAAGAAAACGTGGTACTCATAGACTCTTTTAGCAAGCGTTATAGTGAATGTGGCATTCGCATAGGCACTTTGGTTAGCCGAAACAAAGAACTTATCTCATCCGCTTTAAAGTTTGCGCAAGCACGATTAAGTCCTCCTCTACTTGGTCAAATAGCAGCCATCGCCTCTCTAGATGTGGCACCTAAGTACACAGCCGATGTTTACAAAGAATATCTTCAGCGGAGGGATGTACTGGTGGAAGGACTCAATAAGATACCCGGTGTAAAATCGTTGATTCCCAAGGGAGCTTTCTATACCATGGCTAAATTACCAGTAAAAGATTCTGAGCATTTTTGCCAGTGGATTCTTAGTGATTTTGAGTACCAAGGTCAAACCGTCATGATGGCCCCTGGTTCTGGCTTTTACAGCAGCCGCTATCTAGGAAAAGACGAAGTCAGAATAGCGTACGTTCTTAATGTAGAAGAGCTAAAAAAAGCACTGATTGTCATTGAAAAAGCCTTGGAAGTATACCCCGGAAAAATAAATTAAGCAACAAGAATCCATGGCAGTCATAAGAAACAATATACAATGACTTTTGGCTTAGATAATAAATAAGCTAGAGAAGCCATATGGAAGATGTTTGTTGTTAAGGACGAATCATTATCTTTGGGGTGTTTTTTGTATTTACTTAAAATGCCCCATTGTTTTGAACCTCAATTTATACATAGCCAACAAAATCAGAAAAGGAGAAATCACCGGTAAAAAATTATCGGGTCCTATCATTACTGTTGCTACCATTGGTATTGTTTTAGGTATAACAGTCATGATTCTTTCTCTATCCATAGGAACAGGTTTTAAAAGGGAAATCAGAAATAAAATCATAGGATTTGGCGCCCACATACAAATAGTCAATTACGACTACAATTCTTCATACGAAACCAACCCCATTGAACGAGACTCTGCATTTGTGAACCAAGTTTTAAAAATTCCGGGAGTAAAAAATGTGCAAGAATTCGCAACCAAACCCGGATTACTAAAAACAAAAGAAAACATACAAGGGGTCATTATCAAAGGCATTGGTAAGGACTTTAACTGGGATTACTTTGACCAAATTATTGTAGAAGGACAAAAACCGGATGTCACGCAAGAAAAGACATCCAATGACATTATTATTTCACGCACACTGGCACGTCTGCTAAAATTAAAAATAGGCGATAAAGTACCCACTTATTTTTTCCAAGATAGAATCAGACCGCGCAACTTTCGTATTTCTGCCATTTACGACTCCAGCTTACCCGAGTTTGACAAGGTATTTTTGTTTGTAGATATACGCCATATCATAAAATTAAACAAGTGGAACGACAATCAGGTTACAGGTTACGAAGTAACATTAAACGAGTTCGATGACATCCCTGAACTGTCCTCTCAAATAGATCTATTGGCCGCCTCTAAAATCTCTCCCGATGGCGGCTTATTGCGTACCACAACCATCATACAACAACAACCACAAATATTTGGCTGGTTAAACCTACTGGATACCAATGTGGCTGTTATACTCATATTAATCGTTTTGGTAGCCGGGTTCAATATGATCTCCGGTTTGCTAATTATTATACTGGAACGCACCGCCATGATTGGTATATTAAAAGCCCTGGGCAAGCAGAATCATAACATACGCAAGGTTTTTATATACCTAGCTACCTTTATCATTGCCAAAGGCGTACTCATTGGAAATTTTATAGGCATCTCTATTTGTCTTCTACAAAAATACTTTGGTATCATCTCATTAGATCCTGAAAATTACTACCTGAATACTGTTCCCATCCACCTAAATTTACTACACATTTTATACCTTAATATGGGTACAATTGTAGTCTCATACCTAATGATGATAGCACCATCGTATCTGGCAACAAAAATTACACCAGTGGAAGCTATACGCTTTGATTAACTTAAGTGATATATTTACCCATTTTTTAACGTTTTTTTTCATGAAGGCGGGAATACCATGAATTAAAACAATTTACACTACACATGTAGACTTTTAATTATAGAAACGGTATCCAATCATTTTCAACCAATGAGTTATTCCCATTTAAATACTCAATTACCAACAAATGAACCACAGAACAGGCCACAACAATACACCCAAGGCCGACATTGGCGAAAGGCTAATACCAAGAAAGAATTAGCACACCACTCCGTTGTTATGTTCTGCTTCGTACACCTACTGAACGATATCGGACACTTATCACAAGAAGCACACAAGAGCTAAACAACCTGACCTTCAACTTTTTTTTCACCCCTACACCTTGACCACCAAGCACTACAGACTATTACATAAATTATTTATCAGACACTTAGATCTTATGGCATGGTTTTTACTTATACCCTCTATGTATTTAATACAAAAGGTTTAAATTAAAGACAAGACAATGAGAAAAAATGCTGGAAACGTCCGGCATTTTTTTTGCCATCAACAAAGACAATAAGGTTATTCCATTGAATAAAAACAAGCAAGTAAGTGTAAATATTTCCGTTTTATTTAGTATATTAATTGCTCTATTAAGAATAAGATAAATATGCCAGATAATTTCATTCATCAACTTGCAGAACGTTTAAAAGAGGCTTTACCCGGGGCATATGCACAAAACAAAATGTCGCCCAATATTCGTTTTACAGGTCATATGACACCCAATACACACCCAACCAGAGAAAGCAGTGTGCTAATATTATTTTACCTAAAAAACAATGAATTATACATCCCTTTTATCCAGCGTCCCAAATACAACGGACCTCACAGTGGCCAAATAAGCTTGCCTGGCGGAAAATTTGAACCTCAGGATAAAGACTTACTTGACACCGCATTACGCGAAACATGGGAAGAGATAGGAGTTGGACCAGAAAACCTACAAATAATCGGTCGCTTAACGCCCACCTACATACCCAACAGCAATTTTAACGTAACGCCCTATATTGCTTATCTACCACAACAGCCAATATTTACACCCGACTCCTATGAGGTAGATGATATAATAGAGGCCAGGGTAACTCAGTTGATAGCTCCGGAAACCATTGATTTACTTATAAAAACAGTACAAGGCATACAAATAAGAGCACCCTATTTCAACATTGACAACCATCAAATATGGGGTGCCACAGCCATGATAATCAGCGAACTAAAGGAACTTATTTGCAAGCTAGATACTATTCCATCAAGTTCTTGTAATGTTCATAACGATCCAGAATCTCAGTGACATACAAATAAGGCTCTTCACCCCTACAGTATCCAAACTGAACCACCGGATCATTAAAATAGATAGGCTTAGATTTATTCAACAGATAAAAATCCACATTATCTTCCCACACCTTGGGGTTTTTACCATTTTTCTCAGCCAGTCGCATAGCATCCAACACATGTCCTAGTCCCACATTATAAGAAGCCAAAATAAATTTCAGCCGTTCCTCAGGGTCATCGATACGCAAGGCCAATCTAGAATCTAACCATTTCAGGAATTGTATTCCACCACGTATATTTTCCTGAGGCGAGGTGATATCGTGCACTCCAAAGCGTTTGGCTGTTTCCGGCATCAACTGCATGAGGCCTTGTGCTCCAGCCCAACTTTTAATTTCAGGTAAAAACCGCGACTCCTGATAGATCAAGGCAGCTATCAAGCGCCAATCCCAATCAATAGTAGCACTTTCTCTTTTAATGATATCATCAAACTTAGATACCAAACCTCCTTTTATGGAATTAAAACCCGAATCCACAATATGTGTAGAACGTCTATTTTCGAAATATTTTTTATAAATCAACCTATATTTGGTCGTTTTTCGGAAGCGTACCAACCAATTGTTAACCACATGAAGCAAATCAGGCGAGTTTTTGCGCACCCCCCAGGCTATCTTTTGCGGAAAACTAATGGCTGTTTCCACATCAATATTCTTATAATAGTTTAAATTTACCTTGGCTAGATTTTCATCGCATATAGTATAGGCAATTTCACCTTCGGCTACCAGTCCTATCAACTGTTCCGCTTCGTAATCCGGGATTTCGACAATATTAATACTATCACCTATCTCATCTGCCAGATGACGTAAACGCGTAACATACGAAGAACCTTTTTGAACATAAATGGTTTTTCCGGCCAAATCGAGCTGATTACGGATTAAATGATTAAACCTAATCTTTGCTTTGGCACTGTCCTTTTTCTCATGTTTACGCTGCACTAACACCTGACGTGAATAAGTATGCGGTTCAGTAAACTGTATCTCCTTGCTTCGCTCTCGCGTAACAGTGAGATTTTGTGCTATTAAATCTATTTTACCGGACTTTAGGTAGGCGATATTATCATGCACATCATTACTAACTTTCACTTCCAACTTAATACCCAGGTTATTACAAAACTCCTCCAACAGTTCCAGTTGGTATCCCATAGGTCTACCCTTATAAATAAAGTAGTTGGTAGAATTATAGTCAGTAGCCACTTTTAGCTTACCCCGTTCTTGTATACCCTCCAAATCAAAATCCACTTCTGTATCCATCTCTACCTGCTTTGTTTTCTTTGTTTCGGTAGTACAAGCTACCAAAACCAACATAAGCAAAATCCATGATTTCACAATTCGTCTCATACACAATTGTTTATCTTTAGCTGGACAAATATAATCGAAAAAACACTGTTTTCAAATTACCTTTGACGAGCAACACATCAAACAAAAACACTTTAATCGTAAAAGTTCCATGAGATACCCCATTTGAAACGAATCGGCGCATAAGGATAACCCACTGTTAAAAAGTAGTTTCTATCCATTAAGCTTTGATTAAAGTGATCAAACTTCACAAAAATACGGGCTCTTTTTAACTGAAGATTCATAAATGCATCCATAAAAGGATAGTTTCCTATTTTCATTTTATCCTGCAGATAAAACTGACCGGTAGCCGGCATATATGTCGGTGTATAATATTCGGTATGATATTTCACATCCATCCCAATCTGAACATTCAAAACACGCTTGGCTAGATAAAAATCGAAATAATTTGAAGATAGTCCCGCAAAATCAGGCAGAGGATAAAGATCTTCATGCGAAGTATATTGATATGCCAACTTATTATCGCTATGGAAGGCTCCTACTTTAAAATTCTTATACAGTGACACCTGAAAGGCATTTATAAGCTCCGACGATTGGGCTGGCACAGCCTCGTTATTCCAATAAATATAATCTGTTAAGGATTTAGATTCAAATGCCAACTTAAAGTTTCGTGTCGGTATTTTTATTCCAAACTCCACATCAACCTCTTTTTCTTGTTTAAAAACTTGATCCCAACTAAAATGATTAGAATAATATTTCTCAAGAAGAAACTCAGGCTGACTGAGATCTATTTTACCTCTGGCATAAAACCCTGCAGTATCCTTAAAAACTTTATATAAAGTATTCAAATTCCCCTCCAATAAAATATCTCCTGCTTTATACCCTTGCACATAAAGCTTTCCTCCAGCATTCCACCAAAAGTTTTTACCAATATTCTTAAAAATCTGTCCCCCAATATGTGTACTGACCAAACTCTTGGTATCGTAGTGATAGATTGCCTCATCCTGACTCTCATTAATGGTAGGCTCAATCTGGTATTTATAATTTTTAATTTCGTTGGTAACATAAGCTCGCACTCCAAAACGGAGCAAAGAATTAGCCTCCTCATTAAACTTAATCTGAAAGGTGTTCTTAAAATTGGTAAAGATGGTTGTATCACCTGTGGTCAATGGATAATCGTAGTTGGTATTATAAATGGGAAGTACACCATCGGCATCCATATAATTAGACAAATCATCTATTTTAAAAGCTCTTTTATAGCTACTTAGGTGCATAGTATGATACACGGTACTCACCGGTAGCTGCACCTCTTCATCCTGCCCTTCCACCGATTCTGATCCAGCAGACACTTCTGTCAATGAATCCTTATGAAAAACACTCCCTTTGTTTAATTTGATTTTACCTATACCCAAGGATTGGCTTACAAAAAACTGATAATTTTCTATTGTATTGGTTTGATCAGAATATTTGATGGGAATATTTTCTGCTTGGTCGTATCCATAATCGTCAGGATTTAAAATAACATCATGGTCATCATCATCCAGTCCACCATTTTCGTAGTGTTCAATTTTATTATAAGCCAACACGCCATACACATTATACTTATCGCCATTATAACTCATAAAAAAATTAAAATTACGATTGTCTGTTTGCTGCGCATTGTATGACCCAATAGACGAAACCAAGTTATAATGAAAACCAAGATTCACCCGTCTATTAATATTTTGCGTAAAAAAAGCGGATACATTTTCTTCCGACCTTCGTTTTGGCCCTGCATATATATATGTAAGGTTTGTATAAGGCACTTTACTATTGTAAAACTTAATATCTTCAGGCTGTACAAAATAAGCCTGTAACGAATTTAAGAATATAAATTCGTTATCATCATTTTTAAACGATAACAGATTGGATGTATAAGCGCCTCCGATATTACCTAAATGAATATTAGAGAAGCTATTTTTATAAATTGGATCGTATTGTTGAAAACCGGTGGTAACAGTATCTATGTCCAGAGAGTCCACCAAGGTAAAATCATCCAACAGTCTCCACGACCGTAATCTATCTTCAGGAGCCACCTGTACGCCCTTGTTATTCGCTTCATGTTCATCCTGCCCCTTTCCTCCCGGAGACAGACCTCTTTGACCAAGTACATTGACCGCGAAAGTCAACAGAAAAACTAAATATGTCCATTTTTTACTCATTGTGCGCAAAGATAGAAAAAATTGTTTCGAGCCAACAACTAGCTCATTTGTATTTAACTGCCATGTCTAAACAAATTTTACACCAAATAAAATGATTCATTCAAATTAATTCTTCATCGCAGACAAAATGATTTTAATCACAACTTAAAGTACTTATTACATGCACCTTACCCAATAATCCCTTTTAAAAAAAACACCCCATACCTTACATTCCTCCAGTAAATTACCATATATTTTTTTGAAGATGACGATTTTAAATTATTTTTGCGCCTTTAATACTCAAATAATTACACACTTCTACAATAAACTAACAATATGGTTATTTTATCACAAAATAGCCTTTGCCTTTAGTTTGCTGTAGCCTAGAAAACTTTTAAAAATGAAAAAACTTTTATTTGTTGCATTGGTTTTAGCTTTTGTAAGCACCATGAAAGCCCAAAATGTACAATTGCACTACGATTTTGGTGAAGAACGTCAAATGTTCACCACTACCTTTGAGATGTTCAAACCAGACAAGATGGGTAGCACTTTCTTTTTTATTGATCTTGACTATGATACTGACAAAAGAGGAGTAGACAATGGGGTTTCTTTGGCTTATATGGAGATAGCCAGAAGTTTCAAATGGAACGAGACACAAAAACTTGAGCCTCGTATTGAGTTCAATAGTGGAAATGCCTATTTCGGAGCTATTAAAAATGCCTGGTTAGTAGGTGCTCAATACACTTTCAATAATGCTGATTTTTCAAAGATACTAACAGTACAAGCCAACCTTAAGCATATACAGGATGGAAAAATCAATGAAGACTATTCTCAAGAAAACCTTCTTGGCTTTCAGTTAACAGCAGTATGGGGACTTCACTTTGCAGACAGAAAAATATCTGTAACTGGTTTTGCCGATTTCTGGAGAGAAGACAACTATTTCAATGATGAGAAATTTGTTTTCCTAGCTGAACCACAATTTTGGTACAATTTCAACAAAACCATTTCACTGGGTACTGAAATAGAGATGAGCAATAATTTTGCAGATGACAAATTTGTAATTAATCCAACCTTAGCCGCCAAGTGGACTTTCTAATTAACAAGATATGTTAGAGAAATTTTTTCAATTAAAAAAGAATAAGACAAACGTACGTACCGAAGTTATTGCCGGTATCACTACGTTTATGACCATGGCTTATATTTTAGCTGTGAACCCAGACATCCTCTCTGCAACAGGCATGGATAAGGGAGCTATTTTTACAGCCACTGCCATATCGGCAGCTCTGGGTACTTTAGTCATGGCCTTATGGGCAAAATTACCCTTTGCACTAGCTCCGGGCATGGGCTTAAATGCTTTCTTTGCTTTTGGTGTTTGCCTGGGCATGGGTATGTCTTGGCAATTTGCATTAACCGCTGTATTCCTTGAAGGAATTTTGTTTATACTAATGACCGTATTTAACATACGTGAGGTAATTATCAATGCCATCCCCACAAGTATGAAAAATGCCATCTCGGTGGGTATTGGTTTATTTATTGCTTTTATCGGAATGAAGAATGCCGGCATTATCGTAGCCCACGAAGCTACTTTTGTTCACTTAGGTGATATGCAATCGGCTAAAGTATTGCTGGCATTAGGCGGCATCGCCATCACAGGTATACTATTGGCATTAAAAGTAAGAGGAGCCTTACTGATCGGTATGATCGTTACCACAATTGTGGGTATTCCCATTCACGTAACAGAATTACCTCACTTTGATTTCTCCGTTCCTTCCATCTCTTCCATTGCCTGGCAATTTGAGTGGGACTGGATCAATACGGGCGAAGGTATCTTTACTATGATTACCGTCTTATTCACCTTTCTATTTGTAGATATGTTTGACACAGTAGGCACCTTGATTGGTGTTTCTACCAAAGCCAACATGCTAAGCAAAGACGGTCGCATACCCAATGTAAAACAAGCACTTATGGCCGACTCTATCGGAACCACACTGGGAGCAGCCCTGGGTACCTCAACCGTAACAACCTATGTGGAATCAGCTGCTGGAGTCGCCGAAGGAGGTAGAACCGGTCTAACAGCACTTACAACGGCAGGCTTATTCATCGTAGCATTATTTTTGTCGCCTTTATTTCTAATGATTCCGGCAGCCGCTACAGCATCTGCTTTGGTATTGGTTGGTGTTATGATGATGACCCCGGTGAAAAATCTTAATTTTGACGATTACACAGAATCAATACCCGCTTTTTTCACGCTTATTATGATGCCATTGGCATTTTCAATTGCAGAAGGTATTGTATTCGGTATGTTATCCTACGTAATCTTAAAACTGTTTACAGGTAGATACAAGGAGATATCAATCATCTCTTATGTTTTAGCCATATTATTTGTGATGAAATTCATCTTTATGGATTAATCATATTCGCGAGACCATAAAAACGCTTTGGCCTTTTTGCCAAGGCGTTTTTTATTGGTAACAAACACATACTGACTTTGCGTATTCACAACTTCTCTTTCCTCAAAAAATGGCCAAAAATAAATTGTACGAAACTAATTAAATGTGTTGCTTTGTAGGCGTGCTTCGTAAATTCTTATGAACAAAAAAAACACAGACAACCACCATCTCTAAGTTTTTACAAACTAATTATTTACATAAAGGCTTTGTGAAGGCACCATTAAAATGAACTTTTAACAGACATATTTCTTTTGATTTAGTTCTAGAGATCATTCAATAACATCAAATTTCTGCATGAAAGACCTTACAGTAGGAAATGAAGCAAAACTTATTTATCATTTTGCTTTACCCATGGTACTCGGAAATCTATTCCAACAGCTTTATAGCGTAGTTGACAGGATTATTGTAGGACGTTACATCGACGACACCGCATTGGCTGCCATAGGAGCTTCGTTTCCCATTTTCTATGCACTTATCTCATTTATGATTGGTATCGGTAGCGGTGCAACCATCGTTATTTCGCAATATTTCGGCGCCAAAGAAACCGAAAAAGTAAAGCGCGCTATCACAACAATTTTTACCTTTCTATTTTTTGCCAGTATAGTACTCATGTTTATTGGCATTTTTTTTAGTGAAGATATTTTTCGACTTCTCAATGTGGGCGAAGATGTACTTCCACAATCGGTCGAATATTTTACGGTTTATATGACAGGGATGATTGCCTTTTTCGGCTTTAATGGAACTTCGTCCATACTAAGAGGTCTGGGCGACTCTAAAACCCCTCTACGTTTTTTGATCTTTGCAACGATCTTAAATATTATACTAGATATTTTATTTGTAGCTGTCTTTAAATGGGGAATCAAAGCTGCTGCAGCAGCTACTGTCATTTCGCAATTTATTGCCTTTGCCCAGGCAATAATATATCTCGAAAAGAAACAGCATATCATTTCATTCAAATTAAAACAATGGGTTTTTGACTGGGAACTGTTTAAACAGAGCTTACGTATTGGTTTGCCTACCGGATTTCAGCAAACCTTTATTGCATTGAGTATGATGGCACTGATACGCATCGTAAACAATTTTGATTCCACTGTCTTAGCCGCCTATACTGTTGCCGGACAAATTGATTCCCTGGCAGCACTTCCGGCTTTAAATCTGGCCTCTGCCCTATCGGCCTTTGTAGGTCAGAACCTGGGTGCCAACAAGATTGACCGTATCAAAAAAGGCCTACGGGCAACTCTCTTCATGTCATGGAGCATCAGTTTTGTGGTCATGTTGATGACATATTTATTTAGCAAGCCTTTAATGGGCCTATTCTCCAACAATCCTGAAGTTGTTGGCTATGGCTCAAGTTACCTTCTAATTGTCAGCTCCTTTTACCTTATATTCTCAACCATGTTTGTATTACATGGTGTCCTAAGAGGTGCAGGAGCCACCCTAATTCCGATGTTTATCACACTGATGTCACTTTGGATCATCCGAATTCCTTTGGCCATATTCTTCTCAAGGGCATTTGGTGTAGAGGGCATTTGGTGGGCCATACCTGCAGGTTGGACGTTTGGAATGATCGGTTCCTTAATGTATTATTTAAGCGGCAAATGGAAACGTAAAGGTGTTATCAAGCATCAAACACCCAAATACGAAGACATTTGATCGTCTGACACTACCTATCAACGCCAATCTGGTTAAATATAAAAATCAATCCCCAAACAGCTAAAAAAACATCCAACTTCTCTTTTTCTGGAATAAAAGTAATATGTATTTATTATCTTTCAATAAACATAAGAGTCTTATTCCATTTAGATTCGGAGACTTATTTTTATCATTAACAAACACATATAAGAAAATACTATATTTAATTTTATCCAAATATTCTAATTCCCTTTTTAAATCCTTCATATAGTTAACAATAAAATCAGGTTTACGAAGTTGATTCGCTCTCCAATTCAATTGTATCGCTTTTTCTAAATAAGAAATGATCTCATCTATATTATAAGCAGAAGCCAAACCTTCCAACAGAATTTAAATTGTATTGAGAAGCCATACGGTATTCCTTTTAATGAATATCAGTTTGTAAAATAGTTGACCAAGTCTTTTTACTTGAAAATGTAGGTGTTACATAAATAGTTCTCGAATTAAATTCTTGAAACAGTTTATTAACATGTACATCTCCTTTGTCATATATTTTGCCATCCTATTTATAGGACATTACACCCTGAAATTTACAAAGAACGTTTAATGTTATATCGTGTCCGTCACTTCCTGCTCTTTGACGATACCAAACATCAAATTCAATATTGAAAAACACATGTCTATTTCCAGAAGGCTCATGGCTAAAATTGAATGTTTTTCTTGCAAATTTCTAAACCGAAAGATACAGTGAGAAAACAATAAAAAAAACAAATAATAGCTACTGCCAAACGGAAAGGTATTTCTGGTCCACAACAAAAGAGGTATGAAACTTTCCTGAAAGTAAATGATAAGCTTATACGTACGGGAGCACTTACCCATATTTGGTATTCGCAAGGGATGACTTCATATTTATGAAGTTAACAATATCCTTATCTTCGGTTAGCTCAAATAGAAATTTTACTAACATTTACTAATTATGGGTTGTAATAAACCTAAACACATATATCCTATCTATTCCATATCAATAATACCAACAATCTCATAGGCTCTTGTACCATCGACTTGTACTTTTTCATATAAGATATTAGCATATTCATAATAGATTTCATCATTAATTACTACCTTCTCAAAATCGTTCGGCAACTCATAAACAATGGTACCAACTTTTGGTTCAACAACTTCGTATCCTGCCTCAATTTGTGTATAAAAAATCCCATTTGCATAAAAATAATCATAGCTATTAAAATGCACCCTTTTAAAATTTGAGGGCAAGACCTTAATTCTAAACCCAACTTGTGGGGCAATAACAATATAACGATCACTAGATCGGGTATAATACTTATTATTAGCATAGTAATACATGCGTCCTTTGTGCTTAATAACTGTTTTTGCAGGAAGCGACCGAACTGTAACAACCTTTCTACTTGGTTTTTTGTACTTGACTTTTGTGCTCGGAATTCTCTTACTAATTATAACTTTTGATTCTTTCTTATTTTTCGTATAACGTCTGGATTGAGCTGATACTTGAGATGTAAGTGCTACCAAAAGTAATGATGATATTACATATGTCTTTAATAATATTTTCATAATGTATTTGTTTCAAAATAGTTCAACTTATTTTATGGGTCATTTTTTACGACTCCGTTATATTATACTAATTTTAAAGATATTTAAAATTACAAGGAATAAAAAAACAAGTAGATGGTTAACTGGATTTCACCTATAAATAAGATGAATTTAATGATATACTTCGAAAAAAGGAGGCACATTACAGAGGTTGCCATGAAACAAAAAGTTTACTCTTCATATTGCAAATAAAATTTCAAAGCATCTGTGTGTTTTAAGATAAAAACGGGCAAAACCCTATTGATTTTACCCGCTATCATTTATAAGCTATTTAGCTTTGCGTTCTTTTCTATGCTTTAGCTTCCTTCGATGCTGCTTCCACAGACTGTTCGGTATTAGCTTCCTCTTCCTCACCAAATTTAAAGATATTCTTATCTACCAATAAATTGTACCACATAATTACCTTCTTGATATCAGAAACATATACCCTATCTCTATCATAATCGGGCAATACTTCAGCAAAGTAACTTTTTAACTCATTCGCAGATACCTTATGACTGATAGATGGTCCTCCATTCTCTTTCTCGAAAATACTTTTAAAAACATCGACCAATTTCACATCCGCTTCTTCGGTAAAAATCGAAATATCCTCCAACGCACTAATTCTGGATGTTGCATAAGCCGGCATTCTTTTCCCATCAACCAATGACTCAACTATAATGCTGTTTTTTGCTTGTGAAATCATTTTAAACAATCCACTTTGTCCTGAAACAGCCAATATTCCCTTTAACATTTCACTCATTACATTTTTTTTTCGATTAAACTCCCTGTTGTTTTTTATGGGTCTAAAAATTCACTGCAAAAATAACAGAATAGGATGAACTACAAATTATTTAACAAGCTAATTAAAGCCTCTTTGTTTTTTAATGGTTTCAAAAGCTTCATTCACTTTCTGAAACTTCTCATTGGCCGAAGCCTGAAACTCCTCACCCAGATGAGCTACCTTATCAGGGTGAAACTTTACGGCCATTTTTCGATAGGCTTTTTTTATTTCATCATTACTAGCCGCTGGATCCACTTCTAATATCTTATAGGCCGACTCAGTACTTTTTACGTACATATTCATGACCGATTCAAAATCGCGTGTCGAAAGTCCCAGTCCGCTTGCTATCAAACGAATAACATCTTGCTCACTGGCAGGTATTGCACCATCGGCATTGGCCACGCCAAATAACATATGTACAAGCTGCACCTTGGAGTTATAATCCACATTTGCACTAATCTGCCTACAGACCTGCTGCAAGGGAATATCACGTTCCAATATCTCCCTCAACATCAATAAGGCTTCCGAAGCTTTTTCTTCGTTAAAAGCCTGACGCAAATATGCTTTAACAAAATCCAATTCCGACTTAACAATCTTTCCATCAGCCTTCATTACCGCTGCAATCAGCACCAGCAAAGACGCCACAAATCCATCCCTAGGATTACCTTCTGTTCTATTTTCCGTAGCCAATTCTCCAGATACCCCTTCGGCAAAAGAGCCCAGTACAAAACCCAAGACAGCCCCTACGGGTCCGGCGAACCACCAACCCAATCCTGCCCCTAACAATGAAGAGCCTGAAATTTTAAAAATATTCATTATTCAATATATTGGAATGATCCTATACAAAGATCTGTTATTCATATCACTCTTTTATCATTTTTCGTGCCAAAGCAATCCATCTGTCATGATTGACGCAAAAGTAATTGATGTATTTGAAGCACCTGAGGAATCACCAGATCCTTATCATTACACTGAATCACATAATCAGACATGCGGATTTTATCCTGTTCAGGCATTTGATGAAGGATCCGATCTTTTACTTCTTTCTCAGTCAATCCATCCCGTTTCATCACCCTTTTTATTCTAAGTTCCAGTGGAGCTGTGACGGTAACAACCTTATCCATTTGTTGATTTCCACCACTCTCAAACAATATGGCAGCTTCTTTTAACACATAATCACATTTCGCATGACAATGCTTCACCCAGTTGTTGAAGTGCTCTTTTACAAGAGGGTGCACAATACTATTCAGTTCCGACAAAAGATTCTTATTTGCAAATACCAAGGCAGCCACTCTTTTACGATCCAGCCGACCATCTATATAAATGTCATTGCCAAATAGTTTTTTCACACCAGCTACTATATCCGGGTGCACATCGGTTAACTTTCTTGCTTCCATATCGGCACAATAAACAGGCACTTTCAA
The DNA here is from genome assembly GCF_000517085.1 of Saccharicrinis fermentans DSM 9555 = JCM 21142. Taxonomy (NCBI): domain Bacteria; kingdom Pseudomonadati; phylum Bacteroidota; class Bacteroidia; order Marinilabiliales; family Marinilabiliaceae; genus Saccharicrinis; species Saccharicrinis fermentans. The sequence continues at coordinate 79,134 of NZ_KI912107.1, read as the reverse complement.
AGCCTCAAAAATATGACTTACGGTAGTTTTTCCACTACCAATACCACCCGTTATTCCGACTTTAATCATTTCTTTTTTGACTTTTCAAACAAACACTCCACAAACAGAGGTGAATATGTTACATTCTTTACCCCTTCAGGTTTCTCCAACAGTTTTATCTTTAACCTATCCGGTAATCGCATACCCTCACTTTGGTTAAAATCAACCACCGCAGAAAAATCCGAGGCTTTTATATCATTAAAGCGACTAGCTGCCACTGTAAAGGTGATATGAATATCACCTGGAAAACTCTTTAAGGTTAAGCTATCTGGTATATTTAACTGGTCAACAGGAACCGTAAGACTCTTTTCGGTAAAAGCTTCCACCGGTATATTCACAACCACCCTATTGGGATGAAGCTCCACATTATGTATTTTTTCCAGTGCCACATTACGCAACAACGAGTCCTTCAATCCCACATAACTGGTATACTCCGTTCTAACAAAACCAATAGAATCGACCAATGAAGCGGGACCGGATATTTCAACGCTATCAGGTTTAAGAGAGATAAGGCCTGATTGGTAAAACTGTTGTTCAAAACTCAGTTTAGCATCAAACATAACAGGCACCTTTCGTTTTTCCTTCTTTTCAAAAAACACGAATAAAGTATCTGGATATATCTCCATCAATTCAACACCATTAGACAACTTATCACTAAAATCGTTCAGTAAATCTTTTGTAGATAGATAAGCACCATACTTATTCCCATTCTTGATTCTTCGGAACGAAGAAACATCCAGGGGTTCCGGATCAAGAATCTTACCCAAATGATAAGGCAATATACTATATCCCAAAGACTTAATTTTTAATTGCAATTTATTTTGCGGCTTTCCCAATAAAATAAAGTCATCCGGAAATTCCTCATATTTTACAGGATATGTAATAGTGGTGGTATACTCCTTGCGCAAAGCATTTAAAAACCATAAACCAGTGGATAATATCAGAAACAAAAGAAATGCTAAAAGGTCACGATTTTGCCTAAACGACCTAAAGGTTTCTTTGGTTGCGACAAACCACTTTTCGATATTACTTTTTAAACGTTCCATCATAAAAAAGGCCAATAACCACAAATTTAGTTATTGGCCTCATATAAAAAAATTATCTGTTATCGTTTTGCTTGCGCATCTGACATATCCATAATAATAGCGGACTTGTCGATTCTAACAGTAACCCCATTGGCGATTTCTACATTCACGTATCCTTCTTTAATTTCGGACACTTTACCATAGATTCCACCAGTAGTTATTACTTTATCCCCCTTTTTAAGTTCTTCGCGGTATTTTTTCAATTCTTTTTGACGCTTCATTTGAGGACGTATCATAAAGAAATAAAAAACCACAATAATTAAAACAAATGGTAAGATAGATGTTAACATATTTTGCCCTCCGGCAGGGGCAGCTTGTAAAAAAATACTTTGTAAGATCATTTTAAACTAATTTATCTAATTTATAACATTGGCCGAAACAACCAATTCTTTCATTTTATCTTCGATATTGGCATACACCTGTATCACTTTATATTGATACCCGGAGAAACCACTGGAATCAAACCTCACCTCTATTTCTGCTTTTTGCCCTGGCAACACAGGTTCTTGCGGATATTTAACACTTGTACATCCACAACCGGGATCCACCTTATTTATAAGCAATGGATACTTTCCTGTATTGGTAAAACCAAAGTAACATCCCACGGTTTCTCCACCAATTACTTTGCCAAAAACATGCGATGTCTTTTCAAAAGTAACTTGTGTATTATTTTTCACCGGCATTTTTTGTTTCTTCGAAGCACCACTATGGCATCCCCCTAACAAAAATATTGCAAGCACTAATATAATACAAACGATTTTATTTTGCCCCATCCAACAAACCTCTTCCTACTTTTTTTATTTTTTGTGCTTCCGTAAGCTCAATGATGGCCTTATCTAATATTCCATTGATAAAAACCCCACTCTTTTCAGTGGAATAGTGTTTAGCAATTTCGATATATTCATTCATGGACACTTTAATGGGTATATTCGGAAATTCCACCATCTCAGCCAATGCAATCTGCATTAATATGATGTCCATGAAAGCAACACGATCCACATCCCAATTTTTGGAGTGTTTTTTTATTAATTCCAGATAATCGTTATGGTTCACCGCTGCCTTTCTAAACAACTGCTTTACAAAGGCCTCATCATCCTCATCTTTGAATTCGTGCATAACCTTCACTGGAGCATCCTCTTCCATGCTTTTTACGGTTTTCACCACCATGCTCAGCACAAATTCCACCTCATCGTTCCAGTAAATACTTTGTTCCTCAAAAGTTGGATATAAGGGTTCAAAATAAGCGATTACCTTTTCCAATAACTTTGTTATGAATTTCTTATCTATCTCGAATGAACTTTCGGTATTCGACATATAATCTTTATACTGCTGTGAATTGATCACTTCGGTATACAGACTCTTAACAACTTCCTTATAATTTGCCCAGTTGTTGCCTTTTTGATCCATAAATGTGCGGACATCTTCGCTTTCTGCAAATTTAGAAAGCACCTTATTGGTTACAAATCTAGTATTCGGATTCAGTTCCTCTGCGGATGCCATTTTTTTATTTTTTCCAAACTCTATGCGACCTATGGCATAATCTCTCACTTCTAACAAAAGAAGAATGTACAAATAATATAGATCAAGAGATTTGGAAATACTGTGAAATAATTCTTTCTCAGAATTTTGGATGGTGGTTTCATTATGTTGATAGTGTGCATACAAAACCTGCATCACTTTCACCCTAAGTAGTCTTCTATTTAACATTTCTCAAAGAACTTTTAATAATTGATTATGCGGCAAAAATAGGTCTTTTTTCATATCATACCATAAAAAAAAGAATTTTTAAAACATTAAAGTATGTATACTTTTACAATTTTGAATACAAACCTCTAAAATAACACAATAAATAACACAATATTATCCATACCGATAAATATAAATAAGCCCCAACCCTTCTTTTAGTAATTGATTACCCAATTATTGAGTACATATTGACGCAAAAAAGCAAGTATTTATTATCATTTATTAATGATTATAGTAAATTTTGTTCATAAAGGTTAGATTAATTAAAAAATAATTCCCATTTTTGGATTGCAAACAACAAACTAGTGTATTTTATATCAAAACAACTAATTGATTGACGATGGAAGGATATGAGAAAAAAGAAGGTTTTGAAAAGAATGATAGAGAAGAAATCTTTTCAAAAGCAGTAAGAGCAGGAAAAAGAACCTACTTTTTTGATGTTAAGGCTACTCGTAAAAATGATTATTACTTAACAATTACAGAAAGTAAAAAAAAGTTTGAACAAGACGGAAGATTTCATTTTGAAAAACACAAAGTTTTCCTTTATAAGGAAGATTTCGAAAAATTCTCTGATGGGTTATTGGAAGCTGTTGAATACATTAAACAAAACCAACCTCTTATAGAAGACTCCGAAGAACAACTAGTTGAGGCTATACCCAGCAACGAGTACACCAACGTAGAATTTGAGGATTTAGCTGAATAACAGCTTCACTTATATAAAGATTTAAGCTGCCAACTGGCAGCTTTTTTTTTGCCTACAATATAGCAGCAAATTGCAATCTCCAACAGAAGTTGGGATCGCGCCCCAAAGTTGGGGCTGTGAAAAAAATATTTATTTAGCTGTTAAATAGTCTTTGCAAGAAAACTCCAAATACTGCGTTATTCTCATTTTTGAAACAGCCATTTACAATCAGTAAACACCTTGGTTTCAAAAATATAGAAAGCCTTGTCTTTGAAGCTTTCTTATCAAAGACAGAAAAAACGGTCGTTTTCTTGCAGCCACTATTTACGAACGATACTTTCCACCGTTCCTTGGTCAAATCTGGTACTTATTTCATCACCACTTTTAAGGTCTTTGGCATCTTTCAACACCTTTCCGTTATGATAAGTAATAGAGTATCCTTTTTTCAGGATATTATCGGGATTAAGCAAGTTGTTTGTCTTCTCATGCAAATTTAGCTGAGATTTTTTCGTTTGAAAAAAATGGTTTATTCGACTATTTAACTGCGCCGGAATGTGATCTAAATCACCACGCCGATACTGAATAGAGCCCTGCGTTGAAGACTTTAGGTTTTGAACCGCCTGACCTAGTCTATTTTTTTTACTTTCAATAAATCGCTGCGAAGAATTACCCAGTTGACGCACCAGTCCGTCCATTTTATTCTTTTGAACCAAGAGCGCATGGTTCACCACCGGCTTAAACTTATGATAAGCCATTTCTAAGGAGGTCCTGCTATCACTAATTATTTGGTGGGTTAGTCCCAGTACTTCATCTTGCAGACTTGTAAGACGACCTTCAAATGCACCCACCAACTCAACGAGATGTTCGGCAACAGCAGTAGGAGTTTTCAGACGCGTATGTGCCACAAAGTCAACTACTGTTTCATCACGCTCATGCCCTATTCCTGAAAAAACAGGTAAGGGAAACTGAGCTATATTATAGGCGATCCAATAGTTATCGAAGCACATCAAATCGGATGTTGAGCCTCCTCCACGAATAATAACAACCACATCAAACACATCCTCATATTCATAAATTCTATCAAGGGCAGCAATAACCGAGGCCTCGGTTTGTTCTCCCTGCATGACGGCCGAAAAAAGCTTCACATAGAATTGGTAATTACCCGAATTATTGTTGAGCTGATTACAGAAATCCTCATACCCTGCAGCTGTTGATGAGGAGATGACCGCTATTTTTTGTGGCACCAAAGGCACCTCTAATTCCTTGTTCATATGGATAACTCCCTCTTCTCCCAACTTATTGAGAATGGCCTTTTTCTTTTGTGCCATATCACCCAAGGTATATGTGGGATCGATATCCCGCACATTTAAACTAAAACCATAAATCTCTTGAAAATCAATACTCACCCGAACCATCACCTTAAGACCCGAAACCAGTTCCTGACCGGTAGCTGAAGTAAAATAAGGCTTAAGCATCCGGTAGGTATAAGCCCATATGTTAGCCCTTGACTTGGCAATAATTTGCTCTGTCCTTTCATCCTTTTCTATCAGCTCCAAATAACAATGCCCTTTGCGCACTTCTCGTATCTCACTTATTTCGGCAATAACCCAATAAGTGTCTGCAAAAGATGAATGGATTGTTTTCTTAATTTTCTGGTTTAACTCAAAGAGAGAAATTGAAGATTCAGACATATGCTATTTTTTTACTATTTTTCTTGTAAAGGTAGCGTGCGGTGCTTTTACTTGTATCAAATATATTCCCGAGGGCAAATTTTGTAATCCGTCCACTTTAAATGGCAACACGATTGATTTTTGTTGATACACCCTATTACCTGCCACATCATATATGGATACATGATCTACATAAGTGAAAGTACTTTTTATTTTTAGGTAAGTATCAAATGGATTTGGAAACACAGCTATACTATGTCCCAGCTCACCTGCCCTATTCATATCCAAGGCCTTTTTAAAATCAGGAACTCCATACCCCATTGCATCATCAGGATCGTCAAACAAATGGGAGCTTTCTCTGATCAAGGTCAGCAGCTCTGTATTCTTGAGTTGTGGGTGTGCCTGCCACAAACAAGCTGCAAACCCACAGATAAGAGGCGTTGAAAAACTAGTTCCATTCAAGGATACCATATCTCCATCTACCCCCTGCCCAATAACACCCAGTCCCATAGCACTCACATCAGGCTTCACCCTGCCATCGGCCGATGGTCCATAACCACTAAAGGAAGCCGGCACACTATCTCTACCCATAGCTGCAACTGCCAGTATATGTTCTCCATCGGAGGGAGAAATAATACTACCCCATTGGCTATTCCCTTCATTTCCGGCACTACACACCACCATCATTCCCTTTGAAAAAGCGATTTCTGCTCCCTGAACCACGATCGTAGTCTGACCATCCATGTCCTGCCTGGAGTAGTTACTGTAATCGCCTATAAAATTATAATAGCCCACAGATGTATTGATAATATCTACGCCAATACTATCGGCATATTCAGCAGCCACCACCCAATTATATTCTTCAATAGGCGCCTCGCTAGCCCCATCTTCTGTGCGCAACAAGTGATACTTGGCTTCTGGCGCACTCCCCTTAAACTCGTCTCTCAGGTACCCGCCCATCACTGACAGTACCATTGTGCCATGCGTATCACTTTGAAAGATATCTCCTCCCGGATGAACAAAATCACGACAAGAAAGTATCTGTCCATTATTCCAAAGATGAGAAAAGAGCGGCAGGGTATTCACCTTAAAAAATCCGTTATCTATAACAGCCACCTCTATACCCTGGCCTTCAAAACCATTTTGGTGCAAATAATGCCCGTTTAAGGTTTGCGTCTGATCCCAAGCAGCGCCATACGTCCCCATACTCTTTAAACTAGTAATCTGGGCCGTTTGAGACTCCTTAAACTTGCTTGTTAGAATTCCGTATGTTGGTGAATAAATAATTTTGACATCTTGAACAAAGGAAACAGAGGTAATGGTATCCATTAAAGATTGATGATCACTTTCAACAATAGCTCCATTTAACCATTTTGATGCCCAAAGAACGCGCACCCCCATATTTCTCACACTATCCAAATAAGATGGTGTAACCGGCAAATCCTGTTCTGTAATCACCACATGGTGTTTCGCCCGGCGATCAATAGCTTTCTGGCTCAAGAATTTTTCAGGTGCATTGATGGAGTATGCATTATTATTCTTATCCGAAAAAGAAATAAAATACTTCTGCGCTTCCCCAGAAAAAACAGCAACAAATAAAAACAAAACGATATGTGCAACCTTTCTTAGATGCAAAAAACTGAATAATTCTCCATTGTTCATTTTTTCCTTGTTAGCCTATTTTGCAAGCATCCCTCCTCTGGCGTCGGTACCAGCACATGCCAGCACATCCTCAATATACAATCATGAGGTCAAAAACCTCTCATATAACTATCCGGATCATGCTTAAACTCCTCGGGATCTTTCAATTTACCTTTATTTTTTTCAAACTCCTCAAACAGTTTCTGTTGTTTTTCATCAAAATCTGCAGCATTCAATGTTTTACCTTCCTTATATTTTATTTTATAGGCCACATTACCAGCATGCGTAAACACCACCCAGGTTCCCTCCTCAAGTCCGTTTTCAAATTTACCTTGAACCTCTAGCTTTCCATCCGGATAGAACACGACATATTCACCATCAATCTTACCTTTCTTATGAGAAGAAGTCATCTTAAGACGTCCATTTTCATGGTACTTTTTCCAGATTCCTTCTTTCACACCATCTTTCCAACCCACTTCTTCAGCCACGTTACCTTTCTTAAAAAAATGAGTAGTCATTCCATTTTTCAAACCATCCTTATACAACTCATTGGTATACAAAATACCTTCAGGTGAGAAGAACTGCCATAGGCTATCCTTTTTAGTCCCCTTATAAAAACCCTTTGCCGTCATCTTACCGTTCTCAGCATATAATATGGCAGGGCCATATTGGTTTTCATCATAATCTATCTCTATTTTCTTATTTCCATTCAAGTAATAACGAATCATTTTCCCCACCGGTCTATCATCTTTAAACGTGACGGTATAGGCTGGCTTTCCATTACTAAAACGCTTTTCCCAATAACCTTGCTTTAAGCCTTGTTCGTCTTTTTGATTATGATTTGATGAAACCCCGGTATTACTGGCACCCTCTTTAGCTGGCACACGATTGCCAAAAACATCGGTTACCTGACCCAATAATACGTTTGCAGAAAAAACAAATGAAATAATTGTAAAAAATAGAATTCGCATCATGAAAATAATGAATTTAATAATGAGCCTCAAATTTAAGCGTAAAAGTTTAAATAATCGTACTACTATTGATTTTATCTTAAATGGTGAATTGAAACGAACCAAAAGGAATTATTTTACACAAAGAGATGATTAATCTAGGCGAGTTACATATGACCATTAAAAGAAAATATAAATATGAAACCAGTTAGCCGGCAACTTTCCTGGCAGCCATTTTAATCCATAGTAGAGCATTGATGAATAACTCAGGTTAACTTAGCTGCCGCTTCCTTATCCAAAAGCCATACAGGATTTACAACCAAGGCAGCAGGGTAACTCGTACACGCTTCTTTTTGATGAATGATTTCATCCAATTTTTCTGCTTTACCAGCTCCTGTTACCAGAAAGAACACTTCTTTGGAGTGATTAATAACCTTTCCGCTTAAAGAAATACGTTTCTGGCCCGACTGAGGATGCGTTGCTACCACACAATTAGCTTGTGCGTTCCACAGTCCTATTTCATGGGGAAAGATAGAAGCTGTATGTCCATCATCTCCCATGCCTAACAAGACCATATCAAACTGCGGCACCCCCTCTGTCCACGTCAATTGTTTTTTGAGCACCTCTTCATAGTCCATACAAGCCACCGAAGGCTCCTTTTCACCTTTCACCCTAAAAACATTTTCTTTGGGAATAGGCACTTTGGACAAAAGGTGTTCTTTGGTCATATTATAGTTACTCTGGGCATCATCAGGAGGCACACATCGTTCGTCTCCCCAGAACAGAAACACCCGTTCCCATCTTATTACACTGGCATATTTCTCTGCCAGTTCATCAAAAATAGCTTTAGGCGTACTTCCGCCCGAGAGAGCAATATTGATCCTTTCATGATGCAATGCACGTTCCTTGATTAGCTCACCAAAGTACCCAGCAAGCATTTTTTTAGTGTCAAATATTTGTATATTCTTATGTTGATTCACGGTATATAAGATTCTAGAGATTCCACAATTTGATGTCTATTCAAAAGAATTACGGCATCATAAACATTATAATTCACAATAGTTACCATCATTGGCCAGGTTTTTACATGGATACCGCCAGGTTAAATGTGGTTCTTCAATTAAGTCATCGGCCACATCTGGCCCCCACGTACCTGCGGGATAACCATGCACTTTAATATCCTTGTTATTTTTCCAGGCCTGCTGAATAGGTCTTACAAAAGCCCATGCAGCCTCAACGGCATCACCTCTGGAGTAAAGCGTAGAATCTCCCAACATACAATCATGGAGCAAGCGTTCGTATGCACTTGGTAAATAAGCATCTGCCAAATCAGAATAATGAAAATCCATATTTACATTCTGCACATTAAAACCTGCTCCCGGCACCTTCATACCAAATTTCAACAGCAATCCTTCATCCGGTTGAATCCGAATAACCAATTGATTTTGTTGCTGTAAAACAGAAGTATTACTAGCAAATAAATGATGCGGTGTAGGTTTAAAGTGAATCACCACTTCGGTTACCCTGGTGGGCAACATCTTACCTGTTCGAATATAAAAAGGCACACCACCCCACCGCATATTATCGATGAAAAATTTCATGGCCACATAGGTCTCTGTTCTAGATTCAGGGTCAACCCCATTTTCATCCCGATAGCCGTTTACCTTTTGGCCTTTTACAGTAGAGCCCACGTACTGCCCGCGTATAACGTATTTTTCAACATCTTCCTCTTTAATGGGGCGCAGCGACTGTAACACTTTAACAATCTCATTTCGAATACTATTGGAGTCAATCAAAGCAGGAGGCTCCATACCCACCAGTCCTGCCAAAAGCAATAGGTGATTCTGCACCATATCGCGCAAAGCCCCCGATCCCTCATAATAACCACCTCTGTTACCAACACCAATACTTTCAGAAGAAGTAATTTCCACATGACTCACATAGTTCCTATTCCAGAGCGGTTCATAAATCGCATTTGAAAAACGCGTCACCAATAAATTCTGAACTATTTCTTTTCCCAAATAATGGTCAATCCGATAAATCTGCTCTTCATCAAAATTGTTAAGCAAACTGGCATTTAATTCCTTCGCGGTTTCCAAATCATAACCAAAAGGTTTTTCAACAATTAACCTTCTAAATCCTTTTTCTTCATTACTCAATCCGTGCTTGGCCAAGTGACAAGGGATAACAGTATACATACTCGGAGGAGTAGCCAGATAAAAGATAAAATTTTCATCGGTACCCAATTGTCCATCCAATTCAAAAAGTCGGTCTTTTAATCCTCCATAATCACCCTCCTCTTTGGTATTAAAACCGTGATAAAAAAGCTTTTGAAGGAAATGATCAAGCGCATCATTTTGGGCCATATTTTTATGATTTAGCGCAAATTTCTCGATCCCCTCCTTCATTTTGCTTCTAAAGTCATCATCACTCAGCTGAGTTCTTCCCAATCCTAATATGGCAAAGTGTTCCGGCAATACATTTTGGGTAAATAAATCAAATACCGCAGGTACTAATTTTCTAAAAGTCAGGTCGCCCGAAGCGCCAAAAATAACAAGTATGTGGTTTTGAGGTTTTTTCATTTTAAATATTTTATAGCGTAACGATCATAAGATGTCCAAAATATCATTTTATTTTTGATTTTACTCCATTTATACACCTTCGTTTTTTCATATTTGATGTCAATACCGAATTTCAATTTTAAACAATTCAAACACTATTTGGTTGAGATGGTCCAGTCAACACAGGCAATTAGTCCTTGACAAGCTTGTAGAAATCACTTCCACACCTCAGTCTTTTCTGTTCATAAAATGCTTTGAATCACCCCACTCTCCATAGCCAACTTCGCGATCTGCCAATTCGATACGCATACTTAAACAATTGCTACAATCTTCAGCTCCTTCATCAGCACAAGGTTTATTTTCGTATAACAGGTAATCTTTACGATGCAAGGTTGGTGTAACATTAGGCATGATGACATTGGCTCCTATCCGTAAGGCCTTTTCTCTTCCCATAGGGTCAATGGCCTGCAGGGCAGTTGCTGCTGCAATATTGATATCTTTCATTAATATACGCAACACAGCTATCATATTTAAGGTAACAGAAAAACGCGTTTCTATAGGCCACAGCTGCGCTCTATTTTGAAACAATGGTGTTTGATGATGTTCTATATAAGGCCCCATACCGCACATATCAATATCAAAATCTCTCATAAAAAGTAAGTCGCGCGCCAAATCATCATACGTTTGCCAAGGCAGTCCCACCATAACACCTGTACCTGTTTGGTAGCCTATTTTTTTTAAGCTGTGCAAACAACGCACTCGATTTTCAAAATCATGGGCATCGTTATCTGGATGAATTTGATTATACAATACTTTATTGGACGATTCTATTCGTAATAGGTAACGATGTGCGCCACTATCGAACCACCTTTGGTAAGTTTGATCACTCTGCTCGCCCAACGAGACAGTTATTCCCAATTCACCATTGCTCAACACCTTAATATCTTTTAATAAACGATCCACCCTATCCACAAAAAAATCATCACTCCGTTCACCGGCTTGCAGCACAATAGAAGCATAATTATTCTCATAAGCAAAACGAGCAGCTTCCAGCACCTGTTTATCCTCTAAATGATACCGCACCACCTCCTTATTATCTTTTCTGATGCCACAGTAAAAGCAGTTTTTAGCACACACGTTAGAAAACTCCACCAAACCGCGATAAAACACCTTTCTACCAACATATTCGAGTTGCACCTCCTGTGCCTTTGCAAACAATAATTTTTGTTCGTCTCCTTCTGTTTGCAATAGAGTTGCAATATCCTTTGTATCAAGCTCTTCTTTCTGGAGTATATCTTGAATAGTCATGTTATTCGTTTTAAAACTTACCAAACAAAGACAAGTTAAAGTTATGGAGTTATAGAAATCAATGTATACCTCTATGGATTCATCCTGGTAAGTGTGCAAAATTAATAAAATACTAGCATCTAATACCATTAAAAGTAGATTAGAGACCGAAAGCTCCCTTTGCGTTATCTCAACGCAAATTGATAATACCCTAAATGAAAGATGAAAACCACAAGACTGATTTTATTCATTGTTAACCAACAAAAAAATAGTCAATTTTGGTCAACGCTTAAAATCAATTTCGTAGGAGGAAACGAAAATTAATACTGATTCTATTATGATTAACGAACAATTAATTAATCCCCAAAGCATAGTTGTGGTTGGAGGATCTAATGATTTACAGAAACCCGGTGGGAAAATTCTTCATAATATCCTGGAGTGTTACCGAGGCGAAATATTTGTTCTCAACCCTAAACAAGACCTTGTTCAGGGCGTAAAATCATGTAAAGAAATCAAAGAACTTCCTACAGAAGTAGACTTGGCAGTGATTGCGATCCCGGCAAAATTTTGTCCTGCCATAGTAAAAGAGCTCATTCAGAAAAAAGACACAAAAGCATTCATCATTATCTCTGCTGGGTTTGGAGAAGAGAATGAGCAAGGAGCCCAATATGAAAGAGAGATTGTTGAACTCGTCAACAAAGCTGGAGGTTGTTTAATTGGGCCTAATTGCATTGGAGTCATCAACCATCATCATCATAGCATCTTCACAGAACCCATTCCGATGCTGGATCCCAGCGGAGCGGATTTCATATCTGGCTCAGGAGCCACCGCTGTATTTATTTTAGAAACCGGCGTTGGCTTAGGTCTCAAATTCAACAGCATATTTTCAGTGGGTAACAGTGCACAAACGGGAGTGGAAGATGTTTTAGCTTATTTGGATGAGACATTTGATCCGGACAAGAGCTCAAAAATTAAGTTACTCTATATTGAAAGCATCAAAGACCCCGACAAACTATTGCGACATGCCAATTCCTTGGTAAACAAAGGATGCAAAATTGCAGCCATTAAATCAGGAAGATCAGAAGCTGGCATGCGCGCTGCACAAAGCCACACTGGAGCCATGGCGAGTTCAGATATGGCAGTGGATGCATTATTTAAGAAAGCTGGCATTATACGTTGCCATGGCCGATTGGAATTGGCCACCGTGGCCGCTGTATGCATGGCCAAAGAACTGAAAGGCGAAAACATGGCTGTTATCACACATGCCGGCGGACCTGCGGTAATGCTCACCGATTCTCTTGCTCAAGGAGGTATTCAAATACCTACCATAGAAGGTCCTAAAGCGGAGCAGTTACAAGCCAAACTGTTTGAGGGATCAAGCGTAAGCAATCCTATCGACTTTTTATCTACGGGAACAGCCGAGCAACTGGGTATTATCATTGATGCCTGCGAAAAAGATTTTGACCAAATCGACGCCATGGCAGTCATCTTTGGCAGCCCGGGACTCTTCCCTGTTCGTGAAGTATACGAAGTACTACATCAGAAGATGAGAACATGCCAGAAACCCATTTACCCCATATTACCATCTGTGGTAAATGCCGACGATGATATAAAATATTTTCAATCCAAAGGTAATATTAACTTCCCCGACGAGGTAAACTTGGGACATGCTCTATCCAAGGTACACAATACCATCAGACCCGCCAAGGAATCTATTCAGATGAAAGACGTAGATATACCTAAGGTGCGGTCTCTGATTACTGAATTTGAAGATGGCTACCTAAAACCTCAGCAGGTTCAGGAACTATTGTCTGCCGCCAGCATCCCTATGATCCAGGAAACACTGGTTTCCAACGAAGAAGAACTACAGGCCATCATCAATAAAATAGTTTATCCTTCTGTAATGAAGGTGGTAGGTCCGGTGCATAAGACAGATGTTAATGGAGTATCATTAAATATCACCGGCTCCAAATTTTTGAAGGAAGAATTCAATCGCATGACAAAGATTGAAGGATTTGAAGGGGTAACCATTCAGCCTATGCTTAAAGGTACTGAACTATTTATAGGAGCCAAATACGAACCCGCATTTGGTCACATTGTCTTATGTGGACTGGGGGGCATATTCGTTGAGGTCTTAGAAGATGTCTCCTCTGGATTAGCTCCGCTTTCTAAGGAAGAAGCACTGGGGATGATCCACGACCTGAAAGGCAAAAAAATATTAGATGGAATTCGTAATCAAGAAGCCGTAGACATTGATAAATTTGCAGATATCATTGTTCGTCTTTCTACCATGCTTCGTTTTGCTACCGAAATAAAAGAATTGGACATCAACCCCCTAATGGCCTTCGAAAATAAGATAATAGCCGTAGATGCCAGGGTGAGGATTGAAAAATAAGCCTTGGTCAAGTTAACATAAACACCCCATATATGTATTTGCTTAAATATTTGGAAACAATTTAAAAAACTTTTTGGGTGGGTCGACTTGTACGCGCAGTGATTCTTTAAAAAAGGGATGCACAAACTCCATAGAATAAGCATGCAAGTAGAGTCCTTTCCCTTTCAACACCAATCCCTCCTGTCCATATTGACTATCCCCCAGAATGGGATGTCCAATAGACGACAGGTGGATTCGTAGTTGATGACGTCGTCCCGAAAATAAAGTAAGCTCCACCAGGTTCAGACATCCAAACCTTTCACTTTTTTCGGATGCCTTGACTTGATAAGCCGATTTGGCAGTCTTGCCCTCAACATCAAGCGTCACCTCCCCTACTTCATCTTGCTGTCCAATTGTGATGGCCAGGTATTTCTTAATAATCCTTCGTTCCTCAAATATTTTATTCAATAAAATAACAGCTTGCTTGGTCTTCCCAAACAAAACAGCCCCACTTGTTGGGTAATCCAAACGATGGATAGGCTCTGGTCGCCACAAAGCATCCGGCGCGGGACTGCGTTGTAAAATAGTAGCCAGACCATTCTCCAGGGTACGATGCTTATTACCACTCACAACCAGCCCTGCCGGCTTATCTACTACTGCCAAATAATCATCCTCATAACATACCTTTACATCTACCTTTACCGCAGGCAATACTTTCTGTTCTTGGTCTTTTAACAAAATCAGCGTTTCTCCCCCAACAACAAAATCTCCGGTATATCCCTGTTTACCATTGACATAAACCAAACCTTTTTTGATGGCTTTTTTAGTAGCTTTATTGGATGGCAAATTCTTAAAAATTCCGGGGGCATAATCTGACAATCTAAGCCTTTGTGGCAATGGTGGTACAGTAATAGATTCTATAATATTTTGTGCTTCGACATCATCCATAGTGCAAAGTAACAAATTATCATCATTTATATTTATTATAAAGAAAGTATTATCTCCTTGCTCATGAGAAATGTTATTGTTTTTCTGCCTATAAAAGTTGAATTTTGATAACAAGGCATGAGTAATCAATCTCTTGCGAATTATTAACAGAAAAAACGAACTCTCAAAAAGCATCCCTATGAATAAGACTGGTATTTTTTATGGCCCTGAGAAAGGAAGCGTAGCTAAAGTAGCAAATATGATAGCCGACGAATTGGGCAAAGACACAACTGACATTATTCCAATAAAAAACTGTAATCCAACAGCTTTCAAAGACTATCATAAATTAATATTTGGCATTTCTACACTGGGTCGAACCAACTGGGATTCGGAACACAAAGATGATGATTGGGATCAATTTTTCACACAGCTCAAAAACGTCAACTGGGACAGTAAACAAGTTGCTATCTATGGACTTGGAGACCAGATTAACTACCCAGACCATTTTGTGGATGCCATCGGATGGCTGTACGAAAGACTGAAGGCACTAAACGTAGATATTGTAGGAGCAGTAGACGACCAAGGCTATCATTATAACGAATCAGAAGCCTTGATAAAAGGCCAATTTATGGGCTTGCCATTGGATGAAGACAACGAATCCGAAAAATCACCCAGCAGAATTGAGCAATGGACAAGCCAGCTTAAGAAAGATGGATTTTAGATAAAACAGGGATAAATACAGACCTGGCTATCCCTTTCTACACAACGGTTCCTCCCCGTCATAGCGCTTCATCTTATTGTTAACCTTTAAATAAGTCTATCATGAAACATCCATTCCCCGCCGTTGTCAATCCAGAAATTGTTGAAGCGGTTCTGAGCGAACAAGGCAACAAGGATTTAGGCAAGGCGACTATTCGTGAGGTAGTTAATATTGTAAATAAAATAGAGGAACGCAGCCCCATCCAATTCATTAGAATGGAGATGGGGGTTCCCAGTCTCCCCCCTTCAAAAGTAGGCGTTAACGCAGAAATAGAAGCTTTAAAACAAGGAGTAGCATCCAAATATCCCATGCTCGAAGGCATTAAACCATTCAAGCAGCAAGCCAGTCGATTTGCAAAAGCCTTTATGGATATCGATGTTCCACCCGAGAGCTGTATTCCTACTGTAGGCTCCATGCAAGCCAGCTACGCCCTCTTCATGGCTGTGGCCAATTTAAACACTAAGAAAAACACCATTTTATTTATAGACCCGGGCTTTCCTGTTCAGAAGATACAGCTTGATGTGCTGGGTATTCAATACGAAACATTCGATGTTTTTGAATATCGCGGTGCCAAATTAAGAGACAAACTTGAAAGTTACCTGTTAAAAGGAAATATTGCCGGCATCGTATATTCAAATCCCAATAACCCTACCTGGATTTGTTTTCATGAAGATGAACTAGAAACCATTGGGAGACTTGCTGAACAGTACGATACCATTATCATAGAGGATCTGGCTTATTTTGGGATGGATTTCAGACAAGACATCTCCACCCCTTTCCAGGCACCCTTTCAGCCAACCGTGGCAAAATACACTTCCAATTATGCCATCCTTATCTCCAGCTCCAAGGCCTTCAGCTATGCAGGTCAACGACTTGGAACGCTCTGCATATCACATGAGCTGTTTAAGACTTATTTTGAATCATTAAAAATTAGGTTTGGAGAGGGTAATTTTGGACAAGTTATTGTGGGAAGATTACTATATTCGTTGTCCGCAGGAGCTAGTCATTCTGCACAGTATGCCATAGCAGCCATATACAAAGCGGCTTGCGACGGATCATACAATTATTTAGAAGAGGTAAAAGAATATGGTATCAGGGCTCGGTTAATGAAAGAGCTGTTTATTAAATATGGTTTTTCCATTATTTACAACAAAGACATTGACGAACCCATAGCCGACGGTTTTTATTTTACAATATCATATCCGGGTATGATGGGTGGTGAGCTGCTCAAAAAATTATTATACTTTGGAATAAGTGGCATTGCATTAACAAATACCGGCAGCAAAATACAGGGTTTAAGAGCTTGTGTTTCGCAAACAGAACAAAGCAGATTTGGTGAATTAGAAAAACGATTACAAATGTTTCAGCAAAGCTGCTAACCACACTACGCAAAAGGAAAAAATAGAGATTTATTTTTCAAGTGATGCCAATGGATTGGGATTGTAAATAAATACACCCCTACCGTGCTATGTCCTGCAATAAATCAGGATTTTTGCATGATTCACATCATAAGAAAAAATGGCATAATTACATAAATTGCAAGTAAATTATAAAAACGTTCAAAATTATGGCTAAAGCTAAAGGAGCGATTGTTGTTGATTCAGTAAAGTGTAAAGGCTGTGAACTTTGCATGGTTAGCTGTCCCACAAACGCAATAGAAATGGCAAAGGATGTTAATGGTAAAGGATATCATTTTGCCCAACTGGGAATTCCCGAAGCATGTATTGGCTGCGCCAATTGTGCAGCAGTTTGTCCGGACAGTTGCATAACGGTTTATAGAGCCAAAGCTTAAAACGAAAGATCCGTCTTTCTATGAAAAGAAGAAACGCAATCCTGGCAACAAGGATTGACATTAATTTCAATCGCTACACAAGAAATTAGTAAGAAATGAAAGAAGTAAAATTAATGAAAGGCAATGAAGCCATTGCCCATGCAGCCATACGGTGCGGCACTGATGGATATTTTGGATATCCTATTACACCGCAAAGTGAAATTATGGAAACATTAATGGCCGAACAGCCCTGGAACTCTACCGGAATGGTTGTTCTACAAGCCGAGAGTGAAATTGCATCTATCAACATGGTTTACGGCGGTGCCGGATGTGGAAAAAGAGTCATGACCTCCTCGTCAAGTCCAGGCGTAAGCTTGATGCAGGAAGGACTAACTTATATGGCAGGAGCAGAGCTACCTTGCGTTGTTGTGAATGTTGTGAGGGGGGGTCCGGGACTCGGAACCATTCAACCAGCACAGTCAGACTACTTTCAGACAGTTAAAGGTGGCGGACATGGAGATTATAAACTAATTACCCTGGCTCCGTCTTCGGTTCAGGAAATGGCCGATTTTGTTGAAGACGCCTTTGATCTGGCCTTTAAATACAGAAATCCGGTGATGATCCTTTCGGATGGCGCCATAGGCCAAATGATGGAAAAAGTGGAACTAAAACCACAGAAACCCCGAATGACTGAAGAAGAGCTGATTGAAAAATATGGCGACTGGGCCACCACTGGAAAAACAAAAAACAGAAAGCGTAATATAATCACTTCCGTAGAGTTGGCCTCTGAGGAAATGGAGCAATTTAATAATAAGCTTCAAGCTAAATACAAAAAAGTAGAAGAAAACGAAGTTCGTTACGAAACGTTCATGTGTGATGATGCCGAATACTTAATTGTAGCTTATGGTTCCAGTGCCCGTATTTGCCAAAAATCCATTCAATTAGCCAGAGCTAAAGGCATTAAGGTAGGATTACTTCGCCCTATCACCTTATTTCCTTTCCCCTCAAAACCCATTCTGGAACTAGCCCAAAGAGTAAAAGGCGTTTTAAGTGTTGAAATGAGTGCCGGACAAATGGTGGAGGATGTTCGATTAGCAATTAACGGTGCAGTAAAAGTAGAACACTTTGGTCGTTTAGGAGGTATTATCCCTTCGCCAGGTGAGGTTGTAACTGCTCTTGAGTCAAACTTTATAGGAGAATAGCCATGGATATGAAAGAGATTATTAAAGAAGAGAATATAGTATACAAAAAGAGTGTGGTCCTAACCGACAAGGATACGCATTACTGCCCGGGCTGTACACACGGTGTAGTGCACAGAATTATAGCCGAACTGATTGAAGAAATGGGAATTCAAGAAACGACTATTGGCATTGCCCCCGTGGGATGCTCCGTTTTTGCATACGATTATATCGATATCGATTGGCAAGAGGCGGCACATGGACGAGCTCCGGCCCTGGCCACTGCCGTTAAACGACTGATGCCCGAAAAAAATGTTTTCTCCTATCAAGGCGATGGCGACTTGGCTGCCATTGGAACTGCCGAAACCATTCACGCCTGTAACCGAGGCGAAAATATCGTAATGATATTTATCAATAATGGTATCTACGGTATGACAGGTGGTCAAATGGCACCCACTACACTAGAAGGTATGAAAGCATCTACCTGCCCAATGGGTAGAGAAGCAAATCATGACGGACACCCCTTGAAAATTACCGAACTCATTGCCCAGCTACCTGGTACTTGTTATGTTACACGGCAAGCAGCACACACACCTGCTGCTGTACGCAAAACAAAAAAAGCCATCAAAAAGGCTTTCGAAAACCAAATGCAAAATAAAGGTACTTCTTTTGTTGAAGTAGTTTCTACTTGCAACTCCGGATGGAAAATGACACCCGCCAAGGCCAATGATTGGATGGTGGAGAATATGTTTCCGTTTTATCCTCTGGGAGATATGAAAGACGAATAAATACAGATTTATTACTTGTTGAACCTATTGGTGTTCAATACTAAAATAAATAAAATGACAGAAGAATTAATTATAGCCGGCTTTGGTGGTCAAGGAGTACTTTCTATGGGGAAAATCTTAGCCTATTCCGGTGTTATGCAGGATATGGAAGTAAGCTGGATGCCATCCTACGGGCCTGAAATGCGCGGAGGAACTGCCAACGTCACCGTTATTCTAAGCGACGAAAAAATCAGCTCTCCAATTTTACATGAGTTCGACACAGCCATTATTCTGAACCAACAGTCCATGGACAAATTTGAGAAACAAGTGAAACCAGGTGGTACACTTATTTATGACGGAAACGGAATTACAAATCATCCAACCCGCAAAGACATAAGCATCTACCGGGTTGATGCTACCGAAGAGGCCGCAAAAATGAGGACTACCAAAACATTTAACATGATTGTTTTAGGTGGATACTTAAAGGTAAAACCCGTTGTGAAAATGGAAAACGTAATCAATGGTCTCAAAAAATCACTTCCTGAGCGCCACCACCATTTGATACCCATGAACGAAAAAGCAATTAACAGAGGTATGGATATTATCATTCCGGTGGAATCCACCAATTAAAATACCATATGTAAAAATAAGAAAGCCGGCTGTATATAGTTACGACCGGCTTTTTTTAATTTGAATATGGTTGACAGATTGCAAATGATGGTCTACCAAGCGAGAGTAATACCTCTCATAAGCCGTATAGCTTGCACCCTATCGATTGGAAGCTTACAATAAAACTTTTGCGAGGCCCGTTCCACTCTAAAGACAACGAAAAAATACTCCATTTTTAATTTTAGTTTCATTTTTATAGAAAAATGAACTTAGAACTATATATTTGTAAGCAAAATGCGGAAAAGATAGCACATGTCGTATATTTATATAGTTTGCCTAGCATTAATATTGTTTTTTTCATTTTCTCTAATAACAAAGCCTAAAAAGGTTTTATCAGAGAAGATATTTGTGGGATGGATTTTTCTTTTAGCAATAACAGAGTTCTCTTTTTTTCTTAATGCCATTGGTATGGCAAGTGATTATACATTATTGTTTTCTGTGGTTTGTGATTCGCATGTATTGCATGGTAGTTTCTATTTCTTCTATGTGCAAAGTTTTATCAATAAGGATTTTAAACTGAAAGGAATTCATCTTTTACATTTTTCACCTTTTGTTCTGATATTTGGTTTAAAATTCTATTTCAATGAAATAATAGGTGAAATGGACTGTTATGGAGTTGGATGTATTCATTCTTGCAACAGGTATATCGATTTACTTTCGTTTTTTAAGTTTGGCATATTAGGGGGGTATCTTTTTGCTGGATGGCATTTAGTACATGATAGAGTAATTCATAAAACAGAAAAAGATCGACTAGAACGAATAAGGTTTAATTGGATACACAATATAACAATAGGTATTTTAATTATTTTTTCTTTTGCTGTATCCTACAAGGTTTTAGATCGATTAGAGTTTAATTTCTTAGGGAATGCCATCAATGCCATCAACATCATGGTTACCTTTTTTATACTAATATTTTTGTATATGGGTAATAGTTATGCCTATATATTTGTATCACCATACCAAGGAAAGGGTATCGATTTAGATTCTAAAACGAATGGTAAAGAAAACGAATGTACAACAGTTAGCCAAGCAGAAGACAAAGAGGAAGTCTTAAATATTGACCGAAAGTTTAATATGATTGAGTTATTTCTGAAAAAGGAAAAACCATATCTGGAGGGGCAAATGACTATTCGCCAACTTTCCGATAGTATTAATATACCTCAAAATGAAATATCCTCTATCATCTTGCAAAAAACAGATAAGTATTACTGTGATTATATGAATGCTTTTCGTGTTGAGACACTGAAGGAGAAATTGGATGATCCCAAATTAAATAACTTTACGGTACTTTCCTTAGGTTTAGAATGTGGGTTTGCATCAAAAACAAGTTTAAACAGAATATTTAAACAACACACCGGAGTTACCCCATCAGAATATCGTAACAGAGAGAATTGAGCCCCTGCACCTTTTTAATATTTTTCACACACCCCTACTTTTTTAAACGACCCACATTTACATCGTATCATATTACATACACATAGGTAATTTATTAAGGGGTGCTTATCTAAAAATGATACTTATTTAAAATTTTAGCTTTATATTGATCAGATTTAACCCTATTCGGAGTACCATACCATTCATTTTGTTTCTGTCGGCGATTTTTTTATGGAATAATTTCCGATTAATGGCAGAAAGGAAACACATTATTACAAATTAATATTCAAACAGTTACAAAGTGCCAAAAATTATTGGCACCCTATTAATTAGTTCCACAAACAATTATTGGGGCGATTGGAACTCTTATAATTCACAACTTTAACATTGAAAAATTTAGCCTCCATATCCTACTTTGATTACAAGAGAATATCCATATTATACCTTAGATCGGGTATTTATTTTAATAATTAGGAATTGAACACAATGAAGATTTTTTTTACCAGAAACGGTATTCGCACACTTATTCAACTAAGTATTCTAGGAGTTTCAATATATTGGTTAACGAAAGTGCTTGTAAATCCCGAACTTTTTGTGGATTTTGAACAGTATTGTCCAATGGGCGGTATCCAGTCCTTATTTACTTTTTTGCAAAATGGAGCATTGGCTTGTTCAATGTCTGGCATGCAACTTATATTAGGTATCGCTTTATTAGTTTGCGTACTGTTGTTTAGCAAGTTATTTTGTAGTTATATATGTCCGTTAGGAACCATTTCGGAGTGGTTTGGTAAATTAGGACGAAAGTTAAAAATCCAATTTACTATTAATGATAGTTGGGATAAAGTGTTTAGAATATTTAAATATGCTTTATTAAGTCTTACGTTCTATTATACTCTATCATCTAACGAGTTATTCTGTAAAACCTACGATCCTTTTTTTGCATTAGTATCGCGCTTTGGGTATGATGTTATTCCATGGGCAGCTACCATAGCAATTGCTATTTTAGGAATAGGTTCTACAATTATTCCGATGTTCTGGTGTAGATATGTATGCCCACTTGGAGCTATCTCAAACCTGTTCAAACATATCTATGTAGTTATCGCGTTAGTAGTTATTTATTTGGTGATTTATTTGCTAAACATTGAAGTTTCGTGGATATACCTATTGATTATTCTTTTTGTAGCAGGTTACTTTTTTGAGGCTATCCTACCTGAAAGAAGCAAAAGTATACAGATGATGAAAATTACAAGAAATACAGATTCTTGTATCGACTGTAATTTGTGTTCTAAAAAATGTCCACAAGGTATCGATGTAGCTTCATTAGAGGTGGTTAATCATGCCGACTGTAATCTTTGCGGTGATTGTGTGGGAAGTTGTCCCGTAAGTAATACTTTATTAATTAATAATAAAAATAGTTTCCGCTGGATGCCTATACTTGCTCTAGCGGTGTTTGTGTTAGGAGGAATTTATTTAGGTACTAAATTAGAACTACCCACCGTTGATATGAAGTGGGGATCACAGGAGGAAGTTGCTCAAAGTAAATTCATTGAATATTCGGGGCTAAAAAACGTGAAGTGTTATGGAAGTAGCATGTCCTTTGTCGGTCAGATGAAGAGGGTTCCAGGCGTGACCGGTGCTGCTACTTATGTAAACTCGCATACTGTTAAAGTATGGTACGATACCACTGCAACCTCGAGTGCTGTGGTTAAAAAGGCTTTGTTTAGTCCAGTAAAAGTACATATTAAAGATGGTATTGACTCTTTAAAATATGCTATTATAGATGTAAAAGTATACAATTTCTTCGATCAAATGGATGTATTTTATTTGGATCAGATTGTTCGACAAGATGGAAATATTCTATCCTTTGAATCATCCTTTGGTGAACCTGTTAATATTAAGCTTTATGCCGATTACAATATCAATCTTGATTCGCTAAAGAATAGCATAGAGCGTAAATATGTAAGCCTAAAAAGCGGTGACAAAGAATACCAACAATCAATAAATTTTAAAGTCGCTGATATTAACCGAACCAAAAGATATGTAAGAGGAATCGATTTAAAACGAGGTATGTTCCTATCTTACAAGCGCACTTGTAATAATTATAAATCTTATCCTAAGGATCAGATTGTTTCTTTTGAAATGACCTTTGATACCTACCCCCGTAATGAGCAGATGATGCAATATGTAATAAACTCGGTGGCTACAAAAGATACGGCCGTGGTGGGTATGGTAACCTACTACAAGGCGCAACCTACCTTACGTGTGTACATTGTAAAAGATAAAACAGACCCTCAAAAGGTCGCTGATTTAATTACAGAAGAAAAGCTCACTATTACTTATGATAATGGAATAGTGGAAAAAATAGATAACCCATATACGTTTAAATAAATAGGACCATCTTATCTCAAACCATGCTTACTAAAGTTTCCCCACTTATAGTGATTGTTGGTGGTTTGATATATATATAATTTCGTAGACATAATCAGATAAAATAATTAAGGGATGAAGCAGTTTAAGTTTAAGTGCTTGCTATTCTTTTCGCTCACTTTTTTTGCAGGGCTTAATGCTTTTGCTCAGCATCGTACCATAAAAGGTAAGGTTATAAGTAAAGATGGAGGAGAAGAACTGGTTGGAGTTAATGTTATTGTAAAAGATCTTTACAGAGGTTCAATAACAGACATTAAAGGAAACTATACCGTAAAGATTCCTAATGATCCAAATGTAACTTTAGTTTTTACATTTATTGGTATGAAAACCCAAGAAGTACTTGTGGGAGACAAAACTACCATTGATATAGTACTGCTGCCAGAAAATAATGTACTTGGTGAAGCACTTGTTGTTGGCTATGGCAGTGTAAAATCGCGCGAATCTCTTGTTGGATCAGTAGTACAGGTAAAATCAGCCGAGCTTTTAAAGTACAGT
Organism: Saccharicrinis fermentans DSM 9555 = JCM 21142; assembly: GCF_000517085.1. Classification (NCBI taxonomy): domain Bacteria; kingdom Pseudomonadati; phylum Bacteroidota; class Bacteroidia; order Marinilabiliales; family Marinilabiliaceae; genus Saccharicrinis; species Saccharicrinis fermentans. The sequence continues at coordinate 54,731 of NZ_KI912107.1, read as the reverse complement.
AATGCGCTTAGTGTAGATCAAATGTTAGAAGGACAGGTGGCTGGGGTTTATTTAGAATCGGAAGATGGAAATCCCACTACTCCTGTTAAAGTTCGTATTCGAGGAAATAACTCTTTGCCTGATCTAGGTACAAATATTACAGCATCGAGTGAACCCTTATATATTTTGGATGGGGTACCATTAATTGATGCTTTAAATCCAAATATTGATCAGGTGTCAGGAGCTACTGCGGATGAGCAAATTAAAATTAATCCAATGGCATTGGTTAATCCAGAGGATATTGAGTCCGTATCCATCCTAAAAGATGCTTCGGCTGCGGCTATTTATGGAGCCAACGCTGCAAATGGGGTTATTATAATAACTACTAAAAAAGGGGTAAAAGGTAAAACGAGAGTCAGTCTTTCACATAAAACTCTAATAAGTAATCCTATCAATAAGGTACAGTATTTAAATACCGACCAATTTGTTGAATTATCAACGGAATTTTATCGTAATTCAGGTTATAACGATGAAGATATTGCCGATTTAGTAGGCAGAACTGATGTTTATACGGACTGGGGAGAATTGTCACTACAAAATGCCATGTCTCATCATACAAACGTAAGTTTATCTGGAGGTTCCGATAAAACCACTTATCGTTTGTCTTTTGGTTATAAAGATAACGAAACAACTTCTAAGGGTAATGATTCGGAGGCTATCACTTCTCGTTTGTCATTGAATACTGAATTGGTCAAAGGAGTAAGGCTATCATACAACGGGGGTATCAGTACATTTAAGTCAGATAAATACGCCGGTTTTGCTACTTATGCCTTTAAGCCCAATATACCAGTGTATGATGATGAAGGTAATTACACTAAGATGGATTCGTATGCAAATCCATTAGCCGATTTAGAACAGAATATCAATCAGTCAGAAAAGTTTTACACCAATAATAGTTTAAAATTAGATGTCAATATCACTAAAAATTTTAAATCTTCAAGTTTGTTTGGGATAGACTATACAAATACCAAACAGTTTACCTTTTACTCCAAAGAGAATGGCAAAGGAGCAGATGATGGTGGGTACCTCAAAGAAAAACGTAGTGTAGACAATAATTGGGTTTCTTATAGCCAATTTGAATACAAAGGAGCATATAAAAAACATAATTTAGGTGCCACGGCTGGTATTCAGTTAAAGCATGATGAATCCAACAGTACAACAGCCGATGAGAATAATTTGATAACAGAAAAAATACTACTCCTTGGACAATCTAAAGAGGATGCGGATAGTGAAGTAAAATCAAGTGAGAGTGAAAATGCCATGAGATCGTATTATGGTAGACTTAACTATGATTTCGGCAAAAAATATTTTATGTCGATTAATTATCGTGCTGATGCTTCTTCTTATTTTGGAGGAGACCAGCAGGTAGAGAATTTTGCGTCAATAGGTGGAGCCTGGATTATTTCTAAAGAAAACTTTTGGGTAGAAAATGAATTGATCTCTTTCTTGAAACTAAAAACTTCATACGGTAAATTAGGAAATGCTAAAGTGGGTACCTATTCCGCCAAAGGATTATATAGTTACAATACTTCATCCAATTATAATGGCAAATTAGTAGCGACTCCTTATTCCGCACCCAATGAAGCATTAGGTTGGCAAACATCTTATAAGCTTAATTTAGGTTTAACCGCTAAACTGTTAGGTAGGTTTAATCTGGGGATAGAGTATTATAACAACAAAACCAAAGATGGAATCTTGTCCTTACATGTACCACCAGAAACAGGGTGGAATTCAATTTCTGTAAACACTGCCGATTTTACCAATTATGGAGTTGAATTTACATTAGATGCCAATAATATCAAGCTAGGCGAAATAAAATGGAAACCGAACTTCAATATAGGTTTTAACAGGAATAGATTGGATCGACTGACATCTTATGCTGAGCGTCTTACAACAGGGCAATTTTCAGGTGCAGGCTTAAGAGTTGGAGAATCCACATCCTTAGTGTACGGTTACAAATATGCTGGTGTAAACCCAGATAATGGTAACCCGATATGGTATATGCAAGATGGAACGGTCACTGAAGACTATAGTACATTAAAGAGCGATACCAATGAGAGAGTGGTGATTGGGAAAAGCAATCCAGACTTTAATGGAGGATTCTCCAATAGCTTTTCGTATAAAGGATTCAATTTCAATTTCATGATTGCTTACGAGTATGGAGCTGAAAAATTCATAAGTTATGCAGCTCGTGATATGGAAAAAGTAAAAACACTGTATCTCTATAATAAAAGCGTAAACCTAATGGACAGATGGCAAGAACCTGGAGATATTACTGATATTCCAAGGTTAGCACAGGATATTCCATACGTTTTTAATAGTTCAAGATATTTATATGATCAAAGCAACGTGTCTTTACGATCCATATCTCTAAATTATAACCTTTCGAGAGAATTATGTAAGTCTATTAAATTAGCAAATGCATCCATTGGCATTAGTATATCTAATGTTTATACCTGGTACAAAGAAGGGACGCAGGCCGATAGAAATGGAATGGCAGAATATCGTTATACATTTCCACAATCCAGAACCTTTGCTTTTCAACTGAAACTTGGAATTTAATCCTTAAAAAGAAAAAGATGAAAAATATATTATACATAGCATTGTTTGTTTTAAGCTTAACATCGTGCTCCGACTTTTTGGACATAGATGATGAAACAAAAATCTCCAACAATCACTTATTTTCTACGATAAGCGGTGTTGAAGAAGCCTTAAATGGCGTGTATTACGAGTTGGGAAGTGGGGACTATTACGGTTTTACAATGCTTATAGCTACTGAGGCCAAGGGTGGCAATTTAAAATTTAACGATATTACGCAAGAGAATCCGTTTGCCAATTATTTTTTACCATCATTTCAGTTTAGCCACAATGCTGAAGGAGAGGATGATTACACAGAAGCTATTTACGGACATGTTTATGCTGTAATTAGTGCAGCCAACAATGTAATAGCAAACATCGAGTATACAGAAGATGCTACCGAAACACAAAAGGTACAAGCTGTTGCAGAAGCAAAAGCTATTCGTGCATTAGCTCATTTTGATCTAACACGATTATATGCTCAACCGTATGCATATACTTCTAATGCGCAACATATAGGAATTCCTTACATGGTAAATAATATTGCCTGGGACGAATTGGTTTCTCGTGATTTGTTATATGATAATTATGAAAATATCATTGCTGATTTGTTAGAGGCGGAAGCCAATTTAGGAACTGCCTTAGGCATTGAAGATGCCAGTTATTCCAAAGCTTATATGACAAAATTAGCAGCTCAGGCATTGCTTGCTCGTGTATACTTATATAAAAATGATTGGGATAAAGCCATTGAGTATGCAACAAAGGTTATTGAAGATGGTAGCGTTTCGCTGATTGATAACTCGGAAGTACTTTCTTATTATTCAAATAATACTCCAGGTAGGGAGGATATTTTTGTCTATGATTATACAGGAAGAAGTAGTATAGTCCCAATAGCCAAGAGAATCGGTATACAGAATGATAGAACATATCTTTACCTGCAACCCAGTAATGATATAATAGATTTATATGAAGAAGGAGATGTCAGGAAACAATTATTTGCCGAGCAAATGGGAGAGATTTTAACCACTAAATGGGTAGAACATACTGGGGGAAAAGATCATTATGCACCAATCCTTCGTTTGGCAGAAATGTATTTGATCCGTGCCGAGGCTTCTTTAAATCTACCAATCTCAGATGAGGTGCAATGTCGTGCTGATTTAGATGTGATACGTAAGCGCGCCAACCCTGAGGCTCCTAGCATTCAACTATCAGGCTCTGCACTTAAAGAAGAGCTGTTTAATGAACGTAGACGTGAGTTGGCATTCGAGGGTCACCTGTTTTTTGATATTGTGAGAATGGGAAGAAATTTGCGACGCGTTGACTGTAACGCATTGTACAATGTAAATGTTGATTACCCAAGCGACTTGTTTGTGTTACCTATACCTGAAGATGCCATAGATTATAATGAGCAAATGATTCAGAATCCAGGTTACTAAAAAAGAACCAATATATATTAATAAACATCCCGGCTAAAAGGGATAATAACCTATTTAAAAAGTAAACCAATGAAAAGATTTTTTTTACATTTTATTTTGTTTGTAATGACAGTGATCATCTTTACAAGCTGTGATGATGATGACGTAGTTATTGTACCTAAAGTAACAATAAGTGCTGAAGAAGTAACTATAGCAGAAAATGCAACCTCTGCACTTTTGGTAAAAGTAACAACGGATGTTGCTTTAGGTGTTGACTTTGAAGTCCCTATTGCCATAACCGGCACAGCCGTTTCTGGAGTGAATTACGAAGCTATTGAAAACACAGTTACTATCCCTGCCGACGGTAATTCTGCAAATATCTTTGTAACACCAATTAATGTTTCAACTATTGAAGAAAACAAAACGCTTATACTTACTTTAGGAAGTGGTGATGTATTTCAGTTAGCCGACGAGACAAGTGTTAGCATTACGATTGCTGATAATGCTACGCCTGCGACTGATGCACCTACCGTATCTTTTGCAACCTCAAGCATTGTTACCAACCCGTATTTAGAAGAAGAGCTTACTATAGCTGTAGGTTTAAGCAAAGCATTTACCTCGGATCTAACTATTCCTTTTGTGATAACAGGAGATTTAGTAGATGGTACAGATTATGAAATAGTAGGTTTGGAAAATGATGCAATAACTATTACAGCAGGCGATGTATCTGCTGAATTTACTGTAGCCATAAAGAATACCGCCGAAGTAGGTATGGATAAAACGATGCAATTTGCATTTGCTACACCTATTGTAACAGATTATGCAGTAAAAGCAACAGAGAATACTGTAGACATTAATACAGTTGATCCACAGGTTGATTTCTCCGCTTGGTTTACCGAACAATTTGAGTATTTCTTTGCTGATCAAACAACAAGTACTACTGCGTATAGAACTGACCTGGAAGCATACTGGTTAAAGCGTTATTATTACAATACAGAAGATGAAGAATGGAAAGTATTAACGAATAACCATTATTTTAATGTAACATCGAACGATAACAATCAATGGGGAGAAGTTATTAATGTTTTTAAAAAGCAATTTGGAGGTAGATTTATTGATATTGTAGAACAAGAGCGCTACGAAATACAGGCATTTGACTACATTGGGCTTACAAAGTGGTTCTCAAATGAGGCAACTTATGGAAAAACGGCAATTAAGGCTGAAAAAGGATGGTTCCGTTTTGTTACTACTGATGCTTCCTTAACAGAAGGTACCGTAGTGGTTCCTGAACAAACATTGACGCTTTACAAAACTGATATGGATATCTGGAAAGAGAAAACAACGGTTGATGATGAATCATATTATAAATGGTATGAGGATTCAAGAACTACACAAGGAGATATTTCTCAATCGACATTAGTAACTCCTGTTTCTATTCAAGTTGCAAAATCAATTGGTACATATAATACTGCTACTAAAGAAATTGTAATTGATATTACTTTTACTTGTGATGATACAGATTTAAGTATTGATCCTAAGTATGTTTATGCGAAAGATGGTAACACTTATACCTTGAGGATTAAATATACGGATAGATAGTAAATTCAGAATAGTGTATTTAGTTATTATAATTGACCGGTGTTTTGTATTTTATTTCCGCAACAAAACACCGGTTAGTTGCATTAAAGAATCCAGTTATGATACAAAAGATAACAAAACTAACTTTTATTGTAATTTTGATATTTTTCAACATTACAAAGTCTTATGCAGAAGATGATAAGAAGTCAGCCAACAGAAAAATTAAACCTTACGAAAAAGTAATCACCCCTGACTTTACTTCTCAAGTTGGTATGTTTACTGTGCATAGAAGTGAGGACAAACTTTACTTCGAGATTCCTGATTCTATATTTAAACGTGATTTTCTGATGGCTTCGCGCATCGCTAAGGTGAGCAACCCTTCACGCGGAAAGGCTTATGCGGGTGAATTACGTAAAAATCCTGTGATGTTTCAGTTGTCACACGACAAAAAAAATGTATATCTCCTAGTGCCTAATGTGAAAGATCAATTAGGCGAAAAATGTGAGGACATTAAAAATGCCTTCGATAGAAACTACCTGACACCCATTTTAGAGACCTTCCCTATTAAAGCTATTGGTATTGACAGTGCTTTAGTAATTGATGTGACAGAATTTTTTGCCAAAGAATTACCCCTCGTTACGCCTTTTAAAAGCAAAGGAAAACCAGGAAAGTTAGATAAAGATGCATCCTACCTGTCTAAAGTGCAGGTATTCAATAAAAACATTGAACTTCAGTCATATTTTAACTGGACTACAAGCTCAACACCATATCGTACTTTGGTGAACCGCTCCATTGTACTACTGGATAAGGAGCCTATGATGCCTCGTTTGGACGATCGTAGAATCAATTATTTTTCTGGAAGTAAAACCTATTTTGACGATAAGAGCACAACATCCAGAAATGAATCTTATATCCATCGGTATAGAATGGAGCCTAAAAAGGAAGATATTGAGGCCTACTTAGCAGGAAAAATAGTAGAACCCCAAAAGCCTATTGTGGTATATATTGATAATGGTTTGCCTAAACGATGGCAAAAATATGTAAAACAAGGTATCGAAGACTGGCAAATGGCTTTTGAAGCTATTGGCTTTAAAAATGCTATTGTTGCAGAAATATTTCCAGACGATCCTGAATTTAATCCAGATAACTTGATCAATACCACTTTTCGTTATGTACCTAATACCACCGTTAATGCGCAGGGAACACGATGGATCGATCCTCGCTCTGGAGAAATTATAAAAGGAGATATTATTTGGTTTGGTGATGTGATAGAGAAATTACACGACTGGCGCTTGGTGCAATGTGGACAGGTGGAAGAAGAAGCCAGACAAAAAACATTCTCGGACGAGTTAATGGGGCGTTTGATTCGTTATGCTGCGTCACACGAAATGGGGCACACCTTAGGTTTTGAGCATAATATGCGCGCATCGTATGCCTATCCAGTGGATTCCTTACGTTCGGTAACATTTACTAAAAAGTACGGAACCACACCATCTATCATGGATTATGCACGTTATAATTACATTGCACAACCAGAAGATAAAGGTGTTGAATTAACCCCTCCCCCTGTAGGTATATTCGATATTTTTGCCATTAAATATGGTTACCAGTGGCTTCCTGATATAAAAAATCCTAATGATGAATTTGAAATTTTAAACAGTTGGTTTTTAGAGAAAGCTAATGATCCAATGTACCGTTTTACCCCTCAGTTTGCCATGGGCATTTCAGGTGATCCTGCTTCCCAAGCCGAGGCCTTGGGAGATGATGCTGTAAAAGCAGGAACCTACGGTATCAAAAACCTGAAATTCATTATGAGCCATTTAATTGAATGGTGTACTGAACCTAATCAGGAATACGATTATCTGCGACAGATATATAAAGAAGTAACTTCGCAATACAACCGGTATATGGAACACTGTATGTCGTACATTGGTGGCGCTTACCAGTATTTTGGTGTAGAAGGTCAGGACATTCCGCTATTTACACCTGTATCTAAAGCCAAACAAAAAGAAGCTATTAAGTGGATCATAAGCGAATTAACAACTAGTGAGTGGATTCAGAATAAAGAAATTGAAGACCGCTTAGGCTCATTGCGTAACGATTATTACAAACAAATTGTAAGTGCTTTTGATAAGATGATGAGCGGATTCTTTTTTCAGCGTATCGAAACCAACCGCCCTGTATATTCCTCTGAGGAATATTTAAGCGATTTAAGTGATATGGTTTGGGCTTTTAATGATGACGGAAAGCTAACTGAGATTGAAATGATACTTCAACAGGCTTATGTGCATAATTTAATAAGTATGACCTATTCATCAAAACATCACCTAAAACCAACTGAATCGGATAATTTATTTACCAATAACTTTAATGGCCATGATGCCCTTACAATTGGTAATGCAGCTAAGATAAATTATGTAGATCATTTTGTAATAATGGCGTCATTAACCGAGCTTGAAAAAGCTGAAAAAATTGTAAAAAAAAATATGAAAGGTGCTAACAAAGCACATTACGCTTTACTTTATAAGGCTATTATGGTAAATAAGTAAAGTTGTTAGAAATTGAAAGTATTTTATTACCTGAATACGAGTTGCTTCTATTATATAGACCGTATTCGTAAATGTGAAATATTTAAAGATCAGCTCAAAACCACAAGTGAAATACTACTAGCTCTTCCCTTTGCCCTAAAAGCAAGGGGAAGTAAGCTGCCAAAGGTGGTTAAATGAAGATTCTCAAATCAATTATACCCTCTACTTTACCTGTGATTTCATCGACTACTGTTGATCCTTCAGCTATTAGAAAATCAGGTAAACTCACACCTAACACCGTCTATTTTTGATCTGGTTGCGTCAATCGTGTCCAATGGAGCTTGAAATTGTAGAGGACGCTAATTGACATTGACAACCATACGACTTTTCATTGAGGGCCTGTCCAGACAATGGCCGGTAAAGAGCAATCTCTCTCGGACTGGTATACCGATATACACTTAATTAGTAGGCTAAAGAATGATGTTAATTTACGATATCTGCATCAAGGTGAACCAACAAGTAAGCGCAGAAGACAGAAAATACAACGGAAAAACCGATAACAACAATATAGATCGAGACACTTTGAGATTGTATCAAAAAGCAGGAGGCTGTAATCCATGGTGGCTTAGTATACTCCATATCCTTAAAGCGCAGTATATAGGCTTAAATAATTATTAGGCCAGAAGCAGAAATAAATTAGATTTTCACTTTAACACCTCACTGACAGCCATCTATCTATCTTGCCAAGATTACCCTTTGGTTAATTATACCTAAAGAGCTAAAAAGATCATTTTCGATGACGGACATCTAAACAATAAACCACAATGCCTTACAATTGAATTCCTTTTTTGATAAGTTCGGCATTAACCCACTCTTGCCTAAAAATAAAATGAAGGCGAGCGAACTGTTATATTATGGCACTATTGCCCTTAAAAGTTTAACGAAGTATTGACAAAAAAAGTACAAATCAAGTAAATACTAAGCACTATAAAAATTCCCACAAAATTGTTTCCTCTTTAGGTTAGACTAATGCTAATATTAGGCTTACTTTTTTTCTGGGAGCTTTTAAGAGTCCTTCTTCAAACGGATTAATACCTTAAAAATATATTTAAAACAAAATCCCTTTTTATTATGATCTTAAGTTTGGTGATTCATTATTTATGGGGATTGTATCCATTTGCTATATTTAATTTCTTTACCGCCTGAATATCAAATACATAGTGAACAAATCGGAACATTGTTCGTTATTGTTTTTGTCAAAAAAAAGAAGTTAATGCAGATAAATAAAACACATTTAGTCATTACATTATTATTGTTGCTTTTTGGGGATAATATCTTGGCACAAAATATACTTTCAGGTACTGTAATCAATGCTAAAACCAACGAGCCTGTTATCGGTGAGAATGTAATTATAAAAGAGCTACAAAAGGGAACGATAACCGATAATAATGGCAGGTACAATTTTTCTGTCGCTACGGGTAAATATACCGTAGTATTTTCATCGATAGGCTATGAAAGTCTTGAAAAGTCAATTGTGTGTAATCAAAAAAACAATGTACTTGATGTTAAGTTGACAGAATCAGTTATGCAGATAGGTGAAGTACAGGTAGCGGCAAAAGGTAAAATAAGTCAAACAAGAGAACAACCATTTCAAGTTAGTGTGCTCGACGCTAAACCCCTACAAGTACAATCGCAACCGGTAACCGGACTTGTAAATCAGATTTCAGGCGTACGGGTGCGCGAAGATGGGGGCTTGGGCAGCAATGTAAACATTATGCTCAACGGCATTAGTGGCAAGGGCATACGAATATTTGTTGACGATATACCTGCCGATTTATTGGGTAATGGAGTGGCAATAAATAATCTTCCTGTAAATATGATTGACCACATTGAAGTTTACAAAGGTGTGATACCAACAAAATTCGGTTCTGATGCGCTTGGAGGAATACTCAATCTGGTTACCCGTAATGTAAAGAAAGATTATCTCGATATATCTGCAGGAATGGGTTCATTTGGCACGTATCAGGCAAGTCTCAATTCACGGAAATATTTTGGTGATAAAAATAACGCTTTTGTGGGTATAAGCGGTTTTTACAATCATTCTGATAACGATTACCGAATGGATGATGTAACAATTCGCGTAGATGAACTCAATAATACCACCACAGGTAGTGTCCGTAGGTTTAATGATGCCTATATCGCTTATTCAGGGAAGGTTAGTCTTGGTTTAAGGTATGCTAATTGGGCCGATTTATTGCGACTAGATTTAACAGCTTCACAGATAAATAAAGAATGGCAGCATGGTATGACAACTGAGCGTCCCTGGGGTGAAGCATTTTCAGAAGAATCAAACTTAAATGTAGAGCTAAAATGGAAAAAGAGCCAGATGTTAAACAAAAAGCTAAATGCCATATTTAACGCGGGCTATAGTTATATCAATACCTGTTTTATTGATACAACTGCTAAAACTTACTATTGGGGGGCTGTAGATGGGCTAGAAAAATATGTTTCATCCAGTCCTGGCGAAAGTGGATACTACGTTGATGGGCGTAACCCTGTGCAATATATTAGTAATAGTTTTATACGTTTTAACTTATCGTACCTTTTAGATAAAACACACAAGTTAAGTCTAACGTCTCTATATACCAGAAGCGATATAAACGGACATGATGAACGAGGAATTGCTTCTTTTGGTGCCGATATATTGAGCAACCCACAATCTTTAAATAAGTTTTACAATGGCATAGCCCTTGAAAGTAAATTTTGGGGAGATAAAATAACAAATATACTTTCAGGAAAATTCTTTGCAGGGAATGCTGAAGTTGTAGCATTAGACGAAACAATTAATATTACTGGCTATAACAATAATTCTTATCAGCGCTGGGGGTATGGCGATGCCATAAAAATTCTGTTATTCCCATTTTTAAATTCTACACTTAGTTTCGAACATACATATCGCATGCCAGATAAAGATGAATTATTTGGTGACTTTATTTCCGTGTTCCCAAACGCTGAACTTGAACCCGAGGAAAGTCAAAATTTAGACCTCGGACTTCGTTTCAAATGCTTAAAATCTAAGCTAACGTTTAATATTAACAGTTTTTTCAGAAATACCTCAAACCTTATATTCCTGAATTCCCTGAATGCATGGAAATCAACCTATATGAACTTACTGGAAACTCAGACAATAGGATTTGAAGGAGAACTTAAAGTAAGCCCGCTACAAAACATGAATCTTTATGCAAACCTAACCTGGCAAGACATTATACTAAAAGATGTTGATGATAATGGAGACATTGAAGAAAGATATATTGGAGCTAATGTCCCTAATATTCCATGGTTATTCGGGAATGCCGGATTTAGTTATATGCTTCCCTGGCATATAACTAAATCTGATAAAATAAACATTTTCTATACCTGTAATTATGTGCATGATTTTTTCCTCTCGTGGGAAATTGACGGAATTACAAGTACCAAAGCAACAATTCCTCAACAAGTAGTGCATAATGCAGGAATATCATATACAACCCTCAATAACAGGCTAAGCTTTAGCCTTGAAACCAAAAATATTACCGACGAAAAAGTCTATGACAATTATATGGTTCAAAAACCAGGCAGGTCTTATGCTACCAAAATCAGATTTTTTATAAGTAAGTAATAAATAATTCTAAAACTAACAAATTATGAAGTTAACAAACAAGTATTTCAATAGACTATTGATAGTAGCCTTAGCTGCTTTGGCTTTTCTTTCATCTTGTAATGATGATGATGAAATTCTGGATGCATCGAACGGAGATTATGTATTATCAACTTTCGTAACAAGTGCTGATATGATGAGCACTGCTTCTTATGCTCAGGTATTAGATCTTGCTAGTGCAGGTATTAGTTATGACAATAGCACTGCTGTTGAGATAGGTGCACTATATGGCCCTGCCATTTTCCCTTATGGAGGAAGTATGTATTATAATAAGTATCAAGCATACACACTGGAAAAATGGGATGTTGATGAATCTGGGTATTTAACGCAAACAGGATCTATTGACTTTTCTGACTTAGGGTATCAGTGTAATATTACCTATTTAAATGATGAGGTTGCCTTTACTGGCGGGCCAAATGATTTTAAAGTGGCAATTTTTAATCCTAGTACAATGACACGTACAGGAAGTATTGACCTATCGGCATACTCAAAACTAGATTCGATAACCGGTTTCCCTACAGATAACGCATCCGTAGGTATGCAGTCGCCATCCGAAATTATTATTAGAGATAATTACATGTATGTTGCTGTATATTATTGTACCTCGGGTGCCGGAGATTGGACTCCTGTATTTAATGATTGTAGAATTATTGTTGTAGACCTTGATAAGGTAGACTACAACTCAACAGGTAATGCTGATGCTGTAGTAAAAGAAATTGTTGATGATAGGGGCTCATATACCGGTGCTTGGGCTTGTGGATATGGATCTTCGTTTATGATACTTGATGATAATAATGATATTTATATGTTGTGTCATAATATGTGGGGAATGTATGAATCAATTTCAGGTTTACCTGCTTGTGCACTTCGCATTAAAGATGGGGAGACAGAATTTGATGACAGCTATTACTTCGATATGGAAGCTGCATCAGGTGGAGCATATCACGCTGTAATGGGATTTGAGTATGCAGGAGGCACAAAACTATTTGCTGCTTCAATGGATCCGAATAAAATTGATCCTGATAATGCTTGGTCATATTATACTGACCCATTGCATCAATGGTATCAGTTTGATTTATCGGCTCAAACAGCAACATTGGTAAGCGATGTATATACAAAAGGAGCTGCTGCCAGCTTTACGCTTATGGAAGATGGCTATGCGTATATTCCTATGGTTACTGCTGATGAAAATTATATTATGAAAACGAATATATCTACACTTGAAACTGAGAAATTATTTTCGACCGTAGGTGCTCCTATCATTACAAAACTAGATTAAGAAAAAAGTAGCAGGGGCAGTACCACTACTACTTCTTCTTCTTCCATTTATAATAAATTTTAACTAAGATGAAACTTACTATAAAAAACCTTTCAAAAACTTACGAAAATGGCGTGCAAGCACTGAAAAATGTAAACCTTGAAATTGGAAAGGGTATGTATGGTTTACTTGGGCAAAATGGTGCCGGAAAATCAACTTTAATGCGCACCATTGCCACTTTGCAGGATGCCGATAGCGGAAGTATTACATTCAATAGTATTAATGTTTTTAAACAGCCCAACGAATTACGAAAGGTACTCGGCTATCTTCCGCAAGAGTTTGGGGTATATCCTACCGTAAATGCAGAAGAGCTCTTGATGCACCTCGCCGATATGAAAGGGGTTGTATCAAAAGGAGAACGTAAAGAACTTGTACAGTATCTTTTGAATAAAACCAACTTGTACGATGTGCGAAAAAAACGATTGAACTCCTATTCGGGAGGAATGAAACAACGTTTTGGCATTGCACAGGCACTTATCGGAAATCCGGAACTTATTATTGTGGATGAACCTACCGCTGGACTCGACCCTATGGAGCGCAATCGCTTTTACAACCTACTTTCTGAAATTGGAGAAAACACCATTGTTATTCTTTCAACCCACATTGTAGAAGATGTGAGTACGCTTTGTAATCAAATGGCAATTATTGGTGAAGGTGAAGTACTTATTACTGGAAAACCGACAGAGATTGAAAATCAGTTGCAAGGTAAAGTCTTCGAAAAAGAAATAGCCAAAAACGAGGTTGAAAAATACAGTCAACAATTCAATGTCATATCTCAAAACTTCCATTTGGGGAAAATGCATATTACTATTTTCTCAGAGACCGAACCCGGTAATGGTTTTACGGTTAAAACACCAAATCTGGAGGATAGCTACTTTAACCTATTGTTTAATCAGAAAAAAACAGCAGAGTTATGTTAGGTAAAATAATAGGATTTGAATTGAAATATCGTTTTTCAAAAAGCATGACCTATATTTTCATGCTGATGATGATATTTCAGGCAATATGGTATGTAAAAGGTTCATTCGATTATTATATTAATGATGCGATTAATTTCAATGCCGCAGGCATAATTTACCAATCGCTTGCTGGTGGTGGAATGCTTATGATTATTGCCATTGCAGTAATTACCGGAACGGCTTTATTTAAGGATATTGAGTTTAAAACTGCCGAAACCTTATATAGTTATCCGGTGTCAGATAAAACATGGTTTTTAGGAAAGTTTATCGCTGCATATATTGTAAATCTTTCGATATGTTTAGCGTTTGCCATAGGATTTGCTGTTATGCAATATACTGGCATAGCCGAAGCTGATAAATTTGGGCCAATTCCCTGGGGGCAAATCCTCCATGGTTTCTTAATTTTCTCTGTGCCCAATATGTTTATCTTAACAGCAGTTGCATTGAGCCTTGTTGTGTTTTTTAGAACAATGGCAGCCAGTTATATGGGTATTTTTATGCTCACTATGCTCTTTTTAGTTGCAGAAAGCACTCGCGAAAACACTACTTTTTTAAACCTTATCTATCTGATAGATCCTTTTTGCTTTACACATACACGAGATACCATTGATGGTATGTCAATAGCACAGAAAAATTACGGGTATTTTCAACTCGATACCATTTATTGGATTAATAGAGCTATATGGTTAGCTCTATCAGGAATATTAGTAACTGCAGCAACACAGAAATTTAGCTTTAGCTATTTTTTAACTAAGAAAGTGAATAAAAAAACAACTATTGAGAAAGGTTCTGAGGCTCCTATTTTAAAAGAAGTTAATGTTGTAACAAATAAAGTATTTGGTATATGGGAAGATGTAAAAAAACTCATAAGACTAAGTTTTCTGGAATTTAAAAATACAGTGCGACCTACAGGTTTTAAAATAATATTTGGCCTTTTGGTTTTTATGTTTTTTGGATACAATATGATATGGAATGCCGAGTATTATATCCATACCGATACACTGTCTATTACATCAGCAATGACCTATACCCGCTTGCCTAATGGGGTTTTTATTTTTCTTATTCTTGCTGTTTTTGCAGGTGAATTGCTTTTTAAAGAACGCAGTACGCAAATGTGGCAAATAACAGATACACTACCTGTGCCTACTTGGGTAACTTATATGAGTAAGTATATCGCTATGGCAGGTGTGGCTCTGTTATTTTCTTTGGCTCTATTTATTCCAGGTATTTTGACTCAACTGTTGCAAGGTTATACTGATTTTGAATTGGGCGTATATTTTACCGATTTGTTCTCCCATCACATGGGGTGGTTAAATTATATGATGGTCATAGCACTCGCTTTCTTTGTAGGATCCATTTTTTCTCAACGATTTGTTGCTCATATTATTACAGTAGCCATTTTACTGTTTATTATTGTAATGGCTGATATTGGTGTTATTGAACAATTGCGTTTTGCATTTCCGTTTACGCCGGGAATTGAAGATTATTCTGAAATGGCAGCTTATGGGATTTTTGGAAGAGCAGGAGTTTGGTATGCTTTAATGTGGGGTGCTCTAAGTATCGCATTCTTGCTGACAGGAATATGGTTTTGGAACAGAGGTAGTATTCAATCTCTGGCTAGTAAGTTTTCATTAAAAAAACCACAGCTGCATATTATAGGTAAGTTTTCTGCTGTGGGCATGTTAGCAGTGTTCTTTTATTTCCAGAATTTTGTTGTTGCAAACGACCATGATATGGGAAATTTTAAAACAGATGCACAACAAGATGCCGAAGATGCCGAATACGAAACGCTGTTTAAATATATTGAAACGCAGAATCAGCCTTACGTTTGCGGGCTTGATGTCACCATTGATGTTAATCCCGATGTTAGAAAAGCCGACTATTCCTTTAATATGTTATTGACTAATAAAGGAAATACACCCATTGATAGTTTACACCTTAGCTTAAAAGATTTTGTGCAGCTACATAGCTTGCAGCTTCAATCTCAAAGCCTAAATCCTGCGTGGTTTAACGAAAAGCATAATCAACTGGCTTATGCTTTACAGCAAAGCATTGCCGTGGACGATACCGTTTTGTTAAAAGGAACATGCACACTCGAATATAAAGGATTTAGCTCCATTGACCCACAAGAAGCATTGGTTTACAACGGAAGTTTCTTGCAGGAAGATATTGTCCCTCGTATAGGATATAATTCAGACAAAGAACTGACTCAGAACAGAAATCGCTCTGATGAAGGTTTAGAAAAACTTACATCGCGAATGAGTACTGTGAATGATAGAAGCGCTTTAGTAAACAATGTACTTTCTCCTTTTGCTTTACGACACAATACCACCATAAGGGTGAGAAGTAGTAATGCCCAAAAGGTAACAGCATCGGGTAGTTACAAAGGAGTAGAAATGGTTAATAATAAGGAATACAAAGTGTATGAAACGGAACAGCCTTACCTGATGAATTGGCAAATTGCGGTGGCAAATTATGAAACATGTAATGCTAAATTGCAAGATGATATTCAGCTGAATATACTATACGACGAACGTCATACTTACAATCTGGAAACTATGACGGATGCGGTAAACGAAGGGATAACATATTTAAAAAGCAAACTTGGCAGTTACCCGTATTCGCAACTTACTATTGTAGAAATTCCATTTCATAATGATGATGATTTTTATGCATCTCCAAATCAAATTGCAATATCCGAAAAACACTGTTGGACAGCCGATGGTAGCAGAGAAAAAGACCTCTCGTATATCTACTATACATTGTGCAGAGAATTATTTACACAATGGATACAGCAGAACGTTGATGTAGCCGATGTGCAAGGTGCAGATATGCTTCTTAAAGCAATACCTGAAGCCTATGCTTTAAGCTTTGTAAACGAGAAATTTGGGGCAGAAACGCTTCAGATTTATATTAAGAAAAAAGAAGATCGCTACAAAAAAGACAGAGGGAATGAATCAAATATAGAGCCTCCTCTTATTTATGCCGACGGCGCTGACTATCTGGAAGAAAATAAAGGTGCGTTGGAACTTTTAAAAGTTATTGATGAAATAAATATTTCTGAGTTTTCTCGATTGTTATTGAAATATAATGCTGAAAACAATGTTAACAAATTGGTTTTTAATAATTTTTACGAATTATTAAAAACCAATTATCCTAGCAATAAAAAACTAGAGTTAATTGAAGCATTTGAGAAAGTAATGCCATAACATATCAATAAATAAGACGTTTTTTTTTGCGAAAAGCTTATCACCAATATATTTCGGGGATAGGCTTTTTTGTTTTGCATACCTACTAATCATTAAAGATTAATTTATTTGCTATTTTTTACAATTACTCGCTCATAACAAACACAAAAACTACTTTTCATTCCTTTGTGTGTTTTATAAATCGGCTCATATTTGGCAATTAACTATTGATGGTTCAACAGAAGAGGATGAACAGCCAGTATATCTTGTAAAAACTTACGAGGGAGGCTACGCTAAATTTATGGTTAAAGAATTTAAACCAGATGCGCCTATTCTAAACAAACTCTTGTTATGTGGCAAGTTATAAGTGAATAATATCGACGTGCAATAAATGTTACGAAATGTTATTCTCATTTTATATTTACTGGTGACCTCTATTGTTTACAGCCAAAACATTGCGCTTAGCGGTTCTGTTGTAAATGGTAGAGGTGAACCAATATCTTTTGCTACAGTTTATGCAGGGCAAGGAAAAGGTACGTGCTGTGATATAAATGGGAGACTTGAATTACAGGCTGAATATGAATTTCCACTTTCTATAGTTATTAGTGCCATTGGCTTTAAAACAGATACATTTTTAGTTAGTAAACCAGAGCTTACTAAACGTTTTGTTTTAAAAGAACAAGTAAGTGTCATGGATGAAGTGTATGTGAAGAGTAGTCAAAAACTAGAAATTAAAAGCGTAGCTTCTGCTTTCACAACGGATAAAGCAGAGATACAACAACTTAGACCGCGTAATATAAACGAGGTTTTACAAAATAAAGCCGGTTTTACTAATAAGTCTGGCTATCAGGCTCCACTTACTCTGCGGGGCATGTCGGGTAAACGCTTGCTTGTGTTACGGAATAATACCCGGCGATTCAGTAGTTACCCTTCTGGATTTATGACACATACTATAAATATATATGACCTTGAGAGAATAGAAGTGCAAATATGGAAACGGTTTGGCCAGAAGAAGGAGCCATTGCAAGTCCAGTATTTATGTTAGTGAAAGATGGAGTACAGGAACAGCAAAAGGAATGGTTAAATTAATAACAGTTGCCGGTCCACCTTCATCGGGTAAAACATCGGTAATTATAAAAACTATTGAGAGTGCATTGGGGATGAAAACAAACTGTGGAGTCATAAAATTTGATTGCTTGAGTGCCTTAGATGAAGAGCAATATACAGCCTGTGGTATTACTGCAAAAACTGCATTGGCTGGCAACTTATGTCCCGACCATTTTTTTGTTTCTAACATTGAAGAGTGCTTTCAATGGGCAGAGCAGAATCAATTTTCGTATTTAATAACTGAAAGTGCGGGTTTGTGTAATCGCTGTGCTCCGCATCTGAAAAATATACTCGCTATTTGCGTACTCGATAATTTAAGCGGTATAAATACCCCCTTAAAAACCGGGCCAATGGTGAAATTGGCCGATATAGTCATTGTAACAAAAAGTGATTTGGTCTCTCAGGCAGAGCGTGAAGTGTATCGTTTTAAAGTGCAACAAGTTAATCCAAAAGCAAAAGTGTTATTTATAAATGGTATTACAGGGCAAGGAGCCGACCGTTTGGCAAAAGAGATATTCCAACCTAAGGAGCAGGAGAATAGTAAAGATTTAAAGTTGAGGTTTTCAATGCCTACGGCTTTATGTTCGTACTGTTTGGGTGAAACACGGGTTGGTAAAGATTTTCAAATAGGCTTGAACCGAAAAATTAAAATATAATTAAGAATGGACATTGATTTCACCCTTGAAACTCCGTTAAATAAATTAGTGGAAAAGGAACCTACCTATAAAGATTTCTTTACCGCATTTAATATCGCAACACTAACGGAGAGCAGAACTTTTACAGAGATGCTAAGCATTATGTCTGAATCGTTTTTTGAAGATAACAACATTTCAAAAGATGAATTTTTACAGTTGTTTAGTGACTTTGCCAGTGGTATAAGTGCTAGTGAGGCCAACTTAAAAATTGAGCGCCTTGAGGTTATCGCTGGAAATAATAAGTTAGGCGAACCAGAGTTGTGTAATCTGGAATTAATCCCTGGTCAAATAACCTGTGTGGTAGGGCCTACCGGTTCGGGTAAAAGCAGGCTGTTGGCCGATATTGAGTGGCTTGCTAATAACGATACGCCTACCAAACGTCAAGTACTCATTAACGGTAATGCAGCTAACGATGACTTGATAAATACTTTTGAAGGTAAACTAATCGCACAGATTACACAGAATATGAATTTTGTACTTGATATAGCGGTACACGATTTTCTGGTGTTACACGCTCAAAGTCGTTTTGTTGAAAATCCTGAAGCAGTAGTAGATGAGGTGCTTATTATGGCCAATGAATTATCGGGCGAGCAGTTTAAAGCCGATACTCCTATAACTTGTTTAAGTGGTGGGCAATCAAGAGCATTAATGATTGCTGATGTTGCATGTATTGGTCAGGCCCCCATTGTGCTAATCGACGAAATTGAAAATGCAGGTGTTAATAAAAAGAAAGCCCTCGACTTATTGGTTAGTAAAGACAAAATAGTACTAATGGCCACCCACGACCCCTTATTAATATTACTAGCAGATAAAAGAGTTGTGATAGAAAATGGAGGTATGCATAAAGTAATATTTACAAATAATCTCGAGAAAGACATGTATGCCGAGTTAGAGCAAATTGATAATAAGCAACAGCAAATAAGAGATTTTTTCAGGAAAGGAGACGAGGTGAAACCTAATTGATTGATAGAGTAAAAGGGCATGTAGAATAATGTAAATCCGTTTTTTTTAATTATAATGTTTAGTGATTTTGCTCTAATTTGATTATTACCTAAATCACTATTGCCAATAATATAAACTGAGAATTATAATCTTTTCAAGGTCAGATTAACTCATTAATCTGAACATATGATGTGGACGGAATTATAATGATTTAAGGCGATATATATCATTAGATATGGGGATTGTTTTAACCTGTATGTTCTATTAATTTGTCTTTTGATTTAAATACGCGCATAATTTAAGCTTTTTATGATATGCATTCGTTCAAATACGCTCAATCCAGCTTTTAATATAGCAACTGAAGAGTTTTTATTAAAAAACATGGAAGAAGACTGTTTCTATCTTTATGTTAACAATCAGTCAATTATTGTTGGTAGACACCAAAACTCGCTGGCCGAAATTAACACGAGCTATGTAAAGGAAAATAATATTGATGTGGTAAGAAGATTATCAGGAGGAGGGGCTGTATTTCATGATCCTGGCAATTTGAACTTTTCTTTTATTATGCAAGAGAAGAATAATGAAACCGAAGGATTCAAAAAATATACACAACCAATATTAGATGTATTAATAGCCCTTGGTGTTGATGCTAAATTTGAAGGAAGAAACGACTTGACTATAGAAGGAAAGAAATTTTCGGGTAATGCTAAATGTACATTCAAAGGGAAAGTACTTCAACATGGAACCTTACTATTTAGCTCTAAATTACCAGATTTATCAAAGGCATTAAAAGTAAACCCATTAAAATTCCAAGATAAAGCTGTAAAATCAGTACGTAGTAGGGTAACAAATATCTCAGAGCATCTTAATGTCCCAATTACGCTTAATGAACTTGAAAACAGCATTATTAAATATGTGCGTAATATTTACACCAGTTCGGAGATATATGAATTTTCGATATCTGATACATTAGCAATAAACAAACTTGTTGAAGAGAAATACAGTCAGTGGGATTGGAATTTTGGTTCGTCGCCACAATATAACTTCACAAAAGGGATAAGAACAAAAGGAGGTCATGTTGAAATAAAAATGGATGTTCAAAAAGGAATAATTATGCAGATAAAAATATTCGGCGATTTTTTTAATACACGAGATGTTGCTGAATTGGAGAATTTGTTAACAGGTATGCCGCATAATCGAAAACAAATACAAGAAATGCTTACATCAATCGAACTGGAAAGTTACATGGAAAATGTTACGCCTAATGATTTTTTGGGTGTCATGTTTTAAGCTACTTGATTCTAGTAGAATGGATTTATTACTGATTATAAACGGATTTGACTTGAATAAAAGAAGAACTGTTTTCAGTCAACTACCTCTGGGCAAGCCCACGAGGTATAAATAAGAAAAACAACTTTTAAAATAGAGAATCTAAAAAACTCTCTCCAAGCTAAATCAAAAGAAATGCAAGGAGTGGTAAAAATTGGTCGTACTCATTGGATGGATGCAACTCCCTTGACTTTACAACAAGAATTTTCGGGTTATGTGTCGCAATTAGAGCATGGCATAAAAGCACTTAAAAACACACTCTTACATTTGTCCGAACTAGCACTGGGCGGTACGGCAGTAGGTACAGGACTAAATACACCACAAGGTTATTCTGTTAAAGTTGCAGAAAATATAGCAAAACTTACAGGTTTACCTTTTGTTACGGCACAAAATAAATTTGAAGCTTTAGCAGCACACGATGCTATTATTGAATCACATGGTGCACTAAAGCAATTGGCTGTTAGTTTAATGAAAATAGCAAATGATATTCGTCTGATGGCTTCTGGACCACGTTCGGGTATTGGTGAGATTTCGATACCAGCTAACGAACCCGGTTCATCTATTATGCCCGGTAAAGTAAACCCCACTCAAGTAGAAGCGCTTACTACGGTATGTGTGCAAATAATGGGCAATGATACTACCATTTCAATTGCAGGATCAAATGGGCAGTTTGAACTTAATGTCTTTAAGCCCGTAATGATAAACGCCTTTTTGCAATCGGCAGCATTACTTGCCGATGCTTGTCAATCGTTTAGTGATGGATGTGTTGCAGGAATACAGCCTAATAATCCACGTATCAAAGAATTAGTGAATAATTCATTGATGCTGGTTACTGCACTTAATACCCATATAGGTTATGATAATGCGTCCAAAATAGCAAAAAAAAGCCCATGCAGAAAACACGACCTTAAAAGCAGCAGCATTAGCTCTAAATTTATTAACCGAAGAACAATTTAATCTTTGGGTTGATCCCTCTAAAATAATTGGCTCAATATAAAATTAAAGAATTATGGCAATTACACTTAATGTTTTAGATGTTAGAAAGTTCGATTTACAATTTGCATTTTGTGAATTACAGAATCGCTTAGCTCAAATTGACAACAAGAATTCATTATGGTTGATAAATGATCGCGAACCCATAGAATGGTATACTTATTTACGAGGAAATGACTTTAATTCACAAACATTTATGATTTCACATGACGAGTACCGCATATTTATTAGTAGAAATTAAAGACATGTGTTTATATATTTCAATATATATTTAATTGAAAAGGCTTACATGATTATTTCCCATATTGTGAGCCTCTTCCCTTTATCACAAAAAATATATTCCCCTTTTGTAACAATTATTTTAACATACCATATTTAATGACTAAAGAGAGTGTAAAATCATTAGAAATGAGGATTGCACATTAGTGAACAATGTTCTTTATTTGTAGCATAAAACTTCATTATGCAAATACAAAAAGACGACGTACGCAAAAGTATTATGGAGGTAGCTCGTAAAGAGTTTTTGAAAAACGGATTTAAAAATACCTCCATGCGTACGATTGCAAAAGAAGCCGATGTTGTTTTGAGTAACATCTATAATTATTACAAAAATAAAGATGAGATTTTTTGCGAAGTACTTTCCAGTGTGTTGCTGGCTCTAGATAAATTAATGGAGGAACATAACAGTTCGGAGTATCTTAGTATTGATATTTTTACTTCGGATGAATATATGCGAAATCAAATTGACATGTTTGTGGAGCTTATTAACAATTATAAAGAGGATTTTAATCTGTTAATATTTAAATCATCGGGTTCGTCATTAGAAAATTTCAGAAATGAATTTATCGATAAACACACGCAAACCGGCATCGAATATATTGCCTTAATGAAACAAAAATATCCGGAGATAAACGGAGATGTCTCGGTATTTTTTATTCATACCATGAGTTCGTGGTGGATGAGTATTATTGCTGAATTGGTGATGCACGATTTGTCGCCAGAGGCCTTAGAAAAATTTATTCGAGAATACATGGAATTTGGAACTGCCGGATGGAAAAAAATAATGAGAGTAAGATAATAATTTTTTTGAACAAAAAAGAACACTGTTCTTTTTTGTTCAAATTTTATGAAAAAGTAGTATTAAATATGAAAGAACACCATGTACATTCACATCATCATCCTGCTCATACCTCTGATTTGACAGGAAAAAAATTACTGTGGATAAGCCTATTGAATATATCCATAACCCTGGTTCAAGTTATTGGCGGACTTATCTCAAACAGCCTCTCATTACTATCTGATGCGCTTCATAACCTTGGTGACTCTTCGGCTATACTTATTGCTTTTTTCGCCCGAAAAAGAAGCCGTAAAGAACCTGATGAGCGCCATACTTTTGGTTATAAACGAATGGAAATATTAGCAGCTCTTTTTAACGCTATTGTACTAATTTCTATTTGTATTTTTCTTTTTTATGAGGCCTGGCAGCGGTATAATACTCCTTCTCCAATAAAAGGAGAATTGATGTTTATTGTAGCCACATTCGGTTTGTTAGCCAATCTTTTTTCTGTATTGATATTAAAAAATGAGAAAGACCATAATCTAAATACCAAAGCAGCCTACCTGCATCTTATGGGCGACACACTATCTTCTGTTGCAGTAATTATTGGCGGTATGGCAATATGGATTTTTGAAGTTTTCTGGCTAGACCCGCTTATCACGATTGCAGTAGGCACTTACATTATTTATCACACCTGGGGCATTATAAAACAGAGTGTAGATATTCTAATGCAGACAGTTCCTTCAAATATTCATCTCAACGAAATAAAGAAAACAGTGGAAACAATTAATGAGGTAAAAAACATACATCATATACATGTTTGGAAGCTGGATGACACACAAACACATTTTGAGGCTCATATCAATGTAAAGAACAATATCTCAATGCACGAAATGATGGCTCTTAAAAATAAATTAGAGTACATATTGCAACAAGATTATGATATACAGCACATTACTCTACAAATGGGATATAAGTGCTGTGAAGACGATAATACATTAATTCAAAGGTAGAATACATAAGATATGTACCATGAACACAATTCATAATAACACCCTTTAACTTAAAGATATAAAAGTATGAAACGAGCATAAGAGTAATCTATCACTCAGGTGAATGATTATCACAGCGAGTTCCATAAGACAACTGAAAAGCAAATTAGAGTATATGAAACCACAAAAAAAACAATCTATTTTAAAAAAGTTGACTCCCTACGCAGGAAGCAAGAAGTATTTATTTTCATTATCTCTCTTTCTATCTGCATTATCGTCGGCTCTGGGACTATTGCCATTTGTGTTTATCTGGCTTATTGCTAAAGAGTTATTTGCAAGTACAGAAAGTATAACTTTCCAAAGTGTAGAGTTTTATGCCTGGATGAGTTTAGCTTCAGCATTTGCAGCCATGTTGGTGTATTTTTTTTCACTTATGTCGTCTCATCTGGCGGCCTTTCATGTAGAAGTTGGGATGCGGAAAGTTGGGATGAGCAAAATTATAAATATGCCGCTTGGTTTTTTTGATAAAAACCAAACCGGTAAAATGCGCAAGGTAATTGACGATAACGCTAGCCAGACGCACACTTTTTTGGCTCATCAGCTCCCTGACCTGGCCTCAACAATAATTGCACCTCTCATCATCCTTGCATTAATGTTTATTATTGATTGGCGTATGGGTCTGGTTTCGCTTATTCCCATTGTCCTTGGCGCAATATCTATACGCTTTATGATGAGTAAAGCCGGAGAGGAATTCCGGAAACAATATATGGATTCTTTGGAAGAGATGAGTAGCGAGGCTGTAGAGTACGTTAGAGGAATCCCTGTTGTCAAAACTTACGGGCAAAGTGTACACTCATTCAAACAATTTGTTAATAGCATAATGAAATATAAAGAAATGGTTGTTGCCTACACCATCATGTGGCAAAAGCCTATGTCCTTTTATACCATTATAATGCAGAGTACAGCATTTTTTCTTGCGCCATTTGCCATATTGTTTATTGCCGCAGGAGGCAATGTTGCATTAACAATTATCAACTTTATTTTTTATCTGATACTTGCCCCCAATTTTACATTATTATTTATGCGTAGCATGTATTTTCAAAACTATGCTAACATAGCCAAAGAAACCATTGAGCGTTTCGACAATATACTCAATTATTCCAAAATGGAATTCCCCCCAAAAAGTACAAAGCCGGTGTCTTATACTATTGAATTTAAGGATGTCGTATTTGCTTACGATGGAGCTGATTCCAATGCTGTAGATGGCATCTCTTTTACAGTACAGCAGGGAGAGACCGTGGCACTGGTGGGTGCTTCGGGAGGAGGGAAAACGACCATTGCACGGCTGGCTGCTCGTTTTTGGGACGTAAATTCCGGGCATATTATTATTGGCGGACAGGATATTAAATCGCTTTCGAATAAAGAGTTAATGAAAAATACAGCCTTCGTTTTTCAGAATACAAAACTCTTTAAAAAGTCGCTGCGGGAGAATATAATATATGGGAATCCTGATGCAAGTGAAAAACAGATACAACCGGCTATTGACCTGTCGCAAAGCCGGGAAATTATAAACAACCTGCCCGAAGGCCTTGATACTTTAATAGGAAAAGAAGGGACATACCTTTCGGGAGGAGAACAACAACGCATAGCACTTGCCCGGGCTATCATTAAAGATGCACCTATTGTTCTGTTAGACGAAGCAACGGCTTTTGCCGACCCTGAAAATGAGCATATTATTCAAAAAGCATTGCACGAACTTAGTAAAAACAAAACGACGCTTATGATAGCCCATCGTTTAACAAGCATACAAAATGCAAATAAGATTTTGGTAATAGAAAAAGGTAAAATAGCCGAGCAGGGAACGCATAACGATTTATTAGCCTTTAATGGCATTTACAAAAAAATGTGGGAAGAATACCAAATGACGGTAAAATGGACCCTGTAAATTAATTGTATGTGTCTGGCTATTTATCACTTCATAAAAATAAGGTAATAGCTATAAGCTAAAATTTAAACGCATAAATCAACATTATAAAGGTATAGAAAAATGATACGTTTTTTTCAACATAAATATGCACTCAGTAAAGACGGTGCCAAAGATTTACAAACAGCCATACTGTGGCATACTTTATTAAACCTCAGTTTTATGTTACCCATTGTGTTGGCATTTGCCTTCCTCGACGATTATATAAAGCATTGGAAAACGGGTGATTCGTTAACTAGGGATGTTTGGTTCTATGTAATATTTGCTGCAATATCATTTGCGGTAATGTACATTATTGCTTTCATCGATTATGCAAAAACTTACACTAAAGTATATAACGAAGGTGCCAGCAGGCGAATAAAACTAGCCGAAACCTTGCGTAAGTTACCAATGTCTTTTTTTGGTAAAAAAGATATTTCCGATTTAAGCTCAACCATTATGGATGATGCTACGCAAATAGAACAATTATTTTCTCATTCCATCCCCCAGCTTTTTGCCTCACTAGCAAGTCTGTTTATAATGTCTATTGCTATGTTTATCTATAATTGGCAAATGAGCTTGGCTATGTTTTGGGTCGTACCTGTGGGTTTTTTGGTTTTTTCCTTATCCAAAAAATTACAAAGCAAAGGGCATCAGGTTATTTACAATCAAAAACGCATTGTTTCCGATACAATACAAGATGGTATGGATATGGTGCAGGAGATAAAATCGTACAACAAAGAAAATGAATATTTGCAGGATTTAAATACAGAACTTGATTCATACGAAAGTAATTTGGTTAAGTACGAATTAGTGGGAGGAGCACTTCTTAATTTATCACATTTTACCCTGAAACTAGGGTTTCCCAGCGTTATTTTTGCTGGCGCATTTTTGCTTGCAGGTGGCACAATCAGTCTATTTACCTATCTGGTTTTTCTCATCATCGTCGGACGCATTTACGACCCTTTTATTGAAACCATGAATAATTTTGCAATACTCCTATACCTTAACGTTCGCATTAAACGGATGAAAGAAATGGATAATATGCCTCGCCAAACAGGCCGCAGCAAATTCGCTCCAGCTAATTATGATATAGAATTTAGAAATGTGGATTTTTCTTACAAAGAAGGACAGCAAACCCTTCGAAACGTTAGTTTCATAGCAAAACAAGGAGAAATTACTGCATTAGTAGGACCTTCCGGAGGCGGGAAAAGTACTTGCGCTAAACTAACAGCCCGTTTTTGGGATATTGATAAGGGCTCCATAACAATCGGAGGGAAAGATATTTCGCTGATAGAGCCCGAAATTATACTGAAAAAATTTGCCATTGTTTTTCAGGATGTAGCATTGTTCAACAATACCGTAATGGAAAATATTCGTTTGGGAAGGAAAAATGCAACAGACGATGAGGTGAAAAAAGTTGCAAAACTAGCACAGTGTCATGAATTTATAGAGAACCTTCCTAATAAGTACAATACAATAATTGGCGAAAATGGTGAAACCCTTTCAGGTGGCGAACGCCAACGCATTTCTATAGCCCGTGCTTTACTAAAAGATGCGCCTATCGTTCTGCTCGATGAAGCTACCGCCTCGCTCGATGTGGAAAACGAGACGAAAATACAGACAGGGATTTCAGAACTGGTTAAAAACAAAACCGTGCTGATTATTGCGCACCGCATGCGCACGGTTGCTAATGCTGACAAAGTGGTAGTTCTTTCCGAAGGAAGTGTGGTAGAAAATGGTGCTCCCGATAAGCTGAAACAGCACAAGGGGGTCTTCGCTAAGATGGTAGAACGTCAGATGACAGTATCGGCCTTTTAGAATTTGTCACTAAATAATAAAAACACAGAAGCGTGTTTCAAGTATTGATAACGAATTAATTAAATACCATTAACAATTCGATTCTTTATTCAATGACAGAAAAAATAAAGAAGAAATGGAATTATTGGCTTTTAAAATTTAGCATTTCGCTTAAGGCAATGTCAAATAATTTATAATATGAACATACAAAAGATAAATAATTGGTTCGAAAAAAGAGCCGACGGAATTATAAAAAACAGGTGGCTTATTATAGTAACATCTATTGTGTTAGTAGGCATAGCATTTATGGGCTTACCAAAGGTGGAAATGGAATCGTCGTGGGACGGGTATTTTCTTGAAGGCGACCCTATGCTGGTGAAAACCGATGAATTCAAAGAGATATTTGGCAACGATGAATTTGTAGCTATTCTAACTGAATGTGATAATACATTTAGTAAAGAATCGCTTGAATTGATACGTGAGCTCTCCAATGAATTAATGGACAGCCTTGCCTATGCCGAAAAAATAACATCGCTTACCGATATTGAGTTTATGACCGGCACAGAATATGGGATGCAGATAGAACAAATAGTGCCGGACGTTATTCCATCAGACCCTGCTTTGCTGGATTCCATACGACAAAAAGTCTACAGTAAACCCAATATTGCCAGGAAATTGGTATCTAAAGATGGTCGTTTGTCATGGATTCTTTTGAAGCTTCGGACTTTTCCAAAAGATTCAGTATGGAAACAGACTAGTAATATTGGTCCCGATATGCTTACTGGACAGCAAACAGAGCATATTATAAGCAAAGAAAAATATTCGGCTATCTCTCCACGCGCTACAGGAATGCCCTACTTGAGTACTAAAAAACAACATTTTTTTGCCAAAGAAATGGGACGTGTAATGGGGCTGGCTATTCTTCTGGCTATAGTGGTATTGGCATTTGCCACCAAATCTATTCGGGGTGTTTTGTTCCCGTTACTTACTTCTATTGCAGCAGTAGTTATGCTATATGGCTTAACGGGACATATAGGCTACAAAATAGATAGCTCAATGACATCAATTCCGGTTATCCTTGCTTTTGCCATAGCCATTGCATACAATATTCATCTGTTTTCGTACTTCAAAAAACAATTTACCTTTCATGGCAAACGTAAAGTCGCGGTGAAAGAAGCGGTTACAGAATTGGGCTGGCCCATACTATTTTCAGCATTAACCACCATGTCGGCATTACTTACCTTTCTGGTTATTCCTATGAAACCGCTACGATTTGTTGGTATAGGAACTGCTTCCTGTGTTTTATTTACACTTTTAATGGTGTTGTTTTTGGTGCCGGCATTGTTAAGTTTTGGTAAAGATAAAGAACCGCATCCTGTAATACGCCAAAAAGGAGGCTGTTGGCTCGACCGCCAAATGAGTAAATTGGGAGACTTTGTTTTAGGACATTCCAAAAGTATCATTGTTATATCGGTACTTGTTGCTGTTTTTTTGGCTATCGGAATGACGAAAGTGGAGTCGGCATTTGACATAGAAAAAACAATGGGGCGTAAAATTCCTTATGTGAATAACCTGCTTGAAATATGCGAAACCGAGCTGGGCAGCCTTTATTCGTATGATGTATTGATAGAGTTTAAAGATAATGATGAAGCTAAGAAACCGGAAAATTTGAAAAAATTAGAA
Organism: Saccharicrinis fermentans DSM 9555 = JCM 21142; assembly: GCF_000517085.1. Lineage (NCBI taxonomy): Bacteria > Pseudomonadati > Bacteroidota > Bacteroidia > Marinilabiliales > Marinilabiliaceae > Saccharicrinis > Saccharicrinis fermentans. The sequence continues at coordinate 24,871 of NZ_KI912107.1, read as the reverse complement.
GAGGCAAGTGCCTTTGTCGAAAGTCTTGAACTTACAAAACGTACGACATCAATTCTCGACATTATAAAAGACCTGAGTCAAACATTGAACGAGAATAATGACGCTTACTATGCCATTCCGGATAATGAAAATCAGGTGGCACAAATGCTATTGTTATACGAAAATGCAGGTGGTACAGAATCGGAATACTGGATAGACTATGATTATAAGCGACTACGTTTGATGGTGGAGTTAAAATCGTACAATTCGGGTACAGCCGAAAAAGAACTTGCCCAGGTAACAACCGAAGTCCAAAATCTTTTTCCTAATGCCAGCATCACTTCCGTAGGCAGTATTCCTCAGTTTACCACGATGATGCAGTATGTTGTTGATGGGCAGTTGCAGTCATTTGCCTTAGCTTTAATCATTATTGCCATTCTGCTGATGGTTGTTTTTGGTAGTGCGCGCATTGGTTTAATTGGCTTAATTCCAAATATAGCTCCGGCATTGGCTGTGGGCGGTGTTATGGGATGGCTGGGTATTCCGCTTGATATGATGACTGCCACTATCATTCCTATGATTTTAGGTTTAGCAGTTGACGATACCATTCACTTTATTAATCATGGGCATTTAGAATTTTCCCGTTCCAGTAATTATAAGGATGCTATCAACAAATCATTCCGTGTAGTAGGTGTAGCCCTTGTGTTATCAACTATTACTATATCAGCTAATTTCTTAGTTTACACTACATCTGTAGCACTTAGCTTTGTGAATTTAGGAATGCTTGCAATAGTGGGTATGGTGGCTGCTTTGCTTGCCGATTTATTTATAACCCCAGTTCTATTTCAATGGTTTAAAATATTTGGCAGAGAGAATAAAGAAACGGTAAATAATACAATATGTTAAAAATATAACGTAAAAAAAATCAAACAATGAAAAATTTAAAACTAGGAATTATTACACTCGCTATTATGCTTACTCACATAGGAGTATCGGCACAAACAGGTCGCGACATTATACAACAGGTAAAAGACCGACCCGATGGAGATACACGTTCATCGGAAATGACAATGAAACTGATCAATAAACGTGGAAGTGTACGTGAACGTAAAGTTATTTCTTATTCTATAGATATAGGTACAGATAAGAAAGACCGCAAAACGCTTATGTTCTTTCAATATCCTGGAGATGTGAAAGGAACGGGATTTCTCACCTGGGATTATGATGAAATAGGTAAGGACGATGATAAATGGCTATACCTGCCTGCTATGAAAAAAACACGTCGTATAAGCGGCTCATCTGCCAAGAAAGATTATTTCATGGGAACCGACTTCACCTACGATGATATGGGTAGCCGTAATGTAGATGAAGACGAACATAAATTACTAAGAGAAGAATCTGTGAATGGTCATAAATACTGGGTCGTTGAATCGACATCAAAAGACAGCCGTGATATTTATTCAAAAAAAATATCATGGATACGTCAGGATTGTCTTATTGCCTCAAAAGTAGAATATTATGACAAGTTAGGTGAATTACACCGTAAACTTATACTATCGGATATTGAAAAGGTTGATGGAATATGGGTGGCTAAAAAATTAGATATGAAAAATGTACAAAATAATCACCAAACCATTATTCTTATTGAGAATCCTAAGTATGATATCGATATTGATGAAAATGCTTTTACAGTAACGAAATTAGAAAAAGGGGTGCTTTAGTTTAAAAAAATATGAAACGAGCCATGAGAGTGATCTCTCACACAGGTGAATGATTATCCCGGCGAGTTCCATATGACCATTGAGAAACAAATTATAAACATATGAAACATAGTTATATTATTTTACTGTTATTGCTGCCAATAATGCTCAACGGTCAGGATAAAGATCTAAAACTCAAATTTAGTGGTTTTACCGACACCTACCACGCTGTTCGCAGCCAGAGCCCTAACGATTTTATGAGTTCACGTAGCCGATTACGTACCGAACTTGAAGCAAGTAAGGGTAAGTCATATATGTTTGTTTCACTTAACTCAATACACAACAGCGTACTTGAAGACCAAACAGGCATTGAGTTACGGGAAGCATTTTTGCAACATACAACTGATAATTGGGATTTTAAGGTTGGGAGGCAAATTGTAATTTGGGGAGTAGCTGATGGTTTGCGAATTACTGATGTTGTTTCTCCTTTGGATTACACTGAGTTTTTGGCTCGTGATTATGATGATATCCGCATTCCGGTAAATGCCTTAAAATTGAAGTATTTTACCAGTAAAATATCTGTTGAAGCAATTTTCATTCCAGTATCATCATTTTTTATTGTCCCTACATCTGTTAATAACCCATGGTCCGTTATTTCAACCTATGATGGTATTCAAACGGAAACAAATCTTGATAAATATCCTGATAAAACTTTTAGCAATAGTGAATACGGCGGTCGTGCATCATTTTATTTATCAGGTGTTGACATAAGTATATCAGCACTTCATACCTGGAATAAATTCCCCATATTTGAGAGTACTACTTCCTCAGCTTACGATACGGTTTTTATCCATGGACAATATAATCGAATGGATATGCTGGGAATGGATTTTTCATTTCCGGTTGGACAATTCGTTATGAGAGGCGAGGCTGCTGAATACTTTGGAGAACTTCAGGAGACAAATAGTGGTGAAAGAATTGAGCGTAATACAACTAATGTCCTTTGGGGTGTTGATTGGTATCCAGGAGGAGAATGGAATATTACAGCACAATATTCACATAAATTAATTTCAGATTATGTTGATATTTTAGCTAATAAAAGGAATACAGTTTTTGCTACTCTTGGCATTACAAAATCAACATTGCGAAGCACATTAAAATTATCGAGTTTTACTTATTTGGATATCTCTAACTCTGGATTTTTCAATAGAACCAGCGCCGATTATTCATTAAGCGACCAGATACATTTACTGGCTGGTTACGATTGGTTTCATGGCGATAATGGAGTCTTTGCTATCTATAAAGATAACTCTGAATATTGGTTTAAAGCTAAATTCAATTTTTAACAAGGAGATTTAGAGACCAATTGCAGATGAGATAATCCTTAAAACAATTATAGCAACAGGAAAAAGTACAAAGAAGAAATTATTGATGATAAAATATTGCCCACTAAAACACTATTACACAAAATAAATAATACGATTTCATAAGTAGCCGTTATTCTAGATTTTAACAAAGTAACTAATTTTAATCAACTCTTTACCCCCATTACAGGAATGACAACTACTCAATTTTGTAAGAACCTAAAATTGAATAATATGGACTTGAGTGTTTACTTACCACAATGTACAAAAGGAAACTAAGAACAAATTGAGCTTCTACAATTGGACAAAAGTAAACATAAAAATTAGAAAGAATATATCTTAAAATCTCTACAAAGAATATAGTATATTTGAATCATGAAGTTTACTTGTATAATATCTATATTAACTTTTATTGTACAATTTTCTGTGTACTCTCAACAGACAAAGTTTAGACACTTAACAGGTAACGATGGCTTATTATCAAATTCGATAAAAACTATTTTACAAGATTCAGATGGATTTATGTGGATTGGTACCATAGACGGCCTTTGCAAGTATGATGGTTACTCCTTTGCCAACTTTGTATACTCACCCACCGATAGTCAAACTCTTAGCAATAATTTTATTTCTTGCTTAACAGAAGACAATAACCACAATTTATGGATAGGTACCAGAAATGGGTTAAATAGATTAAATCTAGAGAGCTGTAAAATTGAACGTTTCAACAACATTTTGAATGATAGTATAGAAATAGGCTTAGTATTATCATTAGTTGTTAGTGACTCAAACAAACTTTGGATAGGTACTAACAATACTGGTTTATATTGTATGGATATGAATAATTATCAGCTTATAAATTATCGTCATGCAACAAATAACTCGAATTCAATTATCAGCAATAGTGTTAATTGCATACTAGAAGATAAGAAAAGAGGTCTGCTGGTTGGAACAAAAAATGGACTGGAAATATTTAACCCAAGCACTTCAACATTTAAGCATCTATTGCCTGGATTAGATATTCGATGCTTGAATTTTTATAAGGACAGCTCGGTGTTTGTAGGTACGATAAGCGATCAAAACACATACTTTAAATTAACAAAAGATTCGCTTATTAAAGCAATTACATTACCTGAACCCTCTCTCAATAAAGAAATACTTTCGCATAACGATTCCGATGGAAACCAATGGATTTCAATACGTGAAAAAGGCGTTTATTATTATGATAATACAAAAGGGACAAGCCATAAAATATCATACAACAAGTATAATCCCAACGGGATTAACAGTAATGCTATAATGTCTTTTTGTGAGGATAAGTCCGGCAATATTTGGATTGGCACCTTTGATTCCGGTATAAATATTTTTAAAAAGAATGACAACTTATTTGTTCATATAAAAGACAATTATTTGCCTAGTGGTATGCAAAATAACAGAGTCAGATCTATCTACCAGGATTCAGAGCAGGATATATGGATAGGCACGAAGGTAGGAGGTGCATTAAGTAAATTCAACCGCCAAACATTAAGTTTTACCCACTACAGACACGACCCTTCAGATCCCTTTTCAATAAGTAGTGATTTTATCTTTTGTATTACAGAAGATCGCCCTGGTTATTTATGGGTAGGCACCTCACACGGATTAAATTTGTTTGAGAAAAAAACAGGAAAATCAAAATCATTTTTTCCAGTCCCTGATAACCCTAAGAGTATTAATTCGGGTGAGATTTACGCTTTGTTAAAAGTTGAAGATGATTTATTCATTGGTACAGCAGCAGGAGGGTTAAATGTACTTGATACAAAAAAGAATGTTGTCACCCATTATATGAACACCCCTGACTCCAACAGCATTTCAAGCAATAACATATGGGTAATAAAAAAGGATAATAAAAATAACATTTGGATTGGTTCCGAAAATGGACTAAACCTATTTCACAGAGAAACAGGTGTTTTTACTCGTTTTCAGAATAATCCGGAAGATTCTAAAAGTATTTCAGATAACGATATAAAGTGTATTTACGAAGATAACGAACGGAACTTATGGATAGGTACCATATATGGTTTGAATTTAATGGATAGTGTAAATAACACCTTTACAGTTTATACTACTGACGATGGTTTACCTGGCAACTACATAAGTAGTGTTCTGGGAGATAGCTTAGGATATTTGTGGATTAGTACCAAAAAAGGACTTTCACGTTTTAATCCTGAAACAGGCACTTTTAGAAATTTTACTGTTCTTGATGGACTGCAAGACAATGAGTTTTCGCCTAATGTACAATGCAAAACTAAAAATGGGGAAATGCTATTTGGAGGGAACAATGGGTTTAATATATTTCATCCCGATAGTATCTCATTTGATCAAAAAGCTCCTGAGATTAAACTTACCGACTTTAGGCTATTTAATAAACATGTCGGTATTGATACCCCCGGTTCACCTCTTAAAAAACACATTAGCAGATGCAATGAAATTACATTGAGCCATGAACAAACCGTATTAACAATCGATTATGTTGCCTTTAATTATTATTCTCCTGAAAAAACCCAATATGCCTATATAATGGATGGGTTTGAGAAACAGTGGAATTATGTAGGTAACAAAAGAGAAGCTACCTATACAAACCTCGATCCAGGAACCTATGTTTTTAGAGTAAAGGCTTCTAATACTGATGGTTTATGGAACGAAGAAGGTGTTTCTCTAATTATTAATATATTGCCTCCCCTTTGGAAAACCTGGTGGGCATATTCTCTTTATGCACTATCCTTTATTCTTATTCTTTTGCTTATACGACATTATTCTTTGAAACGAATACATGAGGAAAAGAAACGTGAACAAGATCAGCAAAATTTAAAATTTTTCATTAATGTATCTCACGAGTTCCGAACTCCCCTTACATTAATATTTACCCCAATCAAAAAAATATTATCATCCAATAATATCAGAGAATGTAAGGAAGCTGCTCAAGATATTAACCTAAGCGCCAATAAGCTAATATATTTGATCAATCAATTATTAGATTTACGAAAAACAGATTTAGGCCAATTACCTTTGATTGCTGTAAAGACTGATATTGTAAGATATTCACATGAAATATTTAATTTATTCAAGGGAATTGGTGAATCTAAAAACATAAGCTTCATTTTTCAAAGTTCAAATTCAACAATTCAAGCCTGGTTTGATCCGGATAAATATGAGAAAATTCTCAATAACTTATTGTCAAATGCCATTAAATACACAGGGAATGGCGGTGAGCTTATTTTATCAATTTCAAGAACAGACATATCGGACAAAAAGACACTTATTAACTATCAAAAGAAAAAAGAAAAAAGAAAATATGTTGAAATTAAAGTTCAGGATACAGGCATCGGTCTTAGTAAGGAGCAAATAAAACATATTTTTGAACGATTTTATAGTCGGGATGCTTCCAATACAGGCACTGGTATTGGCCTTAATTATTCAAAAAGTCTTGTCGAACTCCATAGTGGGCATATTTTAGTTGAAAGCGAACTGGGCAAAGGAAGCACATTTATTGTGTTACTACCATTAGGTAACAAGCATTTAAAAGCAAATCAAATTAGTAAAACGAATTTTAACCTAAACAATTACAAATTTAAATTAAACCAATTAGAATCTCTTGAATTTGACATTGCTGCTACGGATGATTTTTCTGAACACAAAAATACCGTAGAGGAGGATATCAAGTTAAATCCAGATAATAAATTGCCCCTTATTTTAATTGTGGAGGATAATAGAAAACTCCGAAAACAACTTAAGGATGAATTAAAAAATAACTACAATATTAAGGAAGCTATAAACGGGAAAGATGGATTGGAGAAAGTGGAAAAATATTATCCAGATTTAATCATTAGCGATATTATGATGCCTATTATGGATGGCATTAATTTGTGCCACCAGATAAAAACTAATATTGATACCTGTCATATACCAATGGTTTTATTAACGGCTAAAAATCTGGCAGAAAATAAAGTAGAAGGATTTAAAACCGGAGCTGACGAGTATATTTCAAAACCTTTTATATTGAGCATTTTAAAAGCCCGAATTGAAAATTTATTAGAATCGAGAAAAAGACTAAAAAAGAAATATAAATCCACATCTGTTTTAATTCCTGCCAAAGAAGTAACCAGCAATAATCTGGATGAACAATTTTTAGAAAAGTTAACTCAGATTGTTTTAGAAAATATACCTGATTGTAATTTTTCTCCAACCGACCTAGAAAAAATAATGGGTGTTAGTCGAACAAAATTATACCTCAAAATTAATTCACTAACCGGAAATGGTACAGGCAATTTTATTCGAGATATAAGACTCAAATACGCGGCAGAATTAATACTTCAAAAAAAATACAGAATAAGTGAAATAAGCTTTATGGCAGGATTTAGATCTCATGCTTATTTTACTAAAATTTTTCATGATAAATTTGGTATTACCCCTCTACAATACCAAAAAAAGAATTCTTCAATATAAATATGAGTTTTACAAGTTTATAATTTGTCTCTCATTTGCCATATGGAACTTGCCAGAATAATCATATCTCTCTGTGTAAATCATCTTCCATGGTCATATGGAAATTTTAATCATTCTTCTGTGTGTATTTTAAAATGCTAAAATTCGTGTTCGTTTCATATCATTGAAGTATTGTCTTTTTTTTGATGATAAGATGCATCCTTTTTAATCCATTTTGATAGTAAAATAATCCAGTTCTACATTTTTAAAAGTCTATTGAGCCTAATTTTATATCAATTATAGTACTAAAATATTCAAAGTGCCTTTTTGTATAAAATAGAACAAATTCCAAATGAAAAAAAATCGACTAATGATGATCACCATTATGATGTTATCATTTTATTCTGCAAATGCGCAAACCATAGTTAACTCTTTGGCAGAACTTCGTGAGGCAGTTGAACAAAACAATCAAACTATTGTAATGACACCAGGTACCTATTCTATGAGTGATCTGGACAGCGACGAAAGGAACATTATCTGCTCTGGTTCTAACAACAGCATTGATCTCACAGGGGTTCATATAACATGCACCGTTGGTAGTGTAAGTGATCGCTATATCATCATCTCAGGAGATAATAATACCTTAAGAGGGATGGAACTTGAAGATGTCTACAGTAATGGAATGACAGAGGTAACGGATTTTAGTGCATACAACAAGGATCGTGAAACTTCCACTGTGTGTAAGGGACTTAAAGGTGCACCCGACATTACTATTACCGGAAATGGAAACTTGTTAGTTGGAATTAAACTAACCGTAAGAGGCTCCTATCCATACGGGTACGGTAGTATGTATGGTATTGGTTCAGATCATGTTTTCTATTTGGATAAACGCTGTGGCATAAACATAACTGGTGTTGGCAATACTATTGACAGCACTGAAGTTCAGCAAAGAGCTTTTGGTCATGGAATATATATGCAGGGAGACGCTGACCAAACAGTGATAAAAAATACTTTAGTAGAAGGTAGAACACGTGCTTATGCTGAATTATACGAAGAAACGGAAACGTACGATTTACCTTATCAGTCTGGTTATGTAATGCCCTATGAAGACAATAGAGCAATCCCTACCGATGAAGTGTTCTCCCTTTCTGAAGACGGTTTTAGATCGTATGGATCAACGGGTAGTGTTACTTTGGAAAATTGTACAGCTAAAATGATGAGGGGGGGGAGTAAGGCTCTATTTAGCTTCGTCCGCAACAGTAACCAACTGTAAATCTATTGACTGTGGCATAACGAATTATAATGTAACAAATAATGGTGAAATTATAAACTCATCGGGTAATTTCTCCTACGATAATTTGCTTGATTTTCCTTTAAGTAGAAAAAATACAAATATCGAGTTGACAATTATTCCATCTCCCAATGCTACAGGACCTCATGATATTACCGAGATTGACGGGAGTGGTCACACCATTGTTTTTCATCGTACTCCAGGACCGCTTGATCCTAACCTTAGATCAATTGTTGTGATAGGTGATAATTGTAACATCACCAACGAAACAGAATACCCTATTGTTCTTAAATCGACGGCAAATGCAAATACAATAGTCAGCTGTGGCGTTGTAGTTGATAATGGGACAAATAATAATATTACACAAAACAACTGCACATTTGATGCTGCCTTAACTATCGAAGCTGAAGATTATACCAATATGTTGGGTGTAGAAACAACTACTACAAGCGATGAAGGTGAAGGCAGTAAAGTATCAAATATCGATGCTGATGATTGGATGGAATATGAAATTACAATTCCTTCAACGGGAACATATTATTTTGATTACCGAATTTCAGGAGTTAGCAATGGCAATTTTTCAGTTGAAATGAATGGAGAAATCATAGAAGCCAATACTTTTGATGCTACAGATGGAGATGAAATATGGGAAACTATTCGTTCTTCATCACCTATTTATCTTAGCGAAGGAGTGGATACCATTCATATTCTAGCAAATTCTGCAGGATGGAACCTTAACTGGCTTGCACTAACACCCGAATGCTATAAAAGTCAAATTACTTCGCAAATAACTACATTCGATTTACAGGGTGTTGAATTCAGCAAGGAGGAACAATCAGAGGTAACTGTATTTCCTGGGTTTTCGGTCTCTTTAGTCCCATTAAGTACCGTGGGAGGTAGCTGGAGTTGGTCTGGACCGAATGGTTTTTCTTCTAACGAAGAAGTTGTAAGCTTAAGCGATATACAAAAATGTCAGGGTGGTAATTACATCGCTACTTTTCTTAATGCATGTGGTGTAGAGACTATCGATACTTTTAGTGTCAATGTTCAGGATTCATTGTTTATTGAAGCAGATAAATATGATGCGATGAGCGGGGTTTTGCTCGAAAAAACTACAGACCTTAATGGAGATTCTATAGTAACATCTATAACTACAGGCGACTGGATGGAATATGAAATTAAAGTGCCTTTTTCAGCCTTATATCGTTTTAGTTACCGTGTTGCCAGTGAAAATGCTATAAATTTTGATGTTAGCATCAATACAAAGTCTATTGATCAGGTTGTTTTTAACAATACCGGCGGAAACCAATCCTGGACAACAATTAATACAGATTCAACCGTATACCTAAAAGCAGGGATACAAACTTTACGTATATCATCGAAAAGCGATGACTGGAATATAAATTGGATTGAATTGAAAGCTACCGATATCGTAACTGAGTGCAATTTGCCCTATAATAATGATGGCTTTACAGTACGAAATAATACCATAGAATGGTCTTCCGGTTTGATGGATATATCTTGTGAATCTGATGTTAACATTCATGTTATTGTTGATGGAATAGGTGATTTGGGTGAGTCTGATTACTTGAGTATTTATTATAAACTAGATGATGAACAGCCAATTCTTCTCTCCGAGACGATTGGTGATATTAATCAAATGATGATTTCTTCTCAGGCACTAAAGGGCACAATATTAGAAGTTATTATAAAGTCTAATTCAGAGAGCTCTTCACAATATTATGATGTCTCTCAAATAATTATCACGAAAGGAAAAGATCCGTTTGCGAGGATAGAAGCCGAGGATTATGATGAAGCAAATGGAACTAGTACTGAAAACTGTAGCGATACAGATGGTGGAGAAAATGTGGGTTCTGTTAAAGATGGAAACTGGCTGATGTTTAGTAATATCAATCTTAGTGAGGTACATAGTATTAATGCACGTTTGGCAAGTGAATATTCAGGCGGAACTGTTGAGGTTCGCTTAGATTCCGAAACTGGTGAATTAATAGGAAGTATGGAAATGCCTAATACCGGAAATTGGCAAAGCTGGGAAACAGTGACAGCCTCATTGAATAACTCAATTGGTTTTTATGATGTGTTTCTTGTCTTTAATAGTTCCGAAAAATATGTTGGAAATATCAATTGGCTTCAGTTTTCTGTCGAAAAAATCTCGACTAACACCTCGGAATTACAAGATGCCAATAGTAGGCATTCATTGTATCCCAATCCAGTCAAAGACAAACTGCTTATCACTCATTGTATGGATGCAGTAATTGAGATTTATAATTCCACAGGTATTTTAATGCTACAAACCAAAAGTACCAATGACCAAATAACGTTGGATTTGCATAAGATTAATCAAGGTATTTATATTATTAGAATTGTGGATACTAAAGGTTCTATTCAAAGTTATAAGGTGATCAAACAATAAAACTGAAGCGATTCACTTTACTAAGGAAAAACAAAGGGAAAATCAGAGTTAAAAAATGGGGTACACAAAAATAATCAATATGAAATCAATACTATTAAATTGTCTGTTTCTTATAATAACGATGAGTGCTGTGCAGGCTCAAACAGACGCTTCTTCATTAGATCCTTATGCCAATGAAACCGAAGCTGAACGTGATACGCGCATGGAATGGTTTCGTGCGGCAAAATTTGGGATGTTTATACACTGGGGCGTTTATGCGGTTCCTGCAGGAATATACAAAGGTGAAAAGGTAGGCAAATATGGCGAATGGATTATGTCCGATGGAAGCATTCCCATGGCAGAATATCAACGCTTTGCTAAGAAATTTAACCCCATTAAATATGATCCTGAAGCATGGGTAAAATTAGCTAAGGAAGCCGGTATGAAATATATTGTGATTACTTCGAAACATCATGATGGTTTTGCGTTGTTCGATTCCAAAGTTTCGAAATGGGATATTGTAGATGCTTCCCCTTACGGGAAAGACCTTATTGCACCCTTGGCAGAGGCATGTAAAAAACATGGCATTAAGTTAGGTCTTTATTATTCTCAAGCTCAGGACTGGAATCAGGGTGGTTCAGCCAGAGGCAAGGATAAAAAAGGCAAGTGGGATCCTGCTCAGGAGCATGATATGGATGATTATATAAAAAATATTGCAGTGCCTCAGGTAAAAGAAATTTTAACACAATACCAACCTGCAATATTATGGTGGGATACGCCACGAGGAATGAATAAAGAGCGCGCGGAACAATTCTTACCTCTATTAAAACTTGCTCCTGGAATCATTCATAACAACAGATTGGGTGGGGACTATAAAGGAGATATCAGTACGCCAGAACAATTTATTCCAGGCACTGGTCTGTCTGGCGATTGGGAATCGTGCATGACGATGAACAACACCTGGGGATATAAAAGCTACGATCACAACTGGAAGTCTACAGAAACATTAATACAAAATCTTGTTGACATTGCTAGTAAAGGTGGAAACTTTCTTCTTAATGTAGGACCAACAGCCGAAGGTTTAATCCCCGAACCAAGCGTTGAGCGTTTAAAAAATATGGGAGAATGGATGAAAAAAAACAGTGAATCGATTTATGGTACCAGCGCTAGTCCTTGTCGCACGCCTGCCTGGGGGCGTATAACAACACGAACAAAAGGTGAAAATACCACACTTTATCTTAACGTGTTTGATTGGCCGAAAAGTGGCAACCTGTTTCTGCCAGTTACCAATAAAGTTCAATCTTGTTATTTGCTTGTGGATAAGGCTAATAAACTTAAAACTAAAACTGATGAGCAAGGCACAACAATATCCCTGGCAGGCGAAGCTCCGGATTCAATTAGCTCAGTTATTGTATTAAAATTGAAAGGAAAACCAATTGTCAGTGATGCCGACAATATCAAACCAGATGATGAAGGAAACATTTTATTACCTGCTCAAAAATCAATCATTAATAATGTCATTGGCTCTCATGTAATCTACAATAAAGAAACGGATTGCATTGAGCAATGGTCAAATGAAAAGGCAACGGTAGATTGGGATTTTAGTGTTGATAAAGCTGGCACCTATACCATTTCTATGCACATAGCCTCCGAAGAAGAAAGCGCACTAGAACTAATGATAGGTGATCAAAAAATAGAATTCAAAATAGCCACAACTGAAGGGTTTAAAACATTTAATGTAGGTGAAATAGAACTTGACAAAACTGGTAATTACAGCATACATCTTAAACCAAAGCATAAGGAATGGAAAGCAGTGATGCTTAAAGGTGTAACAATTTCTCCGAAGTAATTCCTGCAATCTTTCGTTAAAGCACAACATATAAAGCATATTATCAAATATAACTAATTGGCGAAAATAGCTTGTACCAGAAAATACAACGGAAAAACCGATAACAACAATATAGATTTTCTAATGCAACTCTTGGATTAAAAATAGACTCACACTTAAGAGAATCGTTGCATCAAAAATGTATTAAAACCACAAACTAAAAATATCATTATTTTTTTTATACATTTTTCTTGTATGAAACAATATTTTTCTATCTTTGCATCGCCTTAGAAAAAAGGGCATACATGATGGTCTTGTAGCTCAGTTGGATAGAGCAACAGCCTTCTAAGCTGTGGGTCGCAGGTTCGAATCCTGCCAGGATCACAAAAGCGGGGATTTTGTCAGTTTTGATAAAATCCCTTTTTTTATGCCCTACTGTGGGGTCAGTGCCAAAAGTTGGGTGTAAATGTTGTTTATAGTTGTCATGCAAATAGGTTGTGTAATCTTTTTTCAGAAATATCAACGCCCAATGTTTTTAATTTACGTGATATTTCTGCGTTAGGAGTTTGTTTATATGCTTTCCATTCAAAAGCCTTCTTTAATATTTTACCTTCATCATTCCCTACTAAATTACGCTCAGTTGCTTTTCCTTTATTAAGGTCAGTATAACCTCTTGGAGCAGCCCAAACCCAATGACCTTTCATTAACAGTTCTTTCATTCCAGTTACCACTTTATCTCGTCTCAACTCATTATCCATCTGACCGAAAAGAAACATTATATTTTGCTGAAATACACCTAAAGGAGTTGTTGGGTCAAGTTCCTGTGTGACAGTTAATGTTATAATACCATGCTTTTTAAGCAAATCATTGGCAATGGAAGCTCCATTGATGCCAGAACGAGAGAAGCGTTCATAAGAATATACTATAACGTAATTGATGCTTTTTGAGCGTTTTAAAAAGGTGAGCATACGGTTAAATTCTTTTCGGTCATCGGTTTTAGCAGATTCGTACGTTCCACCAAAATAACCAACAATATTAAGCCCTCTTTTTCCTGCAAAATTTTCACAATATTTTTTTTGAGAACTAAGACTTGTATTATCCTCTTGTATGGGTATAAAAACGAAAAGTACCTTTGTGAAAAATGCACTTTGCAATGAATCAATTACTTAGATGTTTTTTAGAAAAAACGGAATGACCCTAAACTTTAATTTTACTTTAAACAGACTTTAATTTTTTAAACCATTTCTTTAAATTAGATATCACTACATTTAATAAGGGCTTTTAAAAGACTAGTTTTCTTTAATTACAGGGCTTATAATAGGATTAAAACACTTAGGAGGTTGTTGTATACACCTCCTTTTTTTGTGCCAATATTTTGCCTCAAAATGAAGGTCCAAAAATGGTGGTTTTTTGTTTGGATGGACAGTTGGATGGACAGTTGGATGGACAATTGTGCTAAAATCTTAGTGCATTGAGGCATTAAATACGTATATGAAACTATACAATAAAGCCTAAAATGCATAACTCGATGCGAATAATGACAACGAAGCGAAAATATTCGCAAGAGTTAAGTATTTAATTTATAGGTATATAAGATATTTCTACTATGATTATAGTTTGAAAAACATGTGTGTAGTTGTTTGATTTGGTAACATTAGTTCATGCTATTGATACGTATGCTTGCCTTAATAAAGGCTAGAGCTCTTACTTTTTCGAGAGGAATGTCGCGTTCTGCGTGGTATTGATTATAGCTAACTAGTTTAATATGATCCTTAAGTTCGCTTTTGTTAATATACTTAACAGCGACATACTCCTCTCCATCCATATCTACACTAATTAAATACATCTCCCCGAAAAAAATATTGTCTTTAATGTTATTAATCTTCTTGTATAGTACTATGTCTCCGCTTTTTAGTAGTGGATACATACTGTCCCCAGTAACATGAACAGCACCGTCGCATTTCGGAATACCAGGAATACTTATATGCTCTAATGGCTTCTCGACCCCATTCTTAAAAAGTGGTACCAACCCCGCATATGCCTCTATGTCATACAGAGGTACAGTTTGATACTCCATTTTAGGTTCATAAGCAAGGCTAAAGTCATTATCAGCAGTGTCATATTGCCTTGTTGACTTTGTCATTTCGCCTAAGCCTGTGATGAGCCACTCGATGTTTAATTCAGGAAAGGCTGCGATTATTTTAGCAATAAAGATATCGGTTACGCTGGCATTTAGCTTGTCGGCATCCAAAAATCCTCTTTTTAATCCTGTTTTTTTGAAAAAATCCTGCTTTGTAATATCCTTATGGTCAATATATTGCAATATTCTGTGTTTTGTTGATGCGAAATTCATCGTTGTAAATTTGGTTTAGTGCGAAGATGTTCGTTATTTTGTCCCATGACTCGAACAAATGTAATAAAAAAAATGACTGACAAACAAGTATTGAAAAAAAAGAAGCCTGGTGATTATGTTGAGATAGCAAATTTACTAGGACTGTCGCGGGACAATGTGAGGATGATATTGAAGAGACCTACAGCTAAACGGTATAATATTGTCATGAATGCATTACGAAAAGTAGTTGAACTACGAGAATCAATGAAAGAACAATTAAAAGCTGAAATGGAATTATTTCAGAAGTAATTTACAATTAATAGTTATGCCTCATCTTTGGTTAAATAATAAAGTAGCAGTTGAATGGATTGAGCTTGTTCCTAAATTTTGGACAAAGCTCAATAGCCTACAGGCTGAAATACGCCGCTATAAAGATTTACCGTACGGAATAAAACGTCTACAAAAGGGAGGCAATGGGCGTAAGTTGTTGATTGACTTTGATAGCTTAGACAGGGAGATACAGGAGGCGATTGGTGATCCGCGCAAATGCGATCATATTTTGGAGCGATATTATAAGGTATTGCCACAAACAGTTGAATATTTTCAAAATTTTAAACGGGGCGATAATTATCTACATGCCCACGAACAGGAGCAGTACATTGTTAACGCTAGCGTAATGTTAGGCCTTATTGATCTTGAAAAAGACAGAATGCAGGCACGTATTGTTGCTAAAGGAAGCACAAGGGGAATTGGGAAAACATTGTGGGTTGACGCACTTTCGTTTAACGATACGCTAAAAGCAAAATATAATGTAACGCACAACTTGCCAAGCAACGAAAAGCGCTTTAGAGAGGCTTACAAGGCTTATAAAGGATTTGGTAATTATACAATAATAAAGGATCCTGAAGGTCGCGCTAGAAAAAACGCTAGTAAAGTTGATGCCATGGTTCTCGAGGTTCTGAATGGCTTATTCGTTAACAAACATAAGCCAACAGCGAGCGAAATTGCACGCACATACGAGAGTTTCCTAATGGGATATGCAGAGGTGTATAATACAAACACTGGAGAGTTATACGATC